>JBKXPS010000026.1:0-2650 GCA_047014445.1 Collinsella aerofaciens | reverse complement strand
TGGAGAGAGCGCTCCCGCAAACTGCCTCTTGACAACTTATAGGAGCGTCGGTTTTAATTTCGCGATTTTTCCCATGGTCAAGTAATGCAGGTCCAGCCCCGTAATCCGCCATACTTTTGAAACCAGCCCATTTGGGACGGGCCTCTTTTAGCTACTTTTACTGCTTGCCAGGTTAGCCATGCCAAGGAGCGTCCCGAAGTGCCGGCATAAAAGGAACGTCCCTAGCTGCCGGGCATGGGATACCATGGTGGCAACCTAGCGAAAGGACGATGTATGGCACATGTCGATGATCAGCGCGTGGCGCGCGTGCTCGATGCGCTCGAGGCTCAGCACCCCGGCGCGCAGCTACTTGTAAACGACCCGTGGTCGATTTATTACCTGACCGGCTTTTATGCCGATATGTTCGAGCGTTTTTGCGGTGTGCTGCTCGCACGCGGCAGCGAGCCCGTGATCTTGGTCAACGCCCTGCATCAGCTACCCAAGTATGACAATGCCCGCGTTGCCTACCACACCGACACCGATGTCGTGGCCGACGCCATCGCGAGTGAGATCGACCCGACCAAACCGCTCGGTATCGACACCGTCATGCGCTCCGGCTTTTTGATGCCGCTTATGGAGCGCCATGCCGCGAGCGATTTCTTCCTGGGCGACTTTGCCGTCGCCGCCGCACGCACCCACAAGGACGCCGCAGAGCAGGAGCTCATGCGCGTGTCCTCGGCCGCCAACGACGCCGTGATGGCCGACGCCATCAAGCTCGTTCACGAGGGCATGACGGAGCGCGAGATTGCCGACCAGATGCTCGGCCTGTACCGCAAACACGACTGCGAGGGCTTTAGCTTTCCGCCCATCGTGAGCTTTGGCGCCAACGCAGGAGACCCGCACCACGAGCCCGACGATACGGTACTCAAGCGCGGTGACGTGGTGCTGTTCGACATTGGAGGGCGTCGTCGCAACTACTGCTCGGACATGACGCGCACATTCTTTTGGGGCGAGCCGGACGAAGAGACGGCACACATCTACGACATCGTGCGCCGCGCCAACGAGACCGCCGAGGCGCTCATCGCCCCGGGCGTGCGCATGTGTGACCTGGACCGTGCCGCGCGCGACGTGATTGAGGACGCTGGCTACGGCAAGTACTTCACGCATCGCTTGGGCCACTCAATCGGCCTGCAGGACCACGAACCGGGCGACGTTTCGCTCGTCAACGAGCAGGTCGTAGAGCCGGGCATGACGTTCTCTATCGAGCCGGGCATCTACCTCCCCGGCCGCACCGGCGTCCGCATCGAAGACCTTGCCCTGGTCACCGAGTCCGGCATCGAGATCCTCAACGCCTACCCCCACGATCCAGCCCGCCTAGACTAGCCAATGTGACAAAGGGACAGTCCCTTTGTCACATCCCGCTGACGCTCTGCCACGAAAACGGCCCATCTACTACGTTTAACCCACATGGGTCGACCATGCGGCTCTTTTTTGAAAATCGGCAAGCCTTCTACCTGCACTGATAATTGTTCTCGGGGGAAGCGGGCACTGCGGGGCGCGGCAACGGCGCGCGATTTCCGCGTCGCAGCGCTACCCTGATGCTGAATGCCGGGACGATGACCCACTGACCTGCTGACGCCTCTTCGGCCGTCCTCAAATCCGACCTGTCTCGCCCCGGCATCCGCGTCCCGGAGTCCTGCCATGACCTAATAGGAGCATGAGCGCGGACAATCGGACAAGCCAACTGGATTGTAGCGCTCCCGTCAGTGCAATGTCTGGGAGACCCGGGCGCGGAGCAGGCGGCAGACCGAGGGGAGCGAAAATGGAAGGCGAAACGGTCATCGCGGGCGTCGACACGCACAAGGACGTGCATGTCCTGTGCCTGCTCGACGGCCTCGGGAGGAAGATCTGGAGCGGGAGCTTCGGGGCCGACCCCGAGGGCTACGACAGGCTGGCGGAGGCGATAGGCGACCCGGGGAGCTGCATGGTCGTCGGCGTCGAGGGCGCGGCATCGTACGGGGCCGGGCTGACAAGGAGGCTCGTGGAGCTCGGGTACAACGTCGTCGAGGTGCTCAGGCCCAAGAGGGACAAGGCGAGGCCCGGCGAGGGGAAGAGCGACCCGCTGGACGCCGAGCGCGCGGCGCGCAAGGCGGCGTCCGGGAAGGGCTGCTCCGTGCCGAAGTCGCAGGACGGCTGGGTCGAGGCGGTGCGCCAGCTCTACGTCGCGCGCAGGCTGGCCGTCGCGACGTCCACGTCCTGCGTGGCCTGCGCGAAGTCGATGCTCACGACGGCCCCGAGCGCCCTGAGGGAGCGGTTCAGGGGCCGCGAGCGGCCGAAGGACCTCATGCCGCTGCTCGCGCGCGGGAGGAAGGCGGGCGACGCGCTCGAGGAGAGCGTGCTGGCCTCGCTGCGGTCCGTCGCGGCGGTCTGGAAGGAGGCCCGCAGCCAGGTCGAGTCCCTCGACGAGCGCATCCGCGCGCTGCTGGAGGCGAACGCGCCCGCGCTGCTCGGCGTCGAGGGCTGCGGCACCACGACCGCCGCCCTGGTCGTGGCCGCCGGCGACAACCCCGGCAGGCTGAAGGGCGAGGCGGCGTTCTCGATGATGTGCGGCGCCTCCTGTTAGCGTCAATATAATTTTCACCATTTCCACCAACGCATTTTCGCCAATCGC
>JBKXPS010000025.1:0-4636 GCA_047014445.1 Collinsella aerofaciens | reverse complement strand
ATGCCGTCCATCCCATCTCGCGATGCATATGAAAGGTGAACAGAACCGCAATCCGCTCCATCATTGTCGAGAAGATCGAACGAATTCGGATCGCTCGTTGCGGCCAAACGACCACTCAGACAAGAGCCATCGTCATTGCAGATTTGCCATTCCATGTCTTCACCTGCAAGAATCGCCATAGACGTCTTGGTCGCGCCATCGTTGACATACATCCCGTCTATGCCAAAACCGTTTTCAGCGCCATCAATAAACGATTGCTCGGACCTATACTTCGCGAATGATGCGCATAGTGCCATTGCAAGACCGATTACAAGGCCAACAATCGCTATCTTTGCATAGCTCTTGCCTATCATGTCATCCTACTTTTCGCTTGCCTAAGGCAAGGCGGAAGAAGTCATTCGTCGCTGCTTTTTTGTACACCTTCTTGACGCCATTGACGGTCTCATAAACAACAAACGGCTGGACCTTGTGTTCAACGTTCGCCGTTACTTTCCAAAAGCCAGCGCCGCCGATATCAATGGAAAACCCAGTCGCCATCGCCTCGCGCTTTGCCAGCGGTATCGATACGCCTATGCTTCCGACACCATTCGGGAGCGGCACCGATACACTCACCGAACCGCCGCCATACCGCTGGACGTTTACAGAACCGCTCCCGTCGATGTGAATGCCCCCCGGGGGCTGCCCAGCAACGTCGTGCCATCCGCTGGCTTTCGTTTGCACGCTCCCGTATACGGTGCTGTAGCTTGGGCGACCGCGTGTCGCATAGAGCTCAACATCATCGGATGACATCGCCTCTTCTATGATAAGGGCCGCTTCTTGCTCTGCACGTTGACGCACAATCGCCTCGACATCAGATTCACTCAGATCCGGGAATGCTAGGAATTCTACAGTTTCAGAATTGTAACCATCAGCAAATGCACCATGTGGGGTGATTAGTGACAGTCCGCCCAATGCGGCTGCCGTCAGGATTGACCTGCGAGTAATAAACAGGTCTTTCGTTGTACTCATCTTCGCCTCCAAACTTCTCACCGGGGTCCTTCTTGCCAATTTTTGCCCCGGCTCGGTTACTTCGGTTACTTGAGCGCTCCCATATATGCTTGTTACCCATGTATGTAATATTAATTTCGGACATATCGAAACTAATCAATGGTTGCGGGAGTTTCCGACTTCAGTGAAATGCCACCCTATACCCACAGAATTAGTCTGGCTTGACATGTGCTTTGCGCATGAAAAAGGGTCGAACCGAAGTGTCTGGCCGAACGCCAATTGTCCGGGAACTGCTTCTGGTTCGACCCTCTTTTACTTTAGCCCACTCGGTGGACTTCGGGTTTGATGCTTAGGGGTCGACGTTTTACCAAGGTGACAATTTAATGAAAAGAAACCTGGCTGCAACAGTTGCCATGGTGAGGGCCAAATTGGCCATATAGATCTAGAATAGTCACAATATAAAAATGTCGAGAGACGTTGGGGATAGAGATGAATAGATCTAAGGGTTTTCTTCTATTGGCAATGATGTTGCTCGGACTGTTCTGCCTGAGTGGTCCTTCTTGGGCCGAGGCTGCCTGTCCTGAAGGTGAACTTCAGCAGTCTTATACGGGCAGCCTGCTCATAAGCGCTAAGGAGGGCGATGCCGGCTCTCAGTCTGGAGTAAATCCCCTTGCCACTTTTGAGGGGGACGGCGGAACGGTCAAGCTTGACCATATTGGTAGCGGGATTTTGAGGTGGCAAGTTCTTCCGGACAAAATTGCGAACGATCCCTTCTCTTTTGCTGGAACGATATATCTATACAAGGTTGTGAGCGGAAAACAAAAATACGTCGATTGCTACCCGACAAACGGGTCTGGAATTGCATTCACCGGCATTTCGGGGCAGATTGATACACATGTACGAAAGGGAACCTATGTGGTGCGTTGGGTTGGAGCTGCTGCAGGCCCGATATGGATTGCGGTCTTGCGCCCCGATGTCCAAATAGGTTTCTCTCTCTAAACGGGAAGTTGCTCATGGACGCCATATATGACGGAGATGACTGGGTCGATCATTATACTTGGCGCCTGGTCGGCTCGAACGACAATGGGGATGTGGTGTTTGATGGACTATGTCCAAAGTATCTCCACCCTTTTGTCTCGTCGTTAATTGAGAGTTCCGCTCGTGTTGCCCCCTACAGCTCGGCATCGCTTCATGATACGGACGTTTTGAAGATCATAAGGGAATCGATTGACGAGGGCACGATGAGCGGCTCGCTGTTTTCTCGGCTTGTGGGGCTAGATGAGATTGGCTCGAAACGACTGCTTGCGGGCGAAAAAGTGGAACTCACTTATCGGTCGATGATTTCAATCCTGCGGCTAGCCGATGTTCTTCGCAAATAAATGAGGCTTATAGGACAAAATGTGTGTCTACTTTAGGGGCATCGGCGCAGGTCGATGCCCCTTTTTCAGCCGTTTAAATTCCGTGCCCGCTTTTAACGACTCGGACAGAATGTGTGTCCGGTTGCCTATCGTTCCCTCGGGTGCTTTACCTAATATATCGCCCCGTGCGGACACGATTCCCGCTCACGACACGGCGGCAGCAAATATCACAAAGTCGCAGGTAGACGGTTCAACAGGATTCGATTTACGGGGCGATTGAACCTGGGATGGTTTGGATGTTCGTGACACCCCTTTTCCGTGTCTTAAAACGCATCTGGTGAGGTTGATTTTTCGGCCTTGGCCTGCGTGGCGGCACTTTTGGGTGCTTTGGATGTGCCCTTAAGCAGTGCTTGCATCTACCAGCGCGTGAAACATTTCGACGGTAATTCGTGAAACAAATTGCGGAACTATCGCTCCAACGGGTGTTGCCGCCGCTCAACGCGAGCGGTCAGCTTGGCCCCGCAAACGGCTACTCGCCCTTCATGGCCATACAGATGGCCACCTCCTGCTGGATGCGATCGAGATCGAGCGGCAGCGCAACCGGATGATGCGTCAGACGATGGGATTTCGACATGCAGTTGTTGATGCGCACAACGGAGATCTTGTTGCCGTGATGCGCAGTCCCGATGATGCCTATGACTACTGCGACTATTTTGCCACGGTTCGTCGGGACGCTACTGTTTTCGATTTGTGGGCTGAGATTTAAAACATCTCGCCTGTTTCAATGCGTTTTTTGGGTTTATAACTGTTCGCTTTTTCGGTTGTGTCGCAGTTCACTAGTTCATTCATTACGTTCTTCGTATCGTCTGTAAATCAGTTATGCCGCGGTTACACGGCTCTGTTGTTGCGTTTTGTCGTAATTCAGCAATGACATAGCCGGAGCTCGCCCGCAAGTGTCGTACGCTGCCGTACAAAACTGCGTTTCGGCCGTCCGCGTACTGCCAAGGCTCTGCCCTAGTACCCGGCGCCTGCGGCGGTTGTTCATATCTGAACTGCGACACAACCGAACAAAGCAATTACGACACTACGTAACTGTGTAATTACCGAACTACGCGATAACGACAAAACTGAAAAACGTAACCGTTGAATTGCAGAACAATGAGCTAACGCCGCGAGTGCCGGGTGCTAGGGCAGAGCCCTAGCGTGCGCCGCTTGCGGCGGTACGCTGCCGGGCATTCTGTACGGCAGCGTACGACTCTTGCGGACAGATTTCAGGACCGAATAGTCCGATGTTCAATAGTTCTGTTATTACGTGGTTACATAGTGCGGCTATTCCGCTTTGTCGTTATTGCGTTATGTCGCATTGTCGATATTACGTAGTTCGGTTTTTCACTTTTTACGCCGTTCACTTATTCATTTGTTACATAGTGCCGCTATTCCGTGGCGTCACTTTTATGCCCACCGCGTGCGTATTCGACGGTGTGGGCGGCGTCTCCGAACACCTCGACTGCTGCCGCCACGAATTGCGGTGTGGTGCGCCTCGGGATATAGAAAGTTTTGTTGCCGAACACGATTGCGATCCAGGCGTTACGGTAGATGAATTGATATGCCGCCTCTCTTGAGCGCTTACCGCAGTATTCCTCTGCAATCTCGTCGATCTGCCAGAGATGGCCGAAGCCGACGATATATTCGGCGATGTACGCGCTCGTCTTGATTCGCACACGCCGCGGGCGGCGGTATGGAGCATAGCTGCTTTTCCCGGGGTCCGCTTTAACGGGCACGGAATAGACCTCGGCTCGAGCCTTTTCAGCGACCACGCGCCGTGCATCATCGAGGCTATAACGCTTGCACAGGCGCTCGCCGTCGTCGGTCGAGCACTTCACGGTGATTGACTTGATATGCGGCGCCAGATACTTGTACGTCCATGCTCGCGACGCGCCGAACTCCCACCGCAGATCTTCAATACTCAAGAACTCATCCATCTTCTGACCTCGATTTTCTGCCGATAAACGAGAAATCCCGCAAGAGACGCATACTTGTACCCCCATCGTAAATGTGTGTACAAGTCTGCCGCCGACCCGGGCGGTTCGGCGCTTGCCAGGGCTCCGCCCTTGGACCGGGGGAAGACACTCGCGCGCCTTGTTATTACGATAACGGACAAGGAGGAAAAGGCGCCAGATTTCGAATTATTACGATAAAAGACACGGGCACGGCGGCGTGCGCGGTGGTGCCTGTGGGAGATTATTACGATAACGGACGCAGCGGCAAACCCTGAATCGTGCCCCTGAGAC
>JBKXPS010000024.1:0-4774 GCA_047014445.1 Collinsella aerofaciens | reverse complement strand
AATCGTAGCCCGAGACGGGCCCGGGCTGACAATTTCGACTGTAATGGACGTTCTTAAACGACTGGTCAAAGGGGGCACTCTTGATGCACTTGGCACTTGGGGACGTTCCTTTTGTACCGGCAGTTTGGGACACTCCTTGCTTCAAGAGGCTGGCGTGCGTCAACCTATTCTCGTTGCAGTAAAAAAACCGCCCCGTTCTTGGTTGAGGACGGGGCGATTCGTCTTTTGGACTTGTGCAGCCAGGCTTATGCAAAGCGGGCGACGAGCTCCTGGAGCACGTCGGTCATCTTGACGAGCGAACTGACCGGGACGAATTCGTTGACGCCGTGGTAGCAATAGCCGCCGGTGGAAAGGTTGGGGCAGGGCAGACCGCGGAACGACAGCTGCGCGCCGTCGGTGCCGCCGCGAATCGGCAGCACTTGGGGCTCAACGCCGCAGGCAAGGTAGGCTTCCTTGGCAACATCAATAAGCTCGGGAAAGTCACAAACGATCTCGGCCATATTTCGATATTGCTGCTTAATCTCGACCGTCACGCGCTCCTCACCCAGACGCTGGTTGAGCATCGAGGCGGCGGCATCAATAAGGTCGAGTTTCTGCTGGAACTTGGCGGCGTCATGGTCGCGGACGATGTAGCGCGCCGTGGCGTGGTCGACGGTTGCAGATACACCCTCAAGGTGATAAAAGCCCTCGTAGCCTTCCGTATACTCCGGGCGCTGCGCGTAGGGGAGCAACGCGTTGAAGTCGCAGAACAGATTGCCTGCGTTGACCATACGGCCCTTGGCGTCGCCCGGGTGGATGGACTGGCCCTCAAAGCGGACGGTCGCCTCGGCGGCGTTAAAGCACTCCCACTCCAGCTCGCCGATGGGGCCGCCGTCGACCGTGTAGGCGTACTTGCAGCCAAAGGTATCGATATCCAACAGCTCGGCTCCGTGGCCGATCTCCTCGTCAGGGCAGAAGCAAATGCCGAGTGCGGGATGGGGCAGAGAAGGGTCCTGAGCGATACGTGCGACAAGCGACATGATCTCGGCGACGCCTGCCTTGTCGTCCGCGCCCAGCAGTGTGGTGCCATCGCTGCAGACCAGGTCCTCACCCGCGAGGTCGTTCAGGGTGGGAAGCTTGACGGTACTCATGGCAACGGGCTTACCGTCAACCGTGCCGCAGACCAGGTCGCCGCCTTCGTAGTGTACGATGTGCGGCTTCACGCCGGCGCCCGGTGCAACTTCGGTGGTGTCGAGATGGGCGATCAGGCCCAGGGCGGGCTTGTCCTCAGCGCCCGCACTTGCGGGGATATGCGCGCAGACATAGGCATGCTCGGTCACGTGGGCATCTTCCGCACCAAGCTCGCGCAGCTCTTCAGCCAGCACGTTGGCAAGGTCAAACTGAACGGCGCTCGAAGGTACCTGGTCGCAGTTTGCATCCTCGGACTGCGTGTTGATCTGGACGTAGCGCAAAAAGCGCTCGAGGACATCGGGGTTCGTGGTGGTGTTTTCCATAAAGACCGCTCCAATCTTGGTCGTCGTGTGCAACAAGAACTCTAGCACGGTATGCCACGGCATACCGCGACGCTTGGATGGGGTAGAATCAGCCATTGAATGCAGAAGGGACGGAAGATCATGGATACGACAAATAGCTCGCGCGAACTACATCTGACGGTGGCGAACGAAGACTACTTGGAGTGCATGGTTCGCATTGAAAGCGAAGAGGGGGAAACCAACGGCGTGCGATCGGTCGACATCGCGCAGCGCCTTGGCGTCTCCAAGGCATCGGTCAATAAAGCGGTTTCGGCGCTCAAGGCATCCGAGCTTGTCGAGCAATCGCACTATGGCAAGGTAATCCTGACCGATCGCGGCCGCGAGGTTGGCACGGCTATCTGGTACCGTCATCGCCTCATCCGCACGTTTTTGGTTCAGGAGCTCGGTGTCGAATTTGAGCGAGCCGATTCCGAGGCCTGCATGATGGAGCATGCGCTATCCGAGGACACGATGAGCCGCTGGCTCGCCTATCTCGAAAAGCAGGGAATCAGCGTCGAGGAATAGCGGGATATATATGGATACGAGTTATTACAACCGCTTTGGTGCCGAGGAACTTACGCGCCGCTTGTCGAGCGAGACCTTGTTGGCGCAGGGCCCCATGGGCAGTGTTCTGTTGAGTGAGTACGACGCCGCCGATATTCCACCGGCGTTTTGGAATCTGGCGGAGCCGCAGACCGTTTCTCGTATCCATCGCTTGTATGTCGCCGCCGGTGCGCAGGTGCTCATTACCAATACCTTTCAGGCATCAAGCTATGCCCTCAAGCACGACCAGATTGCGCCGTCCGTGGCGGAGGTCAATCGCGGGGCCGTCGACGATGCCCGCCAGGCGCACCCTCAGCTACTGCTGGGCTCAATGGGCCCGATCGGTATTGAGTGGTTTGCCGAGGACTCTGTCGAGTATCGTGAAATCCGCGGCATTGCGCGCGAACAGGCGCACGCCTTGCTCAATGCTGGTGTTGACGGTCTGCTGATCGAGACGGTGACGTCTATCCGTAATCTGCAGCCCATGCTTGCCGGCGCCCGAGATGCCGCCGACGGCATGCCTGTTCTGGTGAGTTTTGTCGTTGACGATAAAGGCGACCTGCTGGGCGATGGCCTCAACATCGAGGCAGCCGTTTTGTACGCCGAAAAACACGGCGCAAATTCGGTTGGTGTTAATTGCTGTTCGCTTGCGGCCGCGAACGCGGCGGTGCCCAGGATGGTTGCATCGGCGACTACTCCCGTCACGGTGCGTCCCAACGTAGGCGATCCGGTCCAGACTCAGGATGGCCCCGTATGGCACGAGAACCCCGAAGCTTTCGCGCGCGCATGCATCGAATGGAGACATGCCGGTGCCGCAATGGTGGGCAGTTGCTGTGGAACCACGGCAATCACTACGGCCGCGATGGCCGAGGCGCTCGATATATAAAGGGCAAACCGCTCCATACGGGGCGGTTTTTTTATTGCTTGCATGTCCTCGGCAGCATTTGCCCAAATGGTGAATGCTGGTGCCGGCAGGTTGCCGAGTGCATGTTGCGGGTATACCCCATGCGTACCATGATCCAAACACTGTGAGGTGTCTGCGCGTGTGCGCGATAATTCATTTTGGAACTGACGGTTGGCGCGCTCGCGTCGATGAGGACTTCACTGCCGATAACGTTGCCCGTATCGCCGATGCCGTCGGCGAGTTGTGGCAAAAGACCAATCCGGGCAAAACGGTATATATAGGGTTCGACACCCGGCCCCTGGCGCGCGAGTTCGCTGAGCTTGCGGCGGGCGTGCTAGCAGCGCACGGGCTAGACGCCGTGCTCGCTTCGCGACCTGTCCCGACCCCTGCCCTTACGTGGGCGGCGGCTTATGACGGTGAGGCGTGCGGCGCGCTCATGGTGACGGGGTCCCATCATCCGCAGGGTTATCTGTGCCTCAAGATTCGCATGGGTGACGGCTCGACCGCCAACCAGGATGTCATCGAAGAGCTCGAAGAGACTATGGCTCCCGAGCCAATGGGGATCGAGGGGCAATATCGCACCGCGGATATCATTCCTGACTATATGCAGGCGGTGGCATCGTTTGTCGATGCCGAAGCCATCCGCGCCGCGCACTTGCGCGTGGTTGTCGATCCCATGGGCGGCGCAGCCCAGGGCTATCTAGCCGACTTGCTGCGCGAGCTTGGCGTTGAGGTGCACGAGATTCACGCCGGGCAGGTGTCTGATCAAGAAGATATCTGCCCCGACCCCGTTGAGCCTTGGGTGGACACTTGCGAGCGCACGGTTATCGAGGACGGAGCTTGCGCTGGCCTGGTGACCGACGGCGACGCCGACCGTATCGGCGCGGTTGACGAGCGCGGCAGATATATACATCCGCATCAGATCATGGCGCTCGTTTTGGGCGACTTGGTTCAATTTCGCAATTTGGAGGGGCGCGTCGTCGTCAATCTTTCATGCTCGACGCTCGTGCGTCGCATTGCCGAGGCGCTTGGCTGCCGCGTGACCGTCAAACCAGTCGGTTTCAAATATATAGCGGCGGAGATGAAGAAGGGCGGCGTCCTCATGGGCGGCGAAGAAGCCGGTGGTATCGGCATCGCCGCGCATATGCCCGAGCGTGATGGAATCCTCGCCTGTCTGATTCTGTGTGAGCTTATGGCAAAGACGGACGCGTCTTTGGGCGTTCTGGTCGACCAACTCGAGGACAGTTTTGGTAAGACGAGTTACGGTCGACGCGATTTGCGCCTTGAGGCCGAAGATGCCGAAACGTTACGAACCCTGCTGCCGGGCGTAAACCCCAAGTCGATTTGTGGCAAGGTGCCGCAAAACGTTAGTCATATGGACGGCTTGCGTCTGTCATTCGAGGATGACACGTGGCTGCTGGTCCGTCCTAGCGGGACCGAACCAGTGGTGCGCGTCTACGCCGAGGGGTTCTCGGTGGAAGAACGTGATGAGTTGCTCGATGCTGGCTGTGCTTTAGCTAGGGGGACGTATCCGCTTTAACCATGAGGCTGCCTTATATAAAGAGATGCTCGGCGAGCGGTAGGTAACGGCTGGCAAACGTTAGTCGGATCAGAAGATGTGTAGGAAATGTGTACGCCCAGATTCCCGCCCCCGGCGCCCCTCCGGTCTGGCAATATATCTCCTTGCCGCGCGGCCCGGTGCAACCGGGAACCAGCGCAGGCGTGCACCTTGAGAACCGGATACTGCGAGGATGGACACTCACTTCAGTGTCGCATCCGGGCAGACATCGAACCATTTGAAATGGTCTAACTTGGA
>JBKXPS010000023.1:0-5717 GCA_047014445.1 Collinsella aerofaciens | reverse complement strand
GCCAGCTTGCGGGCAAACAGGCGTCTACCAGGGTTCTCGAAATGGGCTGGGACTTCCCAAGCCTGCGAGACGCGAAGTTCCTGGGCGTAGACGATACCCAAAAGGTATTGCGTAGTCGTCGTCTGCGCCTTGTGGATGGCAAGCCCACGATGCTGGAAACCAATAGCTATTCCGCTGCGCTTTCTTTTTTGGAGCACGAATCCCTCGATGATTCGCTGATGGCGGTACTCGATCGCCAGGGGATCAAGATGGGCCCCAACACGCGTACGCTCGAGGTCTGCTATGCGAGCGAGCTCGAGGCGGCATATCTTAACGTGGAGCTGGACTCTTCGCTGCTTCTGTTTGTCGATAGACGTTATGCTCCAAGCGGCGAGCCGCTCTTCATCTCCCGTCAGGTGTACTGCACCGAGCGACTGAAGTTCTATCTGTAAGCAAGGGCGGCCGTTCTGTAAAAGGAGCGGCCGTTTTACCGACCAATTGTTACCGTTCGCGGAATTAGAGAATTAACGCACCGCAAAAAGGAAATTGCTTATATACTTTGATATGACAATATAGTACGTCTTATTGATATTGGAGAACTATGAATAAGATATTGCTAGCGAGTCATGGTTATCTCGCCCAAGGTATGAAGAGCTCTCTCGAGATCCTGATGGGCGCCAACGACCGAATCGAGTGTCTGTGCGCCTATGTCGATGACGACACGAGGGATGTCGCAGCGCTTATCGATGCTTGGATGGAGTCGAAGGATCCGGCCGACACGTGGTTTGTCGTAACTGACATCTTTGGCGGTTCCGTAAACAACGAATTCATTCAGAGGCAGACCGCCGGATCGTTTACGTTGATCACCGGAATGAACTTGCCGCTGCTGGTGGAAATGGCTACACAGCTGGACTCCCTGGATGCGGACAAGGCCAAAGCCGCGGTCGAGGGATCACGTTCGTTTATCATGCTTTGTGAGGCGGCGGACATGCTTGCCGATGTCGAAGAAGAAGAGTTCTAGCTCAAGCTTCAACGAATAATTCAACCCTGTCATTACCTTTATTACGTGTGGAGATGATTTTGATGATTAAGCTTACGAGGGTCGATTACCGATTGATTCACGGCCAGGTCGCCATGTCTTGGACGCATGCGCTGGATGTCGATTGCATCCTGTGTGCCAGCGATGCCGTGGCAAAAGACGACATGAGAAAAGCCGCTTTGAGGCTAGCTCGTCCCAACGGCGTGAAGCTCGTCATAAAAGACGTAAACGCGGCCATCGAGGCGCTCAACAGCGGCGTCACCGACAAGTACTCGCTGTTTATCATTGTCGAGACGATCGAGGATGCCTATCGCCTTGCTAAGGGTTGCAAAGACATCAAGGAGATCAATTTGGGCGGAACTCGAAAGTCTCCCGAGACCACGCTTCATCCGACCCCCGCGATCTTTGCGACCGAAACCGATGCCGAGCATATCCAAGAGCTTGTGAACGATGGCGTGGTTATCGAAATCCGTCAGGTCCCCAATGACTCAAAGGTGTTTGCCAAGGACGTTTTCTAGCTGGAAACATGCCATTGTCTAGCATTTATTAACTAGGTCCTCCTTTCTTATGCCCGTCGATCATTTGATCGGCGGGCTTTTTATTTCAAGACTTTAGTCTGCTGGCCGCGCAGCGGCCAGCTTTAAACCACCCGCTACGCGGGTGGAGACAAACGGCTTTACAAAGCCACCCCTCCGACCGATATTGACGATTGTTCAGGCCGTCAAGAATTCGAGTCGAAGGGGTGGTCGCCATGGCCCAGAAGGCCTACAGCCTTTCCCACACGAAGTGGATGTGCAAGTACCACATCGTGTTCACGCCGAAGTATAGGCGCAAAGTGATCTACAACCAAATCAGGAGCGACATAGGGGAGATCCTCAGGAAGCTGTGCGAGTACAAGGGGATCGAGATAATCGAGGGGCACCTGATGCCCGACCACGTGCACGTGCTGCTGGCGATCCCGCCGAAGTACAGCGTCGCGAGCGTCATGGGCTACCTGAAGGGGAAGAGCTCGCTGATGATATTCGACAGGCACGCCAACCTCAAGTACAAGTTCGGCAACAGGAAGTTCTGGGCGGAGGGCTACTACGTGTCCACCGTCGGCCTGAACGAGGCGACGATCGCCAAGTACATCAGGGAGCAGGAGTCCCACGACATCGCGCTGGACAAGCTGAGCGTGAAGGAGTACGAGGACCCCTTCAAGAGGAGGTGACCCCGCCGGTTTGACCGGCACGCCACGGGTCAAGATGCACTAGGCCTGGACGAAGTCCGGGCCCGCGCCTTTAGACGCGAGCCCGGGGCCCGTGGGTTATACCCTAAGAGCAAACCACCCTTTTTAAGGGTGGTTCTGATTAAAGAAAAATCAAAAAAGCCTGAAATAGGTCTTGCATAGTTAGTTATATAAAGTATTATAACGTCATGGGATGAATGAAGGGTTCATCCAAGTGAGTTAGGAGTAAGGGATGTTCAATTTCGATGAGCCTCGTTACGAGAAGGTTGTGAGCGATGCCCTCGCTCTCCGTCCTCAGATTGAGGCTGCCGTGGACAAGGTCTGCGAGCAGGGTTATTCCAACATCTTCTTCATCGGCTGCGGCGGCACCTGGGCCCACACGCTCCCGATGAAGTATTGGGTCGAGACCACCACGGCCGACGTCGACGTCCACTGCGAGATTGCCGCTGAGTTCCTCGCATGCCCGCCCAAGACCTTCAACAAGGACTCGGTCTGCGTCTTCTCCACCCGTACCGGCACCACCCCCGAGATCATCGAGGCCGCCAAGTTCTGCCAGGAGCAGGGCGCCCGCACGCTGATGTATGTCTCCAACGACAACACCCCGGCCACCGAGTACGCCGATTACAAGTTCTTCAGCTTCGCCGAGGACGACGTCCTGTGCGAGGCCATCTACACCTACCAGATCACGCTGGTCGCCCGCTTCCTCAAGAACGCCGGCGCCTTCCCCAAGTACGACACCTTCATGGAGGAGTTCGGCAACATCGCTCCGTACCTCATCAAGGCCAAGGACGCTCAGGACGAGCGCTGCGCCGCCATGGCCGAGGACTTCAAGGACACCGATTACCACATGGTGATTGGCTCCGGCATGCTCTGGGGTGAGGCCTACGACTACGCCATGTGCATCCTCGAGGAGATGCAGTGGATCAAGACCAAGTCCATCCACGCCGCCGAGTTCTTCCACGGCACCATCGAACTGTGCGAGGAGGGCACGAGCCTCATCATGCTCTACGGCGAGGACGACACCCGTAAGCTCATGGACCGCGTGGACAACTTCACTCACATGCTCGCCGACGAGAAGGGCGTCCATGTCCGCGTGAACAAGTTCGACACCGCCGAGGTCGAGCTGCCGTTCAGCGACCCCGAGTTCCGCAAGATCGTCTCCCCGATGGTCACCTACACCATCACCGAGCGTCTGAGCTGCCATCTCGAGCACGTCCGTAACCACCCGCTCACCACGCGTCGTTACTATCACCAGATGAACTACTAATCCTCTCAAATTGCTGCGGTTGTCTGCAGGCGAGCTGCGCAGAATGCCTCGCCTGCAGACCTGTTGCTGGGGTTGATCGAAATGGTTGTCCAGTATCTTCTAGTTGCACTGGTCGCATTTATTGCGTCCATGGACGAGCAATTATTTGGCATTACGATGCTTGGTCGTCCGCTGTTTACAAGCCTGTTTGTCGGCTTGATCCTTGGCGATGTCCAGCAGGGCGTTATCGTCGGCGCTGCTTTGGAGTCCATGTTCATGGGCTCCATCATGGTCGGCGCGGCGGTTCCTCCCGAGGTCTATGCCTCCGGCGTGCTTGGCTGCGCGTTTGCCGTCATTACGGGTACGGGCACGGCAACTGCCGTCGCACTCGCCCTTCCCGTCTCCGTCTTCCTTCAGGTGTGGCGCAACTTCTGCTACGCCGTTCCGGGTGCCTTTGCCTGCAAGAAGATTGAGACCGCTCTGGCAAATCGCGATCTTGCCAAGGCGAATCTGTACCATCTGACCATCGTGCCGCTGTCGATTGGCATTCCGTCTGCACTGCTAGTGTTTTGCTCGCTGTTCTTTGGCGCCGACCTCATCAACAATGCGCTCAACGCGATTCCGCAGTTTGTGATGGACGGCCTCAACGTTGCGTCCGGCGTCATGGTCTGCATCGGCTTCGCTCTTCTTATTAGGACCATGGGCGACAACAAGCTGCTTCCTTGGCTGTTCATCGGCTTCATTATGGTCATCTACCTCAAGATGGACGTGGTCGGCGTCGCCGCAGCTGCCATTTGCGTCGCGCTGCTCCTGGCCTTCCGCGAGGGCTCGTCCGGTCCGCAGGCGGTTGCTGCAGATGAAGAGGAGGACTTCTAATGGCTACCCAGAACACCGACCTCAAGGAGGCCAAGAAGGACGCGATTATGACTCCCGATATGTATCGGAGCATGTTCCTTCGCCAGTTTACGAGCCAGTGCTCGCAGTCGTACGACAAGATGATGGCAATGGGCTTCATGTACACCATTCAGAAGCCCCTGCGAAAGATCTATCCCAACGACGACGATTACTATGCGGCGCTTGATCGCCATACCGAGTTCTTTAACATCACGCCTCATGTGCTTCCGTTTGTAGCCGGCCTAACGGTTTCGATGGAAGAGCAGGCGGCTGCCGATAAGAACTTCGACACGTCCTCGATTAACGCCATGAAGGTCGGCCTCATGGGACCGCTTTCCGGCATCGGCGATTCGTTCTACTGGGGTACGTTCCGCGTGGTCGCCGCCGGCATTGGTATTGGCATCGCGTCGACGGGCAACCCGCTCGGCCCCATCGTGTACGCGCTCATCTACTCCGTAATTAACTTTGCAACGCGTATCGTCGCAGCCCATCTGGGATACGACCTGGGAACCAAGTTTTTGCAGCAGTCCGAAGAGAACAACCTTATGTCTCGCATGACGCATGCTGCCGGTGTCCTCGGAATGACCGTCATTGGCGCGATGATTGCGGCACAGGTCTCGCTGTCCACAGCTTTGACCTTTGATGTGGGTGGTTCGGAGATTGTCCTGCAGGATCTGTTCGATTCGATCTTCCCCGGTCTGCTGCCCTTGCTGGCAACGTTCGCTTGCGTTGCCCTCTATAAAAAGGGTGTCAAGACCCATTTGGATTATTATTGGTATCTTCGCGATCTGCATCATCGGAACGGGCTTGGGAGTGTTCGCGGCGGCGTAATGTTGACTGCTATGCTCGCGCGTTGGATAACTAACTGACCGTTTGAAAACGGGGCTCGGCGTAAGGTCGGCCCCGTTTTTTGTTTGAGGGATTTTCCGGCTGTCCAATAATCCACGTCCATGCATCACTCACACGTCTCTCGTCTCTCATTCGTCACTAATATGAGAGATAGCTAAAAGACGAGAGATAAATATGAGAGATAACTGAGCAGCAAAGAGACAAGCAATCATGGTATTGTCTCAATACTAATTGTTCTACCAGCAAAAACATGTTTAAAAGAAACAGATGGCAGACATCTTATCTTTCATCTCTCACTTATCTCTAATATGAGAGATAGCAGTAAGATGAGAGATAATTACGAGAGATAACTGAGAGACGAAGGAAATCTATTCGCGGCATTCTCCGCCGGGCCGAGCGAAAGGACATGCAGATGAACGAAAACGAGCTGACCGGTCTGCTCGAGTCTTTAAGGCGCATGGGCTCGGACGATCTTAACGTCG
>JBKXPS010000022.1:0-5845 GCA_047014445.1 Collinsella aerofaciens | reverse complement strand
AAGGGAAGGCTGAGGGTTTCCGCATTTCATATGTGTTAGTCAGACTGGGGGGGGGCGGCCGCAGTCTGTCTCGACCACGCATCCCAAAGAAACTAAGTCGTCACCAACCTGCGGCAAAGCCGCGCAGCATAACAACACTTCCAACCATCGGCATGGAGACCGATGGACGGTCAATCCATCCAGCCGACCCGCCGCCGCCCCTGCCAGGGCAACCCGCACGTCCATCGTCCAGGCACGCTCGCTGCGCTCGCTCTGATGAGGGCCTGCGCGGCCCTCATACACCCGCGTCCAAATGGGATGCACCCTGCCCGCCCTCGGAGAGGGACCCCCTCTCTCTGGATAACTTTTTGAAACTCTCCCAAAAAGTGAAACGACAAAACCCAGCGGAGATGGGTAGCCCGTAGGAAACCGCGGAGCGGTTTTCATGGGCGTTTTTAGCCCGTCGGAGCGGTGCGTGGCGCTTGTTGGAAGGGCGGTAAATCTTCGATTTTCCGCGCTTTCAATGGGCGCCCGAGTTGACTTAGGGATAGAGCTCGAGCAGTTAAACGGTACTTTTTGGTAGCAGGTGCTGCGCCTTGATGCGGTCGCGCGTCCAGGGCCAGTGGAACCCTTCCAAACGGCGGCTCAGCGCAAGGTCATCGCGGAGCTGGGCGTTCTCGCGCTTCAGGTCCTCGATGCGCTGCTCGGCCTGCGCTATGGCTTCGACCGTATCGGCATCGCGGTTGGCGATCTGGTCGGTCAGCCGCTCGACCTCGCGCTCGAGCGCGGCGATCTGGTCGCGGTACGGCTCGACCTGCGCCTCGAGCAGGTCGCGGGCGGCCTCGGGGTCCTCGGGCGCGGAGCCGTCGGTCGGCATCAGCGCCGCGGCGAGCGCCGACGCGGTCGCGGGCGGGAGCAGCTGTCGGCCGCGGCGGTCGGATGGGTCGGAAACCGTGGCCAGATCGAGTTCCTTGAGGCGCCGCGCCGCGGTCGATTTGGACACGCCGCAGGCCTTGGCGACCTCGGCTATGGTGGTCAAAGTCGCGGCATCGCGCTTTTCGGTCGCGTCACGGTTTGCAGCGGTCATGGCGGCTCAGCTCCAGTTCAAGTTTACATAAGGCCTATTATTGGTACCTTCATATATCAATCTACCTGCGATTATATCAAGTCGCGGCAGTGAATCGGTTCACAGTCCGTCCCATCTCGGCGCATGACGCGGGTTTTGGGGCGAGATTCGGTTCGCACCGATTCTCGACCCAAAACCCGCGTCATCGCGGCGGTGTCGCGTCAGAACCTGAAATTCGGGTAAAGCATCTGGATTCCCTCCGGCCCCCGCAGCCGACGCCACTCGGCATCAACGTACTTCTGCACCGCAAGGCACGCCAGCGCGTCCGAAAGGGATCCGTGGGCCTTGTCGGTCCACTCGTACTCGGCGATCCGCGCCGCCTCGGTCAGCTTGTACCACTTGTAATCCTCGCGAGCGCTGTCCCAGTCTCCCTGGAGCTTTGCGAACTCATACATGGTGTCGGTGATGCGCGGTTTGCGGCCAGGTCTATACGGTCCGATGTTGACGGCGCTGAGGAAACTCATGTCGAAGCCGACGTTGTAACCGATAATCTCGTCGGCGTCGCAGATGATCTGGCCGATTCTGCCATCGTCCTGCCAGATGCCGCGGCACTCCGCGACCGACTCCGGCGAGATGCCGTTGACCCTCTCCGCATCGGGCCACTCGGTCTTGCGCGTGGGCTTGTACTTCCTGTCGTGGAGTACGTTGCCGTCCCAATCGACGATGCTCAGGCTAAGAATCTCGTCCTCGTTGGGGTCGAGTCCCGTGGTCTCGCAATCGAGGCAGATGATCTTTTGGCGCTCGTCGACCTCGAGGTACCCGAAGTTGCCGCCGTCGCGCTTCTTCGTCAGCTTGATGGGGCCGCAGCTCGGCCCGAAGATGTGCGCCGCCTGTTCGATTTCCTCGGGCGTGCCGTCGATTCGGATCTTCATCGTGTCACTCCTCGCCCAGGGTCCAGTAGACCTCGCCGTCAACGTCGACGCGGTAGATTCCGAGCGCCGCCCCCGCGATCTCGAAGAATTCGTAGGGGTCGGCCGCGGCGCGGCCCGCGTCAGCGAGTTCCGCTGGCATGGACGCAATGGTGCGGACAAGGCCGCGATTGTCATCGGTCGAGCGCGCCGCGGCCTCCCTCGCCGCGCCGAACTCGTCCCCCTCACCGTCGTATGCGTCCACCGCCGCGGCGCGGTTCTTGACCGCGTCCTCGGGCTTGTCCTCGCAGCTCGACCACAGCTCGACCTTGAGCCCGTTCGGGCTCACGCCGAAGCACTCCATGGTGATCGCGGCCGACCCGTCCGCGCGGGTGTAGTAGCTCTCGATGCGACCGCGGCGGATGAACTGCCCGACGTCGGGGCCGCCGCCGTAGTAGAGGGCCGCGCCGTCCGCGGAGCGGTAGGCTGAGTAGTAGACCTTAACGTTCACCGTTTGCCTCCAGCATCATGCCGACGGCCTCGGCGATCTGGCCGCCGCGGGTGAACGGCTGGCCGTTCGTGTACCGCAGCTCCTCGGTCAGCGCGACGGACAGGGCGCGGCGGCTGTCCTCGGTATCGAAGGTCATGCCAGCGGTCTGCTCGAGTATGGCACCGACCTCGACCAGGCGGTGCGTGCGGGCCTTCCGCTCGGCCGCGGCCTTCTTCCGCTCGAGGTCCCTCAGCTCCTTCTTCAGCGCCGCCGCCCTCGCGGCCTGCTTGTCGGCCGCAGCCCTCTTCCGTGCGATCTGCTCGTCAATCGAAGCCGTCATATCGACCGTCCTTCCTGCTCGTTGCGGTTTGTCCTTGCGGGAAAATATACCCATCAGCGCGGTAAAATTACGCGGTATGGGTATATCACTTCTTTAGAAGTGCGCACTTAGCACCACTTTCCCTGCGGTAAAGCGGTGCATTGCGTGCGGTCCTGCGGACGGCCCTACGCCCACTCCGCCGCGCCCGTTCGCCTTGGGCGGCTCACGTACACGGCGGCGGGGCTGCGCGGTCGCGGCGCTCCCTTGCGCTCCGCGGCACGGGTGCCATTCGCCGACCGCGGCTCATGGCGCACCGCACCGCTGCGCGGGGCGCGTCCGCGCCCCTTGCCAGAAAGGAACTCGCTATGGCCATCTACCATCTGAACGCCCGCGGCTGCTCGCCCTCGACTGGCGCGGGCGCTGTCCGCAAGGCCGCCTATCAGTCAGGGCAGGCGCTCGTCGAGGAACGGTCTGGCCAGCTCTGCGACTATGCCCGCAAGGAGCGCGTCACCGCCCAGGGCCTGGCCCTGCCCGCGGGCACCCCGCCCATCGACCGCGGGAGCCTGTGGAACGAGGCCGAGCGCGTCTGGTCCGAGGCGGGCGGGGGCAAGGAGCTCGTGGCGAAGCGGTACGAGTTTGCCCTTCCCGTCGAGCTGGATGAGCGCGGGCGGCTCGCCTGCGTGCGCGACTTCTGCGCACTGTTCCCGACCAAGGCGTGCGACTGGGCGATTCACGACGACGGCCGCGGCGGCAACCCGCACGCCCACGTGCTGGTGTCTGCGCTCGACCTCGGTGCGGAGGGCTTCGTGCCCCGCACCAAAGCGCAGAAGGGCCAGAGCTGGTACCTCGTCCAGAACGACGGCGGCGAGCGCATCGCGGTCCCCGCGACGGGCTGGGCCGCGGCCAAGGCCGCGGGCTGGCAAAAGCTGTACAACTTCGAGGACGGCAAGCGCCGAACCATGAAGCAGGCGAGAGCGGAGGGCCTTGGCACCAAGGACCGCGTCAGCAAGAGCCCCGTCAAGATGCACCGCACGGAGGGACGCAGCGCCCGCGAGGTGGAGAAGGAGCAGCTGGTCGAGGTCCGCGCCGCCTGGGCGAGCATCGCGAACAGGCACCTCGCGGCGCACGCCGCGGCCACGGGTACCGCGGCTGTGGCCATAGACCATCGCTCTAATAGAGATAGGGGGCTGGACGAGCAGCCGACCGTCCACGAGGGCGGCGCGGGGCTGATCGGGCACGCCGACCGCGTGAAACTCAACAAGGAGATACGCGAGCGCAACGCCCGCCTGCGCGTCCTGCGCTCCGAGCTGCAGAACGAGGGCGCCGCCCTCGAGCAGCTGCAGCAGGAGATCGCCGACCTCGAGAGCAAGCGCCGCACGGCCGAGCATTCGTGGCAGTCGCGACCGCGCAAGGGCGAGCGCCAGCGCAAGGCGGCCTTAGCCAAGCGCCGCCGCACGGCTATGGCCACCGCCGCGGCGGCCACCGCGGCAAGGAAGCGCGCGACCGCCGCGGCAGTGGACCAGACCGACACCCGTGCCGAGCTTATCGTTCAGCTCGACGAGCAGATCGCCGCGCTCGACCTCAAAATTAGGACGCTGCAGGGCGGCAATTCTGCCGCGATGCTGTCTGGTCCCCTGCGGGAGGCTGCGGCGCTGGGAGTCGAGCGCCGAAAGCTCGCCGACGAGCGGGCGCGTCTCGCGGGGGAGGACCCCGCGCCGCGCAGGCCCGAGCCGCCCCAGACTGAGCAGAAGCACCGCGGCCCCAAGCACTAGCCGCCGCGGTAGCTTCAGCTACATCGGCGCCGGCTATGGCCATGACCGTTCGCGGCGGCAATCCCGCCGCCCGCGGCCACCACTGGTGGTAGGCGTAAAAAAACGGTGGAGCGGCTGCAAAAGAGACGCCCCACCGGGTAAAATCAGGTTGTGCCGCGAAACCCGCTCCTCAGGTAGTCACACTTTCGGAACGCGGGCAACGCAGGTACAGTCGAATTGATAGCCCGGTGCCAGCCGGGCTATTTCTTTCTCCCTTCGCTATCCGTTCTGCTTATATTCCTTCCACCACCGGATCGCGTACAGGACGGACCGGGTGATGCTGGTCAGATAGGCCGTGGCACGCAGGATTTCAAGAAACAAGTTCATAGGCCGCTCCAATCGGGGATCGAAGCGTTGCCCGCAGACGGGTTTCGCGGCGGTCAAGATTCTACCCCACGTCCTGTAAAGGCAGGGCCTTAGCCATCGGCGTCGGCAAATAGCAAAAATTGGGCTTCCCGAACGGGAAGCCCCCTTGCGCTTCATTCTGTTTTGTTGTAGCGATTTGAACATATTTTGTACGGCAGCGTACGTGTATCTACCTGCGAAAATAGTCAAAAAAAATAGCAGCCTGCCCGCCGTAGCGGGCGGGCTGCTGCTATTATTGGGCTGTGCGTTGGTGCTACCAACACCTTCGCACGAGTAGAGGCGAGCTACCAACTCGCGATTCTACAGCGCCAGGAAAGCTACTACCCCGCTTGCCTGACATGTCTATCATAGCAGCAACCCGCAGGTCACGCTATTAGCAAGCTGAGAATTCGCAAATGGGAGCCACCTCAATGGCTCCCATTTTTTGTGGAGCGACACATAGGCCGTTCCACGTCGGCACGGGTTGTATGCCCGTTCAAAAAGGTAGCCCTTAGCTCGAATAGCGTGAGACTGTGACATGCAGAAGAGCAGTCCATGCGGACTAGTCGGCCCCCAGGCATGGGTCGGCGGTGCGCCCCCAGGCGGCAATATCGGCCACCTTCTGGCGATCCACACCCCGATGACGGCGCGATGGCGTCAAGGCCAAGCAGACGCTCGACAACATGTCCGCGACGGTTAAGTGGCAGCTCAGCGCCCCCGCTCGCGTATGCTGGGCGCGAGGGGGGTTGGGCCGCCTCGCTAATCAAAAACAAATCTCTGGTAAAAGGGCTCATGCCCCGACAAACCGTGACACATGGCGGTTTGAGGACTCGGGAAAGCCCAGGATCGCCTAGAAGGTCGCCGTAAAACCCAAGGGAAGGCTGAGGGTTTCCGCATTTCATATGTGTTAGTCAGACTGGGGGGGGG
>JBKXPS010000021.1:0-7070 GCA_047014445.1 Collinsella aerofaciens | reverse complement strand
GGCGGAGCCCTAGCCCTCGGGGACGGACTCGGAACCGGGTTCCACGGGGCCGATTTTATTTCTGCCGCAGGGGTGTACAATAACTTCATTGATAATATACGTCCTGTAAAGGCGGGGCCTTAGCCCCCGGGGGCGGCTGGTATGGAGGGTGGTGTTCAGTGGCAGATCGCAAGAAGAAACCCGAGCATGATGATGCCTGGTGGGCAGCCCAGCGCCATGCCTACATAGAGAAGAACGATATCCTCCTGTCCGACTATCCGTCCTGGGAATGGGTCAGCCCGTACGACTTCTGGCGGACCATCTTCCCCGAGGGTTTCCTGCAGCCCCGCGGCGAGGAGGTCCCGTGGCACGAGAGGGGCGGTGGCCATCCCAACGGCATCGCCATCCAGATCACCAACAAGACCAAGACGGTTAAGACCAAGACGGGCCGCAAACACGACGTCCCCGTGGTCGAGCGGTTCACGCTGACCGATGACCTCGACGGCGTGATGGAGCGCGTCATCGACTCGAACAGGAAGAACGAGTCCGTCTTCTGCGCGCCCGTGTCGTTCTTCGGCAAGAGTCGCGTCGCCGCGAACGCGCGGTTCCTGCACGCGTTCGCAATCGACCTCGACGGCGTCGGCGTGCAGGAGCTGAAGAATATGCTGAAGCAGTTCCGCAACGGCCGTGATCCGGCGTTTGCGGCAGATAAGTGGGTGTCCCTTCCCCAACCGACCTTTCTCGTGAACTCGGGTACGGGTTTCCACCTCTACTACGTGCTTGACCAGCCGATCCCGCTGGTGCCGCGTGTCGTGCCATTTCTGCAGGAGTTCAAGGCGATGCTCACGGACTACATCTGGCGCGACACCGTCTCGACGCTCGAGGAAGTCCAGCACCAGGGCATCTACCAGCCCTTCAGGATGCCCGGCACGCCGACGAAGCTGAACGGCAAGACCGAGAGGTCGAAAATCAAGGACAAGTACGAGGCCGTGGCGTTCGTGCACAACGGCGAGGACGGGAAACCTTGGCTCTGCAGCATGGACTACCTGCTCGGCTACGCGGGCGTTCGCGGCGGGAAGAAGCGCGACGAGTTCATGGAGCTCATGCGCACCGCCGGGCGGACCCCCATCGAGCGCGCCAAGAAGCTCTGGCCGGAGTGGTACCAGGCGCGCATCGTCGAGGGCAAGGCCCCCGGGCGCTGGACCTGCAAGCGCGACCTTTACGATTGGTGGCGTGGGGAGGTCGAGACGAAGGCCACCGACCACCACCGCTACTGGTGCCTCAATGTCCTGGCCGCCTACGCCAATAAGTGCGGTATCCCGTATGACGAGCTCGAGGCCGACGCGATTGCGCTCGTGCCGACACTCGAGGGCCTGACGGAGCGCGAGGACAACCACTTCACCGAGGATGACGCACTCTCCGCGATTGGGGCGTACTACGACCCCATCATCCACAAGTTAACCCGCGAGCGCATCGAACGCCGCACGGCCATCGGGCTGCCAAAAAACAAGAGGAACGGGCGCCCGCAGAGACAGCATATAGAGGTCATGAACGCTCTCCGCGAGATCGATCATCCGAACGGCAGTTGGCGCAATAAAGACGGAGCTCCGACAAAGGCCGAGCTCGTTCGCGAGTACGCCGCGGCGCACCCCGATGCTAATCACAGTGCCATCGCCCGTGAACTGGGCATATCGCGCACGACCGTTATCAAGTGGTTGCGCGATATGCCGGAGGACGTTGCAGACCTGGAAAAGCTGGATGATCCGTGTGACTCTGCGATGGCCGAGTTTAGGGCCGCGCTAGACGAGTATTGGTCGACGGCTGATGACCGCGGGTACCTAACCCCGTTGCGGTCCACTACCGCCAGGCTGGAGGCCGCGCAGGAGGCCGTCGGCCTGGATGCCGGAGTCGAGGAGTGCTGGAAACGCGTCGAAGCGGAGAACGAGAAACGGGAAAAACGGGAACGTGAAACGGTAAAATCATCGGGAACCGCCGTGAAACTCCCCGATGTTTCCCGGGAAACATTCCCGATTGACGATAGGTTGAACAATGGGCATAACGAAGCGTGAAATAGCGTCTGAACTGGGTGTTTCAAAGCGAACAGTCGCGAACTACATCGAGAAGCTGGGACTGGGAAACCATGTTTCACGAAACGGGAACACCGATTTTCTCGATGACTTCGCCGCCGCGGCCATCGCCGACGCCCTGAAGAACCCCGGCAAGCCGTCCCGCCAGCCAGCCGTCGAGCCCATCGCGCCCGCCCCCGACTCCCTGGTTGACTCCCTGGCCGCCCAACTGGAAATCGAACGGTCCCGCAACGCCGAGCTGATGGAGGCACTTGCGGCCGAGCGCGACCGCGCCGCCCGCGCCGAGGCCGAGGCCAAGGCGCAACTCGCCGAGGCGAACGCGAGGGTCGCGGAGCTCGCCGGCAAGCTCGCGTCGCTTGCCGAGCGCCAGCAGGCGATTGCGGCAACGCCGTGGTGGAGGCGCGGGCGCATGGCCATGAGGCTGCTCGGGCCGGGGAGACAAGAATAGCGGGGCCCGCGAGTTTCTTAACGACTCGCGGGCCCTTTTCGCTCGGTCACTCCTCGCCTGCCGGCCAGTAGACCTCGCCGTCGACGTCGACGCGGTAGATTCCCAGGGTCGACGCCGCGATGTTGAAGAAGTCGAATGGATCCGCCGCGCGGTAGCCCTGCGCCGCCAGCTCCTCGGGCATCGCCGCCAGGGCGCGGACGAACTGGCGCGAGTCTGAGGTCGTACGCGCCGCGGCCTCAGACGCCGCGGCGTACCCGCGCTCATCGCCGCAGGCGGCGGCGCGGCTGTCGAGTGCGTCGCCGGGATCGTCCTCAAGTGCCGACCACAGTTCGACTTTCAGGCCGTCAGGGGAGACGCCCAAGTATTCCATGGTGATCGCTGCGCTGCCGTCGGCCCTGGTGTAATAGCTCTCGATCCTGCCGCGGCGAACGAACCCGGCGAACCTTCCTCCGTCTGAGTAGGTTACGGGGCGCCCCGCCGTGTCACGCTCGGGCGCGTAATAGAGTTTCACGTTCACTGTTGCTGGCCCCCGCCCTGCCTGCTGCCGCAGGCCGCGGCGATGTCCTCGCCTCGGGTCGATGTGCTGCCGTCGTTGTACCGCAGGCGCTGGTTCAGGACCTCGGACAGGATGGCGCGGCTGTCCTCGGTGTCGAACGTGAGGCCCGTGGCCTGTTCAAAGATGGCACCAACCTCGACCAGGCGGTGCGTCCTCGCCTTGCGCTCGGCCGCCGCCTGCCTCTGCTCGAGCTTCCTGATCTCCTTCTTGATCGCCGCAGCCTCGGCGGCCTTCTTCTCCGCAGCCGCCCTCTTCTTCGCGATCTGCTCGCTGATGGATGCCGTCATGCCCGTTCTCCTTGCTTGTCGAGGGGTGTCATTCACTTGCAAGTTTACCCCAATGCGCCGTACAATTTCACTAGTGGGACTCGTCACTACCAGAGGTAGTGCGCACTTCGCAGTACTTTTGCCGCGGCAAAAGTCCAGCGTGGCGTGCGGTCCTGCGGACGGCTCTCCGCCCACTCCATCGCGCCCGTTCGCCTTGGGCGGCTCACGTCCACGGTGGAGGGGCTGCGCGGTCGCGTCCCGCTCCCTTGCGCTCCGCGCTGCCAGCGCCATTCGCCGACCGCGGCTCATGGCACCAGCACCGCTGCGCAGGGCGCGACTGCGCCCTTTGCCAAGAAAGGAACTCGACCGATGGCTATCTATCACCTGAACGTGCGCGGCTGCTCCCCTGCCACCGGGGCGGGGGCCGTCAAGAAGGCTGCCTACCAGTCAGGCCAGACACTCATAGAGGAGCGCACGGGCGAGGTCTGCGACTACGCCAGAAAGGAACGCGTCCTGGACGAGGGCCTTGCCCTTCCCGCCGGCGTCCCGCCCGTGGGCCGCGGCGAGCTCTGGAACGAGGCCGAGCGCGTCTGGGTCGAGGGCGGCGGCGGCAAGACGCTCGTCGCGAAACGCTACGAATTCGCGCTGCCGATCGAGCTCGACGAGGACGGGCGCCGCGCCTGCGTGCGGGACTTCTGCGCCCTGTTCCCCGCGAAGGCCTGCGACTGGGCGATCCACGACAGCGCCCAGGGCGGCAACCCACACGCGCATATATTGGTGTCCGCGCTAGACCTTGAAGCAGACGGTTTCGTGCAGAAAACCAAGGACGAGACGGGCCAGTGCTTCTACCTCTGCGAGAACGAACACGGGGACCGTATGCCCATCCGCGCGACGGAGTGGAAGTCGGCCAAGGCCGCGGGGTGGCAAAAGTTGTACAACTTCGAGGACGGCCAGCGCAGGACCATGAAGCAGGCCAAGGCCGAGGGGCTTGGCACCAAGGATAGGACCAGCAAGAGGCCAGTGCAGATGCACCGCAGGGAGGGGCAGAGCGCCTACGCCGTGGGCCGCGAGGAGATGGACGAGGTGCGCGAGGCCTGGGCGAAAATCGCCAACAGGCATCTGGCAGCCGCGGCCGTGGCGGCGGGCGTTGTGCCACAGGTCATCGACCATCGCAGTAATAAGGAAAGAGGTCTGGCCGAGGAACCGACGATTCACGAGGGTGGCGTCGGCCTGATCGGGCATGCCGACCGTGTGAAGCAGAACGATGAAATCAGGGCCCGTAACGAGCGCCTGCGCGTTCTCCGCGCCGAATTGCGCCAGGAGGGTGCCGAGCTTGAGCGGCTGCGCGACGAGGTCGCGGCGCTCGAGCGCCAGCGCAACACCGCCGAGCAGGCGTGGCGCGTGCGTCCCAAGAAGGGCGAACGCAAGCGCAAGGCCGCGCTCGCGAAGCGCCGCCGCGTGGCCATGGCCACCGCTGCGGCCGCGGTTGAGGCCCAGCAGCGCGTCACTGCCGCGACTGCCGACCAGACCGACACCAAGGCCGAGCTGCTGGGCCAGCTCGACGAGCAGATCGCGGCACTCGACGAGCAGATACGCGAGCTGCAGCGCGGCGGCGCGCCCGCGGCGCTGGGCGCGAGCCTGCGCAAGGCCGCCGAGCTCGCGGTCGAGCGCAAGCGCCTCGCCGACGAGCGCGACAGGCTCGCGGGCGGTATGGCACAGGCGGAGAGCCCCGAGCTCGAGCCGGAGGACGGCCACCGGCGCGGCCCCAGACGCTAGCCGACCGGCTCCCGGTCCTCGTCCTCCCTGCGCACGCCGACCGGCACGATGTCGCGGTAGATCAGCCGGTGCCTGCCGTCGCGCCACTCGTCGTCGTGGTAGTGGCCGAAGAACCACGTCTTGAAGTCGAGCCGCCGGTCGATCTCGCCGAGGAAGTTCTGCAGCGGGTCGTCCTCGAAAGGACGGTTGCACTCCCAGCAGAGGTCGCCCGCCAGGTCGGCCGGGGCCTCGTGCGTCACCACGTAGTCGACCTTCCAGCCGGCGGCATCGAGGTTGCGCCGGCAGCGTTTCATCTCGGTCTCGCTCGGCATCTCCTCCGGCCACCAGGACTTCCCCTCCTTGCGCCATTCCCTGTCATGGCTCGCGGCACCTCCCATGGCGAGGACGGTCGTCCCGGCGATATCGAAGACCTCGCCGCGCATCAGGTGCAGCACATGCGGGCGTGCGACGTGGACGCGCCCGCCGTTCCACTCGGTTTCGGGGAGTTCCGCCAGCATCCGGTGGTTCTCGTGATTGCCGTCGACGAAGCATGTCGTCCACGGCTTGGACTCGAACCAGTCGAGCCAGTAGCGGTCGGTGTTCGAGCCGTCCCACACGAATCCGAAGTCGCCGGCGACCACCACCACGTCGTCGCGCGAGAGCGTCCTGCCGTCCGGCCAGCTCTTGGAGGAGAAGCGGCTGGAGCCGTATTCGGCCCCTCCGTGCACGTCGCCCGTTACGAAGATCGCCATCAGTTTGCCCTCTCCCGCTTGTACGCGGCCAGCTCTCGCTCGACCTGTCTGTCGCCGGTCTGGTTGACCCACCACGGCCACTTGACGCGCCCGCACGGCTCGCCGACGCCGGAGAACCATGCCCGCAGCTCGTCGAGGCTCACCGGTGCACAGGCGTTGGCGTCCACGCCCACGTCGTAGCGGAGAAGCCCCTGCTTCCGGTTGAACTCGTTGTACGCGCCGCCACTGCTGTGGATGTGCCCGTGCAGGTGCCAACTGCCGTGCGACATGCTCTGCCAGTCGGCCATGGGGAAATGGCTCATGACGATCTTCTGCCCGTCGATCTTGAGCACGCAGATAGGCGGCTCGGTGATAAAGGCCCTGGAGACCGCGGGCTGCGTCCAATCTTTGTCGTGGTTGCCGGGCACCAGGTGAACCTTTTTGCATGTGATCTTCTTCCGCAGCCCGTAGGCGTCCTGCGCGGTCATCTTGAACGAGAAGTCGCCCAGGATGTAGAGCTCGTCGTTCATGCCGACGCGCGCGTTGATGTTGGCGACGATCGCCGAATTCATCTGTTGGATCGTTTCCCACGGCCGGTCGGTGAACTTGAGCACGTTTTCGTGCCCGAAGTGGGTATCGCTGGTAAACCAAATCATTCTCTTGTCTCCTTTGTCGCTAAAAAACGCTCTCCTTCGACGGGGAAAGGAGACGTATTTTGAGCGACATGAGGCCATCTGCGCTCATGTGCTGAATCCAATCGTTCGGTGGTTTTAGGTTCTGTACCCATTCCATGGCGGCGGGAACGGGTATAATCGAAATCGAAAGAAGCGGACCCCGCGCAGGTGGCTAACCAGATACGCGGGCGATGCGGATTTTCAGTTGCAAAGGCCGGGCTGCACTCCCGGCCTTATTTTTTACGCCGATGCTGGCGCTGCTCCCTTCCGTCGCGCACAGTCCGCGCGCGCCTCCGAATCCTGAACTGGATCTCGTACGAATCGAGAAACGTGACGATGAACGTGCCCACCGCCGCCAGGGCGGCGAGGGCTTCAAAGACCTTTGACATAAGCGACACCTCCAAAGGAAAGCATCGCCCGCGCGCGGGAATCCGCCGCTGCGATTCTACCGCACGCGACGGCGGAGCCCTAGCCCTCGGGGACGGACTCGGAACCGGGTTCCACGGGGCCGATTTTATTTCTGCCGCAGGGGTGTACAATAACTTCATTGATAATATACGTCCTGTAAAGGCGG
>JBKXPS010000020.1:0-9985 GCA_047014445.1 Collinsella aerofaciens | reverse complement strand
CCCGGACCCCAGGAGGGGCCGCGGGGGCGTTCGGCTAACTGCGGGAATGGCCTATCCGCTCAATGTGTTCGGCTGAGATCGGAAATCAACCGAAAACTCAAAAGCTGGCCTACGCACGAACGAAATCTCGTTAATTCCGAAAATTATGTATAATTCCAATATGAAATGGAATCAAACGAAAACGATGGAAATGAACGAAGCGCTTACCTACTTACAAGAAGCACTAGGCCTCTCCGCCAAGGCTAAAACTTGGCCTGGATCCGCACACTTGCCACTGCATCTACGGTCGATTGAGGTCCGCGCCGTTGACGCAAATGGTTTTTCTTTTTTGCTTGCAAGTTTGCCTGCTGGCGTAGGACTTCCCGAGGCTAAGAGAGTCTATAGCCAGTTAGCCTTGCGTGCGGAGGCTCCTGTCGTCGTTTCGTTTCCTGATGCCGATGCGCGCCAACGCAAGGCATTGGTCGCACAAGGAATCCCCTTTGTTTGCTCTGGTAGACAGGCCTTTCTTCCATTTATGGGCGCGGCCTGCACGGAGAGGGGCGGCACTAGATTTCATAATCGCGCGACCAAGATGTCACCCAACGCGCAGGCTGCCGCAATCTGGGGGGCAGGGCAGGAGTCATATCATTCCGATGACCTTTGTCGTGCGCTTGGGATTTCGGCAAGCCGCGCGAGTGAGGCCATAACCGAGCTTGTAGACAGGGGGCTCGCAAAGCGCGAACGGCGCGAACGACGTGTCATTGTGTTTCCCGTGGCCGTGGATCTTCTGCTCAGTGAGCACATGGCAGAGCTCTTCTCGCCTGTCTCGAAGGTCTTTTTTGCAAGGAGGGCACCACAGATCGACTGTCTCGCTGACGCTGGGGAGACAGCGCTCGCTGCGCGTTCGATGCTCGCGGCTCCGGGCATGGATCAAAAGGCGGTCTTAAGAAGCGTATGGCGTGAACTGCGTGGCCTTGAAGTCGCAGATGGGGAATTGTCGGATAACGAAACGGCGATGATCCAAGTGTGGCGCTATGCGCCCGTGTTTGCCGACTCCTCCCGCGTCGATGACATTTCGCTTGCGCTATCTTTGGCGGCGATCGACGATGAGCGAATTCAGCTCGAAGTCGATCGCATGTTTGGAAAGGAATATCCATGGCGAGAAGCGCTGTAGAAGGTCTCCAAGAATTTCAGCAGCATATGCAAGAAGCTGCAGGATCGTATGCCCTTATCGGCGGCACGGCATGCGACATTTTGCTCGCGGAGGCGGGGCTTTCATTCAGGGCGACTCACGATTTTGATGTGGTAATTGTCGCCGATGACCGGTTGCCTCAGACGGCAGAAGCCATATGGACTTTGGTGCGTGATGGCGGCTACCGCTGCGGCTGGGGCGAAGGTAAAGGCTCATGTTTTTATCGGTTTACAGAGCCAAAGAGGCCGGGTTACCCCCATATGATCGAGCTCTTCGCGAAGTGCCCCGACTTTCTAAAGGGTCGTGAGGGGATTGATGTGGCGCCAATTCACGTTGATGAAAACATAAGCAGTCTTTCGGCAATTTTGTTGGACGATGCTTACTACAGCTTGTTCCTTCAGGGAATTCGGACCGTAGGCGGCGTTTCGGTCTTGGGCACGGAATACATTGTCCCGTTCAAAGCGAAGGCGTATCTCGACCTAAAAGCTAGAAGGGAAGCGGGGGAGAACGTTGATTCGAGGAAGGTAAAAAAGCATAAACGCGATGCGCTGAGGCTTGCTCAGCTGCTTGGCGAGTCGGAAGGCGTCGACCTGCGCGGAGAACTGAAGGACGATATGCTTGCGTTTGTTAAAGATTGCGAGGTGGGCGACGTCAATCTGAAACAGATTGGGGTTGCGGGCGCAACGATGGTGCAGTTGCTCGAGACGATGAAAGCAACATATGGCTTGATTGGTTGAGTGGGGTTACGTGGCCCGGACGGTGCAATCTGGCTGCGTTATCCGGCGCGGGGCTCGCTAATCGGCTATTATTTGTTTAGACAACTTGAGTTGTAGAGGAGTGACTGGCGATGGTGCAGGGCGCCAAACATATGAAGAGCAATAACGCCGCGGACAACGGCGGCTCAAGCCCTCAGCCCAAACCCAAGCGCCGCCGCAAGCGGCTGCCGCGCTGGGCCGACCGGCTCATCACCATCGTCATCATCCTTATTGGCGTGGGCCTTATGACCTGGCCGTGGATCTTGGACCGGCTCGAGGCCTCGGGCGTGTTCAACCAGATCAGCACCGTGTCCAGCACCGTGGATGCGCTGTCTGAAGAGGAGCGTGAGCGCATCCTGCTCCAGGCGCGCTCCTATAACGAGCAGCTGGCGGGCGAGGCCACCGAGCTTCCCGCCGACCAGATCGAGCCCTACGCCCAGCAGCTCATCTTTGACCGCGACCCCATGATGAGCTGGGTCGAGATCCCCTCCATCGATGTGAGTATGCCCATCTACCACGGCACGAGCGAAGAAGTCCTCATGGCGGGCGTCGGCCACCTGGAGGGCACGAGCCTGCCGGTGGGTGGCACCTCGACGCATTGCGTGCTCACCGCGCACTCGGGCATGCGCAACCTGAGTATGTTCGACGACATCCATTCGCTGGAGCCCGGCGACCTGGTGCTGCTGCACACCATGAATAAGACGCTCGCCTACAAGATGGTGGACTCCGAGGTGGTGCTGCCCGAGGAGATGGAGTCGCTGACCATCGAGCCCGGTGCCGACAAGGTGACGCTCGTCACCTGCACGCCCTACGGCGTGAACGACCATCGCCTGTTGGTGCATTGCGTGCGCACCAAGTACAACAAGAAGGACGTCGACAAGCAAAAGTCGCTGGCCGGCCGCCACTGGGGCAAGCGCGAGTTCGCCGTGCTTATCGTGGTCGTGGCCATTGTGCTGTTGCTGCTGGACATCGTGATCCATGCGGTCCGTAAACGCCGCAAGGCTAAGGTCTCGGCATAAGACATCGTTCGGAACCACCACAATGGGGGCAGGCACCTTTGTGGTGGTCGGGGCTTTCAAACCATCACAACATTCGATGAAAATCGCGTTTTTGGCGAAAAGCGTCGAATGTTGTGATGGTTTTCGCTGTGGGCGAGACGGTCTTCGCTGTGGACGATGCGGTTTTCGCTTCAGAACCGCCAGCCCGCCGCCTGCCAGCCGCCGCCCTCGTTACGTTTTCGCTGCATTTAGGTAAAGCACCTGCTCCGAGCGGCGTTGCCCTGTATACTAGAGCGGTTTAACTGTTATGCGGAAGGGAGCGCCTATGGCACTCAGCGAGAAAGACGTGCGCGGCATCGCCGAGTACGCAAAGATCGCACTGACCGATGACGAGCTCACCCAGATGACGTCCTACCTGAACGACGCCGTCCAGATGCTCGAGCCCGTCTTGCAATATGACTTGCCCGACGTGGAACCCACGTTCCATCCCATCGGAAGCCTGTCCAACGTGATGGGCGATGACCTACGCGAGCCCGAGCGCGACCTGTCGCTCGACGTCGCGCTCGAAAACGCCGGCAGCGCGCGCGACCGCTACTTCCGCGTGCCGTCCATTTTGGGAGAGGGGGAGAGCGAGTAATGGCGCAGAGCTTCGATTCCCTTACCGCCGCCCAGATCGCCGCGGGCGTTGCCGCCGGCGACTTTACCGCCACCGAGGTGGCCCAGGCCTCCCTTGCTGCCATCGAGGCGCGCGAGGGCGGGGTTCAGGCATTCCTGCAGGTGTCGCCCGAGCTCGCGCTCGAGGCCGCCGCGCGCGTGGATGCCGACCGTGCCGCAGGCAAGCCGCTGCCCCCGCTCGCGGGCGTGCCGCTGGCCATTAAGGACAACATGAACCTCGTGGGCACGCGCACCACCTGCGCTTCCCGCATGCTCGAGAACTATCAGAGCGTCTACACCGCTACCTGCGTCCAGCGCATGCTCGATGCCGGCTGCCTGCCCATGGGCAAGGCCAACATGGACGAGTTCGCCTTTGGCAGCTCTACCGAGAGCTCGGCGTTCCATCGCACCAACAACCCCTGGGATACCGAGCGCGTGCCCGGCGGCTCCTCGGGCGGCTCCGCTGCCGCCGTCGCCGCGGGCGAGGTCGCGCTCTCGCTGGGCTCGGACACCGGCGGCTCCATCCGCCAGCCGGCGTCGCTGTGCGGCGTGGTGGGCTTTAAGCCCACGTATGGCGCCGTGAGCCGTTACGGCGTGGTTGCCTTTGGCTCGTCGCTCGACCAGGTGGGCCCCTTTGGCCGCACGGTCGAGGATGTCGCGCTGGCCATGAACGCGCTTACCGGTGCGGGCCACGATCCGTACGACTGCACCAGCCAGGATTGCGCCGTCGACTTTACCGAGCACCTCAACGACAGCATCGAGGGCAAGCGCGTGGGCATCATCCCCGCGTTTATGGAGGCCGAGGGCCTGACGCCCGAGGTCAAGGCCGCTGTTCAGCGCGCCGCCCAGGAGCTGCAGAACCAGGGCGCCGAGCTGGTCGAGGTCGACCTGCCGCACCTGGACGCCGCCATCGCCGCTTACTACGTCATCGGCCCGGCCGAGGCGTTCTCCAACCTGGCACGTTTCGACGGCATTCGCTACGGCTATCAGGAGGAGGGCTGCGCCAACTTGTCCGACCAGAGCTCGCTTTCGCGTGCCCACGGCTTTGGTGCCGAGGCCAAGCGCCGTCAGATGCTCGGCGCCTACCTGCTGAGCTCGGGCGTGTACGACAAGTACTACTACGCTGCGCAAAAGGCCCGCACGCTCATCACGCAGGACTACGACGCCGCGTATGCCAAGGTGGACACCATCCTCATGCCCGCCTCGCCGCGCACGGCCTTTAAGTTTGGCGAGATCAGCGACCCCACGCAGATGTACCTCTCCGATCTGTACACCATCTCGCTCAACATCTGCGGCAACGGTGGTATCTCAGTGCCGCTGGGCTTGGGCGAGGATACTCAGTTGCCCGTTTCTGCCCAGCTGGTTGGTCCGGCCTTTAAGGACCGTCAGCTGCTCACGTTTGCCCGCGCCCTGGAGCGCGGCTTTGCCGATGCCGCCACGGGTGCGCCCGCGCTTTCCGTCGCGCCCGATTTTGCCGGGAAGGGAGGCGAGCTGTAATGAAGGAGCTTTCCGAGGTCCTGCAGGATTGGGAGGCCGTGATCGGCCTGGAGATCCACACCGAGCTCACCGCACTCGATACCAAGATGTTCTGCAACTGCAAGCTCAGCCACGATGACGAGCCCAACGCCAACGTGTGCCCGGTGTGTCTGGGCCTGCCCGGCGCCCTGCCGGTGCCCAACAAGCGCGCCATCGAGAGCATCGTCAAGGCCGGTCTCGCCACCAGCTGCGAGATCCAGCGCCACTCGATGTTCTACCGCAAGCACTACTTTTATCCCGACATGGCCAAGAACTTCCAGACCACGCAGGGTCCGGTCGCCTTTGCCATGTACGGTCACCTGGATCTTGACGTGACAGGTCGCGGTGCCGCCGAGCGCCCCGACTGCGCGTTTGGTGAGGCCGAGGCGCAGAGTCTGGCGAGCGCCTCGGCCAACGCCGAGGGCCTGTCCACGTCCATGACGTCGACCATGCGCGAGGGCAACCAGCGCGCCGGCCACCTGGCCAGCTACGATGCGTCCAACTTGCAGATGCCTGAGCGTCGCGAGGACGGTTCCTACACGGTGCCCATCCGCATCCTGCGCATTCACATGGAGGAGGACGCCGCCAAGATGGTCCATGTGGGCGGCGCCGAGGGCCGCATTACCGCCGCGGCTGAGTCGCTCGTCGACTACAACCGCTGCGGCACGCCTTTGATTGAGCTCGTGACTGAGCCCGACTTGCGCACGCCCGAGGAGGCTCGCCTGTTTATGGAAAAGCTCCGTCGCATCTTTGTGACGCTGGGCATTTCGGACTGCTCCATGGAGAAGGGCTCCATGCGCTGCGACGGCAACGTGTCGCTGCGCCGCCGCGGCGAGACCAAGCTGGGCACCAAGACCGAGCTCAAGAACCTCAACTCGTTTAAGAGCCTGCACGATGGCCTTGCCTACGAGATCTGCCGCCAGGCCGAGGTGCTCGAGGAGGGCGGCATCATCTATCAGGAGACCCGCCACTGGGAGCCCAGTCGCAAGCGCACCGTGGTCATGCGTGTGAAGGAAACGGCAGACGACTATCGTCTGTTCCCCGACCCCGATCTGGCGCCGTTCGATCTGGACGACGAGTTCATCGACCGCTGCCGTGGCGAGATCCCCGAGCTGCCCGATGCCAAGCGCGTCCGTTTTGAGGCCGACTTTGGCATTAAGGCGGCCGACGCCGAGCAGATTGCCGGCGACCCCGAGTTTGCCGAGTTTTTTGAGGCCGCCGCTGCCGGTATGGCTGGCAAGGAGGCCCAGACGGTTGCAAACTTGCTGGTGAACGAGATGATCGCCTATCTTAAGGGCGCGGGCGTGTCGCTGACCGAGTCCGGTATCGCGCCGGCTCAGGTTGCGGCGCTGGCTAAGCTGCTGGCGACCGATGCTATCAGCTCCAACCAGGCGCACGAGGTCTTTGAGGCCATGGCCCAGACCGGCGACGACCCCAACAAGATCGTCGACGAGCGTGGTATGCGTCAGGTGAGCGATGCCGGTGCGCTGCAGCCGATTGTGGACGAGGTGCTGGCAAACTGTGCCGAGCAGGCGCAGCAGTATCGTGACGGCAACCAGAAGGTCATCGGCTTTTTGGTGGGCCAGTGCATGAAGGCGAGCCGCGGCAAGGGCAACCCGAAGCTCTTCAACGAGTTGCTGAGAACGTCGCTCTCGTAAGCGGGAACCGAGGGGCCGGGCGCAGGGCCTTGCCTCTCAATTTCGGACAGTCCTGACTCACGACGGAGGCGCCACTGGCGCCTCCTGTTCGTGCGGAACTCATTGAGAGGCAAGGCCCTGCGCTCGGCCCCTCGGTTCCGTGACGACTCGGCCGTTCGGGTCAGGCGGGCTGATAGGAAAGATGGTGACGGAGGCGCAAAATGCGCCTCCGCCTTTTGAATGTGATGAAAGTGTGGCGAAATGAGCTTAAAACTTCCGTAAATGTGATAAATGTCACGTTTTACCTAGGGTAAAATGTGGGAAATATCACGTTTACGGAAGATTCTTTGCGGGAGGTTCGGCCATGCAGCGAGATATCATTGCCAAGCTTAACGCTTGGAAAGCGTCAGAATATCGTAAGCCGCTTATCCTTAAGGGGGCGCGCCAGGTTGGAAAGACGTGGGCGCTTAAGGAGTTCGGTCGAACCTCGTACCGCAATTTTGTGTATCTGACGCTCGAGGAGCCGTCACCTGGGGTACAGAGCGAGTACGCTCAGTTTTTCGAAGGTACGCGCGATCCTCGACGGATCATCTCAAATCTTTCCCTGGCACTTGGACAGCCTATCGAGCCCGGCGAAACGCTGCTTATTATTGATGAGATCCAGGATTGTCCTTCTGCAGTCGGCGCCCTTAAATACTTCTGTGACGAGGCCCCCGAGTATCACGTCGCATGCGCAGGGTCTTTGTTGGGCGTTCGCTTGTCCCGTGAGACCAGCGCTTTTCCGGTGGGAAAGGTCGAGTTCATGGAGATGCGCCCCATGAGCTTTTCCGAGTTTCTGAAAGCCGAGGGCGCTGCAAACTACGACGAATACCTTGGCGGCCTGGATCAGATCGAGACAGTGCCCGATTTCTTCCATGTCCGTCTCGTCGAGCATCTTCGTCGTTATTTTGCATGCGGCGGCATGCCAGAGGCTCTTGGCCGGTGGGTGGAGACGGGCGATATCGTTCAGGTCGATAAGGTGTTGTCTGATCTCTTGGATTCCTACGAGCGCGATTTTGCCAAGCATGGTGGCCGTGCGCAGTTCGCCAAGCTTTCGCAAATATGGAACTCGATTCCAGCTCAGTTGGCGCGCGAGAACAAAAAGTTCGTTTGGGGTGCGGTGCGCGAGGGGGCTCGTGCTCGAGAATACGAGGATGCTCTGGAATGGCTTGCCGATGCTGGGCTCATCACGGCGGTTCGCCTTAATGCTGCCGGTGGTGTGCCGCTCTCTGCGTACGATGACCTCAAGGCATTTAAAGTCTACTGTCTTGATGTCGGCTTGCTGCGCCGCATGGCAAGGCTGGATGCGTCCGCTTTTGCCATCTCGGATGCGCTATTTTCGGAGTTCAAAGGTTCGTTCGCCGAGAACTATGTGCTTCAGGCATTACTTTCACAGTTAGATGCTGCTCCGCGTTATTGGACAAACGAGAAGCCGAAGCACGAAGTCGATTTTTTGATTCAGGTCGGAAACGAAATCGTTCCCGTCGAGGTCAAATCGGGAGAGGTCGTTCATTCCAAGAGCCTTAAGTACTATGCCGACAAGCATGCGGAGACGACTCCATTGAGGGTCCGCTACTCACTTAAGAACCTAAAGCTCGACGACGGGGTGCTCAACATTCCGTTGTATTTGGCTGATCGATCTGTCCCTCTTATCAAAAAGGCGCTTGATTGTGCGCATCTTGACGTTTAGATCCCGGGTGAGCTGACGGGCGGCGGCTAATTAATCGCTCCGTTACGGCCAGGGAGCTTGGGCCTTAGCGATGCTTGCTTCGCCAAGCCGTGGGTGTCATGCCGGTGTATTGCTTGAAGGCTTGGGCGAAGGCGGCCTGCTGAGGGTAGCCTAGACGCTCTGCCACCTGCGCTATCGTGAGCGCGCTATCTGCCAAAAGGTCCTGCGCTCGCTCCATACGGCGTCTGCGAATGTAGGCGCCCAGGGACTCGCCGGTTTGGGCCTTAAAGGTGGCGCATAGTTTGGAGCGGCTTGTGTAGAGCCTCTCGGCCACCTCGTTGATACCCACATGTCTGCCTTTGTCGAGCGTGCGCTCAATCATTGCCGTTGCTTCTTCGGCCATGGTTATGCTGACGCGTGTGTCTGCCGCCTGCCGCGCCTGCTTGTGGGCCGCGCGCGAACAGGCGAGCTCCGCGACCATGGTCTCCACGATGCCCTGCATATAGACGTGTCCGCCTACGGTTTGGGCACGGTCCTCGTTAATCCGGCGCAGCGTGTGATAGATGGCAGACGTCGCTTCCTCGTGCCATGGCTCGGCAAACGCCTCAAAGATTCCCGCGAACTCGGTGGGATAGCGGTGCTCCAGTTCGTCAAAATATCCAGGCAAAAAGAGCACCGAGCGCGAGTGATAAAGTTCCCCCGCAAACAGCGGGCTTAATTCCTCGCCACAGCTATCTTGGATAAAGCTGCAAACGGCATTGTTTGGCCACGGTCCATGCGATGGTTTGAGGTTCGCGGGCGTTATGCCAGTCTCGGGCATGCATGTAAGTGTGGGCGCGCTGACTTCGCTCACGCAGGCGTACGGCTCGGGTGTGTATTCGGCCAGGTACATATCGTGCGTCGGGGTGATGAAATGCTCCATGACAATGCAGGCAGGGGAGAGAGGCATGATCCATGCGCGTCCGTGCGCCCGATCGTTTGCCACCTCGCCGGTAAAGACAGCGCCCTTGCCGGAAAGCTCCAGGCCAAACTGCTCAAACTGTGGTGCGTAGAGCTCAGTTATGTCGGTCGCAGCCCGATGCATTTTCAAAAGCGTCCCCTTCCTTTGCGAAAACGTCCACGCCTGGCTCGATTGTGTGCCTTGGCTAACATATCAATGATAAGTTGAGAACGGTTAACTCTCAAGCCGTTAGAAAGGAATCTCATGGCAAAGGGATCAAAAAGGGAAGGTGGAGGCATCGGCGAGTTGCTCGCGTATGCCGGTGACCGCAAATTCCTAACGTATTTGGGCATGGCGCTCTCGGCGCTCTCGCAGCTGCTGAGCTTTGGCCCGTACGTGTGCATTTGGCTTGTCGCGCGCGATCTGATCGCCGTGGCGCCTAACTGGAGCGAAGCCTGCGACATCGCGATGTATGGCTGGTGGGCCGTGGGTTTTGCCCTGGCAAGCATCGTAGCTTATTTCGTGGGGCTCATGTGCACGCATCTGTCCGCGTTTCGCTCATATGACCCAATCCGCTGTCAAGAGCCACAATGGCCCCGCCGACCGC
>JBKXPS010000019.1:0-27406 GCA_047014445.1 Collinsella aerofaciens | reverse complement strand
CGCAAGACTACGAGCGAGCACCTGCTTAAGCTGCCGCTTGGCTACTTTGACACGCACGCCACCGGTGAGCTGCGTCGTGTTGTAGACGGATGTGCCGCCTCCACCGAGACTTTGCTCGCACACATGCTGCCCGATATCGCAGGCGCCGCCGCCATGGTCGTGGGCCTGCTCGTATTGCTTTTCGCCCTCGATTGGCGCTTGGGCGCGGCATGCCTCATCTCGGTGGCCATTTCGTTTGGCGCCATGGCCACCATGATGAGCGGCAAAGGCGCCGAGTTCATGAAGGCCTACATGGGAGCGCTGGTCAAGATGAACAAGACCGGCACCGAATACGTACGCGGTATTCCCGTGGTCAAGGTGTTTCAGCAGACGGTCTACTCCTTTAAGGCTTTCCACGATGCGATCGCCGAATACGCCGACATGGCACAAAACTATGCGGGCACGTTCTGCCGAGGTCCGCAGGTACTCAACCTTACCGCGCTCAATGGTCTTGTGGCATTCCTGTTGCCCGTGGCGTTGCTGTTGGCGCCGGGCGAGACGGACTTCGCACATTTTATGGCCAACTTCACGTTTTACGCGATATTTTCGGCCGTGGTACCGACGGCCCTGACCAAGCTCATGTTTGTGGGCGAGGCCTCTCAGATGAGTGCCGATTCGCTGGCTCGTATTCGAAGTATCATGGATTCCAAGCAGCTCTCCGTGCCCGCCCAACTCAAGCACCCTGCCGGCGGCGAAGTGCGATTTGAGGACGTAAGCTTTACGTACGAGGGTGCCGAAGCACCTGCCGTTAGCCATGTAAGTTTCAGTGTTCCCGCTGGTAGCACCCTCGCCCTAGTGGGTCCTTCGGGCGGCGGCAAGTCAACCTGCGCAAGCCTGATTCCTCGTTTTTGGGATGTCTCTTCGGGCCGAGTGCTTGTAGGCGGTGTGGACGTTTGCGATATGGATCCGCACGAGCTTATGGACCAGGTCGCTTTCGTGTTCCAGACTAACCAGCTGTTCCGGCAAACACTTGCCGATAATGTGCGCGCCTCCAAGCCTACGGCCACTGACGACGAAGTGCGTGCGGCCCTCTCCGCAGCTCAGTGCGACGACATTGTGGCCAAGCTCCCGCAGGGCATCAATACCATGCTCGGTGCCGGCGGAGCATATCTTTCGGGCGGCGAGGTCCAGCGCGTGGCGCTCGCCCGCGCGATCCTTAAAGACGCGCCTATCGTGGTGCTCGATGAGGCCACGGCGTTTGCCGACCCCGAGAACGAGGCGCTCATCCAGCGCGCCTTTAGCAAGCTGGCGGCGGGTCGCACGGTCATTATGATTGCTCATCGACTCTCGACTGTAGTGGGCGCAGATCAAATCGTGGTGCTCAACCAGGGCAGGGTGCAGGAGTCGGGTACTCATGCCGAGTTGCTGTCCCAAGAGGGTTTGTATGCCAAGATGTGGGCCGAATACGAACAGGCCGCGAGCTGGAAAATCACTGCAGCGACCGCGGATGCCGCCGTCACGAAGGGAGGCGAGGCCTAAATGTTCGCCTCATTCCAAAAGAAGTATTTCCTATCCGATAAAGGCGTCGCCGGCGTAAAGCGCGGCATTTTCTGGACCACGCTCACCAATCTTATTACCATGGCCGGCATGGGCTTTTTATTCCTGGTCATGGCCGGTTTTGTCGAACATCTCGCCACTGGCGCTGACCTGCCGGATGCCCTGCCGATCGTGGGCGGCCTCCTGGTCTTTTTCGTGTTGCTCTTTGCCTCTAACTGGCAACAGTATTACTACACCTACTGCATCTTTTACGAGGAGTGCGGCAAGCAGCGTATGGAGATCGCCGAACGCTTGCGCAAACTGCCGCTGTCGTTTTTCGGTCGTCGTGATCTGGCCGATTTAACCGAGACCATCATGGGCGATGTCCAGACCATGGAACATGCCTACAGCCACGTGTTGGGAGAGCTTTGGGGCGCCATTATCGCAAGCGCTATTGTGTTCGCAGCATCGCTGTTCTTTTGCTGGCAGTTGGCGATCACGGCGTTCTGGAGCGTTCCCGTGGCCTTTGCCGTGCTGTATTTGACGCGCGGCCCCATGGTCCCGGTGTTCGACCGTGTTCGCGCCGAGAAGGTCAAAGTCACCGAGGCGATCCAGGAGACGCTCGATTGTGTGCGCGAGATCCGCGCTACCAACCAGGAGGCCTATTATCTTGAGGGACTCGGTGCCGTGATCGATGACGAGGAGCGCGAGACCACTAAGGGAGAACTCGTTAACGGGCTTTTGGTCAACTCTGCCTTTGCCATTTTGCGTCTGGGGGTCGCTTCCACGCTGGTAACGGGTGCCGCGATGGTTGCCTCGGGGCGGGTCGACTATTTGGTGATGTTTGCCTTCTTGCTTATGGTGAGCCGTATCTATGCGCCCTTTGACCAGGCGTTAATGTTAATGTCCGAGCTGTTTGCCGCCGAGTCGTCTGCCAAGCGCATGCGTTCCATCATGGAAGAGCCTGTGGCGCGGGGCAGCGAGAAATTTGAGCCCGCGGGTCACGATGTGGTGTTCGATCACGTGGCATTTGGCTATGGTGCGGGCGAGGACGGCCGCGCCGGCGAGAAAGTTCTTACCGATGTGAGCTTTACCGCCAAGGAAGGCGAAGTTACGGCGCTGGTCGGTCCTTCGGGTTCCGGTAAGTCTACGGTGAGCCGCCTGGCCGCGCGCTTTTGGGATGCCACTGCGGGCAAGGTTACCGTGGGCGGTGTGGATGTTGCGGGCGTCGATCCCGAGGTACTCCTGCGCGACTACGCTATCGTGTTCCAAGACGTGCTGCTCTTTGACGACACGGTGATGGGAAACATCCGCCTCGGGCGTCGTGATGCCACCGATGAGGAAGTGCTTGCGGCCGCGCGTGCCGCCAACTGCGACGAGTTTGTGTGCCGCATGCCGCAGGGCTACGACACCATGATCGGCGAGAACGGCTCCAAGCTGTCCGGTGGCGAGCGCCAGCGCATCTCCATCGCCCGCGCGCTGCTCAAAGACGCACCCATCGTGCTGTTGGACGAGGCGACGGCAAGCTTGGATGTGGAGAACGAGACCGTGGTACAGCAGGCACTCTCCCGTCTGCTTGCAGGTAAGACGGTTATCGTTATTGCCCACCGTATGCGTACGGTGGAAAATGCCGACAAAATCGTTGTGCTCAAGAATGGAGTGGTTGCCGAACAGGGCACCCCGGCGCAGCTCAAGGCGGCAGGTGGAGAATTCGCCCGCATGGTTGCGCTGCAAAAGGAGGCGGCGGACTGGCAGCTGTAGGAATATGACAAAGGGGCAGTCCCTTTGTCATATTGAGTTCACCCCCATAGTTTCCAAAAAGTTAACCATTGTTGAACTTAATAGTTAGATAAACTAAACTATTTTCCAAAAGTGTGCTCGAGCAAACTTGTTTACTCGGGTGCTGAGGCACCGTGCCGCGTCCAATGCGGCAAAAGGGAGAAACAACATGAAGAAGTCGACGTTCAATACCCTGCTTGTCGGTGGCGGTTTTCTGCTTGGCACGGCCGGCATCAAGCTGCTTACCAGCGCTCCGGTAAAGAATGCCTGCGTGCAGGGTATCGCGTGCGGCATGCGCATCAAGAACTGCTACCAGGACATGGTCGAGCAGGCCAAGGCCAATGTCGACGACATGGTTGCCGAGGCGGCCTACATCACCCAGAGCGAGGCCGCTGCTGACGAGGCAGCCGAGTAGCGCTCCCAGGCACAAACTATGAGATTCTCGATTATCAGCGAGATCCCTGGCAGGACCCGCCTTCAGTTGGCGGGTCCTGTGCCAGAGAGCGATCTCGATGCGCTTCTAAAGCTCAGCGGCGAAATCGATGGTGTGCGCAAGGTGCGCGTCTACGGCCGCATCGGCCAGATGGCGCTGGAGTACGACGAGCCGCGCCGCGCAAGCGTGCTCGACGCCTTGGGCGCACTCGATGCCCAGGCCATTGCCGACGCAAAGACGGGTTACGTGATGCAGCTTGAGCCACGCAAGCACAAGCTCGTCATGGATCTTGCCACACTTATCGGCGCCCACTACGCGCGCCGTTGGTTCTTGCCGACGCCTCTGCGTGCGGTGTTTGTCGTGGCCGGTTACATGGCATTTTTGCGCGCTGCTCTTCATGAGCTGGCGCAGCCACGCCTGACCGTTCCTGTGCTCGACGCTTCGGCCATCGGCATTTCGTTCGTCAAACGTGATGTCGACACCGCGGGCCAGACAATGTTTCTGCTCAACGTGGGCGAGCTGCTCGAGGACTACACCCGCGCCATGAGCGAAAACGAGCTCATCAACTCGCTGCTCGATGTGCCCGACAAGGCGCAAAAGGTCGTTGGCGACACCGAGGTAAGCGTTGCCGCGACCGAGCTTGAGCCCGGCGATCTGGTCGCCGTGCGCACTGGCATGTCCATTTGCATCGACGGCGTGGTCGAGCAGGGGAGCGCTATGGTCAACCAGGCGACCCTGACGGGCGAGCCGCTGGCCGTCGAGCGCAGCGTGGGCGACGACGTGTTCGCCGGTACCGTCGTGGAAGATGGCAGCATCTTGGTGCGCGTGCGCGCCAACACGGCTCAGACCAAGCTCCGCTCGATCGTCTCGCTCGTGCAGACGGCCGACTCGCTCAAGTCCGAGGGCCAGTCGCATATGGAGGACCTCGCCAACAAGATCGTCCCGTGGAACTTCCTGCTCGCGGGCCTGGTTGCACTTACCACACGTAGCCTCATCAAGACCTCAGCGGCGCTGATGGTCGACTACTCGTGCGCACTCAAGCTCACGGGTTCCGTCGCCGTCATGACCGCCATGAGCGATGCCGCCAAGATGGGCGTCATGGTCAAGGGTGCGAAGTACTTTGAGTCGTTTGCCAAGGCCGACACCATTGTGTTTGATAAGACCGGTACGCTGACCGAGGCCCAGCCGCGTCTAGCTTGCGTGCTCACGACCGATGGCTGGAGCGAGGACGAGATCCTGCGCCTTTCCGCTTGCTTGGAGGAGCATTTCCCGCATCCGGTGGCGCGCGCCGTGGTCAATGCGGCACGCGAGCGCGGGCTCGAGCACCGCGAGCGTCACGCTGCGGTCGAGTACATCGTGGCGCACGGCATCGCTTCGTCCATTGAAGGGCGTCGCGCCATCATCGGTTCTGCGCACTTTGTATTCGAGGATGAGGGCGCGCAGCTCGAGTTCGACATTAAGGAGCAAATCGAGCTCCAGATGCAGGGCCTGTCGCCGCTGTATCTGGCGGTCGATGGCACCGTTGTGGGCGTGCTCGGTATCGAGGACCCGCTTAAGCCCGGGGTCCGCGAGGCCATCGCCGACTTGCACGCGTTGGGCGTTAAGCACGTGGTCATGCTCACGGGCGACTCGGAGCGCACGGCCGAGCGCATTGCTCGCGAGGCAGGTGTCGACGAGTTTAAGGCCGAGCTGCTGCCCGAGGACAAGTACGCGTATGTGGAGCGCATTAAGGGCGAGGGGCGCCACGTTGCCATGGTGGGCGACGGCGTCAACGACTCACCGGCGCTGGGTCTGGCCGATGTGGGTCTGGCCATGGGCGGTGGAAGCGACATCGCCAAGGAGGTCGCCGATATCATTCTGACCGATACAGATCTGGCCGCAATCGTGCGCCTGCGCCGCATGAGTCAGGGGCTTATCGACCGTCTGTCGAGTTCGTATTCCAAGGTGATGCTCACCAACTCGGCGCTGTTGGCATTGGGTATTACCGGCATGATCACTCCGCAGACGTCGTCACTGCTGCACAACGGCTCGACGATTGCCTACAGCCTGGGCAACGCGAAGGCTTACCTGCGCTAGCAGACGTGTTCGCGCACGTTATCTGGCCTGCGCCCAGACGGCATCGGTGTCGTCCGGGCGCAGGCCTTTTGCATTTGACCATTTGTTAGCTTCTCGATATAGTGTTGCTAGCATGGCTAGCAATTGAAGGGAGCGGGATCGACGTGGGTGCTGTTAGCGGCATGGCGCAGGTGAACGTTCGCGTGGATCGCCAGGTCAAGAACCGTGCCGAGGAGGCGCTGCGGCTTTCGGGCGGGTCGCTGCCCGAGCTCATCAAAAAGGTGGTGGCCAAGGTCGCGCAGGGTGGCGGGCAGTGCGAGGAAGTGCTTGCGGCCGTCGACGACCGGCAGCAGGCCGTCGCGCCCGATACTCCGTTCGCCGCGTCGTGGGCAGTGGCAGACCGGCTTTATGCAGATATGGGCATCGCTGCGTCGCCTGTATCCGACGATCGCGATTGGGACACAATCTATTCCGAAGCCATGGACGAGCGCTATCGCCAAAAGGGGATGATCCTGTGAGCGGGGCTCCCCTCAAAATAATGGTGGATGCCAACGTATGGGTCGATTCGTTTTGCGCCGACCATGCCGAGTCGCTTGCCGCACGCGCGTTTATTGGGCAGGCGACGGAGGCGGGGGCATTGCTGTTCTTTCCGGTGCATATCGCCAAGGACGTGCTGTACGTTGTCCAACACGAACTGAAGCGCAGCGTTCTTGCCAGCGGGGGAGCGCTCGACGAGGCATCTGCCCGTGCAATTGGCGATGCGACGTTGGCGTTTGTTCGGAACATGACCGAAAACGCCACGGCCGTGGGCGCTGATGCATCCGATCTGTGGCTAGCCGACAAATATCTGACGCTCCATCGCGATTACGAGGACAACTTGGTACTCGCCGCATGCAAACGCGCCCAGGTTGATTACTTGGTAACTAACGATCGCAAGCTGCTCGAACATGCCGATCTTGCAGCAAAGACCCCGCGCCAAATGATGCCAATTCTGGCTTTGACCGAACGTGGCGGCGCGGCTATCGGTTGACGCGAAATGTTTGCGGGCCTCTTGGACGACGATGCGCCAAGGGGCCCGCGTCTGCTATTTACAAAAGCTCGGCCTTAATGGCGGGACTTTCTGCGAGCTGCTCGGCTGCCTTTTCGTCGGAGCTGTCGAGTGCTGCCAGGCTGCGGTAGACCCACTCGTTGACCTGGGTGTTTTTGACGCCTGCGGTCTGCATAAGGGCGCCTACCTCGCGGATTGCTGCGAGCAGATCGGCTTTGGGACCCGCGAGCTCGACCTCGACGCCGTGGCAGGCGGTCACGCCGCGGTTTTCGCTCACGTGGTCGATAAAGCCCTCGACGGTCTCAAGCTGCTGGGCGAGAGCTGCATCATCGTCAGCGTCCAGCGCAACAAGGGCGTTCGAAACCGTGAGGGCGGGATGTCCGCAGGGGACAAAGCCTTCGATGACATCCATAGCTTCGGTAATGGTTGAGCCCAGGCCTGCGAGGGCATTGACAAGTTGCTGCTTGGTATCCATAACGGTCCTTTCGACGGGTCAATTTTGCTTGGCGAAAATATACGTGACGCGACCGGTAGCAAAAGTGCGAAGTGCAGCGCACATTGGGGTCTTCACAGCTCGTGCATAGAACAGCTGTCCGCTTTTAGAACGTGGTAAGATAACACTCCACAAGCGGGGTTCGCCCCGCGTGTTCCTTGAAAAGTCGACGGGTGTTGGGTGCTCGTGCCCAATGCCATCCAGACTTTCCCGACATTCGGGGGCGACTGGTTTCGACACGATAGCTCTGAGAGAGGAAGCAAGCCGAGGTCTCCTCGCCTCGTTAAACAGGGGTACCGTCAAATTGAATTGACAACAACTCTTCTTTTGAGCCTATGGCTCTCGCTGCTTAGTTTATAGCGGCGCGTCAACCCGGTGATTTCCCCGACACCGGCGCGACGTCATTTTAGGGGAATGCTCCTGCGCACGTAATCGGTATGGCGCAGGCTAAGACCGAACCGGTTAGGACGCCGCGAGCGTGTCGCTGCGCGCAAAGCGTCCGAGACTAAACCAGCGACTGAGCTTGGAGATGCCAATCAGGGGGCTTTCGTGGACCGGAGTTCGATTCTCCGCGCCTCCACCATAAGTAACAGGCAGGTAGATATTATATCTACCTGCCTTTTTATTTCTAGTCCGTACCGCGGAGAATCGAACTCTATGCAGGGCGCGAGCGTTAAGCAAACGCGAAGCGTTTGTAGCGAGCGGGCGAGGACGCCGGCAGGCGGCCGAAGCCGGTGCGGATTTGCGAAGCAAATACGCGGATTCTCCGCGCAATGCCCCAGCTAGATATAGATGCGATGCCGATCGGGCGTCTTGCCCCGGCCTCAACCCATCAACGGATTCCCCAAACCGCGGAGAATCGAACTCTATGCAGGGCGCGGCCGTAAAGAAAACGCCTTGGCAACGCAGACCGGGACACGCTTTCCCAATGGCGGCCCAGGCGGAAAGTCCATCCCGGAATCCGCGCTCAGACTGGGATGTAGTTTCCGGATGATGCCTCAAGCGGAAACTGCGACCCGGAATCCCGCCGTAGAGTGGGATATGCTTTCCCAATGGCAGCTCAAGCGGAAAGTACATCCCGGAATCCTCGTTCGGAATGGGATGCAGTTTCCAAATGAATGGCTAGCGGAAAGTTCATCCCGGAATCCGCGCTCAGAACGGGACGCGCTTTCCCAGCGGCGGTCCAAGCGGAAAGCGCATCCCGGAATCTCGCCTCAAACTGGGACACACTTTCCGCTTCACTTGCCGCCTCAAAAAACCTGCGCTCTCGCCATCCCAAAACTGGGTAGAAGAAAGCCAAAACGCAATCGCAGGAGGTCAACATGACTGCAGAAGATAAGGCAAAGAACGCCGGCAAGGTCGCGCTCGTCCTGGAGGGCGGTAGCTTTCGCGGGCAATTTACCGCAGGCGTGCTCGACGTTCTCATGGAGGCTGGCGTCGAGATTCCGGCTGTCTACGGTGTATCGGCCGGCGCCCTCAACGGCGTGAACTACAAATCGCACCAGATCGGCCGTGCCAACCGCATCAACCTGGCTTTCTGTAACGACAACCGCTTCATGGGCGCCGCGTCGTTTGCGGCCACGGGCTCTATCGTCGGCTACGATTTTATCTTCAACGATGTCCAGGACCGCCTGGACCCCTTTGACAACGAGACGTTCGATGCGAGCCCCATCGAGATGTACGCCGTCGCGACGGACATGCTCTTTGGAACCGCCACGTACCTCCCGGTCAAAAGCGCCGTGCTCGACCTCGACGCTGTGCGCGCATCGACCTCGTTGCCGCTGGTGACACCGCCGGTCGAGATAGACGGGCACAAATACGTCGACGGCGGCGTGGCCGATTCGGTTCCTATCGAGCATGTGCTGGAGGAGGCGGGCTTCGACCGTGCGGTCGTCATCGTCACGCAGGACCGCTCGTACGAGAAAAAGCCCTACGAGTTTTTGCCGGCCGCGCGCGCCCGCTATGCCGACTACCCCTATCTGCTCGAGGCTATCGAGACGCGCCACGACCGTTACAACATCCAGCGCATGCACCTGTGGAAGTATGAGCGCGAGGGCCGCGCGTTGGTCGTCGCTCCGCAAAAGCCGGTCGAGGTCGGCCATGTTGAGCACGATCCGGCAAAGCTTCTGGACCTGTATATCCAGGGCCGCCAGGAGGCAAAGCGCCTGCTCGCGGAAATCCAAGAGTTCGTTGAGCGCTAGCGACGGCGAACCCTCAAAAAATGACAACAGCTAAAGAGCTGGAAAATCACGGCTCGTGGATGACATGTGCAGAAACTCTGGTCGGAGCCAAAATACCTGTTGACTCGTACGGCGAGCGGGGTAATATGGAAGGGTTACTTGCAGAGCCCCGTGAATCTCTGTAACAACACGTACTGTACATGGAGGAGTCTAAGTGATTTCGAAATCGACTCACTACGCCAAGCAGGGCGAGGTCCAGCGCAACTGGGTTCTCGTCGACGCCGATGGTGCTGTCCTGGGCCGTCTTGCCACCCAGATCGCAATGATCCTGCGCGGTAAGAACAAGCCCCAGTTCACGCCCAACAGCGACTGCGGCGACTTCGTTGTCGTCATCAACGCCGATAAGGTCCAGCTTACCGGTAACAAGGCCGACACGAAGACCTATTATCGCCACAGCGGCTACAACGGCGGCCTCAAGGCTGAGAGCTTCCGCCAGGCTATGGAGAAGCACCCGGAGAAGGTCATCGAGCGCGCCGTTCGCGGTATGCTGCCCAAGACCACCCTCGGCCGTGCCCAGATGACCAAGCTTAAGGTCTACGCTGGTGCCGAGCATCCGCATGCTGCCCAGAACCCCACGAAGATTGAGCTGGAGGCTTAAAGATGGCTGAGAACACCGTTGTCTACCAGGGTACCGGTCGTCGTAAGAACGCCGTCGCCCGCGTCCGTCTCGTCCCCGGCACCGGCAAGGTGACCATCAACAAGCGTGACGCCGAGCAGTATTTCGGCCGCCATCAGCTCGTTGAGAACGCCCTTGCTCCCTTCAAGGTGACCGACACCGCCGGTCAGTTCGACGTTATCGCTCTGTGCGATGGCGGCGGCATCTCCGGTCAGTCCGGCGCTCTGCGCCTGGGCATCGCTCGCGCTCTTCTGAACGCTGGCGACTACCGTGCTGACCTCAAGAAGGCCGGTTTCCTTACGCGCGATGCTCGCGTGGTCGAGCGCAAGAAGTACGGCCTCAAGAAGGCCCGCCGCGCTCCCCAGTTCTCCAAGCGCTAAGGTTTTATCTCCTTTCGAGATACAATGTACAAGCGGGGCCTGCCGATTCCTCGGCGGGTCCCGCTTTTCTTTTTCGACTAGGGTGGGCGGTTGCATATCGCCTGCTAGGGAAGGAGCGATCCTATGCCCCAGAACATCTTCGGTACCGACGGCGTCCGTGGCGTCGCCAACGCCGATCTTTCGTGCGACCTCGCGTTTCGTCTGGGCCGCGCGGCGACCAAGTTTCTTGGTCCGGACATCTGCATCGGCCGTGACACGCGCCTTTCGGGCACCATGCTCGAGAGCGCTCTGACCGCCGGCATCATGGCCGAGGGCGGCCGTCCGCACTGCTGCGGCGTCATCCCCACGCCTGCCGTGGCGTTGCTCACTGTTCAAAACGAGCTCGACGGCGGCATCGTCATCTCCGCTTCGCACAATCCGCCGGAGTTCAACGGCATCAAGTTCTTTAGCCGCAAAGGAATGAAGCTTCCCGATGCTGTCGAGGAAGAGATCAGCGCCTGGGTCATGTCCGAGGAAGCCATGGCTGCCGACACGCTGCCGACCGGTGCCGGCGTGGGCCACATTATCAAGATGAAGGACGCTCGCAAGGCATACGTCGATCACGCCATCGATACGCTTGATGGCCTGAGGCTCGACGGCCTGGTCGTTGCCGTCGACTGCGGCCACGGTGCTTCCTGCCAGACTACGCCCGCCGCGCTGCAGCGCCTGGGTGCCACGGTCCATGCCATCAACACCGATTATTGTGGCACCGACATTAACGTTGAGTGCGGCTCCACTCACCTTGAGCCCTTGCGCGAGCTCGTGCTGCGCACCCACGCCGATATCGGCCTGGCCCACGACGGCGACGCCGATCGCGTGCTGTTCGTGGACAGCGAGGGCAATGAGATCGACGGTGACTACATCCTGGCTATCTGCGGTTCTGACCTCGCCGCTCGCGGCAAGCTCGCCAACTCCGAGATCGTCTCGACCGTCATGTGCAACCTGGGCTTCTCCATCGCTATGAAGGAGCAGGGCTTCGAGATGGTTCAGACCGCCGTGGGCGACCGTTATGTTCTTGAGCGTATGCTCGCGGACGGCGCCGTCATCGGCGGCGAACAGTCCGGCCACATCATCTTCCTGGAGCACAACACCACCGGTGACGGCTTGGTGACGGCTCTGCAGCTGCTGGCCGTGCTCAAGCGCACCGGTCGTACCCTCACCGATCTTTCCGGCATCATGAAGAAGTACCCGCAGGTGCTCGTCAACGTGCATTCCGACAACAAGGCTGGTCTGGACGATTGCCAGCCCATCTGGGATGCCGTCGCTGCTGCCGAGAAGGAGCTTGACGGCCGTGGCCGCATTCTGGTGCGCCCGAGCGGTACCGAGCCGCTGGTCCGCGTGATGGCCGAGGCCGAGACGCATGAGTTGACCCAGCGCGTTGTCGACGACATCGTCGAGGTTGTCAAGCGCGAACTTCCCTAATGGTCAAAAACCGTTGCCAAGTGGTAAACTGTTAAGGTTATTTTGATTGATCGGTATGTCCGAGGGGGAGCATGTTCACTAAAGTCCTAAGGTCTTTTGGTATGCGTGGTCGAGTCCTTACGCTGGATGCTCCCATCTCGGGCGACGTCATTCCGCTTTCCGAGGTAAACGACCAGACGTTTGCCACCGGCCTTTTGGGCCAGGGCGTGGCGATTCAGCCCACCGGAACGCGCGTGATCGCGCCGGCTGATGCCAAGGTCGAGGCTATTTTTCCCACGGGACACGCCGTTGCGCTTAACACGGTCGATGGCTTGGACGTGCTCATCCACGTTGGTTTGGACACTGTTCAGCTCGAGGGCAAGCACTTTACCGTACATGCGCAAGTGGGTGACATCGTCCATAAGGGCGATGTACTCATTGAGTTCGATCGCGAGGCAATTGCTGCCGAGGGCTACGATGTGACGGTTCCCATCTTGGTATGCAACTCCGTTGAGTTCTCGAGTATCAAGGGCTCCGTTGGTGTGCATGTCGAAGAGATGGACCAGCTCATCGTTGCTCGCGAGCGCTAGCAAGTGCACGTGGCCATTAGCCTACAATTCAAACACGTTTACGGAGGGCGCCCTTGAAAGAGGACGCCCTCCGTGGCAAGATGGGAAACGTCCGAGGCTAAACAGCTTCGGGTCACCGTGGACGGGCAGGGGCCTCGACGCGGCTAGACACGAGACACATACATTACGCGACCTCGCCCTGGTGGCCGCACACGTTGGTTGCGGCCGACGCGGGCCGCGGGCAAGTGCTTGTAAGGGAGCCTTGCCTCTCTTGTACGAGAAAGGACGCGTAATGAAGATCATTAAAGCTAAAGACTACGAGGATATGAGCCGCAAGGCCGCTAATATCATCTCGGCCCAGGTTATCCTCAAGCCCGACTGTGTGCTGGGTCTTGCCACCGGCTCCACCCCGATCGGTGCCTACAAGCAGCTCGCTGCTTGGTACGAGAAGGGCGACGTCGACTTTGCCGAGGTCAGCACCTATAACCTGGACGAGTATCGCGGCCTTTCGCACGACGATCCCCAGAGCTATCACTACTTCATGCGTGAGAACTTCTTCGATCACATCAACATCGACCTGAACAACACGCATGTGCCCGACGGTTCCAACCCCGACGCCGCCGCTGCGTGCTCTGAGTACGACAAGATCGTCGCTGACGCCGGTTACCCGGATCTGCAGCTGCTCGGCATTGGCAACAACGGCCACATCGGCTTCAACGAGCCCGATGACCACTTCTCCAAGGGCACGCACTGTGTCGACCTTACCGAGAGCACCATTCAGGCCAACAGCCGCCTGTTCGACAGCATCGACGATGTTCCCCGTCAGGCCTACACCATGGGTACCCAGACCATCATGTATGCCCGCATGATCCTGGTCGTCGCCAACGGCGAGGCCAAGGCTCAGGCCGTGCATGACATGTGCTATGGCCCGGTTACGCCCGAGTGCCCGGCTTCGATCCTGCAGCTGCACACCAACTGCGTTGTCGTTGCCGACGAGGCCGCCCTTTCGCTCTGCGAGTAGCGCGAATCCTGCAGCTCGACATAGCCTTGCCTAAGGCCTCCGCTTTGCGGGGGCCTTTTTGCTATCCCTGTCCGTCCACTTGACCAAAATCTTGCCGCAAGCTTGACGAACGCCAGATTCCCAACAGCTTGATTCATTCTATACCAGATTCTATGCAAAAATGCCACTAGAAGGTCGTAGACGGTAGCGGGTGCTAGGCGAGTTGAATGACATGGCTGAACCTTGTTCATCTGCGTTACACTGCCGCTTAGATGGGACAAGCTGACAAGCTCATTTACCTGCTTAAAGACCGATTAGTCGGGGGATTAATAACAATCGGCCCTCGCTGTACAAAAACTTGCCGCTTGCGTACCAAAAGACAACCTAAAACACAAGGGCGCTCTATTCATAGCGCGGCTTGTATGGTCTTGCGGCTACAGTGTCCATACGGTCGAGTGGAGGAGCGGGCATGGTAAACGATTTGAGCGGTATAGACGAGCTCGAGCTGATGCCGTTGGGCGGAGGCTATATGGTGCGACGCGAACGCTTGATGAATGAGCTTATCGCCAAGGGCCGAAAGGCCGGCATCGTGGTTCTTTATGCGCCCGACGGGTTTGGGAAGACCTCGGTGCTGCTGCAGTACACCCATGAGGTTAAATGCGACCCGACGCGAGGCCCCGTGCGGATTATCGAGGCCGATCGCGCCACTGGGCGCGAGGTGTTTATGCAGCTCGAGGTGGTTACCGAAGAACTCAAAGACAAACCGCACTCTCTTATCGCGATTGATAATGTGCCAAACCTCGATCAGCACGATACCGAAGACCTCATCGACAGGATCCGCGGCCTGCGCGCTATGGGGGTAGGGGTCTTTATCTCCTGCCGTCCTTCAAATCGTCAGCTGATTCATGGGCTGGGCGATTCGGTTAAGATCAATGCGCAGATGCTCAAGGTGCATGCCTATGAGTATTCGGCGTGGGCATCGGCGTTTTCGATCAGCACATCGCTCGACTTTTATCAGCTCACGCAAGGCGTGCCCGAGCTTGTTTCGGCATTGCAGACGGGTCTGTATGGCCAAGGCGACGTAGCCGGTCTGCTCGAAAACGAGATTGTCAACGTATATGGTGCGGCACTTGTCGATCTGGCTTCGCTCGACAATAATGCGCTGTTTTGTGTGGCATGTCTCATGGTTTTGATGGGCGAGGGCAATATCGCGGAACTCGAGGCCTGTGGGGTGAGGCTGTCGATGGTCGACCAGTCCTACTTTGTACGCGACTACCCGATCTTTGGCTTGGATCCCGCCGAGCGGAGTTTTACGTGTCTGGGCACGGAGGATAACGGACGCTTGCGTTTGCGTAAGTTGGTGGCCGAGGTTCGCCCCGAACTTGTTCCGAGGGCGGCCCGGATTTTGCTTAAGGCGGGCCGATGCGATGCGGCGATGGGCCTGGCGGACGCCTTTTTGGACCGTGAAGCGGTCCTTGAACTTGCTGGGCAGTATGGGGTCGATCTGGCCCTGACGGGGCACGGGGCCGATATCTGCCGAGCAGCGCTGGGCACGATCGATGCTGACGATCCGGCTCCAGAGCCAACGCCTGCCGAGGCACTCGGCGTATATCTGGCAGCGGTCAGCGTGTCCAATACAAAGCTCGCTCGCTATATGGCATCGGTTATCGAGCGCGGGGGCGAACGGGCGGCCTGTGAAATAGACCCTGTTTCATGGAGGGTGGCCCAGACGCTGACGGCTGTTTGCTATGGGGACAACGGGCTTGGGCTTCCTACGAACCTGGCCGTGCCAGAAATCGAGACATCCCATACCGCACTCGATATGTTGTCTGCGCATATCGAGGTCAAGCGGTGCCTGACCGAGCGGGGAGATGACGGCGGCGTTCTACAGCAGCTCAAAACGAGCAAGGCCTACGACTGCGAGCTCGACATCGCGGGGATTGTTATACGGGCCGATAGTATGCTGGTGGAGCTCTTTGACGGGTCGTTTGCGGGAACCGACGAGCGCGACGACGAGATGACGGTGGTGCGGGAGGCGCTCGACGTACGCGGGCTTAAGGCGATGGCTATCTGGGTGCGCATGGTGTTGGCGGCACGGCGGCTCCTTTCCGGCTTGCCGGTAACCGACGACGCGGCGTTCAACGAGCTCGATCGTTTTGCTGTGCGCATGCGCGACAACCAGATTCAGCTGTTTGGCCTGTTGCTAGAAGGCTGGCAGTCGCTGGCAGAGGGACGGCCGGTTAATGCAAAGTTCCGTGCGGTCCAAGTGCTCAAACTTGCCGAGGAGTCGATTGCGTACATGCGCGATAACGCATTGCTGCTGGAACGCGCGGCATATCTGCGTAACACCTCGATGGTTTCGGTGCGCGAGGAAGCGGAACTACTCGATATAAGCCAGACGCAGGTTGGTGGCGCAGAAGCCTGGATGGTAGCGCTGCATTTGGCCTGTGCGGGCCGAGACAGCGATCTTGCGGCCTGGATGTCCATGAATCGTGCGGGGATTCTAGAGCCATCGTATCGGCTCTTTGCGCGCCTTGCCATGCATTGTCTGGGCGAGCCGGCGGGCAGGATACGCAAGAAGCTTCCCGTGCGCGAACTGTCGCGGTACTCGCTGCGCGACGATTTGGAAGGGGAGGGCGAGCGCCTATTCCAGGCTGGCGAGGTTGAAGCCGTTGATACCATCGACCATATCGAGATTCGCATGTTTGGTGCGTTTCGCGCCGAGCGCGACGGGTTTCCCATCACGGACAAAATGTGGCGCCGCAAGAAGGCGGCGACGCTTGCCGAGCGGCTTGCGCTGGGCATGGATGCGCTCGTCGATCGTGAGACGCTGGCCATGGAGCTGTGGCCCCATGCCGAGTTCAATAGCGCCCGCAACAACCTGTACTCGACGATATCGCGCTTGCGGTCGGCTTTGGGACCGACGCCAGACGGCAAGTCGTGTGTGCTCATCCAAAATGAATGCATCGGACTCAACGGCGACTACGTCAAGACCGATGTACGGCTGTTTGACCAGATAAGCCGTGAGATTTTGGGAAATCGCACGGGTGCGCGCGGACCCCATTTAGTTGAGCTGTGCCTTAAGATTGAGCAGCTTTATGCCGGACCGCTGTATGTTCCCAATGGCTGTAATCCCACCTACTTTTTGCGTATGCGACGCATTATACAGTCAAAGTACATCGATTGCATGATTAAGGGAGCAAATGCCGCTCTAGATGAAAACGATCTGCAGTCGGCGATTTGGCTGGCGGAGTCGGGGCTTCGGCAGGAAACGGCGCGTGAGGATATGGTGCGCTGCGCCATGCGCGTCTACAGTGCGGCGGGGCGGCGGCGCGATATCGTCGAGCTGTACAGCGGGCATATGCACCATCTGAGGGAGCAGGTCAATGGCGTGCCCGAGCCCGAGACGCGGCGTCTATACGAGCGCTTGGTGGAGGGTCGGCTCAACCGCGTGCTGGTCGAGCGATAAAAAACGGGCGCCCGAAGTACTTGGGCACCCGTAAGCTTGCTATATGTTGGCTCGCCGGATCATTGGCTCTTAGACGAGCTTGATCTTCTCGATGTCCTTGCGCGAGGACTCGCGATACAGCGAGAACTTGCGGCCGATGACCTGGACGACCTCGGCGTGGCAACGCTCAGCGAGCTCTTCGGCGGCCTCGCGGGCGGAAAGACTAGAGCCATCGAGCACGGAGCACTTAACGAGCTCGTGCTTCTCCAGGTAGGCGACCGTCTGCTCGACGGTGCCCTCGTTGACGTCGGACTTGCCGATGATGATGGCGGGGTTGAGGTGATGGGCCATGCTGCGAAGCTGCTTGACCTGGGCTCCTGTCAGTGCCATGGGTTCTCGCTTTCTATGTATGGGGCGCCCCGCGACGGGGCCTTAATCTACGTGAGCTGTCCCACGATAGCGCAGGAACGGCGCAGTGTGGAGCGCGTTTGCCCAGTTCAAAAAGAATGCGGATGCCGAGTGAGTGGGCGGTGCGGGCTGCGAATAGGCTATGAGCTGGGTGCAGAGACCGGCTTCCATGCAATAAACGCCCAACGAACCTTGCGGACGTGGTCGAGCATGTAGCGCCCCTGCGGCACACCCTTGGAGCCCGGCTCACCGGCATGGGGGTTCTCAATCATGTGCTGGGCGATGTAGTCGCGCAGACGGTCGACCTTATCCTCGTTGCCATGCTCGAGCATACGGGAAAAATCCGCCACACCTGCCTCGAGGGTATTGAAGGTATCGCGACGAGGCGATTCAAAGTATGTAACCTGCGGCAAGGCACCCATCTGAATAAGGATGTTGAAGGCGTACACAAAGCCATTGCTGCAGGTAACGGAGGCACCAATGGCGTTCATCAAGTGCAGATCATAGCGCGGGCTGGAGTTGGCGACCATCGTGACAGCACAACGCCGACGGGCCGTACGATCAAGCTTGGCAAGTGCGCCTTTTAGATTGGTCGTGGTGACAGAGCGACTGGCAAAGGCAACATCAACCGCTTTCGCGACCGGTCCAACCAAATACCAGTCATCATCCCAAGCAAGCTCAAGCGGCGTAATAAGATCTTCGAGCCCGTAATACTCAATGCCGGCATCAAGTGTGCCCAACATGGCAGGAGAGAAGTCGGCAGCAATCACGGAATGCCCAGCCTGAGCAAGCGGAATAGCAATCGACCCAGCCCCACACCCCATATCCAGCACGGACTCGCCGGGCTCAAGCGCCAACAACTTTATAAAATTCCGGGCATAAGGAGCAGTCTCAAGCGGCCGAAAATGCCGAGCCCTTTTATCCCACTCAAAAGAATCATCAGCCCGATGTCGAGCGGCCTGCATCTGCATCCACTCCTGGTTCCAATCTGTGGAAAGCAGCTCAGAACGATTCTCCCCATCAACCACGGGCCAACCTCCTAGCAACAAAAAAGCGGCCCCTCCCAAAAGAAGAGCCGCAACAAGCATATATCAGAAAAAGAACCGTTCCAACGCCAAACCGCCGCACCAGCCAAGTGGTGCAGGAGCGAAGCGACTGCAACCGGGATAGAACCCAACTGAGGTCCCGTTGTGCGGGAGCCCCGGGGAGGGCAAATATATAAGGTCGATCGCGAGTTCCGCACGAGCCGGAGAGCACTTAATGTGCTCTCCGTGCGAGTCAGGACTGTCCGAGCAGGCGACCTTATATATTTGCCCTCCCCGGGGCTCCTCGCCAGTCCCCTCAGCTAGTTCTTGAGCGAGTTCAACGGCGCCGGGAAGCGTCCACCGCGGTGGGCAAGCACGGTGCCGGCGTTGGGGTTCACCGGCATGATGGGCGCACGGCCGAACAAACCACCGTACTCGACGCAGTCGCCCACGCCCTTGCCGATGGCGGGAATCACGCGCACGGCCGTGGTCTTGTTGTTGATGACGCCGATGGCCATCTCGTCGGCGATGATGCCGGCGATGGTCTCGACCGGGGTGTCGCCGGGGATGGCGATCATGTCCAGGCCGACGGAGCACACGCAGGTCATGGCCTCGAGCTTCTCGAGCGAAAGCGCACCGGCCTCGACGGCGGCGATCATGCCGGCGTCCTCGGACACGGGGATAAAGGCACCCGAGAGACCGCCCACGCTGGAGCTTGCCATGACGCCGCCCTTCTTGACGGCATCGTTGAGCATGGCGAGCGCGCAGGTCGTGCCGGGGCCACCGCAGGTGCCCACGCCGATGATCTCGAGGATGCGGGCAACGGAGTCGCCGATGGCAGGCGTGGGAGCCAGCGACAGGTCGACAATGCCTTTCTCGACACCCAGACGGCGGGCTGCCTCACGGCTCATGAGCTCGCCGGCGCGGGTGATCTTAAAGGCGGTCTGCTTGATTTTCTCGGCAACCTCCATCATCGAGGCGGAGTCGGGGAGCGTCTCCAAGGCAGCAGCCATAACGCCGGGGCCCGAGACGCCAACGTTGATGACGGCGTCGGCCTCGCCACCGCCGTGGACGGCGCCCGCCATAAACGGGGAGTCCTCGACCATGTTGGCAAAGCAGACAAACTTGGAGGCGCCGACGGAGTCCTGGTCGGCCGTGAGTTTAGCGGCATCGATGATGGTCTGGGCGGCCATGAGCACGGCGTCCATGTTGATACCGGCGCGCAGGCTGGCGACGTTGACGCTGGAGCAGACACGGCTCGTGGTGGCGAGCGCCTGGGGGATGGACTGGATGACGCGGCGGTCGGCGTCGCCGATGCCCTTCTGGACGAGTGCGGAGAAGCCGCCCAGGTAATCGATGCCGAGCGTCTCGGCCGCGCGGTCGAGGGCATGCGCGATGGGGGTGAGGTCCTCATCCTTGCAGCACGCGGCGATCTGCGCCACCGGGGTGACGGAAACGCGCTTGTTGACGATGGGGATACCGTACTCGCGCTCGAGGTTCTCGGCGGTCTCGACCAGATGCTCAGCCGTGTGCGTCACGTGGTCGTAGATTTTCGTGCACATGCGGTCGAGGTTCTCGTCACCGCAACCCATGAGCGAAACACCCATGGTGATGGTCCTGATGTCGAGGTTCTGTTCCTCAACCATGCCGCGGGTTTCCGCGATTTCTGCGGGCGTGATCGCCATCCTTGCGCTCCTATCTGCCAAAACGAGCATAGTCTTATCTATTCTAACGTGCCGCACGTGCCATGTGGCGCGTGCGGCACGTTTTGGTGCTCGGTTGTTTCCGTTGTGTTACTGCCCAAAGACCTCTTCGGCGATGCGAGCGCTTTCGGCGGCGTCCTTGGCGTAGTAGTCCGCGCCGATCTGCTTGGCGTATTCGGGGGTGAGCACGGCGCCGCCCACGATGATCTTGACGCCCGGCACCTCGGCATGAAGCAGCTTGATGGTCTCCTCCATGGCGACGACCGTGGTAGTCATAAGCGCCGAGAGGCCGACGAGTTTGATATCGCGCTCCTTGACGGTCTTGAGTACCTCCTGCGGATCGACGTCGCGGCCCAGGTCAAAGACGGTGTAGCCGTAGTTATCAAGCAGCATCTTGACGATGTTCTTACCGATGTCGTGGATATCGCCCTTGACGGTGGCCACGCAGATCTTGCCCTTGTCGGCGATCTCACCGGCGGGCATCAGCCGCTTGATGGTGTCGAAGCCCACGCGTGCGGCCTCGGCCGAGGCCATGAGCTGCGGCAGGAAGAACTTGCCCTGGTCAAAGAGGACGCCAACCTCGTCGAGGGCGGGGATAAAGTGGTTATTGATAAGATCCATAGCGTCGTGGTCGGCCAGCAGGCGCTCAGTCTCGGTCGCGATCTCGCCCTTACGGCCCGAGACGACCATGTGACGAATTGGGTCGTCGTTGCCGTCGGTGCCGGCGGTGCCAGCAGCGGACACGGTGTCGGTCGATGCGGCCTGAGCTGCTGCCGGGTTTGCGGCGATCTTGTACGGATCGGTCCAGCCGGCGTAGCGCTCGATGTATCCGGTCGAGCCCTCGTCCTCAACGCTCAGGACGCGATAGCTGTAGACGGTATCCATAAAGCGCTTGGAGCCCGGGTTCATGATGGGGGCGTCCAGGCCCGCGCCGAAGGCGGCGGCCAAAAAGACCGAACCCAGCAGCGGGCGGGCAGGCAGGCCAAAGCTGATGTTCGACACGCCGAGCGCGCATTTGACGCCCAGACGCTCCTTGCACAGGGACATGGCGCGTAGGATCTGCTCAGCCTGGCGTTGATTAGTCGAGGCGGTCATGACCAGACAGTCGATGAGGATGCGGTCCGGGCCGATGCCGTAGCGGGCGGCCTCGGCCACTATGCGCTCGGCGATGGCGAAGCGGGCCTCGGCGGTATCGGGGATGCCGCCTTCGTCGAGCGTAAGGCCGACAACGTTGGTGCCGTAGTGGGCGACCAGCGGAAAGATCTCATCCATGATCTGCTGCTTGCCATTGACCGAGTTGATGATGGGCTTGCCGGCGTAGCGGCGCACGGCGGCCTCGACAGCGGCGGGGTCGGTGGAGTCGATCTGCAGCGGCAGCAACGTGGAGCCCTGGAGCTGTTCGGTCGCCTGTTGGATGATCTTGACCTCGTCGATCTCGGGCAGGCCCACGTTAACGTCCAGGATGTCGGCGCCCTGCTCTTGCTGGCTGATGCCCTGGCTCACGACGTAGTCCAGGTCGCCGTCGCGCAGGGCCTGCTGCAGGCGCTTTTTGCCGGTGGGGTTGATGCGCTCGCCGATGACGGCGATCTTGTGGCCGTCGCAGGGAAGGTCCACGACCGTTTGGGCGCTCGTGACCGACATGCTGGGCTTGCGGCGGCGCGGGCTGGGCGTGTGGTTGTCGATAAGCGTGCACAAGGCCGCCATGTGCGCCGGCGTGGTGCCGCAGCAACCGCCCACGACGCTCACGCCGTCGGCGATCATACCGACGACGGCCTTGGCGTATTCGGGGGCTTGGATATCAAAGACGGTGTTGCCGTCGTCGTCCACATGGGGGAGTCCCGCATTGGCCTGCACCATAACGGGCTTGTCGGTAACGGTGAGCATACGTGCGGCGAGCCCCCGGAGCTCGGCCGGTCCTTGGCTGCAGTTGATGCCCAAAACGTCGGCGCCGATGGCATCGAGCGTGATGGCGGCCACCTCGGGACTCGTGCCCAGGAAGGTGCGACCGTCTTCCTCAAAGGTCATGGTGGCAAAGACGGGCAGGTCGGAGTTCTCGCGGCAGGCGAGGACGGCCGCCTTGATCTCGGCAAGGTCAGTCATGGTCTCGATAATAAAGAGGTCCACGCCCGCATCGACGCCGGCACGCACTTCCTCGGCAAAGAGGTTGTAGGCCTCGTCGAAGCTGAGGGTACCCAAGGGGCGAAGCAGCGCGCCGATGGGGCCGATGTCACCGGCGACGTAGCGGGCGCCGGCCTCGCGGGCACAGGCGACGGCCGCGGCAAAGACGTCTGCCACGGTGGCGGCACCGTCGAGCTTGTGGGCGTTGGCGCCAAAGGTGTTGGCGGTGATCACGTCGCAGCCGGCCTCGACATATTGACGTTGGATATCGGTGATAACCTGGGGTTCCTCAAAGTTGAGCAGCTCGGGCAGGGCGCCCGCCTTCATGCCAGCGGCCTGCAACATGGTGCCCATGCCGCCGTCGAACAGCAGGTGTCCCGTGCCCTCGATGGCCGCACGCAGGCGATCGTCCTTAATGCGCAGATCGTCGATCGTGCGCGTCTTGTACGTGGCACCGTTGCGACGTGCGGCATCAACGGGTGCCGCCAATGCAGTGCCGTCAGAATCATGAGTGATAAGCGGAGTAAACATCGGGGGCTCCTAATGGCTGGAATAGCAGGTGGTGTGGGCGGCGCGGAAGCGGCAGTGTTCGCGCATGCGGCAGATATTGCAGGTGGGGCGGCTCTGGGCGTCGTGGACCTCGCCGTCAAACAGACCGATCACCGCGGTCACGCTTTTGGTGGGCATGAGTAGGCTGGTGGGGGTGACGGTCAGGCCGATGAGCCGCGTGGCGTTGAGCGCATTGACGATCGAGCGCTGGGCCGAGAGCGGGCAGTCGCCATAGCCGGGACTAAAGCGCCAGTTGCCGGCGAGCCCATGAACGGCGGCGTCCGTCTTGACCTGCTGGTCCATTTGCTCAACGGCGGCTTCCACGTAAGCGGAGCACGCGGCGTCGAGCACGGCGCCCTCCAGGGGATGTTGGGCTCCCGTGGTGCGCAGGCGACGCTCGGCGTCCATGCCGAGGGTGCATGCCATGAGCGCGGCAAAGCGGGCATCTTTGAGATGTCGATAGATATCGCGACCTCGCAGCTCAACGTTGGTGCCAACCAGACGGATGCTGGGCTCGCCCTGCTCGTCAACGCCCGTGGCATCGACGGCAAACACGCGTCGCACGCCACGGGGCTCAATGTCCAGTTCCAGACGTTCAACGACAAGCTCAATACGTCGTGATAGTTCGGGCTCAATCTGCTGGCCGCCGTAACCCAGATACCGCAGCATCTCGGCACGGTCGACACGGGGATGGTGCGCGGCATCGATACGGTAGAGCGCCGGCGACGCAAGGTCGGCCGGCACTTCGACAGCGGTTGTATCGATGTGCGGTTTTTCCATTACCCCAGGCGCTCCATAATGGTCGCGGCGATCGCAGGACGGTTCATAGTGTACAGGTGCAGGCCGTCGGCGCCGTGCTCCTTGAGGTCGCAAAGCTGGCGGGCTGCATAATCTACACCAGCTGCCTGCAGGCTCTCGGGGTCATTCTCGTACTTGGCGAGAATCTTGATGACGGGGGAGGGCAGCGACGCACCGCACATAAAGACCATGCGGCTGATCTGTGACTTGCCCATAAACGGCATGATGCCCGCGGTAATGGGCACGGTGATGCCGGCCTTGTCGGCAAGCTCGCGAAAACGGTAGAAGCACTCGTTATCAAAGAAGAGCTGCGTCACAAAGAAGCTCGCGCCAGCGTCCTGTTTTTGCTTGAGGTGCTCGACCGAGAGGTTGAGATCCTCACAGGCAATGTGGCCCTCGGGGTAGGCTGCGGCGCCCACGCAAAAGCCGGCGTCGACGAGCTCGGGGATGAGGTCGCGGGCGTAGGCGTAGTCCGAGGCGGGCTTGTCGTCCTCGGTCGCGCCGGCAGGGAGATCGCCACGCAGGGCCAGGATGTTTTCCACGCCGGCAGTGCGATACTCGTCGATCTTGGCGGCGATATCGGCGTGCGACCGGCCCACGCAGGTAAGGTGTGCCACCGAGGGCGTGTCGAATTCGCTCGTAATCATATGCGCGATGGGGGCGGTGGCGGTACCGTTGCCTGAGCCGCCGGCCGAGCAGGTGACCGAGACAAAGCTCGGCGAAAGCTTGCACAGATTGCCTGCCACTTCGCGAGCCGTGTCGAGGGTGAGCTCGCCCTTGGGCGGGAACATCTCAAACGAAATGGGCGCGGTGCCCTGGGATGCTGCCTGCTTAAAAACCTCGTCGACGCGCATATCGTGCTCCTCTAGATACGTAATAGTGTGATGTGTTGTAAGGATTCTACAGCACCACTGTGTCACGGTGGAGTTTCACTCGCTATTTGAGGATACCAATCAAAGATGCCTTGCTATCGGCATTGCCTATAACAGAGCGGCTAATCTAGGCACGGACTATAAAGACTGGTATCTGATGCAAAATACCAGTTAATAGAGCTCCATCCCAAATTGACTACCCTTAAACCATGGGGAGAGGTCTGCAATTTATGCAGTTGATTGGCTATTGAGGGTGGCAACGCCGCCTCGATAGGGTAACCTCATTGATTGGTTTCGCGACAGCAACATAACGGTAATGTCGCGGAAACACGGCGAGTCTAAGCTATGACTCGTTCGTTAGTAATCAACACCGCTTCTCACGCGGTGCCGATACGAAGGGAGTTCCGTATGGCCGAACTTACTGACCGCTTCGGGACCATGGTGTTCTCTGAGGAAGTCATGAAGGACTACCTCCCCAAGGACATTTGGAAGCGCCTTGCTGCAACCCTCGAGGGCGGTGAGCCGCTCGACCTGGATGTGGCCAACGCCGTTGCCCATGCCATGAAGGTCTGGGCCATCTCCAAGGGCGCGACGCACTATGCGCACTGGTTCCAGCCACTTTCGGGCATTACTTCCGAGAAGCACGACAGCTTCCTGGAGCCCAACCACGACGGCACCGCCATTACCAAGTTTACGGGCAAGAACCTCATCCAGGGCGAGCCCGATGCCTCGAGCTTCCCCAACGGCGGCCTGCGTGCTACCTTCGAGGCCCGTGGCTACACCGCTTGGGACCCCACTAGCCCCGCCTTTATCAAGGACGATGTCCTGTGCATCCCCACGGCTTTCTGCTCCTACACGGGCGAGGCCCTGGACAAGAAGACCCCGCTGCTGCGTTCCATGACCGCGCTCTCGCGTGAGTCTAAGCGTGTTTTGGCGCTGTTCGGTAAGACCCCCAAGAAGGTCGTTCCTTCCGTGGGCGACGAGCAGGAGTACTTCCTGATCAAGAAGGACGCCTACCGCAAGCGCAAGGACCTGGTCATTACCGGCCGCACCCTCTTTGGCGCCGCTCCCTGCAAGGGTCAGGAGCTCGAGGAGCACTACTTTGGCGCTATCCGCCCCACCGTCTCGGCCTATATGAAGGATCTGGACGATGAGCTGTGGGCGCTTGGCATTCCCGCCAAGACCAAGCACAACGAGGTTGCTCCCTGCCAGCATGAGCTTGCCCCCGTCTATGGCGAAGTCAACGAGGCCATCGACCAGAATCTGGTCATGATGGAGAAGATGAAGCTCATCGCCTCCCGCCACGACTTGGTCTGCCTGCTGCACGAGAAGCCCTTTGAGGGCATCAATGGTTCGGGCAAGCACAACAACTGGTCGCTTGGCACCGAGTCCGAGAATCTGCTCGATCCGGGCGACACTCCGCTCGACAACCTGCAGTTCATCGTCTTCCTCACCGCGGTGATCGAGGCCGTCGATAACTATCAGGAGCTCCTGCGTGCCTCCGTTGCCTCGGCCGGTAACGACCATCGTCTGGGCGCCAACGAGGCTCCTCCGGCGATTATGTCCATCTTCCTGGGCGACCAGCTTACCGAGGTCGTCGAGAAGATCATCGATGGCAAGGCTTCCGTCCATGCCACGCGCGGCGTGCTCGACTTGGGCGCCGATACTCTGCCCAAGCTGATGCAGGACAACACCGACCGCAACCGCACCTCCCCGTTTGCCTTCACCGGCAACAAGTTCGAGTTCCGTGCCTGCGGCTCCGAACAGAACGTCTCCGACTCCAACCTGGTGCTCGATGCCGCCGTGGCCAAGTCGCTCAAGTCCTTCGCCGACGCGCTTGAGGGTACGCCCGAGGATGAGTTCCAGGATGCCGCGCTCGAGTACTGCAAGAAGGTGTTGACCGATCACCAGCGCATCCTGTTCTCCGGCGACGGTTACTCCGACGAGTGGCCCATTGAGGCCGAGAAGCGCGGCCTTGCCAACAACAAGACCACGGCCGATGCCCTGCCCGCCTTTGTTTCCGATAAGGCTATCGCGCTCTTCGAGGAGACGGGTGTCCTGACCAAGGCCGAGGCTCAGTGCCGCTACGACTGCAAGCTCGAGAAGTACAACAAGCTCATGAACATCGAGGCTACCACGATGGTTCGCGAGGCGCGTCGTACCTATCGCCCGGTCATTACCGCCTATGCCACCAAGGTCGCTAAGGGCCTTGAGACTATTCGCGCCGCCGGCGCCGAGGCCGCCATGCAGTGCGAGCAGAATACGCTCAACAAGCTCTGCAACGGTATCACTGCCATCAACGACTCCATTAAGGCGCTCGACGCCGTGCATCAGAAGGCCGAGGCCCTCGATGGCCAGGAGCAGGCCAATGTGTATGCACACGAGGTCGTTCCCGCTATGGATACGCTGCGCGCCGCCGTGGATGCCATGGAGGAGATCGTGGCCGCCGACTACTGGCCGGTTCCGACCTACGACGACATTCTGTTCTATGTGTAGAACGTAACTGACATATCGTCACGGTATTGAGCCGGGGTCCGCATCGCGCGGGCCCCGGCTTTTTGTTTGCGAAGGACGCTTTGAAGCCCGTTTTGCCGCCGATGTGCCTAGGTATAAAGGGCTATGGGCAAAAAACGTCAAATATGAGTACTGTCACAAGTCCTGTAACATTATTTATTTGCAAAATATGTAGTGTTACGCAACATATGTCCAAGTACTTAGCCGATAAACGTCTGCAATTTTTCCGCCGTAGGACGCCCGACGGCTAAATCGCCTTCTGAAGGCATGAAATCGCTGTAACTAAAATGGTAACAGTACTCATATTTGCCATTTTTTGACCACAGGCCTTGCGATGATGCCGGGATTCGCACCCTGTCGGGTTCGAATCCCGGCATATCGGTAGCAAAAAGCCCGTCACCGC
>JBKXPS010000018.1:0-37523 GCA_047014445.1 Collinsella aerofaciens | reverse complement strand
CTCCATCCAATGTGATTTCCTGCCGAAAGCTCCCTGAAGACACCGAATCAATTTTGGAGTTCGCCAAGAAAAGGAACCCAATTAATCATCCTGCAGTTATGTTTAAAAAAGACGCAGTGTTGAAATCCGGCGGGTATAAACCTTTTTATTTACTGGAAGATTACTTTCTTTGGATAAGGATGCTGTCTAACGGTTTCAGGGCTCAAAATATTAGCGATCCGTTAGTTTATATGAGAGCTGATGAAGGACTGTATTCGCGTCGCGGCGGAATTAAGTATGCTTCATCCCAAATAAAGCTGCTCAAATATATGTATCAGAATCAGTTCATTTCGATAAATGAGTTTGTGATTCTTGCGATTCTACGTGCCGGTGTAAGCCTGGTGCCAACTACGTTCAGAAAAATGATGTACTCAAAGTTCGTCCGATCGGCTGAATACAATGATTAATAATTTCCCACGCGTGTTAATAGTGGGGACTGTTCCCTATAACAAAAAGAGTACTTCTCGCGCTTTTGAATCGTATTTTCATGGCTGGGATAAAGATTGCTTGGCACAGGTATTTTCGAATACTAGGACACCGGTAAAGGGACATTGCAAATATCTGTACCAAATTACTGACCAGCGACTTGTAAAGCGCAGGTTCAACAAGTCAGTCCAGGTTGGAAAGCAATTTAATTACGATGAATTGCCAGATGAATGGATTGATGATGACCTCGAGGTCAACAGTTCCACGTTTTCATGGCTTTACCGATTTGGAAGCCGTAGCACGCATTGGACTCATTTGGCTAGAAAGATAGTTTGGTCTAAAAGGCTGTGGTGCACCCCAGGCTTTAATGATTGGATTGACTCGTTTAAACCCGATTGCGTTTTTCTGAGTTTTTCTAACGATTACTTTATTTTGGAAATAGCTTTATACGTAGCCGAACGCTTCAACATCCCTATAGTTTCATCGATTGGCGATGACTGTTATTTCGATACGAAGCGTTCCGTTTCACCTTTGTATTGGATCTACAAGTTCACATATCGTCAACTTGTAGATCGAGTATTTGCACATGGTGGAAGCGCGATTTACATCGGGAATAAAATCCGTGATAAATATAATTCTGAATTTGCTTTAAATGGCAAGACTGTATATCTAACGTCTGAAGCCACGCGCCATGATTTTAGGCCGATTGATTTGGAATGTCCTAAAATCAGATATTTTGGAAATATACGTCTTGGTCGTAATGAATCTCTTTGCGCCGTTGCAAATGTATTATCTGAAATCAATCCCAAATATCATATTGAGGTGTATTCGAACGAAACTGATCCGAAGTTTTGTTCGCCTCTTATAAAGAATCCGCACGTCATTTTCAACGGTTCTATTCCTTATAGCTCGGTACTTGAGAAGACCGTTTCAAGTGACATTTTGTTAGTTGTTGAAGGATTCAAGAAAAGTGATGTAGACATTACTAGGTACTCTCTTTCAACAAAGGTCGCTGATGCGCTTACGTCGGGTTCCGCTGTAGTTGGTTTTGGAAGTCAAGAATGTGGCGCCATTGAGTATATGCAAGACTGTAAATGTTGCTGTGTGGGAACAAGCGAGGCCGAGCTTAAGAGGAATCTTGAAAAATTGTTCGGCGATATAGAGCTTCAAAAGAAGAATTTTGAGTTAGCTAAGGCAATTGTCGAGCAAAACCATACGCTGGCAAATAGTACAGCAGTCTTCAGAAGCGTTATTCAAAATTCGATTAAGGGTTATGACGATGGAATTGCGTAATCGATTGACACTTTTAATTAATTCTTGTGACGCATATTCCGATTTATGGGAAGGTCATATCACTCTATTAAATAGAAACTGGAGTCAAAGGGAGTTTCAAACATTTCTCGTTACTGACAAAGCAAGTAATCGTAGCTTTTCAAATGTCGATATTCTTTCAGCGGGTCCAGCTAAAGAGCTGCCGCAGCGACTATTATACGCACTTGATAGGGTCAATACGCCTTATGTCCTGTTGACCCTAGACGACTATTATCCAATTTATCCTATAGATGAGAGTCGCATTGTCAGACTTCTCAACATAATGGATGAGTTGAAGCTCGATTATATTCGACTCTTTAAACGCCCGAAGGCAAGAAGACGTATTGACGGTTATACCGATTTATTTTGGATAGACCTTGACGGCAACTATCGCGTGAATCTTTATGCGGGTATTTGGAATGTTGATTTTCTAAGGTCAACAATCGATCAATCTTTGAATGCTTGGCAATATGAAGTCACTTTGACAAATAAAGCAAAAGAATATGGGGCAAAGTGCGCTTTAAGTATCGGCCATGAATTCGATACTCTTGATGTCATTCGAAAAGGAAAACTGCTCCATAAAGCAAAGCGATACTTTAAAAAGGACCCTGTTTATTCAGGTGGAAGAGACATTGTTCCTTTAAATTATGAGGCTCAAATCGCAGTTCGAACATTCATAACCGAAAACTGTCCTTCAGCCTTTGTTGTCAAACTAAAAAAAATAATGAATAGGTTTGGCTTTTCCTTTTATTCAGACTATCAATAAAACGGATGTGACAAATACATGCCAACGAAGTTGAGTTCACTCTCACTAGTTCAAGCGCTTGCTTTATTAATTCTAATTGCTTTTGGAGTTAATTTTGCTGGTTTGGGTCTCTGGATTCTAATTGGCGGATGCGTTGCATTGTTTATCTTAAAGCGAGATCTAGTTATCCCAACTACTAAACAATTCCTAGTGGTTTTACTCTTTTCGATTTCTTATCCCGCTTGCTCTGTAATTTTCGGTGGATTAACGGAGCAAGCTGTGTATCTTTGGCTAATTAGCATTGCGATTATTTCTGCTTACCTTATTGGCTGGAACTGGCAGAAGATATTTCCAGGAGCTACTGCTTCATCGGTAATGATTTTATTCGGACTATCATTCGCGGCTCACGGACTCCTAAATTATTTTTACAGTCTTCAGCTTGGTGTCGGCAACAGCGGTTTTTGTTTTGATTTTTGGTCGAAAAGCCACTCTGCGAGTACGGCACAGGGCGTTCTTTTTACTCCTCTCGTTAGCGTTGTTTGGATTATTTTGTTGCAACATCGATCTCTTGTTGTAAAAGTTGCAACGTTTATAACGCTTCTATTTGCCGTTCGATACAACTTTATGCTTGGCGGTCGCAGCTTCCTTCTTTTATTGGCGTTGGCAGCATTTACCTTTTTATTAATTAAGATCACTTTTTCTGCAGACAGTGTTGGAGATGCAATAAAAAACTTACTGATTGTCTGCCTGATATTGTTTTTAATTCTTTTCTTGTATCAAAAAAATGTCTTAAATTTAAAAAATACCTTCGAAGACTCCTACATGGCTCACAGATTTAAATATCAAAGTGTGGCAGAAGACGATAGAGCTACAAGATGGGTTTATTACGCGTCGCATTTCTCCCAGGGCATATTTGGTGGTAACAAAATATCTATCTCTTCTGGATACGGATATGCACATAATCTCTGGCTAGATGTTTTTGATCAAGCAGGATTAATTCCTTTCCTTATGCTCCTGGTGTTGAGCTTTTCTTCTGTGGCACAGGGTATTCGTACGGCGTTTTCGGTGAGCAGATACGAAGGTTTATATGCTGCATCTTTCTTTGTTATTTACTTTTCGCAGTTTTTTATTGAACCAATTTTGCAAGGCAGTCCATATTTTTTCATTTCTTTTGTTTTTATAACGGGCTTGTTCAACTCACTAAATCAAGCCTATCTAACTGAATGGAGCGATTATGAATAGCACTTTCAAAGACAAGACCTTGATGATCACGGGCGGCACCGGCTCGTTCGGCAACACGGTGCTCAAGCACTTCATGAACACCGACCTGGCCGAGATCCGCATCTTCTCGCGCGACGAGAAGAAGCAGGACGACATGCGCCACCGCCTGCAGGAGGTCGCCCGAGCTCGCCTCAAGGTCCGCTTCTTCATCGGCGACGTCCGCAACGCCCAGAGCGTGCGCGACGCCATGCACGGCGTGGACACATCTTCCACGCCGCCGCCCAACAGGTTCCCTCCTGCGAGTTCTTCCCCATGGAGGCCGTGCGCACCAACGTCTTCGGCACGGACAACGTGCTTCACGCCGCCATCGAGGAGGGCGTGGACCGCGTCGTGTGCCTGTCCACCGACAAGGCGGCCTACCCCATCAACGCCATGGGCAAGTCCAAGGCATGATGGGTCCATCATCTACGCCAACGCCGCAACGGCGCCGGCCGCCACCATCTGCTGCACCCGCTACGGCAACGTCATGTGCTCGCGCGGCAGCGTCATCCCGCTGTTCATCGACCGCATCCGAAGGGCGAGCCGCTCACGGTCACCGACCCCAACATGACCCGCTTCCTCATGAACCTGGACGAGGCGGTCGACCTGGTGCAGTTCGCCTTCGAGCACGCCAACCCCGGCGACCTGTTCATCCAGAAGGCGCCGGCATCGACCATCGGCGACCTCGCCGAGGCCGTCCAGGAGGTCTTCGGCCGCGTGGGCACCCAGGTGATCGGCACCCGCCACGGCGAGAAGCTCTTCGAGACCCTCATGACCCGCGAGGAGCGCCTGCGCGCCGAGGACATGGGCGGCTACTACCGCGTGGCCTGTGACTCGCGCGACCTGAACTACGACAAGTTCGTCGTGGACGGCGAGGTGGAGACCCAGGCCGACGAGTCCTACACCTCCCACAACACCGAGAGGCTCGACGTGGCCGGCACCATCGCCAAGATCAAGACCGCCGAGTACGTGCAGCTGGCCCTGGAGGGCCGCGAGCACGAGGCGGTGCAGTAGGGTGCGCGTACTCGTAACCGGCGCCAGGGGCTTCGTCGGGAGGAACCTCTGCTGCGCGCTGAAGAATATCCGCGACGGCAAGGACCGCCGAGCCAAATACCAGCCGCTCCTTCCCCTCGAGGTCATGGAGTACGACGTCGACTCCACGCCCGGGGAGCTGGAGGACTTCTGCTCCCGCGCCGACTTCGTGTTCAACCTGGCCGGCGTCAACCGCCCAAAGGACCAGTCCGAGTTCATGGAGGGCAACTTCGGGTTCGCCTCCACGCTGCTGGACACCCTCGAGCGCCACGGCAACAGGTGCCCCGTCATGCTCTCCAGCTCCGCGCAGGCGAGCCTGTCGGGCCGCTTCGAGGGCTCGGTCTACGGCGAGTCCAAGCTGGCGGGGAGGGGCTGTTCCGCGAGTACTCGGAGCGCACCGGCGCCCCAGTGCTCATCTACCGCTTCCCCAACCTCTACGGCAAGTGGTGCCGCCCGCGCTACAACTCGGCCGTGGCCACCTTCTGCGACGCCATCGCGAACGGCCGCCCCTACACCGTGAACGACCCCTCCGTGGAGCTGGAGCTCCTCTACATCGACGACCTCGTGGACGAGATGCTGGGTGCGCTGCTGGGACGGGAGCACCGCTGCGGTTACGAGGGGCTCGAGAGGGTAGAGGGTGACGAGTTCTGCTACGTCCCCGATACCGACGTGAAGTCCCTGGGCGAGATCGTCTACCTGCTCGACGGCTTCCGCGACAGCCGCGAGACGCTCTCGGTGCCCGACCTCACCGACGGGTCCTTCTCCAAGAAGCTCTGGAGCACGTTCCTGTCCTACTACGAGCCGGGCAACTTCGCCTACGGCCTCAGGCCCAACGTGGACGGCCGCGGCTCGTTCACGGAGTTCCTGCGCACGCCCGAGCGCGGCCAGGTCTCGATCAACGTGTCTAGGCCCGGCATCACCAAGGGAAACCACTGGCACATGAGCAAGTGGGAGAGGTTCCTGGTGGTCTCCGGCACAGCCTCCATCAAGCTGAGGAAGGTGGGGAGGACGCCGATGGCAACCCGTTCCCCGTCGACGAGTACACCGTCTCCGGTTCGGACATGCGCGCCGTGGAGATGGTCCCCGGCTACACGCACTCCATCACCAACCTGTCCGACACCGAGGACCTCGTGACGGTCATGTGGGCCAACGAGCCCTTCGACCCCGAGAACCCCGATACCTTCTACGAGGAGGTTTAGGCCGAGATGACGGTCTACGCTCAAGTTAATTGTGTTCCGAGCGGCTCTACGGGGTCGATAATGTTTAAAGAGCACAGGCAGCATATAGAACAGGGCGATGATTCGTATGTGTTTTGGGAAGAGGCCGAAAATCCACACAGAATAATGAGTGTAAGTTTGCTAGCGAGCTGGGTTGTAAGCTTCATGCTCTCTTAGATCGTGCGACCGGGAGGCACGGCTTTTACTCTTCTTATGCTACTCGAAGGCTGTTGAACGAGTTAGATAGAATTCAGCCAGACGTCGTGCATTTACACAATATTCATGGTTACTATGTCAATGTTCAGATGTTGTTTGAATGGTTGAAGAATAGTGACTGCATGGTGGAGTGGACCCTCCATGATTGCTGGTCGTTTACTGGTCATTGCTCACATTTTACGTATGTAGGTTGCAATCAGTGGCGTTCTCATTGCGCTGTATCAGAGAGTTGCCCTCAGCTGCTTGCTTATCCCAAGACTTTTGCGTCGAGCATTTCGTGCAAAAAGAATTTTGAGGCGAAAAGAAAACTATTCACTGCTTTACCTTCTGATCGCATGACCATAATTACGCCGAGTCGGTGGCTGGCAGATCTGGTTCAGCAGAGCTATCTTTCTAAGTATCCCATCAAAGTTAGATATAACACTATTGATAAATCAATATTTAAACCTACCCCAAGTGACTTTCGTGAGAAATTCGGGATAGGGAATAGATTTATGATCCTTGGTGTTGCATATCCATGGAATGACAGGAAGGGTTTGGCAGATTTTATTAAACTCGCTCATGAGCTGGACTCTGATCGTTTTGTTGTTGTGCTTGTCGGTTTGAATGAAGGTCAAATTGCTAATTGCAGAGATGAGCTAGTAGCTTTACCTAGGACTGAAAATCGAACTGAACTTGCAAAGGTTTACTCGGCAGCCAATGTTTTTTTTAACCCTACGGTTGAAGATAACTATCCAACAGTTAATCTTGAAGCAGAATCCTGCAAAACGCCTGTTATCACGTATGATACAGGTGGCTGTGCGGAGACCATTCATCTTATTAATAGTCGATGCGTGAAAAGCTACGATGCTGCTTTAATAGAGATTAATAAAATGTCTGATTTAGTCATTCATTAGAGATTCGGATTATGGTTTAAGATCCCTACGGATTCCTTTTGGAAATCGAACCAAGATTGATTTTTAATTAAGATGGATAATAAGATTAAAATAGTTTTTTTATCAAACTTTTTAAACCATCATCAGCTCCCGATTTGTAATGAGCTTATGAAACAGGTTGATGGATCGTTTAGATTTATAGCTACAACACCTGTTCCAGAAGAGCGCTTGCGCATGGGTTACAGTGATTATAACGATAGCCACTCATTTGTTGTTAAGGCCTATGATGGAGAAAACGATGAGATTTCACGATTAATAAGTGATGCAGATATCGTTATTAGCGCTGGAGCTCCAAGTTTGTCTTCATTGGTGAAGCGTATTCGGTCTGACAAATTGACATTTGTATATGCGGAGCGACTTCTAAAAGATGGTGATCAACTTTTAAAGAACCCCTTGAGATTGCTGAAGTATAAATGGCTTTTTTCACGATTCCGCTTCAATAATCTTCATTTATTATGCGCAAGTAGCTATGCAGCCATTGATTTCTATAAGCTCGGTGCTTTCCCAGATAAGAAATATAAATGGGGCTACTTCCCCGAACTTCCTTCAGTCAACCACAAAGCATTTGAATGTTCCCCCAGATCGTCTCATTCTCATGATTTAAATCTTCTTTGGGCGGGCCGTTTGCTAGATTGGAAGCGACCCTTTGACGTCCTCGAATTAGCCTTAAAGCTCAAAGCAAGTGAGATTCCCTTTCGATTAAACATTATTGGCGATGGGCCAGAAGCCGTAAGACTTAAACAGGCTATTCATGATTGGCAGCTTAGTGATCAGGTTAAAATGCTCGGATCAAAAACGCCAGTCGAAGTTAGAAACTTTATGACGATGTCGGATGTCTTCCTTTTCACGAGTGATTATCATGAGGGGTGGGGGGCAGTCTTAAACGAAGCAATGGGATGCGGATCAGCCGTCGTTGCTAGCCATGCATGTGGTTCCACAAGTTATCTAATTCAGCATGGTGTCAATGGATTGGTTTTTCCTTGCGGAGACACCGATTCAATTTTTAACTACGTTAATTTACTTGCTGCAAATGAAAGCCTAAGATTCCGCCTTGGTAAAAATGCTCAGCAGACCGTAAGTGGAGAGTGGAGCGCGAGTTCTGCTGTAGTTCGATTCTTAGAGCTTTGCGAGTGTATCCAAAATGGCCGCCCAACTCCTTTCGAATCTGGCCCTTGCAGCATCGCGAAAGAAATAAGTAATGAAGAAGCAGAGGCAGAGGCCCGCCTTTACGCTGATCGAGTGGACATGATTCAATGATTTTGAAGAAGTTACTCAAGCATGTAAAAACGAAGTTTGTGCTTGCTCTAGTAAATGGTCCGCTTGCGGGAACAGATGCATTTAAGTTAAAGCGTCATCTATTAAATTCAATTGGGCACACAATTGGTGATGGCACTAAAATTGTAGGGCCTGTTTTTTTAAGTGGTACAGTCATTATTGGAGAGAACTGCTGGATCGGAAGAAATTTTTCCGTTAATGGCAACGGAAAAGTTATTATTGGCCACAATTGCGATATCGCCCCTGATGTACATTTCAATACTGGCGGACATGCAATCGGTTCACACGATAGGCGAGCTGGCGCCGGTGAGATCTATACTCAAAGTATTGGGAATGGGTCATGGATTGGTGCTCGAAGCACTTTTGTGACCGAAATCGCCGTTGGTGAGGGCTGCATGGTTGCTGCTTGTGCCTGCGTTGCTTCCAACGTTGAAGCGGATAGCCTGGTCGGCGGTGTTCCGGCAAAATTAATTCGAAAGCTAGCTTAGTTTTATAGCCCATCACTCGATCTATCGTCTAAATCGTTTTGCTGAAGATACTTGGATTCAAATAATGAAAGAGTTAAAAATAGGTGCCCTGCTGTCGTACGCAGGGGTGGCATTTAACGCATTAAGTGGACTTTTATACACGCCGTGGATGATATCGTGCATTGGTACGAATGATTACGGTTTATACACGCTTGCAATGTCTGCAGTGAATTTGTTTTTACTTGATTTCGGTTTAGGCGATGCTGTTTCCAGGTTCCTTTCAACATATTACGCAAAAGGTGACGAGGATAGCGCAAACGCTTTTTTGGGTGTTGTGCTAAAGCTATATACAGCCATATCTGCAGTAGTATTTTTCATCCTATTCTTTGTGTATATCAATATTGATGCGATATATGCAAACTTGGGTACCGATCAAATAGGCATTTTTAAACAGCTATACATAATTGTCGCCATTTACAGCGTTATTTCATTGCCCCTAATATCTTTCAATGGAATTCTGACTGCCAATGAAAAATTTATTGCCCTCAACGGTCTTAATTTAGTTCAGAAAATATCCGCGGTTGGTTTAATCGTGTTTGCACTTTTATTAGGTAAAGGCGTATTTTCAATCGTTTTAATTAATGCTGGAACTAGTCTATTTTGCTCATTTTTAAAGTATGTTGTAATCGCACGTCAAACAAAAGTTAAGTTTTCTTTTCGTTCGGACTCGCAAGTTTCATACAAAGAGGTTCTTGGTTTTTCCTTTTGGTCGATGATTGTTCAAATTTGCCAACGTTTTATATTTACGATTATGCCTTCCGTTCTAGCAATCGTCTCCAACACTTGGGAGATCACCGTCTTTGGACTTGCATCTTCTCTCGAAAGCTACGTGTATACAGTTGCTAGCGCATTAAACGGTCTGTTTATGCCAAAGGTTTCGCGTATTTTGAATTCAAATGACATAAAAAACTTCATGAACTCAATCTACGTATTGGGCGCATTCAACTCGTGATCATTGGTGGCATAGTTTCGGGTTTGTTGCCATTGGTTATCGTTTTGTTACATGCTGGGTTGGCCCAGAGTATGGAACACTTGTTTTAAGCACGGTTCTTCTGATTATTCAAGTATATTTTGACTTGCCGCTGCTAGTTGAGAATACGGCCCTAGTGGCAGCTGGTTACGTAAAACAAAGAGGCATAATTTATATTGTTATGGCAATTATAAATATTGCACTTGGTTTTTTGCTTTCTTTTAAACTTGGATCTGTGGGCGCTTGTGCGGCAATATGCATAAGCTATTTTGTACGAATATTTGGCCAATGTAGGCTATACGTCAACTATCTTGAATTTGAAGTTGTTCCCTTTTTTAGGTCGGCATTTCCACGCTGGATTATTACGTCGGCAGTGGCAATATTATTCACCATGATCGCTTCATCATTTATTTCAAATAACGGATGGCTTGGCTTAATCTTATCCGCGGTTGTTTATCTGTCTATTTATGCAGCAGTTTCGTTCGTACTGTATTTCAATCAATCTGAAATCCAATTATTTAAGTCTTTAGTTGGTCTTAAAAGATAGGACGCCCTTAATTGAAGTTAATTGAAATCACCTCTATACGACACACAGCTCAGATGTAAGTATTTTATTCAAGGGAGAGTATTAATGAGTATGTCAAATCTTAAATTCAAGGACGACGGCCGCCTGAAGCTCCTGATCATCGTGGGCACGCGCCCCGAGGTCATCCGCCTGTCCGAGGTCATCAAGAAGTGCCGCCGCCACTTCGACTGCCTGCTGGCGCACACCGGGCAGAACTACGACTACACGCTCAACGGCATCTTCTTCCGCGACCTGTCGCTGGACGACCCGGACGTCTACCTGGACGCCGTGGGCGCCGACCTGGGCGAGACGGTGGGCAACATCATCGCCGCGAGCTACAAGTTGATGGTGCAGGTGCAGCCTGACGCGCTGCTGATCCTGGGCGACACCAACAGCTGCCTGTCCGCCATCGCGGCCAAGAGGCTCCACATCCCGATCTTCCACATGGAGGCCGGCAACCGCTGCAAGGACGAGTGCCTGCCCGAGGAGACCAACCGCCGCATCGTCGACGTGATCTCCGACGTCAACCTGGCCTACTCCGAGCACGCCCGCCGCTACCTCAAGGACACCGGCTGCGCCCCGGAGCGCACCTACGTCACCGGGTCGCCCATGGCAGAGGTCCTGCGCGCGAACCTGGGCAAGATCGAGGCGTCGGACATCCTCTCCGAGCTCGGCCTTGAGCCGAAGCGCTACATGCTGTTGTCCGCACACCGCGAGGAGAACATCGACACCGAGGCGAACTTCACGAGCCTGTTCACCGCCATCAACGCGCTGGCCGAGAAGTACGACATGCCGATCCTGTACTCCTGCCACCCGCGCTCCCGCAAGCGCCTGGAGGCCACCGGCTTCGAGCTCGACCCGCGCGTGCGCATGCACGAGCCCATGGGCTTCCACGACTACAACTGCCTGCAGATGAACGCCTTCGCGGTTGTCTCCGACTCCGGCACCCTGCCCGAGGAGTCGAGCTTCTTCGCGTCTGTCGGCCGCCCGTTCCCGGCGGTGTGCATCCGCACCTCCACCGAGCGCCCCGAGGCGCTGGACAAGGCGTGCTTCACGCTGGCCGGTATCAGCGAGCGCGGCCTGCTGCAGGCCGTCCATACGGCCGTCGAGCTCGACGCCGAGGGGTCGCTGCCCGAGGCCCCCGTTCCCGACTACGCCGACGAGACCGTCTCCACCAAGGTGGTCAAGATCATCCAGAGCTACACCGGCGTCGTGGACAAGATGGTGTGGAGGAAGAATTTTTAGCCTCACTTTTATTAAATGGTCTTCTAAATCCGTAGCGGTGGTATATGTCTTCTCTGCCTAATACCGATGACTCTCGAGTAATTCGCTCAATCTCCGATCTAGTCTCTTTAAAGGCTGAAATCGGCTTTGATTGCTGGTTTAGGGGGCAATCCAATGCTGCCTTTGATTTGAATCCGGGCGTGTTCCGCTCTCTCGATTTTGAAAGAGCGGAGAGGCAAATGCTTGATGAGTTTAAACATTCGGCTCTATCTCGTTCTGATGTTCATCCCGAAGATTACTGGGATTGGTTGGTTTTAGCCCAGCATCATGGTCTTCCGACCCGTTTATTGGACTGGTCAGAAAATCCTTTGCAGGCACTGTTCTTCGCAGTGTCTGGTGTTTCATCGGCTGATGTTGACGCCAAGTTGTTTGTCCTAAAACCGAGGGTCTTAAATCGTAATGCCGTCGGCCCTCAATTTTCTAGTCCTATAGTTCTTAGAGAAGAAAATGATGTCCTGACATCTTATCGTCCTGACAGAAGTTCAAATAGCGGGGCAATTCCTGTTGCAGTCGCAGCAGCTAACGGCTTCTCTAGAATCGTTGCACAAAATGGTGTGTTTACCCTTCACCCAAAGCCCTATGTCGAAAGTTCTGTTGAGGTATTCGGTTCAGGAATTTGCCAGGATTTCATCGTTCCTAAAGATGCTAAATCTGAAATTAAAAGGGAACTGGAATTTGTATGTATTAATGAGTCTTCTTCATATCCCGATTTAGACCACCTTGGAGCTTATATTAGGCGTAATCATTCCGGAAACGTTAGGTTATGAGTGGGATGGCTAGATTCGAAAAAGCCGATAGCTCAACATCTCAGGTTGAGTATATTCATGCTTTATATCCCTATTTAAATTTAGACCCCATCTATCAACGCGAAAGCGGCGTCTGGTCCAAAGAGCGTAAACAGCTGTTTATTGATTCTCTAATTAACGGATTCGATGTTCCAAAGATTTATTTAAACAAAGTTGAATACTCAGAAGAGATTGACGGGGAAGAAAAGCTAATACGCTATGAAGTTATCGATGGGAAGCAGCGTATTGAATCAATTGAAGAGTTTTTAAACGATAATTACCCGCTATCTGATACTTTTCATTTACTTGATGACGAGGACTCTGTGGGCTCTGGCGGTCTATATTATTCAGAACTTGTTTCAAAATATCCAGAAGTCGTGTATAGATTATTGCACTACAGCTTCGATATTGTTGTTCTCGATCATCAACAGGAAGATTTTGTTGATGAGTTTTTTATTAGACTTAATGGTGGCGAACCACTAAATGCTCAAGAGAAACGAAATGCATGTTCTTGTTATTTGAGAACTCGTGTTAAGAAAATCTCCAGCAAGGATAAATTCGTCAACAAATGTCTTATTCCGCGATCTCGTTACAAGAATGATGAGCTAGTTGCCAAGTTTTTCTCTATTGCAGATCAATTTGGAGAGTTAGGAAAAATTTCTGACATTAAAAAGAATAGGCTAGATCGTCTATACGAAAGATCAAAGAATAATGAACTGACCTCACAGAGCATCGTGCTTATTGAGAGCAGGGTGAAAGAGACCTTAGCGCTTTTGTATAAGGTATTTGGTACCTCTGATCCTCTCATTCGAAGTGTGGGGAATGTTGTTGTCTACTTTATTTCGGCATTTACGTGTCCTGAATTATGGGTTAATACAAGTGTTAAGGAATATATTCGCTCGTTTGAAAAGCTAAGGAAGGATATTGTTAACAAAGACTTTGAAATTATGACCGTTCGTGAACAAACGATTTTCATGATTTGCGATGAATATAATTCATATGTTCAATCCGCTAATGATGGTTCGGCTCTCTCTTGGAGATCTTGCTGCATTAATTGTTTTATTAAAGCTAAAGGAGATTTTGATGACTTCTATCTTCTTATGGCTCCATATTTATATTGACGCTTTAGCGCTGTTGACGCCTGCAAATAGGCCATAATTGTCAATTTGTTTATGCGCATCGTAGTCCGTCAACCCAATCGTCAGCCGCTGATGCGACGGTCTCAGGTCACGCATGATCTGAAGGCCTTTAAGGTGGCTCTGACATCCTCGAGCTTATTGCTGGAGCGAAGAGCTCGAGGATGTGGCGGACAAGGTCTATACGAGGGATCTGTTTAAGAGGGACTAGTCATCATATGGCTTCTATGAGACGACCTGTTATTAAACGAGTGGATGAAGAGCCAACTTCATTTGCGATTCAATCTGCTTTCGATAGAAATTCGCTAAGCAGAAAGGAAGATATTGCCGATTTCCTAAAAATGTTGCTCATGGTTAAGCCACCTTATACCTTTATAGTTGATTCACCTTGGGGGACGGGTAAGACTTTTTTCGTAAAACAAATTGAATGGATTCTAAAAATTCTCAATCCGGCTTTTGGCGCTAATCACATTGAATTGGGTTCTCAATTCAATGAAATATTGAAGGATGACGCTATTCGCCATTTTGTTCCCTTGTATTTTAATGCATGGGAAAATGATCATTTTGAAGATCCGATTCTTCCGCTTCTGGCTTCTTTTTCCGAATCTATTGGTGAAAGTTGCGTTGATACATCATTAAATATCCCGCTGCTAATCTCAGAAATAATTAACTGTATTCTTGCAATCCACAATATCGATATTGATATTAAAAATTTATCCAACTGTTTCGATGAAAAGGATTTTCTAGAAGATTATAGGGCCCGAACTGGGCTACGTCAGAAGTTAAATCGGCTTATATCGAGTTTAATTCCGAGAGTTGCAAGATTTGCCATACTATTTATCGACGATTTGGATCGCTGTAGGCCTGAATTTGCTATTCGTTTTTTAGAGCAGACAAAAGCCATATTTCAACTTCCAAATGTAATCGTTGTTTATTCTACGGATATTGTTCAGCTTTCCCGTTCACTTGAAGGGGTCTATGGTTCTCATTTTTCTGGCAGGGCCTATCTAGAACGTTTCTATGATAAGCGTATAGAGCTTCAACGCATTATGCCTTTGGATTACTTAGAGTTCAAAGGGCTAAGAGTTAACAGGGGTCACCCGTTTATCGATATAATTGGAGAACTACTTAACTATAAAAACGCTTCTTGTCGTGCTTTAAACAGGTTGTTCGATCAAATCAGTTCCATTTTTGAATTTGTATATATTTCGCCTTCTTATTCCTATAAAAACGCTTCAGTCTTTCCGAAGTTCGCGCTTCTTCCGGTTTTGATAGTACTCTCCTATTATGAACCCGAACAATGGTATGAGGTTAAATGCGGTCGCTCATTCTCTTCTGTTTATGATTTGGCTAGTCATAGTGAGCGTTTTTTAAATCAGCTAGATTCTTCGATTATTGAAATTAATGAATCCAAGTCAAACGAATCTCTTATTTCAGAGAAGAGTCGTCGAGCTTTTGTAGAGGGGGTATGCGCTTTAATTTATATCGGAAAATTAAATGACCCTCGAGTTGAAGCTGTCAATAAAGGGCCCTTTCTGTTCGCAAATACTTTCGCGGACGTCTTTTTTACCCTTAGGGTACAAGATTAACTCTTAGATTTGAATCTGAAGAATGCTCCATTAATCCTTTTCAAAAGAGCAGTCGTTATTTTTTGAAGCAGGCTCGTATTTGCCTATTCATTTTTGAACGACAAGGCCAATGAGCGTTGTCCGTGCGCTGGTACCGCTCGATCGCGCTGCTTGGGATGAAGTTGCCGGTCGTGGGCTTCGGGATGTGTAGCGTCACCGTGCCGACGCAGGTGGCGGGGCCGCGCTCACAGTATCCGTTGCGGCTGTTCGCCTCCGTCGTCGCAGAGCCGGTAGGTTTCGGTGTCCATCACGGCGTTCGCGAGTCGCTCGGCGATGCGCCTGAGCAACTCCTACATGTCGATGGCGCCATCACCGAACCGGGGGAATGGCGAGCATGTCCGGCGTCGGGTCTGACAAGATTTCCATAGTAGCCTTTGTCCTAGAACCTGTTCTTTTGATGATTTCTGATTCTAGGACGAAGGCCGTTATTCGTTAAACGGACGCTAGGGTGTCACCCTTTCATAAACATTTTTGACGCAATCCTTTTTGCCTAATGCAAATTTATGTTCGTAGGCAAATACGATATAACGTCGATGCGTTTGATCAGCAATCTTTGTTCTAGAAGAAGCTTATGCATTAGATTTTTGCCGTGATCTTTATTGTCGAGAGTGCTTCCGTATTCAATCAGTAGGTGCGATATGCGTGAATACAATTCTTCACGAATTGTCTGTTCATCAACTGAATCATCTGGTTTATTTGGATAATTCTTATAGAGAAATACAAGCTTTGTTTCTCCTCCGTAAAGATTGACAGTATCAAAAATGGATTGGAAGTAAGAATAATCTGCACGAGAAAGAGAATGCCCAAAAACTTTGATGTAACTGGTATCGCTGTCACAGAGTTTTACGGTCCCGTTATCGTAGGGCTCTAAAGACATAAGCCTATATGTTTTTGTAAACGGCAGCGCCGGGTCATCTTCAACGACGTCTTTTCCGTCGATGCCGAAAATGGTTTCTGTCCCGTCTATTGAGCCATGAATATTCCGAGCATCAACAATTCCCAATCTCGGATCCTCCGGTCTAAAGGGGGTCGTATAGTTAAAGTTAAGGATGGAAGATTCATAATTCTTTTGCTGGGATTCTTCAATGCAGACATCACGTATGGCTGAAAAATACACTGCGGCCTTTTCTCTATAATCTTCGTTTTCCTCTACTTGTTCCTTGAGATATCTCGCAAAAATGCGCTCATATTCTTTTAGCGAAGATAGGAGGTAGCTTGTAAGTTCCGCCTGTGAAACATCTTCTTTTCCGAGTCGAGTCGACACAAATTTGTATAAATCGTCTTTTGGCCGCGGGAATGGAATTGTGCTTGATAGGTCAATGGCCAAACCCATAACGCTAAACATTCTGTCTAGCCTTGAGCCCAATACGTCTTCTTGGAAGACGTATGCAGAGATAAGACTTTCTATATCGCACCATAAAGGATCGTCTTGTCCTTTTTCAGCAAGTATTATATCCCAAGCATTTCTTTCGTCCTCAGGAATCGATTCAACTGAGAATGACCCGCTCGTCCTATTGCTGTAAAACTCAGAGAACTTGGACTTCAATCTGCAGGTCAAGTCGAAACCATTTCCAAGAATTATTAATTGGTGCATTTTAAATTCCTTTCACGTATGAATTTCTGCATTTGGCTTCCTAGGTTTTACCCAGATATATACGCATTGCTTCTTCCGTATCATCTCTTGGAATCCGACGCTCGAGCACGGTTGGGCGACGAATGCCTTCGTGTCTACGTCTGATATGGAATCCGCCATGCCTGTTGTCGCATCGACATGACACAATATCTATTCAGCGATTTGATAAGGATTGACAAGTCGGATGCAAACAGTGGACGATTGCCACGCCATCTGCATCTTTAGTACACTTAAGATGGAAATTGGTCGTAGGGCGCGACCAACGCAACAAAAAGAAAGCCTACTGAGAAGATTTTGGTCGTAGGGCGCGACCAACGGAATCAAAAGAAAGTCCATCGAGAAGATGCCTTCAATCTCTTTGGGAGTGAGGCGTTTTTTCTTTGGAGGGTGAGCGTGAATTCCTAAATTGTCTTCTTAAGTGTCTCGTTTTACGAAGATCATCCGAACCCACTTACGTGTCAATCACTCCTCCTTTCACCGACTGACAAAACGATTTACACCTAATTTCGGGGTTCGTTTACAGGTAATTCGTTCGCTACTCGCCCGATCTCGCTACACTAATAACTGCTGCTACCAGGTAGTTTTCTGGTGCAGTTCCCATTGGCTCTTGCGAAGATCGGAGCGGTTATGTTTGCTTCCGCGTTCCACACTAGCCGTCACTACATCCTGTTTACTGCCATGGCCTGCCTATGCGTTTTGCTGGGCGGGCCTTCTTTGCCGCGGGCGCGGAGAGCCTGTTCATTGCGGGCGCCACGTACTACGAGCCGGGCGCGTCGGGCCCCGGGTGGGCCTGGACCGACGCCGACCATCTGGAACTTAACGGTTACGCGGGCGAGGCCATCGGCGCCGACGGCGACCTGGTGGTGACGCTGGCCGGGCAGAACACTGTTGTCGAGACGAGCGCGCCCGACGTGGACATCTCGCGTTGCGGCATGGAGGTGTGGGGCGATCTGACGCTCCGCGGCACCGGGTCGCTGGTGGCCACGGGCTCGCAGTGCGGGATCTACGCGTCGGGGACGCTCGCGGTGGACGGCTGCAAGGTTGACGCACGGGCCGACGGCGCCGGCATCGCGGACGCGCGGGTGGCCGGCATGATCGCGGACGGTCTTGCCGTTCGCGGCGATGGGCGCGTTGTCGCCGCGGGCGCGGGCTCCGGGGCGGGCGTGCGCGTCTATGGTGTGTGTCTGCTGGGCGGGGCTGCCAACGGTGGCGCGGCCGGGCAGCTTGCCGTCGATGCGTCCTGGCTTGATGCGTCGGGCACCGACGGCGGCGTCGCCTGCCTGGGCGGGTCGCTTGCGTCCGCGCGCTTCGTGGCGCCTGCGGGCGGGGCCTTTGGCGCAGGCGGCGTGGCTGATGCCGACGGGTCCGTGGCAGCGCATGTGACGATCGAGCCCGTGGATACCACGGCGTCGGCGGGGGAGACCGGAGGGCCCGATGTGCCGGGCGATGGTCCGTCCGCCCCTGGCATTGACCCCGCTACCGGCGAGCCCGCTGCGGATTCGTCGACGAATCCCACGCCGAAGCCCGCGGCCGCGACCAAGACGGTGACCACGACCACAGTGACCAACACTACGGTCAACAAGGCCTCTAGGCCCAAGGCTACTAGCGCGACGACCGCCTCGCTCCCCAAGGCCGGTGATAACTGCTGGGTCGCCGCATCCCTAACGCTATTTCTGCTTGGTTCAGCGTTCCTCGCCACCTCACATTGCTGTTGATGTGGTGAGGAACATCTGGCTTAAATGTAGGAGCTCTTCGGATGCTTTAAGGACAACGCTTCAGTGAAGGAGCGTTGCCCTTTTCATGCGTGCAATGCCTGGCGTGCTTGCAATGTGTGGCAATGTGTGCCGGTGGATACTCAGAGTATGTGCTTGACAGGGCGCAAGTTTGAAGATAACATCATGTCAGTGATTAGGGTCCAGAAACTTTCGATGCCGGAACCGGAGGGAGCCTGCGGTTCCCCTTTTATTTTCGGGAAGAGCGATGATGCCCAAAGAATTCCTTACCTACCAGCAGCAGATGGAGAAGCTCAGAAGCTCCGGCCTCAGAATCGAGGACGAAGAGGTTTGCCGGTGGGTGCTTGCGGACATCGGCTATTTCCCGGTCGTGAACGGCTACCAGTCGTTTTTCCGCGACCCGAGCACCCGGGTATACCACGAAGGTGCCACTTTTGGAGACATCCTAGCGCTTTACGAGTTTGACGTCGAGCTTAGAGAGATAATGCTCGATGCGCTGCTCAAGGTCGAGGCGAAGATCAGGTCGGCGCTGGCCTACGAGTTCTGCGCTGCATATGGCGAGTCCCAGAGCAAGTATCTAGACGCCCGCTGCTACGCGACGTCGAAGGGCGCGAAGCGTGTTCTCCCAAAGCTGCTGAACATGCTTGACTATATCGCCAACAAGGATACCAGCCACGAATACCTTGCCTACTACCGCAGGGCATATAAGAACGTGCCGCTATGGGTTGCCGTGAACGCCATGACCTTCGGACAGATTTCGAAAATGCTCACGGCACTTAGAGACAATGAGAAGGCCAAGATTGCTAAGCGGTTCGGGGTCGGAAACCCGAAAGAACTCTCGTCGTTTATCCGCGTACTCGCCCTCTACAGGAACGTCTGCGCGCATGGAGAGCGCCTCTTCTCCCACAGGTGTCACGTCGAGATTCCTGACACGGCCTTGCACGCCAAGCTCGGCATCGAAAAGATCGGGCCGGATTACGCTTGCGGCAAGGTAGACGTTTTCTCGGCAGTGATCACCCTTCGATACCTCCTTCGCGACGACGAGTTCAAGACATTCAAGGCCAAGCTCGTCAAGTGTGTTAACGGATATTTGTCATTGGATGAGAGCATCGGCGAGGAGCGCCTCCTTGAGGCCATGGGTTTCCCAGCTGAATGGAAGAAGATAACTAGGTATAAAATTTAGATTCGACCCGCCTAAAAGTAAATCACTGGTTTCAGGAAATTATTGACGACAGAATTGAGCGTCAATCCCTTGGTGCAGACGCGTTGTGGTTATCGGATGACATAATGGACGCAAGGCTGGGGGATCGGCTGGCTCGGGCGCAACTTTCTTAACGCTCTTCTTACCTGGCATAGCACTCTTGGGCACCTCATATCGTTGCTGAATGACCCGATTTTCGGAAGTGCGGGGAAAAATTTAAAACCGACGAGCACAACCTGATTTTAGAAACAAAACCGCAGGTCGCGGAAGCTTGATACCGGGGTCTGGTCGGCAGATCTCGGGTTTCCCCCACTTTCGGAAATGGCCAGCTGTCAGAGTTCGTGTCTTATAGGAATAATTTAATTCACGCCGCGTTACGTCTAGTCTGCTCCTTATACTCGAATATAAACACTAAGGAGGTAGTCATGTTTTGGAGCTATGTTCAGCTTGATGATGACACCCAGTTTGCCTACTCAGAGTCAAGAGAAGACGGAACCGTTCGCGTAGCCGTCGAGCGCCCGGTTGACTTTGGCTTTGACCATGCAGAATGCTTCTTGCCTGCGGTCAAATGGTTCAACGTCGAAGGATTTACTGCTGATGACCTCAATTTCTTGACTGAATTTGTTAGATCAAACGCCCCGTTTATCTTCGAGCTCGCCGAACGCCAAAAAGCCGGGCCGGCGGTTTCGGCGCTGGCCCGTTGACGTTCTACTGTTGAACGGCAATTAATTCCATGATTTCGCCTACCGACATATCCACTGTTGTCTCTCGCGTGCTGCCACGCTACGACGTCAGCGAGGCATATTTATTTGGTTCGTTTGCCCGAGGCGAGCAAACGCCCGATAGCGATATCGATCTGCGCCTAGTCTGCGGCGCCACGATGACGTTCGGCGCGCTTTACGAACTCTCCCATGAGCTCGAGGAGGCGCTTGTTCGAAAGGTCGATATCGTCACCAACCCACCAGAGCACATGCACCCGACTTTTCGCAAAAGCATCGAGCAGGATGAGGTGCGCATCTATGAAGCGCTGTAAACAGGACGAGGAGCTTGCGAATACCAACCCTCAACCCTTTCCTTCCAATGAGCCCAACCCGGAGACCCTCGAGCCCATCCGTGAAGGTGATGCATTTTTTGCGACGGGGGAGTCTGGTCGCTTCGACAACGGCGCCGATCTTATCGATGCGGCTCTAAAAGCCCCTGAAATGTGAGAGAGTTCAACCACCGAAGAGGCGATTGTCTCGGAAGTGTCAGACTGGCGAGGTACGTACCTCGCCATTTTTGCACGTCTGCGGACATCGGAACTATCCCGCTAGCTACAAGCCTTCCTTTTGCTTGCCGTATTTGGGTTAGATAGAACGGCTCGCCACCTTGGGTTAATGAGCGCGATTGCGGGGCTTCTTGACTCGTCTTGCATCGTTTTCCAGTTATTTATATGCTTGTCCCAGAATTTGGTCGTAAGGCGCGACCAACGGAATCAAAAGAAAGCCTACCGAGAAGATCTTGGTCGTAGAGCCCGACCAACGCAATCAAAACAATGCTCGCGGAGAAGGCGTCTTCAATCGCATTGATTGGAGGCACCTCTAATACCAAGCGATATCTATTCTGCCGCAGAGTCTGGAGCAAGGGCGGCGGTCGAATGCGCCTGATAACTGGTATCGCTCTGACGATATTCTGTTAAACTATCGCTAGGGCGATACCTGTTAGGAGGCTCGCGTGGAACTGTGGCATGGTTCTCAGAAAATCATTGAGACTCCCCAGCTTGGCCTGGGGAAAGTCCATAACGACTATGGACAGGGATTCTATTGCACAGAGAGCCTCGACCTTGCAAGGGAATGGGCATGCTCGCGTGATGCCGATGGCTTTGCGAATCGCTATGAACTCGATATGGCCGATCTCAAGGTACTCGACCTGCTATCGCCGCAATATTCAGTTCTGCATTGGATAGCGTTGCTTGTAGAGCATCGTTCATTTCGCAAAGATACCGCCATTGCCGCGGGGGCGTGCAAATATCTCCACGATCACTTTCTACCTGACACGAGCGCTTGCGACGTAATAAGGGGATGGCGCGCGGATGACTCGTACTTCAGTTATGCCAGGGCGTTTGTAAACAATACGATTGCCGTTGATCAGCTTGGTCAATCTATGAGGCTCGGCAACCTGGGAGAGCAGATTATGCTCAAAAGCGAGCGTGCGTTTAAGAGCATTCGTTTTGCTGGATTTGAACGTGCGCCGCAAACTCTGTATCGTCCATTGGCCAGGGAACGAGATGAAGTGGCAAGGGCGCAGTATCGGGAGCTACTTACCGAAAATCCGTTTGAGGGAATTCGTATCGTCGATATCATTCGAGAGGGGATGACGGGCGATGACCCACGCCTACAGTGAGATGTATCTCGACGATGCCATGAGAACGCTGGGCGAGGCGGTCGATTTTGCCCTCTGTGACCAGGGGTTGAATCCAGCCGAGTTGACGGCGATCCTGTCGAACGCTTTTGAGATGAAACAGTTTGAGCACGGTATACCTCGCGTCGTCTGCGGCATGTCGGGCGACGAGCTCGCGCGCGATATTATCGCCCATGCGGGACTAAGCCCCGTCGAATGCAGGGAGACCTATCCGTTCGACCGTTCGCCTCAGTATTGGGCGGGCTGGGTTTTGGCCTATGCGCAATGGATGTGCAGCTTGTGTTTTATCGACCTTCTTGAAGTCGCCCCGCTCGATTGGATCATCGGCTCGTACCATCCGCTTCACGAGGCCTCCGAAGACAAATTCGCCCAGATTGTCATCGAAAAATGGAACAACGCCCAGGCAGGCAAAAAGGGCCTCAAAGCGGCACGAAAGGCGGCCGGCCTAACGCAAAAACAGCTCGCCGCCCAATCGGGGGTTAAACTTCGCGCCATACAACTCTACGAGCAGAACCAGCTCGACCTACGCCGCGCCTCAGTCTCCTCGGCATTGGCGCTCGCAAACACCTTGGACTGTACTATCGAAGACCTCGTCTGGCAGCCGGTTGCCCTGGAGTACGATTCACAACTCTGTTCATCCGAGAATATCAATACTGAGAGTATCGCTGTTTAACTTTCCTTAACGTACGTATTTAAAGGTGACTATAATACGTATAGAGACAGATTTTAAGGGAGGTTGCTATGGTTGCCGTGATAGACAAGAAACTCGTTTTCGGACGCGAACAGGTACTGACTTCGACGCAGGCAAGCAAAAATTTTGGCGAGGCAAGACGTCGTGCACGAAAGGAACCTCAATTTGTCTCAGATAGGAACGATGGCATCGATACTGTTATCGTCGGCTTCGACGAGTTCGAATCGATGGCGGTTGAACTCGAACAGCTCCGAGAGGAGCGCCTACACGCCATAGCCGCTGCGAGGCTCGCGCAGGGCGACGCCGATTCGAATCGCAAGAGCATCCCGTTCTCCGATACCGTGGGACGTGAGAGGTTCGATGCCATGCTAGAAGCCGAGGCGACTGATCCCATTTCCGATGAGGAGCTGTTCGAGTGAACGTGGCTAGGTTTAAGGTCGAGTTTTACGACAAGACCGCCGAGAAAGAGTATCTGTCACTCGATGGCTCGGTTCGCGCTATGGTGGACAAAGGTATTGCGCGCCTTGCGCTTCGGGCCGATGAGATTGGCAAGCCGCTTTCGGGTCTTCTTGCAGGTTGCAGGGAACTTAAGTTTCGCACCGATGGCATTCGTGTAATTTATCGCATCCGCGATGGGCACGTCGAAGTAGTTCAAATCATCGCAATAGGCGCAAGGGACAAGAGTAAGGTTTTCGACCTGGCATCTAGACGCTTGGGCAGCGATGATTGATTGCCTCAAGAATAATCTATTGAGGATGCATGGTCGAAATGTTCGGGTTAAACGCTCGGATTCAGCCAGCAGAAGGACGGCATGATGAATACATTAAATGCAACGACATGCCCTGATGGTTGCTGCAGCAACCATTCTGAAAGCATGGCTTTTGACGACTGTACAGCAGATACAACCGACCCTATCGCAACCGACCCTATCGCGCCGAAAGCATCCCGCGCATTACCCGATGATCCGGACAGCATCACTTTGATCGACGAGGCCGCTCGACTGACCATTGAGGGCATGCCCAACGCGCTCAGGCTCTTGGAGAACTCATGATAGCGGCTACGCAGCGGGGCGCTCATCCGTTCGCGCCGCTCGTGCTTGATGATGCCGGTTCGCTCGAAGCTATTGCCGCGGCTGTGATGCGCCTACACAGCACGCTGATGACGGTCGGGCGCTGCTATACGACCGACGCCACGGGTGACCGGGCCGCGCTTGAGCTTGGACGCGTCGAGTCCGTGCTTGCGGGTGCATTCTGTACGATATTCGGCCAATCGCCGGCCGATCGCTTCGCAGACATCTTTGACCAGGTCACTTATGTGGCCGAGCACATGGTCAAGGACCACATCTTTGAGGACGGCAACAAACGCACCAGCCTTGTCTTTGCGTTGTCCGTCTTAAGGTTTGCCGGCACTCCGGTCGTGCTGTCCGATAGCCCCGAGCCCAAAGACAACCAGTACTACGCCTGGATCCAGGACCTCGTTTCTAGTAGCCGCACGACCAGCGAGCTCGCCGAAGAGCTGCGCCGCGGTTGTGTTGCGGGCACGGACGACCCGTCGCACGTATAGAATCTAAGCATTCGCATGCCAGTTATTGAATGGATTGGACACCACATGGAAATCCCTAGCACTCTGTGCAGCAATGTCTACGACTTTGCGTTTTGCCCCGAGCCCTGCTACGACCGCCTGGTCGACCTCGCCGACCCCGAGGACTGGGGTCCCGGCAACCGCATCCTCAAAAACTACCTGTCGTTTTCGTTTAGCCGCGCGGTGTTCCTGACCGAGCGCGACGCGGACCAGACCGCGCCGTCCAACCTGCCGTTGGTGTTTGACGACGACCGCTGCCTATTCAACACCGGCCTGTACACGCGCCGTTACGAGACCATCTACGGCCTGTTTGAGCCCAACACCAGGCCCGACGCGCGCCAGCGCTGGTTTTTGAAGGGCTTTTTTAAGGAAAGCGACCCCATGCTGGTCTCGTTTGAGTACCTGCCGTGCCGCGTGCGCTTTGCCGAGGACCCCTCCGAGCTGGTCTTTGACTACCGCTTGCCGATCCGCTCCAACATCGACCACATCCTGGGCGACGAGGAAAACCTCACGCGTATCCCCGCCAGCCTGATGGGGGAGGGTAACTCACTGCTGCTGCGCCGCGCCTTTGAGGGCGCCGTCGTCGAGGCCGCCCGCCGCGCCGCCGCAAACTACACGCTCGCCGTGCCGCAGTTCTACGGTGGACGGATTCAACTGCTGCTTCCACTGTGCACAACCGGCGACAAGCCCGAACTGGCGCTGACCATCCAACGCGAGGACGGCTTCTACGCCGCGCGCACCTGCCTCACGCTCGATATGGCCTACAACAAAGCACGACTCATCTGCCGCCCCGAGACCTCGTGGATCAAGCGGTAAGGGCTCGTTAAGCTGCGGGTTTGCTGTTTATTTGGACTCCGCCAGAGCAGCCAGCGCCCACGAATTTAAAATCGGGGGCAAAAAGTTCTTGGTAAACCACGCGCGGCTATGATAGTATCTCTTTTGCCGAAAGGCGACGGGCGATTGGCTCAGGGGTAGAGCATATCCTTCACACGGATGGGGTCACAAGTTCGAATCTTGTATCGCCCACCATCTAAAGCACAGGTCAGAGGTGTTAAGCCTCTGGCCTTTTTCTTTTTAACACCAAGGGTGACACCAAAAGTGACACCAAATTTTGTAACTTTATTAAAATGGGGTCTCCTTTTTTATTGAATATGACCCCTTCACAATTCCTACAAATGTATATAATCGCCTAATGTCTTCGGCCGATCTTTGCCTTGCTATGTATATGTCAATGACTTAACGCCGCTTACCGCAGCTGCGAAAACCATAGCGGGGCAAAAGGTCTGCTACGGGGATATCGTGATTGTGAATCCGGTCATAATGAAGGTGGGCGGTATCGCCGCGGGAAGTTTTTCCAAAATTGTCCTTGCATCGCCGTCCGAGTTCCCGTATAGTACTTGTTCACACGGGGGCGTAGCTCAGCTGGGAGAGCGCTTGACTGGCAGTCAAGAGGTCAGGGGTTCGATCCCCCTCGTCTCCACCCGAGCATTGAATGAGGCTCCAACGCAAGTTGGGGCCTTTTTTCATATAGGCACACAAGGTCAAAGGCGGCGCCATGATCCTCCTGGTCGACAAGATCGTGCGTTGAACGACCGTCGCGTGCATGGTAGTATTCTTCCTCGTGGTGTGAAACTAATGCAAATGGATAGCCGCCATTACTATCACAGCCACTAACTAAAAGGGCTCTTGGCGCAACGGTTAGCGCAGGGGACTCATAATCCCTGGGTTCTGGGTTCGAATCCCGGAGGGCCCACCACTATCTACCAGCGGTTCCCCTGATATTCAGTCAATCAGGGGAACCGCTTTTCTATTGGCTATTCCTCCTCGAATCCTCGTGTTTCTTCTGGCTATCCGCCACTATCCACCACAGCCAAATGTATAAACACTGGTCGGTTTCTGCTTGATGACAACATTACCTGCCCGCAAATAAGTTTGTTTGTTCACATCCATGCATCCGTGCCGGCTGCCCTCGACGCTGCCGCCACGAAACCGGCCCATCTACTACGTTTGACCCCGGCCCCTCGACCATACCCGGTGTTTAGCGAAAACAGCGGGCCGTCTACCTGCGGTTTTATTTTTGCCCAAGCCTGCATGGTCGGGCGGTGCCGGCCGAACGTAGTAGATGGGCCGGTTTCGTGGCGGGAGGTCCCCGGGCGGCGACCGGGCTGGAGCCGGGAAGGCGGGCGGCGCTGCCGCCCGCCCGCGGGGCGCGCCCCGCGGGCATGGCCGGGCATCGCGGGCCCGCTTGGGGCCGAGGGGCCCGCGATGCCCGCGCACCCGCGCCGGGGCCCGCGAAAGTTTTTCCGAAATTGTCCTTGCATCGGCGGGGGAGTTCCCGTATAGTACTTCTTCGCACGGGGGCGTAGCTCAGCTGGGAGAGCGCTTGACTGGCAGTCAAGAGGTCAGGGGTTCGATCCCCCTCGTCTCCACCCGAGCATTGAATGAGGCTCCAACGCAAGTTGGGGCCTTTTTTCATATAGGCACACAAGGTCAAAGGCGGCGCCATGATCCTCCTGGTCGACAAGATCGTGCGTTGAACGACCGTCGCGTGCATGGTAGTATTCTTCCTCGTGGTGTGAAACTAATGCAAATGGATAGCCGCCATTACTATCACAGCCACTAACTAAAAGGGCTCTTGGCGCAACGGTTAGCGCAGGGGACTCATAATCCCTGGGTTCTGGGTTCGAATCCCGGAGGGCCCACCACTATCTACCAGCGGTTCCCCTGATATTCAGTCAATCAGGGGAACCGCTTTTCTATTGGCTATTCCTCCTCGAATCCTCGTGTTTCTTCTGGCTATCCGCCACTATCCACCACAGCCAAATGTATAAACACTGGTCGGTTTCTGCTTGATGACAACATTACCTGCCCGCAAATAAGTTTGTTTGTTCACATCCATGCATCCGTGCCGGCTGCCCTCGACGCTGCCGCCACGAAACCGGCCCATCTACTACGTTTGACCCCGGCCCCTCGACCATACCCGGTGTTTAGCGAAAACAGCGGGCCGTCTACCTGCGGTTTTATTTTTGCCCAAGCCTGCATGGTCGGGCGGTGCCGGCCGAACGTAGTAGATGGGCCGGTTTCGTGGCGGGAGGTCCCCGGGCGGCGACCGGGCTGGAGCCGGGAAGGCGGGCGGCGCTGCCGCCCGCCCGCGGGGCGCGCCCCGCGGGCATGGCCGGGCATCGCGGGCCCGCTTGGGGCCGAGGGGCCCGCGATGCCCGCGCACCCGCGCCGGGGCCCGCGAAAGTTTTTCCGAAATTGTCCTTGCATCGGCGGGGGAGTTCCCGTATAGTACTTCTTCGCACGGGGGCGTAGCTCAGCTGGGAGAGCGCTTGACTGGCAGTCAAGAGGTCAGGGGTTCGATCCCCCTCGTCTCCACCCGAGCATTGAATGAGGCTCCAACGCAAGTTGGGGCCTTTTTTCATATAGGCACACAAGGTCAAAGGCGGCACCATGATCCTCCTGGTCGACAAGATCGAAAAAAGCTTCGGCGCGCGCGTCCTCTTTAGCGGCGCGTCCTTCCAGATCAACCCCGGCGAGCGCTTTGCGCTCGTGGGACCCAACGGCGCCGGCAAAACCACCATGCTTAAGATCATCATGGGCATCGATAGCCCCGACGCCGGTCAGGTCCAGTACGCCAAGGACTGCCAGGTGGGCTACCTAGAGCAAGAAACCAACCTGGAGCAAAAGGACACCACCATCCTTGCCGAGGTCATGGCCGCCGCCAAGGAAATCCGCCGCATGGGCGAGCGTGCCAACGAGCTGCAGGCCCAGATCACCGAGCTCTCCGAGCAGGGCAAGGACGTCGACGCACTCCTTAACGAGTACGGCCAGGTCCAGGACCGCTTTGAGCACCTGGGCGGCTACGAGCTCGAGAGCAACGCGCGCAAGATCCTGTCCGGCCTGGGCTTCAAAGTTACCGACTTTGAACGCCCATGCTCCGAGTTCTCGGGCGGCTGGCAGATGCGCATCGCGCTGGCCAAGCTCTTCCTGCGCCACCCCGACCTACTGCTACTTGACGAGCCCACCAACCACCTGGACCTCGAAAGCGTCCAGTGGCTGCGCGGCTTTATCGCCAACTACGACGGCGCCGTGCTCATCGTCAGCCACGACCGCGCCTTTATGGACGCCTGCGTCGACCACGTCGCCGCGCTCGAGAACCGCCGCGTAACCACCTACACCGGCAACTACAGCAGCTACCTCAAGCAGCGCGAGGACAACCTGGAGCAGATGCGCGCCAAGCGCGCTGCCCAGGAGCGCGACATCGCCCACATGCAGGTCTTCGTCGACAAGTTCCGCTACAAGCCCACCAAGGCCGCCCAGGCGCAGGAGCGCATCCGCAAGATCGAGCAGATCAAAAAGGAACTCGTCATCCTGCCCGAGGGCCACAAGCACATCGACTTTAAGTTCCCCGACCCGCCGCGCTCCGGCGATATGGTCGTGGGCCTGGAGGGCGTTTCCAAGTCTTACGGCAACAAGCACATCTACAGCGACATCGACCTCAAGCTCTACCGCGGCGAGCACGTGGCGCTCGTCGGCCCTAACGGCGCCGGCAAGTCCACCCTCATGAAGATCCTCGCCGGCCTGGAGCCGCCCACCACTGGCACCCGCGACCTGGGCACCAACGTCGGCGTCGCCTACTATGCCCAGCACGCGCTCGAGGGCATGACCGAGTCCAACACCGTCTTGCAAGAGATCGACAGCGTCACGCCCAAGTGGACTGTGCCGCAGCAGCGCAGCCTACTGGGAGCTTTCCTGTTTAGCGATAACGATTCAATCGAAAAGCAGGTACGCGTCCTCTCTGGTGGCGAAAAGGCGCGCCTGGCGCTCGCCAAGATGCTCGTGGCCCCCGAGGCACTCCTGTGCCTGGACGAGCCCACCAACCACCTGGACATCGACTCGGTGGACATGCTCGAGAACGCCCTGCAAAACTTTCCCGGCACCATCGTGCTGATCAGCCACGACGAGCACCTGGTGCGTGCCGTGGCAAACCGCATCATCGACATCCGCGACGGTAAGGTCACGGTCTATGACGGCGACTACGACTACTACCTCTTCAAGCGCGAGGACCTCGCAGCCCGCGCCGCCGCCGAGACGGCAGGGGAGAGCGCGCCGGAGGCAAGCAGGAGCACTAAGCCCGCCAACGCCGCCCAGGCCAGCAGCCCAGCCGCGGCTCCCAAGCCTGCCGAGGGCAAAAAGACCAAGGAGCAAAAGCGCGCCGAGGCCCAGGCTCGCGCCGCGCTCAACAAAAAGCTCAAGGGCGTGCGCAACCAGCTCAAAAAGATCGAGGCAGAGCTGGACAAAAAGCGTGCCCGCTATGACGAGCTTATGGAATTGATGGCAAGCGAAGAGCTTTATGCCGATCAAGACAAGTTCAACGCCGCGCTGGGGGAATATAACGGCCTTAAGCAAGAGCTGCCCAAGCTCGAGGACGAATGGCTGGAGCTTTCCACCCAGATCGAAGAGGAGACCACGCGTGAACTCTCGTAAGGCCGCTGCCGTGGCGATGAGCATCATCGCCATCGCCTGTCGCATCTGCGGCATCTTTATGAGCGCGATAACCGTGCTGCTGTGCTTTAGCGGCCTCACCGCCAAGCTGCAGATCGTGGGCTTTGTCGTTGAGCTTTCGCGTGCGTTGCCGAGCGCCATCGCCGGTTATGGCGTCATCACATCGCCCTTCGGCGGGGTGTTCCGCCTGGATTACGCCATCGTGGCCGTCATCCTCTTTGTGGCCGACTACCTGCTCGCGCGCGCCTTGCGTCGCGTTCGCTAGGGGAGTGACATGTCCAGCAGCTACCTTATGAACCTGGTCGCCAGCGCTGTCGCCGTCATCGTTGGCATCGTCATCCACGAGAGTGCGCACGCCGCCGCGGCCTGGGCGCTCGGCGACAAAACGGCGCGCTCGCGCGGCCGCGTCTCGCTCAACCCGCTCAACCACATCGACCCGTTCGGCACCGTCATCTTGCCGCTGCTGATGCTTGCCGCCGGCGGTCCGGTGTTCGCCTTCGCCAAGCCCGTGCCCGTCTACCTCAACAACCTCAAGCACCCCAAGCGCGACGAGGTCCTGGTGAGCGCGGCCGGTCCTGTATCGAACATCGCGCTCGCGTGTCTCGCAGCCGCCCTCATGCACGCGACATACGGCAACCTCTACACCAGCATGTCCTTTGCCGTAGCCTCCCAAATCATGAACTTCGGTGCCACGTTTATCGTGGTCAATCTGTCGCTCGCGTTCTTTAACCTCATCCCGATCCCGCCGCTCGACGGCTCATCGATCATCGTGCCCTTCCTCAAGGGCAAGGCGCTCGCTAACTACTACCGCCTGCAGCAATACGCCATGCCCATCCTCATCCTGGTGCTGTACCTGCTGCCCATGTGGACCGGCATCGACGTGATCGGCCGGTATTTCGACGTTACCGTGTATCCGCTGGCCGAGTTGCTGCTTAACTTCGCAATCGCCGGCATCTAAGGTAAACTTACAGGTCGACCGTGCAAAACGGTCGCAACATGCACCCAAACCGCGCCGCGAAGGCGCCGTCAAAGGAGGTCGAAGATGTCGTATCGCGTGTCGACACAGGTCTACAACGGACCGTTCGACCTGCTGCTGCAGCTGGTAACCCGCCAAAAAGTTGATATCGGCGCCATCTCGATCAGCGAGGTGGCCGAGCAATATCTGGCCGAGGCCGAGCGCATCGAGGCGCTGGACCTGGACGTGGCGAGCGACTTTTTACTGGTTGCGGCAACCCTTTTGGACATCAAGGCCGCCTCGCTGGTGCCCCAGGAGGCCCCGCGCAAGACAGAAGACGATGACGAGGACGACGAAGACCTCGAGGAACTCAGTGCGCTCGACGGCGACGCTTTGCGCGAGGTCCTGATCCAGCGCCTGATTGCCTACAAGCAGTTTAAGGGCGCGGCGGCTGCCCTTGGCGCCCGTATGCAGGCCGAGAGCCGCATGCATCCGCGCGTGGCCGGCCCCGACCCCGAGTTTCTGGGCCTTATGCCCGACTACCTGGCCGGCATTACCCTGCGCGGCCTCGCCGTCATCTGCGCCGACCTTGACGGCAAGCGCCAGACCTTCCTGCTGGAGGCCGAGCACGTGGCGCCGCATCGCGTGCCGCTCGACCTGACGGTGGCCTCCGTCGACCGCTTTACCATGGCGCACCAAACCTGCACCTTCCGCGAGCTGCTGGACGGCGACGCCACCACCGAGCAGCTCGTCGTCACCTTCCTGGCCATGCTCGAGCTCGCCAAACGCGGCTCGCTCACGCTGAGCCAGGACGAGATCTTTGGAACCATTCAAATCAACCGCGTCGAGGGCGCCGAGGCATACGTGCCCGGCGAGGGCCCCGAGCTCACCGAATAGGAGCGACCAACCATGTCAACCCTTTCCACGCTGGAGGCAAACAGCCTCAAAGGCGCCCTCGAGGCGCTGCTGCTGGTGTCGAGCGACCCCGTGAGCGCACCCGCGCTGGCAGGTGCGCTGGATATCGCCCCGGGCGAGTGCGCGTCGCTTTTGGCCGAGCTCAAGGTAGAGTACGAGGAGGCCAACCGCGGTTTTCAGCTCCGCGAGGTCGCCGGTGGCTGGCGCCTGTTTACGCATCCCGCCTATCACGACGTGGTCGAGGCCTACGTGCTGAGCTGGGACACGCAAAAGCTGTCGCAGGCGGCGCTTGAGACCCTGGCCGTCATCGCCTACCACCAGCCCGTTACGCGCGAGGTTGTTAAGGGCATCCGCGGCGTCAACTCCGACGGCGTCATCGCGTCGCTCGTTGACAAGGGTCTGGTGCGCGAGCTCGGCCGCGACCCCCAGCGCGGACAGGCAATCATCTACGGCACGACCAACGCCTTTTTGGAGAAGTTCGGTCTGCGCTCCACCCGTGACCTGCCCGATCTGGAGCAGTTTGCCCCCGACGAGCAGTCGCGCCAGTTTATCCGCGAGCGCCTGAGCGGCCGCAGCATTCAGTCCACGCTCGAGGAGCAGGCCGAGGACCTGGACGAAGAGCGCGAACTGATCGATACCGATGTTGAGGACGCCGATGACGCAGGGCTTCTGCCCACCGGCGATACCTCGGAGGACATGCATGACGAGGACTAACGAAGCAGAGGAAACGCGCACCGCACGCGCTGCGGGCGCAACTTCGCCCACAGGCGACGCCCAGCCCGTCTACCCGCACACCATGCGCCTGCAGCGCTTTTTGGCGCGCGCGGGCGTTGCGAGCCGCCGCGGCTCGGAGGACCTGATGACCGCAGGCCGCGTGACCGTCAACGGCCAGGTCGCAACCGAACTGGGCACCAAAGTCGACGTCGACCGCGACCATATCGAGGTCGACGGCATGCCCGTCAAGCTCAACCAGGGCGCCGTGTACCTGATGCTCTACAAGCCGACCGGCTACCTCACCACCATGAGCGATCCGCAGGAGCGCCCTTGTGTGGCCGACCTGGTCCCGCGCGACCGCTTTCCGGGGCTCTTCCCGGTGGGTCGCCTGGACCGCGACACTACGGGCCTTTTGCTCTTTACCACCGACGGCGACCTGTCCCAGGACCTGCTGCACCCCAGCAAGCACGTCTACAAGACCTATCAGGCGCTCGTGGACGGCCACCTGACCGATCGCGACTTGGAACCGCTCCGTCGCGGCATCGAGCTCGATGACGGCCTGTGCCAGCCGGCGATCTGCCGCGTCATCAGCGCGCGCGAGGCCGAGGCCGTGGCTCCGCAAGGCGTCAAGCCCGGCACCACCGCCGTGGAGGTCATCATTCGCGAGGGCCGTAAAAACCAGGTCAAGCGCATGCTGAGCAAGATACACCACCCGGTGATTCGCCTGCACCGCTGCAACTTTGCCGGCCTGGAGCTCAAGGACGTGGCCAAGGGCTCGTGGCGCGAGCTCACCGACCGCGAGGTGCAGATCCTCAAGGCCGGCGGTATCCCACCCAAGCAGGCCAGCTTCAAGCGCGGCAGTGGTAAGCCCCCGGACACGGCCGCGACCCGCACGCGTCACCACGGCAGTCACGGCTCCGCGCCCAAGCGCAACACCTACCGCGAGCGCTACACGGGCTAGGCAATCCGCCAAGTAACAGCGCCCGCGTCCCATACCAGCACGTCAACCACCGAAAGGAAGCATTGCATGATCGTCGCCATCGACGGCCCCGCCGGTTCCGGCAAGTCCACTATCGCCAAGGAGATCGCCCGCCAGCTGGGCTTTAACAAGCTCGACACGGGCGCAATGTATCGCGCCGTCACCTTCGCCGCGCTCGACCGCGGCATCGACCTGGACAACGAGGCGGCCATCGACGCCCTCGCCGAGCAGATCGAGATTCGCTTTACCAACGGCACCGGCGAGGATACGCGTCTGACCATCGACGGCAAGGACGCCTCGGCAGCCATCCGCACCCCGCAGGTCGACGCCAACGTATCCAAGGTCTCGGCCTACCCGGGCGTGCGCGCCGCCATGCTCATTCACCAGCGCCGCGCTGCCGAGGACCGCGATATCGTGGCCGAGGGTCGCGACATCGGCACCGTCGTGTTCCCCAACGCGCAGGTCAAGGTCTTTCTGACCGCAGACCCGCGCGAGCGCGCCCGTCGCCGTGTGCTGCAGCGCCACCAAAACGACGCCCAGGCGCTCACCGAAGAGCAGCTCGAGGCCGAGGTCGACGAGACCCTCGACGCCCTCAAGCAGCGCGATAAGCTCGACAGCAGCCGCGAGGTCGCGCCGCTCGTTCCCGCCGAGGACGCGGTGCACGTCGACTCCACCGCTCACACCATCGACGAGGTCGTCTCGATCATCGAGGACCTCATCAACCAAAGGAGGTAGCCCATGCGCCTGTTTAAGCAGACGCCCGAGGATTACTACAACGCCCCCTACGCCGAGTTCCCGGCGCTCATCCGCGGCACCGTCGCCGTGGTCATGGGCATCCTGTGGGTCTTCTCCAAGCTCATGTGGCGCTGGAAGGTCGAGGACGCCGACCTGCTGTTTGAGCGCCAGGAAGGCCGCGGCAGCGTGGTCATTTGCAACCACACCTCGATGGCCGAGCTCCTAGCTGTAGAGACGGCGCTGTTCTTTGGCGGACGCCGCATTCGCCCCATCTTTAAATCCGAGTTTGCTAAGAGCAAGATCGTACGCTGGGCCTTTAGCCGCGTGGGCGGCATTCCCGTCGAGCGCGGCACCGCCGACATGAAGTGCCTGCGTGCCGCCCAGCATGCGCTGCAACGCGGCGAGGACGTCTTGATCTTCCCCGAGGGCACGCGCATTCGCTCGCGCGAGATCAAACCCGAGGTCCACGGCGGCTTTGCGCTCATCGCCCAGATGGGCAAGGCGCCCGTCAACCCGCTCGCCATCTGCGGCTGGTCCGATATCACGCCTGCGGGCAAAAAGATCATGCGCCCCAAAAAGTGCTGGATCCGAGCCGGCAAGGCCATCTCGCTATCCGATGCACCGGCCGAGCTCAAGCGCAAGGAGCGCCTGGCTTGGTTTGAGTCCGAGGCCATGAGTCGTGTCTACGCCATGCGCGATGACCTGTGCGCCGAGCACCCGGGCAGGTTCTAGCCATGGGCGAGGAAATCATGAGCACTGCCGAGGCTGTGGCCGGCAAGGCAGACGCCCCCACCATCGAAATCGCTGCCCACGCCGGCACCTGCTACGGCGTGCAGCGCGCGCTCGATATGGCCCTGGCGGCCGCCCCGCAGGCGGGGGAGACCGCTCAGGTCCACACCCTGGGTCCGCTCATCCATAACCCCATCGTGGTGCGCGAGCTTGCCGAGGCAGGCGTCGGTCTGGCCGACACCCTGGACGATGCCGCAACGGGCACCGTGATCATTCGCGCGCACGGTGTGGTGCCGCAGGTGATTGAGGCAGCTCGCGAGCGCGGCCTCGACGTGGTCGATGCCACCTGTCCCTACGTCAAGAAGGTCCACGTGGCCGCCGAGCGCCTGGTGCGCGAGGGCTATCGCGTGCTCGTCGTGGGCGAGCCGGGCCATCCCGAGGTTGAGGGCATCCTGGGCCATGCCGGCGATGACGCGCAGGTCGTGAGCTGCGCCGCCGATGCGGACGCGCTGCCGCTCAAGGGCAAGGTGGGCCTGGTTGTGCAGACCACCCAAACCGCGCAGAACCTGGCCGAGGTTGTAGCCTCCATCACCCCGCGCGTGCAGGAGCTGCGTGTGATCAACACCATCTGTGCCGCCACGAGCGAGCGTCAACAGGCAGCAGCCGCACTTGCCAACCGCTGCGACTGCATGGTCGTGGTGGGCGGCAAGAACTCGGGCAACACCCGCCGCCTGGCGCAGATTTGCGCCGATGTCTGCGAGCGCACACATCACATAGAGGAGGCATCCGAGATCGAGGCGGCATGGTTTGCCAACGCACGCCACATCGGCATCACCGCCGGAGCCTCCACCCCGCAAGAACACATCGAGCGCGCCGTCGAGCGCATCAAGGAGCTTTGCCGCTAATCATGGACCAGACCGTACCCGCATACGCCGCCGAGGTGGCCGATTACGGGCGCAGCCGCGACCCCGAGCCGGGTGAGGGCGCGCTCGTTAAAAACGTGCGCCCCGAATCGCCCGCATGGGATGTGGGTATCGAGCCGGGCATGCGCGTGCTCACGGTCAACGGCGAGCAACTGACCGATATGATCGTGTGGCTCTGGGAGGCAGACGACGACACCGTCGAGCTGGAGGTTTTCGACCCGCGCGACGGCACCGTCACCCCCGTTGAGCTCGATCGCTTTCCTGGCGAGGACTGGGGTCTGGAGTTCGATGGCCCCATCTTCGATGGCATGCGTACCTGCGTAAACGCCTGCGTGTTCTGCTTTATGACGATGCTGCCCAAGGGCGGACGCTCCACGCTCTACATCCGCGATGATGACTACCGCCTGAGCTTTTTGCAGGGCAACTTCGTCACGCTGACCAACCTCACCGACGAGGACGTGCAAAACGTCATCGACCGCAACATGAGCCCCATGAACGTGTCGGTCCATGCCGTAAGCCCCGACGTCCGTCGCCGCATGATGGGCCGCAACGCCCAGCGCGGCATGGACGTACTCGAGACCATCATGGCCGCCGGCATCGAGATTCACGCGCAGATCGTACTGTGCCCCGGCATGAACGACGGCGAGGAGCTGGAAAAGACCCTGCGCTTTTGCGAGGAGCACGAGCAAATCACGAGCCTGGGCATTGTGCCGCTTGGTTTTACCAAGCATCAGAACCGTTTTAGCTGGTCCTACAGCGACAAGCCCGAGCTGGCGCGCGAGACTATCGCCATGATCCGGCCCTTCCAGGACCGTGCCTTCGAGCGCTTTGGCCGCCACACCTTCCAGATGAGCGACGAGTTCTACCTAGATGCCGGCATCGAGCCACCCGAGGCCGACTTTTACGACGGCTACCCGCAGTACTACGACGGCATCGGCATGATCCGCTCCTATCTGGACGAGACCGACAACGTGCTCGCCGCCGATGCCGAGCGCCTGCGCCGCGTTCGCGAGGCAATCGCCGCCCGTGACCAGCGCCTGCTGTGCCTTTCGGGCGCCAGCGCGCGCGATACGGTGGCGCGTTTTGTGGAATCGCCGCAGGGCCTTGCCGGTACCGTCACGGCCATCAAAAACCGTTACTTTGGCGGCAACGTGGACGTGACCGGCCTCATCGTCGCCTGCGACATCTTGGAGCAACTGCCGCAGGACCTGTCGGGGGTTATGCTCTTTGTGCCTAAGCTCATGTTCAACGCCGACGGTATGACCCTTGACGAGTATCATCGTGACGAATTACTCGCAAGCCTTACCGGTCGCGGCGCCGAGGTTCATGTGGTGTCGACCATGCCGCATGAGCTGCTCGATACCCTGGAGCACATCCTTGGCATGACGCCCGCCAATTCAGCTATTCCCGCTAACCCTAACCATTAAAGGAGTGCAGATGAAACCTATCGTCGCCGTCGTCGGACGCCCCAACGT
>JBKXPS010000017.1:27120-39193 GCA_047014445.1 Collinsella aerofaciens | reverse complement strand
ACGGGATGGACGGCATTCTCTACGTCTCCCACGAGACTGGCGATTTCAAGATGCGTAGGACTAACCGAGTGCCGGCTTTTATCGAGGAGTGAGAGTTCCCGGCGGCCTGCCGATCAGGCCGCCGGGGTATCGAATCCCGCATTCATCCGTACACACACGGACGAATTCGGAAAGCAACCGTGGTATTCCTACAGGAATCGAATCCGTGAGGTCGTTGTCCTGGATACCTGGGATCCAGAGAGCGGTAGATACCTGTTCGACGGTCTGACCCAATCGACCTATCGAAACTCGATACATCGGATTGCACGACCCTGGAGGGCATGTTCAGGGGATGTTCAAGCGTCACGGAGCTTTTTGATCTCGACCGTCTTGACACCTCGAACGTCGAGAACACGTCCTACATGTTCCTCAACTGCCTGACGCTCAAGGCCGTCAGCATCTTGGGATGGGAGGCGTCCGGAATCACAGACGTCGACCGGATGCTCAGTGGTTGCTCTACCTACATCCTCGCAACCGAGGAGCAGCGCGAGTTCCTGAACAAAATCACCGGCTCCACGCAGCACGGAATTTGGACCCGCAACCTTTCTTAGCCCAGATCAAAATACCGGTTGTTTCCAGAAATCCTCTAGGCACCTTCTAGAGGATTTCTGGAAATGCAAATAGCTTTAGATTCCGAGCGTGTCGACCGGAGCAACAACGATGCCTTCGCTAGTTACGTGAGCCGGCATACCAAACCCGATGACGATGAGTTTCGCCGCAGGCGGCCTCTCCCCGCGATCGACTAGCTTTCGCTCAAGTCGAAGCAGATTTTCCACTGCCTCTGGGACTTGGGGGCTCCCGAGCTTAACCTCAACGGCAACCCACGAGCCGTCACGACGATGGACAATCGCGTCGACCTCTAGGTCGTCAGCGTCGTGGTAGTGAGATACGGTCGCATCGCTGGCCGCCGCGTAAACCTTGAGATCGTGCAGCACAAGGGATTCGAAGAGCAAGCCAAGGGTCTTCGGATCGGATGACAACGACTCCGGGTCCGCACCGATGAGGGCGACGGCGAGCGATGAGTCCGCAAGGTGCCGCTTCGCGCCCTGCCGCAACTTCACCGGCGACCTGAGAGCCGGATGCCACGCGGGGACATCGTCGACGATATTGATACGGCGCAGCGCGTCCATGTAGCCGGTAATCGTATTCTTTGAGACGTCAACGCCCAAATCCCTTTCGATGGACTTCATGCCGGCAAGGGTCGATTCATTGCGTGCAAGCGACGAGAGCAAGGCCCTTACCTTAACCGGGTCGCGTTTCACTCCATCCGCCCTCGAAACGTCAGACTCGCAAACACCGTCAATATAGGCGGCGGCTATCCGCATTGCGTCGGCAGTTGTCTTACCGACCGCTTGGGGCCAACCGCCGCGGCAGAGCAAATCCGCGATACCGGCGATACCGGCGATGGATCCGAGTGACGCCGCAACGGAATCGCCATCGAGCAGCGCACCAAGCGAGACCGCTCCCGACGAAATACCGAGCTCGAAAAGCGTCATGGTATCCATCCGCAAACGGGCGATTCGACCCACACCGCTGTGCATCGGCTGGTTCTCGGCTCGCGGCGTCGCAGATCCGGTGAGAATGAACTGTCCTGGCTCCCCTCCCCTGACATCGCATTCGAATCGCACGGCATCCCATAGCTTCGGTTCTTCCTGCCATTCGTCGACAAGCCTCGGGGTCGGTCCGACAATTGCTTGGGCCGGATCGAGACGAGCGAGCTGGAGGGCCGCAAAACCGCCAGATGGGTCGGAGAGAGATAACGATGACTCGGCAAATCTCTGAGCTGTCGTTGTCTTTCCACACCATTTCGGCCCCTGAATGAGCACTGCACCAAAAATGCCAAGGTCGCGCTCGACCAAGCAGTCAACACAACGTCCTATATACCTATCCATCGGCTTTCCCTCCAATCATTCATTTGAAATTATAGCGTCTATCTGCGTCGTTGGGACAAATAACGATTACTTATTGGGACGATTGACGGTAATTTATTGGGACGATTGACGATAGCTCGTTGGGACGATTTCCATTTTCTTAAGGCACTAATCAACGAGACCCACTGTGAACTATGAGACGAATAAATTTAGCTGACGCCTCTCATGAGTTCAGCAATGCTGATTTGAAATCCGTCGGCAATCTTCTTGAGATTTGAGAGGCTGACATTACGCCGACCGACTTCAATGCTCGCGTAGTAGGAACGATCCATTTCAATCAAATTGGCGAACTGCTCCTGACTGCACCCGAGTCCAGCGCGGAGCTCTTTGCATCTCATGCCGAATGATTTCTGAAGCGTCGTATCCATGACAAAAAGAGTCATGGATTGTTGTATAAAAGCCAACGGACTATATACAACAATCCCAGTTAAGGCGCATAATTATCTCTATTGGAAAGCGCTCTGATGCCCAGTCGGATAGGGCACGGAAAAGGAATGGAACAGCACAATGACCCAGGAAAAGCACTTCGCTGCCGGTGGCGATCACTTCGCCGCACTGCCAAACAAAAAGATTCACACTCCGAAGGGGATCGCGCGTCTGACCGTCACCGCGGCGACCATGGCCGCCATGACCGGGTCAAGCCTCATCTCACCGTTCGTGGCATTCGCCCAGACCGGTGACGGGGGCACACAGCACCCCGCCGTGATGTCGCCGATCGTCGCCCACGCCGGCGCGGCATCCGGTACCGGCGCGAAATCCGCCGCACAGACCATCGCGGACCTGCAGAAGGCGGTCGACGAGGCGAAGGCGAAGGAAGACGCCGCCAAGGCAGCCTACAATGAGGCCGCCGGTCCCTACAACGAGGCGGCTTCCGCACGCGACCAGGCCAAGGCATCCTACGATTCGGCAGTCAGCGCCGGCACGGCAGCCGACCGAGCGGCAATGGACGAGTACGCCCGTCAGGTCGCGGAGGGCAAGGACGCCGCCGATGCCGCCGGCAAGGACCTCGAGCAGGCGAAGGCGGGTCTCGCAGACGCCAAGGCGGATGCATCCGAGAAGGACGAAGCGTATCAGTCCGCCATCAAGGCGGCCCAGTCTGCAAAGGATGCCCTCGATAAAGCCAAGGCCGATGCCGTAAGCGCCACCCCGGAGGCAATCAGTGCCGCCGAGCAGGCCGTGCGCGACGCCCAGGCTGCCGTGGACAGGGCACAGGCCGAACTCGCCAACGCCAACGCGACGCTTGGCGATGCCCAGTCCAAGTTGGTTGCGGCCCAGTCTGCAAAGAATTCCGCCGATGCCGTCCTCGCCGCAGCCCAGCAGAACAAGGACGCGGCGGATGCGAAGGCCGCAGCCGCCAGCGCCGCCTACGAGAAGGCGAAAGCAGACCTCGCCGCAGCGGAGGCAGGCGCCAGCGGCCCGGAGTACGATGCGGCAAAACAGAAGGTCGCGGACGCAGAGGCAGCCCTCGCTGCCGCACGAGCGGTGCAGTCCCAGTGCGAGTCCGAGCTCGAGCAGGCGCAGTCCGCTGCAGCAACGGCACAGACCGAGCTGAATGATGCCCAGGCGTCCCTCTCCGCGAAGCAGCAGGCCGCGGCCGATGCCGAATCCGGCGTGACCGCCGCCCAGTCCGCACTCGATGCCGCGAACGCCGACCTCGATGCGGCCAAGCAGGCGAACGTCGACGCCGTCGCCAAGCTGGATGCAGCGAAGCAGGCTGTCAAGAATGCCGAGTCCGCCAAGGCAACCGCCGACGTAGAGCTCGCGAACGCCAAGACCGCAAAGGATACCGCTGACGCCGCTGTGACCGCCGCCCAGCAGAAGGTCGACGAGGCTCAGGCGAAACTCGATACCGCCGACGCGCAGCTCAAGCAGGGAGCCATCGGCTTCTTCCGTGCCATGGGTGCCGATTCAGCCATCGAGATCATCCAGAACTGCACACACAAGGGCTACACCGAGGTGGGGAACAGCCTCGACGCGACCAGTCTCGACAACATGCTCGCGGCAATCCCGTACATGAAGTCCATCAACGAGTACCGCAAGTCCGTCGGTCTCTCTGAGCTCCAGGTCACGTACAAGCTCATTGCGGCAGCGATTGCCAACGCGAACTATTCCGATGTCAAGTTTGGGCATTCCATGCAGTTTGATACGAGCGAAAACCTCGCATGGAACTATGGAACCGATCCGAAACCGCAGTGGGTGGACCAAGAAAAGGCTTTCTTCGATCAGGCGGTTCAGGAGCTCTATGGCGTCACCGGTCTAATCGGTAAGGATGCCGTAGACTTCTACAAGTCGCATAGTGGGATTGAATCCTATGTCAACCAGCATTTTAAGGTTGCCGGATATCCCGCAACTGTCGGTCACTACCTGCATGTCATCAGCCCTGAAATCGGCTATATGGGCATGGCGGTCTGCAGCAAGGGAACCATGAACGGCTGGAAGACCGACAGCTTCGATACCGCAAACCTGGGTTGGGCAGGCTCCGGTTGGAACATGAACCCCATGTCCGTCGACGAGTACGAGCAGAAGCTGACCTCCTATATCAACGGCCTCAAGAACGCCAAGAGCGCACTCGACGCAGCCAAGGCCGATCTCGCATCCAAGAAGCAGGCAGCCGCCGGCGCCGCCGCAACCGTCCAGCAGAAGCAGGTCGCGGTGGATTCCGCACAGGCAGGTGTCGATGCCGCGAAGCAGGGTGTTGCCGATGCCCAGCGTGCCGTCGATGCCGCAAAGGCTGATGTCGCCGCCAAGCAGCAGGGCGTCACGGATGCCCAGACCGAGCTTGATGCGGCGAAATCGGACCTCGATGCCGCCAACGCGGCAGTCGATACGGCAAAGTCGACCGTCCAGCAGAAGCAGGTCGCCTTTGATGCCGCCAATGCAGCCGTAACGGCCGCACAGACCAAGCTGGATTCCGCCAAGGCGGACACCGTATCCAAGCAGCAGGGCATTACGGATGCGAACGCGGACCTCGCGAAGTTCTTCCAGGACGTCGCCGACGCCAAGAAGGCGCTCGATACCGCAAAGAGCGTCCATGACGCGGCGGCAGCCGATCAGGTCGAGAAGGCGACCGTCCTCGCCGCCGCCGAGCAAAAGGCGGACGCCACCGCACGCGCCCTCGCGGATGCCCAGCGTGCCGTCGATGCCGCAAAGGCCGACACCGGCGTTGCCGCCGACAGGCTCACCGGCTCCCAGACCGATCTCGAGGACGCACAATCGAACCTCGACATCCTCACCGGTCTTGCCGCGAAGCTCGCAGAGGCACAGCAGCGCGAGCAGGATGCAGTAAAGGCCGTCAATGACACCAAGGCCGCCCTCGATGCCGCGAAGGCGGATACCATTGCCGCCGAGTCCCTGGTCTCCGCCGCCGAACAGGCGAAGGCGCAGGCAGACGCCAAGCTGTCGAAGCTGAACTCCATCGATACCGGTGCGGCGATCGCTTCCGGCCATGATGTGAACGCGGATGACGCCCTCAACGCGCTTTTCGCCGCCGCAGTCGAGGCACGTGCCAAGGTCGCGCCCGCCAAGGCCATCCTGGACGAGAAGCAGGCCGCGGTGGACGGGCTCCAGTCCGGCTATGATGCGGCACTCGCCGCCTACGAGTTGGCGAAGTCCGACCGCATCGCAGCGGAGCAGAAGCTTTCCGATGAGATCGCACGACAGGAGGCAGAGGAGGTCGCAAAGCAGCAGGCGGCATACACCCCGAAGCACCTCGCCGGCAAGGATACCGCCCAGCCCGGCAGCCTCGCCCAGACTGGTGACCACGCGGGACTCATCGGCGAGACGTTCGTCATCGGCGGTACCGTCCTCGTGGCAGCCGGCGTCTTCCTCGATCAAAAGAAGCGCCGCGAGCAGATGTAGTGCAAATCGCATAACGACTCGGAAAGGGGAATCCCGCAAAAGGGATTCCCCTTTTTCGTCTCGCCAGCCACGGTTCGTTGAGGCAGCTTCAGCTTAAGGGCCACAGATTAAACCGATCTACAACTGTGACCATATGACTGTGCGCACATATTAGCATGGTCATATGGTCACCTATTTACAGCTGCGATTATGCTGCAATAACTCAACCGTTAGTGCTTATTAAACAGCCAATCGAAGCCAGGCTTGCCCAGTGTTTGGCACATCTGCCCCACTTGAATCTCCGTCTCCACGCCATCCTTGCCGATGACGGCGGCCATGTTCTCAGCGGTCAGCAGCCAAGATAACAGACGGGCGGATCCAGCTCAGCATATAACGTTCGGTAATACATGACCATGTTAATGTAGTCATATGTTCACGCATTACAAGCTGGGACCTTATGTATTAGAGCTCGAGCCGCGCCGCCGCGTCACCATGAATATCGACGGCGAGAACATCGGCTACTTCAAGGCGGAGGCCGCCCGCACGGGCGGCCCCTATCAGGTCATCATCAACATGTACCTGACGGTGCGCCACATGCAGAAGAGGCACCTCGCGTTCGCGTAATACAAAGAGGTAGATTCCCCGCGTGTCATGCCTCGACGCAATCGGAGCGCCGTCTGCGGCGCGGGGCGAGAGCCGACCGGGCGACCCGGGTAATCTGGCCCCGGCTCTCCCGGTCGTATTCCTACGATATCGCCCCTAAATCACCAATGTGTCAGATAAATAATGATGCAATGGTTATGATCACGCCTACGGCAGATGCAACGACCGCGCCTTTTTTCCTCTCCTTTAGTCCGACGAATAGGGTTGCCGTAAAGTAAAGGGCGGAAATGCAGTCTATGGCAAGCGAAACGAGTTCCTTGGGCGGTTTCAGCAAAAGGTCGCTAGCAAAGAGTAATGCAAGCAGGGCAAAGCCGATTGTGGTCAAGTATCTCGATTGATTTTGCGACAGCATGGCAACCGCCTTTTAGAACATACCGGTTGTCACGAGACCGGCGATAACGCATTTTCTCGGTTTCCAGCTCATGACAGACCCCTCTCTCTCATGGTGAAACGCATACATTATGAGATATGCACATTATCTCGCTAATCAATTTCGATATCCATCATCTAACTAAAGAATACTGACTCACTGGTTCAGCGACGATGCGTTTTTACCCTTGCGTTCCCGCTCGCGTAACCGCCTAGCCGCGTCGGCGGTCGGAAGGGTCTCCGTCTCGCAATCAGCGACCTTGTAACCGTATTGTCCTTTGTGCCCCTTTTGGCAACTTTAGCACGGCTGTGGGTTAAAACAACCCACAGCCGTGACCACGTTAATGTAATACTATGCTAATTGCGTAACGTGTTCATATATTTCTACCTGCGACTTATAATTGCTTAATGTAGTCACATGTTAATGTGCTAGTATATGACTATGCTATTTCAGAAAGGGGAGGACATGGCGACGAACATCCTGCTAGTCAATCAGAAGGGCGGCGTCGGCAAGACGACGTTCGCCGACGAGATCGCCTGGGGCCTCGAGCGCCGCGGCCACAAGGTCGGTTTCGGCAACCTGGACCCGCAGGGCGGTGCGAACCACGAGAAGGGGCTGCTCAACGACGAGGACGCCGTGAACGTCATCGACACGCCGGGGTTCCTGAGCGATGACACCGCCGAGTATGCCAAGAACGCTGATATCGCGATTATCCCGGTGCAGCCCGGTACGCTGGGCCTGAAACCCATGAAGCGCACGATCAAGGTCATCACCGAGGCCAATCCCGACTTGTCGTTCGCCATCATCGTCAACAACTTTGCCGGCAACCAGACCGTGGACAGGCAGTTCCTCGAGCTTCTTGAGGCCGATGACCTTCCCGTGCTGGGCACCGTTCCGACCGCAGCGGCCTTCAAGCAGGGCGCGGCCCTGGGCAAGCCCGTGTACGAAATCGCGAAGAGCGGCAAGGCCGCCCAGGCAATCGAAAACATCCTGGACGAGATCGAGGAGGTCCTGTAATGGCCGGAAAGTTCAAGAAATCGACCTCCTACTTCGACGTCGCCGCGGAGAAGGCCGAGGAGAGACAGCAGAAAATCGTTGAGAGCGCATCTGAGCCCCAGAAACCGGCTCCGCAGGTACGGAAAGCCGGGCGCCCTAAAAAAGGCACTGAAGGGGCATCTGAGAGGCTTGTACAGCTGTCTGTATACGTTCCGGAGAGTTATCGCAAGCGGTTGAAGCAAGCGGCACTCGAGGAGGACAAGTCCGTATCGGATATCGCACGAGAGCTTTTCGATGAGTACCTTGCCGAAAAGGGGTTTTAGCGAAGAGGACGACGAACGTTCTTGATGTTGTGACAAAATGGAAGTCCAAGAGGATCAGGACAGGGGTATCGAAAGGTGCTCCTGTCTCTTTTAGGCCACTGAGAGCCGATTTAAGACCCCGTTTTATCTATCCATGAGAAAACCGGTCGAACCTCACCGATAGAACGTCTTATTTCCGATTCTGTAACCTTCTAGCGGTATTCAGCGCAAGGTTGACCAAATGTCGGTATCTAGATCAACTGGAAAACGGATTCGGCATGTCATTGCCGAATTGTAGGCTCGCAGCCAAGTAGGTTAGTTCGCCCGGGGAGCGAAGCGACGCCGGCGCTGAGAGCTGACAACAACGTAGCCGGGGAGTTGGGGCGTTAGCCCCCACACTTTTGGCCGATAGGCCATGCCAAGGAGCGATAGCGACGCGGAATGAGCGTAGCGAATGGAGTGCAAGGACGGTGGATTTTCTTGTCTGTTTATCGTTCGATCATTAAATGCTTCCTGGTGGATTTCTTCGTTTCCCTCTTGAGCTCAGACTAAGTGAATCTAATTCACTCTAGTCAGACTTGGTGGGTTGTATGAACCCATAGTTGTGGTTATTTCAACCCATAGTTGTGGTTATTTCAACCCATAGTGCATGGGTTAACTGAACCCATAGTTGGCATGGGTTATTTCAACCCATAGTCTCGTGAGACAACCCATAGTTGATAAGTTGGCCCAGGTTAACACAGGCTCAAACTATGGGTTGAAATAACTATTTCGGTACTTTTTGGCGTTTTCCGATCGCTTTCTATGGGTTGAGTTAACCCATAGCCGGAAAAGTGGCTTAAATTTTCTATGGGTTCTTTCAACCCATAGCTCTACCGTCACAGAAAAGCATCCGCGATCCCTGTGAGCAAGTCTATGGGTTGTCCTAACCGATAGACTTGCTGAAGAACCGTTATTTAACCCCCTATCAATAAAATTATTTTTCGTCTAACTATGGGTTAAACCAACCTATAGTTAGACTGTAGGTTGGTTTAACCCATAGTTTGTAAGGAAAAGAAATAGGGCTATGGGTTGTATGAACCCATAGCCCTTCAAACTAGGCAGAATGCTTTGCGTCCCACTGAGCTTTGCGTTTCGCCGAATTCTCAGCACGTTGCTTTTTCTTGCCCTCCTCGACTTCGAGTCTGCGCTTAGCGATCGCCGTCATATCGAGCCGGTACTCAACCGATTTGTTATTCCCGCGCGGCGACTTAATCAAAAGACCGAGTTCGACAAGCTTGTCGATTCTCTTTTTAACATTCGAGCGATCCGACTTGACGTCAGCCGCCATGGTGGCAAGGCTGATGTAGCAGGTTGATTTGTAGACGTCCTTGCGCTGGAACGACCAAATCCGCCCCATAATATCGGTGTCGAGCCTAGGCAGACCGAGCTCGAGCATCCATGGCGGCTTGATGATCGCGACCTTCTCGCTGACCATATCCTGCACCATGTGGGCGACACGGGACGATTCATCCGATGCCCGGCGAAGTACCTCGCGGTGACTCTCACTATTGGCCATGGCGGCATCTGTGACGGCCTGATTCGCGAAATCGGACGCCGTCCCCATTCCAGACGGGTTTGCGGGACCGGACGGGTGGCTATCCGTGTCCCACGGATAGCCACCGCCCACATCCGGTTTTAAATTTTTGGTATCCATAAACTAGCCTCTCGTTGAGGCTATCTAGCCATCAGCCGAAGTGATGCCATAGTATTTTGGTAGTACTTCAACATAGGGGCCCAAATCGAAGCATACGTGTGCTAGGATTGCAGGTAACAGGCCAGAAAGCCACATTTGAACATGAAAGAAGCCCTTCTTACTTGGCGGTTAGGGGGCTTTTTTCATATCTATTTTTGCTCTTTAACACGCTCCAAAAACTCGGCGATAGCGATCGCCGCCATAGACGACTTAGCTACACCGCGACTCTTCGCGTAGTCATCGAGATCACGCCAAATTTCGAGAGGCAGAGTAACCTGGATTCTTTTCTTCTCCTCGGCCACTGCCATAGACAATTACCTCCTTCGTTGAACAAGCGAAATCGTACCACTACTGATTGAAACAAAGCGTATCACAAATACTGTCTAAAATACAAACTAACACAAAGTGGTACACCTAAATTCGCTAAATCTTTCCCATCGGTCAGATAGGCGCTCGAGTTTCCAAAAAGGACACAGGAAATTGCCAAAAGGGGCACAGTGAAACGTCCCTAGAATCAACTGTTACGATAAAAACAGGGGGTAACTCCGCGGACACGGCCTAGCGCGCTGCCATCCAGTGCCGATTCTGCCATACTCGCAATTCGGCAAGGATGAGGAGTATGAATTGATCGGGGCTTATAGGACAACACCAAAACCGGCATCGACGGCTCCATGGATGATTCGGATTCCAAATAGGCCCTGTTAGTTGAGCTACTTCTTTGCCGGTGTCGTATACGCGACCGCTATACCCGCGGCAATTGCCATGAGGCAGCTCGCGATGAATCCGAACTCATACTTCAAAACGTTTGTTGCGGTCAGGGCGATAATCAACACTGTCAGAATTTGCAGAACTATCGTTATTGCGAAGAGATTTATTCCTTGTTTGGCCGAAGTCGCTGAATGAGTCTGGCTTCGTTGATTCAGGTTGAAGCAGACAACAAAAGCGACCAGTTCGCTTGATAGGGGGCCGACTACATAGAAAAAGATTGCGTCAATGAAGCCTATAGTGTTGTAAGTTGTTTCGCCGGAAAACACAGCGTATAAAGCATATCCAAATCTTGGGTGATTCACGTATGAGTAGGAGAAGACCAAGAGCGTTACCAGTGCTACTGCCATAAGTACATTCAAGACGATTCTTCTACCGCTCATCGGTCACTCCTTTCGAGTGCTGATACAAATATATTAATATAATAACAGTTTTATCCAATAGGATTGGAGGAGTCATGGCAGTAAAATCCGTTATTCGTAAGTTAATGTTATTTTCAGCATCAACTGTCCTTTTATCAGCTTTTTTTGCTGTAACTCCATCTTTTGGTCTGACAGCAAATCACAGTATGTCTACCAGCGCGTCTTATACACAAGCTTCCTTGTTTGATGAGCTCTCTATAGCAAGGCGCGCTATGCAAGAAGACGTTCTTGATACTTATTGTTCTTTTTACTGTTTTAATAACGTTGGTCATAATATTCCTTTAAAGGACCCAACTTATAAGCGACTAACCTTCAAGAATAGCTACAGCCGTATTTATCCGGATACGTGTCGAACGAGTTTTATTTATACTTGTCCCACATGCAAGGCTGACGGCGTGATGAAAGTATTTCAGTGCAACTATCAAACACGTTGATTTGATTGTAGGTGGCTTATATGCTTAGCACGAAGATCAAAGTAATTGTAGGTCCTTTCTTCCTTTTTGTTTGCTTGTGCTTTCCGGCTGCAGGCTTTGCGGACGGGATTGTTTACAATATGAGAAACGATGTTCAGCCGGTTGCTTCTCTATCTAATGATCTCTCATATGCTTCTGGCACCACTGCTCGCCGTGCGAACAGCGAAAGGGTCTTGAATGTATATTGGACTTTTACGGGACTATTGAATGGTCGAGAAGTGAGAGATCGAATTGTATATAGGGATTACAAGTCGCTATCTTTTCCTAATTCCTATAGTACTCTAGCGCCAACTTGGGTTAATACTCGCGCCACCGGTTCTAACGGTGAATATTTTTCTCAGGTTCAAGCTACTGGGGTTGGATCCGTGGAAACATGGCGTTGCAACTATCAAATTAGATAATTTGATATAAACGTCACATCTAAATAACGTGCACTTTCGCTGGAGGGTCGCTGTTTGGCGGCCCTCTTTTTTGCACAGGCGCGATGGGATGGTAATATCGGGCGGGAGTCAGCCGCTCTGATAGAATCGTCCTTGCTGT
>JBKXPS010000017.1:6899-25238 GCA_047014445.1 Collinsella aerofaciens | reverse complement strand
TCGCGCGTGGGCGTAAACTTTTAGTTGGGCAAATCCGGCAGATTGGAGCTTGAAACATGAGGGATATGCACCTCATGTCGCTCATAAAACGTCTCCTGACCTCGAAGGAGAACGTTTTTTAGCGACAGAAGGAGACATAAATATGATCTGGTTTACCAGCGACACCCACTTCGGGCATGAGAACGTGCTGAAGTTCACCGGCCGCCCGTGGGAGACGATTTGGCAGATGAACGACGCCATCGTCGACGGCATCAACGGCAGGATTGCCGTGGACGACGAGCTCTACATCCTGGGGGATTTCTCATTCAAGATGACCGCCCAGGACGCCTATGCCCTGCGCAAGCGGATCGCCTGCAGGCGCATCCACCTCGTCCCGGGAAACCACGACAAGGACTGGACCCAGCCGGCGGTCGCGGGCGCGTTCACCGTGGAGCCGCCGATCTGCGTGCTCAAGATCGACGGGCAGAAGATCGTCCTGAGCCATTACCCCATGGCCGACTGGCAGGGCATGAACCATGGATCGTGGCACCTCCACGGGCACATCCACAGCAGCGGCGGCGCGTACAACGAGTTCAACCGCAAGCAGGGCCTTCTGCGCTACGACGTCGGTTGCGATGCCAACGGGCACTCCCCGGTGAGCCTCGACGAGCTGAGGGAGTGGTTCTCCGGAGTCGACGAGCCGTGCGGCCGGGTGAAATGGCCCTGGTGGGTCAACGAGACCGGCGACAGGCAGGTCGAGCGCGAGCTGGCGGCGTACAAGAGGGAAGAGGTGATTCGATGACGGTCTATGTGACGGGCGACATCCACAGTGGGCTCGACATGCAAAAGCTCCGCGACTGGGAGCTTGGCGATAGCCTTACCAGCAATGACTACCTCATCGTCGCCGGCGATTTTGGCTTTCCGTGGGATTTCTCTGCCGAGGAATGCGCCGACATCGCCTGGCTGGAGTCGCGCCCCTACACGGTACTGTTCGTCGACGGCAACCACGAGCGCTTCGACCACTGGGGGGAGCGTCCCATGGAGTTATGGCATGGCGGGCTGACGCAGCGCCTGTCGGACACCTCGCCCATTCGGCGCCTGACGCGCGGCGAGGTCTTCGAGCTCGACGGCTCGACGGTCTTCACCATGGGCGGTGCCACGAGCGTGGACAGGGAATACCGCGTGCCCTATTCCAGCTGGTGGCCCCAGGAGCTCCCGGACGAGCGCGATTTCGATGCCGCGCGGGCAAGGCTCGCCGAGGTCGGCTGGAAGGTCGACTGCGTCATCACCCATACCTGCTCGACGTGCATGCTCTCGCCGACGCTCTACCCGGACCCAGGCTGGGAACGCCCTGATGTGGACCGGCTGACCGGATTCCTCGACGAGCTCGAGGACCGCCTGGACTATAAACATTGGTATTACGGCCATTTTCACCGAGACGGCAACCCGGACGAACGGCACACGGTGCTGTATGACCGGATCGTGAGGCTCGGGGACAAGCTCCTGCCGTGGGGTGCGTACTGATGACGGTCTATGTGACGGGCGACGTGCACGGCAGGGCCGAGTACGGGTCCAGCAGGTTCGCCTTCAAGTCTTGGCCACTGGGCCGCACGCTGACGCGCGATGACGCGGTGATCGTAGTCGGCGACTTCGGCTTTGTCTGGGATGGGTCCAACGCCGAGAAATACTGGCTCGACTGGTTCGAGTCGAAGCCGTGGACCACGTGTTTCGTAGACGGCAACCATGAGAACCACCGGATGCTGGCAGAACTGCCGGTGCGGGAGTGGAGCGGCGGGCTCGTCCATGAGGCGCGACCGCACGTGCTGCACCTGATGCGCGGTGAGGTGTTCGATATCGACGGGCTCACAGTCCTTGCCATGGGCGGCGCCGCGAGCAACGACAGGCAGTATCGCAAGGAGGGGAGGAGCTGGTGGCCCGAGGAGATGCCGAGCGAGGAGGAAATGGACCACTGCCGCGCCTCGCTCGACCGCGTGGGCTGGAGGGTCGACTACGTGGTGACTCACGAGGCGCCTGTTTCCCTGGCAGAGGAGCTGTGCCGGGAGCGCGGACGCGAGTATCGGGGCGACCGACTTCAGCGATTCCTTGGCGAGCTCGACGGGCGGCTCGGCTACCGCGCCTGGTTCTTCGGCCACTACCACGGCGACGAGTGGCGTGACGACAGGCATCGCCTTATCTACCGAGATATCGTGCCGATCGAAGATACTGCGCCCGGTTCTAGGAACCTTCTGGAAGCGCTCTAGAAGGTTCCTAGAAATCAGCAGCCTGGCAGGAGAAGCGCGGGGCTACTCGCCCCTCATCTGGGTCATGACCTCGACCTTGGCCTCGGCCACGGCCGCCCGCTGCTCGGAGGCGGCGAGGCGGTCCTTGAGGGCGGCGACCTCGGCCATCAGGTCGCGCTGGGCCAGGAGCGCATCGCTCAGCTCGGCCTGGGCTTTCAGCGCGGTGTCACGCTCGCCGCGCAGCTGCTCGATCTCATCGGACATGGCCTCAGCCTCGGCGTGGAGCTGGACGACCTGCCTGTCGAGCTCCCTGGCATCGGCGAGGTATCTGACGCTCGCGGCGTGGAGCTCGTTGTTCTCGAGTTCGAGGTTCGCGGTATCGAGTTCGAACTTCTCCTCTATAAAGGCAATCCGCTCATTGCAGTCGGCCTCAAGTCTTTCGTTCCGGCCCGTCGCCTCGACGAGCTTGCGGCTGAATTCATCCGCCTGGGCCATGAGCAGTGCGTTCTCGGTCCTGAGGTCGGCAGTCTCGCGCAGCAGCTTCTCCCGCCATGTCGCCTCGATCCGCTCGGCGGCCTCATCGAGGACGGATTTCACGCCGGATGTCTCACTGATTTTCTTCTCGCTCGGATTGTCTGTCATCGTGCGACACTCCAATCAACAATGGGCATGGCTCCGCCACGCCAAACGGCTGGAAACAATGCACGGCCGCTGTTGATTTGTAGTCGTCCTGCGATCGGTGAGTTCTAAAAAAGGCGTCTCAGGTCATGCGTTCACGCAGGGTTTTAGTTGGAGAAATACCGCACTCTTATATAGTAGCGCACTCGGATCTATCTTCTGACGCCCACTAACCCGCGCTCGCGGAGCACGCGATACAGGGTCGATTTCGAGATACCCGTTGCGGCGCAGATGTCGGGAATTGGCGTCTCGCGGGCGAGGTAGAGCTTCACGGCCGCATCGACCTTGACGTCCGCGACGCGCGGGCGACCGCCGACGTTGCCACCGCGGCTCCGTTTGACGGCGATACCCTCGGCCTGGCGCTGCTTGATCAGATCGCGCTCAAGCTCGGCTGTGCAGGCGTGGGTGCCGAGGACGAAACGGCCGAAGGCGGTATCGAGATCGACTGGTTGTTTCAGGGAAGTCAGCTTCACACCGAGGTTTCGAAACATGAGGTCATAGTTCAACAGCTGTCTGGTCGATCTGGTCAAACGCTCCCAAGATTCGACCACCACCTCATCCCCGCGTTTCATTTTTTTGAACAACTTTTTCTGTTGCGTGCGGTCGCCCTCGCGTGCGCCAGTCTCTTTGTCTTTAAAGATGCGCTCGTAGGGTACGCCGGCATTGACCAGAGCTTCAATTTGGCGATCTAATTTCTGTTCCTTCGTACTCACGCGTGCGTAGCCGTATCGTGTCATTTTTTAGCCTCCTGCCTCGTAGTTTGATTTTCCCATGAGGTTTGACAGGAGGGTTTTGGCACTAGGTTTTGACACTCGATTTGCACGGTCTCGGCCGCCCGATTTACAAGTGCCGCGCGGCATACGTTTTGGGACGTTGAATATGAACAATAACAGAGGTGTACCAGTTAACTGGGGCAGTCGCAGGTTCGGTTAGAATTGATGCCACGGCGCATTCCGTGCGCGGGCGGCCGACGATTTGATCGGAGGTCACCATATGCTGAAATTCCTTAACGCGCTGGCCGCTCTCGCGACGGTCGGCACGTTCATCATCGCGTTTTTGAACTCGTATGAGGTTCGGATTAAGGTCCGTAGGCGTACGCGCGGAGCGGACGGTGAACGGCATTTGCGCCACAAGCGCAAATAAGAATGCCCGGGGGTCGGATCCCGGGCATTTAACTAAACCAGAAAACTAGGCCGCCCGCGCTCCTTGATGCTTACACGGGATGCGTCGTTTTCTGCTTTCATTTTATCCTCTTTAGGCGGATAAAACCACCGTACGCTTGGGCTCTCATGTGAGTTCATCCATCGTCCATGCGGCGTGATCGCAACAGTGGGAGCCGTCCAGGACAGCTCATCTTACAATCGAATGAATTGCAGCTGCCGAATTGATCTCCATAAACATGACGCGGCTGTAGAATGAAGCAGGGTCGAAACGAAGCAGTTCCCGGACAATTGGCGTCCGGCCAGACACTTCGGTTCGGCCCTTTCTCATGCGCATTTCTAGAAACGCCTAGTACGGATACAGGTCTGGACTAGGTCCACTCATCGCCAGCGACATGTATTCCGAAATGATTGCGAATCGCTTTTGATGCGGTGCCTGACGGCACCTATGATCCGCTCGCGAAGCTCGCTGACTTATATATCTCTTATTTACATCGCCCGGGAAGCGAAGCGACGCCGGCGCTGAGGGCTGACGGCTGGCACGCCTCGCGCTGATGACTTGCTGATTGTAATAACTGGTCGCGAGGTCTAATTAGCTTGGTGGTTGAATTGTTAGGCGGTGGAGCATCCACAGAGTCCGGGCACAATCGTGGACCCTCCCTAAATCTTCGAAACCAGCATTGCAGCTGGGAAAGCCTCACCCGCCCCTTGGCCTTTTGCTCGACGATCTCGCGGGACTCCGCATGGCTACGCCCATGCATCCGGACCGTTCGTTTTAACGCGCCGGCCGTCCTCACCGGCACCCCCGTACATGGCGGAACCCGGGGTTGGGCTCAGAATCCGTCACGGCTGCATGCTCATCGCGATCCTCTTTGCTTGACGTTGCGGCTTATCACCGCGACACGTGTGTTGCCACACGGCTATCCAACCAACTCCTGATCTTCGGCTGTTCGCCTACTTTCCTGCAGTTTTCCAGCAGGACAATCGCTCTGAATCCGGCACGCCGTCTCCGCCCAGAAGGGCCGAGGCGGCGCAGGGGTCACATGGAGGGCACTACCCCCGTCGAAGTCTCCGTAGAGACGGGACAATGAACCTGTACAGCTCAGTCTCCGATTATTCGAGCCCTTGGCTACCTTTTTGAACGGGTCTTAAACCCGTGCCGACCGGGAACGGCATATGTCCGCTCCCATAAAAAACGGGAGCCGTGCGAGCCGGCTCCCATTTGCGTTTTCTAACTGTCATCCATAGCGTGACCTGCGGGTCCCTGCTATCATTGGATGTGCCAGGAGTGCTGTTTGCGTTTTTAGCACAACTGGCAAGTAGAAACGCGAGTTGGTAGCTCGCCTCTACACCGTGCGGAGGTGTTGGTAGCACCCGAGCACAATCTTGATGGTATCACGCCCGCCCGTCTTTTCGGCGGGCGGGTTGCCATTTTTTTATGCCTCTACCTGCGGAAACTATAGTATACCTCAGTAACTCATGCCTCACCGCTCTACCGGGGCATGAGCGCTTTACTCCGCCCCGACAGGCAGTTCGAGGCTAGCGAGGCGTGTCGCCGCGAGCGTAATCGCCGCGATCGACGACGCGATCGTCCATCTGTCGCGACACGGCGCTACCGCTGTGCGCCTGGCCGGCGGCGCGAACGCGGTCGTCGCCGGCATCGACAACGCCGCCGGCGTAACGGTTGCGAATCTCCCTTGCGTAACCGCGCCGGGCAAGAAGCTCATCACGTACGGCGGGATCTTCGAGCAGATCTTCATCGCACTTCGGTGCAATGAATTTAGGAAACGAATTGTAGGAGACGCCCTTGCTCGCTTTCGCCTGCTCGACCCACGCCGAGTATGCTTTCTTGAGACGCTTGATGTAAATCTCACAACGTTTCTCGTATGGAAGGGCTCGCTCGGCTTCCAACACGTTATTTCCGAAAGCCGTCTGCAACGACTTCAACGCGAACCGCCCGTCGAGACGGGTCAAGTTGAAGGTACATTTTGGATTACCGGCCTCTTTGATATCGAGATCTGTCGCATAGACTCGATTGTTCTTGATGAAAATGTCTACGCCCCACGAGGCAAGTAATTTTTTGAACTGCTCCATATTCTTCGGGTGGTAGTCGTCGATTGCAATATGGATCAGCTCGCGCAGATTGTTTTTATAACTGTACTCTCCCCGATCGACAATCTCCTTTTCAATATCGCGCGGCTGACGATCTCGAATCTTTGAATTTCTCTTACCTTTTTCAAGTTGAGTAAGATTCCAGGCCTTGTCCATTTCACGAACCCATGAAGCGCGTTCGAATTTTCCGCGACGCCCACCAGTCTCGCAACGTTTGCCGGTCAGCAAATCGGTACGGTTGATCGCCATATGGACCGCGTAGCGTTTTCCCGCCTTATCGCTTTCCTCATGCAACGCGAGAATCACTTGTTGATGCGGATAGTGCTTCGCAAGCCATTGCTCCGCGTAGGCCAAACATGCATCGGGGGTCATCTTGCCTCCGTTGCAGCTGCACTCCTCGGGCAGAAACGCGAGAATCTGATGAAGCATGATTACGTTTTTGACTCCGGCTCTCGACGGCTTGTCGTGATGGAAAACCTTTCTGGTTCTATCCATTTTCGAAAACCAGTGGTCGCTCCATTCGATGTTCCAGCCACCACGCACAATCGCATCTTTTCCGTTGATGTATTTACGAACATTCTTTGCATAGCGCTCACTCGACACTCTTTTCTGTTTGATAACAGTCACTTCACATCACCACCGACGAAATAGCGCTTTTCAAGCTCGTCGATGAAACGGTCTAGCTTACGCCCAACTTGATAAACCTTCTCAAGTGTTCGAAAAACAGCTTTCTCGTTGTACGCGGGAAGCCCTTGGGCGTTCAAAAAGTACATGAGCTGATTGAGATTCGTTCCTTCCTTCAAAAGCTCGTGATAGATTTTGTCGATCGACGCCCGATCGACATCGATTTTCTCGACTCTCCCGACAAGAGCAGTGCGACGCATGAAGGCCGACATCGACACGCCGAGTTCAGAAGCGCGATTCTCAATGGATTTTTTCTCACTTGGCGAAACCCGGATGCGAATCATCTCAGTTCGCTCTTCGTCTTCAGTCAGATCGACCCCGCGAGTCACCGCGTCATCGGGACGCAGGAAATACCTAATCAGTTCGGCCTCAGACATTTGGGCCTTTTTGGAAAACGCAACAAGCGTTTTCTTTTCTTCTTCACTCAGCGTTGCCTTGACTGTGAACGGACGTTTCGTACTCACGGACAGCTCCTCGAAAATGAACCGCACACCGGAGAGGCCTCCGGTGCAAAACCAGCTATTCGATTCGCTTTCCTTTTCGAGTGCTTAAAAATCGCCGACGCGATTTGAAAACGTCTCGCGAAAACTTTACCGCCGTGAGAGGTGGTAAAGCAAGATGTGTGGGAAAACAAATGGCCCGTATGGGCCCATTTGTTGCCACCCACACCCATCTTGCAATCTCCGGAACGGTGATTGGGCGAAACGCAGTGTAGACGTGGAATGAGAGGCCTCATTCCAAGCGAGAGGCCTCGCGGCGTCGTAACTGCGTGAAGACCGTGAGCGAAAGCGAAATTTTAACGCGAAGGATGCTGAGCGTTAGAAGTTCGCTGTAGCGAGAGCGAAGCGATATTGCGAATGCGAGGGATGCCGAGTATTTGCAATATCGCGCAGCGGGTTTGCGCCGCCCGCGGCGCAAACATTCGACTTGTCGAATCGTTTTTCGCAACGCCGGCGAAAAAGTTGAGGCAGCTTTCGACAATTTCAATGGCGCGGAGAGTCATTAGCGTGACTCGCAGCGCTGTTGGATTTGTCGAAAGGTGACGCGACTCGCATTGCGATTCGGATTAGCGAGTCGATTTTCATGCGGCGGTCAAGCCGACTATGATTGCGACCAGAGGTCGCTATCGATTTTCAAACTCACGTTTTGTTTAGACGCGATTTGAGATGCGAAACGAAAACCGAAACGCCCGCGCGAGTCGTTTTGACTTTTGCGCAGGCGTTTCGAATCAAATGAAAATCAATACGATGAGTTTTTGAGTTTCACGCTTCATAACAGATTTAAAAACTACGGCGTCGATTCCAACTGCCATCAATCAACCGATGCAGTCGCAGTCGACTTACCGACCCAGGTCCAAGGGCGGAGCCCTGGCAAGAGCCAACGGCTGCGAACTTGTGGCTACATTTACGATGGAGGTACAAGTTTGCGTCTCTTGCGAGATTTTTCATCTCACAGCACATTTCACGGCAAACCATCGCCGCGCTTAGATCGCCTCGGTGTCCGGTGGCTGTCCGGTAGCGAACCTTTTACCGAGACGCACCGGAGACATTGCGTAACTGCGTCATGCCGCAACAATGTAAAAGTGTGACTGCCGAACTGTGTAATAACGCAATAACGTAACAACGTTATTGCGTCACTTTTTAACGCCGCCAAGGGCGCCGGGTTTTTAGGGCAGAGCCCTAGTGCGCCGCCGGGCTTTGTACGGCGGCGCACGACACTTGCGGAAAATTTTCAGGCGCGATTAGTTCAATGTTCAATTGTTCTGCTATTCCACAGTCACGTTGTTCTGTTATTTCGATTTGCCGTAATCGCGTTATCGCACAGCTACGCTACTACGTAGTTACGTTATGACACAGTCGCGTTGTGTCATAGTTCGGTTCCGCAAGAGTCGTACGCCGCCGTACAAAACCGCGTTTTGCCCGGCGGCGTACGATTTAGGGCTCTGCCCTAAAACCCGGCACACGGCAAAACGAAATAACAGAACTATGTAATAACGACATTACGTAAATACGGCATTGCTGAAAAAGTGAATACCGTTGACACTCCCCGTAGTTGAAGCCAGGGGTTTTACGACGGTTTTGATAATCTATGTGGTCAATGTGATGCCGTTGAACCCGCGTATCGATACCGCCCAGCCATTCGCCTCGCCCCCGTCGCACGTATCTTCATTCGGTCTGTCATTATTAATCTAACGATGCTTTGAGAAATGTAGGTGCTTCCAAATGTACTGTCGACTTCTTCTCAAACTAATCCTAAGAGACAGGGCCGTATGGATTTGTACGCTCGTTCTCGCTGCAGCCTTCTCCGTCCCCATTGCGTTCAATTCACCCATCTACGGGCCCTTCTTTATGAAGCAGGGCATGCAGGGCTTTGTCGACGCATTCAATACGCGCGCGCCCCAGGCCAGCGGCACAGACCTATCGCCAGAGCAGCAAGTCGACGCGGAGCTTGCAAGATACGCGAACGCCGCTCTTGCCGCCCAAACCGACGCCGCCTTTCTCGATTCTGCCGAGAGCTACTACGCGCTCATGGGCGAAGGCTTCCAATCCGGGTCCATCGTGGGAGACCGAGAGACCAATGACGCAGACCTCGCGTATTGCCGTGCCCTGAGCAGCTCCGGCATCGCGGATATCCCGGCCTCCGCAAGCGACCTGCCATTCCTTTCCTTCCTGCCTTACGCCATTGCCACGGCGCCGTCTTTCCTTCCCTTCATCCCCTTCCTTCTCTCGTCGATACTCGTGCTCGGCGCCACAAGGCCCGGGACCCTGGCGGCGAAGGCGCCCGCGCCCAAATTCCGGCGCCTTATTCAGATCGTGTTTTCGATAATCGCCGCGGGGACCGCGATGCTCCTCGCCGGCCTCGCACCCGGGGGCATTTACGCCTTGGTCCTAAACGGCTTCGGGCAAATTGGGTACCCGATCGCCTTCTTCCATGACGGCGCGCTTGCCACCACGACCGCGGGAAACGTCTTCACAGCCCTGCTTCTCGCGCTGCTTGCGGGCGGAACCTTGATATCCGTTTGCTCCGCCGTCCTATCGACCGCAACGAGGCGCGTCCTCGCGGGCCCCCTTGCCTCAGCGCTGCTTGTCGCGGCCCCGGCATTCCCGTTACTGTCCGATTCGGCACTGGGGCATAACGCCGTGCTCGGGCTCCTGCCGCTGGCCGTATTCTCGCCTATCGAGGCAACGGGTTACGTAGGATGCTTCCCGACAGAATTCATTGGCTCCGGTTCAGGCAGCGCATCGATGCTTGCCGTGGCCCTGGCATACGTCGCGGTCTTTTTTGCGGTCGGCGCCGTTGCGACACGTTCGCCCAAACAGCCTGGACCCGCGAAAAAGCACCATGGGCTCGAGCTTCTGGACGCGAGCGTGGGATACGGAAGCACGACGATACTTTCAATCGGGTCGCTTTTCCTGAGCCCGGGAACGGCGGCGGGCCTCGTTGCTCCCAACGGCTCGGGGAAAACCACCCTTCTTGAAGCGCTGTCGGGCCAATTTCCCACCCGCATCCGCTCGGGAAGCCTGGCGGCAGACGGAATCTGCCAACGTCGATCAGCCGAATTTGCAGAACTCGTCTACCTGAGCTCTTCAGGCGGCGCGGATCTCTATCCCACGCTATCGGCCATCGAGCACCTTGCTTTCGTTAGGGAGGCGTGGAAATCGGCCGCCGACATCGACTCGCTCTGCGACTCCCTCGGAATCTCCCCATATCTCGACAAGCCGACCCGTAAACTCTCGACAGGAATGAAGCAGCAGGTAAAGCTTGCCATGGCGATAGCGACCGATTGTCCGTACCTCATCCTCGATGAACCGCTGAACGGCCTCGATCCGGGAAAACGGAAAACCTCCTGCGACGCGATGCGCAGCGAGGTGGCGCGGGGACGAAGCGTGCTCATTTCAAGCCATCTGCTCGACGACCTGGCAGACCTCACCAACTCGTTCTACTTCATCGAGGCCGGCACGCTCGTGGAAAAGATCAAGTCGTCCTCGCAGACGCTCAAGCAGGAATACCTCGATACATACGAGGGAGGTGAATGACATGATAGGCAAGAGCTATGCAAAGATAGCGATTGTTGGCTTTGTACTTTGTCTTGCAATGGTGCTATGTGCATCATTTGCGAGGTATAGGTCCGAGCAGTCGTTCATCGATGGCGCTGAAAATGGGTTTGGCATAGACGGGATGTATGTCAACGATGGCGCGACCAGGCCGTCTATGGCGATTCTTGCAGGCGAAGACATGGAATGGCAAATCTGTAATGACGATGGCTCTTGTATGAGTGGTCGTTTGGCCGCAACGAGCGATCCGAATTCGTTTGATCTTCTCGACAATGATGGATCGGATTGCGGTTCAGTTCACCTGTCGTATGCATCACGAGACGGGATGGACGGCATTCTCTACGTCTCCCACGAGACTGGCGATTTCAAGATGCGTAGGACTAACCGAGTGCCGGCTTTTATCGAGGAGTGAGAGTTCCCGGCGGCCTGCCGATCAGGCCGCCGGGGTATCGAATCCCGCATTCATCCGTACACACACGGACGAATTCGGAAAGCAACCGTGGTATTCCTACAGGAATCGAATCCGTGAGGTCGTTGTCCTGGATACCTGGGATCCAGAGAGCGGTAGATACCTGTTCGACGGTCTGACCCAATCGACCTATCGAAACTCGATACATCGGATTGCACGACCCTGGAGGGCATGTTCAGGGGATGTTCAAGCGTCACGGAGCTTTTTGATCTCGACCGTCTTGACACCTCGAACGTCGAGAACACGTCCTACATGTTCCTCAACTGCCTGACGCTCAAGGCCGTCAGCATCTTGGGATGGGAGGCGTCCGGAATCACAGACGTCGACCGGATGCTCAGTGGTTGCTCTACCTACATCCTCGCAACCGAGGAGCAGCGCGAGTTCCTGAACAAAATCACCGGCTCCACGCAGCACGGAATTTGGACCCGCAACCTTTCTTAGCCCAGATCAAAATACCGGTTGTTTCCAGAAATCCTCTAGGCACCTTCTAGAGGATTTCTGGAAATGCAAATAGCTTTAGATTCCGAGCGTGTCGACCGGAGCAACAACGATGCCTTCGCTAGTTACGTGAGCCGGCATACCAAACCCGATGACGATGAGTTTCGCCGCAGGCGGCCTCTCCCCGCGATCGACTAGCTTTCGCTCAAGTCGAAGCAGATTTTCCACTGCCTCTGGGACTTGGGGGCTCCCGAGCTTAACCTCAACGGCAACCCACGAGCCGTCACGACGATGGACAATCGCGTCGACCTCTAGGTCGTCAGCGTCGTGGTAGTGAGATACGGTCGCATCGCTGGCCGCCGCGTAAACCTTGAGATCGTGCAGCACAAGGGATTCGAAGAGCAAGCCAAGGGTCTTCGGATCGGATGACAACGACTCCGGGTCCGCACCGATGAGGGCGACGGCGAGCGATGAGTCCGCAAGGTGCCGCTTCGCGCCCTGCCGCAACTTCACCGGCGACCTGAGAGCCGGATGCCACGCGGGGACATCGTCGACGATATTGATACGGCGCAGCGCGTCCATGTAGCCGGTAATCGTATTCTTTGAGACGTCAACGCCCAAATCCCTTTCGATGGACTTCATGCCGGCAAGGGTCGATTCATTGCGTGCAAGCGACGAGAGCAAGGCCCTTACCTTAACCGGGTCGCGTTTCACTCCATCCGCCCTCGAAACGTCAGACTCGCAAACACCGTCAATATAGGCGGCGGCTATCCGCATTGCGTCGGCAGTTGTCTTACCGACCGCTTGGGGCCAACCGCCGCGGCAGAGCAAATCCGCGATACCGGCGATACCGGCGATGGATCCGAGTGACGCCGCAACGGAATCGCCATCGAGCAGCGCACCAAGCGAGACCGCTCCCGACGAAATACCGAGCTCGAAAAGCGTCATGGTATCCATCCGCAAACGGGCGATTCGACCCACACCGCTGTGCATCGGCTGGTTCTCGGCTCGCGGCGTCGCAGATCCGGTGAGAATGAACTGTCCTGGCTCCCCTCCCCTGACATCGCATTCGAATCGCACGGCATCCCATAGCTTCGGTTCTTCCTGCCATTCGTCGACAAGCCTCGGGGTCGGTCCGACAATTGCTTGGGCCGGATCGAGACGAGCGAGCTGGAGGGCCGCAAAACCGCCAGATGGGTCGGAGAGAGATAACGATGACTCGGCAAATCTCTGAGCTGTCGTTGTCTTTCCACACCATTTCGGCCCCTGAATGAGCACTGCACCAAAAATGCCAAGGTCGCGCTCGACCAAGCAGTCAACACAACGTCCTATATACCTATCCATCGGCTTTCCCTCCAATCATTCATTTGAAATTATAGCGTCTATCTGCGTCGTTGGGACAAATAACGATTACTTATTGGGACGATTGACGGTAATTTATTGGGACGATTGACGATAGCTCGTTGGGACGATTTCCATTTTCTTAAGGCACTAATCAACGAGACCCACTGTGAACTATGAGACGAATAAATTTAGCTGACGCCTCTCATGAGTTCAGCAATGCTGATTTGAAATCCGTCGGCAATCTTCTTGAGATTTGAGAGGCTGACATTACGCCGACCGACTTCAATGCTCGCGTAGTAGGAACGATCCATTTCAATCAAATTGGCGAACTGCTCCTGACTGCACCCGAGTCCAGCGCGGAGCTCTTTGCATCTCATGCCGAATGATTTCTGAAGCGTCGTATCCATGACAAAAAGAGTCATGGATTGTTGTATAAAAGCCAACGGACTATATACAACAATCCCAGTTAAGGCGCATAATTATCTCTATTGGAAAGCGCTCTGATGCCCAGTCGGATAGGGCACGGAAAAGGAATGGAACAGCACAATGACCCAGGAAAAGCACTTCGCTGCCGGTGGCGATCACTTCGCCGCACTGCCAAACAAAAAGATTCACACTCCGAAGGGGATCGCGCGTCTGACCGTCACCGCGGCGACCATGGCCGCCATGACCGGGTCAAGCCTCATCTCACCGTTCGTGGCATTCGCCCAGACCGGTGACGGGGGCACACAGCACCCCGCCGTGATGTCGCCGATCGTCGCCCACGCCGGCGCGGCATCCGGTACCGGCGCGAAATCCGCCGCACAGACCATCGCGGACCTGCAGAAGGCGGTCGACGAGGCGAAGGCGAAGGAAGACGCCGCCAAGGCAGCCTACAATGAGGCCGCCGGTCCCTACAACGAGGCGGCTTCCGCACGCGACCAGGCCAAGGCATCCTACGATTCGGCAGTCAGCGCCGGCACGGCAGCCGACCGAGCGGCAATGGACGAGTACGCCCGTCAGGTCGCGGAGGGCAAGGACGCCGCCGATGCCGCCGGCAAGGACCTCGAGCAGGCGAAGGCGGGTCTCGCAGACGCCAAGGCGGATGCATCCGAGAAGGACGAAGCGTATCAGTCCGCCATCAAGGCGGCCCAGTCTGCAAAGGATGCCCTCGATAAAGCCAAGGCCGATGCCGTAAGCGCCACCCCGGAGGCAATCAGTGCCGCCGAGCAGGCCGTGCGCGACGCCCAGGCTGCCGTGGACAGGGCACAGGCCGAACTCGCCAACGCCAACGCGACGCTTGGCGATGCCCAGTCCAAGTTGGTTGCGGCCCAGTCTGCAAAGAATTCCGCCGATGCCGTCCTCGCCGCAGCCCAGCAGAACAAGGACGCGGCGGATGCGAAGGCCGCAGCCGCCAGCGCCGCCTACGAGAAGGCGAAAGCAGACCTCGCCGCAGCGGAGGCAGGCGCCAGCGGCCCGGAGTACGATGCGGCAAAACAGAAGGTCGCGGACGCAGAGGCAGCCCTCGCTGCCGCACGAGCGGTGCAGTCCCAGTGCGAGTCCGAGCTCGAGCAGGCGCAGTCCGCTGCAGCAACGGCACAGACCGAGCTGAATGATGCCCAGGCGTCCCTCTCCGCGAAGCAGCAGGCCGCGGCCGATGCCGAATCCGGCGTGACCGCCGCCCAGTCCGCACTCGATGCCGCGAACGCCGACCTCGATGCGGCCAAGCAGGCGAACGTCGACGCCGTCGCCAAGCTGGATGCAGCGAAGCAGGCTGTCAAGAATGCCGAGTCCGCCAAGGCAACCGCCGACGTAGAGCTCGCGAACGCCAAGACCGCAAAGGATACCGCTGACGCCGCTGTGACCGCCGCCCAGCAGAAGGTCGACGAGGCTCAGGCGAAACTCGATACCGCCGACGCGCAGCTCAAGCAGGGAGCCATCGGCTTCTTCCGTGCCATGGGTGCCGATTCAGCCATCGAGATCATCCAGAACTGCACACACAAGGGCTACACCGAGGTGGGGAACAGCCTCGACGCGACCAGTCTCGACAACATGCTCGCGGCAATCCCGTACATGAAGTCCATCAACGAGTACCGCAAGTCCGTCGGTCTCTCTGAGCTCCAGGTCACGTACAAGCTCATTGCGGCAGCGATTGCCAACGCGAACTATTCCGATGTCAAGTTTGGGCATTCCATGCAGTTTGATACGAGCGAAAACCTCGCATGGAACTATGGAACCGATCCGAAACCGCAGTGGGTGGACCAAGAAAAGGCTTTCTTCGATCAGGCGGTTCAGGAGCTCTATGGCGTCACCGGTCTAATCGGTAAGGATGCCGTAGACTTCTACAAGTCGCATAGTGGGATTGAATCCTATGTCAACCAGCATTTTAAGGTTGCCGGATATCCCGCAACTGTCGGTCACTACCTGCATGTCATCAGCCCTGAAATCGGCTATATGGGCATGGCGGTCTGCAGCAAGGGAACCATGAACGGCTGGAAGACCGACAGCTTCGATACCGCAAACCTGGGTTGGGCAGGCTCCGGTTGGAACATGAACCCCATGTCCGTCGACGAGTACGAGCAGAAGCTGACCTCCTATATCAACGGCCTCAAGAACGCCAAGAGCGCACTCGACGCAGCCAAGGCCGATCTCGCATCCAAGAAGCAGGCAGCCGCCGGCGCCGCCGCAACCGTCCAGCAGAAGCAGGTCGCGGTGGATTCCGCACAGGCAGGTGTCGATGCCGCGAAGCAGGGTGTTGCCGATGCCCAGCGTGCCGTCGATGCCGCAAAGGCTGATGTCGCCGCCAAGCAGCAGGGCGTCACGGATGCCCAGACCGAGCTTGATGCGGCGAAATCGGACCTCGATGCCGCCAACGCGGCAGTCGATACGGCAAAGTCGACCGTCCAGCAGAAGCAGGTCGCCTTTGATGCCGCCAATGCAGCCGTAACGGCCGCACAGACCAAGCTGGATTCCGCCAAGGCGGACACCGTATCCAAGCAGCAGGGCATTACGGATGCGAACGCGGACCTCGCGAAGTTCTTCCAGGACGTCGCCGACGCCAAGAAGGCGCTCGATACCGCAAAGAGCGTCCATGACGCGGCGGCAGCCGATCAGGTCGAGAAGGCGACCGTCCTCGCCGCCGCCGAGCAAAAGGCGGACGCCACCGCACGCGCCCTCGCGGATGCCCAGCGTGCCGTCGATGCCGCAAAGGCCGACACCGGCGTTGCCGCCGACAGGCTCACCGGCTCCCAGACCGATCTCGAGGACGCACAATCGAACCTCGACATCCTCACCGGTCTTGCCGCGAAGCTCGCAGAGGCACAGCAGCGCGAGCAGGATGCAGTAAAGGCCGTCAATGACACCAAGGCCGCCCTCGATGCCGCGAAGGCGGATACCATTGCCGCCGAGTCCCTGGTCTCCGCCGCCGAACAGGCGAAGGCGCAGGCAGACGCCAAGCTGTCGAAGCTGAACTCCATCGATACCGGTGCGGCGATCGCTTCCGGCCATGATGTGAACGCGGATGACGCCCTCAACGCGCTTTTCGCCGCCGCAGTCGAGGCACGTGCCAAGGTCGCGCCCGCCAAGGCCATCCTGGACGAGAAGCAGGCCGCGGTGGACGGGCTCCAGTCCGGCTATGATGCGGCACTCGCCGCCTACGAGTTGGCGAAGTCCGACCGCATCGCAGCGGAGCAGAAGCTTTCCGATGAGATCGCACGACAGGAGGCAGAGGAGGTCGCAAAGCAGCAGGCGGCATACACCCCGAAGCACCTCGCCGGCAAGGATACCGCCCAGCCCGGCAGCCTCGCCCAGACTGGTGACCACGCGGGACTCATCGGCGAGACGTTCGTCATCGGCGGTACCGTCCTCGTGGCAGCCGGCGTCTTCCTCGATCAAAAGAAGCGCCGCGAGCAGATGTAGTGCAAATCGCATAACGACTCGGAAAGGGGAATCCCGCAAAAGGGATTCCCCTTTTTCGTCTCGCCAGCCACGGTTCGTTGAGGCAGCTTCAGCTTAAGGGCCACAGATTAAACCGATCTACAACTGTGACCATATGACTGTGCGCACATATTAGCATGGTCATATGGTCACCTATTTACAGCTGCGATTATGCTGCAATAACTCAACCGTTAGTGCTTATTAAACAGCCAATCGAAGCCAGGCTTGCCCAGTGTTTGGCACATCTGCCCCACTTGAATCTCCGTCTCCACGCCATCCTTGCCGATGACGGCGGCCATGTTCTCAGCGGTCAGCAGCCAAGATAACAGACGGGCGGATCCAGCTCAGCATATAACGTTCGGTAATACATGACCATGTTAATGTAGTCATATGTTCACGCATTACAAGCTGGGACCTTATGTATTAGAGCTCGAGCCGCGCCGCCGCGTCACCATGAATATCGACGGCGAGAACATCGGCTACTTCAAGGCGGAGGCCGCCCGCACGGGCGGCCCCTATCAGGTCATCATCAACATGTACCTGACGGTGCGCCACATGCAGAAGAGGCACCTCGCGTTCGCGTAATACAAAGAGGTAGATTCCCCGCGTGTCATGCCTCGACGCAATCGGAGCGCCGTCTGCGGCGCGGGGCGAGAGCCGACCGGGCGACCCGGGTAATCTGGCCCCGGCTCTCCCGGTCGTATTCCTACGATATCGCCCCTAAATCACCAATGTGTCAGATAAATAATGATGCAATGGTTATGATCACGCCTACGGCAGATGCAACGACCGCGCCTTTTTTCCTCTCCTTTAGTCCGACGAATAGGGTTGCCGTAAAGTAAAGGGCGGAAATGCAGTCTATGGCAAGCGAAACGAGTTCCTTGGGCGGTTTCAGCAAAAGGTCGCTAGCAAAGAGTAATGCAAGCAGGGCAAAGCCGATTGTGGTCAAGTATCTCGATTGATTTTGCGACAGCATGGCAACCGCCTTTTAGAACATACCGGTTGTCACGAGACCGGCGATAACGCATTTTCTCGGTTTCCAGCTCATGACAGACCCCTCTCTCTCATGGTGAAACGCATACATTATGAGATATGCACATTATCTCGCTAATCAATTTCGATATCCATCATCTAACTAAAGAATACTGACTCACTGGTTCAGCGACGATGCGTTTTTACCCTTGCGTTCCCGCTCGCGTAACCGCCTAGCCGCGTCGGCGGTCGGAAGGGTCTCCGTCTCGCAATCAGCGACCTTGTAACCGTAT
>JBKXPS010000017.1:0-6738 GCA_047014445.1 Collinsella aerofaciens | reverse complement strand
TATATGACTATGCTATTTCAGAAAGGGGAGGACATGGCGACGAACATCCTGCTAGTCAATCAGAAGGGCGGCGTCGGCAAGACGACGTTCGCCGACGAGATCGCCTGGGGCCTCGAGCGCCGCGGCCACAAGGTCGGTTTCGGCAACCTGGACCCGCAGGGCGGTGCGAACCACGAGAAGGGGCTGCTCAACGACGAGGACGCCGTGAACGTCATCGACACGCCGGGGTTCCTGAGCGATGACACCGCCGAGTATGCCAAGAACGCTGATATCGCGATTATCCCGGTGCAGCCCGGTACGCTGGGCCTGAAACCCATGAAGCGCACGATCAAGGTCATCACCGAGGCCAATCCCGACTTGTCGTTCGCCATCATCGTCAACAACTTTGCCGGCAACCAGACCGTGGACAGGCAGTTCCTCGAGCTTCTTGAGGCCGATGACCTTCCCGTGCTGGGCACCGTTCCGACCGCAGCGGCCTTCAAGCAGGGCGCGGCCCTGGGCAAGCCCGTGTACGAAATCGCGAAGAGCGGCAAGGCCGCCCAGGCAATCGAAAACATCCTGGACGAGATCGAGGAGGTCCTGTAATGGCCGGAAAGTTCAAGAAATCGACCTCCTACTTCGACGTCGCCGCGGAGAAGGCCGAGGAGAGACAGCAGAAAATCGTTGAGAGCGCATCTGAGCCCCAGAAACCGGCTCCGCAGGTACGGAAAGCCGGGCGCCCTAAAAAAGGCACTGAAGGGGCATCTGAGAGGCTTGTACAGCTGTCTGTATACGTTCCGGAGAGTTATCGCAAGCGGTTGAAGCAAGCGGCACTCGAGGAGGACAAGTCCGTATCGGATATCGCACGAGAGCTTTTCGATGAGTACCTTGCCGAAAAGGGGTTTTAGCGAAGAGGACGACGAACGTTCTTGATGTTGTGACAAAATGGAAGTCCAAGAGGATCAGGACAGGGGTATCGAAAGGTGCTCCTGTCTCTTTTAGGCCACTGAGAGCCGATTTAAGACCCCGTTTTATCTATCCATGAGAAAACCGGTCGAACCTCACCGATAGAACGTCTTATTTCCGATTCTGTAACCTTCTAGCGGTATTCAGCGCAAGGTTGACCAAATGTCGGTATCTAGATCAACTGGAAAACGGATTCGGCATGTCATTGCCGAATTGTAGGCTCGCAGCCAAGTAGGTTAGTTCGCCCGGGGAGCGAAGCGACGCCGGCGCTGAGAGCTGACAACAACGTAGCCGGGGAGTTGGGGCGTTAGCCCCCACACTTTTGGCCGATAGGCCATGCCAAGGAGCGATAGCGACGCGGAATGAGCGTAGCGAATGGAGTGCAAGGACGGTGGATTTTCTTGTCTGTTTATCGTTCGATCATTAAATGCTTCCTGGTGGATTTCTTCGTTTCCCTCTTGAGCTCAGACTAAGTGAATCTAATTCACTCTAGTCAGACTTGGTGGGTTGTATGAACCCATAGTTGTGGTTATTTCAACCCATAGTTGTGGTTATTTCAACCCATAGTGCATGGGTTAACTGAACCCATAGTTGGCATGGGTTATTTCAACCCATAGTCTCGTGAGACAACCCATAGTTGATAAGTTGGCCCAGGTTAACACAGGCTCAAACTATGGGTTGAAATAACTATTTCGGTACTTTTTGGCGTTTTCCGATCGCTTTCTATGGGTTGAGTTAACCCATAGCCGGAAAAGTGGCTTAAATTTTCTATGGGTTCTTTCAACCCATAGCTCTACCGTCACAGAAAAGCATCCGCGATCCCTGTGAGCAAGTCTATGGGTTGTCCTAACCGATAGACTTGCTGAAGAACCGTTATTTAACCCCCTATCAATAAAATTATTTTTCGTCTAACTATGGGTTAAACCAACCTATAGTTAGACTGTAGGTTGGTTTAACCCATAGTTTGTAAGGAAAAGAAATAGGGCTATGGGTTGTATGAACCCATAGCCCTTCAAACTAGGCAGAATGCTTTGCGTCCCACTGAGCTTTGCGTTTCGCCGAATTCTCAGCACGTTGCTTTTTCTTGCCCTCCTCGACTTCGAGTCTGCGCTTAGCGATCGCCGTCATATCGAGCCGGTACTCAACCGATTTGTTATTCCCGCGCGGCGACTTAATCAAAAGACCGAGTTCGACAAGCTTGTCGATTCTCTTTTTAACATTCGAGCGATCCGACTTGACGTCAGCCGCCATGGTGGCAAGGCTGATGTAGCAGGTTGATTTGTAGACGTCCTTGCGCTGGAACGACCAAATCCGCCCCATAATATCGGTGTCGAGCCTAGGCAGACCGAGCTCGAGCATCCATGGCGGCTTGATGATCGCGACCTTCTCGCTGACCATATCCTGCACCATGTGGGCGACACGGGACGATTCATCCGATGCCCGGCGAAGTACCTCGCGGTGACTCTCACTATTGGCCATGGCGGCATCTGTGACGGCCTGATTCGCGAAATCGGACGCCGTCCCCATTCCAGACGGGTTTGCGGGACCGGACGGGTGGCTATCCGTGTCCCACGGATAGCCACCGCCCACATCCGGTTTTAAATTTTTGGTATCCATAAACTAGCCTCTCGTTGAGGCTATCTAGCCATCAGCCGAAGTGATGCCATAGTATTTTGGTAGTACTTCAACATAGGGGCCCAAATCGAAGCATACGTGTGCTAGGATTGCAGGTAACAGGCCAGAAAGCCACATTTGAACATGAAAGAAGCCCTTCTTACTTGGCGGTTAGGGGGCTTTTTTCATATCTATTTTTGCTCTTTAACACGCTCCAAAAACTCGGCGATAGCGATCGCCGCCATAGACGACTTAGCTACACCGCGACTCTTCGCGTAGTCATCGAGATCACGCCAAATTTCGAGAGGCAGAGTAACCTGGATTCTTTTCTTCTCCTCGGCCACTGCCATAGACAATTACCTCCTTCGTTGAACAAGCGAAATCGTACCACTACTGATTGAAACAAAGCGTATCACAAATACTGTCTAAAATACAAACTAACACAAAGTGGTACACCTAAATTCGCTAAATCTTTCCCATCGGTCAGATAGGCGCTCGAGTTTCCAAAAAGGACACAGGAAATTGCCAAAAGGGGCACAGTGAAACGTCCCTAGAATCAACTGTTACGATAAAAACAGGGGGTAACTCCGCGGACACGGCCTAGCGCGCTGCCATCCAGTGCCGATTCTGCCATACTCGCAATTCGGCAAGGATGAGGAGTATGAATTGATCGGGGCTTATAGGACAACACCAAAACCGGCATCGACGGCTCCATGGATGATTCGGATTCCAAATAGGCCCTGTTAGTTGAGCTACTTCTTTGCCGGTGTCGTATACGCGACCGCTATACCCGCGGCAATTGCCATGAGGCAGCTCGCGATGAATCCGAACTCATACTTCAAAACGTTTGTTGCGGTCAGGGCGATAATCAACACTGTCAGAATTTGCAGAACTATCGTTATTGCGAAGAGATTTATTCCTTGTTTGGCCGAAGTCGCTGAATGAGTCTGGCTTCGTTGATTCAGGTTGAAGCAGACAACAAAAGCGACCAGTTCGCTTGATAGGGGGCCGACTACATAGAAAAAGATTGCGTCAATGAAGCCTATAGTGTTGTAAGTTGTTTCGCCGGAAAACACAGCGTATAAAGCATATCCAAATCTTGGGTGATTCACGTATGAGTAGGAGAAGACCAAGAGCGTTACCAGTGCTACTGCCATAAGTACATTCAAGACGATTCTTCTACCGCTCATCGGTCACTCCTTTCGAGTGCTGATACAAATATATTAATATAATAACAGTTTTATCCAATAGGATTGGAGGAGTCATGGCAGTAAAATCCGTTATTCGTAAGTTAATGTTATTTTCAGCATCAACTGTCCTTTTATCAGCTTTTTTTGCTGTAACTCCATCTTTTGGTCTGACAGCAAATCACAGTATGTCTACCAGCGCGTCTTATACACAAGCTTCCTTGTTTGATGAGCTCTCTATAGCAAGGCGCGCTATGCAAGAAGACGTTCTTGATACTTATTGTTCTTTTTACTGTTTTAATAACGTTGGTCATAATATTCCTTTAAAGGACCCAACTTATAAGCGACTAACCTTCAAGAATAGCTACAGCCGTATTTATCCGGATACGTGTCGAACGAGTTTTATTTATACTTGTCCCACATGCAAGGCTGACGGCGTGATGAAAGTATTTCAGTGCAACTATCAAACACGTTGATTTGATTGTAGGTGGCTTATATGCTTAGCACGAAGATCAAAGTAATTGTAGGTCCTTTCTTCCTTTTTGTTTGCTTGTGCTTTCCGGCTGCAGGCTTTGCGGACGGGATTGTTTACAATATGAGAAACGATGTTCAGCCGGTTGCTTCTCTATCTAATGATCTCTCATATGCTTCTGGCACCACTGCTCGCCGTGCGAACAGCGAAAGGGTCTTGAATGTATATTGGACTTTTACGGGACTATTGAATGGTCGAGAAGTGAGAGATCGAATTGTATATAGGGATTACAAGTCGCTATCTTTTCCTAATTCCTATAGTACTCTAGCGCCAACTTGGGTTAATACTCGCGCCACCGGTTCTAACGGTGAATATTTTTCTCAGGTTCAAGCTACTGGGGTTGGATCCGTGGAAACATGGCGTTGCAACTATCAAATTAGATAATTTGATATAAACGTCACATCTAAATAACGTGCACTTTCGCTGGAGGGTCGCTGTTTGGCGGCCCTCTTTTTTGCACAGGCGCGATGGGATGGTAATATCGGGCGGGAGTCAGCCGCTCTGATAGAATCGTCCTTGCTGTCGGCAGCCATCGTGCCGGGCAGAGCCCTCCATTTGATGGGAGGTGATGCCCATGACCGATTTCACCGAGCTCGTGAAGCTCCTGACCGCTACGGTCTCGCTCCTCACGGCCCTTGTCGGCCTTTCCAAGGCACTCAAGCAGGGCTCGAAGCCCAAAAGACGATATGAGAAAGCCATTGGGGGCCGCCTCCCCCGCGGCGCAGCTTCTTTCCGCGGGCTCGGGGTGCCACAATGGGCTTTGAGTATCGGCCCGTGCGGTAGCCCTTACCGCACCTGCGGGGAGGAGGCTTCCCATGCCCCATGTTACCTCCATCGGCCTGGACGTCCACGCGCGATCGGTCGCCGCCGCGGCGTTCAACCCCTTCACCGGCGAGGTGGTGCGCCGCAGCTTCGGCACCGACGCCTCCGAGATCGCGGAGTGGGCCCTCGGCTTCGAGGACCCGAGGGCGTGCTACGAGAGCGGCCCCACCGGCTTCCACATGGCGCGCGAGCTGCGCGCGCTCGGCCTCGACTGCGCCGTGGCCGCCGTCTCCAAGATGCAGAGGCCGGCGGCGGACGCCCGGCGTAAGAACGACCGGCGCGACGCCGAGTTCATCGCCCGCATGCTCGCCACCCACAACATCGTCGAGGTCCCGCTGCCCGACATGGCGGTCGAGGCCGCCCGGGACCTCGACCGCGCCCTCGACGACGCGACCCGCGAGCTCCGCCGCTCGAGGCAGCGCCTCAACATGTTCCTGATCAGGCTGGGCCACGTCTGGGACGAGCGCAACGCCGACGGGGCGAGGAAGAAGGCCTGGACGAGGGCCCACTGGAGGTGGGTCTCGGAGATCAGGCTCGAGGGGCCGCAGCGCGACGCGCTGGAGTACTACGTCACGGCCGCCCGCTGCGCGGAGTCGGACAGGCGGCAGCTCGAGAGGAGGGTCGTCGCGCTGGCGGGCACCGACCGCTGGCGGGCGACGGTGGAGGCGCTGTCCTGCATCAAGGGGGTCGACACCCTGACGGCCTTCAGGCTCGCGGCGGAGGTCGGGTCCTTCAGCAGGTTCCGCTCGGCGCCGGCCTTCGCGAGCTGGTGCGGGCTGACCCCGTCGGAGCACTCGAGCGGCGAGTCCGAGCGGCGCGGCGGGATAACCAAGGCCGGCAACGCGCTCGCGCGCACGGCGCTCATAGAGTCCGCATGGCACTACTCCACGTGCTCCCCGAGGCCCAAGGCCCCAGCCCCCGGCACCGACGTGCCCCCGGCGATACGCTCTAGGGCGGACGACTGCACCGCCAGGCTCCACCGCCGCCGCGAGGCGCTGGCCGCGGCGGGCAAGAGCGCGTGCAAGGCCAACGCCGCCGTGGCGCGCGAGCTCGCCTGCTGGGTCTGGGAGATCGGGTGCAGGTCCGAGGGGACCGTCCTCTAGCAGCCGGCGACAACCGACTCCCGCCGGGAGGGCCCGCGCCTCGACGCATCGCCGGCGCGAGTTCACGACCTTTTTGATGGGCAGCCCCGGGGCCGCGCCCGACAAAAGACTGGATTCGTACGATAGCGCCGGACGGAGAATCGAAATGCGGTGGGGTGCGCGGACATACCGGGCTGACCGCCGGAAGCGCACCCGCAAGAGCCCGCGGATATTAGCTTGCCAGGCAAGCGTCGACTAAGCCATGCAGCGTGCGCGGGCTCTCCCGACGGGAAACGAAAAAGCCCGGTTTCAAACCGGGCTCGAACGAACATGTCTATTGACAATGGCTTTCTCATATTAAGAAAGGCCACCGTCGCTAAGACGATGACCCAACTTCATTAAGCAACGGCTCTGCCCAGCTCTCTACAACTTGGGCTGCCGTCGGCACCATTTTACCCTCCTGACGAGGAATTCGTCCATATTTCAAAAATCAAATCCTGTTCGCGCGTGGGCGTAAACTTTTAGTTGGGCAAATCCGGCAGATTGGAGCTTGAAA
>JBKXPS010000016.1:0-42505 GCA_047014445.1 Collinsella aerofaciens | reverse complement strand
GAATCCCGGCATATCGGTAGCAAAAAGCCCGTCACCGCGGGGGTAACGGGCTTCTAGTTTCAAATGGTGCCCCCAGCGGGATGTCCGCGTGCGGCTGGCGCCGCCCGCTTCCGCTGCGTCGCTCCGCTCCTTGCGTGCTGCGCTGGAAAACGCTTGCGCGTTTCCTCAGCTCCGCACCCTGTCGGGTTCGAATCCCGGCATATCGGTAGCAAAAAGCCCGTCACCGCGGGGGTAACGGGCTTCTTAATTTAAATGGTGCCCCCAGCGGGATTCGAACCCGCGATATCCACCTTGAAAGGGTGGCGTCCTTGGCCGCTAGACGATGGGGACAGCGGGAAAGAGTATAGCAGACTTTTTTGCCGGCGCGTATATCGTTGGCAAACTGGAAAACCACCACAAAGGAGTAGGCTTCTGTTCCGATTTTCAAATATCTCAATCTGTAACATCTGGGCGGGCAAATTGGCTCTATCTGTTACAGATCGAGACAAAAGGCAGGCGTCGGGACGAACATCTCATTCTGTAACAGTAAGACGACTTTTAACGGTCTAGATGCTACAGATTGAGACAAACCGCTGGGACGGGTCAAAACCACCACAAAGGTGCCTGTCCCCTTTGTGGTGGTGAGGTGCTAGGGGAGGAGCTTCATGGCGGCGTCGTGGGCGGCGTGCTCGTAGGTGTCGTCGAGGGGCTTGAGCGGCAGCAGGGCGGCAGCCTGTGCATCGCCACGGCGCTCGAGGGCATGGGCGATCAACCAGTCGGCGAGCTCGGGGTTCTTGGGCAGCGCCGGGCCATGCAGGTACGTGCCGATGACGCCCTTGTAGATCAGGCCCTCAAAGCCATCGTCGCCGTTGTTGCCGGTGCCCGTGACGACGGACGTTCCGAGCGGCGTGGCATCGGCGTCCAAAAGCGTGCGGCCGCCATGGTTCTCGAATCCCACAAAGGGCTCAGGTGCCAGGTCGGTTTTGACGGCTACGTTGCCGATCAGGCGGTCGGAGCCGCGTACGGTTTCGGCAGCAATGACCCCCAGACCCTCAATGCGATCCTCGCCCATATAGTACGAACGGCCGAGCAGCTGATAGCTGCCACAGATGGCGAGCAGCGAGCCGCCATCCTCAACATAGGATGCGACCTTGTCTTTTTGGGCGAGCAGCTCGTGTGCCACGGCTAGCTGGTCGCGGTCGGAGCCGCCACCCATCATGACGATATCGGCATCGGTGAGATCGAGTGACTCGCCCATACGGACCTCGTCCACGCGAACGGGGATGCCGCGCCAGGCGCAGCGACGCTCGAGGGCGATAACGTTGCCGCCGTCGCCGTAGAGGTTGAGGGCATCGGGGTACAGGTAGACGATGCGCAGCGGGCGCGAAAGCTCGACTGGCGCGATGCCGACGGGGACGGCACTGCCATCGGCACACGTTGCAGCGCGGGCAGCAACCGTGGCTGCATCGGCACCCTTCAGCCCATCGAGTTCTTTGACCAGCGGCGGGAAGGCCGTGTAGTTGGCGACGGCATAGAAAGTGTCGCCTGCGGCTTCATCCGCAACGGCGCCAATTGCCTGCGCGACGTCCGAGATAATCGCGGCATCGATGCCGGCGTACTTGAGGCGTACCTGCATGTCGTGCGCACGCGTGCCTCCGGCAAAGGCGACAAGACCCGGTGTGTCGGCGATGCGCTCGAAGTCGACGTCGTAGATCCACGAGACATCGTGGCCGTCGGCGTCGTTGTCGTTCAGGAAGAAGGCGCAGAGCCTGCCGCCTGCCGTTTTAATGGACTGGATCTGGCGATCGAAGCCCACGGGATTTTTGGCCAGGTTTGCCTCGACGGTACGGCCGGCGATCTCCCAGCGGCCCATACGTCCGCCGGCGGGGACGTAGGCATCGAGCGTAGGCTGTAGAAACGCCGTGTCCACGCCCAACTCGCGTGCGGCAAAGAAGGCGGCGGCAACGTTATAGACCATGTACAGACCGTTGTAGCGTGTGGCGATGTGTACGGCAGCCGCGTCGGGCGCAGATCCAAAGACCAGGTCGAAGCCGTAGCCGTCGCAGCCGAGCTTCACGCCCGTCACACGGCGGACCAGTGCGGGGCGTGCCCAACCGCACGAGGGGCAATGGTATGCGCCAAGCTGGCCGTATTGCACGTAGTCGTACTCCAACGGGGCGTTGCACTGCGAGCAAAAGCGCGAGTCGCTAATGCGGTCGGACTCGGTGTCGGTGGCGCCGTCGATGCCAAAGGCAATACTCGCATTGGGAACGCGCGCGGCAATCGAGGCGCACAGCGGGTCGTCGGCGTTGTAGATGAGCGTCGTTGCCGGCGAAAGCTCCAACGCGTGGGCGATGACCTCCTGGGTGTGATCGATCTCGCCATAGCGATCTAGCTGGTCGCGGAACAGGTTGAGCAGCACAAAGTACGTCGGCTTGAGCTTGGGCAGAACGCGTACGGTGTAAAGCTCATCGCACTCAAAAACGCCCACGCGCTTGCCGCTGCTGGTGTGTTTAAGGCCGCCGCGGGCCTCGAGCAGAGCACCTACCACACCAGGCTCCATATTGTTGCCGGCACGGTTGCACACCACGGCAGCACCGCTGGCAGCAACGGCGTCGGCGATGAGGTTGGAAGTGGTGGTCTTGCCGTTGGTGCCGGTGATTACCACGCTGCGGTCGACAAGGCCTGCGAGGTCGCTTAGCAGCTCGGGGTCGATCTTCATGGCGATGCGGCCGGGGAGTACGCCGCCCTGGCGCTTAAGGACGGAGCGCAGTCCCCAGCGAGCGATATCGCTCGAGGTGCAGGCAAGAGATGAGCGGAGGTTCATGAAACCGTTCCTAACGTAAACGACATGGTCGGGTCGAGTGCGTCACTAAAAACCGTAGCGGCGCGCAAATTCCTGGGCAAGCTGCGACACGTCTTCGCAGGCATTGGCCCAGGGGGCAAAGTCGGGAGTGTCCGAGATGATGCCGTCCGCTTCCCAAACGGCCTGGTGCGAAAGATCCCAGGGATCGCGTGGCTCGGGCCGGCAGGGAAGGTACGGTGTCTGGTACATGGGGTTCAGTAAGAAGAACGCGCCGCCCTCGCAGCGGTTGGCAAACTCACGCAGCGCGCGTGTCGCCGGGCGCATCTTGTTCGTTTTGAACAGCAAGATCGTGCGGGCGAGCAGGTACCAGGGGGAGTTCTCGAGGGTATCGGCCCCCATCTGCTCCTCGAGCTGGTGGGCCAGGGCAAAAAAGCCGTCCTGGTCTTCCAGGCGAGCGAGGGCGAGCAACACGGTGCCTGCGGCTCGGGTGGGGTAGCCTTCCGCCTTAAGAACACGGCGGGCGTAGTTGGCGGCAGCACGGTAACGAGCGCTCGCCATGCACAGCTGCGAGATGGCCTCGAATGTGTGAAGCCACCCGATAAGAGCCGGCTCGCTCACGGTAAGGTCTGCTGCGGTGGCACCGTCGGTCAAAACATTATTGGCCCAGTAGTGCGGGGCTTCCATGTCGAACCCGGGCACGCTTTGCTGCAGGTAATCGGCCGTGGTCGCCTCGAGCTTCATAAGGTCGCCCAGGCAGGCGTCAACGGGCGTGTCGGCCAGGATGATGGCGAGCAGCTGGGCATCGAGGACATGCGCATCGATGCGGACGATCTTGAGCAGCTCATCGCGCATATCGTCGAACAGGCGGTTGCGCGTCTGTTCAAACTCCTCATCGCTGCCCATGTCCTCGATCCGATGGAGCTCGTCGAGCAGGTGGCGGTGAACGCCGGCATAGGACAGCAGCGCCTGGGCATGCTCGGACTGCGCATACTTTTGGGGATTCGCGCTAATGTCGTTATGGACAAGCTCGCGTGCTGCATCGGTGAGCTCGGGGTGCGACGCCAGGTAGGTGCGCTCCAGGTAGGCGGGGATGTAGACGCTCGGATCCATTAGAGGTCTCCTCCCTTAAACGGCAAACCCTGCTCGGCCGCCCGCAGTATGCGCTCATCGATTTGGGAACGCACGATATCGTTGGTGGCGACCCAGGCAGCAAAGCTGGCGTTGTCGGGGGCGCCCAGGCCCTCCTGCAGTACCGGCGTCGCCTCGGACAGCGCGAGGACAAGCTCGTCGGTGGAGCCCACGCCCACGTTGACGCGGGCATAGACGCCATCGGGAAACTCGGTTTGGAAGTAGAGCGCCTCGGCCGCGTGCGGGCACGAGCGTGCGAGGATGCGCAAATAGTGCTCGGCGCCCTCGTAGTCCAGCTCGCGCCAGGCAGCGCTCATCAGCGCGATGAGCGTCCACGGGTCCAAGTCGCGCTCCGCATCCTTGGGACGACGGCGCAGCGGCGTGTTGGCGAGATAGGGGACGGAGTGGGCAGAGCGAAAGCGCTTGAGCTCCTCGGCGGGGTATTCGAGCTTTGCCATGGCGAGCATCGCGGTGTGGCGGACACCAGCGGGGTCGTTGGGCGCAAAGTCGAGGCTGCGGTTTGCGGCTTCGAGCGACATGCGATAGCGGCCGCTAATGAGCGCGCGTGACGCAAGGGCGGCAAGCCAGCGCAGATAGGGGCGGCGCGTAAGGTCGCCTGCGGCCTCACGCTCGTAGGGGTCCTGCGCCGAGGCGATTTTGAGCGCCAGGTCATGCTCGACTTCATCGCGCTTGGATGCCAAGTACTGTACGTATTCCTCGTTGGAGCTGGCGGTGAGGGCGGTCAGCATGCGCTGGGCATCCCAGTTGGTCGGATCGAGCGCGGCTGCCTCGCGGAGCATGTTCTCGGCAGCTGCCTCTTCCTGCTCTGCCTGGGTATCGTCAGGGATAAAGGGAATGCGGTAGTCGACGGCCTCGACCACCTTGGCAATCAGATGTCCGGCGCGGTCGCGGTCGTGCACGATGAGCGGTGCGGGGTTGCGGGTGAATTGTTCCATCAGACGCTCTACGGCGGCACCGTCGGTGAGCGGGATATTGTCGCGGCGCAAGGCCTCAAGAACGAGGCGATGGCAATCCTCTTGAATGGGATCGAATGCCATGGGGCCTCCTTTGCTGCGGTTAGGGTTCAAATGTTTCTATATAAGGTTCTAGTTTACCCGCATGTGGCACACCGGGGGTGCCGCACTTGGACTTGCACCTTTGCACCACGAAGACGGATGTCGCACAAATGTCGGCACCTTGGACGACCGAGTGGTATCACGGTGCCGCAAACGGTCGATTTTTGGCGGCGAACGGTGCATATTTTGGAGGGGCACGGTCCTGCCCGGGATATGTAGTCAACCTTGATAAAACGTTTGCCCAGCTTGGGAGTATGAATGCCGCACAAGGGTCTTCAGGGATAGAAAAAACGTTTCATCATTGGCGGCTTTAGGTGAATAACTGACCAACCAGAACGGTAAAATAGTGTTTGTCTGAGCGTTGAGACGTTTAGACATCGCGCATTGTCATCGCCGGCAACGCGCAAACCGGTCCTAACGGAGCCAATTGGGTGCTCCGTTATATACGCAAGTCTAAGAGGGGCTTGTTTAGGAGGCACAGTATGGGACGTTTTACCAATCCTCGCGATCTGTACTTTGGTGAGGGCGCTCGCCACGAGGTGAAGAACCTCAAGGGTAAGAAGGCCATCATCGTTTCTGGCGGCAGCTCTATGCGCCGCGGCGGGTTCCTGCAGGACGTTGAGGCCGACCTCAAAGAGGCCGGCATGGAGGTCAAGCTGTTCGAGGGCGTCGAGTCCGATCCCTCCATCGAGACCGTCATGAAGGGCGCAGCCGCTATGCGCGACTTCGAGCCCGACTGGATCGTTGCTATCGGCGGCGGTTCGCCCATCGATGCTGCTAAGGCCATGTGGGTCTTCTACGAGTATCCCGAGGAGTCCTTCGACAACATTATCCAGCCGTTCAGCTTCCCCGAGCTGCGTCAGAAGGCTCACTTCTGCGCCATTTCCTCTACCTCCGGCACTGCTACCGAGGTCACCGCATTCTCCGTCATTACCGACTACGCCAAGGGCATCAAGTACCCGCTGGCCGACTTCAACATCACCCCTGATGTCGCCATCGTCGACCCCGAGCTCACCTACACCATGCCCGCCAAGCTGTGCGCTCACACCGGCATGGATGCTCTGACCCACTGCATGGAGGCCTACGTTTCCACCTGCGCCTCTATGTTCACCGACGCCAACGCTCTGCACGGCATCCGCGAGATCGTCGAGTGGCTGCCCAAGTCCTATGCTGGCGACCATGAGGCCCGTCAGCACATGCACGAGGCTCAGTGCATCGCCGGTATCGCCTTCTCCTCGGGCCTGCTCGGCATCGTTCACTCCATGGCTCACAAGACCGGTGCTGCCTTCGAGAACGGCCACATCATCCACGGTGCCGCTAACGCCATGTACCTGGGCAAGGTCATCCAGTGGAACTCCAAGGATCCCCGTGCTGCCGAGCGTTACGCTTACGTGGCCAAGGAGATCCTGCACCTTCCCGGCGAGACCAACGAGGAGCTCATCGCTGCGCTCGTCCAGAAGATCCGCGACCTCAACGACCAGCTCAACATTCCGCAGTCCATCAAGGATTACGCGAATGGTGGCGTGAAGGTCGACGCCGAGAACCCGCAGATGGTTTCCGAGGAGGAGTTCCTCGCCAAGCTGCCCGAGATTGCCGCGAACGCCGAGCAGGACGCCTGCACGCCCGAGAACCCGCGTGAGACCAAGGCTGCCGACTTCGAGAAGATCCTCAAGGCCTGCTACTACGACACCGACATCGATTTCTAATCGACTCTTGTTATCGTAACGAGGGGCTCCGCACGTATCTGTACGGAGCCCCTTTCTTTTTTCTTTTAGAGAATGGGATAGTTATGGCTGCAGTTTTCAATAGCCCCAGCAAGTACATCCAGGGTCCGGACGAGCTGGCCAAGCTCGGTTCCTATGTCGAGCCGCTCGGCGCTAAGGCCCTCGTCATCGTGACGCCTTCGGGCAAGAAGCGCGTCGGTGCCAAGATCGAGGGCGGCTTTGCCGAGGCTAAGGCCGAGCTGCTGTTTGAGGATTTTAACGGCGAGTGCTCCAAGGGCGAGGTCGATCGCCTGGTTGCGCTCGCTCGCGACAACGGTTGCGATATCGTCGTCGGCGTCGGTGGCGGCAAGATCCTCGACACCGCTAAGGCCGTCGCCTATTACCTGGAGTCCCCGGTTATCATTTGCCCCACCATTGCTTCGACCGATGCCCCGTGTTCGGCGCTTTCGGTGCTCTATACCGATGACGGCCAGTTCGACAAGTACCTCTTCCTTAAGGCAAACCCCAATATTGTCCTTATGGATACGACGGTTATCGCGGCGAGCCCGGTGCGCCTGACGGTTTCCGGTATGGGCGATGCGCTCGCAACCTATTTCGAGGCCCAGGCGACGCACGATGCCGACGGCGGCACCTGCGCTGGCGGCAAGGGCGGAATGGCCGGCCTGGCGCTCGCCAAGCTCTGCTATGAGACGCTCATGGCCGATGGCGTCAAGGCCAAGGTTGCGCTGGAGAAGGGTGCGCTCACGCCTGCCGTCGAGCACATCATCGAGGCCAATACGCTGCTTTCGGGCATTGGCTTTGAGAGCTCGGGCCTTGCTGCTGCTCATGCCATCCACAATGGTCTGACGATGCTGCCCGAGTGCCACAACATGTATCACGGCGAGAAGGTCGCCTTCGGCACCATCGTCCAGCTGGTACTCGAGGATGCCCCGACCGAGAAGCTCGAGGAAGTCTTGGGCTTCTGCATTGAGCTGGGCCTACCGGTCACGATGAAGGAACTTGGCGTTGCCGAGCTTACGCGCGAGAAGGCCATGATTGTTGCCGAGGCCGCGTGCGCGCCCGAGGACACCATGTGCAACATGCCGTTTGAGGTGACGCCCGAGATGGTCGCAAACGCCATCCTGGGTGCCGACGCACTGGGCCACTACTACCTTATGGATGAGTAAACTAAGGTAAGGAAGGGGCAAAGCCGGCAGATGGCTTTGCTCCTTTTTTGCTATGGTGCAAAGGGGTCAGGTTAGTTGAACCAAAGAAGGCGGGGTAGGCCTGCGATGAGGTTTTTGCCCCGCCCTTGTTTGACTACAGCTCGCAAACGTTTTGCGCGCGACCCTCGACGTAGGCGACGACGTTGTCGAACTCAATCTTGGCGCGGTGCTGCATGGCCTCGTGCGTAAGGAAGCCTACATGTGGCGTGAAGGTGCAGTTCTTGGCGTTGATGAGTGCGTAGTCGGCGGGGATGGGCGGCTCCATATCAAAGACGTCGATGCCGGCACCGGCGAGCTTATCGTCGTTGAGTGCCTGGGCAAGGGCATCGTTATCCACGATGGCACCGCGGGCGCAGTTGATAAAGACGGCACCGTCCTTCATCTGGGCGAACTGCTCGGTGCCAAAGCTCTTGCGCGTGGTGTCATTGTTAGGCAGGTGCAGGCTTACGATATCGGACTCGGCGAGCAACTGCTCGAGCGAAACCTGCTCAATGCCGGCCTCGGCTGCCTCGGGATGCTCGTGGCGGGCATAGCCCAGCACGCGGGCGCCAAAGGCCTTAAAGAGACGACCCGTGGCGCAGCCGATCTTACCGCAGCCCACGATACCCACGGTCTTGTCGCGGATCTCGGTGCCCATTAGGCCGGCGCTCGTCTTGCCGCTGCGGACGGCGGCATCGGCGGCGCCCACCTTGCGCAACACGTCGATGGTCAGGCCAAGGGTGAGCTCGGCGACCGAAACGTCGGAGTAGCCGGCGCAGTTGCGAACCTCAACACCGCGCTCACGGCAGGCGGAAAGCCCCACGTGGTCGATGCCCGTAAAGGCAACGGCGATCATCTTGAGCGCATCGGAGCCGGCGACGACCTCGGCAGGGTAGGGGTTGTTGGCGATCATGACGACCTCGGCGCCCTCGCTGCGTCGAGCGAGCTCGACCGGATCGGTTGTTTTGGTATCGAAATAGACAAACTCGTGTCCGGCATCCTTAAGGGGTGCGGAGAGCTCGTCGATGGTCTGCTCGGGTACTCCCAACGGTTCGATCAGGGCAATCTTCATCTTGTGACTCCTCAATAAACCTAGGCGATTAGGCTGGCAATAGATTGTAGGTCTATTTGCCTCAAAGGTGCTCCGCGTGTAATTTGCCCGAGGCGTGGGCCGATAGCGTATCATTATCTCTTGCTTGTTTGCACTGCTCAGGGAGGGGCCGCGCATGGCGCAGGAACACGATCTGTTTGATGACATTATCGAGATCAGCAAGGGTTTCGACTTTCTTAAAAACCCGCTTGGCGGCGTGACCGATGCACTCGATCCATCGGCGCCGCAGTGGAATCCTGCCGACTATAAAGAGCGTCCGCGCGGCAACACCATTCCGTGCCTGACCTGCAAAAACGAAAAGAGCGGCTGTACCGCGTGCATGGACGTGTGCCCGGTCAACGCTATCGAGGTCGAGGAAGACGCCATCGAGATCCTCGACTCCTGTCGCAAGTGCGGCCTGTGCGCCGCTGCCTGTCCGACCGAGGCGATTATCTCGCCGCGCCTGGCGCCTAAAAACCTGTATGACGACATTGTCTCGGCGGCCACGAGCCACGAGACCGCCTACGTCACCTGCACGCGCGCCCTTAAGCGCATGCCGCGCGAAAACGAAGTCGTCGTTGCCTGCGTGGGCGATATTACGGCCGAGACCTGGTTCTCGGTACTGGCGGACTATCCCAACGTGAGCGTGTACCTGCCGTTGGGCGTGTGCGATAAATGCCGCAACATCGGCGGTGAGGACATTCTGGGCGAGGCGATTGCGAAGGCCGAGGAGTGGTCTGGCACGGGTATGGGCCTGGAGGTCGACCCCAAGAGCCTCAAGTGCCATAAGCGTCGCGAGTACGAGCGCAAGGAGTACATGGAAAAGATCGCCCGCACCACGGGCCTGACGGTGACCAAGCTCAACCCGGCGACGGCGGCGCTGGCCTCGGTGACGCAGAAGCTCAAAGCCCACCGCCACCAGATTACCCAGCTGGAGCGCACGCTCAACACCATGTGCGGCACCACGACGACCAAGCGTCGCCGTTCGCTCACGCACGGGCGGCAGCTGGTGCTCTCGACGCTGCAAAACCACCCCGAGCTTGCCCAGAACATGCAAGTGAGCACGCCGGAGTGCGATTTTGACAAGTGCACGTCGTGCGGCGAGTGCGTCAATGTATGCCCCACGTTCGCCTGCGATTTGGTAGGAAGCGGTCGCTTTGCACTGGAGTCCACGTATTGCCTAGGTTGCGGGGCCTGCGTCAAGGTGTGCCCCGAGCATGCGCTTAAGTTGGTTGAGCATGATGCATCCAACCTGGTCGTCGTCGATCCCGAAGCCGAGGAAAAGGCTGCCCAGAAGGCCAAAGCCCACGAAGAGGTCCAAAAGGCAAAAGCCGAGGCAAAGGCCAAGCTTGACAAGATGCTCGACCAGGTGGAAAAGCTCGCAGACTAGTCAGCGACCCCTATCTCTGCTTCATTCGTGCCGCCGTGGCGTCTGGGTTCGCCCAGATGCTGCGGCGGCGCTATACTTATGCAGTTTGAAATGCTTGTACCAAAAGGAGCTGTCGTGTCCCTTTCCATCGGTATCGTGGGCCTGCCCAACGTGGGCAAGTCGACGTTGTTCACCGCGCTTACCAAAAAGACCGGCCTTGCCGCCAACTACCCGTTTGCCACGATCGACCCCAACGTGGGTATCGTCGACGTGCCCGATAACCGCTTGCAAAAGCTCGCCGACATCGTCAACCCGGGCCGCATTGTGCCGGCGACGGTCGAGTTTGTTGACATCGCAGGTCTGGTGAAGGGCGCTAACGAGGGCGAGGGTCTGGGCAACCAGTTCCTGGCCAACATTCGCGAGACCGACGCCATCTGCGAGGTCGTGCGCTACTTTAAGGACCCCAACGTTATGCGCGAGGTGGGCCGCACGGGCGAGTTCGTCGATCCCGCCGGTGACGCCGACACCATCATGACCGAGCTTATCCTGGCCGACATGGGCACGCTCGAGAAGCAGCTGCCCAAGCTCGAGAAGGAGGCCAAGCGCGACAAGGAGCTCATGCCCAAGTTTGAGGTCGCCAAGCGCCTACTCGCCTGGCTCAACGAGGGTAAGCGTGCTGCGTCCATGGAGATGACCGACGAGGAGCGCGCCGCTGCCAAGGGCCTGTTCCTGCTCACCATGAAGCCCATCCTGTATGTGGCCAACGTGGACGAGGACATGCTCAACGAGGACCTGGCGCCCATCGATGGCGTCAAGCCGCTGCCGATCTGCGCCAAGATCGAGGCCGAGCTTTCCGAGCTCGATCCCGAGGACGCGGCCGACTACCTGGAGAGCCTGGGCCTGGAGCAGCCCGGCCTGGACGTGCTCGCGCAGGCAGCCTACAAGCTGCTCGGCCTGCAGTCGTTCTTTACAGCCGGCGAGATGGAGGTCAAGGCCTGGACGGTGCGTCAGGGTGCGACCGCCCCGCAGGCCGCCGGTGTCATCCATACCGACTTTGAGCGCGGCTTTATTAAGGCCGAGGTCATTGGCTACGATGACTACATCGAGCTCGGCGGCGAGCAGGGCGCCAAGGCTGCCGGCAAGCTGCGCATCGAGGGCAAGGACTATGTCATGGCCGATGGGGACGTCGTGCACTTCCGCTTTAACGTGTAAGGACGACGTGCATGTTTAAATATGGTAAAAAAGCCGGCTACATGGGCATCGCGCTGCTGGTGCTTGCGGTTCTTCCGCTGGTGGTCGCAGCGTGTGTTATCCCCAACATTGGTCCCGAGGTGGCAACGAAGTTTAACGCCGCTGGCGAGGTGACGCGCTGGGGCAAGAGCTACGAGCTGCTGGCGCTGCCGGTGCTCAACTTGCTGCTGAGCGTGGCGACATACTTTACGGCGGGACGTCAAGCTAAAAACAATGATGACTCCGCCGCCATGGCGCGCATCGTGTGCGAGCGCTACCTGCGCAACGGCTGCATCACGGGCGTGTTCCTCAACGTAATCAACGTCTACTTTATGTATTCGGCGATTACTGGAACGGGCTTTGGCTTTGGTTTCTAGCTTGTCCTTTTAGGCAACGAGCCTGCACGCATATTCAATGGCTGCTGCGAGGCCGCCGTTCGATCGTGGTTTAAAGACCATGTCGGCGGCGGCCTCGTTTTCGTATCCGGCGCCGCGAAGGGCGAGTGCGATACCGGCTTCTAAAAGGAGCGGCAGGCCGTGTTGGCTGGTTGCGATTACGGCAGCCTGATTGAGCGAGCAGCTGTGCGCTTGGCATTGGATGGCAAGTTCACCTTGCGCCGGGCAAGGGACCAGAACGGCGGCGACGCGACTTGATAGCAATGCAAATGCTGTGCGCTCATCGGGCGAAAGGCATTCTGCTTCAACGACGACGAGCTTGGGCGGTGCGCTGTTTGTGCGAAGCGTGGCTCGGTACGTGCGGACCGAAGAACCCGACATAGAAAACTCCTGTGTATTCGGCAAAACGTAAACTATAGTTTACGTTTATGTTCGGCTCCATTTCAAACTCAGCTGCATGGACGAACGTGCGAAACAGATTCTTGGCAGGCGGGTCGAAGAGACACGCAGAGACCTTGGTATCTCCAAGGTTGATTTTTGTGTGGCGACAGGAATCAGCCGACCCTATCTCGACCGAATCGAAGACGGGACGGCAAATTTCACGCTCAAGGTTCTATTTAAGATCGCACCCGCACTCGGCATGACGGTGTCAGAGCTTCTCGAGGGTATCGAATAGGGGATACCCGTCGACAACTGAATTACGCCATCGGGATGCGGTCGTGGTTGACTTGGCTGTAGAACAGGCGCTGAATCTCTGCCGCATCGCGTGACTGGCCGAGCGCCCACATGGTCTTGGCCACGAGCGTCTCGGTGGTCATGTCGTCGCCGCGCAAAATACCCGGATGATCGGCGTAAGCACGGCCGACCTCATAAACGCCCAGATCGAGGCCCTCTTCGGGGACCTGCGTGGTCATAACGACAGTGCGGCCCGAATCGACCCAGCGGAAAATTGCCTCTTGGAATGACTCGCCCGACTCACCAAACTCGGGGATACCGCCAATGCCAAAGGTCTCCAAAATCACGGCGTCGTAGCTATCGGCAAGGGCGTCGAGGATGCCCGGGTTTACGCCGGGCGTGAGCTTAAGGACAAACACGCGCGGGTCGATGCTGTCGTAGAAACGCACCGGGTTTTCGCCCTGATGCGTGCCGTGAAGCCCGTTGCGCACGATGCGGTCGTTGCGGATATAGGCGATGGGCGGATAGTTGACGCTAATGAACGCGTTAAAGCTCATGGTGCGCTGTTTGCGGGCGCGCGTGCCGGCAATGGCTACGCCGCCAAACACGATTGAGACGTCGTGCGAGTGTTCGTCGAGCGCATAGAGCAGGCTCTGGTACAGGTTGAGCTTGGCGTCGGTAAAGGGATTGCCCATGGGCTTTTGCGAGCCGGTGAGCACGATGGGCTTGGGGCTGTCCTGAATCAGGTAGGAAAGCGCTGCCGCGGTATAGCTCATGGTGTCGGTGCCGTGCAGAATCACGAAGCCGTCGTGGTCGGCATAACCCTCGACGATGACATCGCGGATACGCATCCAGTCGCTCGGGCGCATATTGGTGCTGTCGATGTTCATGGGTTGCACGACGTCGAGCTCACAGAGGCCCGAGATCTCGGGGACGCTCTGGGCGAGCTCCTCACCGGTCAGGGCGGGGGAGAGGCCGTTGCCGTCCTCGGTCGATGCGATGGTGCCGCCCGTGGCGATGAGAAGTATGCGCTTCATGCTGGTATTCCTATCGTATTTGCCGCCGCAGGGGCGGAGTCGTTCGGCAGTATTGTGGCACAGGGCGACGAATGTTCAAACGTATTACATCATCTGTAACGTTTGGTAACACTTCAATTGTCGTCAAATAGGGCCAGGTCGTGCGTTTGCCGTGCGCTGATGGCTGCGAGGGACGAGAAACCCCATATAACGTGTACACTATGAACGCTATTTTCGTTCATTCACGCGGGCGGGCACCGGCTCCCCGCCAACAAGAGGGGGATACCATGGATCAAAATGCTTCCGCAAAGGTCCTCGTACTCGACTTTGGTGCGCAGTACGGTCAGCTCATTGCCCGTCGCGTCCGCGACCTCAACGTGTATTCCGAGATTGTCCCCTGCGACATCTCGGCCGACGAGATTCGCGAGATGAACGCCTCTGCGCTCATCCTTTCTGGCGGCCCGGCCTCCGTGTACGCCGAGGACGCTCCGTCCATCGACCCCGCCATCTTTGACCTGGGCCTTCCCGTCCTGGGCTTCTGCTACGGCCATCAGATCACGGCCGTGACGCTCGGCGGCAAGGTCGGCCACTCCGAGGTTGGCGAGTACGGCCGCGCCACCATCACGCGCACGGCCGGCGCCAAGCTCTTTAACTCCACGCCCATGGAGCAGACCGTGTGGATGAGCCACCGCGACGCCGTGTCCGAGGTGCCCGAGGGCTTTACCGTTACCGCCAGCACTGACGTGTGCCCGGTCGCTGCGATGGAGTGCCCCGAGCGCAAGATCTTCACCACGCAGTTCCACCCCGAGGTCAAGCACTCCGAGTACGGTCAGCAGCTGCTGAGCAACTTCCTGTTTGAGATCTGCGGCCTGGAGCCCAACTGGAGCATGGACAACCTGGTCGAGACCATGACGGCCGAGTTCCGCGAGAAGGTCGGTGACGACCGCGTGATTCTGGCTCTGTCCGGTGGCGTCGACTCCTCCGTCGTGGCTGCGCTGGGCGCCCGCGCCGTGGGCAAGCAGATGACCTGCGTGTTCATCAACCACGGTCTGCTGCGCAAGGGCGAGCCCGAGCAGGTGGAGGAGGTCTTCACCAAGCAGTTTGACGTCGACTTTATCCACGTTCACGCCGAGGACCGTTATGCCGAGCTTCTGGCCGGCGTGACCGAGCCCGAGGAGAAGCGCCGCATCATCGGTACGCAGTTCTGGAAAGAGTTCTTCGCCGTGGCGCAGCAGCTCGAGTCCGATGGCAAGCCGGTCAAGTACCTGGCTCAGGGCACCATCTACCCCGACATCATCGAGTCCGGCGCTCGCAAAACGGGCGGCAAGACGGCCACCATCAAGAGCCACCACAACCTGATCCCGTTCCCCGAGGGCGTGCACTTCGACCTCATCGAGCCGCTCGACCACTTCTTTAAGGACGAAGTCCGCGCGCTTGGTCTGGCGCTTGGCCTGCCGGGTCACATCGTGTTCCGCCAGCCTTTCCCGGGCCCGGGTCTGGCTATTCGCATCATCGGTGCGGTCGACAAGGAGAAGCTCGAGATCCTCAAGAACGCCGACGCTATCGTGCGCGAGGAACTCGACGCCTACAACCAGCGCCTGTTTGAGCAGACCGGCGAGCGCAACTCCGAGCACAGCTGCTGGCAGTATTTCGCGGTCCTGCCTGACATCAAGTCCGTTGGCGTTATGGGCGACGAGCGCACCTATCAGCGCCCGATCATCCTGCGTGCCGTCGAGTCCAGCGATGCCATGACCGCCGACTGGGCCAAGCTGCCCTACGACGTGCTGGCGAGGATCTCCGGCCGCATCGTTGCCGAGGTCCCCGGTGCCAACCGCGTGTGCTACGACATTACGTCCAAGCCGCCCGCGACCATCGAGTGGGAATAGAAAATTCCTTAGTTATGGGGGTATAAATTTGATTTCCTTTAGGATAAACCCCATGACTATATGAATTGACCTGCTGACTCCAATGAAGATTGGAGGGTAACGGCCAGGGGTGACGGCCCAGCGAGTGTTATTTTGCGAGCTATGCGCATTGAAAGCGACCTTTCGTGGTATAAACTACTTGCCGGAAGCCGCGGCTTTCAGAGTACGGCTTACGTGTACGTTTAACCTCCGTGGGCGACGGGGTGCCGCAAGGCGTAGAATATCGCCCACCTGTAGGGGCCTGCAGCGATGCGGGCCCCGCTTCGTATGAAGGGGGCGTAACCGATGAAAATCGTATCCATCTCCCAGGACTTCTTCGACCTCGTCGAGGGCGACCGCGAGCTCATGCTTAAGCACAATCGCCCCTGCATCGTGGTGGTGAGGCTGCGTTTCCGCGGAAAGCGCAGGGACTTCGCCGTGCCGCTGCGTTCCAACATCGCCCCTAACGTGCCCAAAGACCAGTACTTTGCGTTGCCACCCCGCCCCACGACGCGCCCCGGCTGCCGCCACGGCATCCACTACATCAAGATGTTCCCCATAACCAAGGCCTACCAGCGCCGCTTCAGGACCGAGGGCTCGGCCTACTACGAGACGCTCCAGCGCATCATCGATGGCAACACCAAGCGCATTGTCTCTGAGTGCCAGGCATACCTCGACCGCTACGAGCGCGAGGGAAGGCCTCGCTTTGCCGTCGACATCGACCGCATCGTGGGGCTGCTGGAGGGCGAGAAGTAGGGCACCTCGGCTCAGTCTCGAGCCATGCGGAGTCGCTCCGCATTTTTGAACGCCGCGTGTGCGTCCCAAATACTTGAGAAACAAGCTGTGAAGTGCGGTGGCGCGCCCGTGCCCGTGCACAGCCGCCACCGTTAGCGTCTACGCGGCGTCGGCTTCAAGTGGAATTGACGCCGCTGCTGTATATGGTTTGCCTTGCTGCAACTGGCGATCAATGCCCGCGATGCTTCTGTTTGCGCTTCAGTTTTCTCTGCTCGTGGCGCGCATCAGCCTCTTCCACACGGCGTCGGTTTCTTGCATGAGCCGACTCCCGCTTCATTGCTTCCCGCTGTGCCGCGAGCGCCTGTTGTGCCTTGGTGCTCACCGCGGTCCGTTTAAGGGCTTTCGCTGCCTCGCGAGCGCGCCGCTTGGGGTTCTTCGCGGGCTTGCTTACCTCAGCCGGTTCGCCACCGAAGAATGAGAACTTCTCCCATTTGCTTGTAACGAATCGCAGAATCTCCTCATCGGACGGCTCCGCGCCGAAGACGATGCGGGCGACGCCATACCTTCCGCCCTCGACGTGCTCCGCCAGCCCGACCCAGAATTGACCGTCGTGATATGACGATGAGCAGCAAGTCGCTGATAGCCGCCCTGCGAAGCTAGTTGCCTTGTTCGCAGCCGGGCCGCAGGCCGCACCTACGCTCGAGCTCTGCCACGAGGGCATCGTTGTCGGTCACCGAGACGATGGCGTCGCCGTCGTAGGGCGCCTCGATATAGACGCGGTCGAGCGAGTTGGCCGTCCCCGCCCAGAGCGTCCTGGTGCGCCGGACGCCCCGCATGTGGGCGTAGGGTATCACCGAACGCATCCCAGCGTACACGACGACGAGGCGGTCGCCGTAGAGCTCGAGGCGGTTGCTGCGGACGGGAAGGGCGGCCAGGGCCACGAGGGCCGGGACGGGTAGCAGCGCGAGCCAGCCCCATAGGAGCGCGGGACTCGAGCTCAGGAAACACGCGATACACGCCGCGGATAAACCGCCCGCCACAATCACCATGGCCGCTATGAACCACGGGTCTGTCCTGCCGGGGAACACCCGCTCCGGCCGCTCGCCCTTCTCACCCATTACGGCCTCCCTCCCGACGCCCTCCCTAGCGGAGCGTGGGGCCGGAGAGTGCCTTGAACCCGTCGCCGACCATCTCGCCCCCCCGTTCCGTGGGCCTTCTGTAGTGGTGTGTACCCCCGACTGTTCGACGGATGTCGTACGATTGAACGGTTTTCGAACTTTTTTAAGATGGGTGCGGCAGGATCGAGCAGATTGTTCGCACGAGAGGCTCCCCGCCGCCGCGCCCGGTCTCGGGTTCGATGCATTGACATCCGTCTCAGGTGGTGTCTCCGCTGCGCGACATTGCAGGGGGCAAAGCCGAGATGTCATGGGGCGCGCCGAGGCTTTGCCCGCGGGGCGAAGATTCTAGGGGTCCGACGTGGCCTGGAGGGGAGACGGACATGCAAGCGCTTATGACTGAGGAGCTGGCCGAGTGCCTGCCGCCGCTGTACGCGACCGAGGGAGGGACGCTCGCCCTCGACCTCGCAAGCCCGGAAGGCGAGGGCTACCTTGACCTTTGGTGCTCGCTCACCATCAACCTCTCGAGCGGCCCCTTCGCCTCCACGTGGCGCATTCACGCTTGTGCCCGGCATCATGGGCATGGGCGTCGCTAAGTCGCCCACTGTGGCGCAAGCCCCTGTCGGCTCAACGTTCGACGAGATAAACCGCATGTTCTCAAAGCTCGGCTTTATCGATTACAATTCACGCCTCGCGCAAGGGCCGTTCTACTCCCCAAACCTAATCTGCCTGTCGCACGTCTCGAGGCGACGGGGCGGCGCCTTCTCGCGTGAGTCGATTCCCGTTTTACTGATGCGTCCCAACATGCCCTTACGCATGTTGGGACGCCGCTTTCGAAACTTCAAAACCATTCGATTTCCGAAACTGAGTGGGAATAAGTTATCGGTACGCTTTTTTATAAAATGTAAAAAAGCACCCCCATAACTGATGAAATGGACGCTGAGAAAAAGGGGTGCATCTTGCGTATATACCGACGTGAAGATCTACCTCTATCTTGCATCGCGCGGGTACGAGCTTTCTGTGGGCCGTATTGGGAAGCTCGAGTGTGACTTCATCGCTCGTAGGCGCAATGCTTACGCCTACATCCAGGTCTCTATGTCGATTGCCGACAGAGGCGTCGAGGAGCGCGAGTACAGGCCGTTCGGCCACATCAGGGATGGGTATCCGCGCTACTTGTTCACGCTTGATCCTCTATTGCAGGAGAGGGATGGCGTCAGGCACCTTAACATGGCGTCGTTTATGCAAGATGGCGGTGATCTTATTTGAGCGGCGGCCAGATTCTTTTGCTCCCTAGTGCGCAAACAGTGCGGGCATCAAATGGGGACCATTGCCTCACGTAGAATCGATAGATTGAAAACTTGTTTTGATGTTGACAGGCTTTTGACCAGTGGCTCCTATTACTAAGTGGAAGTAGCTGAAACGAGGCGACTGCATAGCTCCATCTGTTTTGGTTACAACAAAATGTGTGCCGCGCGCCTGCGGCATGAAGGAGGGAGATTCTTATGAATATCGTTGTATTGAGTGGTAGCCCGCGCAAGGGCGCCAATACCGACACCATGGTCGAGGCGTTTGCCGAGACCGCGCGTGAGGGCGGCAATACGGTCGAGGTCGTCCGTGTTGCCAGCAAGAAAATCGCTGGTTGCCTGGGGTGTCAGTATTGCTTCGCCCATGAGGGCACTTGCGTGCAGAAGGATGACATGGCCGACGTGATCGAGTCGCTGAAAGGCGCCGATATGGTTGTCTTCGCTTCGCCTATCTACTGGTTTGATATCACTGCGCAGGAGAAGGCCGCCATCGACCGCCTGTACGCCTTCGGTGCTACAGGCTTCCCGTTCACCAAGACGGCCCTTTTGCTCGATAGCCACAGCGAGGGCGTCTATGATGCGGCGATTGCTATGTATAGGGCCACATGCGCGTACTGCAAGTGGGAGGACCAGGGCATTGTCACCATTAGCGGCATGACCGAGCGCGACAGCATGGCCTCCTCGCCCAAGTTGGAAGAGGTGCGAGAGCTCGCTCGCAAGCTCGCCTAAGGACAAGAAGAACGCATGGCAATCGGTGTTGGTGGAAAATGCTTGCTATCCTTACCAAGAGGAATGCTGATTGCCATGCGTTGATGCTTCCGCGGACAATTCCGGCGTGCTAAAACGCCTTCTCGTTCAAGAATTCCCTGAACGCGGGAATGTCAAAGCCAACGAGACCACGCCCGCGCTCTCCAATGACGCCGTCCTCCAGGAGGCGGCGTTTGTATTGGCTTGCGTAGTTGCTGGCGACGCCCATGCGCTTGGCTATCTCCGAGACCCTGCTGGGGTCAGAATCGGGCAACATCGCGAGCAAAAACTCAATGTCTTTATCGGAAAGCTCCCGATAGGTCGTTTCGAGAGAAGCCCGACGTCATGCTTCTCGAGTTGCCTGAAGACGCCATTCATGCCCGTGCGCCAGTTACCCTGAGTCTCCTGAGCATATGTCCAATCGATGCCGACTGGCTCAATCTGAACGCCGCTTATGCACGCGCGAGACTATGAGAGGCGGCTATCTGCCGCTTCTTTGGTTCGCTCGATAATATCTTCGAGCATGCCTGGCATGGCGGAGACATTTGCTGCGATCCATGGTGGCCCCTTTGCAGGTTTTGCTAGTTTTTGCAACTTTTGCTAATTTTTGCAAGTTTTGCTAACGGTTTAACATGTCTTGTGCCGCGGGATTGCAGGAGTGAAAAACGGGGATTCCTATTATTCCGACTACGTTGCAACAAGCGGGGCCCGGAGCGCGATGTTGCTGCGCTCCGGGCCCCGCTGCATTGTAAAACCATGACGGTTTGGCTGCCGTCGTCCTAATCAAACAAACTCGGCATGTCGTTTTCTTTCATGAGGGCGCCGGCAGAGGGGAGGCTCTGCGCGGTGAACTTTTCGGCCGAGACGCCGGCGCCAAGGATTTCCTCGGTTGTGCCGACGGTGGTGACTGAGCGGCCCTTCTTGGCGGTAAAGGCCTGGACGCCCTGCGTGTTGGTGGTCGTCTTGGTCTTGAGCAGCGACGTGTTGAAGTTCATCAGACGATAGTCGCTCGAGACCAGCGCGATGTCGCGATCTTCCTTGAGCACCTGGGCATACAGCAGCTTGCTGCCGCCGTAGATGGCGTTCTTGAGGCGCTTGCGGTTGGTCTTGGTGACGTATCCAGAAAGCGCGACGCGGACCACGCGGCCGTTCTCAAAGACGAACAGCACGTCGGCCTTATAGTCCTCGGGGTCGATGACCCAGATGACACTCTCGTCGGGTTCCATCTCAAGATCGGTGGGCAGGTACGAGCCCAGCTGGGCCGACTTGGTGTCCTCAAACGCTGCAACCTTGCACTTGTACACCTGGCTCTTGTTGGTAAAGACCAACAGCTCGTGGGTGTTGGAGGACGGGAACTCGATAAAGGGTTTGTCGCCGTCCTTGTACTTGAGCGTGGTCGCCTTCTTGAGCACGCGGTCCGTCATCTTCTTAAGGTAGCCATCGCGCGAGAGCATGATGGTCACCGGGTACTCCTCGACCTCGGGCTCCAGGCTCACTTCGATAACCTCATGGGGCTCGATCCTGCCCGTGCGGCGCGGCATCACGTACTTCTTGTTGACGGCGGCGAGCTCGTCGCTGATGACCTTCTTGATGTTCTCCTCGCTGGAGAGAATCTCCTCAAGCTCGGCGATCTCGCCTTCGAGCTTGGCGATGTCCTTGGTGCGGTTGAGAATGTACTCCTCATTGATGTTGCGGAGCTTAAGCTCGGCGACAAACTCTGCCTGGGTCTCATCGATGTCGAAACCCTTCATAAGGTTGGGCACGACCTCGGCCTCGAGCTTGGTGCCGCGAATGATGGCGATGGCCTTGTCGATGTCGAGCAGAATCGCCTCGAGGCCGTGCAGCAGGTGCAGACGCTCGGACTTTTTGCCCAGGTCAAAGTTGATGCGGCGGCGCGTGGACTGAATGCGCCACGCAACCCACTCGTGCAGGATCTGGCGCACGCCCATAACGCGGGGATAGCCGTCGACCAGCACGTTAAAGTTGCACGAGAACGAGTCCTGCAGCGTGGTCGAGCGATAGAGCTTCGCCATGAGCTTGTCGGGGTCGACGCCACGCTTGAGGTCGATGGCGATGCGCAGGCCCGAAAGGTCGGTCTCGTCGCGGATGTCGGCAATCTCCTTGACCTTGCCCTCTTTGGAGAGCTTGACGATGCGCTCGATGATGACATCGGTCTTAGTGGTGTAGGGAATCTCGTAGACCTCGATGATGCGCTCTTCGGGAATCCAACGCCAGCGGGAGCGAATCTGGAAGCTACCCAGTCCGGTCTCGACAATCTTTTCCATCTCCTCGCGGCGGTAGATGATCTCGCCGCCGGTCGAGAAGTCGGGCATGGGCATGTACTCGAGCAGATCGCAGTCGGGATCCTGCAGGTAGTGCATCGTGGCAGTACAGACCTCGTTGAGGTTGAAACCGCAGATGTCGGACGCCATAGCGACGCCGATGCCCTTGTTGGCCGAGACAAGGATGTTGGGAAACGTGGTGGGCAGCAGGCGCGGCTCCTTCATGGCGCCGTCGTAGCTGTCGACGAAGTCGACCGGATCCTTGTCGATGTCCTTGAAGATCTCGGCGCTGATGGGGGAGAGCTTGGCCTCGGTATAACGCGAGGCGGCGTAGCTTAGATCGCCCGAATAGTACTTGCCAAAGTTGCCCTTCGACTCCACGAAGGGGGCGAGCAGCGCCTCATTACCGGTGGCTAGACGCACCATCGTCTCGTAGATCGCGGCGTCGCCGTGCGGGTTGAGCTTCATGGTCTGACCCACGATGTTGGCGCTCTTCTGGCGCTCGCCCTTGAGCAGACCCATCTTGTACATGGTGTAGAGCAGCTTGCGGTGCGAGGGCTTAAAGCCGTCGATCTCGGGGAATGCACGCGAGACGTTGACGCTCATAGCGTAGGGCATGTAGTTGACCTCGAGCGTCTGCGTGATCGGCTGGTCGGTGACCTCGGAGTGCAGGCCGATGACGTTTTCGGCGTTGACCTGCTTTTTCTTTGGCTGGTTCTTCGTCTTCTTCTTTGCCACGATTTCCTCTTGAACTTCTTATGGGCCGTCGTTATCGATTTGCTGCTATTGCAGGTCCAGCTGGTCCAGATATTCCTTGCCGTGCTCGGAGATATGGCGCTTGCGGCCTGCCTCGTCGTTGCCCAGCAACAGGTTGAACATGGTTTCCATCTTGGTGACGTCCTCGGGCTCCACCTTGATCAGACGACGCGTCTCGGGATTCATGGTGGTGAGCCACATCATGTCCGGGTCGTTCTCACCAAGACCCTTGGAGCGGTTGATGGAGCACTTTTGGTCGCCAATCTCCTTGAGGATGCCGTTCTTCTCGAGCTCGGTGTAGGCAAAGTAGGTCTTCTCTTTGCAGTTGATCTCGTAGAGCGGCGATTCGGCGATATACACGTAACCCTCGTCGATAAGCGTGGGCACCAGGCGGTAGAGCATGGTGAGCACGAGCGTACGGATGTGATAACCGTCGACGTCGGCGTCCGTACAGATGATGACCTTGTTCCAGTTGAGGTTGTCCAGGTCAAAGGCACCAAGGTTCTTGATGCGCTTGTCCTTGATCTCCACACCGCAGCCCAGCACGCGCATAAGGTCCATGATGATGTCGGACTTAAAGATGCGCGGGTAGTCCTCTTTCAGGCAGTTGAGGATCTTACCGCGGACGGGCATAACGCCCTGGAACTCGGCATCGCGCGAGGTACGAATGGCGCCTGCTGCCGAGTCGCCCTCTACGATGTAGATCTCGCGGCGGCTCTTGTCCTTGGAGCGGCAGTCGATGAACTTCTGCACGCGGTTGGCCATGTCGGTCTTCTGCTGCAGGTTGGTCTTGATGCTCTGACGCGTCTTCTCGGCGTTCTCGCGCGAGCGCTTGTTGATGAGCACCTGCTCCATGATCTTGTTGGCGGCGTCTTTGTTCTCGATCAGGTAAGTCGAGAGGCGCTCCTTAAAGAAGGCCGTCATAGCCTGCTGGATAAAGCGGTTGTTGATGGCCTTCTTAGTCTGGTTTTCATAGGACGTCTGGGTGGAGAAGCAGTTGGTCACCAGCACCAGGCAGTCCTGGACGTCCTGCCATTTGATGCTGCTCTCGTTTTTGTTGTATTTGCCCTGTTGCTTAATGTAGGTATCGATGGCGCTGGTCAGAGCGCTGCGGGCCGCCTTCTCGGGTGAGCCGCCATTCTCGAGCCACGATGAGTTGTGGTAGTACTCCTGCATCATGAAGGTGCGCGAGAAGCACATGCACGCGGTAATCTTCACGTTGTAATCGGGCAGGTCCTCGCGATCGCGACCGCGACGGTCGGCCTCGATAAAGAAAGGCTCGGTGAGGTAGTCGGTACCGACCTTCTCGAGCACGTAGTCTTCGATGCCCTTGGGATAGCAAAAATCCTCTTCGGAAAACTCGCCATCGTCACCTTCGATGCACAGGCGGAAGGTCACGTTGGCGTTGACCACGGCCTGGCGGCGCATGGTCTCGCGATACCAGTCGTGGGGAATGCTGATCGAGGTAAAGACCTCAAGATCGGGGCGCCACTTGATGGTGGTGCCGGTGCGGTTCTCGTCGCTGGGCTCAATCTCGAGTGCCTTCTTTTTGGCACCGACGACCTTGCCCTTCTTAAAGTGCAGGGAGTACTTGTTGCCGTCGCGCCAAACCGTGACGTCCATGTATTCGGAGGCGTACTGGGTTGCGCATGAGCCCAGGCCGTTGGTGCCGAGCGAGAAGTCGTAGTCGCCGCCCTGGTTATTGTTGTATTTGCCGCCGGCGTAGAGCTCGCAAAAGACGAGTTCCCAGTTAAAGCGCTTCTCGGAGGGGTTCCAGTCGAGCGGGCAGCCGCGGCCGTTGTCCTCTACCTGAATGGAACCATCGCGAAAGGCGGTAAGGGTGATGAGCTTGCCGTAGCCCTGGCGCGCCTCGTCAACGGCGTTGGACAGAATCTCGAAGGCGGCATGCGCGCAGCCATCGAGTCCGTCCGAGCCGAAGATGACGGCAGGGCGCAGGCGTACGCGCTCCTCGTCCTTGAGCTGGCGGATACTGTCGTTACCATAGTTTGCGGTGTTTTTTGCCATACTCGCTCTCTCGGTGCTCCTTTGCTGCGTTTAAGTCATATAGATAGTCAAGGTAGCATAGCCCAGCCCACAGACGATTCCAACCAACACGAAATCCATCGAACAACCGTTCGATTAGATAATGAATGCTTGGAATGCGGGAGGGACCTGTCCTGTCCTATCCAAACATCTGTGGCAGGTCGATGAAGACGGTTCGATCGCTTTCGCCAGCTTCGAAGCCCGAACGGGAGAAGAATCCATAGCGATGGCACTTGAGTCCCGTTGCCTCGACTTGGGCGATTTCCTCGTCGACCATTTTTTGCGTGATGGGGGATTTGCGGAACTTTGCTTCGTAGAATGCGTAGCCCTCGGGGTCTTGCGTTACCACATCGAATTCGCCGCTCGTTTTGTTTGCGGGGTCGTCGTACCAGTACTTGCCTATGGCGTCGAAAGCCGGTTCGATCTTGCCGGTCCTGTTCTGCCGCACGAGGTATTGACGGCAGATCTCCTCGAACATATGAGGAACGTAGTTTTCCTCGAAGTCTTGGAAGACGTGACGATCATAGAAGACTTCCGGGTCGAGCAGCTGACGCGCTGAGGCATTGCGGAAAACATAGCGATAGTAAAAGAGCGAAAGCGGATCCACTACAAAGTAGCCAGACTTGCGCTTGTTCGTAGGGTCGTTGATGGGTGCACGCTTTTGGACGATTTCGAGTGACATGAGCTTGTCGAGCACGTCTGCCATGGCCGGACCGCTCGAGACGTGCGACTGTGCCAGCACGTCCCCCCAACGGGAGTAGCCTTGTGCGAGAGCCCCGAAAACTTCGTTGGCGTTGGTCATCTTCGAGATCTCGGCGTTGAGATAGGACGGCACCTCGCTTTCTAAGCGGGCGCCAGGTTCCGTGACGAGCTCGATGATGTTGTCGCGTACGCTTTGGGATTGATCGATGAGGCGATTGTAAAAGGGGATACCGCCAAAAACGCTATAGAGCCGCACCTTGTCCTCGGGCGAGAACGCGGGATAGAACTTCGCAGCGTCAAAGTAATCCATGGGCTTAAGCTCAAGCGCGAGATCAATTCGCCCGTAGAGGGGGCTTTCATGCTCGATGAGGGATTTCATAATCTCAACGTAGGAGCCGCACAGGACAATGTTTAAACGTGAGTCTTCCCTGTGGGCGTCGATTGAGGTCTGAAGAATGCTGTCTAAGCCTTTAACCGCATCTCTCAAGTAGGGGTATTCGTCGAGAACGAGGGTAATGTTCTTGTCTTTAGCTTGGGCAAACAGAAATTCGATGAGCTCACGGATGCCTGTGAAGGCGAGCGGAGGAAAGCTCAGCGCTTCAGCAACAAGGACGGACAGACTCTCGAGGTTGTCTGCCTCGGAGGTTTGGCGGCACTCGTAATAGACCGTTGCGACGTCCGACAAATCGGTTAGCGCCTGCTTGATGAGCTCACTTTTTCCGACGCGACGCCTGCCGTAAATGAGAACATTGCGCTGCTCGGGTGCTTTGAGCGTTTTCTTAATACGGGCGAGCTCACGCTCCCTGCCAATAAATTCCACTTACTCGGTTCCTTCCGACTCGGTTTTGTCCGAGTTAATTGTATCGCATGGATCAGTTTATGCTCGAGTTTACTCGGACAAAACCGAGTCGGTTCTGCCCGAGTAAATTTGAAGGCGGCCGAATGCGTCTTGCTGCGTTTGCGGTTGGATACGTTGTCGAAAACGTGTCGTGCGGATTGTTGGATCGAATCGAACATTGGGACAGACGTCTCGTTTTATGGGCCGGGGGCGTGCATGTGCGAGTTCTTTTGGCCCATAAGGAACGCTGGTGGGTCGTTATTTGGGCCACGGGCACTTCGCCGGCGCCGTGTTTCGTCATACGCTCATAGTGGAAGCCGATGCCACGGGGTCGACTTGGGACTCGGGCAATGGATGAGCTGCAAGCCGAAAGGAGCGGTGAGAATGATGAGGCCCATGACAAAGAAACTGCTGTTAGGAATTCCCACCGTGACGCTTTCGGCCGTGCTGGCGTGTACAGTGGCCGGCTGTGGCGGTAGTGCTCCGAGCGGCTCGCCTGGCGGTTCGGGCGGCAGCGCGCCTGTGCAGGAAAAGCCCAGGGCCTATGATTCGCAGACGGTCGAGGTGGCAGGCATTACCTATGAGTCGGTGGCTCACGGTACGTTCTATCGCGGCGATGCCAAGCTGCAGGACGGCTTTTACCTGCACATCAAGATCACCAACAACAACACAAAGAACAGGACGTTCAGTTCCTTTAACGTGCATGCTGCCCAGGGCGATCTTGAGGCAGGCGACCCGTTGTTTACTTCCGGCAAGGCGGCCGTGCTCGACTACGTTGCAAGCGAGGCTCCCGATGAGCTGCACGAGGGCATCGACCTTTCCGAGAGGCCAGATATCGGCCCGGGCGAGACCGTTGAGTACGTGTATTTCTGGGCGCCCAAGACGGCGTACTACGGGCCCATCACTGTCGAGTTCGTAGACGCTTATGCCCCCGCCAAGAATCATGAGGCCATGCACTTTGACACCACGGGATGCGAGACCAAGGAGTTCAAGGCGGCCGGCGGCGTGGCCGATTCTGGCGAGAAGGCAGATTTAACGGGCATCGACTGCGCATCGTACAGCATCGAGGCCGCCGATGGGTACACGCTGGATTCGTCCGACGAAGAGCGCGAAAAGGCAAACTTCTTCCACGACGAGACTGGAGGACGCCTGAACATCAGCATCTTCCCGCGCTCGCCGGAGGAAGAGGTTGCAAGCCTAGAGCAGGTCTACGAAGGCAAGGAGACAACAACCGACCAGGTCGAGTACAACGGCATAACGTGGCTGCGCTTTACCGGTCCCGACAACGGCCATACGCTGTTTGCGACGGCTCCCGCGACGGGCGAGACCGTCCGCGTGTCGATTGGCTGGAAGATCGATTGGGACGCCGCCGCGCCCATGATGGAGGCATTGAAGCTCAAGTAGCGGGTTGCGATTCCCACGTCAGGCGACTCAGGGCTGGCTCCGAGTTATCGGGGCCAGCCCCTTTTGGTGTTCGATGAGCCGAGTCGGCGTCTCTCGCAAAGGTAACTGAGAGCTAGTGAGGCTTATCAGAATTGACCTCATCGGCGGTGTCTTTTTCGAGCGCCGTGCGGCGGGCACTGTAGGCGACGAGGCCGGCGCCTGCCGCGGCGAGTGCTGCTGCGGCTGCCGTAAGGGGAGCGTTGACGTCGCCCGTGCCCGCAAGCACGCCCGCTTTTCCGGAGCGCTTGTTATTGCCGTGATCCTTGCCACTGCTGGAGCTGCTTCCGCCGGAGCCGCCGCCCTTGTCAGTACCGCCGCCACTTGAGCCGCCATCGCCGTCTGCTGTCATCGGAGCATCGTGAAGTCCTGTCGTATCCGCGCTGCCGCATACGCCGACCTGAGCTTCTGAGCGCTCGCATGCCGCGTCGGGCACATGAAGCTCGTGCAGTACGGGACCCAGCGCCGAGTTTGCGCCCGGTCGAATTTCCTCGAGCGTTACGGGATCGAGCGCCACCAGATTACGCGCCTTCGCATACAGCGTTACGCGTTTGCCCACTTCGTCGCTCCAACTCTCGGGGATGGCGAAGCTCATGCGGAATTGTGCCGTGCAACCCGGTGCCAGCACGGCGTTGCCGTTGTCGGCTACCAGCGGGTGCGTTGCAAAACGTGCGCCCAGCGTCTCGAGCGCGTACTTCACGTGTGCCATATCGTTGGCCGAAGCGTCCTCGGCAAGCTCTGGATCGTAGATCGATGCCATGCGTGCGTTCACTCCGAACCCGATGGATGCGCTGGAGAACGGCTGACTGGAGCCCTCTCGGTACAGATCGATCGTGCCGGCGGTCAGCAAGGTGTTGCCGTCGTTTCGCACCGTGACCATGAAGGATTCGCCTGCTGCTCCGGGCACCACCGCGCCCGAGGTAGCGACTGCGCCCGTCGGAGTGGCACACGCCACCAAGGGCACTTCGATGCCGTGTAGTTCTGCCTCGCTCTTCTCCGCGCTCACAATGTGCGTGGCGAGCGCGGAGAGCATGCTCCCCGACGTCAAAAATGTCGTTATCTGATCGACGGGATGGTCCAGCTCGCACATCACGAACGGCTCCGTGAACAGATCGCCTGCCAAGGTGCTGGCGAAGATGCGGAAGTGCTTGCCCATCACTGCTACCGGGTTGCCTTCTTCGTCGTAGGTTTGTCCCACCTTGCCATCGGTGTTCTCTACATAGAGCACGCACCTGCCGTTGTTGCTTACGCTGAACGATGCCGGGCCGCAGCCTGCGGCACCCACGGGCTGCGTTGCAAATACCGATGCGCCTCGCGTCCAAGTAATATGCTGCAGTTGCTCGTTGACGGTTGCCAAAAAGCCCGAATGTTGTGGCCATGGCACCGCACGGGGTACCGTGGCGTCTGGTGACATAACGCCCCAGCCCGCAATGGACTGGCCGATCACGGCGTACGATGTGCAGCCGCAACCGTCTGCGGTCTCGTACGCAACGGGCACCACCATTTTGCCGTTGATATTCTCGGGCGCGCCGAGCTCGATGCTCGACGGTGCCTGCGGAAAGCGGAGAACTTGGCGGAACGTCAGGCTGTCGCCCGAAACGTCCGACCACAGGGTAAAGCACTCCAGCGCAACCTCGGCCTCGCTGCCGAGCGCCTTTTCTGCGGTGGTTCCGCGGCGGTGGAGGTAGGCGCCCGACAGGCGCCCGTTGACAAGTGTCTTGCCCACCGTGATGCGTGGGCACTGCAGGCAATGGTAGCCATCCTCCTGAAGGCGGCCGCGCGAGATGCTGCGCCACGACGTGTGCGATACCACGCGAACTCCGTCGTTGCTTATGCGCAGGCGCACAACGGACAGTATGCCGGCTGTGCTTGCCATATCGAAAAGGGTGTCGTCGCCGGCGGGGCGCTCGCCCGAGACCAGCAGCACGTAGGCGTCCTGGTTTCCTCTTCCGTCCGTATATTCCACTACGTCGAAGTCGTAATCGTATATGCTGTCGCGCTCCACGTCGCCCTCGCCAAACCCAAGGGGAAAGTCCACAGGCGTGGGAGCGGACCACGTTCCGTTTGCCTTTGTGTGTACCACCAGGCGCGAGCGACCATTGTCGCCGTAGCGCACCGAGGCGATACGGAACAGGCATTCTACGCCGGCAATCATTGCCAGCTTCATGTGGGCTTCGCTGAGCACGCCAGACACTATGACCCAATCCGAGGGCACTAAAAAGATAGGAGCCCCCGCTCGTGGCCGCGGGTCGGGGCTGCGACAATGATGTTGAAGTGCCATAGGCGCAGCCGCGCCGCAACGAGGTTGGGAGGCTCCCATGCCAAAGTATTCTACCGCGTTCGGGATGGACGTCCACCTGAGGTCGACCACCGTCTGCGCCCTCGACGCGGACACCGGCGAGGCCGTGACGAGGAGGTTCCCCGGCAACCCCTGGGGCGAGATCGCCGGGTGGATGGATGGGTTCCCCGGGCCGTCGCTCGCGGCCTACGAGAGCGGCTACCTCGGCTTCGCCCCGCAAAGGGAGCTCGCCGGGCTCGGCGTCGAGTGCGTCGTCGCCGCGGTCTCGAAGATCCCCAGGTCGGCCGCCGACTCGGCCTCCAAGAACGACAGGAACGACGCCGCCAGGATGGCCAAGGCGATACTCGCCCACGACATCTCCCCCGTATGGGTCCCCTCCCCCGAGGTCGAAGGCATCAGGGACCTCGCCGGCGCCTACGACGGGGCGACCGCGCGCCTGGCGACCGCCAAGCAGCGGCTGCTCGCCTTCCTCGCAAAGCGGGGGTTCGTCTACGGCGGCACCACGCCCGCCGGCAACCCGAGGAAGTACTGGACCTACGACTTCCTGAGGTGGCTCGACAAGGTCAGGCCGGAGGACGATGGCGGGGTTCGGACGCTCGCCGCCCTGAGGAACGAGGTCGAGGCCGCGGCGGAGGCCCGGGCGGACCTGCTCTCCGAGTACAGGGCCGCCGTGGATGCCAGCCCGATCGCCGCGGAGGTGGCCGCCCTCCAGTCGATCAAGGGCTGCGCCTTCGCGCTGGCCGCAGCCTTCTCGGCCGAGGTCGGCGACTTCACGAGGTTCCGTTCCGGAAGGCAGGTCACGGCCTATTTCGGCCTCGCGCCGAGTCAGAGGTCGAGTGGCGACTCCGTGCGGCTCGGAGGCATCAGCGGTGCGGGCAACGCGCTCGTGAGGAAGCTGGCCGTTGAGGGTTCATGGTGCTACGCCGCGGCACGGCACCAGCCGAAGCTCATGCCAAGGGACACGGGCGTGCCCCTCGAGATAAGGATGCACGGGAGGAAGGGGTCCGAGCGGCTCCTGCGGCGGCGCGAGGAGATGCTCGCCCGCGGCATGCCCGCGGCGAAGGCCAACGCGGCCACCGCGGCCGAGCTCGTGAGGTGGCTCTGGGCCCTCGGCATGATGTGCCGGGAGGGCGCGGAATAGACATAGCCCCCGTCCCGGCGAGCCGGGCGGCCTTCGGGGATACCCCCTATTTCGCTGTGCGCGCGGAGCCCTCCGCATGCGCCTCGACAGACTTGGGGAACCCCGCCGAAGGAATGGAGTGCGGGCCGACAGAACGGTATCCGCGGATATGAGACTGAGCCGAAGGCGTCGATGACATGCCGGGGGCGGACCGGGACGGGTTAACGGCAGGCCCCGCCGACCGATTGCAAGCGGTCGGCGGGGCCATTGTGGCTCTTGACAGCGGATTGGGTCATATGAGCAAACAGCACGTTGTCGCTCGAGGGCTTGATGCCGCCACGCTCGTCCTCCGACACGCCGGCAGAATCGGCGTTCGGGTCGGCAACGGTGTTCGTTGCCTGACCGATGTAGGTGTACTCATACATCGGCGCGGCGTTTTCGTCGTTCTCTATCAGTGCATGGACGAAATGCTCGACCTGTCCCGTGTCGTCGCTTTCTGCATCCGCCTCGAGCTCAATGCGCGTGACCGCTTGATCCCAATCGCGCACGACAGGCGCGGCGTTTACGGCAGTGGCCTTAACCTCGGCGCGTGCGAGCAGTTCGGCGTTGGTGACGATGGTGGCCGATGCGATAAATTGCGGCACACCACCCGCCTCGGCGTTGCCGGCCGAGCCGAAGCAGGCATCCAGCGTATAAGGCGTATCTCCATCCAATGCGAGCTCAGAGCGCTGGAGCACATACTGGTCGCCATTGTTCACCGACATATTCCACGAATCGATGAGTGTGGGCCACGACCCCGACCAAGCCTTGGTGGTCCACTTGAACATTACGAACTGGAGTATTACATCGACATCGACGTCTGCACCTACACGCAGTCGCGGAAGCTGGTGTCCATTTGCCTTTTCGTACCCAATGAACAGCGTGAGGGATGCGGCGCCGCGCACGGCAGACGAAGCGACGCCTGCAACGCCGGCGCCAAAGGTGACGGCAAGCCCGATCTGAATGGTGAACGAGCCCGACGTGTTTGAATAGTCGAGCGAAATGTTTTTAAAAAACGCCGCGCCGCTGCCGTGCGTGTGGGCACCCACGGCGAGCGCCAGTTTTGCCAGCACCCAGGGGTTGACGTTTAGGAAAAATGGCACCGGTCCTAGGGTAAACTGCTCGGTCCAATTGAGGTCGGTTCTTACCTGGAAGAGGGCCTTAATATTGCCGTATGCGGGGTCGTTGTTGTTACCCCAGGTTTTGCCCACCCAATCGTAGGCGAGCGAGCCGTACAGCTGTGTGGCGATATCCATCGTGAACAGCGGCGTGCAATGGTGGCGAAGGAGCTTGGTGTTTCTTGGATCGGTGCCCGAACCGGCACTCATCCTCTTGTACTGATTCCACTTCCCTTCCATCTCGTCGAGGTAGCGGTTTGCCTGCTTGGCGCCCGACTCGCGCGGCGATTTCTTCCAGTATTCCGGATCAGGGTTGCCCGAATCGTTCATATAGCTAGCTGGTTTGTACCCTCCGCCAAACAGCACGTATCCAGCAAACGAGAAATCGAACAGAATGGGAAATGTGGGCATCCAGCACGTGAACTTATTGCCGCCGATACCGGGAAACGCCGCGGGGAAATCAAACGGAGTGATCTCTTGGTCCATGGTGGTGGGAATGATGGTGGTCGAGCCCGATTCCGCCTTTGCGGCCGGCGCGGTGACAACGGTCATAGGGGATGAGAGCGTGTAGGTTTTGCCCTGGTAGTCGAGCATAAAGCGCAGCTTGCACCCTTCCTCCAGAAGGCCCGAAGCTGCATCGAGGAACGTGTCTTCGAGCGTGAACGTCGCCAGATTATCCGCGCCCGATGCGCTGGCCTTGATCTGGCCGATCTGCGTGACGGTTTCGGTTGAGCTGCCCGCAGAGGGCATCACTTTATTGATATGCAACGTTGCCTGCCCGCCCTGCGGCAGATGAGCCTGCACGGTAAAAGCGTGCGTGTCGGGCTGGTCGTTTGCTGCTTCGTCCGCTGGCATTGCCATAAACGTGGCGTCGGCGTACTGGATGTCCCATTCGTCGAACGTGAGCTGTCGAAAGTACGGCTCGCCATCGGAGAGCGGACGTGTGGGTGCGGTAATAGCGGTGCCGCCCTGGATACGCGCAAGGGGAATCTCGACATCGCGGTAGCCTGCCATGCTAATGGAGATGCCGCCGTTAAAGTCGTACGCGTCGAGAAGCGTTGCCTCGTCCACGTAGCCTTCTGAAAGAGGGGCGACCTCAAAGATGGCCGTGCCTTCGTCATCGGTCGTGGCGGTGAGTTGTTTGCCTGCGGCATAGCGCGATATGAGCGTGACCTGGGCACCCGTGATGGGCGTATTCTTGTTGGCGACGTCGACCACGACCACACCAAACATGGTGCGCGAGAGCACCAAGACCTTGAAGGGATCATCTTCGTCGGCGTATGCCTCGGCGGGGGCGAACGGCAATATGAAGGCGTTTGCGCTTCCCGGCACGCGCGGCAACATAATGCTCGCCAGCGAGGACGCTCCGGCAACAAGTAACGAACGGCGATCAAGCATCTTTGGCTCCCATCCCGCAGGTATCGGTGGAAATAATCCAATTTTGCGAGAAGGCATCCTGTCACGGTAGTGCCGTCCGAGGGCCAAAATGTCCAATTTGAGCGAGTGAAGCGCCGGGTTCCGGAACGCGTTCGATGCGCTTGGTAGTCCGGTCGCTAACGTAACATATGCGCGACCAGCTCGGCGCGTGTGCCGATGCCAAGCTTTGCGTATACGCCGGATAGGCGGTTTTTGACGGTGCCCGGCGATACTCCCATATGGCGTGCGATTTCGGCGTTGGTCCACCCACGACAGGCGAGCATGGCCATGGTGAATTCCGTGGTCGTTAGATCGTCGGCAACGTCCTCGCCCGAATCGGGGTTGTGGATGCGCCGCCAGCCGTAGCTGAAGCGGTACGTGATCTCGATGATGCGCGCGAAGTCGTCAGGGTATTGCGTTTTTAGGCATGCCTCGATAAGCCCCTGTAAAAGGCCGTGATGCTCGCCAATGAGCTCAATAAGGCCGTCGGGACGCGCAATGTTCCAAGCAACTCCGAAGTGCGTTTTTGCGGCGTCGATGTCCTTGAGGCTCATGCATGCCATGGAAGCCGCCAAGTGCAGGAACAGTTCCGAGATCGGATAGCTCCCCTGTTTCATGATCAGGGCGTTTTCCGCCATGCCCAGACTGCGGCCATATTCGCCGCGCAGGTACAGGGCATGCGCCATCACGTAGCTGGCGAACAGGCGCAGGCCTTCGGGCAGATGCGCCGCAAGCGGATAAAACTCTTCGGCGGAATACGGGGAAGGCAAGTGCAGCAGGACGCTCGCGGCCGAGGCGAACAGGATATGTGTGGCGTGGACGGCGGGCGACTCCTCGTCAGCCGGCGTATCGAGGATGCCAGCAAGGCACCGACGGGCGTCGGCGATACGGTTGAGCGACAGGCTGGCGTATCCGCAGATAAAGCATGCGGAATAGCGCAGTGCGGGATCGGTGGCGTCAAGATAGGGGCGCGCCGTCTTGGCAGCGAGGGCGGCCTGTCCGCGAAAGTACAGCGCTTCTGCCGTGGCAATGGCGCGCGAATCGGGGTCGGAAATGCCTGCAACCGCAGCGTCAATCTGCCCCGGCACAAAGGCGGTGCACATCAACGGCATGGGAACGCATGGGTAGCCATCGCAGTCCATCTTCCATCTCCCAACAGCTGGCAACAATGCAGCAATTGTACTCCTGTTGCTCGGGACCCCTTTCGTTCTACTGTTCGGTTAACGCTGCGGATCGTTTTGGAAGGCTTGCGAGCATGGTGGTCCCGTTCTCGGAACTTGCTTCGACCTCTACCGTGCCACCGTGAAGCGCTGCAATCTCCCAAACGAGCGCTAGTCCGAGTCCTGCGCCGCCATATGCCCTACTGCGGGATTTGTCTAGACGAAAGAACGGCTGGAAGATGCTCTCACGGTACTGCTTGGGTATTCCCGGGCCCTGGTCCTCGACTCGCAGGAACACATGGCTGTCGTTGTCGCAGATGGAGACGTTGACAGTCGAGCCGGTGCGGCTGTAACGGATGGCATTTTCGACCAGGTTAAACACCAGCCGATAGAGGAGCGTGTCGCTCCCGATTACTAAAGCGTCTCCAGCACAATTGAGGGCTATGCCCTTATTTTCGGCAAGTGGCGCAAGGTCGGTGAGGACCTCTTCGGACAAAGGACCAAGTTCCACATCGTCCTCGCAAGGGACGCTGCGGAGCTCACTCATCTCAAGCAATACCTTGGCCATTCGAGACATGCGCTCGGTTTGTTCTTGTAGCAGGCCGAGCAGCTCGGCTGTTTCGGGTTGCAAACCGGAGTGCTCGGAGATGAATAGTTCAATCTGTGCTTGCATAAGGGCGAGCGGGGTGCGCAGCTCGTGTGCGGCGTTGCCGGTAAACTGACGCTGTGCAGAGAATCCTTCGCCAAGACGGGCGATCATGTCGTTGAAAGAGGCGCTGCATCGTTGTAGCTCGGTGGGCACATCTTCATTGAGTCTGATTTCGCTTAGGTTGTCAGGCTGCACACGCTCAACCTGGGCTGCAAAAGCCCGTAGCGGTTTGAGTGCACGGCCGCTCACAAAGTATGCCAGCGCGCCGCCAAGGAGTGTGACTCCAGCCGTGATGTACCAGGCTGTCGTGCCAAAAGACTCTTGCGCGTCGTTTACGACGATTGTGACCTTGTCATCGAGGGCCGCTTTCGTTGGGTCGAACGCCCAGAGCGAATCTTCGCCGGTTGCGTTAAAGGCCGAGATGTCGCTGCCGATGGCATCCATGTAGCGCATGCCCGTATAGCCGACCAGACAGTTCGTCAGCACGCACGCCGCACACGTCAGCAGTGCCGTCATGATCGTTATGCGCCATTGCAGCGAAAGCCCTTTCATTCGCCATCCTCCATAACGTAGCCCTCTCCAATCCGATTGCGAATCGGGTCGTATCCCAAAGCGCTGCGTAGCTTTTTGCGGAGCGACGAGATGTGAACGCGGGTTGCGTTGCTAAAACAGTTCACGGTGCTATCCCAAACGTGCTCGATAAGCTCCTCTTGGCTTACCGGTCGCCCCTGATTAAGCATCAGGTATTCCAAGATTCCCGTTTCCTTGCGCGTAAGAGATATGGCCTCACTGTCCACGGAAGCGATGCGCGCCTTGGTGTCAAAGTTGAGCTTTCCGCAGGTTAATACTATGTCGCTTTGTGCGAAGCGCCTGAGGGTAAGGCTGCGGATCCTTGCCGCAAGTTCGTCCAGATGAAACGGCTTGGTAAGGTAATCGTTGGCGCCGGCATCGAGTCCGGCGACCTTGTCGACGACCTCGCCGCGTGCCGAGAGCACGAGTACCTTGGTCTCGCAGTCGGTTTTCCTAAGTTCCCTGAGTACGGTCATGCCATCGATACGGGGAAGGTTGAGGTCGAGTACCACGAGGTCGAAGGCCTCAACGTCCAGTAGGTCGAGCGCCTCCTGCCCGTCGTGACAGCAGTCGACGCTGTACGCCAAGTTTCGCAAGCTGCGCGCGATTGCGTCACACAGCGCCCGCTCGTCCTCGACGATCAAAATACGCATAACAGTCTCCTTGCACATTTCAAATCGCGCTTAACACGGATTTTATAGCCGATATGGTCCAATGGTCGCGTAACGAAAGGAGTGGTCAGGTTGTTCAAAGCGGTAAAACCCGTGGTACAGGTCGCTTTGTTGATCGTCGGAATTGCCATGGTGTGCTTTGGCGTTATGCGTGGCGAGGCGGATGCCGTGCTGGCCAAAGCGATTAGGCTGTGCTTGGAGTGTATCGGAATTGGATAAAAGAGAAAACACTGCGTCGCATGTTTTGGCCCGATTTCGCGGATTCATTCAGGCGGCGGCGACGCTGGTCACCAATATTCACCTGCCAAACTTTGCCAAAGGCGGCATCTATCAGGGCGCGGGAAAAACAGTCTGCGTACCTGGACTTAATTGCTATTCGTGCCCCGCGGCATCGGGTGCGTGCCCCATCGGGTCGTTCCAGTCGGTGGTAGGTTCATCCAAGTTCAACTTTTCTTACTATGTCACCGGTACGCTCATTTTGCTCGGCGTGCTGCTGGGACGCTTTGTATGCGGCTTTCTGTGCCCGTTTGGCTGGCTGCAGGAGCTGCTTCATAAGATTCCCGGCAAAAAGCTTTCCACGAAAAAGCTTAAGCCGCTCACGTACATCAAGTACGTCGTGCTGCTGTTTGCCGTGGTGCTGCTGCCCGTCTTGATGGTTAACGACGTGGGCATGGGCGACCCATTCTTTTGCAAGTACATCTGTCCGCAGGGTGTGCTCGAGGGCGCCATTCCGCTGGCCATCGCCAATGCCGGCATTCGATCTGCGTTGGGACATCTCTTTACTTGGAAACTTGCCGTTCTCATTGCCGTGGTAGTGCTGAGCGTTTTGTTCTACCGCCCCTTCTGCAAATGGATTTGCCCACTCGGCGCATTCTATGCGCTCATGAATAGGGTGTCCTTGTTGGGGATTCAGGTTGACGCGTGCAAATGTGTCTCGTGCGGCAAGTGCTCAAAGGTTTGTCAGATGGACGTTGATGTGGTCCGCGCGCCCAATCATGCCGAATGTATCCGGTGCGGAAAGTGCATCGGGGCCTGTCCCGTCGATGCCATCAGCTATCGCTATGGCCTGGATGTGTCGGCGGAAAAGCTTCCCTTGACCGCTGATAAAAAGTAAACAAGCTTCGACAAAACGGAGGAATGACTATGAAGCTTTCTAAGATTGCGGCCCTGTTTATGGTGCCGGTATTGGCCTTGTGCCTTGTGGCATGTTCGGCGCCCGGTGGCAATGCGAGCGAATCTGCGAGCTCCGATCCTAAGATCGCAGAACTCACTGCGCAGAAGCCGGCCAATGCCGACGAGGCCGCCGAGTTGTATGCAAAACTCATGCAGAAGGAGAACGAGATCTTTTCGAGTGATAACGCGCTGTGGGAAAAGGTATTTAATGCGGCAAATAAAGACTCGGCAATGATTGAGGACGGCAGCAATTACGGCGATTTTCTGCTCAAGACCATCGACGGCGCCAAGGATGAGTTCACGGCGGATGAGCTTAAGACACTCAAGGCCGGTGCACAGCAGATCAAGGAGATCGAGGACAAGCTCGAGAGCCTGGAGAAGGAGTTCCCCGGCTGTGGAAGCACGCCGAGTGCAGGCGAGAGCGTCGACGCTTCGACCGCTGGCATGACGGCTGGTGCCAATGCTTCGAGCGAGGCGACGAAGTTCCCCAGCTTTACGGGCAAGGACCTGGATGGCAACGACGTGAACAGCGACGAGCTGTTCTCTAAGAACAAGGTCACCGTCATGAACTTCTGGTTCACCACTTGCAAGCCGTGCGTGGGTGAGTTGGGCGACCTTGAGGACCTGAATAAGGAGCTTGCCAAGAAGGGCGGCCAGGTCGTGGGCGTCAATTCCTTTACGCTCGATGGCAACAAGGGCGAGATTGCAGATGCCAAGGACGTACTGAGCAAGAAGGGCGTGACATATAAGAACATCTGGTTCAAGTCGGATAGCGAGGCCGGTAAGTTTACGTCAAATTTGTTCTCGTTCCCGACAACGTATGTCATCGATCAGAATGGCAACATCGTAGGGGAGCCCATCGTGGGCGCCATCAGCTCCGCTGAGCAGCGCGCAGCGCTCGACAAGCTTATCGACCAGGCGATTGCGAATAGCGAGCAGTAGAAAACGCGTAAAGCATGGCGATGATCGTGCACCGCTGTGCGAAGTAGTCCGCTACCTTTCAAGATAAGCTCCACCATATAGAGGTCCCGCTCGGGACCTCTTCTTTTGGGCGCCGTCCCGTTCGTTTTTTGGCGCGGTTTGTTACATTCCTCACTGGCGTCGGCAAAAAATGGGGATAGAGTAGGACAAACGCGTCGAATACGAACGGCGGAGGAGAGCGGGCAGGGTGCCTGCGCAGGAGAGGTTGCCGTCCATGCTGGAGCTCAAAGGTATTTGCAAAAGGTACGTTACGCAGTCGTTTACGCAGGTGGCGCTCGACAGCGTGAGCCTGTCTTTTCGCGATAACGAGTTCGTGGCCATTCTGGGTCCCTCGGGTTCGGGCAAAACCACGATGCTCAACGTTATCGGCGGACTCGACCACTTTGATTCTGGCGACCTGCTGATTGACGGCATCTCGACCAAGGACTTCCGCGACCGCGATTGGGATGCCTACCGCAACAACCGCATCGGCTTTGTGTTCCAAAGCTATAACCTCATTCCGCATCAGACCATTTTGGAAAACGTGGAGCTGGCGCTCACGCTCACGGGCGTGGGGCATGCCGAGCGCCGCCAGCGTGCGCGCGAGGCGTTGGAGAAAGTCGGCTTGGGCGAGCACGTTAACAAGCGCCCGAGCCAGCTATCGGGCGGGCAGATGCAGCGCGTGGCCATTGCCCGCGCCCTGATCAATGACCCTGAGATCGTCCTTGCCGACGAGCCGACTGGCGCTTTGGATTCAACGACATCCGTGCAGGTTATGGATTTGCTCAAAGAAGTTGCGCGCGACCGTCTGGTCATCATGGTCACGCACAATCCCGACCTGGCATACCAATACGCCACGCGCATCGTCAACCTGGCGGACGGCAAGATCACCGATGATTCCGATCCTTTCGATGTCGCTGACGCCACGCGCCGCGAGGCCAAGCCTACGCGCAAAACCTCGATGAGCTTTGTGACGGCGCTGGGGCTTTCTGCCCGAAACCTCATGACCAAGAAGGGCCGCACGGCCATGACTGCCTTTGCGGGCTCGATTGGCATTATCGGTATCGCGGCGATTCTGGCGCTGTCCAACGGCGTAAACGGCTACATCAAAAAGGTCGAGGAGGATACGCTCTCGAGCTACCCACTCACCATTTCCAAGCAGGATTACGACCTGTCGTCCATGATGGGCGGGCAGGGGGCCGCGGATGATGACTCGCCTGAAAACGTGGATTCGTCCGACGACAGTGCCGGCGGCAAGGCTCAGGGAACCGATAAGATTCCCGTGGTCACGGCCGTAAAGGATATGTTTGCGAGCGTTAAGTCCAACGACATGACGAGCTTTAAGGCATGGCTTGACGACGGCGGCGACGGTATCGACAAAGAGGTCAACGCCATTCAGTACGGCTACGGTGTATCGCCGGTTGTCTATCGTGCCGGCAAGGGTGACGAGAAACCCGTTCGGCTGGTGCCCAATGCCATGACCGAGGCCATGAGCGGAGGCGCGAGCTCGGCGGCAACGGTGAGCATGGAATCCATGGGAACCTCGGTCTTTAACGAGATGATCGACGACCAGAGCCTGCTCGACAGTCAGTACGATGTCGTCGCCGGTCATTGGCCCACGTCCGCCAACGAAGCCGTAATGGTGCTCTCGAGTCGTGGCACGGTGGGTGACTACACGCTCTACAGCATCGGCGCGCTGGATATCAATGAGCTCAACGATCTGGTAAACAGCGCTATGACGGCTGACGGTGGGGTCGAAACGCCCGAGACCGGCACCGAATTTACCTACGACGATGCGCTGTCCACGACGTTTAAGGTGTTGTCGTCGGCCGATGCCTATCGCAAAAACGAAGAGACCGGCATGTGGACTGACATGTCTGGCGACGCCGACTTTATGGCAGCCAAGGTTGCCGACGGTATCGACGTGCACATTGTGGGCGTGGTGCGACCCAACGAGACGGCTAACGCGAGCGCGTTGTCCCCGGGCATTGCCTATACGCATGCGCTGACTCGCCAGCTTATGGAGCGCGCTGCCGATTCGCAGATTGTGCAGGAGCAACTCGCCCACCCCGAGACGGATGTCTTTACGGGCAAAACCTTCGACGAACTGCAAGGCGAGGCCAAACAAGGCGTGGATCTGGGCAGCATGTTCAGTGTGGACGAGGCGGCGCTCAAGAGCGCGTTCTCGTTTGATGCGTCTGCACTCTCGGGTGCGGCCGGCGGTATGGACCTTTCTGGTATCGACTTATCCGGGCTGGACATTGACCTTTCGGGCGTTGGAAGGGACATCGACTTCAGCGACATCATGGCAAAAGCACCGGCCCCAGATTTCTCGGGCATCTTTGACGGTCTGGAGCTCACGCCCGAGCAAATGCAGCAGGTGGGAATGCTTGCCAACCAACTGTTTGAGGGCTTTTTGCGGTCTGATCAGTTTAGGGCGCTGTCACCCGAAGATCTTAAAGACGCGGCAAAGCTCGCTGCCGCATTCTCGACGTATCTTGAGAGTGATGCCACGGCGCAGCAATACCTGACACAGCTCAAGGCACTCGGTGGCGATGCCCTGGCCGAGCGCCTGCAACAGACGATGACCGACTATGTGCAAAAGCAGCTGGCTCCGTATCTGCAGCAGGCTATGGATCAGGTGATGAAGTCGATCAGCGATCAGATTGCGGCGACGGTGTCAACTCAGCTCAAGGCAGGCGCGGCAGGGCTTATGGACCAGATGGCGACGCAGATGTCTTCGAGTTTTGCTAACCTGGCGAGCGCCATGCGCGTGGATGCGAGTGCCTTTACTCGTGCCATTCACTTCAACATGGACGCCGAGGACCTGAGTTCGCTCATGATGAGCTATGCCAAGGCGTCGAAGCTCACCTACGACAACAATCTGACCACGTTGGGCTATGCGGACGAGGCAGACCCCATCTCGGTCAAGATTTTCCCGCGCGACTTTGAGGCCAAGGAGCGCGTGCTCGATCACATCGACGCGTACAACAAGCAGGTCAAAGCCGCCGGCCACGATAATCGGGCAATTTCGTACACCGACTACATGGGCATCATCATGGGTTCGGTAACCGACATCGTGAACACCATCAGCTTGGTGCTCATCGCATTCGTAAGCATCAGCCTGGTGGTGAGCTCCATCATGATCGGCATCATCACGTACATCAGCGTGCTGGAGCGCAAAAAGGAGATTGGCATTCTGCGTGCGATTGGCGCGTCGAAGCGTAACGTGGCAAACGTGTTCAACGCCGAGACCTTTATCGAGGGCCTCATTGCCGGCGTCTTTGCTGTTGTCGTCGTGGTGGCCGTGAGCTTCCCGGTCAATGCTTGGGCGCTTGCGGCCAAACAGGTCCCCAACCTGATGAGCCTGCCCGTGCAGGACGCGCTGGTGCTCATCGCGATTTCGGTGCTGCTAACGGTCGTCGCCGGTTTGCTACCGGCCCGCAGTGCATCCAAAAAGGACCCCGTGGAAGCCCTGCGCTCTGAATAATGCGACAAGGGGACAGTTCCTTTGTCGCATTGAACGGCATGTAAATCGAGATCTATTACTTTTCACTTGTTCACTTCCCGGGAAAGTATTCACTTTTGTTGTATGGGGTGCGGCTGGAGGATGGTCATCGTCCAGTAGTCACCTCTATCTTGTGAATCGCCTGAAGCACAAGGCATAATGCATGTGACAAGGGGGCAGTCCCTTTGCCGCATTGATCTGAGAGTAGATGTTGATGATTCTATCGTTGGCCCCTATGGAGGGGATTACCGGGCATGTGTTCCGTCGCGTGCATGCGGAGTGCT
>JBKXPS010000015.1:0-45561 GCA_047014445.1 Collinsella aerofaciens | reverse complement strand
AACCCGCGACCCCAACCTTGGCAAGGTTGTGCTCTACCAACTGAGCCATGTCCGCTTGCGGGTTATTAATTTACGCGAGTTGTCCAAAAGACGCAAGTACTTTTTTCAAAAAACTTGTCTGCCGCATGTTCTTAGTAGCCAAACGCGTTAAAGCGATTGGCTAGGCACACGATTCCAGCGCTCCGCTAAACAGCTTCACCATCTGCACGCGCGTGCCGGCGCCGTCCGTACGACGAGCAACCTCCACGTTATCGACGAGCATACGCATAAGCTTGATACCACGGCCGCGTTCCTCGGATGCGACCGGCTCGCTCGTTTTATCGATAGAATAGCCGGCACCTCGATCAAGCACCTCAACCACAACGCGATCGCCATAGGCCTGAACCGTCAGGACGCACCCGATACCGCCCGCATGGTCATAGGCATTACCCAGCGCCTCCCCCGACGCCAATGCGACATCGTAGCGCTCGTCACGGCGCAACGGAAGCGATTCAAGGAGTTCGGCGATGCGATGTCGGTAGTATGGAAGATTCTCGATACCCTGACGGACCTCAACGCTCTTACTCCAGCGAGGCAGCTCCCCCACCGGAATGGCGGGAATAGACTCCCGTGCCGGCCCCGCGACATGAAGGATATCGACAAGACGAGCAATCTCCAAAAAGCGAACAACTTCACCTGATGCATTGACGAGCGAAAGCAGGCCTTCTCGCCTCATGAGCTCACGAGCGCGCGTAAGCAGGAATGCCAAGCCCGTCGAATCGATAAAGCTAACAGCCTGACAGTTGATGACGACACGACGCACGCCGCGGCCAATCAAAGCATCCAGCCGCCGACGCAGCGCAGGCACCGTGGCGATGTCGATATCGCCCGGTGGCGTCAAAACCGCTATGTCATTCCACTCATTCATACGACCATGGTTCCCAAAAAAGCCCACTCGATGCATTCGTTTCCCCAACCGTGCGGATTCAGCCCGCCCAGCGTCGTCTATGAACGACCCCGTAAAAACTCAAGGGACACCAATGCAATGTCATCGTCCAGCGCCGATTCGGTAAATCGGTCAAGCTCGCCCAAGACCTTGCCGCAAATGCCCGACACGCCCTCCCCCGAAACAGAAAGCAGAAGGTCGCGCAAGCGCTGCTCGCCAAAGAACGCTCCGGTGCGGTCGCGGGCCTCAATCGTTCCATCCGTATACATGAAGAGCATGTCGCCGGGGGCGAACGTAAACACGCCTGTCTCGTACACCATGCTCTCAAAGGCACCGATTACGCCCGATTGGCATCCAAGCAGCTCAACCTCTCCCCCACGTGCCTCACCGCCACCCAGCGGCATCGACTCTGGCCTGATGACCATGGTCGGAGGATGGCCCGCCGAACAATACGTTGCGCGTCCGGCCTTAAGGTCAATCTTGGCGATAAAGGCCGTCACGAACGTCTCGACCCTCGAAAAGCCCATGAACATGCTGTTAAGGGAGCGTGCCATGCGGGCCGGTCCAGCGCCCTCCCAGGCATATGCCGTCAGGGCCGTCTTGACGAGCGCGGACATCGATGCGGCCTCAATGCCTTTGCCAGACACATCACCCAGAATCATGACGGCGCAGTCGTCGGGAAGACGAATGAGCGTATAGAAATCGCCTCCGACCAACGCCGAATTCGTGGCCGACAGGTACACCGAATCGGTTGCGATACCCGGAACATCCCCCAGGGAATTTCTCATGCCAATCTGGAGCGTCTGAGCGATATGGCGCTCCTCGCGCTTTTGAGATTCGCCTTCGTAGATCAGTTCAAAGTCATGCGCCAAGTGCACCAAGTAGTCATATTCAAGGTCATCAATCGGCTCTTGGCTACCATCACGAAGCAGCAGCGCGCGCGTCGTCGGGCTCTTCGCAACAGAAGCAGGAACAATCGCGTCGCTACTGTGCTTGCCATCGCCCTCAGAGCGCGGGTGCCCCGCCTCGATGCCGGAGTCGACGTAGAGACCTTGACAAGGCAGACCATGCGCCCTAAGCCAGCCTCCCATAGGCATCGATTCGTCAACGCGAGTTATACGGACGTGTTTAAGGTCCTCGGCACTCGCACCTCCCAAAACAGATGCCTCAAAGCCATCAGGGCCAGCCCCCAGACGTGCCGCTGGCGCCGTCGTGGAAAAGAAAAGCTTCTCGGGATCGTCCGGCAAAGCAACGCGACTGCCGCCTTCAAAATCTATGACGTAGGAATCCAGACTGGCGTCATACTCAACAGGGCAAAAATGGCAGTTGAGCATATTGCAGATCTCGGACGATACCGCCTGGGTAGCCGCGACGGAATCGTCTAGAAAGGTAAACAACTCATCACGTAAGACATTGAGCGAGCGGCCAAGCTCGGCCGTGCGACGAGAGCGAAGACTCGATGCCATGCCGACCAGTTGGATAGACAAGTAATCGCAAGTGACCTCGAGTACATTAACGTCATAGGCGAGCGGTGCCTGGGGGCGTTTCCAACCAACTTCCAGCACGCCAAGGATCTGCGTACCGTAAAAAACGGGAAGACAGATCTCGCTGCGGTACGGAGGCATATCCTGCACGCGCAACAGGTGCTTAGAACGATTGTCCAAGTCCATGAACATACCGGAGGCGGCCTTATCGCCCTCAAGGTCCTGTTGAATCGACAAGCGACAGGCACGCGACTCACGAAGAACATACGTCGGAATGCCAGCGCCATACGGCAAAAACTCAGGCAGGTAGCTGTCGTACAGCTCCTTGGAAACACCGCGAAGTTTAAAACCGCCGCTCTCAGAAAAATAGATAGCGGCACCCGAAGCATCGAGCGTTCCTACAAGCTGGTTCAAAACAGTATCAAGCAGGCTGGGTAACTCATCGGAGCCCACAGTGCTCATAATGACCGAAAGCGTGCCAGAGAGACGCTTGTTCGCCACTCTAAGCTCCGATAACGCACGCTTGAGTTGACGGTCGTGAGAATACTGTTCTTCGATGCTATGGAGCGCCACCAGGACACGTGGCGCGCGGCGCCCAAAGATGCGTGGAGGCGTCACGGAGCCCGCACGAACCAAGACGGGGATAAAGGAGCCGTCACTCAGCTTGAGCATCAGTTCGTTCTCGGAGCCATCAGTTTCAAATGGCAGACGATGTTCCGTCGCACGTTCAAAAGCGGATGAGTACAGGACGTCTTTAACATCTCCACCGATGACGTCGGCGCGTTCCTCGCACATCAAACCAAGTAAGCGATTATTCACATGCAGAATGGTTCCGTCGAGCTCACAGATGATGACAGCATCGCTCGTGATCTCGACTAGTTGGGCAACGTCTGCCCACTCGTTGCGTTCAAGCGTTTCCATCGTGGACCCCACCGTCTATCGGTAACAAAAAAGCCTCCGAAGAGGCTTCTCAAATGCGATGGTGTCGGAGGCGGGACTTGAACCCGCATGACCAAAAAGCGGTCACTAGCACCTCAAGCTAGCGCGTCTGCCAATTCCGCCACTCCGACATGCTATGTTGTTGATTCGCGGTCCGTTTTGTTGGACCCGCGCGTTCAACGAGGAAGATAATAACCTATGATTCGAGAACTGTGCAAGCACTTTTTTCAAAAAAGTTTACGAATTTGTAAATGCGCAGGTAGATCCGTGTGTCCGGCCCCGAATCGGTGTTGCCTCCCGGCGCGTCCTCGGGCATGAGCGATATTTTGCTGCGCACTTCGTGCTGCAAAATATCGCTCCCCCTGCGGAATGCGCCGGGAGGCAACACCGATTCGGGGCCTGCAAATACATACTTCAGGCACAGTTCTCAAACATGTTCTGGGGGCTGATGTAAATTTGGTGGCTCGGCAAAGCCGAGCCCTTATATGGGGAGGCCGGAGCTAAAGCTCCGGCCTCACTAACTTTCCTATTAGATTAAGTGAGCGATCGAGGAATCGCACTCCCCTCCTCTGCCGAGTTACCGCAGGGCCTGCCCTGAAGTTACTTTTCAGAACACTCCGCAGGACGCAAGAAACCCCCGCCGCACGAAGTGCGCAGCGGGGGTTTCTTGCATGTCCGAGGACGTTCTGAAAAGTAACTTCAGGGCGGGCCCGGACGATAACAACCAGCTACAGGTCGATGTGCGATTCCTTAATCGGGAACGGCTCCGCGAAGTGGCAGGCGCAGCAGTGACCCGGTGCGACTTCCTTAAACTCGGGAAGCTTCTCAGAGCAAATACCCTGCGCGATCGGGCAGCGCGTGTGGAAACGGCAACCGGTCGGCGGATCCAGCGGTGACGGCGGATCGCCGGCAAGGATGATACGCTTACGGGTCTTCTGGATATCCGGATCGGGAACCGGCACGGCAGACAGCAGCGACTGCGTGTACGGATGGAGGGGCTCGCTGTAGAGCGTCTTCCAGTCCGAAACCTCGACCATCTTACCCAGATACATAACGGCAACGCGATCGGAGATGTGCTGCACGACGGACAAGTCGTGGGCGATAAACAGATATGCGGTACCGAACTTGTCCTGGAGCTCCTTCAGTAGGTTCAGAACCTGGGCCTGAATGGACACATCCAGAGCGGAAACCGGCTCGTCGCAGATGATCAGCTTAGGCTTCAGCGCAAATGCACGGGCAATGCCGACACGCTGACGCTGACCGCCGGAGAACTCATGAGGATAGCGGTTAATGTGCTCGGGGTTCAGTCCGACAACGTCGAGAAGCTCGCGGACGCGCTCAATGCGCTCCTCCTTGGTGCCCACGCCGTGAATGGTCATGGGCTCGGAGACGATCTCGCCGATGGTCATGCGGGGATTCAGCGAAGCATAGGGATCCTGGAAGATAAACTGCATCTCGCGACGCATGTCCTTGATCTCATGCTTGCTCATCTCGGCAACATCTTTACCCTGGAAGAACACTTTGCCTGCCGTCGGCTTGGTCAGGCGCATGATGGTACGGCCCGTGGTGGACTTACCGCAACCAGACTCGCCGACCAGGCCAAAGGTCTCACCCGGATAAATCTCGAACGAAATGTCATTCACAGCAGAGACGACACGCTTGGAGAAGCGCTTGGCGAACATGCCGGACTCAGCGGGAAACTCCTTAGAGAGGTGCTCGACCTTCAGCAGAGGAGTACGCTCGTTGGTATCTGCCATTACGCCTCGCCTCCCTTCTTGGAATCCTTGCGCGTACGGGACGTCTCAGGAGCGTTCTTGAGGAACTCGGGGTCACCGGAGTAGTGGCACGCAGAGTAGTGACCAGACTCGGTGACAACGCGCTCGGGGCGCTGCTTGCGGCACTTGTCCGTCGCATAGGGGCAGCGAGGAGAGAAGACGCAGCCCTCAGGCAGGTTCATGAGCGAAGGCGGGTTGCCGTGAATCGGCGTAAGCGGCTTCTTCTCCTCGATGGCCTGCTCCGGGATGGAGCGGATAAGGCCCCAGGTATAGGGGTGACGGCTCTCGTAGAAAATTTCCTCAGCAGTACCGAACTCGACGGGACGGCCAGCGTACATAACCATGATCTTGTCGGCCATATCAGCGACGACGCCCAGGTCATGGGTGATCATGATGATGGCGTTGCCGTTCTTCTCCTGCATTTCCTGCATAAGCTCAATAATCTGAGCCTGAATGGTAACGTCCAGGGCAGTCGTGGGCTCGTCGGCAATCAGAATATCGGGATCGCAGGCAAGAGCCATGGCAATCATGACGCGCTGACGCATACCGCCAGAGAACTGGTGCGGATACTCATTGACGCGCTTCTCGGGCTCGGGAATACCAACGAGGTCCAAAAGCTCGGTGGCACGCTTGAGCGCCTCCTGCTTGGAGTAGCCGCGGTGCAGACGAAGGCCCTCGCCCACCTGTTTGCCGATCTTATAGACCGGGTTCAAGGAAGTCATAGGATCCTGGAAGATCATCGCGATATCGTTACCGCGAATGTGCTGCATCTCTTCCTCGGTCATCTCGAGGATAGAACGACCGCGATAGCGAACGTCGCCGCCCTCAATCTTTCCCGGAGGCATCGAGATGAGGCCCATGATGGTCATGGCGGTCACGGACTTACCGGAGCCGGACTCACCGACGACGCCCAGGGTCTCGCCGCGATCGAGCGTGTAGGAGACACCGTCGACAGCGCGAACGACGCCATCCTCGGTGTGGAAATACATCTTTAGGTCATCGACCTCGAGCAGATGCTGGCCCTCGGGAACCGGCTGGTCCTTCAGGTCCACATAGTTCTTGTTCTTCTTCATCCTTATGCGTCCTTCATCTTGACGTCGAGGGCGTCGCGCAAACCGTCACCCAGCAGGGTGAAGGCGAGCACCGTCGAGAGAATTGCCAGACCGGGCATGATCATCATCCAGGGAGCAGTCAGCAGATACTGCTGACCGTCCTGAATCATGGAGCCCCACGAAGGCGTAGGCGGAATAACGCCCATGCCGAGGAAGGACAGAGCAGACTCGGTCAGGATGGCGCCACCAATGTTCATGGTCGCGTAGACCACGATGGAGGCGACGGAGTTCGGGAAGATGTGACGCACGACGATACGAGCATCAGATGCACCCATCGCGCGCGCAGCATCAACATAGTCGTTTTCCTTGACGGTCAAGATCGCAGAGCGGAAGACGCGCGCAATCGAAGGCCAGCCGAGAATACCGATGGCGATAAAGACGTTCTGAAGACCGCGGCCGATAACGGCGATCATGGCGACAACGAACAGCACGTACGGGAACGCCAGGAAGATGTCCGCACAGCGCATGATGATCGTATCCCAGATGCCGCCGTAGAAACCGGCCAGAGCACCCATGACCAGACCGATCAGCGTGGAAATCGCGGTGGCCATAATTCCGACAGACAGCGAAACGCGCGCACCGTAGATAACGCGGACGAGAATGTCGCGACCAAGGGCGTCGGTGCCAAACGGGTGCTCTGCACACGGAGCCAACAGCGACGTCTCGGCCATGGTGGTCGAGTCGGAAGCCGTCGGCGAACCGAGCCAGGGCTTAGCCCACAGATCTGCGGTCAGGGCAACCAAAACGACGATGATGATCCAGCAGACACCGATAACGGCGAGCTTGTTCTTGCGAAGACGCTTAAAAGCGTCGCCCCACAGCGTGCGGGACTTGGCGGGAGCAGATGCGGCCTTGGTGGCGGTAGCCTGCTCCTGAGACTGAGAATCAGTTTCCTGCATGAGACGTACCTCCCTTAGGCCTTATCCGACGGACCGCCAAGGCGGATGCGCGGGTCGAGGAATGCATAGCTAATGTCGACGAGCAGGTTGATCACCATGACGACGACAACGATGAGCGTAACGCCGCCCATAACGATGGGCCAGTCACGCATGCTAATGGCGCGATAGACCTCATAGCCGATACCGGGCCAGTTAAAGACCGTCTCGGTCAGGATGGCGCCCGAAAGCATGCCACCAAAGTCGACACCAATATAGGTAACGACGGGGATGAGTGCATTCTTAAGCGCATGCTTGACGATGATCGCGCGATTGGAGAGACCCTTGGCCTTTGCCGTACGGATGTAATCCTGGTTCATGACGTCAAGCAGCTGCGAGCGCATAATGCGGGCGGCATAAGCGGTCGAAACCGAAGCCAGCGTAATGGTCGGAAGCACATAGTGCATCCAATCCTGATACTGAGAGCTGGAACCGCCGGCACCCGAGATCGGCATGGAGATTGCACCGCCCGTAGCGTCCTTGAGGATGACGCCAAAGAACAGCTGCAGCAACATACCGAGCCAGAAGGCCGGGACCGCAACGAGGATCGACGTGGTGAGCGTTACCAAAATATCCCAGAAGGAATAACGCTTTACCGCCGAAATGATACCCGCGCCGATACCCATAATTGCCTCGAGCACGATGGCGCACGCGGCAAGTTTGACCGTATACGGATACTTCTGGGCAAAGATTTCCGTAACCGGCAGCTTGCGCTGATACGAATTGCCCAGATCGCCATGAAGCAGGCCGTTCATGTAATACAAGTAACGGTCCACGAGCGACGTTTGAACGGGGTCGCCGTTCTCGTCAAGGATCGCGTTGCCGTCCTCGTCCGACTGGACCAGGTGATAGCGGACGCGAAGCTGAAGCTCCACCTCGGGGGACAGAGCCTTGTCTCCACCGATCAGCTTGATCGGATCTCCCGGCACGATATTCTGAAGGGCGAACAGAATCAGCGTAACGCCCAAAAATACCGGGATGAACTGAAGCACACGTTTAACGATGTACTTACCCATACCACTCCCCTATCTAGGGATTAACCTAAATGGGATGCCGATCGCCAGACCGGCATCCCAAAATTACCATCAGCCAGTTTACCCCAGGTTAGGGAGAACTGTATGTTTCCCATGAGGTCTACGTAAATACTTGACCCTCACGGAAGCTGCAAACTCTTAGGCGAGCTCAGCGGTACCCAGCTCGGCGTGCTTCTGCGGATCGACATAGAGGTGCTTGATGCGATCGGAGCCGACGATGGTGTGCGTGTAGAACATCACCGGGATGACCGGGCAGTCGGCAGCGACCATAGCGTCGGCCTCCTGCATCTTAGCGACGCGCTCCTCGTCGTCAACAATAGCACGAGCCTCGTCGACCTTGGCGTCGAACTCGGGGTTGTTGTAACCGGAGCGGTTGTCGCCACCGAGGGAATCAGAGTGGAACAGCGGATACAGGAAGTTGTCCATAATCGGGTAGTCGGCAATCCAACCCAGACGACCGAACTGATAGTTAAAGTTCTGGTACTGCTCGAGCAAGGCAGACCACTCAGGGGTATCGGAGACAGCGGTAACGCCAACCTTGGCGAGGTCACCGATGATGGACTCCATGATCTCCTTGTGACCGCCGTCCTGGTTGTAGGAAAGGGTCACGCTAATGCCACGATCCCCGTTAGCGCCAGCGGGAGCAACCTTGTCGAGGTACTCGTTAGCCTTGTCGACATCGTAGGCGCAGAACTCCCATGCGCCCTCCTTGTAGCCATCGATGCCCGGAGGAACAATGCCGTCGGCAGGGGTACGGGTACCCTTGAAGATGGTCTTGCAGATGGCCTCACGGTTGATGGCCAGGGAGATGCCCCTACGCAGGTCGGCGTTGTTGAACGGCTCGGCCGTGGTGTTGCAGGTCAGATAGTACGTGGAAGGCTCGGCGCCGAGCAGCATGCGCTCGCCGTCACCCATGGTGTAGCCGTCCTTGGACACGCCGCGATCCTTCTTGGCGGCATCGATCTGAGCGACGGGAACGTCGCAGACATCGAGGTTACCGGCCTGGAACTCCTTGTAAGCAGTCTCCATGTCCTTGATGACCTGGAAGTGGATGCCATCGATCTTGGCCTTGTCGCCATGGTAATCGTCGAACTTCTTGAGGTTGATCTCCTGGCCATCCTCCCACTTGCCGTCCATCATGAACGGGCCGTTACCGACCGGTGCAAGATAGAAGCTCTTGGCATCGGACTCGGCGCACTCGGGAACCGGGGCCAGAGCCGGGTGAGAGGCGACGAAGGGGAAGTCGGCGTAAGCGGAAGACAGCTTGACGACGAGGGTCTCATCGTCGGGGCAGGTAACACCGCTGAGCTCGGTAGCGTTACCGGCAAGCAGATCGTCATAGCCCTCGACCATGGAAAGGTGATAGGAGACCTCGGAAGGGCCATACTCGGTAGCGATGGCCGACTTGGTGTTGACCAGACGCTCCCAACCGAGCTTGAAGGACTTGGAGGTAACGTCGTCACCGTTGTGGAACTTGGCCTTCTTGATCTTGAAGGTAAACTCGGTGGCGTCGTCGTTGGCCTCAAAGGACTCGCAAGCCAGCGGAACGATCTCGCCCTTCTCGGCGTCATAAGAGGTCAGAGCGTCAAAGAGCTGGTACTCGACCTGAGTGCCCTGGTCCTCCTGGACATTGTAGGGGTCGATGCAGACCGGGTTGTTGATGTAGAAGTTCAGCGTCGAACCGGACTCAGAACCGGAAGCGTCGCCACCCTTCTTGCCGCATGCGGCAAGAAAAGCCATGGAGCTCGCAGCAAGGGTGCCGCCAACAAAGGCGCGACGACCCATAACGGGCTGGTGGAACATAGAATCAGCCATGCCATCCTCCTTATGAGATAGGACAAAGAAATGTTCAGTCGGACACATGTCGAAACAATCCGATCCGAACCATCAAAACGCCGCCCGCTGCTATGGCTGGTTATGCACAACGGACCAACGTTTTGCAATACAGTAGCGCATTTTATACACGATTTGGGGCTAATTCCGGTTAACGGTCGAGAATTTCTTTAGTTGGGCGAAGTATGTGAGGATATTTTGACTCTGTTACAAATATGTAAACAAAAAGGGTCCCGCACTTACGGGACCCTTTTTGAATATTTATGCGGCTCATGCTTAGTAGCCGACGATGCCCTGCGGGAAGAAGAACATGCACAGCACGACGCACACGGCAAACACGACAGCCATGATGACGGTCAGGCGGTCGAGGTTCTGTTCCATAACGCCTGTGGCAGAGCTGGAGTTATACAGCGAGCTAGCAATCATATCCGAAACGCCGGTACCCTTACCGGAATGCATCAGGACGAGAATCGTCAGCGCCACGGCAGAGACAGCCCAAACGACAAACAGAAGAATCTGGAACGGACCCATAGATAAGCTCCTTAATAGAACAGTTCAAACTCCAGTACTGTACCACAATCCCCCGCTCTCCCCTACCTGCCACTCAAGGACGGGGTGGAAATGGCAGAAATACCAAAAAGGGGGTTGTCCGGTTGTGGACAACCCCCTTACTAGAAAACGGTATTTGTTTTCTCTTAGGCCTCGGTGGCGAGCACGCGACCCGTCATCTCGGCGGAAGGCTCAATACCAGCCATGGTGAGCATGGTCGGAGCGATATCGGAAAGACGGCCGTCCTCGATACCGGTGAGCTTGGCCTTCTCATCAACGATGATGAACGGCACGCGGTTGGTGGTGTGCGCCGTAAACGGATGCTTGGAACCGTCGGAAGCAACGTCAAACATGTGATCGGCGTTGCCGTGATCGGCGGTAATCAGTGCAAAGCCGCCCTTGGCGAGAATCGCCGGGACAACCTTGGACAGGGCATCGTCAACAGCCTCAACGGCCTTAACGGCAGCGTCGAAGACACCGGTGTGACCAACCATGTCGCAGTTCGCGAAGTTCACGATGTAGAAATCAGCGCGATCCTCGTTGATGGCGGCGACGAGCTTCTCGGTAACCTCGGGAGCGCTCATCTCGGGCTGCAGATCGTAGGTGGCAACCTTGGGGGAAGCGACGAGCACGCGCTCCTCGCCCTCCTTGGGCTCCTCGATGCCACCGTTGAGGAAGAACGTCACGTGGGCGTACTTCTCGGTCTCGGCAGTGTGCAGCTGCTTCAGGCCATTGGCGGCGATAACGTCGGCCAGGACGTTCTCGGGGAACGTCTTGGGGAAGGCGACCTCGACGTCAAACGTCGGATCATACTCGGTCATCGTCACAAAGTGCGAAAGCTTGATCTGCTCGCGCTCAAAGCCGTCGAACTCCTTGTCCGTGAACACGCGGGTCATCTGACGAGCGCGGTCGGGACGGAAGTTGAAGAAGATGGCCGCGTCGCCCTCGTGAATGCCCTCGTTGTGGGCAGCGAAGGGCTCGACGAACTCGTCGCCGCGCGGGTCCTTCTCGTAGTAGGCCTTGATACCGGCAACGGGGTCGGTATCGGCATCGGACGCGTTGACCATGACGTCGTAGGCGCGCTGGATGCGCTCCCAACGATTATCGCGGTCCATGGCCCAATAACGGCCCGAGACGGTGGCAACGCGAGCGTCGCAACCGGTCTCCTCGGAGATCTTAGCCAGGAAGGCGCAGAACTCACTCATGTAACCGGCACCGGACTGCGGGTCAACGTCGCGACCATCCATGAAGGCGTGGACGCGAACGGTCTTGACACCGTGCTCGGCAGCCATCTTGACCAGAGCCTCGACGTGGTTCATGTGAGAATGAACACCGCCAGGGCTCATAAGGCCCATGAGGTGGAGAGTCTTACCGTCAGCCTTGACATCGTCCATAGCCTTGACGAAAACCTCGTTCTTGGCGATGGAGCCGTCCTTGATGGCATTGTTGATGCGCGAAAGCTCCTGGAACACGATGCGGCCGGCACCGATGTTGAGGTGACCCACCTCGGAGTTACCCATCTGGCCGTCGGGAAGGCCCACGTCCTCGCCCGAAGCACCGAGCGTGGTGTGGGGGTACTTCTCGTACAGGCCATCAAGGAAGGGCGTCTTGGCAGCGGCGACGGCGTTCTCGCCATCGGCCGGAGCAAGGCCGCAGCCATCCATGATAATCAGGAGTGCAGGAAGATGACGTTGTGCCATATGTCCTACTCGCCTGCCTTGACGACCATAGAGGCGAAGTCGGCAGCCTTGAGCGAAGCGCCGCCCACGAGGGCGCCGTCAACGTCGGGCTTGGCGACGAGCTCGGCAATGTTGCCGGGCTTGGCGGAACCACCGTACAGGACGCGGATGCCGTCGGCGAGCTCCTCGCCGAACATCTCCTTGAGGGTCTCACGGATAGCGCCGCAGACCTCCTGAGCGTCCTCGGCGGTAGCGGTCTTGCCGGTGCCGATGGCCCAGATGGGCTCGTAGGCGACGACGACCTGCTTGGGGCAGGTGATCTCAAGACCAGCAAGGCCGGCCTTGACCTGGTTCACGACGTGCTCGACATAGGTGCCAGCCTCGCGGACCTCGAGGGACTCGCCGCAGCAGAAGACGGGAACAAGACCGGCGGCAACGAGAGCCTTGGCCTTCTTGTTCTGGTCCTCGTCGGTCTCGTGGAAGTAGTCGCGACGCTCGGAGTGACCGATGATGCAGTAGGTGCAGCCAGCGGACTTGAGCATGTCGCAAGAGGACTCACCGGTGAAGGCACCCTTGGCCTCCCAGTACACGTTCTGTGCACCGAGGGCGATGGGGGCAGCCTGAATGCGGTCATGAACCGTGGTGATGTCGATGGTCGGAGGGCAGACGAGCACCTCGACGCCAGCCGGAACCTCGGGCAGAGCCTGAGCCAGCTCGTCGGCGAGCTTGGCGGCTGCGGCGACGTCGTTGTTCATCTTCCAGTTACCAGCGATAAGAAGGGTGCGATTAGGCATCGAGAAGCGCCTCCACTCCGGGCAGGGCCTTACCCTCGACGAGCTCCATGGAAGCGCCACCACCGGTGGAGATCCAGCTCATCTTGTCGGCCAGGTTGAACTTGTTGACAGCTGCGACGGAGTCGCCACCGCCGATGATCGAGGTGCAGTCGGCCTCGGCGACAGCCTCGGCGATAGCCTGGGTGCCGTGAGCGAAGTTGTCGAACTCGAAGACGCCCATGGGGCCATTCCAGAACACGGTCTTGGCGCCCTTGACAGCCTCGGCGTAAAGCTCCTCGGTCTTGGGGCCGATGTCCATACCCTCGCGGTCGTCAGGGATAGCGTCGGAAGCGACAACCTCGGGGACAGCGTCCTCGCCAAAGTGATCGGCAACGCGGTTGTCGATGGGGAGCAGGATCTTGACGCCCTTCTCCTCGGCCTTCTTGAGCATCTCGCCGGCGCGCTCGACCCAGTCCTCTTCCTTGAGGGACTGACCGACGGACAGGCCCTGAGCCAGGAAGAAGGTGTAGGCCATACCGCCACCGATGATCAGGGTGTCAGCGGAGTCGATGAGGTGATCGAGAACGCCGATCTTGGAGGAAACCTTGGAACCGCCGACGATAGCAACGAAGGGGCGCTCGGGCTCGGCGAAGATACCGGTCAGCGTGTCGACCTCCTTCTCAAGCAGGAAGCCGGCGACGGCAGGCAGGTAAGCGGCGGGGCCCACGACGGAACCCTGGGCGCGGTGAGCGGTGCCGAAGGCATCGAGAACGAAGACGTCACCATAGGAAGCGAGCTTCTTGGCGATCTCGGGGTCGTTCTTCTTCTCACGCTTGTCGAAACGGACGTTCTCGAGAACGAGGACCTTGCCCGGCTCAACGGCGGCGACAGCCTCGGCAGCCTTCTCGCCGTAGGTGTCGGCGACAAAGGCAACGTCGAGACCAGAGAGCTCAGCGAGCTTCTTGGCGACAGGCTCGAGGGAGAGCTCAGGCTGGAAGCCGGTACCCTCGGGGCGGCCGAGGTGGCTCATGAGGATGACGCGAGCGTTGTGCTCAACGAGGTAGTTGATGGTGGGCAGGGCAGCCTTGATACGGGTGGTGTCGCCAACGACGCCATCCTTGATAGGCACGTTGAAGTCAACGCGGACGAGAACGCGCTTGCCGTCGACATCGATGTCGCGGACGGTCTTCTTGGTAAAGGCCATGTTTGCTTCTACCTTTCGTACGTGTCTGCCTCCCATTACGGCAGACGATTTCCTATAAAAAGGGCGCGACCCTAGGGTGTAAGCCCTATAAGGCCGCGCCCTTCTTTAGACGCTCAACGAGCTATTCGTTAAAAGCTAAATTAAGCGACGAACTTCTCGAAGTACTTGATGGTGCGGACCATCTGAGAGGTGTAGGAGTTCTCGTTGTCGTACCAAGAGGTGACCTGAACGAGGGTCTGGCCGTTGCCGAGGTCAGAGCACATGGTCTGAGTGGCGTCGAAGATGGAGCCATGGGTCTCGCCGATGATGTCGGTGGAGACGATGTCGTCCTCGTTGTAACCGAAGGTCTCGGAGATGGTGGCAGCGTAGGCCTTCATAGCAGCGTTGACCTCGTCGACGGTGACCTTCTTGTCAACGACAGCGTAGAGGTTGGTGATGGAGCCGGTCGGCGTCGGGACGCGCTGGGCGGCACCGATGAGCTTACCGTTGAGCTCGGGGAGAACCAGGCCGATAGCCTTGGCAGCACCGGTGGTGTTGGGGACGATGTTGACGGCGCAGGCACGGCTACGACGCTTATTGCCCTTGCGCTGCGGGCCGTCGAGCGGCATCTGGTCGCCGGTCCAGGCGTGAATGGTGGTCATGATGCCGGACACGATGGGAGCGAAGTCGTTCAGACCCTTGGCCATCGGGGCGAGGCAGTTGGTGGTGCAGGAAGCAGCGGAGATGATGTTGTCCTCAGCGGTCAGCGTCTCATGGTTGACGTTGTACACGATGGTGGGCAGATCGCTGCCGGCCGGAGCGGAGATGACGACCTTCTTGGCGCCAGCGTTGATGTGGGCCTGAGCCTTAGCCTTGCTGGTGTAGAAGCCGGTGCACTCGAGAACGACGTCGACGTCGAGGTCGCCCCAAGGCAGGTTGTTGGCGTCGGCCTCCTTGTAGATCTTGATCTCCTTGCCGTCAACGGTGATGGAATCCTCGCCAGCGACGACCTCGTGATCGCGAGCATAGTTGCCCTGCGTGGAGTCGTACTTCAGCAGGTAAGCGAGCATATCGGGAGAGGTGAGGTCGTTGATAGCGACGATCTCGGAGCCCTCATGACCGAACATCTGACGGAAAGCCAGACGACCGATGCGACCGAAGCCGTTAATAGCAACCTTTACTGCCATTGTGTCTCCTTTCGTAAGGCCCCCGCAAGCTACAGCGCCTGCCGTTGAGGCCCACAAACTAACCACTCGCCTAATATACCTTTTTTTTGACTTGAATTTCACGAGAATGCTCGAAATTGAAAATCAAATTTACGTTAAAACGTTTTAAAGACTAAAATAGCAGCTAAATCCGTATATAAGTCGATACTTCAAACTACCTGTTTGCTTCAATGAGCTTTTCAAGCCGTAAAACACGATGGTAGAGGGCTGACTTCGACAAGGGAGGGTCAGCCATCTCCCCCAAATCACGCAGCGACAGATCGGGATAGCGCTCGCGCAGGTCGCAAAAGACCGCCAAGGCATCCGGAAGCGCATCGCGAAGGCCACGCTGCTCGAGCTCATCGATCAACGCAAGCTGATGTTGGGCGGCACCGGCGCTTCTGGTCTGGTTGGCGAGCTCGGCGTTCACGCGACGGTTCACATCGTTCTTAACCAACTTGACCGCGCGCGCCTCCTCAATCTCGGCAACGCTGCGCTTGGCACCAATCAGCTTTAATAGATGCTCGATTTCCTCGGCGCTCTTAATGTACACGGCATATGACCCCCGCCGTGCATTAACACGCGCATGGACCCCAATCTGCTCCAACAGATCGCAGAGCCCCTTGGCATATTGCTCGCCCTGCACAGCGATCTCCAAATGAAAATCGCCGCGTGGATCGGCCACGAAGCCGCCCGCGATGAGCGCGCCGCGGATATAGGCAAGTCTACAGCATGGACGGGCGACAATGTGACGCGGCACACCTGCGATGAGCCCTCCCCTACGGTCGAGAATGCCCAGCAGCACCAGAGCCTTATCCAAATCGGGCTGATCAGGCAAGGTGATGAGGTAGTTTCGAACCTTATGCAATACAGATTTACGGACGGTGAACTCCGTTTTGAGCTTAAGGATACGATGCGTCAGCGTGATCATCGTGCGCGCGACGGCTCCCGTCTCAGTCGCAACCGTCAAACGATACCGCCCAGAGCCGGTAAGCGAGAGCGTACCGCTCACGCGCGTGAGGGCGGCAAGCGTCGACAAGTCGCAGTATTCACATTCGGGTTCGCAGCGCGCAAGCTCGTCGCGCACCTCAGCGGTAAACGACATGCAGGCCTATGCCTTCGTGTTGGCGCGCGACAGGTCGCGGTGGGAGATGCTCACATGATACTGAGCGCCTTCCAGGTAACGGGCCGTGGCCTCGGCAATGGCAACGCTGCGGTGCTGGCCGCCCGTGCAGCCGATGGCGATAGAAAGCTGCGGCTTACCCTCCGCGATATAGCCCGGCATCACCGTATCGAGCAGCTGTGTCCAAGCCTTCCAAAACTCCTGCGTCTTGGGATGGTCCAGAACAAAATCGGAGACCTTTTTATCGAGACCGGTCATCGTGCGCATCTCGGGATCGTAGAACGGATTAGGCAGGAAGCGGACGTCGATCATAATGTCCGCCTCGACGGGCATGCCGTGCTTAAAGCCAAACGAGAACACGTGGACGTCCATGAGCTGCTGGTCGGACAGCTCGGAAAATGCCATACGTAGCTTGTTGCGCAGCGCAGAGGTGCGCAGACGGCTCGTGTCGATAATCATATCGGCTCGGTCGCGCACGCCCTGAAGCTGCAGGCGCTCGCGCTGAATGGCATCGGCCGTAGTCTCCCCCGGCTTGGCAATGGGATGACGGCGGCGATTTTCGCTGTAGCGACGAATCAGCACCTCGTCAGAAGCCTCCAGGAACACGATGTCGCAGCTCATCTCGCGCTCTTCGAGCGCGGCGACCGCATCGAGCAACTCGTCAAACAGTCCCTGGCTACGCAAATCGCAGGTGACGGCGAGATGCCTGCCCACGCCCGTATTGATGCCGACGAGCTCGGCAAGCTGGGCGATGAGACGCGGAGGCAGGTTATCAATGCAAAAATAGCCCATGTCCTCGAACACGTGCATGGCCTGTGTGCGGCCCGATCCGGACATTCCGGTGATGATGACGATATCGGGGATGCGCTCCGAGCGCTCCGCCGCATCCATGGCATCTCCCTTTTGCATGTGTTGCCTCCCGAAAACAAGCGCGGGACCCAGCAACCCGGATCCCGCGCGGTCAATTGCCTATATTGAGTATACCGCCCCGAGCGGATACGAGGCCTGTCTTACGCCTCAAGCGCAGCCTTGAACCAACTCGTAATACTCGTGGGGTGCGTGATGGCGGTGCCGACGACAACGGCCCAGGCGCCAGCATCGATCGCGGCGCGAGCCTCCTCGGGCGTGTGCACGCGGCCCTCGCAGATGATGGGAAGACCGGGGAATTCCTCGGTCGCCTGACGCAGGAGCGGCAGGTCGGGGCCATCGGCCATGGTGCAGTCGATGGCGGCGACACCGTGAGAAAGCGTGGTGGATACCAGGTCGAAGCCCATATCAACCGCACGGCGAATGTCCTCGATGGTGGCACAATCCGCCATCAAGAGCACACCCTCCTCGTGCAGCGGGCGGAAGGTATCCTCGACCGTCTTGCCATCGGGGCGCGGACGATCGGTGGCGTCGATCGCCACGATATCGGCACCGGCAGCAACGCAGGCGCGAGCGTGACGCAGCGTCGGCGTGATGTAAACGCCCTCGTGCCCATCCTTCCACAGGCCGATAACAGGAACCTCACAGCGACCCTTAATGGCGGCAATGTCAGCAAGGCCCTGGCAGCGAATGGCGGCGGCGCCACCGAGCTCGCAAGCGCGAGACATTTGAGCCATGGTCTCGGGCGTACGAAGCGGCTCGCCCATATACGCCTGAACGCTCACGACGAGCTTACCCTTCAGGGACTGGATCAAAGGATCAACGGTCATGTTCGACTCAACCTTTCTCAAAACAGCCTTCTGAGACGCCGCACCTTGACGTTCAAACCGTCGCTCGCGTACCGAAGTACGCTTCGCTCCTCTTTCACGTCAATCTGCGGCACCTCAGAAGGCACACTTGGTAGTTATGTTTACTTCAACGAAGCAAGAAGGTGTTCGGCGGCACCGATGAGCGGAGCATCGCCCTCCAGAGAACCGATGAGGATCGGCGTGTCCTGAAGCGGATCGAGCGCCTGGCTGGCATAGCCCTCGTGCACCGAATCCTTCCAAGTCTGTGAACGCCAATCGGGACCTTGGTGAATCACGCCGCCCGAAAGCACGATGACCTCGGGGTCCAGGATGTTAGCGAGCGAGCCCAAGCTGGCACCCAGCGCAAAGCCGGCGTCATGGATGACCTCGGTCGCCTTTGCGTCGCCCGCGCGGCACAGGTCGTTCACATCGCGACCGACCGAAGGACGGCTGGGGTCGACGCGACCAAAGCGCTCATCGTACATTCGACCAATGGAAGTGCCCGAAGCAACCGACTCCAGATGGCCGGAACGCCCGCAGGCGCAGGGAATGCCGGCGGCAGCCGAGCACTCGATGTGGCCCATATGACCGGCAGCACCGTGGAAGCCCTGCATCACGCGGCCGTTCTCGACATATGCGCCGCCGATGCCCGTACCGATGCCCAGACACAAGACGGAGAACTTGCCCTTGCCGACGCCCCAGTGGGCCTCGCCCAGAGCATGAGCCTGCACGTCGCCCACCACGGCAACGGGAAGACCAAGGTCCTCGCGCAGACGCGGCCCCAACTGAACGCCAGACCAGCCGGGCATGATCTCGTTGGCGTAGGCGATGGCACCCGTCTTGGGGTCGACGACACCGGCGGCGCCAATACCGATACCGAGGACCTCGACATCGGGGTTCGCCTCGAGAGCAGCCTTGATGGACGCCTCGATGCGCTGGAAAACTGCCTCGCCGCCTTCTTGGGCCTCGGTGGGAACCTCGGCTTCAAAGACCGGATGGGGCACGCCGCCATCAGCCGGATACTCCATAATGGCAGTCGCAATCTTGGTGCCGCCGATATCGACGGAGCAAACGTACTTGTTCTCCATGTCGCTCTCCTTAGGAGATATAAACAACTACAGGAAATGAAGGCGGCGTTATCGCCGCAGCTTGGTAAAGGTTTCCCGAGTGCCCGAGGTTGGGGTGAAAGCGGTCGGGCGTTGACCTAATGGGTCACGCTCGACCGCTTGAGCCCCAAGATCGGGTGCCCGGGGAAGCTTTACAGGAGACCGTTGTCCTGGAGGACCTTCCTAATCGCCTCGACATTCTCGCCGGTCATGGCCTTCACCGGGCGCGGCATGGTCGGGCTGTCGAAGATGCCCATGAGGTTCATAGCGGTCTTGAAGGCGCCGACGCCACCGGCATAGCCCTGGACGCCCGAGGTGACATCCCAGATGTGGGAGATCTCATTGAGACGATCCTGCTCGGCCTTGACGGTAGCCCAGTCACCAGCCTGAGCGGCCTTCCACTGACGCACGTAGCCCTCGGGCTCAACGTTGGCGAGACCCGGGACGGAACCGTCAGCGCCGCCGAGATAGGCGCCGTCGACAACAACCTCGTGACCGGTGAGGATGCTCATCGGATGGCCGTTCTTCTCGTTCTCCTGAACGAGGTAGCGGAACGAGATGTCATCACCCGAGGAATCCTTGACGCCAGCAAGGACGCCCTCGGCGCCGAGCTTGGCAAGGAGCTTCCAGGGGAGCTTGGTGTGAACGCAAACGGGAATGTCATAGGCAAAGATGGGCAGGTCGAGCTCCTCGTGCAGGATGCGGAAGTGCTCCTCGACCTCGGTCATACCCTGCAGGGCATAGAACGGGCAGGTGGCGACGAGGGCATCGGCGCCCAGCTCCTGGGCGACCTTGCCGTGCTCAATCATGCGCTCGGTCTCGGTATCGATGATGCCGACCAGAACAGGCACACGGTGGTCGACGATACGAACGGCCTCGGCGATAATCTGGCGACGGCGCTCATCGGTGGAGAAGACGACCTCGCCCGAAGACCCCAAGAAGAACAGACCATCGACGCCGGCATCGATCATGCGGTTGATGCTGCGCTCAAAGGAGGCAACGTCGAGCTGGTGGTCTTCGGTATCGGGAACAACGACGGGAGGGATAACGCCGGTGAATTTCTGAGTTGCCACAAGAATCTCCTTAGCTGTCTGGCGAGCGGCCCTATGCCGCTCACTCTTGTTGGCAGTGTCCAGGCCGTCTAGGCCAAAGAACACGGATAGAACGTTTGGTTAAAGAAGTCGACGACTTCGTTTTCGAACGCGTTAATACGCTCATGAGCGTATTTGGCATAGATGATATGCCTCCGGTCACACTCAAGACCGTTGAATACGGCAAACTGACCCTTGGGGTCGCTCACGGTATCCATGAGCGACGTGCCCATGAGCACCGATCCGCGCACCCGAGACGACAGAGCCTCGAGGCCACCGGGAATTGGATTGGCAACCGCCGTGCAGGCAAGTCCGCGCTCGTCCAGAGCAGAAACCGCCAGCGCGACACCGCCGCCAAGACCCTCGCCCCATGCAAAAATGCGATCGGGATCCATGCCATCAAGATTGCGCGCGACCTTCGCCAACGCGCAGCCCCAACGGACGCGCTTGACAAAAGCGGGCGAAGCAATCCCCCACTGCAGGTCGTCCGCACCAGCAACATCGTCATCCAGCGCGAGAACGGCATACCCCATGGCGGCAAATCTCGTCATGTGATGCCAGCCGCGCACAGGCCGATCGATGTCGTGGAACATCAGGCACAGCGGCACGCGCTCAGATACTCGGGCACGACCGACAGGCTCGATCAAACGAGCGTGAATCGCATCGTCACCGAGCTCAAAGGAGACCTCCGAGTAACGGGCGCAGGGGTTAACAAAGTCAATCGCCGTAATGGCCAGGCCTTGAATCTCAAGATTCGAAGCGCATGTCTCTAAATCAGAAACATCTGCTTGGACATCACCGCGCCAGTCCCGATATTCTGCGAGCCTTGACGAAACCGTTCCAGGAATTCCCACAAGCCCGGGGACAATCAGCTCGTCAACATTGCTCTCGCACTTAGACATGAGCCTCCCCTCCCTTGCAGAAAAACGGAATGATCAAATCGTCAAAATCCTGAATCTCCTCGTGGCCAAAGCCTTCAAAGAACTCATGACGCTTTTCGCAGGTCAGGTTGTTATAGACCGCAAACTGCGTCGCTGGCGGACAGACGATATCGGCTGTGCCGGTGCCAAACAGCACGGGGCATTTGACCATAGGGGCAAAGTTCTTGGAATCGAAGTACGCCAGTTTGGCATAGGCCTCCTCAATACGAGTCGAGTCCTCGTCAAACCAACGCGACCAATAACGCAGGCCTTCATAAGCGATATCGTCGGCATCCAGATCCCAAACAAGGCGGAAATCCGACAGGAAGGGATAGAGGATGGCAGCGCGATTGATAAGCTCACTATTAAGCGCGCAGGTCGCAATGCCCAAACCGCCGCCCTGCGATGCGCCGTTCACAAATACGCGGGAAAGATCGATGCCCTCGAGCTCGCGAACAATACGGCACAGAATGCGGATATCCTGGTGCAAGCGGACATAGTAAAGATTGGCCGGGTCGCCGTCGATACCGGCGACGATATGCCCAGCAACCGTCGTGCCTTCAAATCCACCAATATCCTCGGAGGGGCCACCCTGGCCAGGACAATCGAGAGCGATGAGTGCCATGCCCATGCCCGCAAACGACGCCTGCTCGAACCAGCTGCGGCTTGCACCCGGATAGCCGTGGAACTGTAGCACCAGCGGCACGGGCTCGTCCGAAACCGGCTGGAGATACTTGGCATGCAGGCGTGCACCGCACATGCCGGTATACCAGAGGTCGAAAAGCTGGCAGGTCGCGGCATCGTTGACCGATGCCGTCTCGATCGCATAGTCAAGCCCGACGGCGTCGGCCTCGGCCATGCGGTCCTTCCAAAAGAGATCGAAATCCGATGGACGGGGCATAGCGCCTCGATATTCACCAAATTGCTGTTGTAGCTCCTGAGCACTTGGCATGGCTCGTGAACCCAACCTTTCGAAATCGCAACGGAGGTGCGCCCGGCAAGGGAACCGGGCGCACGGGAGGGAAAGCGAGGCTACTCGCCGAGCTTGGGATGCAGCAGCGACGGCGCAGCGCCGAGCAGCATCTTGGTGTAGGGGTCCTGAGGGTGCTGGAAGACCTGCTTGGCCTCGCCCTGCTCGACGATCTTGCCGCCATTCATAACGATGATGTCGTCAGAGATATAGCGGACCGTCTGGATGTCATGGCTGATGAACACCATGGCCAGGCCGAGCTCCTTCTTAAGGTCGGTCAGCAGGTTCAGAATCTGCGCGCGGACCGAAACGTCCAGAGCCGAGGTGGGCTCGTCGGCGATGATGGCATCGGGGTTCAGCGACAGGGCGCGCGCAATTGCGACGCGCTGGCGCTGGCCGCCCGAAAGCTGGCCGGGAAGAACCTCGGCGGCGGAGCTGGGCAGACCGGTGAGCTCCAAGAGCTCCTTGACGCGCTTCTCCTGCTCGGCCTCGGTACCCAGGTTGTGGACGCGCATGGGGTCGAGCAGTTGCTCGCGAACGACCATGCGGGGATTGAGCGCCGTGGCCGGGTTCTGGAACACGACCGAGATGACGCGACCCATGTGGCGACGGTCCTCGGCGGTACGTTTGGTAACGTCCTTGCCCTTAAAGTAGACCTTGCCGCTCGTGGGGGCCTGCAGGCCGCACATGACGTTGGCGGTGGTGGACTTTCCGCAACCGGACTCGCCGACGATGCCGATGGTCTGTCCGGGCATGAGCTTAATCGTTACACCCTGGACGGCGTGAACCAGGTTGGGGTGCAGAATCGAGCCGGTACGGGTCCTAAAGGTGACGTGGACGTCATCAAGGAAGATGATCGGCTCGACGCCGTTGACTGCGGTCTCGCTCATCTACATCACCTCCGCGTGAGGGGTCAAACCATTTGCCTTGAGCACCTCGTCGGGGAGCTCGGAATAGAAGTGCTCGGTGCCGGGCACGCGCTTGAAGACCGGACGGGTGTCCAGGCCAATGCGCGGATGGCTCGAGCGGGGTGCGAAGCGATCGCCCTTGGGGAAATCGCGCGGGCTCGGAACGGCGCCGGGCACCTGGTGCAGGCGGCCCGAACCGCTCTCGATGGACAGGACGGAACCCAGAAGGCCGCGGGTGTACTCGTGAATCGGGTTGGTGAGCAGCTCCTTGGTGGGCGCCTGCTCGATAACCTGGCCGGCGTACATAACCGTGATGTTATGAGCGACCTCGGCGACCAGTGCCAGGTCGTGCGAAACGAAGATCATGGCAAAGCCGAGCTTGGCCTGAAGATCGTTAAGCAGCTTGATGACCTGCTTCTGGACGGTAACGTCCAGAGCGGTCGTGGGCTCGTCGCAGATGACCAGTTTGGGGTCGCGGGTAAGGGCCATAGCGATCAGAACGCGCTGACGCTGACCACCGGAAAGCTCATGCGGATAGCTCTCGAGCGTACGCTTGGGGTCGAGGCCCACGAGCTCCAGGAGCTCCTCGGCGCTACGGGTACCGCCGCGCTTGGTGAGCTGCTTCATCTGGGCGGAAATGAGCATGGAGGGGTTGAGCGAGGACAGGGCGTCCTGATAGACCATGGCGATATCGGTACCGCGCAGGCCGAACCACTCCTTCTTGCTCATCTTGAGCAGGTCGCGGCCCTCCCAGAGAACCTCACCGGAAAGATGCTCGTCATCATCGGTCAGACCCATGATGGCCAGCGTGGTGATGGACTTACCGCAGCCGGACTCACCGACCAGGCCCATGGTCTGGCCAGGACGTACATCAAAGTTGACATGGTCGACGACGTTGATGTCACCGTGGTGCTCAAACTGGATGCAGAAGTCACGGACCGAGAGAATCGGCTCAACGGACTCATCGGGCACATGGCGGTCGTTACGCTTGAGCTCGACATCGCGCAGGGCGCCAAGACGGGCGGACAGGGACTGAGCCTGCTCCTTGTAGGCGCGAACGGGGTCGGAGACCAGCAGGTCGGCCTCGCGGCGCTTGGAGGAATCGGTCGGATCCAGGGCGGCGGAGGGAGCAGCGGCCATGGCGTCGGTAATGCCCTCGGAGAGGATGTTGAGCGCCAGGCAGGTGATCATGATGGCCAGGCCCGGGAACAGTGCCTGCCACCAACGGCCGGCGAGCACGCCGCCGCGGGCGTCGGCGAGGATGTTGCCCCAGGTAGCGGTAGGCTCCTGAATACCAGCGCCGATAAAGGTCAGCGAGGCCTCGAAGATGATGGCGTCGGCGACCAGGGTAACGGTGAAGACCATGATCGGGGCGATGCAGTTACGCAGAACATGCTTGATCAAAATCCACGGAGCCTTGGCGCCGGAAACGATGACCGCGCGGACATAGTCCTCGCCGTACTCGGACACGATGTTGGCGCGCACGATACGGGCAATCTGCGGAGTGTACATAAAGCCGATGGCGAAGATGATCGACGGCACGGAATTGCCCAGGATGGAGACGAAGACGGCAGCGAGGGCGATGCCCGGGATGGACATGATGATGTCCAGGATGCGCATGATCGCCTCGGAAACGGACTTGCGCGAAACCGCCGCGAGGGCGCCCACGACCGAGCCGCAGACCAGAGCCATGGCAGTGGCGCCAAAGCCGATGATCAGCGAGTAACGGCCACCGTAAAGCATACGCGACAGGATGTCGCGGCCCTTATCGTCGGTACCGAAGATAAATCCATTGCCGGGAGCCTGGCGAGCAGTGAAAATCTCGACCGGGCTATAGGGGGCAAGAAGGGGCGCCAGAATCGCGGTCAGGGCGACCAACACCAGCACGACGGCGGCAATCTTAGAAGACAGCGTCATCTTCTTCCAGCCACCGAGCTTGAGCCCCTTGGAGGCAGCTTTCTCGAGCTGCTCGGTTTGCTTCTCTCGAATCTTTACCATAATCTACACCGTCCTGATGCGCGGGTTGATGAGCAGGTAGAGCATGTCAACCACGATGTTGATGATGATGAAGGCAAGAGCAACGACGATGACGACGCCCTGAACCAGGTTCGCCTCGTTGCCCTGAACGCCCTGCAGAATCGCAGTACCCATGCCGGGGAGGTTGAAGATGACCTCGATGACGACGGCACCGCCCATAAGGTAGCCGATCTTAAGACCGAGGGTGGTGACCGGGGTGATCAGCGCGTTGCGCAAAACGTTGATGCCGACGACGACCTTCTCGGGAACGCCGGCGCCACGGGCCATGCGGACATAGTCCTTATCGAGCTCCTCGACCATGGCCGTACGCACGATACGAGTCATCTGACCCGTCAGCGGGAATGCCAGGGCGATGGCGGGCATGATCATACGTCCCAGATAGCCAGCCGGGTTGGTGGTGAAGTGAGGCAGAGCACCGGACGCCGGGAGCACCTTAAGGTAGGAAGAGAACAGCAGAATCAACAGAACGGCAAGCCAGAACGACGGGGTTGCCAGGCCGGCGATGGAAAAGACGCGGATCACTTGGTCCGGCCATTTATCGCGGTACAGTGCCGCGATGACGCCGAGCAAAAACGAGACGACCGCGCCGATGGCAAGACCGATGAAGGTCAGCTGCATCGTGACGGGCAGGGCCGTGGAGATGCGCTTGGCAACGGAGTTGCGAGCAGCACCATAGGTGCCCATGTCACCATGGATCAAATCGCCCATGTAGCGCACGTAGCGCACGGGCCAGGGGTCGTCCAGACCATACTTCTCATGGTACTCGGCAACCGCCTCGGGCGAGGCACCGTCACCCAACGCCGTATAGGCGGGGTCGGTCTTGGAGAACGACATAAGGAAGAACACCAGGACGGTGACGCCCAATGCCATGATCGGCAGCGCCACGAGACGCCTTCCAATCAAACGTAGAAAGTTGTTCACGTTCTCTCCCCTTTCTTTTGTCGGTAGGACCAACTGGTATATGAGTATGGATACTCATTACAAGACCCGAGCGACATCGAGGTCGCCCGGGTCTTTGTTTCAACTATGAGGACGTTGCCTTACGACCGACGCCCCACTATGACTCAAGCGAGTCTTAGGCCTTGACGGTCGCGACGCCCCTGAAGGACATGCTCGTCGTGCCGATGCCCTTGAAGCCATCGAGAGCCTCGCCGTTGGGCGCAGTGGACGGATCGTCCCAGGAAGCGGAGACGGTCTTGACGTGGACAACGGGGTACAGAACGGCGTTGTCGGCGATGATGTCGAAGCACTCGTTCCACTTCTTCTGCTGCTCGTCGCCCTCGGCGGCAAGAGCCTCGTCCATGAGACCGTGGAGCTTCGCCCACTCAGCGGAATCCTTCCACGGGCAACGGGTCTGCATCCAGACGTTGTCGCCGTACCACCAGTTGAGCAGCAGGTCGGGGTCGGCGCCGAAGCAGGACGGATCGCCAGGAGCGAGAAGGATATCGTAGGCCTCGCCGCCGTCGATGGCAGCGTAGGTGGCCGGCGAGGTATCGGTCTGGATGGTCACATCAAAGCCGAGGGCGTCGAGGTCGTTCTTGACCTGAGCGGCCATGCCCTTGATCTGCTCGTTGTCGGTGGTGCGCAGGGTGATGGCGCCCGGGGTGATGCCAGACTCTTCGATGAGCTTCTTGGCCTTCTTGGCGTCAGTCTTGTACACCGTGGAAGCCTCATGATAGTTGGTGAAGCTCTTGGGCAGGTAGCAGCTGGCAGCGGTGGCAAGGCCGGCGAAGGTGTTGGTGATCATCTTCTCGGTGTCGAGCGCGTACATGACGGCCTGACGGACCTTGACGTTGTTCCAAGGCTCTTTGGCGACGTTGAACATGATGAAGCGGGTGCCGAAACCCTGAACGTTATCGATCTTGCAGCCAGCGCTCTCGAGCTGGTCGACGGCGTCAGCGGTGACGAGCTCCATAACGAGCGTGGAGCCCTCCTGCTGGGCGGTAACGCGAGCGGTGGGGTCGGTCAGGATGCTGTACTGGATCTTCTTATCCTCGGCAGCATACTCACCGTTGTACTCGGGGTTGGGAACCAGGGTGATCTCGGTATCGGAGATAGAGTCGTACATCCAGGGGCCGGAACCGATCGGCTGCTTGGCGCGATCCTCCTCGGCCTGGGTGGCCGGGGTAACACGGATGATGGCCAGACGATCCTTGAGCAAGGAGAAGTTGGGGACCTTGGTCTTGACCGTTACAGTGCTGGCGTCCTTGGCCTCGATGGACTCGAAGGGCTGGAAGAACGGAGCGTAGGTAGCAGAAGCGGCGCAAGCGGTGTAGGAGGCGACGACGTCGTCAGCGGTGACCTCGGTGCCATCGGAGAACTTTGCGCCCTTGCGGATGGTGACCTCGAAGGTAGTGTCGTCCACGGACTTGGGATCGTCGGTGGCGAGCTCGTTGAAGGTGCTGTAGTCGTGGTAATCGATGCCGTAGAGGCCCTCGATGACGTGCCAGTTAGCACCCAGGCCCACAGCGGAGCCGGTGCTGGCGGGGTCGAAGCTGGACGGAGCGTAAGCGGAACCAGCGGTGATCACGCCGCCGCCACGGTTGGCGGAATCGGTGGAACCGGAAGCGGAACCCTCGTCGCTAGAGCTGCCACCGCAGCCGGTGAGACCAAGCCCTGCGACAGCAGCGACGCTGCCGGTGAGGCCGAGGAACGAACGCCTGGACATACCCTTGTTGATGATGGCCATGTCTTCTCCTATCAATAGAGAATCTTACCCGGGAGCACCTAGACTTGCCCCCGCGCAACTTGCGGACGATATATACCTTACCTACCGATGAACCCAACTGAGGTGCCGCGCTCGGCGACCGATACATACATACGCTTGAACGGTATTTACTACCGTTCACCGAATTCATTGACAAATGATTCGCCAGACAGTATGTATCGACGAGGTGAGATATCAGTCTTCGTCAACCCGCAGGATAGCAGGGTTGTTCACCATGACTAGTCAAACGTTTTAGCGTTAATAAAACCCGAAACCAGCATGCAATCATAGCGAAATAAATGGTTGAAAATCACGCAATCATGTATATCAGTAGTTTAGGCTCGTGTTTAGCTATCGGAATGGCCAGCCGCCGCCTCGGCGCGCTCGGCATTCCACGCAACGAGCGCCTCGTGGACCGCCTTGGCAACATCGGCAGGTATGCCGCGAACTTCCGCGATCTCTTGCTCGCTCGCCGCGCGCAAACGCTTCATCGAACCAAAATGGCGCATAAGGGCACGTTTTCTGGTGGGTCCCACGCCTGGAACGTCATCGAGTACCGAAACCGTCATGGCTTTATCGCGCAATTCGCGATGGAACGTGATGGCAAAACGGTGCGATTCATCGCGCACCTGTTTGATTAGATAGAGCGACGCGGACCCGGTCGGAAGCACGACGGGAGTCTCGTCCCAAGGCACAAAAACTTCCTCATCGGCCTTTGCCAAGCCACAAACTGGTATATCGAGCCCAAGAGCCTCAAGTTGCTTGATCGCAGCGGTCAATTGCGGCTTACCGCCATCGACAACGAGCAAATCGGGGCGCGAGCCAAAACGCTCGTCGGCCATGCGCTCGGGAGCATAGCGTCGTCCCAAAACCTCGGACATCGACACGAAGTCGTTTGCCTCGTCCAATTCGGCCTGAATTTTAAAACGACGGTACTGGCTCTTGTCGGCGCGTCCGTTGGTAAACACCACCATCGAGGCGACGGTAAAGGTTCCATGCAGCGTCGAGATATCGAAGCACTCGATACGCATCGGCGGCGCCGGCAGCGCCAGCGCGCTTTCGAGCTCCAGGAGCGCTTGATTGGTGCGGTCGTCAGCGTACCCCGTTCGCATCATGTAGCGCATGAGGGCATGGCGCGCATTTTTGGATGCCATATCGAGCAAACGGTGCTTTTCGCCACGCTGCGGCCTATGGAGATGGCAGGAACGCTCGCGCTTGCCTGCAAGCCACTCCCCCAGCGCCTCCGCATCCTCAAGCTCGACAGAGAGGTTTATCTCAGCTGGAATATCAGCCGTCTCGTCGTAATAGCGCTTAAGAAAGCCCGATTGAAGCTCCTCTTCGTCGACATCCAAACCCTTATCGAGAATAAACTCGCAGGTTCGAACCGTTCGACCCTCACGCACGACAAAGACGCAAGCGGCGGAGATGGTCTCCTCGCGATAGAAACCGATGACATCGATATCGACACTGGAGGGAAAAACGACTTGCTGACGGTCGTCCAGACCCCTGATGACCTCCAAACGACGTTTGACGCGTGCCGCGCGCTCAAAGTCGAGCGCCTCGGCGGCATCCGTCATCTCGGAGGTCAGCTCATCGACGACATCCTTGCGATGGCCCGACAAAAAACGTTCGACACGTTTGACGTTCTTGGCATAGTCCGTAGGAGAAATCGCGCCGACACACGCACCCGGGCCGCGCCCGACATGGTAGTCAAAGCAGGGACGCCCGTTTTGCGCGCAAATCATATTGACGATGTCTTCCTCGCCCTTGTGGGACTCGACGATACGACGACAACGACGCCACTCCGCACAGGATGCGGAGCAGATGGGGATAACCTTGCGCAGCGTATCTATCGTCTCACGTGCCGCACGGCTATCGGTATAGGGACCAAAATAACGCGTTCCCGGCTTATGACGCTCGCGCGTATATTTGATAGCGGGATACAGGTCGCCCTTTGTAATGGCGATAAAGGGGTAGCTCTTGTCATCCTTGAGGTCGACGTTAAAGTACGGATGGTACTGACCAATCAAATTGCGCTCGAGCACCAACGCCTCGTGCTCGGTCTCCACCACGATATAGTCAAAGCTCGCCACCAGCTGCATCATCAGCGGGATCTTTTGACGCTCATCCTGCAGTGTCACGTACTGGCGCATACGGGAACGCAAGTTTTTTGCCTTGCCCACGTAGATGACATCGCCCTTGGCATCCTTCCAAAGGTAGCATCCGGGCTGTGTGGGAACGCGCGAAACCTGCTCGGCAAGCGTTGGAATGTTGTCGTGACCGGCCACACGCACCTACTTGCGACGAAGCAGCGCCGAGACCTCAGGCATCTTAAGGACGACGGCAAGGCCAAAGGTAACAGCAAGCGAGACGACACCCGCAACGCAAACGTAGCCAAGAGTAATCAGAATCGAGCCGCCAAGTGCCCCGACAAAGTGTTCAAGCACCCACATGACGCCGGCGCCTGCGGCAGCACCTAGGCCACCGAGCAAAAGGCCAAAGAAACCGCCATGCAGGATAGATTTGACCTGAAGGCCACGCAGGCGACGACGCAGCCACCACAGCGAACAGCCGACCAAGATCACGTAGTCGACAACATACGAAAGCGCGATTGCCGGCATACCGAAGCCCAGCACAACGCCAAACAGCAGAACCGAGCCGGCCTGGCCGATGGCAGAATACAGGCAATAGCGGCTATAGGGCTTCATGTCGAGCAAGGCAGAGAAGCTCTTCTGCATCAACACGACCACGCCGTAGAGCGGCAGCGAGAGCGCCAGGTAGACAAGGTACTCGGATACCAGCGCCACTCCGGATTCATCGAACTTGCCAGCACAGTAGATCATGTTGAGCGGACGTGCGAAGACAATCAGGTACAGTGCGAACGGAATCAGGAAGAACAGCATCTGGGCGACGCCACGCGAAATGCCCGTGCGTACGCTGTCGTAATCCTTCTCCTGTGCGTCGTGAGAGAGCTCGGTATAGAGCGCCGTCGAAAGCGAGGCGGCAATCAGCGCGTAGGGCAGCGTGTACCACAGGCGCGCATAGGCGATGACGGAAGGACCAGTCTCGGGCTGGACCACCAGCGCGGCAGCGTTGGTGATAGAAGTCGAGACAAACATGCACACCGTGGCGAGCAGCGTCGGGATACCGAGCGCAATCGTCTGGCGCAGCGCGGGGTCCTTAAAGTCGATATGGATATGGGGATGCACGCCGTGCTTGCTAAGCGCGGGAATCTGACATGCCATCTGAACAAAGACACCGAGGGTCGTACCGGCCGCAATCAAGATGATGCCGGCACGTTCGCCAAACTGTGCGGACACGGGCGCAAAACCCATAAAGCTCGCAATGACGATCACATTGTTGAGGACCGGGGCAAACGTCGACCAGAAGTAGTCGCGGTGTGCGTTGAGAACGCCCGAGAACACCGAGCCCAAACCATAAAACAGAATCTGGATGGCAAAGAAACGGAACATGAACGCAGCGGTATCCATGCTGCCGCCGTCACCCGAAAGGAACGATTGCGTCCAGATAAAGCCCGGGGCGAACACGGTCCCCAGCAACGAAATGCCACCCAGCACCAAAAGCAGAATGCCAAGCAGGTTGCCCACGTACTCGTTCGAGGCCTCGCGACCCTGCTCACGCCTCACGCCCATGTACACGGGCAAAAACGCCGTCACGAGCATGCCGCCCATCACGAGTTCGTAGAGCATATTTGGCAGGTTGTTGGCGACCTGATAGGAGGACGAGAGTAGCGACATGCCGATAGCGGCCGCCATTGCCCACGTGCGGATAAAACCGGTGACGCGAGACACGATGGTCAGGATGGTCATAAGCCCGGCGGAACGACCAACCGTGGAGTAGTCCGACGAGCCCATGTCGTCAGTGTCATCTCGCGACGCAGAAGCTTCGGATGAGGGTGTCTGAGGCGCAGATTCTTCTGCAAAATGAGCTCCGCGCTTCAATTCTTCCTGCGGCATCGCTCAGTCCTCTCTCGTAATCGCGGCAACTGTCGCCCCGCAAAATGCAATTAAATCATCAGGTGCAAGCTCGAGCTGATAACCACGCTTGCCTCCCGAAATAAAAATGGTATCCCAAAGGACACATGTCTCATCAATGAGCGTCCGGTAGCGTTTTTTCATACCGACCGGACTGCAGCCGCCGCGAACGTAGCCAGTCGCCGCAAGCAAATCCTTCACATGCATCATGGCCAAGGACTTCTCCCCCGCGGCACGCGCGGCGGACTTTAGATCGAGCTCGTCGGCAACAGGGATGCAGCACACGACGTGGTCGTTGGACGGCGTCACGCAGACCAAGGTCTTAAATCCTTGACCGGGCTCCTCGCCAAGCTGCTCCGAAATCGCGACCCCCAGGCCCGCCGACTCATCACCATCGTCTTCGTACGTATGTAGAACATAGGAAATGCCGGCGCTTTCCAGCTCGCGCATCGCATTGGTTTTTGGCGTCTTTACAGCCTTTGCCATGGCATATCCTTTCCCTCGCATTCGGACGCAAGGATTAAGTATATGTCCAATTCGGCTGCATACGTCACTTCGACACAGCAAGCGCCATCGAATCACAAGGAGTCGATGGCGCCCATAAACTGAATCGCCTATTTATTGAGCATCAAGTTGAGCCTGACGCTCCCGGTCACGCCTGAGCAACGGCGCCAAAAACTTGCCCGTATAACTCTGCGGACAGTCCGCAACCTGCTCCGGTGTGCCCGAAACCACGACGGTTCCGCCGCCGTTACCGCCCTCGGGGCCCATATCGATCAGGCGGTCGGCAACCTTGATGACATCAAGGTTGTGTTCAATCACCAGCACCGTGTTGCCCGCATCGACCAAGCGCTGCAGCACATCGAGCAGCTGGCGGACGTCCTCAAAATGAAGGCCGGTCGTCGGCTCGTCCAAAATATAGAACGTCTTGCCCGTCTGGCGTCGATGAAGCTCCTTGGCGAGCTTCACACGCTGCGCCTCGCCGCCCGAGAGCGTCGTGGCGGGCTGGCCCAGGCTCACGTAGCCCAAGCCTACATCGTACAGCGTCTGGAGCTTGCGCTTAATCTGCGGGATATTCCCAAAGAAGGCCAGTGCCTCGGTGACGCTCATGTCGAGCACGTCCGAGATGGTCTTACCACGGTAGGTGACCTCAAGCGTCTCGCGGTTATAGCGTTTGCCGCCGCAGACCTCACAGGGGACATAGATATCGGGAAGGAAGTGCATCTCGATCTTAATTTGTCCGTCGCCCTTGCATGCTTCGCAGCGACCGCCGCTCACGTTAAAGGAGAAACGTCCCGGCGAGTAGCCACGCGCCTTCGACTCCGGCGTACTCGCAAACAGCGCGCGAAGATCATCCCACAGGCCGATATAGGTAGCAGGGTTGGAACGCGGCGTGCGGCCAATCGGCGACTGGTCGATATCGATAACCTTATCGATACACTCGATGCCCTCGATTTTCTTATACGGACCCACAGGGCGCGTCGAACGGTGAATGGCATTCGTAAGGGCAGGCGCAATAGTGTCGGTAACCAGGGAGCTCTTGCCCGATCCCGACACGCCGGTAACAACCGTAAGCGTACCAAACTCGATCTTGGCGGTAACGTTTTTGAGGTTGTTGGCGCGGGCGCCCGTGATCTTAAGGCAGCCGCGACCGGGCTTGCGGCGTTCATCGGGAACCCGAATCATTCGCTTGCCGGTCAGGTAGGCACCCGTCATCGAATCGGGGCACGCCATGATATCGGCAGGCGTTCCCGCGGCGACCACGTGTCCGCCGTTCACGCCCGCACCGGGGCCCATGTCGATCACATAGTCGGCAGCACGAATCGTATCCTCATCATGCTCGACGACGATGACGGTATTGCCGATATCGCGTAGGCGCTCAAGCGTCTTGATCAGGCGCTCGTTATCGCGCTGATGAAGACCGATCGAGGGCTCGTCCAGAATATAGAGCACGCCCATGAGACCCGCGCCGATCTGCGTTGCCAGTCGAATACGCTGGGCCTCGCCTCCGGAAAGCGTCGCCGAGGCACGGTCGAGGGTCAGATAGTCGAGTCCGACATCGACCAGAAAGCGCAGGCGCTCCAGGATTTCCTTAACGATGCGCCCGCCGATAAATTGTTGGCGCTCGGTAAGCTCCAAGCCCTCAAAAAACTCGAGCGACTCGCGACACGATAGGCAGCAGACCTCGTAAATGGACTTTCCGCCTATGGTAACGGCGAGCATCTCGGGGCGCAGACGAGCACCATGGCAACTCGAGCACGGCTCCTCGCGGATGTACTTCTCCAAGCGCGCCTTGGTGTTCTCGTTCGTCGTCTCGGTATAGCGTTCGTACAGGATGTTGCGAACGCCCGAAAACTTGGTATCCCACTGGCTGCGACGTCCGTCGAGCTTTTGGTAGTCGACCGAGATCTTCGTATCGCCCAGGCCATCCAAGAATGCACGACGCACGCGAGGGGGCAAGTCCTCCCACGGCGTATCGGTGCTCACCTTAAAGTGTTTGCAGACCGCAGCAAAAATCTGCGGATAGTAGTTCGAGTTGCCAAACAGGCTACCAAAGACTCCGTCGGCAATGGACTTCGAGGGGTCCTCGATCAACGCCTCGGCATCAACGGTTTTCTTAAAGCCCAGGCCGTCGCACTCAGGACATGCGCCATAGGGAGCGTTGAACGAAAAATCACGCGGCTGAAGATCGTCAATGGAGTGACCATGCTCCGGGCACGCCAAGGCCAACGAATACTCCAGCAGCTCGCCCTCGGTCCCCTCGGGAGCATCACGATCGGGCAGCATGTACACGTTTACATTGCCGTGAGCCAGCGCGGTCGCCTGCTCAACAGACTCGGCGATACGGCCCAGAGAGTTCTCACGGATCACGATGCGATCGACTACGACCTCGATATCGTGCTTGAACTTCTTGTCCAGATCGATCGGATCGTCGAGCGAGCGCACTTCACCGTCGACACGCACGCGGCTAAAGCCCTCGGCGCGAAGGTCCTCAAACAGTTTGGTGTACTCGCCTTTTCGCCCGCGCACCACCGGTGCCAGCACAAACGCGCGGCGGCCCTCCCCCGCCGCCAAGACCTTGTCGGCAACCTGATCGGTCGTCTGACGCTCAATGACACGGCCGCATTCGGGACAGTGCGGGGTGCCCACACGGGCGAACAGCAGGCGCAGATAGTCATAAATCTCGGTTACGGTGCCAACCGTCGAGCGCGGGTTTTTAGACGTCGTCTTTTGGTCAATCGACACCGCCGGCGAAAGGCCGTCGATTGAATCCAAGTCGGGTTTGTCCATCTGGCCCAAGAACTGGCGCGCATAACTCGAAAGGCTCTCGACGTATCGACGCTGGCCCTCGGCATAGATAGTGTCGAATGCCAGCGAACTCTTGCCCGAGCCAGAAAGACCGGTAATGACCACGAGTTGGTCACGCGGAATGGAAACATCGATATCACGGAGGTTGTGCTCACGAGCGCCGCGAATAACGATAGAAGAATCAGACATGGAAGCTCCTTGCCTCCTATTGCATCGAATCATACTGCCGATGAGTTTAGCGCACTCGACGCGCACAGATGTTCGTAATACAAGATTCGCAGACCTTTAGCTTTGCGTATCGGGCGCTTTGTTTCTCGAAATGCCGTGGAAAGGTTACAGTAATCTAATACTGAACTTAATTTGCTGTACCAGAGGATCGTCCATGACCGAAGATATCCCCCTTGAAATCACTTCGAGCGACATGGCCAATCTGCCCATATTCATCGCCGTCCTTATCGTGGCCGCCGTCGTCGTGCGCGTGTATTTTTCAATCAAACGCAACGAAAAGCCACCCATTGCCCGCGTCTTTTGGTGCGCGACGCTCCTCATCCCGCTCGGCGTGGTAGCTGCATGGGTTACGAATCAATTGCTCGTAAATGAGGGCAGCTCCCTATGGGTCCTTTCTTATTCGGCGCTCGGTGCTGCCGCCGTCATGCTTCTTGTCGAGCCCTTGGTTTCGGGACTTATCGACCAAACCGACCTTACGACGGGAACGGTTGCCTGTATTTGCCGTGACATCCTTGTCATCGCCGCTGTTTCAGCGCTCTCGTTCGTTTCACTCGAAATTGCCTGCAACGAAACGTTCTATCGCATTCCCGCCAACTCATTCGGGTTTTCCGTCGGGCTGCTCGCGACGGTTCTGCTCTCCCTTTATTTGCTGGGACAGCGTCATGGAGGCGTCATGGCCCTCGTGCCCGTCGTCTGTTGCATCCTTGGCATTGCCGAGCACTTCGTCATAACGTTTAAAGGCGAAGCCATCCTGCCAAGCGATATCTTGGCCCTTGGCACCGCAATGGAAGTGAGCGAGGGATACGAGTTTACCTTTACCGCCGGAATCGTAACCTCTCTCGCCCTGCTGGAGATTTCCCTGGGGCTTCTTTCGCTCATCCGACCGCGAAAGCTCCGTACGCCCACCCATGTCTTCCCCGCTATCGCCGCTAACCTCTGTGCTTTTCTGCTAGTGACCGTTGTGGGGCTCTCAGGCTTTTCCAACATCGACTTGGAGCAGGCGCTGGATTTTGGATTTGACCGTTGGCAGCCCATCACCACGTATGCGTCTCAGGGTTTTATCACTTCGTTCACCGAAATGGTCAACGAGTTGCCCATTGAGAAGCCCAAAGACTATACGCCCGATGAGGCGCAGAGCATCGAGCAGGAGCTCGCCGCCGTCTACGACAGCACATATGGCTCGAGCGAACAGCGCGCGGCGGCCGTTGCCCAGTTCAATGAAATCAAGCCGACGATTGTTGCCGTCATGAACGAGAGTTTTAGCGACCTTTCGTGCTTTGAGCAGCTCCAGACGGCCGGGTACACCGGCCCCGCATTCTACAACTCGCTTCCCGACACACTTGTTCGCGGCACCATGCTCGCTTCGGTCGCCGGTGGCGGAACGGCGAACTCCGAATTCGAGTTTTTGACCGGAGCGACAACGGCCTTTGTCGGATTAGGCAAAATCCCCTATCAGCTGTATCAGATGAATGGCGTCAACAGCCTGGCAAAGGACCTTAAAGAGCTTGGGTATACCGCTACCGCTATGCACCCGCAAAACCCCGTCAACTACCATCGCGATAAAATCTATCAGCAGCTGGGCTTTGGAGACTTTCTTTCAATCGGCGATTTCGAAGGTGCGCCCTATTACCATGCCGGCGTATGCGACTACGCCACCTACGACAAGGTACTCGACCTGCTTAGAACCGACGAAGCCCCGCAGTTCATCTTTGACGTCACGATGCAAAATCACGGCGGCTACGACTATGGCACCGTTCCCGCCGAAGAGCTGACAAACTATTGGGTCGAGGGAGCCAGTGAGGGTGCCAACAGCGCGCTCAACACCTATCTCACCTGCATCAACGCATCCGACCGGGACCTCGAGTACTTTATCAACGAGCTCCGCAATATCGGCAGACCGGTTGTTCTTGTCTTTTTTGGCGACCATCAGCCGAGCGCCGCAACGACTCTCAACGACGAGCTGTACCCTCAGGAAGATACGGCAAGCCACGCTTTCCGTATCTATCAGTCGACATATCTCGTCTGGGCTAACTATGAGATCGCCGGCAATACCGAGCTCAACGTCTGCGACACCGTCGGGGCAAACGAGATTGCAGCCATTACCCTTAATAAGATCGGCGCCCCGCTCACCAATTACCAAAAGGCCCTGCTTGCGACAAGGTCAGATGTGCCCACCATCAATGTCGCCGGCTATCTCGGTGCCGACGGGCTGCGCTACGACTTGGAATCGGAAGACAGCCCCTACGCCTCGACGATCGACAAGCTGCAGCGCATGCAATACCTCGAGTTCGCCAGCAAAGTTCAGTAAGCCCGCCCATTCGTTTGGGCCCATCGTATTGCAAGCACGCTCGGCCCAAACGCATCGCAAATGACTCCCGCTCGCAAACGAGGGTACAATGACGCTCGTGTCACATCGCGGGGCCCCGGCCCCAGCATATACAAAGGAGTCATACATGGGTTGCGAACACGCACAGGCCGCCGGCGGACAAACGTCGCCGTCGCAATTTGAGGAGAACACGCTGTCCGAGGTCAAGCGCGTCATCGCCGTGCTTTCCGGCAAGGGCGGTGTCGGCAAGTCATTTGTCACCGGTGCCATCGCCACCGAGCTTGCCCGTCACGGCCACAAGGTCGGCGTCCTCGATGCCGACATTACCGGTCCCTCTATCCCCAAGATGTTCGGTATGAGCGGACGCCACGTCCATGCCCTTGGCAACCTTATGCTGCCCGAAATCTCCGAGCACGGCGTCAAGGTCATGAGCTCCAACCTGCTGCTCCAAAACGAGACCGACCCCGTCCTTTGGCGCGGTCCGGTCATCGCAGGCGCCATTAGGCAGTTCTGGAGCGAGACCTCGTGGGGCCCCATCGACTACCTGCTGGTCGACATGCCTCCGGGAACAGGCGACGTCGCGCTCACCGTCTTCCAGTCGCTGCCCGTCGACGGCATCGTCATCGTCACGAGCCCGCAGGATCTGGTCTCGATGATCGTCGCCAAGGCGGTCAACATGGCCGAGAAGATGAACGTCCCCATTCTGGGCATTGTCGAGAACATGAGCTATATTGAGTGCCCCGACTGCGGCAAGAAGATCGAGGTCTTTGGCAAGAGCAAGCTCCCCGAGGTTGCCGAGCGCTACAACCTCGAGATCCTGGGCAAGCTTCCCATTAATCCGGCACTCGCCGAGGCCTGCGATAAGGGCGAGGTCGAGACCGCACTGCCCGATGGCATGTTGCCCAAGGCAGTCTCTGCCGTCGAGGCCATTACCCCGCACGAGACCGACGAGGCCTAAGTGAACACGAGCGCCTTCTATGACGTCCTGGTAATCGGCGGCGGGGCTTCAGGCCTCGCCGCCGCCATTACGGCCGCACGCGCTGGCAAAAGCGTCTGCATCGTTGAGCGCGATGTCGCCTGCGGCCTTAAGCTCCTTGCGACCGGCAACGGCCGCTGCAACCTCTCCAACGAATCGATTGATCCACAGCGGTATAACCACCCCGCATTCGTCGAATCCGTTATGGGCCCCCAGCCCGAACAAGAGCTTATGGGTTTCTTCTCCTCGCTGGGCATCATGACAACCTCCGAGGAAGGCCGGCTGTACCCGCGCTCCCTTCGCGCCGAATCGGTGCGCGACGCGCTTCTCAGCGTTTGCGACCGCCTAGGCATCACCTTAATCTGCGGAGCCAACGTTGCCTCGGCGCACAAAGCTTCCGAAGGCTGGGCACTCCAAATAGACCGTCCAGCGCGGGCACTCAAGGCGAAAAAGCACGACGACCGAAAATCGGAGCTCCGCTCGCTTCGGAAAGCGCTCACCGATGTCCCTCGCAAGAACGAGGCCCTGCAGGCACATGCCGTAATTATCGCTACGGGCGGCAAACCCACCGGTATCGCCGATACGTTTCGCCTCCCCCTCACTTCGCTGCGCCCCATCCTCTGCCCCGTATCGGCAACGGTCGTTGGCGATCGGGCGGCACTCAAAACGTTGGATGGCCTGCGCGTCCGTGCCCGCTTGACGCTCGCCCGCAATCATAATGAGCTCTGGCACGAAGACGGTGAGGTGCTGTTTCGAACCTTCGGTATCTCGGGCGTCGCTGTCTTCAACCTCTCTCGTCGTATCCAGCACGGCGATACGATCCTGCTCGACGTTTTCCCCGACCTCTCCAAAGACGAGTTGCTCGATATGCTCAACCGGCGCGTTGAGCTGCTCGGCGGCTTTTCGCCCCGCGATCCCCGTTGGCTCGACGGCATGCTCGCCCCGCAACTCTCCCGCGTCGTCTGCACAGCGTTCGAGCAGTGCCATCCAGGCTCCAACGATGTCATCCACCTGGTCTCGATCCTCAAACACTTTAAGTTGCTCGTCGAGGGAACAGCCGAGGAGCGCTCAGCGCAGGTCACGCGTGGTGGCATATCTGTCGAGAGCATCTCAACACCCAGCCTACGCGCGCGCAGCGTTGTCGACGCCCCGCTTTACGTCTGCGGTGAAGCGCTCGACATCGACGCCGATTGCGGAGGCTTTAACCTTGCGTGGGCCTGGATCTCGGGCATTCGCGCTGCAAGCAGCCTGTAGCCGCGCAGTCTATAATCAAAAACGCATTCGGGCCGTCTGGGATACCGGACGGCCTCTTTCTTGCCTCTAAGGAGACCTCGATGATCGAAATCACCCAAGTCAACGCGTCGCTCGATGAAGCCGGCGATGAAAATGCCTGCCTCATTGTTGGCAAGCGAGTCGCCAAGCGCGTCTTACGTTGCAAGGACTCCGAGATCAAGTCCATCGAGCTCCACCGCAAGTCGATCGACGCTCGCAAAAAACGAGACGTCCATTTTATCCTGAGCTTTCGTGTTGAGCTGACTAGTCCCCACCTCGAGCGAGAAGCGGTCGACAGCGTTGCCGAGCGTGACCACTCGCGCGTACGCGCGATAGAAGACGATGAGCCTTCATTCCCCTCCCCCGCCTCCGACGCACCTCAAGAACGCCCTGTCGTTGTCGGCGCCGGATGCGCCGGCCTTTTCGCTGCGCTTACGCTCGCCGAAGCAGGTCTTAAGCCCTTGCTCATCGAGCGCGGCGACCCGGCATTTCGCCGCTCGCAGGCGATCGATCTCTTTCTAAAGGAGCGCATTCTCGACCCCGAGAGCAATATCCAGTTTGGCCTGGGCGGCGCGGGAACCTTCTCGGACGGCAAACTCAATACGGGAACCAAAAATCCCGCCCATCGCCTTATCCTCGAAACCTTCGTCGAGGCGGGTGCGCCCCGCGATATTCTGTGGGATGCCAAGCCGCACATTGGCTCCGACATCCTTCCCACGGTTGTCACCGCTATATCCCAGCGCATCGAGCAGCTCGGAGGTGTCGTCCGTTATCGAACGAAGCTCGTCGACATTCGCATCGACGCGTCTGGCGCCATCACCGGTATTGATGTCCAATCGTCCCAAGACGCCGCTTGTGAACCAATCGAGACAAAGCACCTCATCCTCGCCTGCGGGCATTCTGCTCGCGATATTTTTGAGCTCCTTAAGGGCCACAACGTGGCCCTCGCACAAAAGACCTTTGCCATGGGCGTTCGCATCGAGCATCCGCAGCGCGACATCGACCGAGTCCAATACGGAGCCTCGGCGGGACATCCTGCCCTCGGAGCAGCCCCTTACAAGCTCGTCGCCCATCTTCCCAACGGCCGCAGCGTGTTCTCGTTTTGCATGTGCCCCGGCGGGCAGGTTGTCGCCGCCTCTTCCGAGCAGGGCCACCTGTGCGTCAACGGCGCCAGTCTCAATGCCCGCGACGGACGCAACGCAAATGCCGCCCTGCTCGTTAACGTCACACCCGAGGACCTTCCCAACGATGACCCGCTCGCCGGCATCGAGCTCCAGCGTGCCTGCGAGGCGGCCGCCTATCGCCTGGGCGGTTCCAACTGGAACGCACCGGCACAGCTCGTCGGAGATTTCCTCGCAGGACGTGCCAGCAAGGCACCCGGAAAGGTAAAGCCCACCTATCCGCTCGGTGTGACCTGGACGGCAATTGACGAAGCCTTGCCGCAGCATATCGTCGAGTCGCTCCGCCTAGGACTTCCCCTACTCGGAAAAAAGCTACGAGGCTACGACCGCTCCGATGCTGTTCTTACCGGTGTGGAGACTCGCTCGAGCTCACCGGTCACCGTCACCCGAGACCGAACATGCCATGCCGTGTCGACCCCGGGCCTCTACCCTTGCGGTGAGGGAGCTGGATATGCCGGCGGCATCATGAGCGCCGCCACCGACGGCATTCGTTGTGCCGAAGCCCTGATCGCAGACCTCTAACGCACGAATTCCAGCGCGCAAAAGACGCATGCCCCGAGCTCCGCAGGGAACTCGGGGCATGTTCGCTATTTCTTAAACCGTGCACCCTGGCGTTTTCTGCCCGATGCGAACGTGGAACCCTTGCGGGCCTGCGAACGTAAGCGCTCAATCGTCTCGTCCTCAGACGCACCCTCGAGCATCGCCCGAATCTGAACGACGGCATCGCGCAGGCGCGCCGCCTCCTCAAAGTCCATGGCGGCAGAAGCGTTACGCATATCCTCTTCCATGGTTTCGACGATCCGCACAAGCTCGTCATGCGGCAGTTCTTCCAACTGCTCCGCAAGTGTCTGCTCGGGCGCCACCGTTTCCGGCACGCCACCCTCGCCCGACTCATCGGGCGTATAGAATGCGCCATGGCCAAGAGAGTCGCCCTTCGAGCGCCCCTTGGAACCCACGGTTTTTTCGGCCTCGGCAATAAAACTTGAGATGTCGTTGATGGTCTTGCGCACCGTCTTGGGCACAATGCCATGCTCTTCGTTATATGCCATCTGAATCTCGCGACGGCGCTGCGTCTCCTCGATGGCCTCTTTCATCGAATCGGTCACAACGTCCGCATACATGATGACTTCGCCATCGGCGTTACGGGCCGCGCGGCCAATCGTCTGAATCAGCGAACGGCGGTTGCGCAAGAAGCCTTCCTTATCGGCATCGAGAATTGCCACCAGTGAGACCTCGGGAAGGTCTAGGCCCTCGCGAAGCAGGTTGATGCCAACGAGAACATCGATCTTGCCCTCGCGCAGCGTTCGCAGGATCTCGACACGGTCCATCGTCGCTGTATCGGAGTGCATGTAATTGACCTTAATGCCGGCATCAAGCAGATGGTCGGTCAGGTCCTCGGCCATGCGCTTGGTGAGCGTGGTCACCAGCACGCGCTCCTTGCGGGCAACGCGCTCGCGAATCTCGTCCTCAAGATCGTCAATCTGCCCACGAACCGGACGCACATCGATCTTGGGGTCGAGCAGACCGGTCGGACGAATAATCTGCTCCACGTCGTTTTGGCTCACCCGCAGCTCGTAGTCGCCCGGCGTGGCCGAAACATAGATAAACTGGGGGATCCTTGCCTCAAACTCATCGAAACGAAGCGGGCGGTTATCGAGCGCCGAGGGCAGGCGAAAACCGTGTTCCACCAGCGTCACCTTACGCGAGCGGTCACCTTCGTGCATGCCGCGAATCTGCGGCACCGTCACATGGCTCTCATCGATGATGCAGAGCATATCCTTGGGAAAGTAATCGATTAGGGTAAACGGCGGCTCACCCGGCTTGCGACCGTCCAGATGACGCGAGTAGTTCTCGATGCCGTTGCAAAAGCCCATCGTCTCGAGCATCTCAAGATCATAATCGGTACGCTGCTGCAGACGCTGCGCCTCGAGCAACTTGTCGGTCGCCTTGAGCTCCGCCACGCGCTTCTCGCATTCTTCGCTGATCGATTTCAGAGCCGCCTTGACCTTCGGCTTCTCGGTCACGTAGTGCGATGCCGGCCATACGGGAATGGCCTCGTACTCACGAAGCATCTCACCGGTGACCTCATCGATCTCGGCAATCAGCTCGACCTCGTCGCCAAAGAACTCAAACCGCAACGGATGCTCGGCATAAGGCGGATACACGTCAACAACATCGCCGCGCACGCGGAACGTGCCACGTGCCAGGTCATAGTCATTGCGATCATATTGAATGTCGATAAGTGCATGGATAAAGTCATCGCGCTCGAGCGGCACCTTCTTGTCGACGTTTGGAGCCAGACCCGCATAGTCCTCAGGAGAGCCAATGCCATAGATACACGAGACCGATGCGACAACGATCACATCACGTCGAGAGAGCAGTGACGCGGTCGCCTGATGGCGCAGCATCTCGACCTCTTCGTTAATCGAGGAGTCTTTCTCGATATATGTATCGCTTTGCGGCACATACGCCTCGGGCTGATAGTAGTCGTAGTACGAGACGAAGTAGACCACAGCGTTGTTGGGAAAGAACTCTTTGAGCTCGCTCGCAAGCTGAGCAGCGAGCGTTTTATTGGGGGCCATGACCAGCGTCGGCTTTCCCAGGGCCTCAATAGTCTTTGCCATCGTGAAGGTCTTGCCCGAACCAGTCACGCCCAGCAAAACCTGATAGCGGTCTCCGTCCCTCACGCCCCGCACAAGTGACTCAATGGCCTTAGGCTGGGAACCAGCGGGCTCGTATGGAGACACGACCTTAAACGGCACATCAGCGCCCTCAACGCCAAAGCGCTTAAGTTCACCACCAACGCGTTCTACTTCAAATTCCGCCATGGATACTCCTAACTCGTACATCTGCAGTATACGCAGGCGGTGGGCTTAGTCCTATACGAACCGATCGGGATAGAGAGTCTTATATCGAACCCAGGCATTATTGACGCGAATCAGATAAGCCTGAGTTTCAGGGAAGGTAATCGCATTATGGAGTGACGTGTTCTGCTGCGCCCATCCGTCGACATTGCCCATACCGGCGTTATAGGCGGCGATGGCACTATCCGTCGACCCGTTGAAATAGGCGAGAAGATACGAGAGGTATGCGCAGCCAAACTCGATATTCGTAGCCGGATCGTTAAGATTGTCGACCGAATACTCCCCTCCGTCGACAAGGCCCTTGGCGATCATATCCTGGGCAGTCTCGGGCATCAGCTGCATTAATCCCTGAGCACCCTGATTCGACTCGGCCTCGGGATCCCAATTCGATTCCGACTTAATGACAGCGCACACCAGATACGGATCCAGATTATGCGAAATACTGGATTGCTTTACATACGCCTCGTAGTCAATCGGATACAGCGGCTTAAAGAAAGCGGCAGGGGCACACGAGTAGACGAGCGAAATAAGGCCGAAGACGAACACAACGGCAAGTGGCGCCACGCGATACCACGTAAAGAAACGTGCCTTAGGCATCGGCCTCCTCCTTATCCGGAGTATCTATAAACCCGTGGCATGCAAGCCATGAGTCAAGCTGCTCAGAGAGCGAATTATCGCCTGCGGCATTATCAATCACCGTTGTAGCGAGATTGCACAGCGCAGACTCATCGGGCTGGCAAGCAGAACGAGCATCGAAATCGGATGGCTCCATGCCACGTTGAATAGCGCGCTCGCGACGAACTGACAAAGGGGCGCTGATGACCAGAATTTCATCAGCCAAGCCAAATGCATCCTCAAAACCAGTCGGAGCAGAAACCTCGACCACCGCAAAGGGATAACGGGGAGATGAAACCGTACAACAAACCGGATCGAGAATCCTAAGCGAAAGCTGTTCAATCAGAACGGGATGCACGATGCCATTGAGCCGTGCGACCGAATCAGGAGAAGCGAAAGCTCGAGAAGCGAGGATGCTGCGGCGAATGCCGCCTTCCTCATCCAAAATGTCCCAACCGAATTCATCCGCGAGAGTATTGACGATATCAGAGCCCGGCACATACAGAGATTTTGCAAGCTCATCCAGATCGATAAGCATAGCGCCACGAGATTCGAAATAGCGGCAGGCCGTCGACTTACCCGAAGCAATATTGCCCAAGACAAATACGGTAAACATCAAGCCCTCCCTAACGCCAATGCGAGTAATTATCGCTCAAATACACTAGAAGGACTCAAAATACAGCCAAAGAGTAAGAGCGCATACGGGGGAGGTAGGTCCCAAAGCACAACGTGTATACAACGCAAAAAAGGGGGAGGCCGCGAGGCCTCCCCCTTCTCAGTTCAAGCGTACGG
>JBKXPS010000014.1:0-61945 GCA_047014445.1 Collinsella aerofaciens | reverse complement strand
CCCTACCGGGAGTAGCCCCGACGGTTGACAAAACTATAGGAACACCCAACTGCCGCATCCGGAGCAAGACAACGCCGCAGGCAGAGGACGGACAGCGAGCGGGTCGCATTTGAGGCAAGGTGACGTGAAACGAAAGGGCGCTGACCTTTTGGTCGCGCCCTTGAAGTTGAACGTCAGATTGTCCAAATGCGGCCCGCGCAGCGTCGGCCCGTTACGGCGTTTGGTAAAACGCCGTAACTAAAAACGGTTACCGCGGAAGCCGCCGCCGTTGCGGCCGCCACGGTCGCCACCACGACCGCCGCGGTCGTTACCACGGTTACCGCCGAAGCCACCACGGTTGCCGCCGCGATCGCCATAGCCACCACGGTTGCCGCCAAAGCCGCCGCGACCGCCACGGTCGCCGCCACGGTCACCAAAGCCGCCACGGCCGCCGCGATCGCCACCGCGACCGCCACGGTCACCGCCACGGCCACCGCGATCGCCAAAGCCGCCGCGACCGCCACGGTCGCCGCCACGGCCGCCACGGTCGTCACGGCCGCCGCGAGGACCGCGGTCCTCGTCCAGGCCCATGGCGACGAGCGGAGCGATAACCTTATCGAGAGCGGCCATCAGCTCGGTGGCCTCCTCATAAGAAAGCTCGGGCAGGAGCTTCTCCTTCTTGTTGGCAAGCTCGACCAGGCCCTCAGCGGCATCCTCGGCGGCGAAGACAACAATCTTGCGCATATCGCCCTCGGCGTCGTCGATGCGGCCGACCAGATCGGCAGCCTCGGCCTCGGCCATCAGGCCATCGAGCTCACGGAGGCGCATGCCCAGCAGGTCGGACATTTCCTTCTGCTCCATCTTGGGCTTGAGGTCAAGAAGCTTGATGGCGCGCTCGATGTTCGCCATGCGCTCGGCCTTGGCCTCCTCCTCCTTGGAAATAGCAAAGCGACGGCTACGCAGCAGGCGGGCGGCCTTCTGCATCTTGTCCATCAGCTCTTCGTCATCGTAATCAACGGCGGCCTCGACAACCTCGGCCTCCTCCTCGGCGGAAACCTCGTCAGCAGCCTCAACCTCGGCAGCTTCGGTCTCCACGGTCTCGACTGCCTCAACCTCGGCAGCCATGGTCTCGTTCTCGGTCTCGTTCATGATCTCTTCGTTCTCGGACATGAGACTCCTTCTTAGCCCTCTCGGGCATCATCGCCCCATTCGCGGGGCCCGTCGCGCACTCTTTGCGCTTTAAACATTCATGCCTCTCGGCAAAACGTCCATTAGTTTATGGTGTTGCCATCCAATCTAGCTGCAGAATCTATGTGCACACATTAATGCGACATGTCGCGGTATCATGGCCTGAACCAAACGTATCCACCTTAAGGAGCCCGCCATGATTAAGCCCATCATGAAATCCGAGTTCTTTTTACGCCTGCCTTCCGAAGACGCGGAGCCCGACGACGCCGTGATCGGGCAAGACCTCCTGGATACGCTCCATGAGCATGAGCACGAGTGCGTGGGGCTCGCCGCCAACATGATCGGTGTGCGCAAACGCATCATCTGCGTAAAGGACGGCAACAGGGCGCTCCTGATGTACAACCCTCAAATTCTTGAACAGGTCAATGCCTATCAGACGAGCGAAGGATGCCTCTCGCTGATCGGCGAGCGTCCCTGCACCCGCTATCGCCGCATTAAGGTTGAGTATTTGGACGAGAACTTCGTTCACCGCATCAAAAACTTCTCGGGCTACACCGCCGAGATCATCCAACACGAAATCGACCACTGCCAAGGAATCGTTATTTAGTTCCGACGATTCAAGAAAGCTCCCCGCAGCCAAGCAACTGCAGGGAGCTTTCGATTGTATGGAGCCTCTATCCCTTAGCTCTGGCGGTAATGATCGAAGAAGTCGGCGAGGTCTTCGAGGGACTCTTTGAGTACTTCCATGCGCGGCAGGTACACGATGCGGAAGTGATCGGGCTCGGCCCAGTTAAAGCCGCCGCCGCGCGTGATCAGAATCTTCTTCTCGTGCAGCAGGTCGAGGGCAAACTGCTCGTCATCGGTGATGTTGAACTTCTTAACATCCATCTTGGGGAAGATGTAGAACGCCGCACGCGGCTTAACCACCGAGATGCCGTCAATCTTGCTGAGCGCCTCATACACAAAGTTGCGCTGCTCGTAGACACGGCCGCCGGGACGGATGTAGTCGTTAACGGACTGATGGCCACCGAGTGCCGTCTGAACGATCGACTGAGCCGGCACGTTGGAGCACAGGCGCATGTTGGAGAGCATGTTGATGCCCATGATGAAGTCGCTCATGCAGCGCTGGTTGCCCGAAAGCACCATCCAGCCAATACGATAGCCCGCGATCATGTGCGACTTGGAAAGGCCGCTAAAGGTAACGCAGGGCAGGTCGGGAGCGAGCGAGGCAATCGAGACGTGCTCGTAGCCGTCCATGCACAGGCGGTCGTAGATCTCATCGGCAAAGATCATCAGCTGATGCCTGCGTGCAATCTCGACGATGCCCTCGAGCACCTCGCGCGGATAGACAGAACCCGTGGGGTTGTTGGGGTTGATGATGACGAGAGCCTTGGTCGCGCTCGTAATCTTGGACTCCATATCCTCCAAGTCGGGATACCAATCCGCCTGCTCATCGCACAGATAGTGCACAGGATGACCGCCGGCAAGGGTTGCACACGCCGTCCAGAGCGGATAGTCGGGGCTGGGGATCAGAATCTCGTCGCCATTGTCGAGCAGCGCGTTCATCGAAAGCTGAATGAGCTCGGACACGCCGTTGCCCGTGTAGATATGCTCCATCTGAACGTTGGGCAGGCCTTTGATCTGCGAATACTGCATGATCGCCTTGCGCGCGGAGAACAGGCCGCGCGAGTTGGAATAGCCTTCGCAATCGGGCAGCTGCTGGCGCATATCCTTGATGACCTCGTCGGGCGTGCGGAAACCGAAGGGCGCCGGGTTGCCGATATTGAGCTTGAGGATGCGCTCGCCCTCGTCCTCCATACGGGCAGCCTCGTCGACGACGGGACCGCGCACATCATACAGGACGTTATCAAGCTTGGTGGATTTAGAAAAAGTACGCATGGTGGTGCTCCTTGGAATTTGAGCCGTGGGACTAGGTTCGGATTTGGCAACGTTATGGGACGAGGACGCCTCGCCTTGATCGGCGTCACCGGCAAGCAGCCAGGTAACATCGACCTCCAAAATGCGAGCGAGCAGCTCTGCCACATCGCGCCGCGGGATCGTCTTGCCGCTCACATATTGGCTCATCTGACTCTTGCCGAGTTTTTTGCCGAGCATCTCCGATGCACGAATCACGTCCGACTGTCGAACGTCGCGATCGGACATAATCTGTCGCAAGCGATCGCAAAACGTCTCTTGGGCCACAGGAACCTCCTTGCTGGCAAAGTTCAATTTATAGAACACGAATTGAACCAGAGTTCAATTTAGCAAGCAGTATAGCGCCGCGCCTCATTCGGAAGTTCAATTTCATAAGAAAACGTACCGAACTTCGAGATTTGTCCAAAGTGGACAACAGGTACGCGCTTTTAGAGATATTCAAGGAAACGAGCCGCCGCAAGAGAAACGTCAGCCGTGCGATATATGGCATTGATCTGCCGATGGGGATGCCCCTCGAGCGGACGCACGGCAACATCGAACTGACAGCGGCGCAAGATGAGCGCGGGAAGAATGCTCACGCCCAGGCCGTCCTCGACCATAGCCATAATCGCATAGTCATCCCAAGTCGACAGTTTTGAGCGCGCCGTCAGCCCCGCGCGGCGAAACAGCGGCGTAATCTCGTCGTCGCTACCGCGTTCCAGCAGAATAAACTGCTCGTTGGCCAAATCGGCAAGAGAGACGACCTCCGCCGCGGCAAGCGAGGAGTCCGCTGGTACCACGGCCATCAGCTCGTCTTGCACCAACGGCCGCGACGCCATGCCGGCGCCGTGTGGCTCACGCGGGATAAAGCCCAGGTCGCAACGACCCTCCGCCACCCATTGCTCAATCTCCGAGTAATCACCCATCAGTAGCTCGTAATCGACGTCTGGGTAATCGGCGCGAAAACGCGCAATGACCGGTGGCAGCACATGGGTTGCCACACTCGAAAACGTACCGATGCAGATTTTGCCGCGCATGAGCCCACGCATCTCATCCACTCGTCGCTGCAAGCGAGTGAATTCCTCGCAGAGCGCCTCGACTGCCGGCATGACCTGCCGCCCGTCCGCAGAAAGCACCACGCCCTCGCGGCTGCGGTCAAGCACCTTAAAACCCCAGTCCGCCTCAAGGTCGCCCACCATGCGGCTCACGCCCGACTGCGAATAGCTCAGCCGCTCTGCGGCGCGTGTAAAACTGCCGGCGCGCACCGTCTCCAGCAGCACCTGCATCTTTTGGATATTGGTCTCCACAGCACGTCCCCACCCTTGCATGAGCTTTTGTCATGATTTCCATACATTATATTCGCTTTTCTTCTAAAGCCAGTTCACCCATAGTGAACATGTTCGGATATAGAGGGGATGTCAGCGCATGAACAGCGGACTGTTTACATACTTAGCAGCATTACTGTTGTTTGGCTCTAACGGCATCATCGCCGCTGCCATCGCGCTGCCGAGCTCCGACATTGTGCTACTACGCACGTTTTTGGGCGCGGTCTCGCTTGTCACCATCCTCGCCATCACCCAACGCCATAAGCTGCAGGCACCGTCTCGCCCCCGCGAAGCTGCGGCTCTCATCCTCTCGGGGGCCGCACTGGGCGCCAGCTGGATATTCCTGTTCCGCGCCTACCAGACTATTGGCGTTGGCATCTCCTCGCTGCTGTATTACTGCGGCCCCATCATCGTTATGGCCCTCTCCCCGCTCATTTTTGGCGAGAAGCTGACCGGCGGTAAAATCGCCGGGTTTATCGCCGTCGCCTGCGGCGCCTTCCTCATCGCGGCCCAAGGCCTCGGCGGCAATATGCCCATCGCAGGCATCGTGTGCGGCATCGCCTCGGCCTTCTGCTACGCGTTGATGGTCATTGCCAGCAAGGGAGCGCCACATATCGAAGGTCTCGAGAACTCCACGCTCCAGGTGAGCGCCGCCTTTGTGACCGCGCTGGTCCTCACGCTCGTCACCCAAGGCGCCCCCTCGTTCCTCTCCCCCAGCATTGCCGCCGGCATCGATTGGCGCGCCGTTGCCATGCTCGGCATTGTCAACACCGGACTCGGTTGTCTGCTCTACTTTAGCGCCGTCGCCAAACTGCCCGTGCAGACCGTCGCCGTCGTCGGCTACCTTGAGCCGCTTTCGGCCGTCGTGTTCTCGGCCGTCCTTTTGGGCGAAACCATAACACCGGTCCGTCTGATGGGCGCCGCGCTTATCATCGGCGGCGCGATTTTTTGCGAACTCGCCGGCAAACGCGCAAACGCCAAGGCCGGCATCGCCCAGACAGCACGTGCTTAAAAGCCTTTGCTTCGAAATGCCACCTGCGTACATGAATAATCCCCAGCTGAGGATTATTGTCTAAAACACCCCGATGTGCCAAACTGCTCTTATATGTATAAAGATGGCATAAAGGTCTACTGCCCTTGGCAGAGGCCAGATGTCTAAGGGAGTCCACGTGGCACACACCAAACTGGAGGCAAACCTCCAAGGCCAGCATGGGCAGGGCGGGCACGGAGCCATCCCCCTCTCCGCTGGCATGCTGCTCGTAACGCTCGGCGTCGTCTATGGCGACATCGGCACGAGCCCCATGTACACCATGAAATCAATTGTCGCCAACAACGACGGCATCGGCACCGTCAGCGAGGACATGATCCTGGGCGCGCTTTCGCTCGTCATCTGGACCATGACGCTCGTGACCACGGTCAAGTACGTGCTTATCGCCATGAAGGCCGACAACCACAACGAGGGCGGCATCTTCGCCCTGTTTAGCCTGGTGCGCAAGGTGGCGCCGTGGCTGATTCTCCCCGCCATGATCGGCGGCGCGGCGCTGCTCGCCGACGGCATCCTCACCCCCGCGGTTACGGTCACCACAGCCATCGAGGGTCTGCGCACCATCGAATGGGGCCATGCGCTGCTGGGCGACGGCCAGACCAACGTCATCATCATTACCATCATCATTATCTGCGGTCTGTTTGCCATGCAGCGCGCCGGCACCTCGTCAATCGGCAAACTGTTCGGCCCGCTTATGACGCTATGGTTCCTGTTCCTGGCGGGCGCCGGCCTGTTCAACACGCTCGGCAACCTGTCCATCCTGCGCGCGCTCAACCCCATCCGCGGCATCATGTTCCTGTTCTCGCCCATCAACCATTCGGGCATCATGGTGCTCGGCTTTGTCTTCCTGTCGACGACCGGCGCCGAGGCGCTCTATTCGGACATGGGTCACGTGGGCAAGGCTAACATTTACGCATCCTGGCCGTTCGTAAAGGCAGCGCTCATCCTTAACTATCTGGGTCAGGGCGCTTGGCTGCTCGCCAACAACTCCAATCCCCAGATGCTCGCGATGGACATCGTCAACCCGTTCTACATGATGCTTCCCGAGCCCCTGCGCCCCTTTGCCATCGTGCTTTCGGCCGTGGCGGCCATCATCGCCTCGCAGGCGCTCATCACCGGCTCGTTCTCGCTGGTATCCGAGGCCACGCGTCTCAACCTTATGCCGCATCTGCGCATCCACTACCCCAGCGACACCAAGGGCCAGCTCTATATTCCGCTCGTCAACAACATCATGTGGGTCGGCTGCATCTTCATCGTGCTGCTATTCCAGAACTCTGAGCGCATGGAAAGCGCCTATGGCCTCGCCATCACCGTGACCATGCTCATGACCACCACACTGCTGACGAGCTATATCGCCGGCATCCTCAAGCACAAGCTGGGCGCCTGTGTCTTCGCCCTGCTCTTTGGTGCCATTGAGCTGTGCTTCTTTGCCTCGTGCCTCACCATGTTCTTTGACGGCGGCTACGTCATGATCTTCCTGGCCGCGCTGCTGTTCGGCCTTATGTATGTGTGGCGCCGCGGCACCGCCATCGAGCGCACGCAAACGATCCTGCTGCCCGTCTCCAAGTACATCGATCAGCTCAACCGCCTGCGCAACGACGAGACCTATCCCGTGCTCGCCGACAATCTGGTATTTCTCACCAACAGCCCCGACCCGCTCACGCTCGACCGCGACGTGCTCTATTCCATCTTGGATAAGCATCCCAAGCGCGCCAAGGCATATTGGTTCATCAACGTGCACGTTACCGACGAGCCCTATACGCACGAATATTCCGTTGAGACCTTTGGCACGGACTTCCTGTTCCGGGTGCGCTTGGACCTGGGCTTTAAGGTCAATCAGCGCATCAACGCCTACCTGCGCCAGATCGTTGGCGACCTGATGGCATCGGGTGAGTTGCCGCCGCAGCATCACACCTACTCTATCTACGAGACACGCGGCAACGTGGGCGACTTCCGTTTTTGCATGCTGCGCAAGATGCTTGCCCCCGAAACGGACATCAACCGCAACGACCACCGTGTGATGGCCATCAAGTACGCCGTCCGCCGCGCCTGCGGAAGCCCGGCACGTTGGTATGGTCTCGAGAACTCGGCCATCATCATTGAGTACGTACCGCTCTTTGCCCGCATGCGTCCGGCAGTCAAACTCATTCGCACCCAGGTGCCGCTCGAGATCCTGATCGAAGAGGCCGAGGAAATGGAAGTCGACATCTTCTCGGACGACTTGGTCAACGGCAACGAAGCCGGTAAGGACATGAACGTCGATCCCACCGAGTTGCTCGAGAGCGTCGCCGATACGCCCGAACAGCAACAGCTCGACGGCCTCGAGAGCGAACAGCTCAACGACGCCAACTTCTAGCGACGTCACAAATCGACGACAGCGGCCCTGCATCTCACGGGAGACGCAGGGCCGCTTTGCATTGCAGTAAAGCTAACGGCTACGAACGACGCGGCTCGGGAACCACGAGCCTATCGGGGCTCGCGCCCTCGGCATCCATCAGGCTCACGTAGCGAATCGACGGATCCCCATACATCGCGTAGTAATAATTGCCCGTGCGCGCGCTAAAGCATCCGGTATAGATAGTCTTCTCGAACTTGCCATCGCCCATCCTGGACGCCCCCTCAATCATCACCACGCCCTCGAGTGAACGGAACATGCGGACGACGTTTTCGGTCTCGCTCTCCTTTTGCGGGTAATTGGCATTGAGGTACGCCGCCTTTACAAAACGGCTCGGCGAATAGCAATCGCCCGGAATGCCGCGCATGCCGGCACCCGCGCCATAGGGCTTAAGCTCGGCGCCACGCCATGTCGCCGTCTGCGGAAAATCGCTTGTGGCGGTGATATAGGTGCGCAGGTTTTCCATGTGCCACGGGAAGGTCGGCTGGTTGGCAAGGGTGTCGACCGGATCGTCGTATACATGCAGGCCGTCAGCCATCATCTCGACCACGATGCTACGCTGGCTGTCGCCGATAATCCAATGGAGCAGCGACACGCCCAGCCCCTCTCCGGCAGATTTGGCGACAATCACCGTGTCGCGCAGCGCGGCCTCGACCTCGTCGACCGTCGAGAACGTCGCTGCCACCCACAGGGGAAACTCATAGGCCGCGATATTGGTCTTGCCGTCGACAGGGTCCTCGGCATACTCGGCATAACCCGGGAAATTGAGACCCGCCACGGCGAGGCCCGCATCGTTGCCGCAGTCGAAGAACATAGGGTAGTTCTTGTAATCGATGCACATGCCGATCACCGCGTGTGCCGCTGTCGCGTCGTCGATAAACGAATACGGAATGTGGAACCCGCGCGGCATCACGCGAACCTGTTGGCCGTAGTCAAAGCTCCAGTCGAGGTTGCGTCCCAGATACATGTGGCCGGAATCATCGGTAAATCGAATACTCGTGCACATAGCGCCTCCTAGCTTTACGTTCTCGCTAAGTTCATTGTCACCAAACAAAAAGGCGCTAAACACAAAAGCCCGGACATGACAACAACGTCATACCCGGGCTATTCAAGCAGGATAAACTCAACCAAGTTAACCCCGCAGGTCGTCTAAGGAGTCAAAGTGCCGCAGATTGCCACGAAAGAGGAGCGAAGCGTACTTAAGGTACGCGAGCGACGATTGAGCGGCAAGGTGCGGTGCTTTGGTCCCCTTAGACCAACTTTCCAAGACAGTGGTCGATCATATGCTGGATCATTTGTGCCTCAAAGCCCGCGTAGTCGCGGCGGCACTCCTTCATCTTGCCGTCGACAATCTGGTCAAAGGCGACCTTGCACTTGATATAGCGCGTGGACTTGGTGACCTCCTCGTGCGTCAGGCAGCTCTCCTCCATCTTGCTGGCACCCAGGCCAAACACCAGACGGGGGTTGTAGAGCACGTGGGGCTCGCCGGCGTCGTCCAGGTAGACGCAGACCTTCTTGGTAACGCCAATCTGGTTAGCGGCAAGGCAGCCGGCATCGTCGAGCGACTTGATGGTATCGATCAGGTCCTGTGCCACCGACTCGTCCTCGACGGTCGCAACCTCGCAACGCTGGGACAGAATAGCCTCGTCGTGGCAGAGCTCTTTAATCATACGTTCCTCCATAGGGGTCGTTGTAACTGCTTAAGTATACGGTACCCACACATTTTCATGCGAAAAATACCGTCTGTCTGCTACAAAGCGCCGAACATCAACATGCGAGGAACATCAGCCTTTCAAAGGCGATATAGTAGTTGAGTTCGTGTCAATCGGCCTAAACTCGGGGCCGAGCAAGGAAAGGGTATGCATGGACGAACTATTTCACGTCAGCGAGCGCAAGTCCACAATCGGGACCGAACTCCGCGCTGGACTGACAACATTCCTGGCGATGGCCTACATCATCGCCGTCAACCCCGCGGTGCTCTCGGGCGCTGGCATCGATGCGGGAGCGCTCGCCTGCGCCACCTGCCTGGGCGCCGGCATCATGACCATCTGCATGGGCATCTTCGCCAACCGCCCGCTCGCCTGCGCGTCGGGCTTAGGCGTCAACGCGATGATCGCTGGAATCACCACCACCGTCTGCGGCGGTGACTGGCACGTGGCCATGAGCGTCATCTTCCTCGAGGGTATCGTCATCTTGCTGCTCGTGCTTTGTGGCCTGCGCGAGGCCATCATGGACGCCATCCCGGTTGTCCTGCGTCACGCCATCTCGGTGGGTCTGGGCCTGTTCATCGCCATGATTGGCCTGTGCGATGCCGGCATTATCACCGCTGGCGCCGGTACACTCGTCGGTCTGGGCGACATCACCTCCCCCACCTTCATCGTCGGCATCATCTCCATCCTGGTGACAGTCGCCCTCGCCTGCCGCAACGTCCCCGGCTCGCTGCTCATCGGCATCGTCGTCGCCGTCATCGCCGGTATCCCCCTAGGTGTGACCCATGCTCCGACCGGTATCATCGCCCCGCTCGACTTCTCGAGCATCGGTGGCCCCATCGCCGACGCCGGCGGCGTGCCCGCCATCGTCAAGGTCCTTACCGACCCCGCGCTCCTCGTCATCTCGTTCTCGCTGCTCATGAGTGACTTCTTCGACACCATGGGCACCGCGATGGCCGTGGCCAAGCAGGGCGAGTTCCTCACCGACGACGGCAACGTCGAGAATATCAAGGAGATCCTGATCGTCGACTCCGCCGCCGCTGCTGTGGGCGGTTTCATGGGTGTCTCCTCCATCACCACCTTCGTCGAGTCCACTTCCGGCGCCGCCGACGGTGGCCGCACGGGCCTCACCTCCGTCACCACCGGCGTGCTGTTCATTCTCGCCGCGTTCTTCTCCCCCATCGTCACCATCGTTTCCAGCGCCGCCACCTGCGGTGCTCTGGTCTACGTCGGCTACCTCATGATGAGCGAGGCCTCCGAGATCGACTGGTCCGACGTGTCGCAGGGTTTCCCGGCGTTCATGATTGTCGCCGGCGTGCCCTTCACCTACTCCATCTCTGCCGGCATTGGCCTAGGCTTTATCGCCTACGTGATCGTCGCGCTCTTTAAGGGCGAGGCCTCCAAGATCAAGCCGCTCATGTGGATCGCAGCTCTCGCCTTCCTCGTCTACTTCTTCGTAGCGTAACGGCATAGTCTGCTAAAACAGAACACCAAAGCGCGGAGTCGCATCGAGCGGCTCCGCGCTTTTCTTTTAAAGCCAGGCAACGCACAGACGCGCGATGTTTTGCTTCCCAAGTTTTGGACATTTTGCCCTCCAAACGGCACTACCGCCGGCTACATCCTGCAGATATGCTGGGCTTAATCGCATAGGCCCTATGAGGATGGGAGTAACCATGGCCGCCTTGTTCACGACCCCCAATCGCAATGACAAAACCTCTGGAGCCCATTTTGTCGAGCCCGACGTGTGCCGTCGCACGCTGCTCGCACACGGCAGCTGGCGCCGCGTGACGCGCCGCATCGTCTGCGGCCTGGCCTGCGCGCTCACGGTGAGCTCGCTGCTCATGCCGAGCGTCTCGCTCGCGGCCGAGTGGGTGGACGTCGGCGGCGTCCGCCACGAAGCGGCCGCGGGGCCCGCGGGAGACGCCGCCGGCACCTGGAGCTGGGACGGCGCCGATGACATGAAGCTCAACGGCTATAACGGCGGCGCGATCGAGGCAGCGGGCAAGCTCAACGTGAGCTACGAGGGCGACAACATCGTCACTAACGGCGACGGCCGCGGCATCAAGGTTAAGGATGGCGCGAACGAGAACGCCGAGCTTAATATTCAGGGCGACGCGTCCAGCACGCTCAACGTGACATCTTCTCGTGACGCCATCACTTCCGTCGGCAGCATCAACATCGACGGCGCTGGCACTGTCAACGCCACGAGCACCGAGCACGATGCCATCGATGCCGGGGGCGATGTCACCATCAAGGGCTCGGGAAACGTTAACGCCACGGGCGATTCGGATGGCATCAGGGCCGACGGCAACATCACGATCGACAACAGCGGAACCGTCACCGCCAAGGCCACCGAGGATCAGGGTATCGATGCTAACGAGAACCTCATCATAAAGGGCGGCGGCAAGGTAGAGGCAAGCTCTATCAAAGACAATGCGATTTGGGCCGACGGCAACATCGAGATCTCGGGTGGCAGCCAGGTCAAGGCAAGCTCCGAGGAAGACGCCACCATCGACGGTAAAAACAGCCTCACGGTCACGAACGCTTCCCTCAACGCAAGTGGCGTTGGGTATGGCATCTATGTCTACAAGGGCATCACGTTCGATGGCGCAACCGTAACGGTCCGTGCAAGTGCAGGGAACGATGAAGCCAGCGCCCTCTTCACCGACGAGGACGACATCGTCATCAAGAACGGCTCGATCGTGGATGCGTTCGCAGAAGGCCAGTTCTCGACCGCAATCTTCACCAGAAACTACTACCCCAACGAAGCGGGTGGTCACATCTACATTAGTGACTCCGTTGTCAAGGCTATAGCCCGCTATGTCGAGTCCGGTAGCGACGGCCCCGATCACTACAGCAACGACCAAAGTGGCGCGGTCATTCCCGAGCATAGGGGCATGAACATCGGCATCTTTGCCCGGACCAAGGAGGGCATCACGCCCGCGACCATCTCGATTGTCCGCAGTAAGGTCACAGCTGAGGGAGACACGGCGGCAATCTTCGCCCTTGCCGTGAGCGCGGACGGCGAGACAATCGGCACCATCGAGATCGAAGGCGCTCCCATACAGACGCCCACAGGCGGCAAGATCATTGGCTATCGCAACAAGGAAGAACTCGATGACGGCATCTTCTACGTGGTGGGTCAAACCATCGGCACGGGCGACGCTGTGATCGACTCCCCCTATAACGAAGCTGTCGCCAAGAGCACGGTCATCGCGCCTCCCGAGGAGATCAAACCCGAGGAGAAGCCAGGCGAGACCAAGCCCGAGGGTTCCAAGTCCGAGGGCACGAAGACGACCAAGACCGTTGCAGTTGCAGCCACGGGAGCAAAGATCGCCGGCAAACTCGCAGCAGCCGGCGACGCCTCGAGCGCAGCCATCGTGGCAGCCGCCCTTGCGGGAACAGCCGCCATCGCCGCGGGCGCCGTGGTGAGCCGCAAGCGCTCGTAAACACTTTTTCGCACGGGACGGGTGGATCGCGGCCCTTGCCTTCCTCGTCTACTTCTTCGTAGCGTAAGGGCAAGGCTGCAAAAGCTGAACAATAAAGCGCGGAGTCGCCATGCGGCCCCGCGCTTTTCTTTTAGCGCCGGTCCCTGCGCCGGCGTGCGGCCTATTTCTCCCCCATTTTGGCCATTTTGCCCTCCAAACGGCACTACCGCCGGCAACATCCAGCAGATACGCTGAATCTAGTCGTATAGGCCCTATGAGAACGGGAGCAACCATGGCAGCCTTGTTCACGACCCCCAAACGCAATGACACTACCGCCGGAACCCATGTTGCCGAACCCGACGTTCGCCGTCGCATAGGACTCGCGCACGGCAGCTGGCGCCGCGTGACGCGCCGCATCGTCTGCGGCCTGGCCTGCGCGCTCACGGTGAGCTCGCTGCTCATGCCGAGCGTCTCGCTCGCAGCGGAATGGGTCAAGGTCGGCGGCAACAAGTACAACACCGCGGCGAGCGACGAGGCCGGTACCTGGTCGTGGGACGGCGCCGACGACTTGAAGCTCAACAACTATAACGGCGGCGAGATCCAGGCCGCAGGCAAGCTCAACGTGAATTACTCGGGAACCAACATCGTCACTGCCGAATGGATCGAAAGCATCAACGTTTCTCATGGCACTAACGAGAATGCCGAGCTCAATATCCAAGGCGACGAGGGCGGCACGCTCAGCGTGACATCTACTGAGGACGCTATCCTCACCACGGGTAATATCAACATCGACGGAGCCGGATCCGTCAACGCCACGAGCACTGGGTTTGATGCCATCAATGCCGGAGGTGATCTCGCTATCAAAGGTTCGGGCAACGTCAACGCCACGGGTGCATCGGATGGCATCAGGGCAAACGGCAATATCACGATTGACGACAGCGGAGCCGTCACCGCCAGGGCTACCAAGGACAAGGGTATTGGAGCCGACAAGAACCTCACCATCAAGGGTGGCGGGACGGTCGAGGCAAGCTCAGCCGATGGTGAGGCCCTTTGGAGCGGCGACAATATCAACATCTCGGACGGCAGCCAGGTCAAGGCAAGCTCCGAGGAAGACGCTGCCGTCGAGGCCAAGGGCAGCCTCGCAGCCACAAACGCCTCCCTCAACGTAAACGGTGTTGAATATGGCGTCTATGCCCACAAGGGCATCACCCTCGATCATGCAAACGTGACGGTCCGTGCAAGTAAAGGCAGATACGGTGGCGCCAACGCCCTCTTCACCTACCAGGACGACATCGTCGTCAAGAACGGCTCCACCGTGGACGCGTTTGCGGAAGGCGAGGTTTCGGCTGCATTCTCCACCAGAAACGATCGACCCAACGAGAAGGGCGGCCACATCTACATCAGCGACTCCGTTGTCAAGGCCATAGCCCGCTATGTCGAGAACGGCGACGGCCCCATCCCCTACAGCGAAAACCAAGATGGCGAGACGAGGCGCGAACCCCAAGGCGAGAACATCGGCATCATCGCCCAGACCAGCGAGGGCGTCACACCCGCAGTCATCTCGATCATCCGCAGCAAGGTAACGGCCGAAGGAGATACAGCGGCAATCTTTGCCCGTGCCATGAGCGCTGACGGCAAGACAATCGGCACCATCAAGATTGAGAACGCCGCCATCCAGACGCCCGAAGGCGGCAAGGTCATTGACTATCGCAAGCTCCGTGACGGCATCTACGAGGCAGGCCAAGCCATCGGCACGGGCGACGCCACGGTCGACTCCCTCTATATCAAAGCAGTCGCCAAAAGTACGACCATCGCACCTCCCGAGGTAGCCAAGCCGGAAGACCCCAAGCCCGACGAGACCAAGCCCGCAGAAAGCAAGCCCGCGGAGTCCAAGCAGAACCCCAAGCCTGAGGGCTCAAAGCCGACCAAGGCCGTTGCGGCTTCAACCACGAAAGCCAAGACTACCGGCGTGCTCGCGGCAACCGGCGACACCTCGGGTGCGGCCATCGTGGCAACCGTCCTTGCGGGAACAGCCGCTATCGCCGCAGGCACCATGGCGAGCCGTAAGCGTTCTTAGACGCCTCTGCGCACATGGCAGCTCCCGCGAAGGCCCCGAGCCCCAGCACCGTTTAACAACGCCACCGCCGAGCTCCCCTCCGGCGGTGGCGTTTTCCATATGCGTCCGCAGGGGATGCACGAGATTGTCTTTGGTCTAGCCCAACCGGCATACGCTGGCGTGCGACAATTGGGGCTGCCGATATCACAACACTGAGAGAAGCCCGTCATGGAAGCGCATCAAAAGCAGATAACCGTTTATTCGAATCATACGGAAAGCGCGCCTGTCATCTACCTTCCTGTGGTCGTGGGCGACGGCAGCGAGGTTTATAAGTGTTGCCGAGAGCTCGACTGTCCGCCTTTCGCCCTCGTCACCATTGGCGGGCTCGATTGGAATCGCGAGCTGAGCCCCTGGGCATGCGACGGGACCGTACGCGATGCCGAGCCTTTCGGCGGCCAAGCTGCCGATTTTCTTGATGAGCTGCTGAATCAGATAATCCCCCAGGTCGAGTCGTCGCTTCCTCAGCCGCCCACCTGGCGCGGCATTGCCGGCTACTCGCTCGCGGGCCTCTTCGCACTCTGGTCCCTCTGGCAAACCGACGCCTTTGACCGCGCCGCGAGCGCATCGGGGTCGCTATGGTTTCCCGACTTTGTCGACCGTGCCAGCACGGCCCCTTTTGCCGGCAGCCCGCAAGCCGTCTACCTGTCACTCGGCAAAAAGGAAACCAAGACGCCCAACCGCATGATGCGGCATGTACTCGACGACACACGCGCGATGGAAGCGTTGCTCGTCGAGCGCGGCATTCCAACAACGCTGGAGCTCAACCCCGGCAATCACTTTGCCCAAACCGACTTACGCATGGCCCGCGGCATCCACTGGATACTGACGCATTAAAAATGGTGCCCACACGCATATACGCATGGGCACCATATCTTGTTTTAGCTGAACGCAGCTGCTACTCAGCAGCCTCCTCAAGCTCGGAGACATCAAACTCAAAGTCGTTACCCGGCAGGATGGCGTTGAGCACGATGCCCACCAGTGAGCCCACGGCAATGCCGGACAGCGAAATGGTCACGCCGCCCAGCTCCAACACGATGGCGCCGGCGGTGCTGTACGCGATGCCGAGCGAAAGCACGAGCACCAGCGCGGCAACCAGCACGTTGCGGTTGTTCTGGAAATCGACCTGGTTCTCGATGAGGTTGCGGACGCCCACAGCGCTGATCATGCCGTAGAGCACGAGCGACACACCGCCGATAACGCATGCCGGCATGGCGGCGATGACCGCGGCGAACTTGGGGCAGAACGAAAGCACGATGGCGCAACACGCGGCAATTCGAATTACGCGCGGGTCGAACACGCGCGTCAGGGCGAGCACGCCGGTGTTCTCGCCATACGTAGTGTTGGCCGGAGCGCCAAAGAGCGAAGCCAGAATCGTGGCAAGGCCGTCGCCGAGCAGCGTGCGATGCAGACCGGGATCGGCAATGTAGTTGCGCTCGCAAGTCGAACCGATAGCAGAGATATCGCCGATATGCTCGATCATGGTCGCGAAGGCCAGCGGCATGATGGTGATGATGGCCGTCGTGGCAAGACCGTTATCGAACTGCGGCCCAAAGAGTGCAAACACGGTGTTGTCCCACACGATGGGCAGACCGACCCACGGAGCGGCGGCAACGCCCGAGAAATCAACCTCGCCGAGCGCAGCCGCAACGGCATAGCTCACCACAACGCCCAGCAAAATCGGCACGATCTTGACCATGCCACGGCCCCAGATGTTGCAGATGACGATAACGGCAACGCCAATGACAGCCACAAGCCAGTTGGTCTGGCAGTTAGCAATAGCGGAGCTCGCCAGGATCAGACCGATCGAAATGACGATGGGGCCAGTCACCACCGGCGGGAAGAAACGCATGACACGCTTGGCGCCAAAGGCGCGGAAGAGCGCCGCAAGCACCGGATAAAGCAGGCCGGCGCAAGCAACGCCCAGACAAGCGTAGGGCAAAAGCTCGGTCTCGCCGTTGGGCGCGATTGCGGCATAACCGGCAATAAAGGCAAACGATGAGCCCAAAAATGCCGGCACCTTACCGCGCGACAGGAAGTGGAACAGCAGCGTGCCCAAACCGGCAAACAAAAGCGTTGCCGAAACCGAGAGACCGGTGAGCACGGGCACCAGCACGGTGGCGCCAAACATGGCAAACAGGTGCTGCAGACCGAGCAAAAACATGCGCGGGCGGCCGAGCGACGATGCGTCGTAGATGGCATCGCTGGCGGCGGGCGTCGAGGACTGGGACATGAGAGTCCTTTCAAAATGGAAGGGCGCTCGAGCATAGCGGATTACCTGCCCGAACGATACGATCCGAACCATTGTACGCGATGCGCCATGTCTCGCACGCGCCGTCACCTGCGAACGTTACCGCTATTTCCAAACGCGCTCGGCAATACGCTTGACCAGCGCGATCTTTGCCCATTGCTCGTCCTCGGTCAGCTTGTTGCCAATCTCGCAGCTGGCAAAGCCGCACTGCGGAGACAGATACAGGTTCTCGAGCGGAACATACTTTGCAGCCTCGTGAATACGCTCGACGATGGCATCCTCGTCCTCAAGCTCAGCGGCCTTGGTGGTCACCAGGCCCAACACGACCTTCTTGCCAGGGGCAACGTACCTCAACGGCTCAAAACCGCCGGCGCGCGGCGTATCGAACTCCAGGTAAAATGCGTCAACATCCTCGTTTGCGAACAGGTATGGCGCGATGGGGTCATAGCCACCCTCGAAGGCATAGGTAGAGTGGTAGTTACCGCGGCACACATGCGTGTTAATGACCAGGTCGTCGGGCTTGCCCTCGATGGCGGCGTTGTTGAGCGCCACGCCCAGCTCACTCACCTTTTGCAGATCAACCGGGCTCATGCCGGTCTTGGACACAAAGTCGGTATCGCAATAGATGCCCCAGGTGCAGTCATCAAACTGGATGTTGCGGCAGCCTGCAGCGTACAGGTCGGCGATCACCGTACGATAAGCGGCTGCGATGGCGTCGGCAAGTTCCTCATCGGTCTTATAGACAGCGCGCAGGCTCTCCTGCTGGCCATCGCAGCGGTCGAGCGTGACCTCAGAGAACGTCTGGATAGGCGCCGGGATGGTCTGGCGTGCAACGTGGTCCTCGCCCTCAAGTGCCTTGACAAACTTAAAGTGCTCGACGAAGGGGTGGTTCTCGCCGCTGATGGAGCCAGTCACCACGGCGGTATCGGCCGTGGTCTCCTCGTCGTGGAACATATATCCCGTACGCGAGGTGCGACGCTCGACGCCGTTCAGCCCCCACATAAAATCGAGGTGCCAGTAGCTGCGGCGAAACTCGCCATCGGTGATGACCTGCAGGCCGGCGGCCTTCTGCTTTGCCACCAAATCGCGAATAGCATCGTCCTCGACGGCCTTAAGGCCGGAAGCGTCAAGTTTACCCGCGACATAGGCGGCACGGGCATCCTTTACAGCCTGCGGACGAAGAAAACTGCCGACGATATCGGCGCGAAACGGCGCGTTCGGTTGAATCGAAGTGCTCATAGATATCTCCCTTTGCATTGGTTGCTTTACTGGGACAGAGTATGAGCGCTCATATGACCATCGTAAAATATACGTTTATAACAGTTTGATATAGATGTTTCCTATATCAGTCTGGACTGTCATAAAGAGACTTGAACCGTGCGGAGCACAGCAGCCTAGATATGCTGACGAATCGCGTCGATATAGGCCCGACCGTAGCGCGTAAGCGTCGTGTTCTTGCGCGTGATGATGCCAATCTCCATGTACTCGTCCACGTCGAGCGGAATCGAGATAATGCCGGGGCCGTTGAGCTCGTGGCTGATCACGCCCGAGCATACCGTGTAGCCGTTGAGGCCCATGGCCAAATTGAACAACGTCGCACGGTCGCGCACGCGGATATTTTTGCGACGCTCGAACGTCGAGGTCAGCTCCTCGGAATAGTAAAACGAGTTGTAGCTGCCCTGCTCGTAGGACAGGAACGGGTAGTCTTCCAGATCCTCGAGCGTCACGCTGGAGCGGTCCGCCAGCGGATGGTCGGCGCAGACGAAGACATGCGGCGTGGCGCAGAAGAGTCCTTCGAACACGAGCTCGTTGGCCACCAGCATGCGCTCGATGACCTCGCGGTTATGCTCGGATAAGTACAGGATGCCCAGTTCGCTTTTCATATGCGCGACATCCTCGATAATCTCGTGAGTCTGCTCCTCGCGCAGGGTGAAGTCGTAACGCGCGGCATCGAACTCGCGGATCACGTCGACAAACGCGTTGACGGCAAAGGAATAATGCTGGCAGCTCACACTAAAGTGCGGCACCTGCTCGGATGCGCCCTTGTACTTGCCCTCGAGCAGGTCGGCCTGGTCGAGTACCTGGCGCGCATAGCCCAAGAAGGTCTCGCCCTCCTCGGACACAATGACGCCCTTGTTGGTGCGCTCAAAGATGTGCACACCCATCTCGTTTTCGAGATCGCGGATCGACGCGGTAATCGAAGGCTGCGACACAAAGAGCCGGCGCGAGGCCTCGGTGATGCTGCCGCATTCGGCAACCTTAACAACATACCTAAGCTGCTGAAGCTTCATGACGTTCTCCCTAGACGTTCGTGGCGCCAAGACCCGCCGCGTCCACCTGGCGCATAAACGACGGCATCTCCCCCGTCGCGGCGCAGGCGGCAATCTGATGCAGAGCCCCGGCGACCGCATCATCTGCCGCAGCGCCGATATGCCAGCGCGCCGCCGCCGTGACGACCTCGTTGGCATTAGCGACTGCAACGGAGTTGGGAACGGCATCGATCATGGGCAAATCGTTATCGGAATCGCCAAATACGGCCACCTCGTCGGGCGTCATGCCCATAGCGCGCGCCAGCTCCAGCGCAGCGCAGCCCTTGTCCCAACCAGCCGGAAGGATGTCAAACAGGCGCACGCGGTTGTTGGGAAACACAAGCGAGATTTCCGGCACCTCAGCGGCAACGCGCTCGCGTAACTCCGCGAGCTCCTCACGCGAACGGGCACTCCAGATATTCGCCTTAAACACCGTCGCATCATCGACGACGGGACGGCACGGAGCCTCTTCGCCTTTGAGCCACGCATTGCCGCCCGACTCCATAGCGCGACACACACGCTCGGGATCGCTCGTCACGCAGTAGGCATCGTTGCCCCAAAAGTCATCGCCCAGGCTATAGACTTTTAGAAATGTATCGTCGGTCTCTTGCTCCAGATAGTCAGCCAAACGCATCAGGGCATCGTTGTCGATTGCGCGCGAGGCGACTACTTCGCCGTCGACAAACATCACCTGGCCGTTACAGAACGCGCCAGTCGAAAAGCACTCGGAACGATTTTTGAACATCCAGCCCATCGCGGACGGCTGACGACCCGAAACCGGACCAAAGTGCAGACCCGCCGCCTGCATGGCATGAATACCCTCAATGGCGTAGTCGCTGACACCGTCATGTCCAGCCGGAATCAGCGTATCGTCCATATCGGTCAGCACAAGTTTGATCATAGAGCCCCCCGTCATTTTCACCGTAACCATTGTAACGACCTGCCAATAAGGGACAGGTTTATTTTGCCAGGTTTTATCTGGGAAAATGCAACGCCCCTGTTGCCACCTACCAAAATAAACCTGTCCCTATTTGGCAGGTGCGCTAGTATAGGGAGCAACAGATTCGATGCGGGAGTGCCGGCGGTGCAAACCACAAGGCTGAGAGGGCATGGGGCCCAATCCTTTGAACCTGTCAGTTAATGCTGGCGTAGGGAGCATGCCGCCTTTACAGGGGCGCTGTCTATGCACAGCGCCCCTTTTCTATGCCAAGGAGGCATGTGCAGTGATTGATTCGGAACAGCTTAAACAACATATGGTCAAGGCCGTGGAGGAGATTCGCGCCACCAATCCGATGGCCGGCTCCATCACCAACACGGTGACGATCGACTTTGTCGCCAACGCGCAGCTCGCCGTGGGCGGATCGGCCGCCATGGTCTATCTGCCCGACGAGGGCGAGGCACTCGTTGCCGGCGGCGGCGCCATCTATCTCAATATGGGCACGCTCTTCCCCATCTACGAGCAGACAATTCCCCGCGCGGCCAAGGCGGCACACGACGCCGGCAAGCCCTGGGTGCTCGATCCAGTGGGCTTGGGCATCGGCAGCCTGCGCACCCAGTTGGTAAACGAGCTCAAGCAGTACAAGCCCGCTATCGTGCGCGGCAACGCCTCCGAGATCATCGCACTCGCCGGCCTGTGGGGTCTTGAGGGCGAGGCAGCTGATCTGAGCCGTGTACGCGGTGTCGATACCACCGACACGGTAGACGCCGCCCGCGATGCCGCCGTGGCGCTCGCCCGCTACACCGGCGGCGCCGTTGTGGTCTCGGGCGAAGTCGACCTGATCACCGACGGCACAACCGTGGCCAAGTCCCACGGCGGCAGCCCGCTCATGTCCAAAATCACCGGCTGCGGCTGCTCGCAGGGAGGCGTGCTGGCCGTGTACGCCTGTGCCGCCGACCCGTTTACGGCAGCCATCTGCGGCACCGCCGTCTACAACGTTGCCGGCACGCGTGCCGCCGCTGTCGCCGATGCCCCGGCAAGCTTTAAGGTCGCCTTTATCGACGAACTCTACCGCGCAACCGCCCAAGACATTGCCGACAACCGACTCGAGCTCGAGGAGGCATAGGCCATGTCCGATCCCGCAACCAATACCGGCATGAACACGCTCGTCGCCGTGGCCATCGCCCCCTGCGGCACCGGCGATGAGCTCTCCGCCGAGGTCGCCGAGGTCGTGCGCGTCATTCGCGAGAGCGGCCTTCCCAACCGCACCACCTCGATGTTCACCGAGATCGAGGGCGACTGGGACGAGGTCATGCAGGTCGTGCGCGACGCAACCTTTGTGTTGGCGAGCAAGGGCATCCGCACCGAAGTCGTGCTCAAAGCCGATATTCGGCCCGGATTTACCGACACCATGACCGGCAAGCTCGAGCGCATGGAAGCACAGATCAAAAAGCAGGAGGAAGCACGATGAGCATCCGCGACAACCTTGATATCTCGGCCTATCTGGTACTCGGCCCCGAAAACACGCTGGGACGTCCCGTGGGCGATGTAGTGGCCCAGGCGCTCGACGCCGGCTTTACCTGCATCCAGGTGCGCTCCAAGGTGGCAAGCGCCCGCGAGATCATTGCGCTGACCGGCGACGCCGCGCAGGCAATCGCACAGGCTGGCAAGACCGGTCAGGTCGCCCTGTTAATCGATGACCGCCTGGACTGCGTACTCGCCGCGCGCGAGCAGGGCATTGCCGTCGACGGCGTGCACGTGGGCCAGAGCGACATTCCCGTCGAGGTCTGTCGCAAGCTGCTGGGGCCCAACGCCATCGTGGGCCTTTCCGCCCGTTGCGAGGAGATGCTCGAGTACGTCAAGACCGCCGACATGAGCCTAGTCGACTACCTGGGCATCGGCCCACTCCACGAGACCGAGACCAAGCGCGACTGCGGACGCGCGGCCGACGGCTCTATCATCACCAAGAGCTTTGAGGACCTGGCCGCCCTCCACGCGGCAAGCCCCGTGCCCATCGTGGTGGGCGGCGGCGTCAAGACGGCCGACCTGCCACAGCTCAAGGCCACCGGCGTCGACGGCTTTTTCGTGGTGAGCGCCGTCTGCAGCGCCGATGACCCCTACGCCGCGGCCAAGGAGCTCGTCGACACCTGGCAGCAGGCGTAAGTCTAGGCCGAGCAGCTGATTCGCAGCCTCATATCTTCAGCAATGGAAAGCGCATCCCAGTTTGAGCCTCCATTCCGGGATGCGCTTTCCGCATGCGACCCTTACCCCGCCAGATACGCTTTCAACGCCGGCAAAGTCGCCTCCGCATCTCGACGACCGATCTGATAGATGCGCTCGAGCTCATCCGGTTCGCGGCACAGCGACGGCACCTTCACCGATTCGCTCGGCCGCACCATAAAGACCTCGCCGGCAGCCTCGCGACGCGCCAGGTCATCGAGCGTGGCATTGTAGACCTCATGCCGATGCTCAAGCGCCGCGACAAACTCCGGGTAGTGACGGAACACGCGCCGCAGCATGGGCATAACGCTGTTGGGCTGCTTTACAAAGCCCGCCGGTTGCGTCAGCACCACCACGTTGCGGTCGTAGCCCTGCGCAAACAGCCATGCACTGGGAATAGAATCAGCCACGCCACCATCCAGATATTTGTGTCCCTCAATGACAACAGGACGCGTCGCCACGGGAATAGCCGACGACGCCCGGATCCACTCGATATCGCGCTCATCGCCATAGGGCAGGTCGTGGTAGACAGCCTTGCCCGTCTCGATATCGGTACACACGCACGTAAACCGCATGGGACAGGCGCGATATGTCTCCAGGTCGATGGGATCGCGCTCGATAGGCACCTCGTGATAGGCAAAATCGGCATTGAACATATCGCCGGTCCGCAGCCAGCTTGCTACACCCGCATAGCGCTTATCGGCACAATAGGCCTTGTTATAGCGAATGGCGCGGCCGATCTGGCGCGATTTAAAGTTGTAGCCAAACGCCGCACCCGCCGAGACACCCACCATATGGTCGCAGGTCAAACCGTGCTCCATCCAAACGTCGAGCACGCCCGCCGTATACATACCGCGGTAGCCGCCTCCCTCGAGCGCAAGCCCCACCGTGTGTGATGTCTCCGGCTGTGTCATGCAACCATCTCCGTTCCCATGCTTTTGAACTCAACAAGTATATCTGTCAACGTATGCCGTCAAAAACGTGTTTATAAGCATTTATCGAACGTTTCCCAATGCATTCCCCATGCCGTACCGCAATGCCCCTAGATGGCCTTAGGCATGAACGCCCTTAAGAACGTTGCGGGATAAACATCGCCCGCACCATGCCGACGTCATCGCACGCAACGTGAGATAATTCTCAGCAGAAGTCACCAAAAGCAGAGGGAGTTTATGATGAAGGTTCTTTTGGTCAATGGCAGCCCCAAGGCAAACGGCAACACCGCCCGCGCACTCGCCGAGATCGCCGAGCAACTCAATGCGGAAGGCATTGATACCGAGGTGTTTCAGCTGGGCGCCAAGCCCATTCGCGACTGCATCGGCTGCGGTCAGTGCGGCAAGCTTGGCGGTCGCTGCACCTTTGACGATGACGTGGTGAACGAGCTCATCGCTGCCGCCGAGCAGGCAGACGGCTTTGTCTTTGGCTCGCCCGTCTACTATGCGCATCCCAGCGGACGCATCCTCTCGGCTCTCGACCGCGCATTCTATGCCGGCGGGCATGCCTTTGAGCACAAACCCGGCGCCGCGGTCGCCGTCGCCCGTCGCGGCGGCACGTCGACCACCTTCGATGTGCTCAACAAGTACTTCACCATTAAGCAAATGCCCGTAGTTGCTTCCACCTACTGGAACAACGTGTTTGGCCGCGTGCCCGGCGACGCCGATGGGGACGCCGAAGGCCTTGCCACCATGCGAAATATCGGCAAAAACATGGCGTGGCTCCTGCGCTGCATCGAGGCAGGACAGGCCGCCGGCATCAACGCACCCGAGGCAGATCACGCAACGACCAACTTCATTCGATAGAGCGGCGGAACCATGAATATTCAAATCTTCGGGACTAAGAAGTCGTTCGACACCAAAAAGGCCCAGCGCTATTTTAAGGAGCGCCGCATTAAGGTGCAGTTTATCGACCTTAAGGAAAAGGAGATGAGCAAGGGCGAGCTCACGAGCGTGATGCAAGCGGTCGGCGGCATCGACAAGCTGCTCAACCCCAAAGCCAAGGACGAGGAAACGCTCGCGCTCATCCAGCACCTTACCCTCAGTCAGCGCTTCGACAAGCTGCTCGAGAACCAGCAGGTTCTAGCCGAACCCATCGTGCGCAACGGCAAAAAGGCCACCGTCGGTTATTGCCCCGATGTATGGGGAGCCTGGGAGTAGCTTGTGTTATTTGCCGGCGCGTGGGTATAAGAGCAGGCGTTTGGCATAAGATTCAACTGTAAGCCATGTCTAACAAAGGAGGGCACATGCCCAACAAACCCGTGAAGATCATCATGCTTACCGGATACCTCGGTGCCGGCAAGACCACGCTGCTCAACCACATCCTCGCTAACGACGGCGGTATCCGCGCCGCCGTGATCGTCAACGATATCGGCGAGATCAATGTGGACGCCAGCCTTATCGCCGACGGCGGCCTTTCCGAGACCGACGACCTCATCCCGCTCACCAACGGCTGCATCTGCTGCACGCTTTCGGATGACCTGGCCAACCAGCTGCAGGGCATCGCCGATTCGGGCAACTTCGATTACATCATCATCGAGGCCTCGGGCATTTGCGAGCCCATCCCCATCGCCTACACCATCTCGAGCTTCTGCGACGAGGCCAAGGTGGGCGGCGAGCCTAAGCTCGCGCTCGACAACATCGTGGCCGTGGTCGACTGCGCCCGCATGTACGACGAGTTCAACGGCGGTCGCGACCTACTGGCCGAGGATATCGACGAGGACGACATCGAGAGCCTGCTCATCCAGCAGATCGAGTTCTGCTCCACGCTCATCCTCAACAAGACCGATACCGTGACGCCCGAGCAGATCGCCGAGCTTAAGGCCATCGTGCGCAGCCTGCAGAAGGACGCTGTGATTGTCGAGGCTCAAAACGGCGAGGTCCCCATGGAGGAGCTGCTCGACACCGACCGCTTCGACTTTATGCGCGCCTACAACTCCGCCGCCTGGATCGAGGCCATGGAGCATCCCGAGGAGCACGACGACCCCGAGGTGCTCGAGTACGACATCGAGACCTTTGTGTACTCGCGCCGCAAGCCGTTTGACCTGCAGAAGTTCACCGATTTTGTTGAGCAGGAGTGGCCCGACGAGGTCATTCGCGTCAAGGGTCCGCTGTGGCAGACCGGCGATCCGGACATGTGCTACATGTTTGAGCAGGCCGGCCACCAGATGCGCCTGATGGAGAACGGCCTGTTTGTCGACTCGGCGCCCGAAGGCGAGAAGCAGAAGATCATCGACGAGAACCCCGAGATCATGCAGATTTGGGACGACGAGACGGGCGACCGTATGACGAGTCTGTGCATCATCGGCCGTCACATGGACAAGGATGCGCTCATCGCTTCCCTCGATGCCTGCCTGACCGACTGGCACCGCGCCTAGGTTTATCCAAGCGGGCATTTTTCTGTCTACGTAACCGCCAAACCACCACGAAGGTTAACTTCGTGGTGGTTTTTCGTTCTGAGCCAAGGAGATTCATGTTCAACATTGTGCTGTATGCGCCCGAGATTCCGGCCAATACGGGCAATATCGGCCGCACCTGCGTGGTCACCGGCGCCCGCCTGCATCTGGTGGAGCCGCTGGGGTTTTCGCTCGACGACAAGACGGTACGTCGCGCCGGTCTGGGCTACTGGCAAAACTTGGACGTGACGACCTATGCCGGCTGGGAGGATTTCCTTGCGCGCAACGATCTCTCCCCCGCCGATGGTCGCCTGCATCTGCTGACCAAAAAGGCACGCCGCACCTATGCGCAAAGCACCTACCGCGATGGTGACTACTTGGTCTTTGGCAGCGAGAGCTCGGGCATTCCCGAGCCACTGCTTGCCGCGGCGCCCGAGCGTTGCGAGCGTATCCCCATGCTGCGCGATTGTGACTCACTCGATAACGCCGAGGCTTGGGAAGCTCACGAGGAATCGCTGGGGCATACCGAGGACAGCCACGAGGCCATCCTTCAGCAGGACATCTGCGGCAACTTCGTCAACCCGGACGACTACCGCATCAGCGCACTCAACCTCTCCAACAGCGCCGCCATCGTCCTCTACGAAGCCCTGCGCCAAACAGGCTTTGCCGGCATGTAGCAAACCAGCCATTTGGGGACGGGGTAGAAATGGCAGATTTTTAAACCCTCTAACCCTTGACAAATTGGTTTTGGCATCAATGCGACAAAGGGACTGTTCATTTGTCACATTGATGCTCTGAATAACGAACCATTGCTTTTAATCAGAATTAACTAGAATAAAATGAAGTTAAACGGCGGTGTGAAAGGAGAGCCTTGTGAAATATCTCGAGAACCCGTTTACCCCCAGTTTTGGCGAGGTTCCTGCCCATCTCGCTGGCAGACAACAGATTATTCGGGATCTGGACCGTGCCTTCTTGAGCCAGCGCAGGCGCCCAGAATTGACCTCGATCTTCTCAGGCGCGCGTGGAACCGGTAAAACCGCTCTCATGTCGTCGCTCGCGACAAGGGCGGAATCCCACGGCTGGATTGCCGTAAAGACGACCGCGCTCCCGGGAATGCTTGAGGAAATCGAGTTCGGGGCGAAACGTGCTGCCGGCCATCTTATCGACCCGTCTAAGAACTTCGAAGTCACCGGCCTCGGAATTGCACCGCTCGGCAGCATCGAGGTCAATCGCGTTCACGATGCCTCAACCTGGCGTTATCGCATGAGCGACATCATCGACCAGCTCAACGAGGCAGGCACCGGTCTGCTCGTCACGGTTGACGAGGTGGACCCGACACTCGACGAAATGATTCAGCTCGCAGCGACGTATCAGCACTTTGTGACCGATGGGAAACGCGTCGCCCTGCTCATGGCGGGACTTCCCAACAACGTCTCGACGTTGCTGAACCACAAGACGGTCTCGTTCCTTCGCCGCGCCCAACAATATCATCTGGGTCGCATTGCCGACTATGACGTACGCGAGGCCTTGATTCGCACAATCCAGGAAAACGATCGCCTGGCAGATGCTGAGGGAATCGATAGAGCCGTTCGCTCGATCTCTGGTTTTCCCTTCCTATTGCAACTCGTAGGCTACCGTGCCTGGGATCTCACAAGCGATTCGAAGGAAATCTCGTCACGCGACTTTGACCTGGGAATCAAAATCGCGCGCGACGAGATGGACGACCGAATCCTCGCGGCAACCTATCGGGAACTCACTGCAGAGGACAAGCGATTCCTCATCGCCATGCTCGATGACGAGGAAGAGTCCACCACCGCCGACCTTGTCGAGCGCCTTAAGCGTTCGCCGCAGCAGGTCTCCCGCTACCGACGCCGAATGATAGATGCCGGCATCATCGGGGAACGAGGACGAGGGCTCGTCGCATTTGAATTGCCATTCTTTCGCGACTATCTCGCGGCTCAATGCGCGAAATAGGCATCAAAGAGGCAAAGGGGCTGTCCCTTTGCCTCTTTGTCTATAGGTAGCGTCCGGTAATGCTCTTGGGGCAGGCCGCGATATCCGCCGGCGTGCCGGCGCAGACGATTTGCCCGCCCGCGTCGCCACCGCCCGGGCCCATGTCGATCACGTAATCGGCATTGCGGATAAGGTCGAGATCGTGTTCGATCACGATAACTGTGGCGCCCTTGGCAACAAGGCCGTCGAACACACTCAGCAGTACCTGAACATCGAGCGGATGCAGGCCGATCGTGGGCTCGTCAAATACGAATACGGCATCATCCTGCACGCGGCCCATCTCGCTCGCGAGCTTAAGACGCTGCGCCTCGCCGCCCGAGAGCGCCGGCGTGGGCTCACCGAGCGTGAGATAGCCCAAGCCCAGGTCGTGCAAGGTCTGCAAGCGCGCCTGAACCTTCTTGAGTCCCACCGTGGCGTCGAGGGCCTCGTCCACACTCATGTCCATGAGCTGCGGCAATGTAAGCAGGCTCCCGTCCTTGCCCTCGCGATGGATATGCGAGGCGGCCTCGGCGTAGCGCGAACCACGGCATGCCGGGCAGACGATCTCGACATCGGGCAAAAACTGTACGTCGAGCGATATCGAGCCCGTGCCGTCGCACGTAGGGCAGCGCAAGGCGCCGGTGTTGTAGCTAAAGGCACCCGCCTTGTAGCCGGCTGCCTTGGCCTCGGGCGTACGGGCGAAGGCGCGGCGCAGCTCATCATGGATGTCGGCATAGGTCGCCACCGTCGAGCGCACGTTGGCGCCGATAGGCGTGGCGTCAATCAGGTTGGCGCGTACGATACCCTCGGCATCGATCCAGCGCACATGTTTTGGCAGGCGCTCGCCAGTTGCCTGAGCCTTAAGTGCCGGAATGAGCGTCTCGAGCACCAACGTCGTCTTGCCCGAACCCGAAACGCCCGTCACCGCGACAAGGCGGCCGCGTGGGATATCGACTTCGAGCGGCTTGACGGTATGGATGGCATCGGTAGCCATGCGGATATGCCCCTGGTCGAACATTTCCTCGTCAGTCACCTGCGGACGCAAGCGCTTGGGCTCGGCGCGCAAAAACGGGGCGATGCGGCTGCCCTGCGATTGTTCGACCTCGTCCACCGTGCCCGCGGCAATCACATTACCGCCGCCTGCTCCGGCAACGGGACCCATCTCGACCAGATAGTCGGCTTCCGCCAGTACGCGCGTATCGTGGTCGACAACAACCACGGTGTTGCCGTCATCCACCAGATCGCGCATCACGCCTACCAGGCCGTCGACATTGGCAGGATGCAAGCCGATTGAGGGCTCGTCCAGCACATAGAGCACGCCCGTCGATCGGTTGCGCACCACGCGGGCGAGCTGCACGCGCTGGCGTTCGCCCGTGGAGAGTGTGGCGCCGGCGCGGTCGAGCGAAAGATAATCGAGACCCAGATCGACCAGACGACGGGCCGCGCCCAAAAACGAATCGCAGATATCCGCTGCCATGGGCTGCATCTCGGCCGGCAAGGACGTAGGCACCCCGCGCACCCACTCAATCGCCTCACCCAGCGTCATGGCCGATGCCTGCGCCAGATTGATACCGCGCACCTGGGGCTGGCGTGCCGCCTCGGAGAGACGCGTGCCGCCGCAATCGCGGCATGGGCCCTCGCGCAAAAAGCGCGCCACGCGCTTAAGCCCCTTATCATCCTTAACCTTGGCGAGCGCATTCTCGACGGTATAGACGGCGTTGTAATAGGTAAAATCGAGCGGCGTAGCGCCCTCGCCGTTTTTGGGAACGTAGAGAATGTGTTTCTTAACCGCCGGACCATGGAACACGATGTCGCGTTCTTGAGGCGAGAGCTGGTTAAACGGCACGTCAGTGCGCACGCCCATCTCGCCGGCCACCTGCTTCATCAGATCCCACATTAGCGTGCCCCAGGGAAGCACCGCGCCTTCGTTGATGGTCTTTGACTCGTCGGGCACCAGGCTCGCTTCGTCCACCTCGCGCATGACACCGGTGCCGCCGCAGGTGGGACACGCACCGCCGCTATTGAAAGCCAAATCCTCGGCACTCGGCGCGTAGAACTCGCGGCCGCATGTCGGACACGTGAGCGACAGGCCTGCGGCCACGTTAAGACTCGGCTCCACGCGTGCCCCGCAGTGCGGGCACACGTGATGGGCACAACGGCTAAAGAGCAGGCGCAGGCTATTGTTGAGCTCGGTCATGGTGCCAAAGGTCGAGCGTACGCCCGGCACGCTGGGGCGCTGATGCAATGCGAGCGCCGCCGGCACGTGCAGCACCTCGTCCACCTGGGCATGTTCGGCCTGCGTCAGACGACGGCGGGTATAGGTGCTGAGTGCCTCCAGGTAACGACGCGATCCCTCGGCATAAAGAACCCCCAGCGCCAGCGAACTCTTGCCCGAACCCGACACGCCGGCAATGCCCACGAGCTTTCCCAGCGGAATATCGATATCGATGTCCTTAAGGTTATGGACGCGCGCGCCACGCACCTCGATAGCCTGCGGGCTCATCTTCTGTTCCGTCACCTTTATCACCCTACTCGTGCCATAAAATGCGATCGCGAATGTACGCGCCCAGCATGGGCACGGTAAACCGGACGAGGCCGTATCCGGCAGCCTCGATGACGCGCTCGCGAATCAGGCTTGCACGATATTTACTCGCCCAGCTCTGGGTGCGATCGCAACGCTCAATGATGTCCGCCATGCGCGTCGGCTTACCCTCGTCAGCAGCCATGGCCTCGATAAAGAGGCGCTGTGGGCTGCGCAGTCCGTAATACAGGGGCGCGTCGACCGCTTCGTAGAACTCGGAGACGGCGTCCGTATGGCCTGCCTCGACATCCCACACTTCAATGACCTGCGAGCCACGCCGGACAGCAGAGCGCCACATGTAATAGCCCACCAGCTGAACCATATAGGGATGCCCCATGCTCTTGTGTGCCGCAAGGTCCGCCGTCTCCGCGTCAACGTAAAGACCAGCGTCTTTGACCGTCTGGATATATGAATCGCGCACTTTGGGCAAAGAAATCGCCCCCAGCGTACGCTGCTGGGCGCGGCGCAGAAACGTTACGCTCGGCTCTTCGAGCAAGTCATCAACCATACTGGGCAAGCCGGCAAAAACCAGCGCAAGACCGCACTGGTCGCTATCGGGCAAGCCCGTGGCATCTTGATCTCCAAGCACTTGCTGATAGAGAACGGCCAGCGCCGCCAGTTCCTCGATAGACGCCGATTGCGCCTCGTCAATCGCAAACAGTAAGCCCTTTCCCGGCCCGAGCTTCTTGAGGCGCTCGTTGACCAGCCCTCGCAACGTCTCGCCTTTTGCTCGCGCCGCCTCAACCGACATCCGACCAAACGACGGACCGAACTCCATTGACGTCACAACGGGTTTATTCGAGCGAAGCGCCTCGGCCAAGCGGTCGCATAAGCCAAGCGAAGCGGAATCGGAAACAACCGCCCATCCGCGCTCGCTAGCCAAACGTTGCAGCTCCCGCAGGAGAACCGTCTTGCCGCAGCCGCGGTTTCCCGTAATGAGCATGAGCCTGCCCGGCGCTCCGGCGCCGTTATCGAGCCCTTCCTCGAAATCTTCGACGACCGACTCGCGACCGATGAGTATCGGAGGCCGCTTGCCAGCCGTAGGCTTAAAGGGATTTGGATTCATGTCGGCCTCCTCGGATTGGCAAACCCTGGTAATAGTTATACCAACTTATACCGAGTTATACCAACAGGATGCGGCAAAGAGACTGACCCTCTATCACCTATGGCCGAAAAACTCTGCGTCTGCCGCTCGCCAAGGGCGGAAGGTGGCGGGGTCGACCTTTACGTGCGCCGCGGCGGGTACGTCGTACCATTTGACCGTGTAACCGGCGCCGTGAGAGCAAAAGACTGAATCGGGCGTGTTGGGCAGATCGGCCTCGGGCTCATAGGCGGCAGTCTCGATTACGCGCTCGGCATCATGGCAAGCCGCATAGCCGGCGAACTCTAGGTACAGATGTCCGCGACCGCTCGTGTAGGCAGCCACCTCCAGCGCGTAATCCTGCACCTCGGATGCCGGTACGCGACCCACAAGCTTCGCCCGGTCGCCCGCCATCGTCGGCGGCTCGTACTCGGCACCCATACGCGTGGCATCTGAGAGCGCCCGGCCCACGCACTCCCCCGGCACCTCGAGCTCAAAGCGATACCACGGCTCCAACAGTACCGCCGCGCCGGCCTCACGCGCCTGCATGAGCCCCTGGCGAATCGCGCGATACGTGGCCTGGCGAAAATCGCCGCCCTCGGTGTGTTTGGCATGCGCGCGGCCGCCCGTGAGCGTAATGCGCACATCGGTGATAGGCGAGCCGGTCAGCACGCCCAGGTGATCGCGCTCCATGGCGTTGGTGAGCGCCAGACGCTGCCAGTTAAGATCGAGTTCGTCGGTCGAGGTCACGGTGCCAAACTGCACGCCCGAACCCGCTGGCAACGGCTCCAGGCGCAGATGCACCTCGGCATAGTGGCGCAGCGGCTCAAAGTGACCCACGCCCTCGACCGGCTGCGAAATAGTCTCCTTATAGAGAATGCCGCCAGACTCAAACTCAATCGAAAGGCCAAAGCGATCGGCCAACACCCGCTGCACAACCTCGAGTTGCACAGCGCCCATCAACTGCAAATGAATCTGCTCAAGATGAGTATTCCAGCTTACGCCGAGCATAGGATCTTCGTCCGCCAACTCAGTCAGCGCTTTGAACACCGCATGGACATCGTGTTCGCCCGGAAGCACCGTATAGGTGAGGACCGGAGCGACGACGGGCGCATCGCCCGCGGGCTCCGCGCCCAGGGCGTCCCCTGGGCGAACGTGCGCAAGACCCGTCACGGCGCAAATACCGCCAGCAGCAACTTCTTGGGCAAGCTCATACTTCTCGCCGTTATAGATGCGTACTTGATCGACCTTTTGCTCCCATGCCTCGACACCGGAACGTCCGTCAATCATCTGTTTGGCATGCAGCGTGCCGCCGGTCACTTTAACCCAAGCCAAGCGCTCGCCGCGATCCCCGCGGCTGACACGATAGACGCGCGCGGCAAACTCCGAGAGCCACGCCTGTTCACGCATCAGCGCGCATATGCCATCCAGCAGCTCGTCCACGCCCTGGTCCCTGAGCGCCGAGCCGGTAAAACAGGGAAAGAGCTTGCGCTCGGCAACCATGCGCGACAGCGTTGCGACGGAAAGCTCACCCGCCTCAAGAAACTCCTCGAGTGCCGCCTCGTCCAACGCAGCAGCGTCCTCCTGAACGGCGCCGCCCGCCAACAGTTCGCTGGCATCCAGGCAGCCCTCGGAAAGACGTTGCCCAAGTTGTGCCAGCAAAACATCGCGGCCGGGATTCTCCAAATCGATTTTGTTGATATAGATGAACGTCGGAATGTCATAGCGCGCAAGCAGGCGCCACAGGGTTTCGGTGTGCCCTTGCACGCCGTCGTTGGCGCCCACAACCAAAATCGCGTAGTCGAGTGCGCGCAGCGTGCGCTCCGCCTCGGCAGAAAAATCGACATGTCCCGGCGCATCCACGAGCATGACGTGGGTATCGCCATGGTCGAGCATGGCCTGCGACGAGAAGATCGTAATGCCGCGCTCGCGCTCGATCGCGTTCGTATCCAGATGCGAATCGCCATCGTCCACGCGGCCGCGCTTGCAAATGCGACCCGCGTTGAACAGCATGGCCTCGGCCAGCGTGGTCTTGCCGGCATCGACATGCGCCAAGATTCCAACGACCGCTTGCTTCGACATGGCTCTCCTCTTATTGCAAGCCCACCGCACGCGGCAACGGGCATCCTCGTTCCACACTGGATGATACAATTTACGGGCCGGCGGGCGAAGCGGGCCCTATCCCCCGACCGAGCTCATCGCCCTGCGTTGCCGCGCGGCGATTTTCGTAGGTTCGCGCCTTGCGAAAGCCGGCTTGCAAAACAGCGCAGCGAACGAAAATGGCCCCGGGTGGGACCATTTTCGTTCGCGCGAATTATTGATATGAGGCGTCGCTCTTACGCCTCGCGCAGCCAATCAAACGCGACGCGCGGCGTACCGTCCGACACATATACGATACCGGCGCGCTTAAACCCGGCCTTGGCGATGGCGCCCCGCATAGGCAGGTTGTCTTGGTGCGTGTCGATACGCAGATGGTCGATACGTTCCTTGGCAAAGGCAAACATCGCGGCCGCAACGCCATGCGTGGTGCCGTCGGACGCCACACGGTGCAGCACGGCGTACGGAGTGTCGCTGCGCCATCGCCCGTCCTCAATTACGCCATAGCACTCGTCCGGGCCCGGTAAAAAGGCAAACGTCGCCACCACGCGGCCGTCGACTTCGCACACATAGCTGCCACCGGCGGCGATATCGGCAGCCAGTTGCTCGGCCGAAGGCGTGCCCTCGGGCCACTGCGTGGCGTTGCCATGTGCGCGCATAAAGGCGCGGGCCGCGTCATAGATAGCCATGACGGCAGGAATGTCGGTATCGAGGGTTTTTCTGATCATCACGCGGCGACCTCACGTTTATTGGTATCACTTTGATTGGGCAATGATACCAGCGTTTGGAGAGGGGCACGAAGCAGATGGGGAGCAAAAAGCGAGCCGCTTGGTCAAAAGCCAAAAGCGAGTTTTTGGGCGCTGCCACGGGCGGCGATATGGGCGACCTGTTTGCGCGCGAAGACGAGCGCCGCGACGCCCTGGACGCCAAGCGCGATGAAGCCTGGCGTTACAAGTCGTGCGAGCGCAAAAACCGTTACGACACACGCGCCGAGGCCGAGGCCGTTATGGCCGACTGCGAAAACCGCGGTCGGCGCGGTTTGGCCTGCTACAAATGCGAATACTGCGGCGGCTGGCACCTGACATCGCACCCTTGGAAATAGGCACCGCATCGGCACGGCACCGACGGAGCGCCAACCATCGCACGCAAGCTACGGGCGCGGCGGCACCAAGACATCGTAACGAACGGCCTTGCCCGCAAGTTGATAGCTCGGCTTAACACCGGCAAGCAGTGGCCCCTTCACCGGCCGCTTGATAACCAACTTGCGCGGGTGCACCGCAAGCGCAGCCTCAACCAGCGTCTCCTCATCGGCGCACGGCTGCTCCAGATGGTGCAAGAGTTGGAATTTCTTTTTAACCGCCGCGCTCTTGGTGCGTCCGGGAAACATGGGGTCCAGATACACCACGTCGGGAGCGGTGAGCTCGCCCCGCCCGATCAGCTCAGCTGTATGGTAAAGGCCGGCAATGCTGTCCTCGCCCGCATGTAAGCGCATGCGCGCCACGGCTGTCGCAAGCGCCGGATCATCTGCCGCGCGATCCAAAGCATCCTTGAGGAGCGCCGCGATCACGCAATCCTGCTCATACAGATCGACGGTAAAGCCCGCGGCCGCCAGCAGCAGCGAATCCTCGCCAAAGCCTGCCGTGGCGTCAATCGCCCATGGGCTCTCGATGCCTTTTGCGCGCGCAGCCTTTACCAGCAGTTCTTGCTGCAGACGGCCCTGCTTGAGCCGTGGAAGCATGCGGCCAAAATCGGCACGCAGCTCCATCGTGCCGTCGGTGAGTGTGAGGCCCTCGGACTTCCCGATCAGCTCAAGCCCCGCGGACCGAGCAACAGAAAAGGGATCGACGACGCCCATGGGTACTCCTTAGCAAGCAAAACGAATACGTGAGCGCCGTTTGTGTCGGCACCCAACCGTCCGCTATTGTCCCACATGCGACATGGCCCACAGCATCGCAATACAAAGCACCGCCATCAATCCCGTGCACACAGTAGCGATCACGGAATCACTCATGCGCCTTCCCAACGACCGCGCCTCACGTACCTGCTCTGCTCCGTACATCATGGTTCCTCCTTCGGTCTAGCTCTTACCATGGCCCCATCATCGCAGCGCCGCGCATACGCTGCCATCGATTTGGCTTACGCCCAGCTTTCCTTTTTGAAAGGTTGGACCGCACAGGCAAGAGACGCTTTCAAACGCATGCATCGCCCCGTTGAACTACAATGTGCTTCACCATATGTGCAGTACATTGGGTGCGCCAAGTTGGCGTACTCGTATCGAAAGGACCAGCCATGAGCTTCACTCGCAAGACTCTCAAAATCCTTGCTCTCATCTACTTTGTTTTGGGCATCGCCAGCCTCGTCACCGCCGGCGTCGGTATCGCCACGGGCGGTCTCGATTCCACGTACGGTTCGTACGCCACGCTCGCAGCGGTCGTGCTTATCGCCAAGGGTCTCGTCGACCTTGCCGCAGGCGTCGCCGGTGTCAAGGGCGCCAACAAGCCTTCGCAGGTGGACGGCGCGTTTAAGCTCGGTATTGTTGCCGCGGTCGCCACGCTTGCCCAAGCGGTGCTCACGCTTCCCGCGTTTGGCGGCGACGCCATCAACTTTGGCGCCTTTGTCATCGTGGTGTACGACCTGTTCTTTGTCCAGCAGGCACACGCCGTTAAGGCCGAGAACAAGGACCGCCTGTAAGCGCTCGCTTCTCATAACCTCTGCAGCCAAGCAACTAAAAAGGGCCGATCGCGCATCTCCGCGGTCGGCCCTTTACGTTTGCCCAGATAAAACCTACCAAAATAAACCTGTCCCTTTTTGGCAGGTTGTTAGCTGTGGCGGTACTCGGCGATGATGAAGTCGATGTCGGTTTGAAGGGTATCCAAATTTGCCAGGCGCTCTTTGTCGGCAGGGCGTGTGCGATAGTAGTACGGCGTCATCTGGAACACCGCCTCAATATCGGCCTGGGTCTGAAGCGTAATATTCGCAGATACCCGCTGCGTTCCGACTAACTCGAGCTCGGTGGTCTTCGGCAGCTTCTCATCGTTAAGGTACGGCGTGTCGTAGAGCACCTCCTTGAGCCCAAACAGATGACGGGCACCCGGCACCACGGTGTAGAGCGAGCCCTCTGGCGCCAGCACGCGGGCAAATTCGCGCTCGTTAAAGGGAGCGAAGAGCTCGGTCACCATATCGAAGGCGCCATCGGCCACGGGGATGTCCTTCATGTTGGCCACGAAGTAGGTCGCATCGCCGCGCTTGGCGGCAAGGCGCACCATCTCTTTGCCCAGGTCGAAACCGTAAGCATCCACGCCCGGCACCGCGCCCATGGCGCTGGTGTAGTAACCTTCGCCGCAGCAAATGTCGAGCAGCGTCATGGGGCCATTCGTAGACGCAGCACACCCAGACACCTGCTTGCGCACCAGCTCGACCATCGCATCGCGCAACGGCGCGTAGTATCCACGGTTCAGAAAGTCACGGCGGCTGCGCGCCTGCGACTTGGGATCGCCCATGGAGTCGCCACTCTTGGACGAGCGCAGCAGGTACAGATAGCCCTCGCGCGCACGGTCAAACCGGTGTCCGCCCGCGCATGCAGCACCGCGCTCGTCGTCCACCAACGGCTCATGGCAAACGGGACACAACAACATGGCAACTCCTTAGCGCGAACAACACAACGCCCACCATTGTCGCACGCCTTCCCCACCTAGTCATTGGAGACGTTCTTAAATGATTAGCCGTTTAAGAACGTCCCCAATGACTAGTCGATTAGGAGTATCATCATCTGCGCAAATAAGCACGAAAGAGCATATTAGAGATTGAGAGCGTATGGCTGATACCGCATCTAAGCACATTGACATGATCACCGGCTCGCTGTGGCGAAATATTCCCCTGTTCGCCTTCCCCGTGGCCGCCACGAGCATCTTGGAGCAGCTATCGAACCTCATCGCCACGGTCATCATCGGTAATTTCTCGGGCGACCAGGGAACCCTCGCCATGGCGGCGGTCGGCTCCAATGTTCCGCTTACCAGTCTTATGCTCAACCTGTTTATTGGCATGTCACTTGGCTCCAACGTGGTCATCGCCAACGCTATCGGCCGCAACGATCAGAACATGGTCAAACGCGCCGTCCATACCTCGATTTTAATGGCGCTCGTGGGCTTTGTCGTCATCGCTCTGGGCGAGATCTTTGCCGAGCCTATGCTCACCGCGCTCAACGTTCCTGCCGAAACCATGCCACTCGCTTCGCTCTACCTGCGCGTCTTTTTGCTCAGCCTGCCCTCGATCTTGCTCTACAACTTTGAGGCCGCGATCTTCCGCTCCGTCGGCATCACCCGCATGCCGCTGCAGGCGCTTGCTGTGTCCACCGTCCTCAACATTGGCCTGGACCTCATCTTTGTCCCCATACTCCACTGGGGCGTCGCGGGCGTCGCCATCGCCACCGCCATCGCCTACACCGTCAGCGCCGCTACACTCTTTATCCGCCTGCTCAAGACCGACTCCGTCGTCCGCGTCACCCCACGCGACCTGGCTATCGACCCCGTCGCCCTCAAGCGCATCGTCAAGATCGGCCTGCCCGCCGGCATCCAAAGCGCCGTCTTTGCCGTCGCCAACATCATCATCCAGTCCGCCATCAACAGCCTGGGCACAGAGGTCATGGCAGCCTCGAGCGCCGCCATGAGCCTGGAGTACGTGTGCTACAACCTGCTCAACAGCTTTAGCCAGGCTTGCACCACCTTTGTGGGACAAAACCACGGTGCCCGCAAGATCGACCGCTGCACCAAAACGCTCAAGGTCTGCCTGGTCGAAGGCGGTATCGTTGCACTCACCACGATTATCGTTATTGTCGGCCTGGGACGCGAGATCTTGTCGCTCTTTAACAGCGATCCCAACATCATCTCGATCGGCTATATCCGCGTATGCTCGATCTTCCCGGCGTACGCCTTTAGCATGTTCTACGAAAACATGTCCGGCTACCTGCGCGGCTTTGGCATCTCGCTCATGCCCGCCCTCATCACCATGATTTGCGTCTGCGGCATTCGCTTCTACTGGGTGTTCTGCGTGTTCCCGCACTTCCGCACCTTTGCGAACATCATGATGGTTTACCCCATCAGCCTGGGCACCACGGCGTTCTTTATGGTCGTGGCGGTATTACTCTGCCACCCGGCACGCACCTATCGCGCCACCAAAGCCAAAGCGACAGCCCGCTAAACGCCGCACTCAACGCCACGCCAGTCATTAATTGACAATATGCGAGCTCATATAGTCGATAAAGCGCCTCGTGGCGATGGGCATGGTGTCCCAGCTGCGCCAGGCGGCCACCACGTCGCGCGAGGGGGCATGCACGATGGGACGTACGCGAATATCGGCCCGCATGCCCTCCACAGTACGACGGTAGAGCATGCTCACGCCCAGGCCCTCCTCCACCATCGCCATGATGGTGTAGTCGTCGGTCACCTCGCTCGTCACGTGCGGCGACAGCCCATGCGCCGCGAATGCATCGAGCACCAGACTCTGTTCGCCCTCATCCAACAGTACAAACGGCTCGGACGCCAGGTCGGCGAGCGTCACCTTTTCCTTTGCCGCCAGCGGATGCGCGGCCGGCAACAATGCCACCAACTCGTCGTGATAGACCACGCGCTTCTCGAGCCCAGCGGTAAATCCGCGCGCCGTAAAGCAAAAATCAACCACGCCATCGTGCACCCATTGAGCGTTGCGCGTGTAATCGCCCTGTTTGAGGGTGAAGCGTACGCCCGGGTGCAGCGCACCAAAGTCGCGGATCACACGCGGCAGCACGGTACGACTCACGTTAGTAAACGTCGCGATGCGAATATCGGTCGACGAAAGCCCCAGCAGCTCTTGGCGCTTGCCCTCGAGCTCGACCTCGGCGGTCACAATCTGGCGCAGGTACGGCAGATATTGTTTACCGTCGCGCGTAAGCGAAACGCCCTGCTTACCACGCTCGATAAGCGTGGTACCCAGCTCGCGTTCGAGCGCCTTGACGGCCTGGCTCACCGCACTTTGCGTATAGCCCAGCTCATCGGCCGCACGTTTCAGACTGCCGCAATCGACCACCATACAAACAATCTGATACCGCGATGCCATCGTGCCTCCACATCGGTGTAGCTGTAAAACGTTTTGTCAGGGCTTTTTCTGCCAACATTAGCATTTCTTAATCATACTGAAGATACATTCGCTTTACTACATCCACATCTGAGAGCAGAATCCTTTTTACGAAACCGTTCTGTAACAAAAGGAGCCCCATGGATCGCAAAAAAGCAATCGCGCTCTCATTTTCCGTTCCCGTCGCATGGGGCTTTTCGTACCCCCTCATGAAGATCGGCATGGACAGCATGAACGCCACGAGCATCGTTGCGCTGCGCTGCATCATCGCCTTTGTGGCCTGCCTGCTGCTCTTCCACAAGCACGCTTTCCGTATCAACCGCGACCTTATGGTTCGCGCCGCTATCATCGGCGCCATTATGGCAACCGAGCTCACCTGCATGTGCCTGGGCTCCAGCCTCACCTCTGCCTCCACTGCCGGCTTTTTGCAGAGCCTGACGGTCGTGATCGTGCCGTTTGCCAACGCCGCCCTGCTGCGTCGCGCCCCCGAGCGCAAGGTGCTCGTCGGCACGGCTATCGTCACCTGCGGCATGCTGCTGCTCTCGGGCGCCGACTTCACCAGCCTGAACCCGGGCGCGCTCATCATGCTGCTCTCCGCCTTTATCTATGCCAGCCACATTATCGTAGCCAAGCGCTTTGTCGAAGATGTCGACCCGCTGGCTCTGGGCGTTTGGCAGCTGGGCTTTGGCGGCCTGTTCTCGGGCATTGCCGCATGCGCCTTTGGCGGCTTCATGCTTCCCAGTACGCCCAGCGAGATCGTGGTCGTCGTCGCGCTCGCACTCATCTGCTCTGCCTATGGCTTTATCACCCAGACGCTCGTGCAGCCCCACGTGCCCGCCGAGACCACCGGCTTCGCCTTCTCGCTCGAGCCGGTCTGCTCCGCCGTCTTCTCGTTCTTCCTGGTCGGCGAGGTCCTGAGCCCCATCGCCTTCTTTGGCGCCGCTCTCATCCTCACCGGCGTCATGGTGGCAACCGTCGAGCTTCCGCGCCTTCACGCACATGGACAGGCTCGCATGGCAGGAGCGCCCGAGCGCGTCTCGTAGACCCCACTCCTTATACAGCCGCGGCATAAAGGCAACCGGTGCGCCTTTACAATAGATGCAAACAGAGCATCTGACGCAAAGGAGCCCCATGGACGCCGCGACCCGCGACCGCAACATAGCAACTTGGTTGGGCGATGCGCCGCAGCCGGTACGTGACACTACGAACCAGCTGCTCGAGCGCATCGCCCTTTTGCGTGCCGAGCAGACCATCTATCCGGCACAAGACGACATTCTCAATGCCCTCGCCTACACGCCGGCCGACCAGGTCAAGGTTGTCATCTTGGGTCAGGACCCCTATCACGGACCCAACCAGGCCATGGGGCTGTCGTTCTCGGTCCCCGCGACGCAAACCAAGTTGCCGCCGAGCCTGCGCAACATTTACAAGGAACTCAAAGCCGATCTGGGCTGCCCCATTCCCGCCACGGGAGACCTAACCCCATGGGCACGGCAGGGCGTCCTGCTCCTCAACACTACGCTCACCGTGCGCGAGCATGCCGCCAACTCGCACGCCAAACTGGGCTGGAGCACGCTCACCGATTACGTTATCGAACGCTGCTGCCAGCTGCCCCAGCCGGTAGTCTTTTTGGCATGGGGTCGCTTTGCCCAACAGATGGTCGAAGGCAAGCTCGTCGCGACTGGCGCGGACAAGGCAGCCGACAAGTTCTGCCTGGCCTCTACGCATCCCTCGCCGCTTTCGGCCAACCGTGCCACGGCAGAACTCCCCGCCTTTATGGGGTCGCGCCCCTTCTCGGCAGCCAATCGGCTACTCGAACAGCACGGCTCGACCCCCGTCAACTGGAATTGCCTCGGATAAAAATCGATACATCAAAAACGCGCCCGACGGCAATCTTGAACTGCACCCTAAAACTTGGACGGCTTAAATAAGAACTACGCCGCAAGGGACTGTCTCCGGAACTCCTCCGGGGTCAGTCCCTTCAGTTTAACCTGGCGCCTCCTCGTGTTCCAATGGACCACGAAGTCGTCGAGGTCCGCCTTGAAGGACTCGAAGTCCGGCCACGTCCTTCCGCGGAAGAACTCGTCCTTGATGTGGCCGAACACCTGCTCCGTCGCGCCGTTGTCGATGCAGTTGCCCTTCCGGGACATGCTCTGCACCACGCCGGCCTCCTCCAACCGCCTGCGCCAACCGGCCTGCTGGTACTGCCAGCCCATGTCCGAGTGCAGGATCGGCCTGGAGCCCTTGGGCTTCTTGGACACGAGCTGGTCGAGCAGCTCGTGCTGCTGAGCCATGTTGGGGTGCAGCGACGTGGACCAGGCGACGATCTCCTTGCTGCCGAAGTCGTAGACCGGCGCAAAGTAGGCCTTGCCCCAGGGCTGCTTGAACTCGGTGACGTCGGTGCCCATCTTCTCCCACGGCCCGTCGGCGGCGAAGTCCCTGCCGATGACGTTCTCGAAGGTCTTTCCGACCTTGCCCCTGTACGAGTTGTACCTGTGGTAGTCGGTCTCGCGGCGGATCCCGCAGCTGATGCCCATCTCGCGCATCATCTTCAGCGCGGTCTTGTAGGCTATGCGCACGCCCCGCTCGGCGCGCAGGCACATGGCGATCTGCCTGTGGCCGCACCCGTTGGCGGTGCGCGAGAATATCTCGGCGGCGGCCTCCCAGAGCTCGGGCCTGGTGGGGGCCTTCGGGTGCGACAGCGCGTAGTAGTAGCTCGACCTCGCCAGGCCGGCGCACTCCAGCAGGCTCCCCAGCCCGTGCCCCTCTTCGCGCAGGACCCTCACGGCCTCGACCTTCGCCCTGGTCAGAGCCCGTCCCTCTCGACCAGGGCACGCAATTTTTTTAGGTAGGCCACCTCGGTCTCGAGCCTTCGGCAGCGCTCCTCGAGCTCCTCCTCGCGGGTCCGCGGCCTCGCCTTGGAACCGCTCGGCCGGCCCTTGGGCCTCGGGCGCAGGGCCTCCGCGCCGCCCCGGCGGTAGAGCGCGCACCATCTCTTGAGCGGCGACATCGACATTATGCCGAACGCCGCCATCGCCTCGGCCTTCGTCATGCCGCCGTCGACCACGGCGGAGGCTGCGGCGACCTTCTGCTCGTATGTGTACCTGGCCTGCTTGCCGTCCATGGATAGCAGCACCTCGCTTCCGAACGACCGGTATACGCAGAGCCATTGTCTCACGGTTCCGCGCGGGACCGACAGCGCCTTCGCCGCAGACTTGTAGCCGTGGCCTCGCTCGAAGAGCCCGATCGCCGCCTTCCTGGCCTCGATGTCGTGCTTCACCCTCAAGTCGACACGCATAAAAAGCCTCCCATTTCTCGTGTCCAAGAAATGGGAGGCAGTTCATCTTGCCATCGGGCGCGTTTTGCTACTCGGGCCAGATAAACTGGGTACGGCCGGCCTCGCCACCATCGATCAACAGACTCTGTCCGGTCATAAACCGGTTGGTCACGCCCACAAAGTAGATCCACTCGGCGATCTCTTGGGCGGTGGCCCAGCGTTTAAGCGGCGTGAGCTCCATAATCTGGTTCCACAGGTGCTCGTCTTCCATCACGCAACGGTTGAGCGGCGTGATAACGCCACCCGGGTCCACACTGTTGGCGATGGCCTGCGGCGCCAGGCGGTTTGCAAGGTTCTTGGTGTAGACGATAACGCCACCCTTGCTGGCGGCATAGGCGGGAAACTCCGATCCCGTATGCCCGCTCGCCGACCCCACATTGACCACGGATTGGATAGCAGGCGCCGGCTTGGCGGCAAGCCCCTCCCCCACAAAGGCATAGTGCTCGGTCACGTTGATGGTGCCACGCAGGTTGGAGGCGATGTCGTCGGCCGAATCCTGCGTACCGGCAACATTCACGATTACCTGAGGCTCAAGGTCGCCTGGAAACGAGTCAGGCTCGCGGACATCAACGATCAGATGGCGATAGCGTTCGTGTTCGATCGCCGCCGGCAGCAGATCAAAGCCCACGACCTCGTGGCCCTCGTCCAAAAAGCGCTGCACGCACGCGGCTCCGATACCGCCCGAAGCGCCCGTGATCAAAACCCGCATACTTGCTCCTTAGACGGTTGCGTGGCGCTCGAGGTACTCGGAGCCCACGTTCTCGCGCTCCCAGCCGCGCACGACCTTGTAGCCCACGGGGCTCAGGAAGACCTCGCACAGCAGCTCGGCGACAGCGCCGGTCAGCGAGCACATAAGGACCTGCACCCAGGTCCAACCAAAGAACGTGTGGCTCACCACAATGGCAAAGACCAGGTTATCGATAAACTGGCCAACGCCCGTGGACACATAGGAGCGGAAGGCAAAGCTCACAAAGTTATTCTTTTTGAGCATGCGGCCGAGCGACTGATTGAGCGTGGAGTTAACCACGGCAGAAACGAGCATTGCCAGCGAAGAGCCCAGCACCACGTACCAGGTGCCACCGATGGTGGCGTTAAGGGCAGTGTTGACCTCGATCATGCCGGTGTCGTAGTAGGCACCCCACATACCGGGCGTGAGCGAGCATGCCCAAAAGCACAGGCTCACGGCCAGGTTAACCAGCAGCGCGAGGATAGAGATTTTGATGGATGCCTTGGCGCCAAAGCGCTTGCAGATCATGTCCTGGCACAAAAACGAAACCCAGCTCACCACAAAGCCACAGTCGAGCGCCAGATACGGCAGACTGATGAGCTCTTTGTTGGCCAGCAGGTTCATCATGATGACGCTCACGAAAAACAGCGAAACCGTTGCCGCGGGAATGCTCCGCAACAGGACCTTGTAGTCCTCCATGACCTTCTTGATCATTATGTACTCCTTTGGTTTTAGGTTTAACGAGCAGGATATCGGACCCGAACTGCTCGGACGCCCCGGTCTTGAGACGACGGTGGGTATGATAGCCGCTCGCGCGGCATCAGGCAAGCAAACGGCGCGGCAGCCCCGCAGGGCCACCGCGCCGATGCGTTAAAAGGCCACGTTGCCAAACTCCGACAGGATAAGGTCGGGGTTGTGGTCGGTAGCCCAGTCCACGTTCCACGGGCTCGTGAACAGCAGCAGCTTACCGCCGCGCATGTCCTCGACACGCAGCGTGTCGCGCGTGAGCGAAAGGCCCGGGATATCGATGGTGTCGGGGTCGTTCTGAATCCAGCGAATGTCCGTATAGGGCAGCGGCTGGCGACGAACCTCGACACGGTACTCGGCCTTGAGGCGACGCTCGAGCACCTCAAACTGCAGCACGCCGACCACGCCCACGATGACGCTCTCCATGCCGGCACCCAGCTCGCGGAAGATCTGGATGGCGCCCTCCTGGGCAAGCTCCTCCATGCCCTTGACGAACTGCTTGCGCTTGAGCGTGTCGACCTGCGTAATGCGAGCGAACATCTCGGGGGCAAACGTTGGGATCTGCGGATACTGCACGTGGCGTTTGCCGGAGCACACAGTGTCGCCGATGCTAAAGATACCCGGGTCGAACAGGCCCACGATATCGCCCGCGTACGCCTCATCCACGATGGCGCGATCATCGGCCATCATCGACGTGCCCGTGGCAAGCTTAAGCTTGCGGTTGCCCTGCACGTGGAAGGCGTCCATGCCGCGCTCGAACTTGCCCGAGCAAATGCGCACAAAGGCGATGCGGTCACGGTGGTTCTTGTCCATGTTGGCCTGGATCTTAAACACAAAGCCGCTAAAGTCGTCGCGGCAGGGATCGACCGGTTCGCTGGTGAGCGTATCGGTATAGGCGCGCGGCGTCGGGGCCAGACGCAGGAACTCCTTGAGGAAGGGCTCCACGCCAAAGTTGGTAAGCGCCGAGCCAAAGAACGCCGGGCTCAGCTTGCCGCAGGCCACGGCATCCAAGTCGAGCTCGTCGCCGGCGCCATCGAGCAGCTCGATGTCGTCCATCAGGTTCTTATGGTTCTCTTCGCCAATAAGCTCGTCCATGGCGGGGTCGCCCAGCTCGGCCTCGACCTCGGCGACCTTCTTGGTGGCGTTGGCGTGGCCGTCGCCCTCAAAGGCGATAACGCGACGGGTCTGACGATCGAACACGCCGCGGAAATTGCGGCCGCTGCCGATCGGCCAGTTCATGGGATACGTATTGATGCCCAGAACGTTCTCGATCTCTTCCATGAGCTCGAACGGATCGCGAGCCTCGTGGTCGAGCTTGTTCACAAAGGTGAAGATGGGAATGTGGCGCAGCGTACAGACCTTAAACAGCTTTTTGGTCTGGGCCTCGACACCCTTGGCGCCGTCGATGACCATGACAGCGGCGTCGGCGGCCATAAGGGTACGGTAGGTATCCTCCGAGAAGTCCTGGTGGCCGGGGGTATCGAGGATGTTGACGCAGGCGCCGTTATAGGTGAACTGCAGCACCGAGGAGGTAACGGAGATACCGCGCTCCTTCTCGATGTCCATCCAGTCCGAGACGGCATGCTTGGCCGAGCTCTTGCCCTTGACCGAGCCGGCAGTCTGGATGCTGCCGGTATAGAGCAGCAGCTTCTCGGTAAGCGTGGTCTTACCGGCGTCCGGGTGGCTGATGATCGCGAATGTGCGGCGCGACGAGATTTCATCCGACAGGCTTGCCATGCGGATCCTTTCTTGCATTGAGTGCATTACGTCGTTGTAACCGCACTATTGTAGCCGCGAAATGCTGCAGCAGGGCACCTATCAGGACAAATTCATCAGTTGGGGCCTAGGTAGCAGTCGATGGCGGCACTCCGCAGTAGTTCGTCTCAATCTGTAACATCTAGACGGTTTTTGAACCTCTACCTGTTACAGATTTAGACAAACAGGTGGGGCCCGCCAGCAAAATCTCAATCTGTAACAGGTAGCCGTCCATATCGGTTCCAGATGTTACAGATTGAGATGAATGAACGAGCGGACAATCCCTATTTGCCTCTTGCGCAACTGTGCATAGTGTATATATACTGTGCTTACCGGTTATATACACGTGTAGCCCAACAGCTAAGGAGCCGCTGTGGACATCATCCTATCCAATTCGAGCGACAAGCCCATCTACGAGCAGATAGCCTCGCAAGTCAAAGCTCAGATCCTATCGGGCGCACTCGCTGCGGGAGCCAAACTCCCCAGTATCCGTGCGCTTGCCAGCGACCTGAGTGTGAGCGTTATCACCACCAAGCGCGCCTACGCCGACTTGGAGCAGCTCGGGTTTATCTGCACCGTGCAGGGCAAGGGGTGCTTTGTCGCTGAGGGCAACCAAGAACTCTTACGCGAAAGCCAGCTCTGCCATATCGAAGAGCTACTTGCAAAAGCGGCGAGCCAAGCCGAAACCCTGGGCGTCACACGCGACAAGCTGCACGAAATGCTTGACCTGGTAGCTCCCGAAACCATGCAGTAGCCATCTGCAAGAAAGGCTATACCATGCAAAACTTGTTAGAACTCAAAGGTGTCTCACGCCGCGTGAGCGAACGTTTTTCGCTGCGTGATGTCACGCTCGCCGTGGAGCCCGGCCAGATCGTTGGCTTTGTGGGCGCTAACGGTGCCGGCAAGACAACGACCATTCGCGCCGCGCTCGGGCTTATCAAGCTCGATGCCGGCGAGGTGCGCCTGTTTGGGCAGCGCTGTGGCACCGACGCGCCCGATGAGACACAGCGCTGCCTGCGCACTCGTGTCGGCCTTGTCCTGGACACGTGCCCCTTCCCCTCCACGCTCAAGGTGGGCCAGATCGAGTCGCTCGTAGGCCCGGCGTACCCCACGTGGGACCGCGAAACGTTCGCCGGATTCATCAACCGATTTGGCCTCGATCCCAAGACAAAGGTCAAGGACCTCTCCCGCGGCATGGGCATGAAACTGCAGCTTGCCTGTGCACTCAGCCACAATGCCAAGCTGCTCGTTTTGGACGAAGCCACCGCGGGCCTCGATCCCATGGCACGCGAGGAACTGCTTGATGAGCTGCTTGCCTTTGTCGCCGACGGCCAGCACAGTGTGCTGCTCTCGAGCCACATTACGTCCGACCTCGATCGCACCGCTGATCGCGTCATCTGCATCGATAATGGCTCGATTATTTTTGACCTGCCGCGCGAGGACATTACCGACCGCGCCGGCATCGCCCACTGCACTCAGGCACAGGCCACCGAGCTTATGGCTTGCGTCGAAGGTGCCCGTGCCGCCCGCCACGCCTACAGCGTGGACGTACTCGTGCCCAACCGTCGCGAAACGCTCGAGGCCTTTCCCGAGATTCCCTGTGACCGGACAACCATTGATGACTATCTGCGCCTTACGCTGAAAGGAGCTTCCAAATGAAACGCGCCTTTATGTCCGAGACCGCCATCATGCGCTCGTTTCTCCCGAGCATCGCGGGTGTCGGCCTGTTCATATTCGTCGTGATGACCCTTGCCAACGCGACAGACGGCGATTCCGGCATGAGCGCCGGCGCCTGTGCGGTTAGCGCAATGTCGCCCATCGTGATCATGAACTCGCTGGCTGGCTACGATAACCAAAACGGCTGGGAGCGTTATCGAGCAACGTTGCCCTTCTCGCGCAAAGACATTATTTGCGCACGCTACCTGTGCATCGTTGTCTTCTCGGTCGTCATGGCATGCGCGGCTACGCTTCTGAACATCCTCGCCCTTCCGCTCTTCGACCCCATGGGCATTCCTTCGACATGCCAGACAATCTTTGAAATCGCAACCGCCTCGGCGGCATCGATGCTCATCTCCCTCATGATGGTATTCTTGACACAGCCGCTGTTCTTCCGATTTGGACACATGGAGGCGCTGCGCCTTTCCGTCGGCCTGTTTGTCCTGCTTGGCTGCGGCACCATGGCAATGCTGAGCTCCTTCAACCCCATTAGCAACTGGCTCATGTCGATTGCCGGAGCGAATCCCGATTCCGCCGTTCTTGGCGGTCTGTGTGCAGGAATTGCCGTACTGGCGCTCGCGCTATGTGCAATCAGCTGCACCGTCAGCACCAAGGTTTATCGAGCACGCGACCTGTAATCGACAGCTAAAAAAGCTTAGGTGGTACCCCGCTTATTTTTTCAATGAAACAAGGCGGCATAGCGTCACCACCGCCCCTCACAGCAGGCCGTCTAGTTCTTGGCAACCAAAAAGACACCGTCAGCATATCGAAGGTGAATACTTTTCCGAGAAGTGAACGAGTAAAAACAGCGCCCTGTAGCATCGACATTTTTAAGGACTCAATTCCTGCGGTTTTGTCTAAGAATCCTGCAGTTTTGTTCGAAAAAAGTGTGCATGTTCCAGGGGTCCAGATTTACTCGTTCACTTCGCGGAAAACCATTCACCTTCGATTCGAGCCTTAACCAAATGCCCTCTCGAACTATGGCCCCTGTCTCACCACAGCGATATCAAAGCTTCATGGCGGGACGGTATCATCGGACGAGCGCCGTAAATCTGGCGCGGTCGTTCTTTGGGGAGGCATTTCACCCGTGTCGTGGGTCGCAGCAGCATTTGTGTCAGCTTTCTTTGCCGGCATCACATCTGTCCTGGCCAAATGCGGCATCAAGCAGACCGACTCCGATGTCGCGACGGCCATTCGCACCTGCGTGGTGCTCGTTTTCGCCTGGGCAATGGCGGGCATTTCTGGATCCATTGGAACCATCGGCAGCATCGAACCCAGATCTTGGCTCTTTCTCGTCCTCTCGGGACTCGCTACCGGTGCTTCGTGGATCTGTTACTTTAAGGCGTTGGGCATCGGAGACGTCAATAAGGTCGTACCGGTCGACAAGATGAGCACCGTACTCGCTGCACTGATCGCCATCGTGCTTTTTGGCGAGACGAGCAACCTTGCGGTTAAGCTCGTGGGAACTGCTGTCATCACCCTCGGCACGTTTTTAATGATCGAGAAGAAGCAGTCTGCCGGACCCGAGCGGCAGCAAGACCGGACCTGGCTCGCTTACGCCCTCGGCGCCGCCGTGTTCGCAGCGCTCACGTCCATCCTTGCCAAGGTTGGCATCGAAGGCGTCGAGTCCAACCTGGCCACGGCAATCCGTACCTGTGTGGTACTGGTTATGGCGTGGGCAATCGTGGCAGCTAAAGGCAAGATGGGCCAAGCCGTGCACGTAGACCGCTACGAACTCGTATTTCTCGCGGCATCGGGCATTGCGACTGGCGCATCGTGGCTGCTGTGCTACTACGCCATCGCCACAGGTCAGGTGAGCGTCGTGGTGCAGATCGACAAACTATCGATTGTCGTATCGGTACTATTTGCGCGCCTGGCATCCAACGAAAAACTCTCACGACGCAGCGCCATCGGTCTCGCCCTCATCGTACTGGGCACCGCCACGCTTGCAATTTGGAAGTAGCGCCGATACCGAACGAAATCCAGTCCACCCGCAAATCCGTGACACAGCGCCCGCACCGGACTTGAGATGTTTGTACTGACCGCGCGCTGCCGTGCTACTTGCGCAGCGGCTTGGGCAGTGGAATGCCGGCGGCGATGACGGCGGCGATGATCATGCAGACGATACCCTTGAGTGGGAAGCACATGAGCAGCAGGCCCACGACCATGACCGGCTGACGCATGACCGCACCCATCGTCGATGCCGTGCAGACAGCGACGCAAAAGACCGGATCTGCGCCGGTGAGGATGGCAAGGCCATAGCCCAAGCTTACGCCTGAGAAGATAACCGGGAAGAAGTGGCCGCCGCGCCAACCAAGGTTGATGAGGGCGGGCGTCAGCATGGCCTTAACAAGACCGGTCGCGATAAGCACGCCAGCGGGAATGGTCAGGTAGGTTTCCATGAGCACGTCGGCCTGAGTCTCGCCGGCAAACATGGTGTAGGGCAGGACCGTGCCACAGATGGCGAGTGCCAGACCGGCCAGCATGGCCTTGACGACAGGACGCTCCCCTATTGCATGGGCAAGCGCTTCGCTCGCGTGCTCAGAGACAAAGTACAACCAGCCGCAGATTGTTCCGATCAACGACAGAGGGACGAGCCAGGTAAGCTCTAGGTTGCCCACCTCGGCGGACTCGAACCTGGGCATGCCCATGCCGCCGCCCACAAGCTGGCCAAGCAGCAGGTAGGTACCCAGACCGCCGGCAATCGCGATGCCGTAGACCACGGTCTTCTGTGCCTTGGGCAGCTTGATCGTGATCTCGTCGGACGCAGAGCCCTCGTCGCCGTCGGCGCTACCGGCAAGCGGTGCCACAAAGCCAAAGACGGGCGCGGTAAAGAGCGCCGTCAGGGCAGCCTGGGTACCCAGCAGCGTGAGCTCCCTAAACTCGGCGCCAAAGCGACGCATACGGTCGCCAACCCAGCTGCACAGACCCGCGATAACGCCGGTCAGGCCGGCCTCCGGTCCAATGCTTCCGCCAAACAGCAGCGGCAGCAATGCCGCGAGCGAAAGCTTGCCCAGGTTGTCGTACGGGTAGCGCCCGTCTTGCTTGACCTTGGCCATGACCTGATTGAGGTCATCGGTCTTGGTGCCTGTCATCTTTTCGTACAGACCGATTAACAGGCCGCCCAGCAGGCAGACAAAAAACGGGTACGGCAAAAAGCCAAACGGGCCGCTGGCAAGCTCGGGCGAAGCGACGCCCAGCGCGTACGGAATCTCGGTCCATAGATAGTCGATACCGTGCTCCATCGCAAAAAAGAACAGCCAGACCGCGGCACCTGCGAACGCACCGGTCACGGCAACGCTAACTAAAAACAGCGCGCGGTTTGTGGGTTTGGCAAGGTTATCCATCGGGTCCTCCCGCGGTCAAAGTCGACATAGTTATGTTTTATTGTAGAGCGAGCGTTGCCCGAACGAGCCAACCGTCTGCGCCGCAAACGGCACCATTGGGAGTCATAGTGGGACAGGCTCAAGACTTATCCGTTGATAATCGAGGCAATCTCGCGCAAATCGTCGGCAAAGTAAATGCCTTGCTGGCGCTGCGGGCTCGATAAACCCTTATCGATCATGTGCCCGAGCAGCGCCTTGAGGTCGTTGTAGTAACCGTCCAGGTTATACAGGATGCACGGAGCACTCAGGTGCCCCAACGACACCGCGGACATGACCTCGGCAATCTCCTCGAGTGTGCCCGTCCCACCGGGAAAGGCGATGAACGCATCGCCGAGCTCAATCATCTTGGCCTTGCGCTCCGCCATATCGCTCGTCACGATGAGGTCGTCGATACCGTCATGTTGAAACTCGGCCTCGATAAAAAAGCTCGGCTCCACACCCGTCACGTGTCCGCCAGCATCGAGCACGCTATCGGCGAGCGCACCCATCAGGCCCGATTTGGACCCGCCGTATACCAGCGCGTGTCCGTTGGCGCCAATCCAGTTGCCCAGCTCCTGCACCGCGGGCAGAAATGCCGGGTCATTGCCAGTGTTGGCACCCAGGTACACGGTGATATTCATATTCAGTCCCCCTCATCGTGACGCACGGCGCCCGTTCTAGCGCTGACGTCGACGATACTCGCGCACGCGACGCGAAAGATCGGCAAGCTCGTCGCGATCGAGCTCTTCCAAATGCTCCAGATCATCCATAAAGCGCGCCATGGTGTCCTTTTGGCGCATCTTGATAAGCGTATTGCAGTAGTTCACCGCCACGCCCGTGAGCATGGCGATGTAGAAGATGCTGATAACGCTCAAGACGACGGTAATGGCGCGGGCAACCGGTGTTTCGGCCGGAATGTCGCCAAAGCCGATGGTCGAGACCGTCTCAAAGCTAAACCACAGGCCATCGCCAAACGTGAGGGTCGTGGGCTCGGACAGCCAGACGGCCGTCGAGCACAGCAGGTAGAAAACGAGGAACAGCTCCGTAATGCGCACGAAGCCCGCCTGGCGCAACACGTCAGCAAGCGTCCTGAGCTTTTTCATCGCGACCCTTTCCACGGACAACCAATCACGTTCGCTCGGTATTGTCCCACAACCGTCAGTTAGGGACGTTCCTTTTGTGCCGGCAGAAAGGGACTGTCCCCAACTGCCGGGCGGAACCGTTTAGCGGTGCCGCTGCCGGCTGGGCAGGCTGAGCTGGTATCCTTATGCGGTAATGTCTCGATTCGTTAGGATTGCATGTGAGAGCTGCCACTGTCCTTCGTTCAGTTATATGTCGCACCCTGGCCGCCGCGCTTACCGCGCTCGCCGTACTGAGCGCCGTCGCGCCCGCCCCTGCCTTTGCCGCCGACTCCGATCAGCAGGTCAAAACGGTCCGCGTCGGCTGGCTCGTCAACAACGAGGGCTTCCAGGACGGCACCCCCGGCGAGCGTCTCTCGGGATGGGGTTACGAGTACCTCCAGACCCTGTCGTACTACACGCCCGGCTGGCGGTACGAATACGTCTCCGGCACCTTCACCGAGCTTATGGACATGCTCGAGGCAGGCGAAATCGACCTTATGCCAAACATCTCCTACTCCGAGGAACGCGCCCAAAAGCTGCTCTTTTCCTCGAACCCCGAGGGCACCGAGCGCTACTTCATCTACGCCAAGCCCGATCGCGACGATCTGGCCAAGGGTGACCCCCGAGCGCTCCAAAGCCTTACCATCGGCTGCAACCCCGACGTTATGCAAACCTTCGTTGGCCAGCAGTGGCTCGCCAACGAAGGCATTACCTGCACCTATAAAGAAATCGACACTGGCGGTGCCCTCTTTGACGCGCTCGCAAACAACGAGGTCGATGCCATCATCATGAACGACACGACCTCGTCGCCCAGCGCCTCCCCCATGTTCTACATTGGTTCGAGCGACTACTATTTTGCCGTCCCCAAAAGCCGCCCCGACCTGATGGACGACATCAATGCCGCCATGTCGGCAATCGCCCGCGTCAACCCACGCTATATCGACGAAGTCAAATCTAACTACTCGGCCCAAAACAGCGGTTCATCATCGCTCAACGGCCCCGAACGTTCCTGGCTCAAAGCAAATGGCAACACCATCACGCTCGGCTACATTACGGGCAGACTCCCCTACTGCAACGAAGACGAAAACGGCGAAATGGAAGGCTCGCTCGCATCGCTTGCGACGACGTTGCACGATAAATTTGGCATTACGGTCAAAACCGTCGCCTTTGATAGCTACAAGATAATGTCAAAGGCCCTGTCAAAGGGAAGCATAGACGTTGTGCTGCCGGTATACCGAGATTACTGGTTTGCCGAGCAATCAGGCGTTGTGCAGTCGGTATCGTTGGGGACCATATCCCTCACCGCCATCCACACCGGCAGCGACCTGAACAAAGACCTTCAGAACATCGCCTGTACCAAATCATCGTTTGTCAACAAAAATGCACTTGAAAGTCTGTTCCCCACAGCGACCGTGACCGAATACCAATCCGACGATGAAGCGTTCGACGCCCTCAGGAAGGGAATGGCGCACTGCATCGTCGCTCCCAGCTCACGCATAAAAACCATCGGCGACCGTCATGATCTCAAGGACTACGAGACGACCGAGCTCCCTGACACCTGTGAGCTCTCGTGCTGGATTTCGCGCGGAAAACCCGAGCTGTTGGGAATCATCAACAAGGGCATCATCAATGCCGGAGAATCGCTCTCCGCAAGCAATTACTCCTCCACGTCGTACACGGCCCAGGAATCCAACACGCTTCAATTCCTTTATCGCAACCGTGCCGCCGTTGCAGCTGCCCTCATCGGTATGTTGTCGGTCGGCATCGTCCTGCTCATCTGGGCACTCGTGCGCGCTCGAACCGAGCGCAAAAAAGCCGATGCCGCCAACGCCGCTAAGACAGCATTCCTCACGCGCATGAGTCACGACATCCGCACGCCGCTCAACGGCATCCTAGGTCTTATCGAAATTGAGGAATTGAAAGACGGCGATATGCAAGTCGCCCGCGAAAGCCGCGCCAAGGCGCGTGTTGCCGCCAATCACCTGCTCTCGCTGATCAACGATATCCTCGAGATGGGCAAAATCGAAGACCGCAAGCTAACGCTGGAACATGCTCCTTTTAACCTCAAAGAGCTCTGTGACGATGCGCTGGTGCTGTGCAAGCTCCGCGCGTCCGGTAACGGCATCACAATGCAGGACAATAGCCTGCCGTACGCCACGGGGCCATACATGATCGGCAGTCCCACCCATATCCGACGGATCATAATCAACCTGCTAGACAACAGCATTAAGTACAACAAGCGCGGCGGCTCCGTCACCTTTAGCTCACAGACCAAGCCACTCGATAACGGGCGCGCGCTCTTTTGCTTTAGCGTTTCGGATACCGGCATTGGTATGACTCCCAAGTTTTTAAAGCATATCTATGAGCCGTTTGCCCAAGAAGGTGACGATGCGCGCAGCAAGTTCCAAGGAACCGGCATGGGCATGCCAATCGTCAAGTCGCTTATTGAACTGATGGGCGGCACCATCGAAGTCACCAGTGAGCTCCATGTGGGCACCTCGTTCTACGTGGAGATTCCGCTCGATATCGACGAGAATCCCCAGGCGCGGGCGAATACGGTTGAGAGTGCGCCCGACTGCTCGCTCGCCGACATGAACGTGCTGCTCGCCGAAGACGACGAATTGAATGCCGAGATTGCCCAGGCGCTGCTAGAATCCGAGGGCATCGTGGTCACCCGCGCCGCCAACGGCAACGAAGTCGTCGATCTGTACCTGTCGCATCCCGCCGGCAGCTTCGATGCCATTTTGATGGACATCATGATGCCGGACATGGACGGCTACGAGGCAACCCGCGTGATTCGTCTGAGCGAGAAGGTCGATGCAGCCGATATCCCCATCATCGCGCTCACCGCCAATGCCTTTGCCGAGGACGCCAAGGCGGCACACGACGCCGGTATGAACGCCCATCTGTCCAAACCGCTCGACTTTAACAAGCTCAAAAACATGCTCGCCCGCATCAAGAAAAACGGATCCGTTTCGCTATAGTTTGTGCTCAACCACCACGCACGACCAGAAAGGAAGCCAACGATGTTTAGGCCCTTACGTCGAAAGAAGCGCGCCATCACCGACGAAGAAGCGCGCGAACTGCTCGCTACCTGCAAGCGCGGCGTCTTTGCCGTCAACGGCGACGATGGCTACCCGTACGCCATTCCCGTCAACTACTTCTTTGACGCCGAGCACGACAAGATTTATTTCCATGGCGCCAAGGCCGGCCACAAGGTCGACGCACTCAAGCGCGATGACAAGGTCTGCTTTACCGTTTACGGCAACGAGTGGTACCAGGACGGTGACTGGGCTCCCTACGTTATGAGCACCGTGGTCTTTGGCCGCTGTCGCCTGGCGAATGACACCCCCGCGTTTATCGAGGACAAAGTCCGCCAGCTCGCGCTTAAGTACTACCCTTCTGCCGAAGAAGTCGAGGAGGAAATCGCCAAAGACATCAAGGGCGTCCAACTCTACGAGATTTCGATTGAGCATCTTTGCGGCAAGCAGATTCAGGAAAAATAAACCTCCGCAGCAGGTCTGCGCCCAATGGTTACAGATGCCTTACCACACGGGGCCTTCCAGCCGACTTGGCAGAAGACCCCGCATGCAGTGCTCACTTACCGTGCATTAAAAACGTAGCGGTCCAGGCGGTCGCACGCTTCCCTTACGCGCGAAAGCGGCAGCGCCAGATTCACGCGAATGTGGCAGGGCCCGTGGAACGGGCGGCCGTCCTGATATCCCACGCCTACGCGCGCCCCCTCGTCGAGCAGCCACTGAATATCGCGGCCATGCTCGCGGCACCACTCGGTGCAGTCCAGAAACACCATGTACGTGCCCTGCGGACGCGAATAGGACACGCCCTCAAAATGCTCGTCCACGTAATTGCAGAAGTACTCGATATTGCCGGCAAGCACCTGGTTGAGCTCGTCCACCCACTCGTAGCCCTGCGGCTGGTAGGCACCGATAAGCGCATGCATAGAGAGGACGTTCATCTCGTTGTAGTGGGTCTTGTCGGACACGGCGCACACGCGGTCGCGCAGCGTCTCGTTATAGATGATGTGGTAGCTGCCGACCAGGCCCGCCAGGTTGAACGTCTTGCTGGGCGCATAGAGGGCAACCGTGCGCATGCGGGCGTCCTCGCTTACCGACTGCGTCGGAATATGCTTGTGTCCCGGCAGGATGATATCGGACCAAATCTCGTCCGAGATCACCACGCAATCGTGCTGGCGGTAGATGTCCATGGCGCGCTCGATCTCGTCACGCTCCCATACGCGGCCGCAGGGATTGTGCGGTGAGCAGAACACCGCGGCATGGATGTGGTTTTGGGCGAGTTTGCACTCCATGTCCTCAAAGTCCATGCGCCACACGCCCTGGTCGTCGAGTTTAAGCGGGCTGTGGACAATGCGATAGCCCGCAGCTTCGATGGACTTGGTAAAACCAATGTAGGTGGGGCTATGGACCAGCACTGCATCGCCCGGCTGGACATACGCGCGCAGCGTCGACACGACACCGCCCAGCACGCCGTTTTCGTAGCCGATATGTTCAGGGCGCAGGCCCTCGACGCCATTGCGGCGGCTCTGCCATTCGATGATGCGGTCGAAGTACTCGGCGCGCGGGTTAAAGTAGCCAAACATGGGATGCTGAGCGCGCTGAATGATGTGCTCCTGGACCGTGGGCACCGTGGCGAAATTCATGTCGGCCACCCACATGGGAATGCGGTCGAAGCCCTCGTCGGGTGCGTTCGGAGCCATGCCGGGGATCTCGCCCCAAGAGTCAACGGCGATGGAGTCCATGCCGTGGCGGTCGATAAGCGAGCTAAAGTCGTATTTCATGCTGAACTCCCGTGCAAAGTGATTGTTTTGGTAGGCGTTATTGTCCACCAGCACGGGCGATTTTGGCATGGGGTTTGGCGCTTAATTTGACGGGTGCGGACGAATGGCTGGTTAGTCTTGCGCGTCGTTGACGGCGACCACGGTTAGCTGGGTTTTATCGACCGTAAAAGATATGTCAAGCCCGGCGAAGGCCAGATGATAGACGCGGTTTGGCTCGTGCTTGCTGCCCGCGCGGCGCGGATCTTGGCGAAGAACCTCGACCAGACCGGGGAGCTTTGCGGGCGGGACCATGTCTTGAAGAGCCTGCGGGAACTCAACATCGAGCTCTTGCCACGGAGCATCCTCAATCCAGCCGCCCGTTGCATCCGGGTGACAGTCCGCAAACGGAATGTAGGGCTTAATGTCGTAGATGGGCGTGCCGTCGCGCAGGTCGGCCCCCAGCACATGAATGATGGGGCCATCATCGGTGAACTCGACACGATCGAGCTTGACGCAGGTAAGCCCGATGGGATTAGGGCGAAACGGGCTGCGCGTGGCAAAGACGCCCACACGCTCGGCTCCACCCAGGCGCGGCGGACGCACGGTCTTCGACCATTTTGCGTTGGTACCGGATCTGTCCTGCGTTTTGGCATCGGCGGCTATGTCCTTAGCCGTGCCGCCGGGCGTTCCGTTTTCGAAGCGCCACAGCAGCCACAGGTGAGAGAAGGAGTCCAGACCCTCAACCGCTGCATTGGAGGCAAATTCCGACTCAAAAACGATGCGTCCCTGCAGATGAGGCGCCAAAAAGCTGTTGCGCGGAATACCGAACTTCTGCGGCAGGTCGGTATGTATGTGTGCAATAGGTTCCATGCCGGTCATTGTACGGCATGGAGGCGTGGGACGCTGCGCGCAATTCTTCGCCGCGGACTCCTGTCGTGCAACCAACGGTTGCTTGGAAGGGCGCCTGCCGCCGCGTATGCTTAAGCCATCAACCAGCAGAAAGGAGCCGCTATGGCCTTTGCAGAAAAGCTCATTGCCATCCGTCGCGCCCATCACCTTACCCAAAAGCAGCTCGCCGCCAAACTCTTTGTCACGCGCCAAGCCATCAGCCGTTGGGAGCGTGGCGAGGTCACACCGGGCATCGACATGATGAAGCTCATTGCAGCCGTAACCGGAGAACCCTTGTCTCACCTGCTCGAAATGCCCGAGCACTATTGCCAGAGCTGCGGCATGACACTCACGCCCGACGACTGCGGCACCGATGCCACGGGCGCCACGACCGACCATTACTGCAAGTGGTGCTACGACCACGGCAAGTACACCTATGACACCACCATGGAGGCAATGATTGAGGATTGTGCCCCGCGCCTGGCACAAAACACCGGCATGTCGCTCGACGAAGCCGTCTCGCTCATGGGCGCCGTCCTGCCGCAACTGGAGCGCTGGCGCACCGTGCAGGAAAACGAGGCGCGCTACGGTGCCGAGGCGCGGGCGCGCTACGGCGATGAGGCTATCGATGCAGCAAACGAAGCGTTGCTGGACATGGACCCCGAGACATGGAACGACATGAAGGAACTTGAACGCGCTATTCTGGGCCAGCTCTCGATTGCCATGGGCATTGGCGACCCAGAGAGCAACGAGGCTCGTAAGCTTGTCGCGATGCATCGTCGCTGGATTGCTCTCAACTGGGGATGCGAGCCCCAAGACGAGGCGTACCTGGGCCTCGCCCACGGTTATCTTGCCGACCAGCGCTTTGTTGACTACTACGACAAGCCCTGAGCCACCGGAGCCACGGCGTTTCTGGTCCAGGCCATCGAGTCTTCGTTGACGCGCGCATAGACCGCGGCGGCTTTGGGTATTTCAATCAAAACCTCAACCGATTGGAGACCTATGGCTACTAATCACGAGCTCGCGCTGTACGTTATGACCGGCTGCCCGTATTGCTTAAAGGTCAAGCACTTTTTGGCCGATAACGGCGTGACCATTCCCGAGCGCAATATCTCGACCGATTCCGATGCCGAACAGATACTCATCGCCGTCGGCGGAAAACGCCAGGTTCCCTGCCTGTTCATCGACGGCAAACCACTCTACGAATCGAGCGACATCATCGCGTGGGTGCAGGAAAACCTGCTCTAGTACGCACGCTCTGTCCGTCCAGGGCCCCAACCCATACGACCCAAACATGTACACCAGCATCCAAAGTCGACATTTTTCGACATCTTTGGATGCTGGCGTACAGCTTTTTGGTAGTCATGGACGCTCTTGGCCGGCTAATTGTTTGAGGAGACCTTTGGATTATGGCTGTTTGACGCCTCTGGAAAGGTTTCCGAGAGGGCTGTGGTCAAAAAAGGGCAAATATGAGTACTGCTACCTGTTTAGTAGCAGCGATTTTGATCACTTCAGGAACTATTCAACGTTCCACTCGTCCGCAGACGACGTTATTTCTCCTCATATGTTCAATAAAAGTAGCTCTTAATGGGAACAAATCTCATCAGGAGCTACAATTTCCGTATTAAATAAATGCAACCATAATGGCAACAGTACTCATATTTGCCCTTTTTTGACCACGACCCTCCAGAATAGTCGCTGAGAGCGACACTAAATGACAAAATCCGACACTTGAACGTTCTTATATGAGTAGCCATTGAAGGACACCTAACGACTACTCCCATTCGCGACACACTGTGTCGCGAATTAAGCTGGCCCCATTACCGAAGACCAGTGAGAGCTCCTGCCCAGAATCTCAATAGCTTAATAAAGGGCTCCCCTCCGGAAGTTCAATGAGCATCCAAATTCCAAGCTGAAAAGCAAAGGAGTATCGAAGCCGTCAATGCTCATTTCCTATCGAACAGGCAGGTCAAAACAAGCTAATTAGCCCGATGAACTGCTTGTATTTTTGTCTACAAAATTGTATACAAAAAGAGAATCCGAGAACCGGCGCTCGACATTATGTCGATCGATAGGAGGCGCCATGGATGCTAAGCAGCTCGAAAAGATGATGGGGTTTGCTCCCGGAGAGTTGAAGAAAGCCGCGGAAGCCTACGAAAAAGATGAGTGGCCGAAAGGTCACACCATCAAGTTGGGAAGGCCACCAATCTCCGATGAGCCGAGCGTCGTTATATCAGCACGTGTGGGCGAATCGATTCTTGAGGCGTTTGACGAAAAAGCCAAACGCCATGGGCAAACACGCACGGAGCGGCTCAGAGAGCTCATTACACTTGATGCACTGATTGCCTAGGCCCGCTCCCCCGTCGGACCCAAACATGTACACCAGCATCCAAAGTCGACATTTTTCGACATCTTTGGATGCTGGTGTACATGTTTTTGCTACATAGTCGTTGGGGACGTCCTTAAATGACCAGTCGTTAAAGAACGCCCCCGATGACTAGTTAGCCGTGGAAGCGAGCTGTGGGTGCAAGCGGCTGTTCACGGAAGACGCGCTCGACGGCAGCGCGGTATTCGTCGACCTTTTTGGTCTTGCGTACGATCTTGTGGACGGTAGCGGGATCAGCGAAAGCGCACTTGGCGTAGAACCACCACTCCTTCATGCGGAAGACCGCATTGCCGCCAATCTCTTCTGCATATGCCGCAAACAGCGTGTCGTGGAAGCGCTGCAGCTCAGCAGCCGTTGCAGCAGGGCCGCCCTTGACCATGCGAGCCAGAGCGGGGTTCGCGAGCAGGCCACGCCCCAACATCACATGGCGCGTGCCGGGATAGGCCTCCACCAGCGCGTCCATATCCTCAAGATCAAAAATGTCACCGTTATAGGCCACGGGGAACGGCGCACGCTCCAGCGTCTCGCCATAAAACTCTTTGCGCGGCAAGCCCGTATAGCGGTCCTTCTGTACGCGCGGATGCACGATCAGCTCTGCCAACGGCATGCGGCAATACAGATCGAGCACGCGCTCGTATTCGTCGTCATTCTCCAGCCCCAGCCTGGTCTTTACCGATACCGGCAACGGCGACCGCTCGCACACATCGCTTAAGAACACCTCGAGCTCGTCGAGATTGCGCAAGAAACCCGAGCCCTTGCCCTTGGCGACAACCGTACCCGAGGGGCAACCCAAGTTGAGATTGACCTCGCGGTAGCCCATGTCGGCGAGCACCTGTGCCGCCCACACAAATTCGTCCGCGTTCTTGGACATCAGTTGAGGCACTACGTTGAGGCCCTGGTTATTGGCAGGATCGATCTCCTTAAACGCCTTGCCGCCAAAGCAGTTTCCCACCCGCGGCGGCGGCAAAAACGGCGTGTAATAGCAATCGAGTGCACCGAAGCACTCCGCATGCACGCGACGGAACACATGCCCGGTAATCCCCTCCATAGGGGC
>JBKXPS010000013.1:0-67381 GCA_047014445.1 Collinsella aerofaciens | reverse complement strand
GCTCAAACAGGCCGTAGATGGTCTCGTAACGGCGCGTGTACAGGCCGGTGTTGAACAGGCAACGGTCGTCGTCGAACACCAGCGGCAGGTTGGACGGCGCGGTCTGGTCTACCCCCGCACTTCCGGAATATAGGCATTTTAGCAGCGATCTGAGGTGCCCTCGGGCACCATGCAACAGGGTGCAACGCTCAAAATCTACATTGCAAGAAGTAGGTTCTCCTTGAGCTCGTCTCGTTCGGCCAGAGAACTGGACGCGCTTTTGTCCGGTATGGCGAACATCCTTGGCACAATCCCAACGAGCGACGCGGTAAAGTCGTCATTTCTGACCATTTTACTAACCACCATGGTTAGAAAAATGGTCAGAATATGGGTAGGAGACACGAAAGATCCCCTTCGGCGCGCCGCAGATACAGACCCTGAAGATAACCTCATCGGACGGTCTCTACACAAACCTCGGCCTGCTCCTGTCCGACCAGTGCCTGCACACCGTCAAAGCGGCCGTTTTCGAGGGGACGGACCAGAGTGTGTTCAAGGATCGCCGGGAGTTCTCCGGGTCCCTCATGCGGCAGCTCGACGAGGCCTACGACTACATCGACTTCCACAACCGGACCCATGCCACTTTCCAAAAGCTGCTGCGCGTCGACACCAGGGACTACCCGGAGGTCGCCGTGCGCGAGGCCTTGCTGAACTCGCTCGTGCACAGGGACTACTCCTTCCGCGCCAGCACGCTGATCAGCGTCTACGACGACAGGATCGAGTTCGTGTCAGTCGGCGGCCTTCTGCCCGGCTTGGAGCTGGAGGATTTGATGATGGGCATCTCTGCCTGCCGGAACTCGCATCTCGCCAACGTCTTCTATCGCCTGCAGCTCATCGAGGCATACGGCACGGGGATGAGGAAGATCATGGGGGCCTACGCGGATGCGGCCTCTCAGCCGCAAATCATGGCCACGAACAACGCATTCAAAATCGTTCTGCCCAACATGAACTTCGCAGCAACGGCAGCGGAAACGCCCGCGTCAAACAGCAAGCAGGCACCCGCTGCTTCCCATTCCCGAGAGGACGAGATCCTGCGGTTCTTGGCAGAGCACCCCTCAATTACCCGAAGGGAAGCGCGGGCGTTGCTCGGGATCGGCCAGTCCACGGCCGGCCGCATACTGAAACAGATGGTGGATAGGGGGCAAATCGCAACGCACAGCGGGGTCGCACATTGCGATACGAATTGGCGTAACGATGTGTCTCTGAGGCAATTGCCCACTTTGCGTTCCGTCCGGGCGGGCATAACAAAAGCGAGCCGCGACCACTTCCCCTGCTTTGGGAAACATAAAACTTGCTTTTAATCGGTTGCGCGCGAGATTAATTGCGCCTCATCCTTTTTCTCGGGGGCAATCATCGAACTTAAGGTGGCGCATCGGGGCCATGGAATTAAAGAACTTATCGTCAAAGTAGTCGAGTAGAAACTCTGGAAAAGCCGACAACACAAACACCGAACCGTCCTCGCTCCGCATCCTTTTCTCCTCTCGAAAAATCGCATCGACCGTAACCAGCTCCCGATAAGTCCCAAATGAAACCTCATCGAGATCAAGCAGGCATTTGCATCTCAATACGAAGGCAGCGATTGCGTCTTTCCATTGGAGAAGCTCCATGTGCTTCCCCACGTTAACGTTTCCCTCCCCCGAGATCTTTTTATATTGAGCGATTTCAGAGTTGTCAACAAAACAGCCTGAATGCGCCTGGCACTGCCCCGCGCGATAATCGTACAGCGCCTCGACCATCGGGTAGCTTATATAGAGCTTTCCGCTCTCGTGTTCGTTATCGAATGCGAGGAGCATTGCCTCCACAAGGGCATCGGACTCGCATCCAGGCGCATTGTTTTGATGGGAGTCGTAGTCAAAGAAGAGAAAGACCTCATCAACAGAATCCCGCTCCACGCCCTCTAGACATTTTGCAGCAGAAGGCACCGTTTCCCTCAGCACCTCCACAACATCCAGATCGAAGTCCTCCTCTGCAAGCCGTTCGTAGAGCATATAGATGTTCTGCGCCGCTGGCAGACAGATCACCCTCAGGTCATCTCTCCCTTTCAGAAAAAGCTCTTTCATCTTCTCCGCAAAGCGCAGGTCGCGCGACTCCCCTTCAACGATGAAAAGCGTGACCGGGCTAGCCATCGAAAGCACCGGCTTTAAACATCTTCTGGAGGTTATGGGCCAATCTGAGCTCCTTGGGCGTTAGCTTCTCCAGCGAGCGAATCTCCCCCTCCTTGAGAATGAAATAGACATCGGGCCGCATGAGGTCGTTCGTCAAAAGGTCCGTGTTGTGCGTCGTAATGAAAACCTGGACACCCTCGAGGTCCCGCAGCATTTCCACGATCGACCGGGACAATTCAAAGTGATAAAAGGCATCGAATTCATCGATAAAGACCAAGGAAGCCTTGCTCATCTTGATATACCAGTAGTAGTACAGAGCAAGTGACATGGTGCCCGTCGAGGCAACCGACGCAAACGGAACGGTGCCGCCTTCGAACCTGCAATAAAGCTCGGGAACTCCATTCACGTCCACGGATACGAGGTTCAGGGAGATTCCCTGCTGGCGCAAGAATTCTTGGAAGTCCTCCATCTTTCCCTCGCGAATAATGCCCTGGGTAAAGCTATCCGAGCCAACCGAAAGCCCCTGATATCCACGCTCATCGAGCGAGTAGAACATCAGCATGTTGTCGACAAAGGAGGTGAAGGCTCTAAACGCCCTGGCAGACGGCTCATCTCGCAGCATTGCATTGCTCTTGACGTATTTGACACGCGACAGCCTGTCGGACTCAGCGGGGAGATCTGTAGAAAGCGAGAGGGACTCGGCGCCCGGCAGGTCAACATGGCCCGTTTGAGCGTCGAACCTGTAGCTCAAGACCTCCACGCCAGCAATACACAGGCTCTCGTATACAAGCGTCTGTGGATCGGTTTTCCCGTAACGGTATACGACCTCGATATTGTCGAAGACAAAATCGTATTGAAACTCTGTGATTGAGCTCTTTGAATCAAGGCACCGGTATGGCGAGTATTTTTTGAGCAGCTTTTCCTTGTCGGTCAGATGCAGAACGATGTCGAATATCGCGAGGGCGAAATTGGACTTTCCGCTGCCATTCGCGCCATAAATGATGCCCTTTGCCTTAACGCCATCCTGAATCACCTGTTGATTGAATGAATAGTTAGCGGGATCGGATAGATCAAATGTAATTCGCTTATCGAAGCACTTGAAATTTGAAACCGAAAACTTCTTGAGCATGGCACAGCTCCTCTGCTTTCTAAGGCTATTTGAAACACAGGATAAAGCAGCTGAGCAAATCGGTCAATTTGCCCGTAATTTTACTACGGGTATTCCGAAGAAAAACTACGGAAGTACGCGATGTGCACCGGACCTGTCCAACCGATTCTGTAGTCCAGTCATATCTTTAGTAATTAAAATTGTCCGTTCAATAGTAGGGGCTAAATTAGGTCGACGTTAATATCGGCCTGTGCCCCATTACAGTCAGAAATGAGCTATTCGATACCCCGTTGATGTATTTCCCCGGTGTCGGATACGATTCAAGCAAGCCCGAAAGGGCCGCCGATCGGGCGCCCGCGTACGGCCGGCTGCGCTCCATCCTCTTGGAATCCTGCCCGGCGTTCGAGGCCCTGGTGGACCCCTCGGACCCGAGGTGGCTGCGCGTCCTCGCCCGCCTCGGCGGCGCCTGGGGCGTGGCGGACGCGGGGAGGGCGTCGCTCTCCGCGCTCATGCGGGGCGCGGGCGGATCGGCGCGCGCGGACGCCTGGACCGCGATAGCCTCGTCGACCAGGCCCTCCGAGGTCATGGTGAGGGCCGAGAATCCGCAGGTGAGGATGCTTGCGAGGCGCATATCGGAGGCGATGGAGGAGGCGTCGCGCCTCGACGCCGAGATCGCGTCCCTGCTCGAGTCGGACGACACCTACGCGTGCCTGCTGACGATCCCGGGCATCGGGCCGAGGACGGCGTCGGAGCTGACGATAGCGATCGACATATCGTCGTTCCCCGACCACGACCACCTGGCTTCGTACTGCGGCATCGCCCCGAGGAACCGCAGGTCCGGGACCTCGATAGCGTCGGTGGCTGCATCGAGGCGGGGGAACAGGAGGCTGAAGAACCTGCTCATATTCTCATGCACTCGCTGACGAGAAGCGCGAACAGGTTCGGCGAGTACTACCGCGCGTGCAGGGGCCGCGGGATGTGCCACGGCGAGGCGCTGAAGGCGGTCGCGAGGAAGAGGCTGAAGGTGATCTACGCGGTCATGCGAGACAAGGCCCCCTACGCGGCCTAGCCCCGCAAAAATGAAAGAGAGCTGCCGCGCCGATGGGCTGGCGCCAGCATGGAGAGAATCTAGGTAGCTCAACGGAGAAAACCGTTGACAAAACTATAGGAACACCCCCTCGTCAATGATTTGTTGTTTAGCAGCAAAAACCCTATGGCGGAGCGCAGATCGTGTTCCGTCATAGGGTTGTCAATTTGCGAAAAAAATATTTGTTAGCTCAGAGAATAGCATCGTTAAATAATCCATCCTCAAGCGTAATCACAAGTACGATCTATCGATATAAAAGCTGAAGTGCCAGTTTTTAAGTTGCGAATCAGCATCCCCGTTGTCATCAACAAACTCGGAGAGTATATCCGCACCCTCAGTAATTGGGCAGCGATCGCCCTCGTATTTCATGGAAGGAAAAGCACCATCTCTGGAACCGGTAGCAAACACAAAACCTGATGGATTGATTGCCCAACAGACGTATGCATCCTTTCCACGGGAAAGCAACAACGATCCGTTGCAACCGTTAGGCAGGAAGCGGTTAAACGCCTCGTCCAAGGACGAATAGGCACCGGATTCCATCCAGCGCTGATTCTCCAAACTTGCAATTGTCCAAAGAAAGGACTTCATCTCTTCCAGATATGTCCAGTCAAACCATATCCCATCTTCATCGAACCCGCTCCTCCCTTTACCCGATTCAAACCGTTTAACTTTAGCGTCAGCGTTGGCTGCGACCGTGTCGACCTCATGCTTAAAATCAGCCAAGTAGGAAGCTTTTTCAGACGGCTTTAAACATTCAAGATACTCATGGGCATTCCATCCGTTGAAATGTCTGATGTATCGAAAGTTTGGAAACAACGCTATTGCGATATTAATAAACTCCTTTGTAGGCAGGTTTTCTTCCAAAACGTTAATACGCATGCGCATCGATTCAAGCGAGGCATAATAGGCAAGCGCGAGAACATAGGGCACGATGAATATTGGGTACCAGATTGAAAGAAATAGCGAGCTTAATTCATCGCCCCAGTCCATAGAGGACCAAGCATTTGAGAGCAGTACCGTTGCTGCGACAAAAACAATGATGCCCAAAAAAGCCCTCATGTTTTCAAATAAGCGTAGATTGGATACATCACGTCTGGATGAAAATAGGGCATAGCCAATACCAAAAAACAAAAAGACTGTTTGAAGAGCAACTTCAAATAGAATCGGGAAACAGACCAAGTTGATATAGAAAGACATTAGTGCGCCAAAGCTGACCTCGGGCACAATCAATTCGTTTTTAATTGAAGTGACCGATGTTGCCTTAGAAGCAATATATATGGAGGGAAACCCAACAAATACAACCTCAAGAATCGTATCCAGCAAGATGCCTGTATTCCAAAACCCGCATTCAAACGCGATGTATATCAAAAAAGCAGAGTACGTCATAAGAATGAGCGCAGGAATCAGTATTTTGGGATTTAGCGCAAGCTTGATAACAACAGTAAGCGATTTAATAACACTTAATAACTTACCCTTAGCCAGAAGATAAATCGCAAGAAGACCTATCAATATAATTGATGCATATTCACGGTTATCCATTTGCCCGATGAGAGTTGCAGCCACCCATTGGACTCCACTGATGATCAATCGAGCCCCCTCCTTAGCCATGTTTAATCTAGACTTAAGATCTCGCCGAGCATCACCCCACCTCCGCCGACACCATGGATATCTACACCCACGTGAACATTGACTCCAAGCGCGAGACAGCCGAGACACTGACGAAGGCGATGGCCGCCGCGCAGGCGGAGCCTAATAGTAGCGCCGCTTATTTCAAACGTCATTGGTCCGTTGAGCTTGATGGATACTCATCGGTAAGAGAGCCGAGGCGTCCAAGCCTCATGAAATTGCCGGTCTAACCCTTGGCCAAGTCAGAGACATATCCCAACGCGTCAGGAAGCGACGAGCTCACGGCATCCAGCAGTACGAAGAGTTTGATGCAAGTCTTGCGTCGGACCGGCTTGTACATCATGCCGTGCTGGAGGAAGTTTCGGTTAAGCTCGCCCTCTCGCTCGCGGTTGAAGTCATCTCCCGCCCTGAAGAAGTAGTCCACGGCCTCGCATATGTTGGCGAAGTCGATTATCGAAATGGCCATGGCGGAGAGCTCAGCGTCACTTCCATCTGAAAGCGAACCTTTCAGCTTTTTCAGCTCGCGAGACCAAGACCTTTGTTTATGCTTGCCCCCCTCATCTCGTCTTGGCCCACAGCATGCGCGAAATAGCTCTCGGTCTATGAGCGAGCAAAGCATCATTGCACAGGGCTTATAGTGCCTTTCGCGGAAGAGCTCGACGGCCTCGCGAAAGTCGACTTTCTTGGCAACGCTGCCCTCAAGGCCAGCAATAAGGGCATCAACATCGAGAAATGAGAGGTAGACGGCATCGGCCTCCTCCAGCGACGAGGGACAGCGCGGCGGGGCGTTGTAGGTGAACTGGTCGTTCGTGATTGCCCAGCCATACGAGCCCCAACGCCGCGAATCCTCAAGGATGGCCTCCCAGTCGAGCGAAGCGCCTATCTCCGCTAGCCGCTCCATCAAGGGGACTAGGTTCGAGCACACGGACTCCCGGAACTCGTCAAGGACGCCGAGCTGGGAGCTCAGTAGCGAGCTAATCTGGGCGGCATGGCTAAAGAGGCCTTCGAGGTTTTTGGTGAACTGCTCGGTCATGGCGCGCACGGATTCCTGGATCTGCGCGAGCAATTCGAGGTGCGGGGCGCTCGCGACCCAGATGGCATCCGGCGTGCCAAGAGGAAGCTTCACGATGGCGCCAGGGCGGGCGGCGGCTTTGGCAAGCTTGTAATCGCTAGACTCTGAGCAAACACCGCTCTGTTGTTCATCAGACAAAGTTAGCTCCTAACACACGACATTCGAACGAGCCAAGCTCAGAAAAACAAAGGGGCTCCGAAGATGATACTCCGGAGCTCTGAAACGCTTGTGCCACGCGATTGTTCAAAGGACTTGAGAAACCTCTGACATGCCACTTCTTACACAAGGGCAAGAGCCGAGCCTATTGCATACCGTATTGTTTGAGAAACGAGTTCGTAGCACCTTCGGCCGCCGCCGTAATGATTGCGGAAGGAATCGTCCCAACGGTCTCGGCAACGAGAGACAGCCTCCACGGTCCCCGCCAATGCAAACTAAGGTCAAGAGCCATCGCCGCCTCGTTTATTAATAAAGCCGCTTACAATCGTAACGAACGCTTGTGCGATAATACTAGCAATGAAATGAGCACCTCCTCCAGCAACACCACGGAAAAGAGAGCACATATGAAACGATTAGACGAAGAGCCCACATGCGAGCTCGCCAGGGAATTGCTAAAAAACGACCAACTCGGTCGCCGCGAAATTGTCGCCCAATTTATCCATCTACTTTACAGCGTGAACGGGCCCTATTCTATTTTCATAAACGCCCCTTGGGGAACAGGCAAAACCTTCTTCGTCAAGCAAATCATCGAAACCTTGCGCTTCGGAAACCCGCACATCGACGCAAATGCCCCATCGGACACATCGATTTTCGACAGCAATCTCATAACCAAGATGAATGAAGATCCTTTTCTGCCAATATACTTCAATGCCTGGGAAAACGACCATTTCAACGACCCGATTGCCCCATTATTGGCAACCATAGCAACTATGGCCGACAAGACAAAGGTTAATCAGGAGAGAAACGTTTCCGATATCGCAGCAGGGGCAATAGAGTGCGCTTTGTCTTTAAAGGGCCTGAATGCAGGAAAGCTCCTCGAGGCAATCAGCGGGAGCGATTTCCTTGAAGCGTTCAGAAAGAGGCAGGAGCTGAGGGCAAAAACCGAGGAACTCGTGTCAGCGCTTCTGCCGGAAGTCGCCAACAAGGCTGTGCTCTTCATAGACGAGCTCGACAGGTGTCGGCCGGAATTCGCCATGCAGCTACTCGAGCAAACAAAGTCTCTTTTCCTTCAAGATAACATCGTGGTCGTTTATTCAACGGACAGAACGCAACTTGCCTACTCACTCCAAGGGGTCTATGGCCAGAATTACGACTGTCAGCGATACCTTCAACGCTTCTGCGACTACCGATTCGATTTGCCCCGAATCAATCCAATTACGTACCTCGAAGCGAAGCGAGTCGACATCCATAGCGGATACTGTTTCACGAAAATATCCCGACGGTTTATTGAGCAAAACAGAGGAAGCCTTCGCGATTGCAACCGATTCATCGACAAGCTCAAACAAGGTGCGACCTACATAAGGAACGACGCCGACTGCCAAGGGGACTGGCCAATCGCGTTCTCAAGGAATGCGCTTTTGCCGACCTTCCTAGCAATGGCGGAATACGCGCCCGAACAATGGGAGCAGGTCAAAACCGGAAAATGCTTCGATCGTGTATTTGAGTTCGCAAAAGAGAACGACAAATTCATGGAGTATCTAGACCGCGCCATACAAGGAGAGCGCAAATACATCGAGAAAGGTGCTGAGCCGACTGATGGCATTCGAAAATCATACATCGAAGACTTATGCGCGGAAATCTTCCTCGACAACTATGATGACCCGAGGCTTAAACGAAGCAGAGAGATACTTAGTATATGGGGTTCGCTCGACAAGAAGACGCTGCGAACCTTGACATTCCCCGAGAACGTTATCGCGGAAATAGACAATTAAACAGCGCCTTGCACGAATACGTTCAGTACGACCCACCAGCACGCGCATGGGCACGACACGGGAGATGTTACAGTAAGGAACTACTCGCTCATTGTCTCCCAAGGCGTGCGGTGAAGCATTTTGCGAAACAATCACTAATCTCGCCAGAACCATGGGAGGATGAAGGTTAAACCGGAGATAACAAGGGCCGGATATTCCCGGCCACACCTCATTCCGCAAGCTCCGATTCGGCCATCTTCCAAAAAACATCGCCAAGCTCGGTGAGCTTTCTGGCCTTGATAACGTTTCCGAGATTTGTGGGAATGCCCGTAGTTGCAATCAAGCGCTGTGTCGTCGGAATATCAATCACGTCAACCTCACCGGTGGCACGCTGCACGGGCCCAGAGAACATCACACCAAGGAACTTGAACCTTTGCATCCCGAAGGTAAGGACTCCATCCTCGACATAAGGCCCATTGTCAAGCAGAAAAACAGGCGAGCCACTCGAACCCGGAAAGCAGGCACAGTCAATCAGAAAAATCGACTGCCCATTGTAATCGTATCGTGGATGCGTTGCGGTCATGCCTTTTCGCATAAGTGGGGCATTGTGAACCTCGTCAATCAACCCGATTGGATAACCAATCATAATTACGTTTTCAAAAGGACTCAACTTATCAAGCTGCGCCTGCGACGGGATGATGCTTTCGTCGAGCGCAACATGGTGCGCTTCAGAATCGTGCCGCAACATAAGGTCGAAAACGCTTTGGAGCGGAAGAGCGCATAAGTCGATAGAGTCATCCGGGTGCTTGACCCAGACCGCTTCGCCACCATCAACGGTGATGCAGAACGATCGCCTCTCGTCGATACCGTTCTCGGTATGAACGTAAGGAATCGCAAGGCGCGTCTTCGAGGCACCGCAAACAACGTGCTTGTTGGTAATAAGTACCGGAAGCGAACGATTCCCTTTGGAATACGTAAAGATGAAACCGGTTCCCTGGGATAAACCTCCGCCTTCAAGCTCGCACCGCACCTGCACCGTAACATACATGAGCTTCTCAGCTAAATCCACCATGCCCTCCTTGCTAAATGTTATGCCATTGTCGTTGCATTGAAATACCACGTCGGCGCGATACACCGGTGTCGCATTAAATGCAACAAACTCCGAATCCCGCCGAAAACCACACAGAAGCCAAGAGTGAACCGCACCCCATTTCTTGAACGTAAATTTTTATTCTAGCCGCAATACTAACTGCAACCAACAAGACTTACTGCAACAGTTGCGCTTGGTCTTGAAGTCCCTCGTACGTCCAATGCCGTACGTGAAAGCCTTCTGGCTTGAGCATGCGGCACGATTGCACGAACGGCCTTCCTTCCCCCATGGTTGCCGATTGCCACACCTGCAAGCCGCAAAAGAAAGGAAGGAAGGCCATGGCGCAACCATACAGGCAATTGACGTTTTTGGACAGGCAGAGGATCGAGGAGGGGCTCGACCGGGCGGATTTGCTCCGCGAGATAGCGCGAACGATCTCGCGCGACGTCTCCACCATGTCTCGCGAGGTGAAAGGGTGGATTGGCGACCATTTTTAGGACATTTTTCTCAGAGACTAAGGCCTGCCTTCCGGAACTCGACCGGGCTCATGTATCCCGGCGTCGAGTGCATCCGCTCCTTGTTGTGCCACCACACGTAGTCGTTCAACTTCAACTGGAGATCGCGCAGGCTCGCGAACTGCTCCCGGTACAGGAACTCAGCTTTCAACGTCTTGTTGGCAGACTCGTCGACGGCGCTGTCGAAAGGGCAGCCCATCTTCGAGAGCGGCCTGGTTCTGCCGAAGACCTTAAAGGGCTCGTCGAGCGTCGCGTTGTCGAATTCCGACCCCCTGCCTACCTCGACTTCCCCCACGAGCACCACGTGAGGCTGCCCTCGACAGTATCTGCATGGCTCGCAATAAGCTTGGCGACCGCCGCCGCTTTTGTCGCGGCTGGACTTTATGCCAGGCAAAAGAAAAGCCGCCGTTAAAGAACGGCTGCTTTGACTCTCGCATATTTAAGAGCGACTAGAGCGTCTTGAGGTACTCCCCCAGCTCTTCCTCCCAGTCGGGCATGAGGAAGCCGACGGACTCAGCTTGGACAGGTCGAGCGCGGAGTGGGCCGGACGCGGGGCGATGGGGCCGGCGGCGCGGGCGTAGTAGTCTGCGGTCGACACCGGAACGACCTTTCCGTCGTTGCCGTTGGCTGCCTCGAAGACAGCGCGGGCGATGTCGGCCCAGCTCTTCACGGCGCCCGAGCCAGTGCATCCGTAGGTGCCGTAGGGGGCCTTCGCGTCCAGCACGTGGAAGATGGCCGCGGCCATGTCGCGCGTGAAGGTCAGGATCTCGTTCACGCGCTTCTACACCGTCGAGCCTCACCATGCAGCCGAGACGGACTGAAGACCGTGAGCACAGCGAAGAAGACGCGACTGGCTCATCCTTAAATCTATCCAATAAAATGAAATCAGATGCAGCCCACTCCAAAGACAGCTTCGAAGTCCTTGATTTAGCTACAGCTTTACTGTCACTTACGGCACCTAAGCTAGCATCAGCCCCTACCCGTTGCCTTGTTAATTTTCCTATACATCTTGGAAACATGGCCGCTAATGGGGTCATTCGGAAATGCCTTCTGAGCTCTTGCCACATATGAAAGATAGTTTCCGTAGCAGCTTGGGTCCGAAGCACCTCGCTTGTCACTCGATCTGCTCCCCTTCGGAGAGTAATGCTCATACAATGCGCTTACGCGTTTCTTACTCGGATGCTTGTCCGGATTGTCAGCCAGCCTGCCGATTGATTTAGCAGCACGATAAAACCTGCTGTAAAACCTGCCGACCGTAGATTGGCGAATTCGGACATCTTTACCGTCAAAATCAAATCCCAAAAACGAAACATGATTTCCAGCATGATGCGCGGTTCGCACAACTTCCATTTCTCCTGCGAGCAATGCATCAAATGAAAGTTGCTCGACCTTCCCATCGTTTACACGGTGGATTTTGTTTTTTTCATCTTGTAGTTCAACTGCAGGAACTCCCTGAGCCAAAGCAAGAGCTTTGCTTGCTGTTTTGAGATCCTTGGCTGGGACGACAATGATTAAATCATCGCAATATCGTATATACCTGCCATTTACGCTGGCAACACACGCGTTAATCTGGGCATCGATATCAAACATATACATATTCGCCAACACGCCACTTGTTGCCAGTCCTTGGGGAATGCCCCTCGCATCATGCCTTTCTTTCCAGGGCACAACAATCGAAGAATCCTTGCAAGCCGAAAACTCCGCAGGTGTCAAGATGCGCGGTAGCCTGTTAAGGCTCCTTAACGCCTTGAATCGAACTTTGGACGCAGAATTGCCAAACGTGAACGGGTCGTCTGGCTGAAGATCAATCCAGCAAAGCCCGTTCCTTCTCGCCAAATCGCCAACAGGCCAATAGCAGTAATGCAATACTGTTTTTCAGGACTTGGTAATGGTCCGGTGGAAGCATGCCCTCGTTAAAGAACCCTCTAACGGCCTTGCGTATGTAACTATGATCGAGGTTATCGAAAAAATGGGTGAAGTCTCCCGTGATAACTAGCGAATCCCCCTGCCTGCGAATGGCATCGATTGCATCTGCAGCAACAGAGTAATTAGTGAGGTGAAATCCGCTTCGATAAGCTGCAGCAACGCCGCCGATGCCCGTTTCTAAGGCACGACGGTCATATAACTTGCCCCATTGCAGCGCATAATACTGAAAAATCCTGTGATCCAAGTGAGATGCATATGCGATATCTCTCGTCTTCAGGGTTTTCTTGCCGTCCCAGAATCTCACATGGCAAAGCTTATTCGCAATTAAGGGAAGAAATGCGTGACGCTGAATAAAATCTGCATCACAAACCCTCGCCTCGACATCCTTGAATGCAACACGGTAATCGAAATGCGCGTAGCTCTTCTTTGTCGCATACCCTGGAATACGAGACGGGTCGAAATCGTTCACGGGCTCACCGCCTTTAATCAACCTGCTCGGTATATAGGAGCGGCTCACCCAAACCGAGCAGGCTAACATGAGGTGAAGCGAGTTCACCAACGCAATGCGGCCGCCCATTCCAATGCTTGCCTATGGCATACTAGATGGAGATGCGGAGATAACCGATATGATCATCAGCGCCCTTGCCCAGCTATGCGCAGGCAACGTCGGCATCAATAGTGCGAACGTCGGAATTTCGTCGTTTGCGCTATTGACGGCGATAACGCACCTTTACGCCAATGCGTAAAGCAATTTATTTGTACCCGAAATGCTATCTTGAATCACGCGATCGCATCAGATCAGAAATATAGCCTACCTGAAAGAGAGTTATCGAAACTTACATTGGCATCAGATGCTTGAGGCCTTAGTGTCAACAAATACAGAGCAGCTGCCCACAGCCTAGCGGCGACATCCCGGTCTCGGACGATCTAACGCTGCCCGAGACCTTCCTCTTATCAAAGCGCCACCGTAAGACGCATGGCTATATCATAAAATGGCACGTATAAACCTCCGTTGATCGAAAGAAAGTCGAGCATATGTCAAGAGTTGACGAAGTTAGAGCAGAGCTGGGCGAGGACAACGTCAACGAGCTTATGGACGCCTACTACACCTCTGGCCTCTCACTGAATGATCTGAGGGAGCTCTATGACCTCCCGAAGAGCTTCACAGACAAGAAGATCGTTGAGCTGTTCCCTATGATCGAGCTGGACGATGGCTGCCCCCTTTGCGGCGGTGCGCTCTTTGCGCCTAGAATCAGCAGGGGCATCAAGGACGTCTCGGCGGACTCGTACTATATGGATCAGGTCTTCTGCCCAAATTGCGGTAAAACTAGACAGCAAGCAATGCGAGAGCTCGAAGAGTTTGAGCGGAAGTACAGGCTGCGTCGTGCATTCTCAATTGAGCCGAAAGAGTTCGAATGGGCCAAGCGCAATCCTGATAGCCTCACGAGCACAGTATTCGAGGTCCTGATCGAAGTAAGAGGCGGGGGTGGCAATACCTACCTTGGGCCCATCGCAGACCAACCGCTCTTGTTTGGCTTCATCGACGCCTGTAAGGCGCTCAGGGGCGAGGGGTACATTCAACCAACCGCAGCATTCGACAAATGGTTGAGCGGGTTTGAGGAAGAGGAAGACGGCTTCAGCTTCTATTGGTACAAGGTGCCCTTTGCAATCAAGTTGAAAGGCTACACTGCCCACGAGAGAAACCCCATCATCGTCGAAGGTGATCGCGAATACGTCGCGCTTGGTCAGGGTGAGCGCGAGTACTGGCTGCGAACCGCAAAAGGTCTCGTTCTAGCCTACCTCGATGTCCAGCTTGACGATGCGTGCTACGAGTATGAGGGGCCGAAGCGCGAAGAGTTTGAAACTCTGCTCGACACCATGCTCCTAGAATACTCGCCCGCACAGATCACCTCGCTCATCTGGAACGCGATGGCGACTGCCGAAAAGCACGCAGAGGAGGGTCCTGCCTACAAAAGAACAGGCAATTGGGCAATGGGTGTCGTCCTCAATCGTGCCAAGAAGGCTCTCTCCGAGCATTGGGATTTGCATCCGAACTTCCCCTCAAGGACGGTTGAGGACACCGAGTTCGAGTGGAACTTCTTCGACGTCCATGTACCCATAGGCGAAACTTGGATGTACAGGAGCGTCCCCGAGGTCACGGTCGGCTGCATAGAAATCAAACATGCAAAGATGCCGAAAGGTGCCGATGCCGCAACAGCGGCCATGATAGCGAAAGCCCGAGAGATCGCTTGGAGAATCGGAACGGGCGAACCCGATTACCTCTCGTACGACGAGACCGACCGGTTCATCAAGCGGTACGAATAACGAAAAAAGAACGACGGTATGAAGTGACTAGCGCACAGCAATTCGCGTGCCACGAACAAGTACTTGATGAAAGCGGCTACCTCCAACGCTCCCGTTAAAAAGGAACAACCCCTGAAAAGACCCTAGGGGGACAAGGATCAAGCATGGCTTCAGCAGCTCGGGGCGCCACTGTCCCGCGCCTCAAACAAGTAAATTTGCCGGAGAGAGCCCTCCGACTTCTTCGGGTTGATATTGCTCGCATAAACGTCGGCAAGCCGCGTATACTAACAATATCCGACCCCCTCCTGAGCGCCGTCGCGGTGCCCGCGCTTGACCTGGCCAAGCACCTCGGGGTCGAAGTCGTGGCGGTCGCGCGGCGGATATCCCACGCGGGGCAGCGCATGCACAGGCAGCGAAGCCGAATCCCGCGTTGAACATCTCTTCAATCTTTGGCACGGATAGATACGGGAGAAGTCTCCAGCATCCTCTACGATTTCTCCGAGACGCTTCTGATATCGTCTTCGTTGATATCAGAATGTGCCGAGATGAACCTCCTCTGATGAACCCCAATGCGGCGGTTTCCATTACTTGCTGGTGGCTGGCATGGCTGCGACACGAAATGATTCGATGGCCTCCTCTATTGCATTGGGGTTCATCACCTTGAGCTCGCCGCTGGAGCGCATCTCGCTGATCTCTTCCGAAAGATCATCAATAGCGTAATCCAGGGAATTCGATATTCGAATCGATATCTCTCGGTAAAGCGAGGAAAGGCGCTCCGTTCCTTTATTTTCTTGCGAGTAGAATCGGCATCTTCCATTCCACCTTGGCAACCTGCCGTTTTCATTTGAACCCGGCAGGAGGAAGAAGCGCTCTTTTACGATGCCATTCTCGAGGCTAATGTAGCAGGTCGCTGAATTTTCGAAAGCTCTGTTATGGACGATCTCGTTTCTCAGTTCTTCTAAGTACACGGCTTCGGGAAAGTCGTTGCATATATGGCCTTCGTCGCCAGAGTGCGGACTCTTTGACCTGAATTTGGAATATAGGGCCGACTTGTCTGATCGGATTTTCTTGAAGGATTCGAATCGATTGGGAATCCGGTCCAGCTCAAATAGCAGATGGCTGAGAATATCCAATGAAGAATTCAGCCAAATTATGAACGACTCCACTTCTCTCATCATTGAATGAGACTTTGGAGAGGATACCTTGAATACTCCGTCCGAGATGTTTCCAATGGGCTCGATTTCCCCTAGTGCGCAGAATGCCATCCTCAGTGAGCCCACGGCCTGATCGTACGTTTTGCCAAAGCTTTCGGATAAATACCTTAGATCGTCTAAATAGATGAGCCTTCGCGCCTCCTCGAATGAGAAGCGTTTGGCGTAACCAGCGAACGAATCTCTATCGAAAGTCATTTCGGGACTGAAGCCGCCCTCTGATATTGCAATCGGACAGAAGTGGATGATGGAATAGTACGTCGATTGGTTTCCGAACAATCTTTCGATGATGAGATTGTCGAGGTCGATCAATCTCGAATGGATTTGCTCCTGAATGCTGTCAAAGGAATCGTATAAAAGATCTTGCGACGGCAGGCTGTACACATAGAAGCCATCAGGTTCATCGTCCAAAGTCCCTTTTGATACTGTTCCTAGTTCAGAATAATATGTAATTAATGGTCTATCCATCGTATTAGAGGGGTTGCTGGCGTTCAATTCCATGACTTGTTCTCCTCGTGTGAAAATGCGATTGCTGGGAGAAAAATAGTGTAATGAGTATTTGCGCGTTTCCGTACCGTGAATATTGCGGGACAGTACCGGCGGTATCGTGAATCGGTACCGCCGGTGTCCGTTCAGTACCGTCAGCCGTATATGTCGCGCATGTTGACGTCCCCCGTCTCCAGCCAGACGGTGCCGTGCACGATCCTGTCCATGATCGCCTCGGCGTGAAGCCCGCCGCCCAGCCTGGCGTGCCTGTTCTTCGGCCTGTACTGTGTACAAAAGACGGTCGAGGACGAACCGTAGCTCAGCTCCATGAGCTCGAGGAACATCGCCCTGAACAGGCTGTCTGGCTTGTTCAGCAGCCACTCGTCGATCACGAGCAGGCCGTACCTGCCGAACTTCCTGAGCAGTATCTCTCGTGGTGCGGGTTCGCCAGTGGCTCGTCAGCGTACAGGCGCCACCTTCAATCAATCGCGCCCCGCCGCGAAAAGCGGGAAGCCGCCTCGAAGGACGGCTCCCCAGTGCCCCATGCGGCGAAGGATGACCGCACGGCTATGTTCCTAGATGTGTCGCCATGAGAAGGGCCGCCCTCCGAGACGGCCCTTGGCGCTACGTTTGGGCTACAACCCGATGAATGCCCTGAGTCCAGGGTGAGAGAGCGCCATCATCGCAGCCATGATGGCCACGAGGATGACGTCTGCGGCGATCAGGCAGTTCCTCGGCCATTTTCCCAGCTCGACATTCCGATGGTTGAAGGACATCTTCCAGATGAACACGAGGAGGATGTACACTGTGTTGATGAGGACGAATCCGACCAGCGCGGTCAGGAACACGAGGGCCTTCATGCCGCTGTCGATGCCGACGCGGCCATCGCAGACGTGGAGAAGCCGACGCCGCCGTTGAACGCGAGTACGACCGCGGCGAAGACGCCGAGAATCGCGATGTACTCCATCCTCGTCTTGTCGAGGCGCTCGTCGAACTCCCTTTCCAGCTCCGCGCGTTTCTGGTCCGCCACGTCCCTTTCCGCTTTCACTTCGGCGATTGCCGCTTTGAATGCGCGCATGGCCTGCTGCTGTTCGATATCGTGGCTCAGCCTCGTCTTTTCCAGGTCGATGTGGTCGGCGAGTTTGAGGACACTTTTTGCCTGGTTACAAAGTCCCTGCTTCGTCAGGTGCCCATGGATAATGCGAATGTTCTCGGCGAGGCAATTGACCGAATAGGGGACCCCTTCGTCCAGGTCCCCAGAGGAATGCCCGAGTGCGTTGAACACCAGGTCGCAGATGTCGGCATATCTATGGCGATAGGGCTCGCTCCCCCCATATAGCTTTGCGAAGAAGTTCGAGGCTCGGCGGATGTCCTCTTGAGAGAGCACCGCGGCATCATCCGTGCTGGCGAGGGATTCGAGCATGTCGCGCAGAGCCTTGCGTTTCTCTACGTCGTCGCTGCCTGCGTTTATTGGGGGAACTTTCAGGGGCGGCTTCGAAAGAGTCCCAATTTTGCTGGTGAGCAGAGAGAGGACCCTTCCGAAGTTTTCGGCCGCCTTTGCATAGTCTTGCTCGGTCACTCAGAGACCTCGCTAGCGCACTGCATGATCAGCTCATTTGGGATGATTCCTTTGTGTAGGCGCTTCTGATTGAAGATGATGTCCCACGGGGACCCCTCGGCGTGTGAGATCCTGACGAGCTCCCATGGGGATTTCTCGGCGAGCGTGTCCACCCCCGCATCCAGGAACGGGCGGATGGAATCATTTATCTCGGCGTCGAACTCGCGTTTTATCGGGAAGCCGCCGCAGTCAGAGAACTCAACGTAGACATCTCTGATGACAGGGCCGTAGGGCCATGCCTCAAACTGGTCGGCGAATAGCAGCTCACCGGTCTCGCTCGCGTATATGACTTGCAGGAAGTAGAGGATCTTCTGGAGCTGAAGATTGCTGATGGGCGTGCCGTGGCGATATCGCCTGTTGACAGCATACTCGGCGATTTCCATCGCGCTGTACACTGTCCCAATTTGGACTTTCATCTGTTTCCTCCTTTTTCAAATCATACCAGTGATTTACTTCCTATCTGCGCTTATCGTGATAAAAGCATCTCAGCTCGTCCGGACAATAAACGGACGGCCCCTCCAGCGGTGACTTCTGTCTCGGACGCGCCACTAGTCTTCAACGGCCTCAGCACCAGGACGACCGACACGAGCGGCAGGAACGCCGCAAGTGCAAGCGTCGTGACCGCAATGCCCAACGCCCATTTCGCGTCTTCCCCTTCACTCCACCTCCTTCCGCTCGAGCCTGCAGGAGCGCGCCAACCGCGGGCTCAAGCGCCGCAGCCGCGCGGTGCAGGCGTTCCTTGGCGGGGGAAGTCGCCCATCGGGATGATAGGCGCCGTGTACGCCGAGACGAACGAGGAATGGGCCGGCCGCCGCCGGTCCGTCGACGACTCCATCGGCAGGGCCGAAGAGGGCGCCAAGGCCAACGCGCCCGAGCCCGCCTGCGAGGGCACCGCCGCGGAGCACGCGGTCGGAATCATCGCGCTCGGCGTGGCCGAAAACCCGATTCTCGGCAAGAAGGCGGCTTGACATTGATCAGAATGACGGCATTCCAGGTGAATCTCGGTTTCTCGGGCAGCCTGCAGCCACCCTCGAGAACCGAGCTCTACGCCAACTCTGCCGCCCGCAGTGATCTGCAGGGCTCGCAATAAGCTTGGCGACCGCCGCCGTTTTTGTCGCGGCTGGACTTTATGCCAGGCAAAAGAAAAGCCGCCGTTAAGAAACGGCGGCTTTGACTCTCGCATATTTAAGAGCGACTAGAGTGTCTTGAGGTACTCCCCCAGCTCCTCCTCCCAGTCGGGCATGCGGAAGCCGACCGACTCGAGCCTGGACAGGTCGAGCGCGGAGTGGACCGGGCGCGGGGCGATGGGGCCGGCGGCATTTGCGTAGTAGTCGGTGGTGCTGACGGGGACCACCTTGTCCCCGTTGCCGTTGGCGGCCTCGAAGACGGCGCGGGCGATGTCCGCCCAGCTCTTCACGGCGCCGGAGCCGGTGCAGTCGTAGGTGCCGTAGGGGGCGTGCGTCCCCAGCACGTGGAAGATGGCCTGCGCCATGTCGCGCGTGAAGGTCAGGCGTCCCAGCTGGTCGTCCACGACCGTGACCTGCTCGAGCCCGTCCTCGGGGTCGGCGACGCGGTCGGAGAGCGCCTTCATGGTCTTGACGAAGTTGCGGCCCTCGCCGATGACCCAGCTGGAGCGCATGATGTAGTGGCGCGGGCACCCCGCCACGGCGATGTCGCCGGCGGCCTTGGTCTGGCCGTAGACGGACAGCGGGCTGAGGGGCTCCTCCTCGTCATGCACCTCCGCGGTGCCGTCGAAGACGTAGTCGGAGGAGACGTGGACCAGGGTGATGCCGTGCCCGGCGCAGGTGCGTGCGAGAAGCGCCGGCCCGGTCGCGTTGGCCTTCCAGGCGGTCACGCGGCCCTCGGGGGTCTCCGCTTTATCCACGGCCGTGTAGGCGCCGCAGTTGATCACGGTGCCGTAGAGCGACCAGTCGTACTTGGAGTAGGCGTCCGGGTCTGACATGTCGAAGGTGTCGATGTCGCAGAAGTCGAAGTCCTTGGCGACGCCGCGCTCCTCCGCCAGCGCGCGGACCGCATGGCCCAGCTGGCCGTTGCAGCCGGTGACGAGGGTGCGCCTGGGAGCCATGGGGACGACGTCGGCCAGCAGCGGGTGGTTGAGGTCGGCCTCGGAGACGGTGGCCTCGGCCAGCGGGATCGGCCACTCGATGGCGAGCTCGGGGTCGGCGAGGTTCACGAAGGTGTAGGTCCTCTTGAGCTCGAGGGACCAGTGGGCGTCCACCAGGTAGGTGTAGGCGGTGCCGTCCTCCAGGGCCTGGAAGGAGTTGCCCACGCCGCGCGGGACGTAGATGGCCTTACTGGGATCCAGAACGGTCGTGAACACCTTGCCGAAGGTCTCGCTTCCCTCGCGCAGGTCGACCCATGCGCCGAAGACCGAGCCGCGGGCCACGGAGATGAACTTGTCCCAGGGCTCGGCGTGGATGCCGCGGGTGACGCCGCGGCTGTCGTTGTAGGAGATATTGTTCTGGACGACCTTGAGGTCGGGGATGCCCAGCGCGGTCATCTTGGCGCGCTGCCAGTTCTCCTTGAACCAGCCGCGCGAGTCGCCGTGGACGGCGAGGTCGACGACCTTCAGGCCCCCGATGCCGGTCTCGTTGACGGCGAGGTCCTTCTCGAATGCGATGTCTGCCATGTCTCTCCCCTCCTACTGGCCCTGCGCGCGGTACCTGGCCTCGGTGGCCTCCTTGGCCGGGCGCCACCAGGACTCGTTGGCGACGTACCAGTCGATGGTCGCCCTCAGGCCCTCGGCGAAGTCGGTGTGGGCCGGCCTCCAGCCGAGCTCGCGCTGGAGCTTCGTGCTGTCGATGGCGTAGCGGCGGTCGTGGCCGGGGCGGTCGGCGACCCAGTCGAAGTCCTCGGGGTCGCGCCCCATGGCCGTGAGGATCATGCGCAGGACCGTGATGTTGTTCTTCACGCCATTTGCGCCGATGAGGTAAGTCTCCCCCGTGCGGCCCTTGGTGAGGATGTCCCAGACGGCCGAGGAGTGGTCCTCGGTGTGGATCCAGTCGCGGACGTTCTCGCCCTTCCCGTAGAGCTTGGGGCGGACGCCGTCGATGATGTTGGTGATCTGCCTGGGGATGAACTTCTCCACGTGCTGGTAGGGGCCGTAGTTGTTGGAGCAGTTGGAGATCGTGGTGCGCAGACCGTAGGTGCGGGTCCAGGCGCGCACGAGCATGTCGGAGGACGCCTTGGTGCTCGAGTACGGCGAGCTCGGCCTGTAGGGCGTCTCCTCGGTGAACTTCGCGGGGTCGTCGAGCGCCAGGTCGCCGTAGACCTCGTCGGTGGAGACGTGGTGGTAGCGGACGCCGTATTTCCTCACGGCCTCCAGCAGGCGGAAGGTGCCCTCGACGTTGGTGCGCAGGAAGGGCTCCGGGTCGGCGATGGAGTTGTCGTTGTGGCTCTCGGCGGCGTAGTGCACGATCGCGTCGTGGCCGGGGACGAGCCTATCCAGCAGCTCGGAGTCGCAGATGTCGCCCACCACGAGCTCGACGCGGTCGGCGGGAAGGCCCGCGATGTTCTCGGGGTTGCCGGCGTAGGTCAGCTTGTCCAGGACGGTGACGTGCACGTCGGGGTGGTTGTTCACGACGTGGTGCACGAAGTTGCTGCCGATGAAGCCGCAGCCGCCCGTGACGATGATGTTCCTGGGCTCGAAGAGCTCTTCAGACATATCTGTATCTCCCATTGAATCGTTTAGTACTCGCGCGGGCTGTTGACGATCTCGCCGGCGGCGACCTTCTTCAGGTGCTGGCCGTAGACCGACTTGCCGTAGGCCGCGGCCGCCTCCTCCAGCCGCGCCGTGTCGATCCAGCCGTTCTCCCAGGCGATCTCCTCGGGCACCGAGACCGGTAGGTCCTGGGAGTGCTCGACGGCGCGGACGAACTCCGCGGCCTCGTGCAGGCTCTCCATGGTGCCGGTGTCCAGCCACGCGTAGCCGCGGCCCAGGGTGACGACGGACAGCGTCCCCTCCTCCAGGTACATCTGGTTGAGCGTGGTGATCTCCAGCTCGCCGCGGGCCGAGGGCTTCACCTCGTGCGCCTTGGCGGCCACGTCGCCCGGGTAGAAGTAGAGTCCGGTGACTGCGTAGGAGCTCTTGGGCTCGGCGGGCTTCTCCTCGATGGAGACGGCCCTGCCCTGCGCATCGAACTCCACGACGCCGAAGCGCTCGGGGTCGTCCACGTGGTAGCCGAAGACCGTGGCGCGGCCCGACTCGGCGTTCTGCACGGCGCGCGTCAGGTGGCGCGAAAGGCCGTTGCCGTAGAAGATGTTGTCGCCCAGCACGAGCGCGCACGGCTCGCCGGCGATGAACTCCTCGCCGATGGTGAAGGCCTGCGCCAGGCCGTCCGGCGAGGGCTGCTCGGCGTAGGAGAGGTTCACGCCGTAGCGCGAGCCGTCCCCGAGCAGGCGCTCGAAGTTGGGGAGGTCCGTCGGCGTGGAGATGACCAGGATGTCCCGGATGCCCGCCAGCATGAGGGTGGACAGCGGGTAGTAGATCATGGGCTTGTCGTAGACCGGCAGCAGCTGCTTGGAGGTCACGAGCGTGAGCGGGTACAGGCGCGTGCCGGACCCGCCGGCGAGAATGATGCCTTTCATTTAATCTGTCCTCTACAATCGAAATGCGCTTTAGATCGAGTGATAAATAAGACTTGGGTATCCTATTTTGCTAAACCCCCTCATTCTTAACGAAATAGGCAAGGTAATGACTGCGGAATATGGCTACCTGAATTGCCCCTTCCATTTTTCAATGCTCGACCAAGGGAGATTGATTCCGGTTATTTCAGGTTGGTTAATCCAATCAGCCATTTTGAGTAAAAAGTCATCTTCTCGTTCGAAAACAGGAAGTCCGGTATCTTCACCGATGATCGCGTGCCAAATGTTGGTAATGGACTCACTTTGCTTCAACGCTATGAAAAGCGCCAGTATCGAAAATCAATTTATAATCCCACAATGATGTGAATTCGTTCGGGCAAATAACGACCGCAAAGTGATACAAGCGAATAAGATCCGGCAAGAGTTAGCGCCCAAACAGCAAATGTCGAAACACCAAGTGGAATGACGAATAATCCAAGCAGTTTCCAAACGGCCTTGAGAGCAAGTATATGGCAGAGGTAGATTCCAAAAGAGGCGTTCCCAAGGTCAACAAGCAAAGTAGAAGATAATCGCGACTTGAATGATCCCGGAACCGCCATAAGAAGCGCGATCACAGCTAAAGAGGTCGCGGCAGAACCGAGCTTAAGCTGAGTTGTGGCCATATTGAAATCGCCAGTCAAATACCACCAGAAGCCTGCGACCTCCTGAATTATTAAAAATATAAAGAGCACTGCAACAAGCTGAGTGGTTCGTCCTTCAATGAGCGCAGCCCAACGCCTCCAGTCGAGACCGAAAACATAAAAGATGAGCCACATGGGGCAGAAAACCTGTATTAGAGGCAATGCGATACCGGCAACGGCAGCGAGCTCCCTTAGAAGCAAGCAAGCCGGTGTCACACAATAGACAAAGAACCTATACCGTGAAAGGAGCCTGAACAGTACCGGAGTAAGCAGCACAAGCTGTGAATAGACCAATAGATAGTACATCTGAGCCGATACGGAGCCCACGGCGAACGCCAGAAACCCAGACGCCCATGAAGGGCGGGGAAACGCCGCAAGATAGATAACGCTCCAGAACGCATAAGGTCCGGCAACCTTGCTAATGCGGCGTCGAAGACCCCCCCCCGCATTAAATTTGCGCTCGTCGGTAAGAACACCGGATAAAAACAAGAACAACGCAACAGAAAAGTTGAGGAATGGGCGAATGGCGACCGACGCGGCACATTGAGGAAGACAGTGGATAAGCACCACTGCGGAAATCGCAAGCCCACGAAGAGCTTGAAGGTAGCGATCCTTGGCCATCTAGGCTCTCCTTCCAACGAGTCTCTTTAGTCGTCGTTTAATACCACCAAGCTTGCGGCGGACACGCTGCCAGAGAGTGGGACGGAAATCCCACTTGTCCATGAGATCTGGGATGGAAAGCCCGGCAGACACGTCGTTCAAGAACTCGTCGCGCTTTGGATAAGGCGTGACAGAATGGACGAGGCTAGGGTTGCCCGCGATTACCCCATCAAGCGTCGCCGGACCGTTTGCAGTAAGCCCAGAAATAGCCTCGAATGCCCGCACGCCCTTCTCGGTATTGCATAGGACGGCAGATACGCCCTTGGAGTTGTCGACCTCGGGATGGGTATTCTGGAACCCCCAGAAATCACCGAGCGTGATATCGGCGCCGCTGGAGCGCTTTGCTGGACATGCCAGACAGGACGAACGAAGGCTCGCATTGGCCAGAAACGCTTTCATGTACCAGTCTTTGCCGAATATCTGGGACTCGGTGTCCCCGGTGTTGTCTTTCTCCGCTATGTGCTTGTACATAGCGGAGTAAGACAACCATCCGGTTGTCTTACTCCGCATATTGACGTCGCAGACGTCCGACCCGAAGGCCTCACCACGGTAGTCGACCCAGCGCGACCAGAGCTCTGGAGACGGAACACCGTGGCAGATGACGTCGACGCCGAGGAAGAGGTCAGAGTCGGCGAGTTTCCCCAGGTATGAGCGCATGCCAGCCACCTGACATGCAGTACCGGCAAAGAGCGCCGGCCTGCCTTCACGCAGGGCAGCGCGGACGCCCTCGAAGACGCCGCGGCCAACCGCGCTCTGAACGTATTTCGAGCGCATAACGGCGCCGAGCGCCGGCCTGTCCTCCACGAGCACGTGACGAAGCTCGCGGCAACCGTCCGTCCACGCGGCGCCCGCCACAACACCGCCGCGCGAGAGAGCGTCACCGGCGAGTAGACCGAACACGCCGCCCGACGACGATCTATCGAGCAAGCCGACGTCATGAGCCTTCGCCCAGAGGGCGAACTCGCACCCGTCCTCCCCAGGGGCGTTGAGCGCCGGGCATACGGCGTCGCACGCCCCGCAGCCTACGCACCCGGAGGCGTCGACGGTGGGGTGTAGGAAGCCACAATCATCGGGTTCCATGGAGATGCATGACTTGGGGCAGCGGGCAGCGCACGCGCCGCAGCCGCAGCAACGGTCGCCAAGCGAGACGACCCTCGGGGATATCTCGGAATCATTCATGATGGACCCTATCTAAGGAACGGGAGACGAGAGACGACCGCGATACGTTCGTCCTTCGTTAGGACGGCGAGCCAAAGGGCGACGGCGAAAAGCGCGCTGTAAACGGCGCCCCACTCGAGGAACGCGGGCCATCCGTTGACGGGCAGGACCGCCGTGCCAGCGAGGCAGGCGACGGTGACGGCAGCCCAGGCGAGCAGCACCGGCAGGTTCCGCTTCCAGAAAAAGAGCATGTCGAGACCGACCCGCTTCTGGTAGTACCAGTTCATCCACAGCCCGTTGCCGAGCACGATGCTGACGACATAGGCGATCGCGGGGGCCCACGGCCCCAGCGCCGGGGCGGCCGCGGCGGTGAAGGCAACGTTCCCGACCGCCATCGCAAGGTAGACGAGACTCCTGGCGTGGTGCATGTTCTTGGCCCTCTGGATCTCGATGCCGACGTTCTGACAGAGGGGCACCATGACGGGTAGCGTCATGGCGAGCACGAGCCAGTAGGCCTCGGCGAAGCCCGGGCCCGCCCACCTCGTCACGAAAAACTTCCCAAGAATAGCGAAACCTCCGTACACCCAGCAAAACAGTACCATCTGGTAGCGGCCCACGCGCGTCATAAGGCGAGTGAGCTCGGCGTTGTCGTCCGAGGTGGCGACGATGCGGTTGACCTTCGGAATGAAGACGTTCGACATCGTGGTGGAGAGCGAGTAGAAGACCTGGCGGATGTTCACGGCCACCGCGAACAGCGATACCGCAGTCGCGCCCGAGATGGCCCCCAGCATGATGTTGGGCACGCTCTGATTGACCATCTCGCAGACCTGGTTACCGAAGATCCAGGCACTGAAGGCGGCGATGCCGCGCATGACGCCCCAGTCGGCGCCCCTGAGCTCGAAGCGCATGCCCAGCACGACGATGGCGTAGCGCGCGTTGAGGGCGAGCAGGACGAGGTTCACCGCGAGCTGTGCTAGGGCAACGCCCACGGGCCCCATACCGGCGGCCAGCAGGGCCCAGGCGCACAGCGGCGTCGCAAGCGTGGTGACGAGCTGCCTGGTCTGCTGGTAGACGAAGCGCTCGTGCGCCGTGATGTAGGAATTGAACACGACGGTGAACAACGTCGAGGCGACGTTGAGCGTCATGATGGCGAGCAGCTCCCTGGCGAGCGAGACCTGCGCCTCGGTGAACCCGGCCGAGAACACCGCGCCGGCGTTTGCGGAGAAGCCCATGCCGAGGGCGACCGCCGCGGCTGTGACGGCGACGTAAAGCGTGAGGTACATGCCGTTCAGGTGCCGGATGTCGCGCTCGCCGCCGTGCGCCACCGTCTGCGTGTAGAAGCGCACGTAGGCCTCGGAGAAGCCGAAGGACAGGAGCGTCAGCGAGAAGACAAAGGAGTTCGAGCTCTGGAAGACGCCGTAGTCCGCCTGCCCCACGTAGGACAGTAGCATCGGCGTGTAGACGAGGTTGACGAGGTTCTTTGCGAGGATGTTGGCGTAGCCGAGGAGGGCGCCCGCCTTACGCTGGCTAGCCACGGGCGGCCTCCGAGGGAATGCTCAATCCACATCTATCGAGGAATTCAACAACGATCTTCCTCTGAGCTGCCAACCTGTCATACGCCTTTGAATAGTCACTCTCGAGCAGTTCCGAATTACATACGGAAAGAATTGACCGCTCAACGAAAGAAACACCCAGCTCGCTGGCTAGCGTGTCGAATCGGCTGCTCATGTCTGGACCAGTGGACTCACGAGGGCAATAAATCAGCGGCTTCCCGAACAAGATCGAGAAAATTGATCCGTGATATGAATCTGTCGCTACAAGCTTTGCGTGACGGACGGCATAGAGGAACTCTGAAGGCCCGAGGGCGTAGTAGCGCGCATCCCCTAGTAAATCGACCCTCTTGCAGCTAAGTGAATCACAGATTTCGGCAACCCTCTCTTCGTAAGCTGCACTCCCGAGGAAGTACGTCAATACATAATCATTTGGAAGCCCGCAGTGCGGCTCTTTTTCATACCTTTCCCACCAGGAGCCGTCAAACATCAGTGTTGGGTCAATCAACACCTCGGCCTTTAAGCCGTACAGACTGTTTATAAGCTCGGCGCTCTTCTGCTCACGAACGGACAGCCTATCAAACCCGTCGAAATAGCCGTGGAACAGCTCACGCTTCTCCTCGGGAATCGTCGGAGCTGCCAAGCTTGGCGAAAAAGCAATGCGCTTTTCTCTTGGCGAAAACGTGAGAAACATAGTGGAGTTAGCGTCAGGGGAATACGGAGACCAAACTTGGTCGCTCCCAGCAACGAAAAAGTCATAGGATTTAATGTCACGTGGAGGGTTGGAATCAGATATAACCTCCCGGCTAAAGGAAATGTTACGGGAATTGAAATCCTCAAACGAACGATGCCTCTGGATGTGGGCAACGGCAAGCCCCTTTGGAATGAGCGAAGCCAAAGACTTGAGCTTGTATTTGGCAGATCTCGAGTCCTTCTGTCTGAACGTAAGGACATCTGCACCCGAGAGTTTGAGAGTTTCTTGGACAGCAAGGTTCTGGAGCCTCTGCCCATAGTTGTCCCCATGCGTAAATGTGGAAATGCCTATTTTCATGTTCAAACCTGTTCTTCGTCTCTATCAATAATCAAATAGTCTGCAGCCGAGGAATTCCACGACCAAGCCAGCGCTCCACAGAGCAGCAGTAGGCACAAGCAGCAGTTCACCCTTGTAAAGCACTGCGTATACAGAAAGGTAATAAGAATTGTTAGCAAAAGGAGCAAACGAACAATCCGGCCATTAGATCCTTTTTCCTGCTCTATAAACTCACTAACCACGGAGTGGAAAAACGCTACATACGCTGCCGTCTCCCAAACCCCCATGAGAATCAAGAAAGACCCCATATCCGCTTGACCAAAGTGGTTAAACGACATGAACCCGGACGCGTAGAAGCTTGAGGCTCCAAGACCCTCTCCGAGACTCCATGTAGCCGGTCTCAAGAGAGCGAAGCCGATGATAGCAATCCTCTCGTTACTGCCGTCGGCAGCAGTACCGACGGAAGCTGAACTGCCAACCATATCGAACAGACCAAACACTTGCGTATCCACGAGGATCTGGAACGCAGGCACCAAGGCGTATGCAATTGTCAGGATAAAATACAAGGCGACAAGCCAAAAGAAGGGACCCGAAACATCCGCTTCTCCTCTCATGACTGAAATAAGCCAGAACATCACTAAAACGAGAGGAAGGATTATGAAGAGCGCCTTATTATCGTTGAGTGTCGCAAGATAGAAGGACAGGACGATAAGGCAGACGTTGTAAGCGATGGCAAGGGTTGGCCAGAGAGGACCCCGAAGCCTCCTAATCCAGACGAAGTTGTAGAGCACGACGAATGAAGTGTAAAGGGCCACCGCATGGACGGACGCATAAGAGAACAGGCCGGAGATATTGTCCTCGAAGTAACTGATGTCGTTCGTTGTCGCAGCGATCATCCCATGGGTAGAGTACTGGATAAACATGATCGCCATATTGAGAAGCAATATGGCGTTGAAGACCGGAAAACCTGCATCAAAGAGTCCAAGAAGAAAATCCCTCTTGTTAGTGACCAAAAGAAAGAAGTAAAGCGTATAGACAAACGGGTAGAGGAGCAGCAAAATATTCGCCCTAAACGTTTCCATATTGCCACCCAAGAGGGCACCAGACAGCCACCCTGCAACGGTAATCAGCCCAAGTAGTAGCGCTCTACCGCTATATTTCCATCCGGAGAAGAGCGCCCTCACGCAAATCATGCCGGTAATTACCCAGTTGAGGTATCGCCCCAGACCATAGTACTCAAGGAAGAAAACCTGCGCCAAGATACCTATAACGATCGTCGCATCCGCCAGGTCACCCATGCAAACGGTTAGAACGCCTTGCTTATTAGGGAGATACCAACGACCTCTTCGACCAGCCCGCTCCTCCGCTTTATTTATAACGAGCCTCGCATGCCTATGATCTTGCATTGAGTACCTCCAGCAGCACACGTTCAATCAGCCTCGTGTGCATGTGAACTCCCGTGTTGAGACCTACCGAGGAGCATGGAAGCAGGTCTACGATCTCATCTGAATCGACAAGATCGAGCGGACCAGGCTTTCCGCTCCTGAAACGATTGACCTCCCTGATAAGCCGGCTCTTATCCCTAAACAGCCCGATTAGCTCCTCCTCGTTATTCAGCACCAAACCGGACCCATGCTCAACGACAAAGTCGGCGACATTGCCTGCACATGCACTCGAAATCGTATAAGCGTTTGCGGAGTAAGATTCCATACAGGTGTAGCTATAGGTCTCTGGACAAGATGGCCACATGACAACGATGGCAATCTCGCACTCCCTGAGAGAGTCGGTCATGGCATTTGGGTGCTTCTCATCAAATTCGACAAACCGCTTGTTCATCCCTGGATACATATCGTTCGAGCTGTTGAAGACGAAGAACTCGTACTCTTGTTCATCGACCGCAGATACGAGGCGAAGCCAGGTCTCCCAGCCCTTTGTCTTCCTCGGCATCCCCAGAAAGGCAACCCTGATGCGCTCCCCTGCGTTCAGAGGACGTCTGTTGCCCAGATACTCTCCAAGCAGCTTTTGGTGCGGTATTACATCAACAAGGCCCTCGTATTGGGGCCTGAATGAGAGAAACCGATTCTTCGTATAGGTCGAAGGTGCAACAAAACGGAGATTTTTGATGGAGTCAAACAGCCCTTGGATCTTCGACTCCACACGAAGGCTGTTACTGAAGTGGGGGCATTTCTCGCAGGGAGCGTCGCCGAGCCTTGAGCTGTCACAAAAGCCGCTCCTATTTTGGAGGTTATAGCTTGTACAACACAGGTAATAGTCGTGGAGAAAGGCCCTGACCGGTGTTTTGCCTGTAACTTTTAACAGTTCGGAGACTTTCTCAAGGCTCACGTACAGAAGGTGGTGGATATGAAGCTCAAGAAGGCTGAAGCCGCTTTTTTGCCAGCTGCAAAGGGCCTCGCACACCTGGGCAATACTGAAAACACCAGCCTCCACCCCGTCGACCGTAACCCCGAATTCGCAAAATAGCATCTGGTCGTCCCTGAACAGGGTCTTCTTAACCGAGTGGAGATAGACGTAACTTATGCCGTGCGACGCCATGGCCTGCTGACTCGCCATAATAGCCTTTGGGGTGCCGGTCTTGTCCTTGAGATAGTCGCAAAAGGCAAGCGCTAGGACGTACCCACTATTGTGCGGTTTGGGGATGCTTTTACTCATATCATCGCTTCCCAAACAAGAGGAGAGATCTATTGAAAAGGCCCTCTTGTAGACTGCCGAAATTCAGCCTCGAAGAGAAAGAAACCCTGCACCTAGCCATGAAAGAAGCGTCCATTTTCGATACCAACTCTCCAAGAGCACGCTCTGGAGGAAGAATGCAGTCGGAATAAGTTGAAAGAAGTCCAGTAACTTGCTTTGCAAGAGTAATCTCTCGCGGATGACAAAAACTATTGATTTTCTCAATCACTTTAGATGGTAAATCAGTACTCACACCGACCACATTACGACCATGCTGGCGATATCCCATATGAGGAGAAGCATCGAAAACAATCCGATAACCCAGCAGCACGCATAGATTAGCTATCAGCTTATCATGCATGATGACGGGATGGGGCAGCTCATGCAAGCAAACAACTTCCCAAATACGCCTATCAAATACTTGCGTACATCCCATAGGTGACCCAATGCAAAGCTGGTTGAGAGGGTCGTTATCTCGATAAGATATGCACCTTTGTTGCCCATAGGTTAACCGGCCCATCTCATTACCAGCTGAATCTACAAGTCTTGAATTGCAATGATAAAGAGCCGAATTCTCCTGCTTCTTAAGCTGTTTAATCGCAGTTATCAGTTTATCGCTATCCCAAATATCATCTTGGTCGGAAAACGCATAGTAATCAGCTTCGGGAGCATTCCGCAACAACGTCAAAAACCCTAAAGCAGGTCCTAGGTTTTCTCCTGTTAACAAAGTCAGACTGCCCTCATCTGCATAGCGCTGCAGAAGATCACGAGTACCATCAGATGACCCGTCATCACGGACAAAAAGACGTACGTCAACTTCAGCCTGCGAGAGAATGCTGTCAATTTGTTCTGAAATAAATGGGATGCCGTTGTATGACGCCATTAATACGACGCACTTTGGCACCTTGGAATTACTCAACATATGGATTACCTTATCATTAATGCCTAAAGCAAACGCTCTCGATGTGTTAACCCCTGAGCAAACCCAGTGCAAGCAGTATATCCTTGACCAAGTACTTGGCGCAGTCTTTTGGCCTCGCCCTGAGAACGAGTCGGTTAACCCGTACCCCGTTACGAAAGCCGTCCATAAAGGTATTTCTTTCTATAGGCTTCGTCGAAGGACGTTGAAGCTGTTCATTGTTGGCCACAGCTAGACCAGGATCAACCGGCAAAAGCTCAAGGTCCGTCATTTCTAACAGTTCTCGACCCTTGTCTGTCTGCACAAGTGCGAGGGATATCCCGTTCGCGACCTCATCAGAAAGCTCGCTACCCCATGAATCGCCAAGCGTAATATCGGAGACACGATCACCCTTGGCGTAGCGGCAGGAGTAGCAGCCTTCCGTATACGGTAAACCCGAGAGGAAAGCAATCGAGTAGCGATCGCGGACACCCGTCCTACCCACAGTTTCAGCTCCGCGATAGCGGAGCTGAAACTGGACTTTCTTTCGAAAGTCCAGTATCAGCTCATTAGACAGGTTGTTACCTGTCTCTTCCAAGAATCGGCTCAGGACCTTGGGGGACGGTGAACCATGACAGATAAGGTCGATGGTGTAAAGGGAATCGGCTAAACGGCTTCCAACGAAGTTACGCATCGCAGCAACCTGACAAGGAAGACCGATAAAGAGAACCCTTTGACCACCTTGCAGGGCCTCCCTAACCTCGCGGTACGCACCAAGCGGATTGCTTTTGACGTATTTGGAGCCTTGGGCCCTCCTCAAATAATCCGCATCAGAAGTGAGGTGGAACCGGAACTCACCGCCCTCCTGTGCACATGAACACACTAATCCATTTGACGCCACAAACGCCTCCGAGATGGCCGTAGCCAGACCCCCGGACGAAGATGCCATCCTGAGCGATGTATCTTTCGCCCACCCCTGTAGCCACTCGAGAGGACGCAACGAAGATGGGGATACCATCTGGGGACACGTTTTCTCGCACAGTCCACATCCCACGCACCTTGTAGGATCAATACGGGCGTTATACGCCTCAATCGTATCCTCAATGGCAATCGCTCCATGTCGGCATGAATCGACGCAGGCCATACAGCCAGCGCACATATCCTTCTTGCATACCGTCCTAGTGCCAACGTTTGACAATGCCCTACTCCTCAATCATGCTCTTGAGCTGCGCTAGGGACTTCTCCCTCTCCGCACCCATCACGTCGTTGACCCGACCAAAGTCAATCTGCTTGGATGCTAACTCGACATCATCTAGATTCTGAAGCACTCTGTCCGTGAGGTCCGTGAGTCGCAGAATACTCACGTTCCTGCTCGAGGTTCCGTTCTTGGGCAGCACTTCTACCAGCGGCGTATTGAGATTTATGGCAAAAGCCGTACCGTGGAACGAGTCCGTGACTAGGCATGCTGCGTTGTCGACATACGAGAGAAACTCAGCAAGCGTCGGCAGCCACTTGAACTTGCCCTCGCGTGAGGCCTGGTGCAGGCTTGCGGAGATCCGTATCAGGGGCAAGCCAAGCTTTTTGGCAACCTTCACGGCGTACTGCCCCACCGTCGGGTCGCTGTGAATCTGGTAGACGAGGATGTATTCGCCCTTCGGGGCAGGTGCCGCCATCCTTCTCCACGCCTCGCCATCAAGCAGCAGCGTGGGATCGACAACCTGTCCGGCCTCTATGCCCCACGAGGCAAGCTGCTCGCGCGCGGCATCCTCGCGTACGAACACGGCCTCATATGCTCGAAGGTCCTCGAGAAACCTGGGGCGCACGCTATCCGGCATATTCTTCTTACCAAAGCTTGCCGCATATGAGATGCGCCTTGCGCCCTCGGGAGCAAACTCAAGCGCGTATGACAGGTCGTATGCGCCCGAGCTGATGGGACCCCACACCTGATCGCTTCCAGTCATATAGACATCGGCCTTGGGCGGATTAGCCTTCAACTCCTCCAGGGATGCATAGTGAGGGCTCATCTTAAGCAGCTGGGAACGCTCACGCGCAAACCGCTTGCCCGCCACCCTTGTCTCAGGCTCCATCAGAAGTCTGTAGACAGACTTCTTCAACGGGTTCCCGTTCCAGGACGGCTTTGTCGAAAGAAGCGTCCTCACCTGCTGGGATACGTCCTCACAAGCAGGTACATAGTCCATAATCTCGAACTCATGCCCCAAGCTCTCTACCGCTCGTTGTGTCGCATATGCCTGGAGCAGGGAGCCATAATTAGAGATTGCGTGCCTGGTTATGCAGGATACTTTCACGTGTTTCCTCCGATTGATATCGAGCAACCGCTATTTCTGAATTTTTGCATTCGATTTTTCCACCCGGCTGCACTACAGCGCCTCCTCAGTCTCGTACACGTGCGCGTCGGCTCGGCTTGCGTCGGAAAGGCCGTCGTTGATCGCGGCGTGCATGTCGCAGGTGGAAAGAGCGTCCAGCTCCTCCTTCGTCACCTTGCCCGACTCGTAGTCGCGCACGATGGGGAGCTCGTGCATGTCGAACTTCTTGCCGGGCTTGAGCTTGTGCGCCAGCACCCACGACGCGGGTTTCCAGATGTACTTGTGCATGGCCGGAGACACGGAGCCGATCATCCAGCAGTTGCGGTCGCAGTGGCGCACGCAGCCGCGCACTTTCTCGGCCTGGGCGCTCTCCCACAGCTCATCCCAAGACTCGTCGTTAAGGTTGCCCATAACGAGCTTCTCCTTGGTGCCGTTGCAGGGCATGACGTCGCCGTAGGGGTCGATGAAGAACGTGTCGAACGCCATATCGCACGGGAGCAGGCGCTTCTGCCCATAGATGTAGTTGATGAGGCCCATGTTGAAGTACGCGCGGAACCACTTCTTGGGCTCGTTGGACTTGAGGAGCTCGTTTACCAGGTCCTCGAAGTTCTGGGCCACCATGGGACGGTCCTTAATGATGTTCTTCGCCTCGACAAAGTAGAAGCTGTTGTGCAGGCTGGCGGTGGCGAACTCCATGCCGAGCTCGTCGGAAAGCTTGTACAGCGGCACCAAGTCCGCAGCGTTGCGATCCTGCACAGTCATGCCAAAGCCCACGTCCGGGTGCTTCATTTCCACGAGCTTCTTGAGCGTCTCGTAGCCGCGGTTGAAGCCGTTCTGGAGACCGCGGATCTCATCGTTGGTCTGCTGCAGGCCCTCGATGGAGATGCGGATTCCCACCTGGGGGAATTCCTCGGCAAGGGCGATGATGCGGTCGGTGAAGAAGCCGTTGGTGGAGATGACGATGCGGTCGGACTTCTTGTACAGCTCGCGCACGATATCCGCAAGGTCGGTCCTGATGAAGGGCTCGCCACCGGTGATGTTGGTGAAGTACATGCGCGGGAGCTTCTTGATCACGTCGAGGGAGAGCTCCTCCTCCGGACGGCTGGGAGCCTTGTAGCGGTTGCACATGGTGCAGCGCGCGTTGCAGCGGTACGTTACGATTACGGTTCCGTTGAGTTTCTTCTCGGCCATGGGTTAGGCCACCACCTTCCGGTCAATTAGTTCTTGATACAGGGAGACGAGATTCCGGATGTACTTCTCTTGATTACAGTTCTCTGCCACGAATGAACGGCAATGCGCGCTCATCGCGGCGTAAGCCGCAGGATCGACGGCCACCGCCGCACCCCTACGGATTGCATCTGCGAGTCCTGCCTCATCGTGGGCTTCAGCCAGGAAGCCCGTTTCACCCTCACGTACCAGCTCGGGTATTCCGCCCATGTTCGTACCGATAACGGGCTTGCCCGCGGCGAGTGCCTCGAGAACCGCATATGGCGCGTTCTCGAGCCACTCTGACGGCGCAGCCGCCAGAGTGGCTCGATTCACAAGTCCGCGCAGGGCGTCACCGGTTTTATATCCAACCAGCTCAATCCTCGAGCTTATTTCGTTTGGCATTGCGGAAACTTTGACCTTCACAGCATCACATTCAGGGCCATCGCCTGCAATAACAAGACGCCAATCAGGGATCACCGGTGCCGCCTTCTCAAAAGCATGCACGAGCGTTAACACGCCTTTCTCGCGAGAAAGGCGTCCCAGATACAGCATGTAGGGATCTTCATTATTTTGGTTGGCAACTTCCCGTGACATCGAATCGGGATTCAGGAAATTCCGCATGAGGACAAGCTGACGCTCGGGAAGCCCCGCTTCAATAAACTTGTTCCGCATGAACTCACTCGGGCAGATGATGCGATCGAGACGTGAATAGGTTTTGTGCCGTTTAAGCCACTCCGCCTCAGCCACCGCTAACGCGCTTTTTGCGATCGAACCCTTTACGCACTTCTTCTTAAGGCAATTGCCAAAATGACCCCCGAGACACGAATCGCAAACGTTGCCCTCGGAATCAAGCATAAGATAGCTCGGGCAAGCAAGAATCAAGTCGTGCGAGGTATACACAACCGGCGTTGGATGCTGCTTTAGCCAAGGAGCGTCCAAGATGGAAAACGTAATCTGCCTATGAGTGAGATTGAGATGGATTACATCGGGCTGGAATTCACGGCACAGCGCATCGAACTTCTCGCGCGCCTCTTTGGAATACACAAGTGCCTGCGCGGCCTTCGCCTTATCGACAATAGAGCTCGGTCCGTTATAGTCGCGATTCGTTACAAAGTAACGCGACCACTCAGTCGGCTCATTACGCTCATCCTCCATGCTGAAGAAGGCAACTTCATGCCCAAGAGCGTGAAGACCATCGGCAAGAGCAAAGTAGTACGTCTCGCTTCCACCCTTGCGCCAATGAAACTTATTTACAAGAAGGATCTTCATTACGCAACACCCTCATACAAAGCAAGCGTCCTTTGGACGACGCTGTTCCAGTCATAGCCATTAATCGCGCGGTCACGTGCCATGGCGCCCAGCCTCTCCGCTTGGGCAGAATCCGCTATCAGGCCTTCAAGCACGTCGCGCAGCGCCCCCGCGTCTCCGTGTGGGAACGTGAGCCCGCAACCCTGCAGAACATCCGCGCACTCGGGAATATCCGAGGTAACGCATGCCGCACCGTGAGACATGGCCTCCAGCAAGCTCATGGGCAGGCCCTCACGTCGGAGGGGAGCGCGTAGCAATACGCGTTGGAGTACAGCTCGGAGAGCAGGTTGCCCTCAACGTGGCCGGTAAAGAGCGCGCGGGGGTCGGACGCGGCAGCCTCTTTGAGCGCCACGGCGTAGTCGTCCGTATCGGAGGAGTCGCCCGCGATAACTAGGCGCTTATCCGTCTTTACCTGCTTGTACGCCTCCAACAACAGTTCCGGTCGCTTCTCGGGCACAATGCGACCGAGGTAGAGGACATAGGAGCCCTGGGTGAGCCCCCAGCGCTCGGAGATCTCCTTCGCGGGAAGATCCGCCTCGGGAGTGATGCCGTTGGGAATGAGCGTAGCCTCGCGGCCGTAAGCCTCCTTGAAGTACTCCTGATTGCCCCGGGAAAGCACGATGAGCGCATCCGCGCACTTGGCCGCCGTCGCCTCGCCGAACTTGATGTACTTGGAAGCCAAGCCGCCCCATTTTGCACGCTGCCAGTCCAGGCCGTGGATCGTTGCCACGGTCCTGATGTCCGTGGAACGCGCAAAACGAAGGGGGACGCACGGCCCCTCTGCGTGATAGTGAATTACGTCTGCCCCGTCTTTGATGGCGGCCCTTGTTGCGGCAAAGCTGCTCGTGAGCGCAGAGAGCCCCTTGATGTCCAGAGCCTTTACGGGAACGATGCGGTAGCCATCCTTCTCGTAGGGCTCGGAAGGAGCTCCTTCGCCCATACGGTCGTAGCAGGTTACTTGGTGACCAAGGTCTGCCATACGGCGAGCAAGCTCGCCTACCACCACTTCTACGCCGCCCTCGCGCGAACCCGTTCTCTTTTGGCCTATCATGGCGATGCGCATGCTACATGGAACCTTCCCCAGAGAACATCGTCTTCAGCGTGTCGAATATCAACCGCAGATCCTGGCGCAGGCTGCGATTCTCTATATAGTGAAGATCCAGCTCAACCATTTCGTTGAAGCCCAGGTAGCTGCGGCCCATTACCTGCCAAGGACCGCTGCAGCCGGGTTTTACCGCCAGGCGCTTCATGTCGTGCTCGCTGTACAGGGCAACCTCGCGCGGCAGGCCGGGGCGCGGGCCAATGAGGTTCATTTGGCCCAAGAACACGTTGATGAGCTGGGGCAGCTCGTCGATGCTGTGCTTGCGAATGAAGTTACCCACACCGGGAATAATGCGCGGGTCGTGCTTCATTTTAAACATGGGGCCATTGGCCTCGTTTTGGGCCTGCAAGTCCTTGAGCATTTGGTCTGCGTTGGGAACCATGCTGCGGAACTTGTAGATCTTAAACAGGTAGAACGTGCCGTCTTTGCGCACGCGGCCCACGCGCCACTGTGAATATAGGGGGCTGGCGCCCGGGCTCTTTATGCAAATGACCACGCTCAGAATTACCCCGGGAATAAAGAGCAACACCAGGGCTCCGCCGGCGGCGACAATGTCCACCGTACGCTTAACAACGCGGTAGAGCCTGTGCCCAAGCTCGGGCTTCACGCCGGAGTTGGCACCGCGCAGCATCTTGTACGCTTCTTCGTTTGTAAGGTAATCCCCCGCAGCACCGGCTGCGGCAGTGACGGAATTCGCCGTGGCGGCCGTGCGCGTCTCCCGCGCGCCCTGTGCCATGGTCATCATCGTAGGCTCCAAAAGCCCCTCCCCCAATACTTTTTGCCTTCGGTCGTCCGCTTGCGAGCTTGCAGCTAGGCGATCGCTCTTCTGTGATTGCGCATGACGCGCTGCTCTTTTGAAAGCACGGCAAGGCCAACGCGAGTGGTTACGCGTCGACCGCACAGGTCGAGCTCCAGATAAGCAGTGCTCTTGCGTCTGTTAATGGTTTTGATAAGGCCTTCGTGGCCCAGCAGCGGACCTGCCGTCACTACGACCTGGTCGCCGTCTTTTAGAGCCTCACTCATGGGCACTACGCGGTCTCCCCTATGCGTAAAACTGCCAATGAGCAGGGTCTCTTCTTTTGCCAGCGGCACAAACTGACCGTCCTGGGCAAGCACCCGGGCAAAGTCGTCCATGCGCAGCAGATACTGTTGCACGGTGCGGGGGTCTTCCGTATCGCAGATAAGGTAACCGGGAAAGAGCGGCTTGGTCGTATTGACCCATTCACCGTGTACTTTAATCTCGGTTTGAAATTGGGGATAAAAGAGCTCCTGTATGGCACCGACCGGCACCACACGCTCGATGCGCTCGCGCATTACGTCTTCGCGACCGTTAATGACCTGGATCACATACCACACGAGCACCACCCCCTTGCTGTCTTACGTGTGGCTCACGGGGTTTGGGTATGGCTTCGCCAGGGCGCTTGCGCGCGAAGGCACTCCATATTCAAACCCTGAGCCCAGTTAGACAAGCACGTGGCTCTGCCCCACCGTGAACGGTATGTATAAGTGCAGTGGCCAGAGACGCGGACGTGTATCGCAAAAAAGACCGCATCCCCAGCTGGCTGCGTGCGGCCCAGTCAAGCGGGAACAAAACTGGACCGCACGCAAACAGCTGTAGGACTGCTGCGCTTTATCATGAAATAACGAATCGAAAGAACAGCCTGCACATAGACAAGAACAAAATCATTCGACGAGATACGCATGACGACGCTATTGGAGCTCGTGGTTTTTCTGGCACCGCCGTTACGGCCGGATGCTGATCTGCCCTGCGCTTCGCGACCGGTTAAGCCGAGAGCGCAGTTGAACCCATGTAACAATAGCCATCCTAGCACAAGGTGACTAGAAACCGATTTAGGCCGCACGAGACAACATATCGTTCATTTGCAGTGCTTAAGGGGGTTATTTTGCAAACTTGTTCACATTAACGCAGGTTTATGCGGGTGTAGCTGTTGGCACGCGCAGTCCGAGCTGCAACGCTGACGGCGGGAATTGCAATAAGGAATTATGTTCGGTTAACAAACTATGTACAGAAGTGGGAAATAAATTGCGCAACTTTTTTGGGTGTGGGTGCTGGTGTGGCGTCACTTTGATTTGCGCGGTGGCTTCATATGAAAAAAAGCCTCCAGTTTCCCGGAGGCTTTGCATTCACGGTGGTGGAGACGAGGGGAATCGAACCCCTGACCTCTTGACTGCCAGTCAAGCGCTCTCCCAGCTGAGCTACGCCCCCGTGACGAGGAGATACTATAGGGGAATGTTTGCGGGGATGCAAGGGGTTTTTGGGGGTTGTTGGTCTTATTTACGTGTTTTCCTGGGACGTGTCTCTATAGTTTTGTCAACCGCGTGCTTCGCGCCATTTCGGCATGACGCATCCGGGCGCCCGGCGCCCCCGCTTCCCCTTCGGTTGATCCCGCTGCCCGCTAGGCCGCGTACGGGACGGCGTCGCGCATGATCGCGTAGATGACCTTGAGCCTCTTCCTCGCGACCGCCTTCAGCGCCTTGCTGTGCCTCATCCCCCTCGCCCTGCACTCCCCGTAGTACCTCCCGAACCTGTTGTCCGTGCCGATGAGGGAGTTGCAGCTGAATATGAGCAGGTTCTTGAGCTGCCTGTTCCCGCCGTGCTGCGGCGACGTCGACCTGATGCTGCTCCCGGAGCGCCTATCGGACGGCGCCACGCCGCAATAGCTCGCGAGCTCGTCGTGCCCCCTGAACGCGGATATGTCGATCGACGTCACCAGCGCCGCGGCGGTCTTGGGGCCGATCCCGGGCACCGTGAGGAGGCACTCGTAGACCTCGTCGCCCGCCAGCGAGTCGGCCACGAGCGAGTCGAGCTCCTCGATGTCGGCGTCGAGGGAGGCTATCTCCCGGGCGAGTATCCGGACCGCGACGTCCTCGCCGGCCGGCAGGCGCCTTCCCGAGCGCGACGAGGCCAGCAGCGCCTCCCAGAGCCTCCTGGCCCCCGCGGCGGGGGCGCCCGCGCGCCTGGCGGCGCTCGAGAACCTGCGCCAGCCGGCGGCCGAGCACCCGGCGGCCCCGCCGAACTCGGCCAGCATCGACACCTGCCAGCGGCTCGACGGGTCGACCGCGCCCTCGAGCGCGGGGTCGGCCTCGAGCAGGGTCGCGCGCAGCCTGTTCTTCGCGCGGGTCCTGGCGGACGACGCGAACTCGCGCTGCGACGACAGGATCCGCAGCGAGGCGGTCCCCTCGGGCTCCTCGGGCGCCGGCCTGAGGGCGCGGGGCACGCCGAGCGCGGTGCGCGCGATCACCTCGGCGTCGATGGCGTCGGTCTTCGCGATGCCGGGGAACATCCCGCGGGCCTGCTTCTCGGCATATCCGGGCAGGTAGGCGCAGGGGTTCCCGTGCGCATGGGCGCGCGCGAGGACCAGCGCGCCGATGTTTCGCTTCTGGTCGACGACGACCAGCGCGCCGGAGCCGGCCCGCTCGAGCACCCGGTCGATGTCGTCGGGCCTGTTGGCCAGCTCGGCCCTGAAGGCGACGCCCCCTCCCGCATCGAGCGCGCACGCGCTGTGCGAGCTCTTCCCGACGTCGATCCCCAGGTAGGCCACGGGCGTCTCTGCTGCAGGCATGGTGTATCCTCTCCCTTGAGCCGGCCGTAAGCCGCGGAAGCGACACCCACATTACCCGGCCGTGGCCCGGTCCGGGCCCGGCACATCTCTATCAGTCGTTCCCCGCGGCCCCTCCCGCCCCGGCGGCAACACGTCCCGGGCCCTCTACGGGGCAGGGGCTGACGGCCGTCCGGGGCGGTCGGCCAGCGACCACCGGTACGGCTCAATCGTATAACCATGCAACGGAAAAGAGCCGCCCTTTCGGACGACTCAAACTGTAATGGGGCTGAATTGACTGATTTTGACTTCGGCAAAATCAGTCAATTAACCCACCGTCCCGTTAAAACCCTGATGGAGTAAATAACCGATTGCGACGCCTTGGTGGACTTGGATTTTGGCCGTTTTCCTGACGACATTAGAGATGCCCGTGTCGGCTAACAAGTCTAGGGGGCTGTGATCTAGCTCCCACTCTAGGCCTTGTTCGCTTACCTTGGTGTTGGGAGCGATGGCGATGATGGAGAAGGTTTTGCCCTCGGCGTTTTCGATGGTCCAGGTCTCGTCCTGGTGCAGGATTCTGGCCGTCACTTCGTCTTCTTCGATCCAGACAGGAGCGTCTGCATAGCCTGCCAGTAGCCCTAACACAGACAAGGCCATGTCGGGACGGCCGCCGGTAGCGCAGGTCGCAACCACTTCGGCACCCGGCCAGCGACGGCGGACGGAATTGAACGCCAGCGCCAGATCGGTATAGTCCTTGTATGGGTCGTGACGCTCTACCTCAAAGGTCTCGGCGGCATCGACCAACGCACGGCCGGCGTCGCTCACCGTGTCGGCATCTCCCACATATACATCGCAGCCCAGCCCTGCGCCCAGCAGCGCGTCGAGCCCGCGATCCACAGCGACGACGTGGTCGCACTCCCCTGCTAGCCTACGCAACAGATCCGCGCTCGCAACCACGGGCGAGCCGCAAACCACTAATACCTTGCAAGCCACAGCTCTCGCCTAGCCCTCAAACGAAAGCACGCGGGCCAGATCAAGGTCCTCATAGCTATCGATAAAGATCTCGCAGTTGTCACGAACCTCGTCGCGCTCCATGCGACCGAGCGGGTCATAAATACCCACGCGCTTAAAGCCGGCGGTGCCAGAGCTCTTTAGGCCAAAGACAGCGTCCTCAAACACCCATGCACGCTCAAACTTATGCCCGTGACGCTCCTCTAGGCGTCGCAGCGCCATCTCGTATACGTCGGGGAACTGCTTGGAGCGCCCCGCCTCGCCCGTGGTGGTAATAAACTCCATATAGGCATTAAGCCCGGCGCCCGCAAGCGCAGACGTAACCAACTCGGCCGGCGTGGACGTGGCAACGCACATGGCAATACCGGCCTCCTGCGCCTGATTCAAAAATGCAAGCAGACCCTCGCGCGGCGGCACCTTGGAATAGCCATCGATCAGGATGTCGCTCAGCTCGCGATACAGCTCCTCGCCATTTTCACCAATGCCCCAGATGTCGTGGTAGGCCTGGCACTCGTCCTCGAGCGACAAATGCTCAAACTGGGCAAAATCGTCAACCGTCACGTCAACTCCGTGACGGTGCAATAACTCTGGCTGGGCATAGGCCCAAACGGGGGTGCTATTAACCAGTGTGCCGTCGCAATCGAAAATAAAAGCAACACTTGAGGCGGCGATGTGGTCCATAAACGAGCCTTTCGATGTCAAAGGGTAAACAACCTGCTAAAAACGTTTTACCAAACGTCAACCCAACTATCTTGAAAACCTAATTGGTAAAACTGTCAAGAGTTTTACCATCGCAATTCTGCCAGTGGTATAAACATGGCGCTTACCGATTAAACGCCATCGCAAAAACACTTTCGTTCATATAAGTAACGTACAGGTGTTATCGTAGTTTTTGCCGAAAGTTCCACCGAGCACGCGAGGTGGAACGAATCATAGAACTATCGCCGTCCCTTCGATTCGTGCAGCCTTGGACCTTTCGCATCTAGTCACCAAGGCAACACGCTGCCGCGTCATGATGGGATCAAACGTGAGCGATACAAAGCTAAAGCCAGCAACCAAAAAGCCTACTACCCGTAAAGCCGCCCCGCACGCGCCGGAGCTCACCAAGGACGATGTCTATCTGTTTGGCATCGGTACGTGGGAGCGCAGCTGGGAAAAGATGGGCGCGCACCCCGACACGCAGAACCGTACGCGCGGCTGGCGTTTTTGCGTTTGGGCGCCCGACGTAAAGAGCGTTCACGTCATTGGCGAATTTAACGACTGGGACGAGCAAGCCAACCCGCTGGTACCCATGCATACGAGCGCTATTTGGGAAGGCTTTATTCCTGGCGCCGAGCAGGGTCAGCTCTATAAGTATCTCATCGAGACCAACGAGGGCGAAAAGCTCTACAAGGCCGATCCGTATGCCTTTAAGGCCGAGTGCCCTCCGGGTACCGCCAGCGTGCTGTGGACCCTCGATGGCTACCAGTGGAACGACGCGGCTTGGCTCAAGCGACGCGCCGGCCATAACCACATGTCGCAACCCCTTAACATCTACGAAGTGCATATTGGCTCGTGGAAGCGCCACGGCGACGCGCCGCAGGGCGAGCCCGACGAGTACGGCAACTACCCCGGTCCCATGGACCCCTTCCCCGCGCAGCGCGGTGAGTTTTACACCTACGACGACCTGTCGGTGGAGCTCGTGGACTACGTGCGCGACATGGGCTATACGCATATCGAGGTCATGCCGCTTATGGAGCATCCCTTCGATGGCTCCTGGGGCTACCAGACGACCGGCTACTACGCCGCCACGTCGCGCTACGGCAACCCGCAGCAGCTCATGCACTTTATCGATGCGTGCCACGAGGCAGACATCGGCGTGATCATGGACTGGGTTCCCGGCGGTTTTTGCGCCGACTCCCACGGCCTTGCCACCTTTAACGGCCACATGCTGTTTGAGCACGAGATTCACCCTAACTGGGGCACGCACAAGTTCGACTTCGCCCGCGGCGAGGTCCGCTCCTTCCTGGTCTCCAACGTGCTGTACTGGCTCGAGAACTTCCACGTGGACGGCATTCGCATGGACGGCGTGTCCAGTATGCTGTACCTCAACTTTGGCATTGACGATCCCAGCCAAAAGAAGTTCAACAAGTACGGTACCGAGGAGGACCTGGACGCCAGCGCGTTTATCCGTCAAGTTAATTGCGCTGTAGAGGCGCACTACCCCGACGTGATGATGATGGCCGAGGAGTCCACCGCGTGGCCGCTCGTGACCTACCCGCCGCAGGACGGCGGCCTGGGTTTCCACTACAAGTGGGACATGGGCTGGATGAACGACACCCTGCACTACATGCAGACCGATTTTCCGTGGCGCCCCGGCAACCACGGCCTGCTCACGTTCTCCATCATGTATGCCTTTACCGAGAACTTTATCTGTCCGCTGAGCCACGACGAAGTCGTGCACGGCAAGTGCTCGCTCATCGGCCGTATGCCGGGCGACTGGTGGCGCCAGTTTGCCGGTCTGCGCACGCTGGCCTTTTACCAGATGACGCACCCCGGTGCCAAGCTCAACTTTATGGGCAACGAGATAGGCCAGTTTATTGAGTGGCGCTACTACGAGTCCATCCAGTGGTTCCTGACCGAGGAGTACGAGACCCACCGTCATCATCAGGCGTTCATCAAGGCGCTTAACCACCTGTATACCGCCGAGCCCGCCCTGTACGAGCGCGGCTACACCGACGATGGCTTTACCTGGATCGACGCGGACAACTCCAAGCAGTCCATCGTGAGCTTTGTCCGTCAGGGCGAGGACGTCGATGACGACCTGGTGATCCTGATCAACTTTGACCCGGCGAGCTACGAGAGCTTCCGCGTGGGCGTGCCGCGCGAGGGCGACTGGGAGGTCATCTTCGATTCCGACCGTCCCGAGTTTGGCGGCAGCGGATACGCCGGTGAGGAGCCCTACACCTGCTCGAGCGAGCCCTATCCCTGGAACGGGCAGATGGACTCCATCGAGATGAAGGTGCCCGGCCTGGCAGGCGTGGTGCTCAAACGCCGCGGTCCCAGCAGCTACAAGCCGCCGGTGGTCGAGAAGCCCAAGAAGGCGGCGCATAAGCGCACGTCCTCGGTGAAGCCCAAGGCCGCGGCTGCTAAGAAGGCTCCGGTTAAGGCGAAGACCGCCAAGCCCGCTGCCAAGGCTACGGCTAAGCCCAAGGCCAAGAAGGCAACCAATAAAAAGGCTGCTCCCAAGGCTAAGGCAGGCGCTGTTAAAGCATCTGGCAAGGATGCGTAACAAAGCCGTTACAGCTGTAACTATCCGCCTCGCCGAGGCGTAGGATACAAGTCATAACCGTTCCGGGAGAAACATCCCCGGGGGAAAGGAACGTATGAATAAGATCTTCGACAACAAGCAGGAGTTTACCGAGCTCTATCGCGATGCTGTCATGAGCATCAGCGGCAAGAGCGTCGAGGCCGCCAGCGACCTCGACCGCTTTAACGCCCTGGCCAAGCTCGTGGCCGAAAAGGCACGCACCGTTGCCACCACCAGCGACGCCCGTGTGACCGCCGAGGGCAAGAAGCGCGTGTATTACTTCTCGATCGAGTTTTTGATCGGCCGCCTGCTCGACAACTACCTGCTCAACTTTGGCGTGCGCGACATGGTCGCCGAGGCGCTCGACGACATGGGCTTCGACCTTTCCGTCATCGAGAACCAGGAACCCGACCCGGCGCTGGGCAACGGTGGCCTGGGCCGTCTGGCCGCATGCTTCTTAGATTCCATGGCTGCCGAGGGCATTGCCGGCTACGGCAACGGCATGCGCTACCGCTACGGCCTGTTTAAGCAGGAGATCGTCAACGGCAGCCAGGTCGAGGCCACCGACGAGTGGCTCACCCACGGCTATCCCTGGGAGGTCCGTCGTCAGGACAAAGCCGTGACCATTAAGTTTGGTGGTCACGTCGAGGGCTTTGAGGAGAACGGCCGCACGTTCTACCGCACGGTGGACACGCAGGACATCCTGGCTGTCCCCTACGACATCCCCGTTGTGGGCTATGCCGGCGAGACCGTCAACAAGCTGCGCGTCTGGGCCGCAGAGCCGGTCGAGGAGCACTTTGACCTGGAGGCCTTCAACCGCGGCGACTACGCCCTGGCCGACGCCGAGCGCGCCGAGGCCGAGGCCATCAGCGCCATCCTCTACCCCAACGACGCCGGCGAGCACGGCCGTCTGCTGCGCCTGAAGCAGGAGTACCTGTTTGTTTCGGCCGGCATCTACAGCCTGCTCGACACCTTTGAGAAGGAGCACGGCGAGAACTGGGAGCTGCTGCCGCAGTTTGTGGCCATCCATACCAACGATACCCACCCCGCCATGTGCGGCCCCGAGCTCATGCGTATCCTGATCGACGAGAAGAAGCTCGAGTGGGACGACGCCTGGAACATCGTGACGCAGGTCGTGAGCTACACCAACCACACCATCCTGCCCGAGGCTCTGGAGAAGTGGCCCATCGGCACGTTCTCCAAGCTCCTCCCCCGCGTGTACCAGATCATCGACGAGATCAGCCGTCGTTGGCACGAGTCGTTCGACACCACGCAGGAGGGCTGGCAGGAGCGCCTGCGCCAGACCGCTATCCTGTGGGACGGCGAGATTCGCATGGCCAACCTGTCTGTGATCTGCAGCCACAGCGTCAACGGCGTGGCCAAGATCCACTCCGACATCATCAAGAACATCGTGCTCAAGGACTTCTATGCCCTGACGCCCGAGAAGTTCAACAACAAGACCAACGGCATCTCGCACCGTCGCTTCTTTGCCGAGGCCAACCCCACCTACGCCAAGCTCGTCACCGAGGCCATTGGCGACGGCTGGCTCAAGGACGCCTTTGAGCTGGAGAAACTCAAGGAGTTCCAGAACGACACCGAGTTCCTGAAGGCCGTGGGCGCCTCCAAACGCGCCAACAAGGAGCGCCTGGCCGCCTACGTCAAGGCCGAGACCGGTCTGGTCATCGATCCCAACACCGTCTTCGATGTCCAGGTAAAGCGCTTCCATGCCTACAAGCGCCAGCTCATGAACATCATGAAGGTGATGGACATCTACAACCGTCGCATCGCGAATCCCAACTTCCACGTGACGCCGACGACCTTCATCTTTAGCGGCAAGGCTGCCTCGAGCTACACCTTTGCCAAGGAGACTATCCGCCTCATTAACTCCGTGGCCGACGTCATCAACAACGACCCGCGCGTCAACGAGGTCATGAAGGTCTGCTTTATCCCCAACTTCCGCGTGAGCAACGCCCAGCTCATCTACCCCGCCGCCGAGATCTCGGAACAGATCTCCACGGCCGGCAAGGAGGCTTCGGGCACGTCCAACATGAAGCTCATGATGAACGGCGCCATTACGCTGGGTACCCTCGACGGCGCCAACATCGAGATCGCCGACCTGGCCGGTCGCGAGAACGAGGCCATCTTTGGCCTAACCGCCCCCGAGGTCGAGCAGCTCTGGGCGTCGAACAGCTACTTTGCTTGGGATACGCTCAACAACGATCGCGAGCGCCTGGGCCGCGTGATGGACGAGCTCAAGGACAACACGTTTGCCGGCCTTTCGGGCAACTTTGAGAGCATCTACAACGAGCTCATGAACAACAACGACCCCGACCTGGTCATGGCAGACTTCCGCAGCTACGTGGATGCGTGGGAGAAGCTCACCGGCAGCTATGGCGACCAGGAGACCTGGAACCGCAAGGCGCTGCTCAACACCGCCTCGAGCGGCTGGTTCTCGAGCGACCGCACCATTCGCGAGTACCGCGACGAGATCTGGCACGCTTAAAGGCGCGCGAGCTCCCCTATGCCAGCACGGCATTACTCGACGGGCGTGACGTTGCGCCGCGCCCGTCGCTAATGGGTTTAGGAACATCGATGACAGAAGGAGAAATCGATGAGTAAGAAAGAATGCATCGCGATGCTCCTCGCAGGAGGACAGGGCAGCCGATTGGGGGCACTCACCCAAAAGATCGCTAAGCCGGCGGTTAGCTTTGGTGGCAAGTTCCGCATTATCGACTTTTCGCTCTCCAACTGCTCCAACTCGGGCATCGACACGGTGGGCGTTCTGACGCAGTATCGCCCCTACCTGCTGCATGCCTACGTGGGCTCCGGCGAGGCGTGGGATCTGGACAGCCGCGACGGCGGTGTGTCGATCCTGCCGCCGTACGAGACGCAGACCGGCGGCGCCTGGTATGCGGGCACGGCCGACGCCATTACGCAGAACCTCGACTACATCAAGGCCAACGACCCCAAGTACGTCCTGATTCTTTCGGGCGATCACCTATATCGCATGGATTACCGCAAGATGCTCAAGACGCACATTGAGAACAACGCCGACCTCACGGTGAGCGTTATGCCCGTGCCCTGGGAAGAGGCCAGCCGCTTTGGCATCCTGACCACCGACCCCGAGGATGGCCGCATCACCAAGTTCACCGAGAAGCCCGATAAGCCCGATTCGAATCTCGCGTCCATGGGCATCTACATCTTCTCGGCCGACGTGCTGATCGAGGCGCTCGAAGAGGATGCTCTGGACCAGCGCTCGAGCCACGACTTTGGCAAGGACATCATCCCCAAGCTGCTCGGCGAGGGCAAGCGCCTGTACAGCTACGAGTTCCACGGCTTTTGGAAGGACGTCGGCACCATCGCCAGCTTCCACGAGACCTCCATGGACCTGCTGGGCAACAACCCCGAGTTCGATCTGTTTGACAAGCACTTCCCCATCATGTCCAACATCACCACGCGTCCGCCGCACTACATTGGCCCGGACGGCCGCCTGGACGACTGCCTGGTCTCCAACGGCTGCAAGATCTACGGCACCGCGCGCCACTCGATCCTTTCGACCGATGTCATCATCGAGGAGCGCGCTGTGGTCGAGGACTCCGTGCTGCTGCCGGGTGCGCACGTTAAGAGCGGTGCGCACATCTGCCGCGCTATTTTGGGCGAGAACTCCACGGTCGAAGAGGGCGTGAAGCTCGGCTCTGTCGATACCACCAAGGATACGGCCGTCGTTGGAAATGACGTCGTTATCGGAAAGGGGGAATGATCCGATGATCAATCGCAAGGCCATCGGTTATATCACCGCTAACTACTCTTCGACCTACGGCAGCGTGCTGCTCAAGGACCGCCCTATCGCGTCCGTTCCGTTTTTGGGTCGCTACCGCCTGATCGACTTCCCGCTGTCCAACATGATGAATGCCGGCATCAAGACCGTCGGCGTCGTCATGCCGGGCAACTACCGCTCGCTGATCGACCACGTGGGCTCGGGCAAGGACTGGGGCCTGGACCGCAAGAAGGGCGGCCTGTTCATGGTGCCCGGCAACGCGTATGGCACCACCAAGGGCGGCATGCGCTTCCTGCTGCGCGACATCATCTCCAACAAGACGCTGTTCCAGCGCTCGGACAAGCCCTATGTTGTGATGATGGGCACCAACATCATCTTTAACATGGACCTCAACACCATCATCGACGCGCACGAGAACTCCGGCGCCCAGATGACCGTGGTGTACTGCAAGGCCACGCGCAACGTCGATGACGAGACCAAGCTCGAGATTAACGAGAACGGCCGCCTGACGGGCGTGAGCGCCGGCGTCGTGTACGGCGACAACGCCTCTATGGACTGCTGCATCGTCAACCGCGAGACGCTGCTCGAGATCATCGACCACTACCAGGCCGCCGACTATCTTGACCTGCTCGAGGCACTCCAGGGCGACTTTGGCAACATCGACGTGTGCAGCTACGAATACAAGGGCGAGGTCGTGGGCGTGTTTAGCGAGAAGTCGCTGTATCGTCGCAGCATGGACCTGCTCGACCAGACCGTGGCCGACCAGCTCTTTGATCCCGAGCGCCCGATCCTGACCAAGGCCCACGACGTGCCGCCTTCGCGCTATGCGACCGGCAGCCACGCATGCAACTCGATCATCTCGGCCGGCTGCATCATCAAGGGCACCGTGCGCAACTCGATCCTGTCGCGCGGCGTTGTGGTCGAGGAAGGCGCTTCGGTGACCAACTCGATCATCAACCAGAGCTGCATCATCAAGAGCGGCGCCCGCGTTGAGAACGCCATCCTGGACAAGAACAACGTGGTTCCCACCAACACCGAGCTTCGCGGCACGCCCGAGAACATCCTGGTGCTGGGAAAGGCTCCGTTAACTTCCGACACCACCATCGTACGTTAACGTTGACACCGCAACATCGCTCGTAACATGTAGAATAGCCGCCCGGTTAGCGCCAGGCGGCTATTCTCGAATTGCAACATGGGAGACAATATGGCAGATTCCAGCAAAAAGATGCAGATCGTGTTTGCCTCGGCCGAGTGCGCACCGTTTGTAAAGACCGGTGGCCTGGGTGACGTGGCGGGCTCGCTGCCTGCGGCGCTTGTGCGCGCCGGCGCCGAGGTCATCGTGATGGTGCCCAAGTACGCCACCATCAAGGACGAGTACAAGGCGCAGATGGAGCACTTCTCCGACTTTTACGTGAGCCTGGGCTGGCGCAATGAGTACTGCGGGCTGGAGAAGCTCGAGCGCGACGGCGTCACCTATATGTTCATCGACAACGAGCGCTACTTTGCGCGCGACTATCCGTACGGCTTCTTTGACGACGGCGAGCGTTTTGCGTTCTTCTCCAAGGCCATCACCGAGAGCCTGCAGCACCTGCCGGCCGGCTTTGAGTGCGACATCCTGCATTGCAACGACTGGCAGACGGCACTGGCACCAGTGTTCTTACGCGAGTTCTACCAGGGCCTGCCGCTGTACGACCGCGTCAAGACTGTGTTCTCGATCCACAACGTGGCGTTCCAGGGCCAGTTTAGCGACACCGTGATGGAGGACATCCTGGGTGTGGCGCATATTCCCGCGGCCGCCTCGCAGCTGCGTTGCGACGCCTGCAGCATCAACTACATGCTGGGCGCGCTGCACTATGCCGATGCCATTACCACGGTGAGCCCCACCTATGCCAACGAGATCCAGACGCCCGAGTTTGGCGAGGGCCTGGACGGTGTGCTGCGCGAGCGCTCCTACGCGCTGCAGGGCATCCTCAACGGCATTGACGTTGCGGGCTTTGACCCGGCGACCGACAAGCGCATTGCCGCCAACTACACGGTTGACGACCGTTCCGGCAAGGCCGTGTGCAAGGCTAAACTGCAGGAGGAGCTGGGTCTCGAGGTTCGCGACGACCGTCCCCTCATGGTGATGGTCACGCGCCTGACGCGCCAGAAGGGCATGGACCTGGTCATGTACACGCTCGACCGCATCCTGTCCGGCGGCGTTCAGGTGGCCGTGCTGGGCACCGGCGACCGCGACTACGAGGACGGTCTGCGCTACTTCCAGGACAAGTACCCCGGCACCATGGCCGCGCGCATCGAGTTTGACCCGGCGCTGTCGCAGCGCATGTACGCCGCCGCCGACATGTTCCTGATGCCTTCGAAGTTTGAGCCCTGCGGCCTGTCGCAGATCATCGCCATGCGCTACGGCACCCTGCCCATCGTGCGCGAGACCGGTGGCCTGAAGGACACCGTGCAGCCGTACAACGAGTTTACCGGCGAGGGCACGGGCTTCTCGTTTACCAACTTTAACGGCGACGAGATGGGCGACGCGGTGTTCCGCGCGGCACGCCTGTTCTGGGATAACCGCGACGCTTGGAACCAGCTGGTCACGCAGGCCATGAGCCAGGACTTTAGCTGGACGCGCTCAGCCGATAAGTATCTGGATCTGTATTTCTTTATGCACCCGGAGATTGAAAGGCCGGCGGCTGTGGAGGCTGCGGCGGCTGTGGAGAAGCCGGTTGCCGCTGAGGCCGAGCCTGCGGCGCCCGTTAAGGAGTCCGCTGCCGCCGAGGAGCCCAAGGCCGAGGAGAAGCCGGCTGCCGATGCCGAAGTTAAGCCCGCAGCGAAACCTGCCGCTAAGAAGACGACCACCCGCAAGACAACGGCTAAGAAGGCCACGACCACGAAGGCCGCTGCTAGCAAGACTAGCGCTGCCAAGACAACGACCACGCGCAAGCGCACGACCGCCGCTGCCAAGAAGGCCGCCGAGGCCGAGGTCGTTCCCGAGATAAAGGCCGACGCTGCCGAGGCTAAGCCCGCGGCAAAGGCTCCGGCCAAGACCGCTGCCAAGAAGACGGCTGCAACCAAGACCACGACTGCCAAGAAGGCCGCGGCTACGAAGTCGACGACCAAAAAGGCCGCCTCGACTAAGGCAGCCGCAAAGCCGGCCGCCAAGGACGAGGAGACGCCCGCCGAGCCCAAGGGCAAGGCAGCTGTCGAGGCAAAGCCGGCCGCCAAGACCACCACGCGCAAGCGCACTACCACGACGGCCAAAAAGGCCACGACCAAGGCTGCTGCTCCCAAGGCAGAGGCTAAGGCCGAGGACAAGCCCGCAGTAAAGGCCGAGCCGGCTCCGAAGGCTGCTGAGGTCAAGACCGCTCCGAAGGCTACGGCAAAGACCGAGCCCGCCGAGGAGATCCCGGTCTCCCCCGCCGTTTCGGCCGAGGAAAAGGCTCCGACCAAGAAGACCTCCGTCCGCAAGGCAACGGCCGCCCGCAAGCGTCACTAGTCCGGACGATTAAAACGTAATCCTCAACGCAAAAGAGGGCGCCCCAACCAGGCGCCCTCTTCTTGGTTGAACTTCTCTAGTAAAAAAGAAGCCCGGTTTACTACGACAAAATGGCTCCGGCTGACCACGGCGAGTAATCTACGAAATTGGCAACGCCTCTACCTGCGGTTTTAATATCACGAAAATGACCGTGGTTGAGATCATTCAATTCGTCGTAGTAAACCGAAGTATTTTTGGTTGGCTACAAATAGTATCGGTATAGATGTTTTTAAATATCGCGATAATTTGGGTGGTAAAACGATTTTCTAGGACAACCGTTCGCCGATGGTAAACGGATGTTGTTTATACAGCCTATGTACAACAGATATACTTACTTCCTGTGCGTAAAGCCCATGGCCCGCAGGCCGTGATTCTATTGAACTGGACCGTATTATGAGATTGATACACAACAGCCGTCTGCCGCAGTTTCGCATTCCGTTTGGCGCTGTGACCACTGGAACTTCCGTTTCGCTCTCGGTGATTTTGGAGGATGCCGACCCCAACCAGGCAGCGCTTACCCTGCGTACCTGGGTCGATGAAATCGGTGAGTCTCTGTATCCCATGACGCACGAGGGCGACGGTATATTTACCGTAGAGCTTGAGTGCACCGAACCCTGCCTTGTGTGGTACAGCTTTATATACAATATCGAAGGTCAGCCCGAGGTCCGCCTGGGTGCACCGCAGGGTCGCACCGGTGGCGAGGGTGTGACCTACGGCTACGCCGAGGTTCCGTCCTTCCAGATTACCGTCTACAAGCACCGCGAGAACCGTCCCACTTGGTACGAGCGCGGTATGGTCTACCAGATCTTCCCCGACCGCTATGCCCGAGACGAAAACTGGCGCGAGCGCACGCTTGCCGAAGTTGAAAAACCGCGCAAAGGAATCCAGCGCCGCATGGTCGAGGACTGGAACGAACCGCCCGAGTACGAGCGTGCCGAAGACGGCTCCATCAAGACCTGGGATTTTTACGGCGGTTCGCTCAAGGGTATCCAAAATGACCTGCCCCGCATCGCCGAGCTAGGCTTTACGGCCATCTACCTCAACCCCATCTTTGAGGCCGCGAGCAACCACCGCTACGACACGGCCGACTATACCAAGATCGACCCGATTCTGGGCACCGAGCAGGACTTTACGGAGCTGTGCAAGGCGGCCGAGAAGCTCGGCATTTCCATCATCCTGGACGGCGTCTTCAACCACACGGGCGACGATTCGATCTACTTTAACCGCTACGGCAATTATCCCGGCGTCGGTGCTTGGCAAAGCGAGGACTCGCCGTGGCGCGATGCGTTTTACTTCCATGAAGACGGTTCGTATGACTGCTGGTGGGGCGTGGGCAACATGCCCGCCATCAACGAGAGCTCCGAACTGGTGCGCGAGCGGCTCCTGGGCAAGGACGGCGTGATCCGCAAATGGCTGCGCGCCGGTGCCCATGGTTGGCGCCTGGACGTGGCCGACGAGCTTTCCGATGACTTCCTGGCCGAGATCAAAAAGGCCGTGCTCGCCGAGAAACCTGACGCGCTGCTGCTCGGCGAGGTCTGGGAAGACGCCTCCAACAAGATCAGCTACGGCCATCTGCGCCGCTACCTGCAGGGCTCTGAGCTCGACTCTGCCATGGACTACCCCTTCCGCGACATGGTCATCGGCTTTTTGATGGGCTACAAGAATGCCTATCAAGCTGCTGAGGATATCGAAACCCTGCGCGAGAACTACCCGCGCGAGGCGCTGGCCTGCGCACTCAATCTGCTTTCGAGCCACGACCGTCCGCGCATCATCTCGGTGCTCGGCGGCGGCCCAGACGAGTCGCAGCTGCCCGAGAGCGAACGCAGCAAATGGCGCCTGGACGATAACTCGATGGGCCTGGCCAAGAGCCGTTTTTGGCTGGCGACGCTCATGCAGATGACCTTCCCGGGCGTACCCTCAATCTATTACGGCGATGAGTACGGCTTGGAGGGCCTCACCGATCCGGGCAACCGCCGGACCCTGCCTTTGAAGGAAGACCTGCACGACTTCGATACGCTGGCTATCGTTAAGAACGCGTCTGCCGTGCGTCGCGCGCTGCCTTTTATGGTCGATGGCGAAATCAAGGCCTTTGCGCTCAACGACGACGTCTTGGCCTACACCCGCACGGGCAAAGACGGCGAGGCCGCGACGGTTATCATCAACCGCAGCCTGCGCAATTCGCACTGCGTGACGATCCCAGCGCTCGGCGAATGTGCGAGCGACGTGATTAGCGGCCACGAGTGCGAGATCCACAACGGCACGGTTACGCTCGACCTGTACCCGCTGGGCTCTTCGATCATCTATCACCATGCCGAGAAGCGCCTGCAGGAGCCGCTCGATCACGGCGCGGGCGTCGTGTGCCACATCACCTCGGTGCCGACCGATGACGGCAAGCCTGGCACAATCGGTGCGCCCACGCGTCGCTTTATCGATCACCTAGCCGCCATAGGCATGCGCTACTGGCAGGTCCTGCCCGTCAATCCTACGGACTTTTTCCGCTCCCCTTATGCCGGCCCTTCGGCCTTTGCAGGCAATATCGACCTGCTGCCCGAGAGCCACGAGGAGCTGACTGCCGACTTCGTCACCTGGAAGGCCCGCGGCGGCGAGGATGCCGACCCGCTGTACACGGCATTTAAACATCGCAACGCCGATTGGCTCGAGAAGTACTGCGTCTACATGGCCGTTAAGAAGTACTTTGAGGGCGAGTCGCGCCACGATTGGCCGGCGGATGTCGCGCGCTACAACGAGCACCTGATCGATGACAAGCGCTTCCACGACGAGGCCGAGCTGCAAGCGTACATGCAGTATCGCTTTGACCTTGCCTGGTGCGAGCTCATGAACTATGCGCACAAGAAGGGCATCGAGGTCATCGGCGATATCCCGATGTATGTCTCGGACGATTCGGCCGATGCGTGGAGCGAGCCCGAGAACTTCTGGCTATCCGACACCGGCAAGGCGATTGAAGTTTCGGGCGCTCCGCCCGACAACTTTGCGCCCGAGGGCCAGGTGTGGGGAAACCCCACCTTCCGCTGGGATCACATGAAGGAAAACAGCTATAGCTGGTGGATGGATCGCCTGCGTCGTGCGTTCGCGCTCTACGACCGTGTGCGCCTGGACCACTTCCTGGGCTTCCACAGCTACTTTAGCATTCCCGCCGGTAAGGCCTGTGCCGACGGCCGCTGGCTGGCAGGCCCGGGCAAGGACCTGTTCCAGACCGCCTATGACGAGCTGGGTCCGCTCAACTTTATCGCCGAGGATCTCGGCTATCTGACGCCTGGCGTTCGTGCGATGGCTTCGACCTGCGGCTTCCCAGGCATGGACGTACTGGAGTTTAGCGACTACGACGTTCGCTGCGGAATTCATCCCACACCGGGCAAGATCCTGTATACCTCGACGCACGACACCTCGACGCTCGCCGGCTGGTGCACGCGCTCCTTTGCGGGCGGCGACGAGCCGAGCGGCATTGAACTGGCATGCGAGCTCATGGGCGATGCCCTAGCAAGCGATGCTCCACTCGTGATGATGCCGCTGCAGGACGTGTTGGGGCTGGGCGACGATGCACGTATGAACGTGCCGGGCGTGGCCACGGGCAACTGGACATGGCAGGCGCAGGAGGCCGACGTTGCGGCAGCCGAGGAGAAAACTGCGAAGCTCCTGCGCAGCACCCATAGATTCTGGGGCGAAGCGTGATAAAACCCCCGATATAGGGTACAGTTACAGCTGTTTGAATTTTTGCGGGCAGAGCGATCTGCCCGCTTTGTGCTGAAAAGGAAGTATTATGGCGCGCTACGATTACAAGTGCACGAGCTGCGGCAACGTGTTTGAAGTTGAGCACCCCATGTCCGAAACGCCCGAGGTCGTATGCCCCAGCTGCGGCGCCCCGGCATCTAAGACGTTCTCGGCCAGCGGCATTAAGTTCGAAGGCAGTGGTTTCTACAACACCGACCAGCGAAGCGGCGGCTCCAGCACCAACGCCACCAGCGGCTGCTGCGCCAACTGCCCGCATAGCCACTAGTGACAAGCGGTCCCGACACCCAGGTTTCCTGATGATTTGCGGTGAAATAAGGACTGTTTGGCGGCTAGAAGCTGCTATTCAATCCCTATTTCACCGCAACTTTGAAGTTATTTGCGGACTAGTCTGGCGCAGAAGTGGCCGTCGTAGGAATCCGCGTTTACGGGGACACTTTGGAAGAGTCCGCGGTCATTTTGGCGTACGGAGACGAGCTTCTTGGCTTGTTCGAACTCGGGCAGCTGTAAAATCTGCGCCTCAGAGAGGGGCGCCAGGCTAAAGTCTGTGCCCTCAGGAGAGGCCAGGAAGGCATCCACGACCTGCGTATTCTCTTCATCAAAAACCGAGCAGGTGGCATAGATGAGCTCGCCGCCGGCAGCCACACGCGCGGCCGCTTCCTTGAGCATCGTCAGCTGCAGGCGGGGCAGCTCAGTCCTAACGTCCTTCTCAGTCAGACGCCACGGTATCTCAGGGTGACGGCGCATAGTGCCGGTGCCCGAGCACGGGGCATCGATAAACACTGTATCGAACAGAACGGGTTTACCAAGCATGGCATCGAACGACGTGAGGACCGCATCGAGCTCGCATGCATCACCCGAGACGGTACGAACGCCCTTGATACCCGCCTTATGCAGGCGCGCGAGATTCTGGTCACACTTGCGATCGTGCAAATCGAGTGCAGTGTGCTGACGGTCGTAGCCGGCACGCTTAGCCTGGCACATCATCACATACGTCTTGGTACCACGACCGGCGCCAATCTCTAGACAGCGCCCGGGACGGGTCGCCGCGGTAGCGATGAGCTGAGCGTTAAGGTCCGAGGCCACGGCCGCCGCGCGCTCAAACACGCCCGATGCAACCGTGGCCTGCGCATCGACCGGCGCATGGCAACCCGGGAACACGGGCGCAACAAGCTGCGATAGGTACGGATCAGGTTTGGTTGCAAAGGCATTTTCGTGCAGAGCGAGCGGCGCGGGTGCCAGATTGCCGGCAAAGTTGAGCGCGCCCTCGGGCGTATCGAACGATGCCATAATGCGGGCGCACAGCCAGCGCGGCATGCCCATCAGGCGAGACAGGCGTACCAAACGGCGCTCGGACTCATCAGCACCCGCGGCGGCGGCAAAGTCCTCGACGTTGTCCGCGACCTTATGCAGCACGGCATTCGCAAGACCGGCAGCCGACTTAGCGCCGCTACGAACCAGCTCAACGCCCTGACTCACGGCAACTCGGCCAGGGGTATGCAGGTAGAGCATCTCGAAGGCCGAGATGCGAAGCGCCATGCGAACGCGCGGCGCGACCTTTTTGGGCTTATCCAAAAACTGATCGAGCAACTCATCCAAAATGCCCTGCGTGGCGGCAACACCGAGCGCCAAGCGAGCGGCAAACGCGGAATCACGCTGGTCAATGGCCTTGGCGGAAGCACGGGAAGACAACACGTCGCGCGCATACATGCCGCGACGGTCGGCCTCCATCAACACATCGAGCGCAAGCTTGCGCGCGGGAGAAAGCTTGCTCATGACAAAACACCCCACGTAAGATCGGCACCCTGCAGGCCGGCAGCCCAGGCAGAAGCAGCCATGGCACGCTTGCCGTCGGGCTTAACCTCGAGCAGCTCTACCGCACCATCGGAAAGACCCAGGTAAACACGCTTGTTCTTAACGGCAACAAGGCCCTCGGCAAACGACACGTCGGCAGGCGCGGCATCGAGCACACGCACGGTCTTGCCGGCAATCACGCAGCGAGCGGGTGCGGTGTCGGACGAAGCCAGCACGTGACGCACGCAATCGAACGCCCCCATCTGCGGATCCAGACGCATCTCCTGCTTGGAAATCTTGGCAGCATGCGTGACAAGGGACTCATCCTGCTCGGTCCACACCGCCGTATCATCGGCAAGCGAGGGCAACGTATCGGCCAGCAGCTTACCACCCAGCTCGCCAAGCTCCATCGTCAGTGCCTCGGCATGCTTACCGGCAACCGAGGTCGAGGCCTGCGCGCAATAAGCGCCCGTATCCACGCCATGTCCAATACGCATAATGGAAACGCCGGCAACCTCGTCACCAGCAAGAATGGCACGCTGAATGGGAGCAGCGCCACGCCAACGCGGCAGCAGCGAAGCATGAACATTCACAATACCAAGCGGCGCAATATGCAGCACCTCATCGGGCAAAATACAGCCATAAGCAGCCACACAGAAAATATCGGCATCCGCAGCCTTGAGCTGATCAATAACATCCGGCGTCATACGATTTGCCTCAACAACAGGCAGACCAAGCTCAAGCGCCTTGGCCTTAACAGGAGACGGCTCCAACTTTTTACCACGCCCACGAACAGCATCGGGACGAGTAATTACGAGCGCAATCTCGTTTCCAGCCTCAACAAGCGAAGTCAGCGAAGGCACAGCAAAATCAGGCGTACCCATAAACACAATACGCATAAAGAACGTCTCCCCTCAACCAAAGCCGAGACGGCTACAAATAACAGCGGAAAGCCAAGTACCCAGCCCATCCGCAATAACAATTCAACAAGAACAAATATACCCAAAACCAAAGAAAGAGCCGCATAAAAGCAGCCCTCCCAACAAAGCACCTATCAGCGAAGACGTCCCTCCCTGGCCCGACGGCACCCGGGCGAACCGAGCCAGGACAAAGCAGTCCCCGGTGCTGAGCGCCCACATATCGTCCCGCGCGCAGTTTCGCAGCAAAGCGAGAATGTTTGAGCACGGGATGATATGTGGGCGCTCAGCACCGGGGACGGTGGGACCTACTCTGTCTCGCCCGGTCGAGCACCGCGGGCCAGGGCGTCCTGGTACTCCTTGACGGCCTTGATGCGCTGCATCGGCTTCAGTCGCTCGAACATGGTGTTGCCGTGCAGGTGATCGATCTCGTGCTGCAGGCACACGCAGAACAGATCGCCCGATGCCTCGTAGCGAATCAGGTTGGCATCCAGGTCGTACGCCTCGACGACGACATGGTCGGGACGCTCAATCTCGCAGCTAATGCCGGGGATGGACAGGCAGCCCTCGCTAAACGGCACCAGATGGTCGCTCTGCTCAACAATGACAGGATTGATGAGCACGTACGGATCATAGTCGTTCTTGTCGCTGTAGTCGCAGTCGATAGTGACAAGCTGAATGAGCTCTCCGATCTGCGGGGCAGCCAGGCCGCAGCCGCCGTTCTCGAACATCATCTTCTTCATCTTCTCGGCAAGCGCCTCGATCGCCGGGGTGATCTCCTCGATGACGGCGCACTCCTGACGCAGACGAGGGTCGGGCGACAGTACGATTCCGTTGGCTTCCATGGCCATCCTTTCGGGTTGTTACATCAAATCATAGGCGTCGACGTCAACGCTCACGCTCACGCCACGCACGGAGCCCGCCTCTTTGAGGCAGGCGTCGATATCGTCAGAGACATGGTACCCCACGGGCGACTTCACAAGCAGGTGGAAGCGATAACGGTCCTTGGCTCTCTCGATTACACACGAAGCCGGGCCCAGCACCTGCGGCACAACGCTACCCACCCGCAAAAAATCGGGAGCGGCGGCATGCCAGCGGCGCTTGAGCAACTTTGCGATACGACCAATATAATCCTGTGCCTCGTCACGATTCGCCGACCACACCAAAATGTTAACCAGGCGCACAAACGGCGGATACAGCGCTTCGCGACGCTGGTCCAAGTCGTAGTCGGTAAAGATCGAGCGATCATGCTCGGCAACGGCGCGAATGACCGGGTCCTCGGGCAGATAGGTCTGGATAATGACCTCGCCAGGGCGATCGCCGCGCCCGGCACGGCCGGCGACCTGCTCCAGCAAATCGTAAGCGCGCTCCCCCGCTCTAAAATCGGGTAGCTTTAATGCAAAGTCGGCATTAACCACGCCCACAAGGGTAACCTCGGGAAAGTCGAGGCCCTTGGCGATCATCTGGGTGCCCAGCAGCACCGCGCAATCGGCGGCATCGAACTGTTCAAGCAACTTCTTGTGCGCGTCCTTGCCACGCGTGGAATCGGCGTCCATGCGAATGATGGCGACATCCTCGGGCAGCATCTGGCGCAAGGCGTCCTCGATCTGCTGCGTGCCTAGGCCCATTTTTGCCAGGTAGCGACTGCCGCATTTGGGGCAACGGCTCGTGGGCGCCGGATAGGGCTGCACGCGCCAGGACGAACCGCAGGTATGGCACTGCAACGAATGCGTGCGCTCGTGATACGTGAGCGCGGTGGAGCAGTGGTTGCAGGTGGGGACGCAGCCGCACTCGCGGCACATCAAAAACGGCGCAAAACCGCGGCGGTTGTGCAGCAGCACGGCCTTCTCGCGACGCTCGACCACGCGTTCCAAGCCTTCCATCAGCGGTATTGAGAACATGGAGCGGCTGCCGTGCGAGAACTCGCGGCGCAGGTCGGCAATGCGAACCTCGGGCAGCACGGCGTGTCCCGGGCGCTCGGGCATCTCGACGCGTGTCCAAGTGACACCGTTGAACGTGCCACGGCGGCAGCGGTCGAGGGCCTCGGCTGAAGGCGTGGCGGAGCCCAGCACGAGCGGGCAGCGGTAGCGCCGCGCCATCTCGGCCGCCACCTCGCGCGCGTGGTAGCGCGGACTGGAGCCCTGCTTGTAGCTGGTCTCGTGCTCCTCGTCGATGATGATGAGGCCCAGGTCGCTGAGCGGGCAAAAGAGAGCCGAACGGGCACCCACGACCACACGCGCGGCACCGCTGGCAACCATATCCCACTGGTCCAGGCGCTCGCCGGCCGAAAGGCGTGAATGGAAAACTGCGACCGTCTCGCCAAAGCGCGAGCGGAAACGGCCGACGGTCTGGGCCGTCAGCGATATCTCGGGCACGAGCACGCAAGCCGATCGGCCGGCCGCCAGCACGCGCTCAATCGCCGAAAGGTAAACCTCGGTTTTGCCGGAGCCGGTGACGCCGTCGACAAGGACCACGTCTCCGTGGGCGTCAAGACGGGCGCGCTCAATCTGCGCGAGCGCCTGCTGCTGGCCGTTGGTAAGGAAGACCGGCGCCTTGCCACTTGCCGAGGACAGCGAGGTCTGCTCGCTGCAGCCACGCCAAGCACGGCGCCCCTCCACCACCACGACGCCGCGTTTTTCGAGCGCCTTGATGGTCGCCGACATGCTGTTATAGAGAAGGTTGAGGTCGCGCGTCGTGACCGGGCCGCACTGGAGCGCCTCAATGAGCTGACGCTGACGAACTGCAGTCTTGGGCGGCGTATAGTCGAAACCCTCGGGCGTGAGCATGACCCAGCGGTTTTGGATAGGCTTGACGGCGGGGCGCTCAACGGCCCACACGCCGTCACCGCCCTTGACCACGCGCGGGTTTCCACCCGGGGGCAAGAACAAACGCAGGCACTCGGAAAGCGTTGCGACGTACTCGCGGCTCATCCAGCGTGCGATACGGGCAGCCTCGGCGGTAAAGAGCGGTTTGCTGAGGATGGCTTCGACGGGCTTAATACGCGAAAGGTCGAGGGCGTTGTTGCCCTGCAGGTCTCCCAGCTCAGGCGCAATGTCGACGATATAGCCCGCGGCAGCACGGTTACCAAAGTGGACCAGGACCGTGGATCCGATCTGCGCCTCGTTGGCAAGGGACCGGGGGATACCGTAGGCGAATGGCTCGGACAGCGCACGGGTCGGGATGTCGAGGACCACGCTCGCGTAGGCGGCAACGGGCTCGGGCGCGGACTCGGGCTTGGCCTGCTCGGCCGAGCGGTCGGGCTTTTCGAGGGCCTGTTTTGGTTCCGGCGAACCAAACAGCGAAAGTTGCTCGGCCATGGCCCCAGCACCTCCTATCCCATACGTCTACAGAAACAAGAGCCCCGCTCTGAGTGAACGGGGCTCGGATACATACATTTGCGCAGCGATTACAGCGCCATCGTGCGGGCGCGGTCGATGCGCGCCAGGCAGTCGTCGCGGCCGACGAGCGCCATGGTCTCGCCCAGCGGAGGACTCACCATGTTGCCGCAGACGGCGACGCGCACGGCCTGGAACACCACGCGCTTCTTAAGGTCCATCTGCTCGGGAAGCGGCTCAAGCGCGGCGTCAATGTTGACAGCCGTCCACTCGTCCACGCCCTCGAGCGCGGCCTTGGCGGCATCCAGAATGGCACCCATGCCTTCCTTGGCCAGGCCCTTGTTGACGGACTTCTCGTCATACTCAAGCGTCTCGGCCGTAGCAAAGATGGGAGCGGCGACGGTCACGGCGTCGGCCGGCATCTTGGTGCGCGGCTTAACGATGGCAGCAAGCGCATCGATCCAATCCTCGCCGTACTCGACATTGCCCTCGATAAGACCCGCCTCGTGCAGCTCGGGGACCATGATCTCATCGGCAAACTGAGCATCGGACATGCCATTGATGTACTCGGCATTAACCCAATCAAGCTTCTTGGGGTCGAAGGTCGCCGGGTTCTTGGAGATGCGGTCGAGCGAGAACTTGCTGGCCAGGACATCGCGCGGGATGATCGTGGTCTCGCCGTCGAGCGACCAGCCGAGCAGCGCCAGATAGTTGACGAAGGCGTCGGACAGGTAACCGGCGTCGCGGTACTCCTCCACCGAGGTGGCGCCGTGGCGCTTGGAGAGCTTTTTGCCGTCGGCACCCAAGATCATGGAGATGTGGGCGAACGTGGGCACGGGCGCGCCGAGGGCCTCGTAGACCATGACCTGACGCGGGGTGTTGGACAGGTGGTCGTCGCCGCGGATGACATGGGTGATCTTCATCATGGCGTCGTCGACGACAGTCGCGAAGTTGTACGTGGGCGTGCCATCGGAGCGGAAGATGACAAAGTCGTCGAGCTCCTTGGCATCGAAGGTCACCTCGCCGTGGACGGCATCGTGGATAACGACGTCGCCGCGGTCCTCGGGCACCTTGATGCGAAGGACGTAGGACTCGCCGGCCTCGATGCGACGGCGGGCCTTCTCGGGATCAAGATTGCGGCAACGGCGCTGATAGCCCTGGAAGGGGTCCTTGCGCTCCTGCGCGGCCTTGCGGTCGGCGTCGAGCTGCTCCTTGGTGCAGAAGCAGGGATAGGCCTTGCCCTCGTCCCAAAGCTTCTGGGCGGCCTGCTTGTACAGGTCCAGGCGCTCGGTCTGGGCGTAGGGGCCAAAATCGCCGCCCACCTCGGGACCCTCGTCCCAGTCCAGGCCCAGCCAACGCATGGCGCGCAGGATGATCTGCGTGTTCTCGTCGGTAGAGCGGGTGGGGTCGGTGTCGTCGATGCGCAGGATGAACGTGCCGCCGTTTGCACGGGCGAAAGCCCAGTTATAGATAGCGGTGCGGGCGCCGCCGATGTGCAGCTTGCCCGTCGGTGAGGGTGCAAAGCGGACGCGAACGTCTGATGCCATGGAAATCTCCTCGATTGCAGGATGGATGTCTAACCGCATCAGTATAAAGCATCAAAGCAACCTCCGCACAAAGGGCACCGACCTACTCATTGGGGACAGACTTAAATGACCAGTCTTTGGGCAACCTGTCGGCACTTAGGCAAGGCTGATCATTTAAGTCTGTCCCCAATGAGTAATTTAAGTCTGTCCCCAATGAGTAGGTGCGGAAAGGGTGTGAATGTTTGATTTACGCGCTATGATGTGCCCTTGCATAGAGAGCCCGGCGGAATGGTAACGGTCGCCGGGACACGTTTTTGAAAGGACAATCATGTCAGAAGAACTTCGTTCCATCCCGCCCCAACACGGGTCCTTTGTTTTTACGTCGGAGTCGGTGACCGAAGGTCATCCAGATAAGATCGCTGACCAGATCAGCGACGCCGTCCTCGACGCAATCCTCTCCAAAGAAATAGAGCTCCAGGAGCAGGGCTACATCGCCCCCAACGGCGTGCCCGCCAACGTGGAGAACGTCCGCTGCGCCTGCGAGACCCTCGTGACCACCGGCACCGTCATCGTCGCCGGCGAGATTCGCACCCAGGCCTATGTCGACGTACAGGAAATCGCCCGTGGCGTCATCCGCCGCATTGGCTACAACCGTGCCAAGTTCGGTTTTGACTGCGACACCTGCGGCGTTATGAGCCTTATCCACGAGCAGTCGCCCGATATCGCCCAGGGCGTCGACGAGTCCTTCGAGACCCAGACCGGCGCTACCACCGACCCGATCGATCTGATCGGTGCCGGCGACCAGGGCATGATGTTCGGTTATGCCTCCAACGAGACCAAGACCCTCATGCCCATGCCGCACTACCTGGCAAGCCGCCTGGCCGAGCGCCTGGCCGCCGTGCGTCACGACGGTACCCTCGCCTATCTGCGTCCCGACGGCAAGACCCAGGTCACCGTGCGCTACGAGGAAGGCAAGCCTGTCGAGGTCACGACCATCGTCATCTCCACGCAGCACGCCGCCGAGATCGAGGACATGGGCAAGATCAAGGCCGACCTCATCGAGCACGTCATCACCCCGGTCATGGCCGCTGAGAACATGCCGTGGGACAACGCGGACATCTACGTGAACCCCACCGGTCGCTTTGTCGTGGGCGGCCCCATGGGCGACACGGGCCTCACCGGCCGCAAGATCATCGTCGACACCTACGGCGGTTATGGCCGTCACGGCGGCGGCGCCTTTAGCGGCAAGGACTGCACCAAGGTCGACCGCTCCGCCGCGTATGCCGCGCGCTGGGTCGCCAAGAACGTAGTCGCCGCCGGTCTGGCCGACCGCTGCGAAGTCGAGCTTGCCTACGCCATCGGCGTTTCCAAGCCCCTCTCAATCATGGTCGACACCTTCGGTACCGCACATGTTGCCGAGGACAAGATCGTCGAGGCCGTAGAGAAGACCTTCGACCTGCGCCCGGGCGCAATCATCCGCGACCTAGACCTGCGTCGCCCGATTTACGAAAAGACGGCAGCCTACGGTCACTTCGGCCGCGAAGACGCCGACTTCACCTGGGAGAAAACCGACCGAGTCGAAGAACTCAAAGCAGCCTGCGGCCTGTAAGCACGCGGCTAAAGCTACAGCCAAATAGAAACGCACCAAAAAGAGGTACCGAAACAACCGGTACCTCTTTTTTATTTAATCGGTGGTGAAGATGAGTCGACATGGAGCACAGAATAGGTCTCCAGCTGATGGATTTTGCAGCATGAGCGCCTCTACCATGTATCCTAAGTTCCGAGGGCTTTGGTATTTGGTCGATCGCGAGTTCCGCACGAGCCGGAGGCCACTTAATGTGGCCTCCGTGCGAGCCAGGACTGTAGAGCAGGCGACCAAATACCAAAGCCCTCGGAACGACGGGATAGAGAAGGAGCACCCATGGCAGGCAAGCCGCAAACACTAGCTACGACCTCGGCATTCGAGATCTTGGGCCCCGTCATGGTCGGCCCCAGCTCATCGCACACCGCCGGCGCCCTGCGCTGCGCCCAAGTTGCCGCCAGCCTGCTGGAAGGCCGCATCACCAAAGTCACCTTTGGCCTGTGGAACTCCTTCGCCCACACTTACCGCGGCCACGGCACCGACCGTGCGCTCGTCGCGGGCATACTGGGCCTCGACACCGATGACGAGAACATCAAGCAGGCCTTCGACCTCGCACGCGAGCAGGGCCTCGAATATCACTTTGACATCAAGGGCGACGACGCGTCCATCCACCCCAACACCGTCGACATCGACATGGTCGACGACACGGGCGCCACGGCACAGGTCCGCGGCGAGAGCCTGGGCGGCGGCAAGATGCGCATCAGCCGCATTAACGGCGTCGGCGTCGACATCTCGGGCATGTATTCCACGCTCTTCGTGGCGCACAAGGATGTCCCCGGTGTACTCGCCGCGCTCACCAACCTGCTCGCCTACGCCCATGTAAACATCGCCTTCTGCCGCACCTACCGCACCGAAGTGGGCGGCCAGGCCTACTCCGTCTTTGAGACCGACGGCGCGCCCGACGACACCGTCGTCCCCATGCTGCGCAAGCTCGACAATGTCGATTACGCAACGTTTATCGAGCTCCCCGGTTCTGCCTCGTCGATCTCCCCCGGCGTCTCGGCCAAGGAAATCTTCGACGACGGCGAGCAGCTGCTCGATGCGTGCGAGGAACTGGGGCTCAGCATCGGCGCCGTCATGGCCGTTCGCGAGGCGCGTCTGACCGGCGAGGCCCACGCCGTCGCCGCCATGCGCCGCGTGCTCGACGTCATGCGCGAGGAGACCACGGCCCCCATCGCCAATCCGCAACGCTCGCTCGGCGGGCTTATCGGCGGCGAGGCCAAGCTCGTCGAAGCAACCCGCTGCAACGATTTGAGTGCAAGCCTGATGGGCGCCGTCCAGACCGACGCCGTTGCCCGCGCCATGGCCGTGCTCGAGCGCTCCGCTACCATGGGCGTGATTGTCGCCGCCCCCACGGCAGGGTCCGCGGGTGTTGTGCCCGGCTGCGTGCTGGCGCTCGCCGATCGCCTGCAGCTCGACGACGAGCAAGTCATGGACGCGCTCTACTGCGCAGCCGCCATCGGCCTCAACCTCACCACGAGCGCCTGCGTCGCCGGCGCCGAGGGTGGCTGTCAAGCCGAGGTGGGAAGCGCCGCCGCCATGGCAGCCGCCGCGCTGGTGCAGATGCTCGGCGGCACGCCCGAGCAGGCGCTCAACGCCAGTTCCATCGCGCTGAGTAACCTGCTGGGCCTCGTTTGTGACCCCGTCGGTGGCCTCGTGGAGGTGCCCTGCCAAAACCGCAACGCCATTGGCGTGGCAGCGGCCTTTAGCTCGGCACAACTCGCCCTCGCAGGCATTAAGAGCTTGGTGCCGTTTGACCAGATGGCACATGTCATGCTCTCGGTGGGCCACGCGTTGCCGGCCACGCTGCGCGAGACGGCAAAGGGCGGCATCGCGCAGGCTCCGGCCGCACTTTCGGCATGTGCAAAATGCGGTGTGTGCGGATAGCGGCAAAGAACGAATCAGAACCACCCTTAAAAAGGGTGGTTTGCTCTTAGGGTATAACCCACGGGC
>JBKXPS010000012.1:0-72034 GCA_047014445.1 Collinsella aerofaciens | reverse complement strand
GCGACACATCTGGTGTGTCCATCCTCGCAGTATCCGGTTCTCAAGGTGCACGCTTTGCGGCTCATCCGGTCCGACCGGGCCGCGCGGCAAGGAGATATATTGCCAGACCGCGAAGCCCTGTGGGACGTCAATTCCACTCTTCACAAGTCCTACACAACATATTGCTTTCTATAGGTAATAGAAAGACTGGTGCGGATCTTCCGCACGTATCAGATGATGACCCTTTGGTTCAGGAATATATAGAGATCGGTCACCTGTAAGTGTTTATCTACCCGCGCTTTTAGCAATGTAAACCGCGCCTCAGATAAAAAGAGGGAGCGCCGCGCACAACGCGACACTCCCCTAGCGATTCAAGAGAATCTATTAGGCCTCGAGAGCCTTCTTGGCGATGGTAGCCAGCTCGTTGAAGGACTCGATATCCTCGTAAGCCATCTGAGCCAGGACCTTGCGGTCGAGCTCGATGCCGGCAACCTTCAGGCCGTGCATGAACTGAGAGTAAGAGATGTCGTTCAGGCGAGCAGCAGCGTTGATACGAGTGATCCAGAGAGAACGGATCTCGCGCTTCTTGTTGCGGCGATCACGATACTGATACTGCAGGGAGTGCTGGACCTGCTCTTTAGCATGCTTGTAAGTACGCGAAGCGGCACCGTAGTAACCCTTCGCACGGTGCATAACGGTACGGCGCTTCTTCTTGGCGGCAACAGCGCGCTTAATACGTGCCATGTTCTATCAACTCCTAGACGGTAAAACGAAAAACGGGAACGCGAACTTAGGCGAGACGCGACTTGATGACCTTGCGGTCGGCAGCGGCGATCTCGGTCTCCTGACGGAAGCCACGCTTACGCTTGGTGGACTTCTTGCTCAGGATGTGGCTCTTGAAAGCCTTGGCGCGCATAAGCTTGCCGGTACCAGTCTTGCGGAAACGCTTCTTGGTGCCGCTGTGGGACTTCATCTTAGGCATGAAATACTCCTTAATCGGTTACAGAACACTAGTTACTTGGTATCGCTTGCCGCTTTATCCTCATCGAAGGCGCCCTTAATCGGGGCGAGCAGCATAAGCATGTTACGGCCTTCCATCTTAGGCTTGGACTCGACCGTAGCGTAAGGCTTGAGATCCTCGGCGAGGCGCTCGAGAACGTTAAGGCCCTGCTCCGGGTGAGCCATCTCACGGCCGCGGAACATGATGGTGATCTTAACGCGTGCGCCCTTCTTGAGGAAACGCAGAACGTGGCCCTTCTTGGTCTCGTAGTCGCCAACGTCGATCTTGGGTCGGAACTTCATTTCCTTGACCTCGACCTTGGACTGGTTCTTACGAGCAGCCTTGGCCTTCATGGCCTGCTGGTACTTGAACTTACCGTAGTCCATGACCTTGCAGACCGGCGGCTCCGCGTTGGGAGCGATCTCGACCAGGTCGAGACCCTGATCGTCGGCGACGCGCTGGGCATCGCGGATGGCGAACAGGCCGAGCTGAGAGCCATCGACGCCAATCAAACGGCACGAAGATGCAGTAATCTCGTCGTTGATGCGGGTGTCATCAGACTTAGCTATTTTCCCTACCTCCATTCATAAAAAAATAACCCGGCGCTTCTCAGCAACCAGGTCGTACACATAGACATCCTCGATTTGAGGAAGAGAATCTAATTTGTATGACCAGTCAGCTGCTCATTGGCGCCAAAAGGTGGGAACCCTCGGGTTCCTCTTTAGGGCATTGCGGGAACAACGCCTTGCGAATAGTAACACGTACAGCGCGTTATCACATTACGTACACGAAAAAGGGGCCTTGACCCCCTTGAACGCTCGCTTGCATGTATGGTGCCCGAGGCGAGACTCGAAGGGCCTTCGCTTCGCGAAGCCCCGGGCTTCGGGCGCGTGGCGCCCTCGCCACGCTCCGCTACAGACAGGCCACAGGCCTGTTTGCTTAACGCTTCGCGCGCTCACGCGAGTTCGGCACGAAAAAGGGGGCCGCAACCCCCTTGAACGCTCACTTGCATGTATGGTGCCCGAGGCGAGACTCGAACTCGCACGTTGTTGCCAACGGTGGATTTTGAGTCCACTGCGTCTGCCAATTCCGCCACTCGGGCACGTAATGCGTGAGTTAGTTTATCACAGCTTTCTGTTGATTAGTCCGAAAATGGTACTTCGAGCATTTCGACAAGCTCAACCTTGCGCAACATCTCCCGCTTACGACATCCACGTCCGTCGACCGAAGCCTCACCCATCTGGTTATCGTAAGGGTCCTCGCGCATGCCGTCGAAAGAGGGCTCAAACTCTGCCTGGAATCGATTGTTGGCCACCATACGCCACGGGTCGAGATTGCCAAAGTAGTGACGGCGGCGCCACTCCTCCCCCATCCTGCGAGCAGAAGATCCAAATGACACGTCGGCGTTGAGCCAACCGGTCTGCGGCGTATAGAACTCTGCCCAGTCGTGCGACCCCACCGAATCGGGCGCAACGTACAGGCCGCTCTGCCAACGGGCAGGCACGCCCGCGATACGGCACATGGTGATAAACGTGAGCGCCATAACGCCGCAATCGCCGCGGAGCGAATGCGCGCAGTCATCGGCAATAGATCCCAAAAGCAAGTACGGCGGCTGATAGCGATAGTCGATATACTGCGTCAGGTAATCATAGATAGCACGGGCGCGATCGAGCGGATCCTCGAGTCCGTCAACAACACCGGCCGTCAGCTGCTGCAGATACGGCGTGAATGCAATGTGCGGACGGTCCTCAGAAATATCTTCGGGCAACGGCGCGTCCATACACGGATGCGACGGAAGCGCACCCCCATAAATATCGCGATAAGCGGCATTGATTTGATAGCGATAGGTCACCGAGAATGAGCGATCACTCGAAGAAGACCACGAGGCGGTACGCGCCGAAGCGTTCGCGGGAGCAACAGCACCCTCCGGCGTCATATCGAGAACCTCGATATGAGACTGTTGACGACAGGCGGCGGCAACGGGTAGCCAAGCGCGAACGGTCTCCCCCTCTAGAGCGCCGGGGACAGACAAGGACGCCTTAAGCGTAATAACGCGAGTCAATCCGTTTTGCGACTCCATCTCCTTGAGCATCTCGTTGCGCAGTGCTATTCCGTCCGTAGAATCGGGACGCATGCCGGGGACCTCTTTGGGATATACGCGAAGCGAATCGAGGAAGTTGTCGAGAACGAACAGCTCGCCATCGATAAAGCGCCAGTCAATACGCTTACGGTCAATCAGATCGTCAAACTGCTCCTCGGTAAACCCAGGCCACTCCTCGCGAATCATCGCAATAGCTCGATCGCGCGATACCGAAAAATGAAGCGGCGTCTCAAGCATGCGATACCGCTCGGCACGAACGCAGGCAGCAAGCGAGGGATCGGGATCTTGGGCAAGTAGGCGGTCGCAAGCCTCAATAGCCTGCGAAAGATACCCCGCGTCCTTTAAACGCAGAATCTCGGGTGGCAAGCCAACATCTAGAAAACGGAAGTCATCATTGCAAACATCAACAGAGCAACCAACAGGACCCTCGTCAATAACCTTCCCATCCGAAGGCAGCACATTAATAACAGCCATACCAAACTCCAAGTCATTAGAACTCTTGAAGTCCATTGTAGCGAGATAAAAAAGAAAGCCCCAACAAGGGAGCCATCAACACCGCCGAGCGGTAGTCAAAAAATGAATTCAGCCCAGTAACCCTGTAGCGAGTTAACAAAGGAGGCCCCGTTCACCCGGAGCTTTTCCCATTGCGCGACTTCTGGCAAAGCCAGGTGAGCGCAAGGGAAAAGCGTAGGGCGAACGGGGCCTCCGACGGGAAAGTTAAACCGCTACTTACGCCTTGTTGACGGAGCCAAACTCCTCCATGAGCTCCTTGGTGCGGGCAACGATGTTGTCGCGACCAGGCTTGAGGAGCTTGCGGGGGTCAAAGCCCTTGCCCTGCTGATCCTTGCCAGCCTCGATATACTCGCGAACGCCCTTGGCGAAGACGAGCTGCAAATCGGTGTTGACGTTGATCTTGGAGATACCCAGGGAGATGGCCTTCTTGATCTGATCCTCGGGGATGCCGGTACCACCGTGCAGAACGAGGGGCAGGTCGCCGGTCTGAGCCTTGATCTCGCCCAGACGCTCGAAGGAAAGGCCAGCCCAGTCGGCGGGATACACGCCGTGGATGTTGCCGATACCGCAGGCGAGGAAGTCAACGCCCAGGTCAGCAATCTGCTTGCACTCAGCGGGGTCAGCGAGCTCGCCGTTGGAGGTCACGCCGTCCTCGGTGCCGCCGATGCCGCCGACCTCGGCCTCGATGGACATGCCCTTGGAGTGGGCAAGCTCAACGAGCTCCTTGGTGCGGTCGAGGTTAAGCTGGAAGGTCTCCTCGTGAGAGCCGTCATACATGATGGACGTGAAGCCGGCCTCGATGCACTTGAAGCAGTCCTCGTAAGAACCGTGATCGAGGTGAAGGGCGACGGGGACGGTAACGCCCGTGGCCTCGACGGCAGCCTTGACCATGTCGGCGCAGACCTTGAAACCGCCCATCCACTTAGCGGCACCAGCGGTGCACTGAAGGATCAGCGGAGACTTGGCCTCCTCGGCGGCCTGGAGAATAGCCAGGGTCCACTCGAGGTTGTTGGTGTTGAAGGCACCGAGAGCGTACTTGCCGGCCTCGGCCTTCTTGAGCATGTCTGCTGCGTTGACGAGCATAAAAGAAACCTCCTGTAAGGTTGCTCCGATAACGCCTGAGATTTTACCACGACATACCCGAGCATAAACGTTCGTTTGTTCACGAATATCATCCGATTGGACAATTTTTGACCGTTTGCCCCACAGAATCGACCCACTGGGGAAAATAGCTTGACGATTGAGCGGTCTTCGTGGTTCGAAAGACGGCTTCGAGCCTACATCTGCATAAACGGATTCTGCATAAGTTCGCGCGCCATCGTGGTCGAATCGCCATGGCCCGTCAAGCAAACGGTATCGGGCGGAAGCGTCTTGGCAAGTTTGGAGAGCGAGCGCATAATCACCGCCTCGTCACCGCCGGAAAGATCGGTACGACCGTGGCTGCCCGGGAAAAGCGTGTCGCCCACAAAGGCGATGTTCCCCTGCTCGGTCGCGGCGAACAGGACGATGCCGCCCGGCGTATGCCCCGGCGTCTCGATCACCTGCAGGCAGATATCGCCCAATTCAATCGTATCGCCCTCGGCAAGCAGCCGCGTCGGCTCGCCCGGATCGGGCGTCTCAATACCCCACATGGCGCGCTGCTCCTCGATATTTGCGCGAGGCACCGTCACGTCCTTAGCGCACAACTCATATAGTGCGCTGTCGCCAACGACAGCTCGAACCCCGGCGACCCCGCCAACATGGTCGGCATGACCGTGCGTGCAGACAGAGCCGAGTACGCGAACCTCGGGATGCGCGGTGCGGATATGCTCCACAAGACGCTCGCCCTCCCACGCCGGATCGACGATTAAGCACTCGTCATTCGAAATCACGACGTAACTGTTGGTCTGAATCGGGCCGTTGACGAGTGCCTCAATCGAAGCTGCACCTCGGGGTGTCAGGTCCAAAGTCATATCGCCCATGCGCATACCCTCCTTCTAAAATACGTTCGAGGCACCAAACGATGCCTCGAACGTAACCAATATCTATGATGCTGAGAGGCTCTCGCACCTACACACGGCGCTTGAGCTGAGCTCCGCCTTCGCCGGGCATAAGACGGCGAGCGTCGTAGACCGAATCGACACTGCTGATGGAAGCCAGCAGCGGATCCAGACCGCTCGCGTCCGAGATCTCGACCATAAAGCGCAGGGTTGCAATACCCTCGCGGTTGGTCGACGTGGCGGCAGAAAGGATATTGCCGCCCGCATCGCCAATGGCAATGGTGACATCCTTGAGCAGGCCCATGCGGTCCAGGCACTCGACCACGATCTCGACCTGGAAGAGGGTGTCGGCAGCGCCGTCCCACTCCACATCGATCATGCGCTCGGGATGTTCCATAAGACCCTTGACGTTGGGGCAGTTGGCGCGATGCACCGAAACGCCACGACCGCGCGTGATGAAGCCGACGATGTCGTCGCCCGTCACGGGATTGCAGCAATGAGCCAGACGGACCAGCAGGCCGCTGTTGCTCTCGCCCTTGACGATAATGCCGTTACTAGCGCTCTTGCCGCGCTTTTGCGGCTTGCGGTTGGAGCCGCGAGCAGGCTGCTTCACGACCTCGGCGATAGCCTCGGCCTTGGTGAGCTGTTCCTCGGGCTTGGGGTCCAAGATTTGCTCGACCTTATTGCCCACAGCGCGCGGGGCAACCTTGCCGGCGCCGACGGCGGCAAACAGGTCCTCGAGCTGCTTGAAGTTAAACTGCTCCGCCACGGCGTTGAGTGCACGCGTCGAACGCGGCGTAGAAATGCCATAGCCACGCTTACGCAGGTCCTTGGCCAGCATATCGCGACCGGCGGCAGCGTCGTCGTCCTTGGTCGCAGCGGCAAAATAGCGGCGGATCTTTGACTTGGCGGAAGGTGTCTTAACGATCTTGAGCCAATCGCGCGACGGCTTGGAACTCTTGTTAGTCAGGATTTCAACGCGGTCGCCCGTCTTGATCTCGTGCGTGAGCGGAGCCACCGCCCCGTTGATTTTGGCGCCGACGCAATGGTTTCCCACCTCGGTATGAACGGCATAGGCAAAGTCGAGCGGCGTGGAGCCAGCACGAAGCGCCATGACCTCGCCTTTGGGCGTGAAGACAAAGATCTCCTGATCGAACAGATCGACCTTCAGCGAGTGCAGGTATTCCTTGGCATCGGTAATCTCGTCGGAAGCCGCCCAATCGAGCGAATGCTTGAGCCAGTTGATCTGGTCGTCCAAACGTTGAGCGTCATTGGTCTTGGAAGCAGACGATCCGCCCGACTTCTTATATAGCCAGTGGGCGGCAATGCCGTACTCGGCCTGCTCATGCATCTCGTAGGTTCGAATCTGAATCTCGAGCGGACGAGCCGTAGGGCCGATGACCGTCGTGTGGAGCGACTGGTAGTTATTGACCTTGGGCATGGCGATATAGTCTTTAAAGCGACCAGGCATGGGGTGCCACAGCGTATGCACCGCACCGAGCGTGGAGTAGCAATCGCGCACCGAATGGGTAATTACGCGCAGCGCCACCAGGTCGTAGATCTCGGAGAACTCCTTGCCCTTGCGCTTCATCTTTTGGTAGATGGACCAATAGTGCTTGGAGCGGCCGTTGATCTGGAAGTCCTCCAGACCAATGCGGTTGAGCTCATCGGTAAGCGTCTTGATGGTCTCGGCAAGGTAGCGCTCGCGGACCTCGCGCGACTCAGCCACCATGCGCGCGATGCGCTGGTAGGCATCGGGCTCAAGGTAGAAGAAGGACAGGTCCTCGAGCTCCCATTTAATGGAGCTCATGCCCAGACGGTCGGCCAGGGGCGCATACACGTCCATGGTCTCGCGAGCCTTAAACAGGCGACGGTCCTCGCGCAGGGCTGCAAGGGTGCGCATGTTGTGCAGACGGTCGGCAAGCTTAACGATGATGACGCGGATGTCCTTGGACATGGCGAGGAACATCTTGCGCAGCGTGAGGGCCTGCTTCTCGTCCATGCTGTCGACTTCGATGTTGGTGAGCTTGGTCACGCCATCGACGAGCTCGGCCACTGTATCGCCAAACAGGCCGGAAACATCGGCAAGCGAGGTCTCGGTATCCTCGACGGTATCGTGCAGCAGTGCGGCGCACACCACATCGCAGTCCATCTTGAGATCGGCCAAAATGATGGCAACCTCGACGGGATGGTTAATGTACATCTCGCCCGAACGGCGCTTTTGGTTGCAGTGCTTCTCGGCGGCAAAGCAGTAGGCCTGCTCCACCTTAGAGAAGTCGTCCTCATTCATATATTTGAGGCACAGGCGCTCCAGCTTGTCGTAGCTGTCCGCCATAATCTCGGGCGGCAGCTCATCGGCATGCTTATAGTGCTCCATCTCCGAAAAAGGCTGGAGGGTGGAATCATGGGCGGTACGGGCTGCGGCATCCATCGAGGTCCCCTTCCCCTAGGCCCGCGGAACGATCGGGCGGTTAACTTTGGCTAGCATATCAGAAGCGCACGAATCGAGCGCCCAGCTCCGAAAAGCCGAGAACTCCATGCGCGAGCGTAAGCCCTCCAAATAGCGAATCGACCTGCTCAATTGCACGCGGCCGGGGTTTTCGGCCATCGCGATACGACGGGTGTCGTCAAACCCCGAAACGCGACAGAAACCAAGCTCTTCGAAGATTCCCAAGCCGCTTTCCACCGAGCGCTCGTCGACCGGCGTGCGCGCATCGATGGCAAGGCACATCTGCGCGATGTCGATATCGCTCGCGCTAAAGGAATCGTCCCCGGTCTTGCCGCGGTTGGAGCGCCACATGGTCTGCAGCGCGCGATAGAGCGTGACAAGTTCGTCGCGCTCGGGCGCATAGCAGTCGAGCAGGCGCTCGTTAATGCGGGCGTCGCGCGACGAATAGAGCAGATGAATCACGGCGGGCTGGCCATCGCGACCGGCGCGGCCGCTCATCTGGTTAAACTCAATGCCGCCAAACGGCATGTGATAGAGCACGACATGGCGAATATCGGGAAGGTTGACGCCCTCGCCAAAGGCAGATGTCGAGACGATGCAGCTGAGGCTGCCGTCTCGAAACGCCTCCTCTACGCGATGGCGGTCGGTGCGCGTAAGGCCCGCGTTGTAGAACGCAATACGGGTCGCACAGTCGGGAACGCGTTTGCGCAGCGTCTTGGCAAGCGCCACGGACTGATCACGCGAGTTGACGTAGATGACGGTCTTCTCCCCCGTCGCGACGATGGACACCAAGCGGTTTTCGCGGCTCGCAAGGTCTCGGTCGTCCTCGAGCTGCAAGTTCTCGCGCACGGTCTCGTCGACCACCGTACGGGTAATCGGCAGCACGCGGGCAAGCTCCGCCACGACCGGAGCCGTCGCGGTGGCCGTCGCCGCCATAACGACCGGATCGCCCAGGGCCTTGAGGATATCGGGCATGTCGAGATAGGCGCTTCGGTCGCCGCCCTTGGCAAGACCGGCATGATGCGCCTCGTCAATGACGACAAACCCGATACGCCCCGAGCGCGCAAAGCGGTCGCGGTGAATGGACAGGAACTCTGGCGTCGTGAGCACGATACCGGTGCGGCCCGAAGCCAGGCCGGCAAACACGTCATCGCGCGCTGCCTCCACGGTCTCGCCGGTCAACACGCCCACGCCAATGCCGAGCGCAGCCATCGTCGACGAGAGGTGATAAGCCTGGTCGGCAACGAGCGCGCGCAGCGGATAGACAAAGATGCTCGCACGCCCGCGAAGGACCGCCTCGCGCGCGGCATGCACATGGAAGATAAGAGACTTGCCGCGCCCCGTTCCCATAACGGCCAGAACACTTTGGTGATCGGCCAAGGCGTCGAGCGCCTCGACCTGCGCGCGGTGCGGCTGGTTCGATCCGATAAAGCTATGGATAAGCGAGCGCGTCAGCTCGGTATAGGAAAGCTGGGCGAGCGTTTGGCGCTTGCGGGACTCCAGACGAAGACCGGCGTCCGCAGGCTCCACGCCGCGGCGAAGCTCACATGCCGGGTCGTCAACGCTGGGCGCCGTGGTATCGCGGACCAAGACATCCTTGATCATGAGCTTGGGCTTTACGCGACCTTGCCAATGCTCGGCCACGGCCTCGAACACCAAATCGACGGCGCTATCGCAATTGATGAGCTTATCGATCTGCGGCACGCGGAACATAATGGCCGGCACACTCGCGGCGCCATCGGTCGCCACAAAGCGCATGTGCTCGCCGGTTTTGCCCACCACGGCGCGATCGCACATCGTCACGCCCTCGGCGGCCAGAAGCGGCACCTTATTGCCCTGGCCAAACGGCTCAAGACGGGAAATCTGCTCGATGGTCTCGATATTTAGCTCGGAGAGGTCAACGATGGCGGCGACCTCGTCAGTGTCCTCAAAGTCCTCGGCGGGAAGCTCCGATAGCACGGCCGAAAGGCGACGGCGGAACTCATCGAGCTTGGACGCCTCGATGGTCACGCCCACCGCACCGGCATGCCCGCCGCGACGAATCAGCAGGTCGGAGCAGCGTTCTACGGCGTCGAACAGGTTGACTTTGCCCACCGAACGACCCGAACCGCGAGCGATACCGTCTTCGATCGAGAACAGCAGCGCCGGCACGTGATAACGGTTGGTCAGACGGCTCGCCACGATGCCCTTGACGCCCTCGTGCCAGCCCTCGCCACCCACGACGATTGCGCGCCCACCGTCATAAGTCTCCTCGACCTTTGCCATGGCATCGCGCGTAAGCTCGGCCTCAATCTCGCGGCGTTGGCGATTGATTTCCTCGAGCTCGGCGGCAAGCGCGCTCGCTTCGATGGGGTCGCGGGCAAGCAGCAGGTCGAGCGCCAGCTTGGGATCGGCCATGCGGCCGGCAGCATTCAGACGAGGGATGAGCGAAAACGACAGGCCGTCGGCCGTAATGGTAGAAAGGTCGGCCTTGGCAAGTGCGGCAAGCGCGATATAGCCGGGGCGGGCCGTCACGCGCATCTGCTGGATGCCCTCGGCGACCAGTGCGCGATTCTCGGGCGTGAGCGGCATCATGTCGGACACGGTGCCCAACGCCGCGACCTCTATCAGCGAACGCCAATACGACGGCTTGCCCAAACGCTCGCCCAGGACTTGCACCAGCTTGAGCGCCACGCCGGCACCGGCAAGCTCGCGCGAGGGACCCTCGTCCTCGAGCTTGGGGTCGGTCAGGGGCACGCCCTGCGGCACCTGGTCGGACGGCTCGTGATGGTCCGTGACCACCAAATCGATCCCCAGGCTCTCCAGATAGGAGACCTCTTCCTTGGCGGCAATACCGTTATCGACGGTCACGATCAGGTTGGGTTGGGCGAGCTCGTTGACGCGGTCGAGCGCCGCACGCGACAGGCCGTAGCCCTCGTCAAAGCGATGCGGAATAAACGGTGTGACATCGGCGCCAAACGAACGTAGCGCCTCGGTCAACAGACAAGTCGACGTAATGCCGTCGACGTCAAAATCGCCAAAGACGGCGATGCGCTCGTGGCTGCGAATAGCACGCTCAACGCGGTCGGCGACGGCCGCCATGCCCGGAATAACGAGCGGGTCCGCCCAGTCGCGATCGAGCGAAGGCGTCAAAAACAGCTGGCCTTCCTCGATGGATGTAATGCCGTGCGCAACCATAATGCGCGCCACCAGCCCGGGTATGCCCAGGTCAGCCGAAAGCTCCTTTTCGAGCTCGGGGTTTTGCTGAGCGACCGCCCAGCGATGCGTCGTCTTAAGCGATGACATAGGCGCCCACCCCCGATAGGGGCAGGTCGCCGCGATACCTCTCACGGTTCATAGCGATGAGTCCTCTGTGTATGCCCGCTTCGGCAGGCAGATCTGTTGAACGGATTTATTATACCGTGCGGCACGGACGCAAATCGCCGCAGCACGCCGCGGTTTCGGTAAACGATACCGGTAATAGCCTCGAAATATTCGAGCGTTTCTGACGCACGGACGCATGCGAGCGTCTAGCATATCCATTCAAACCGGATTCACGAGCAAAGGGAGTCACAAGAGCATATGAAGCAATGGGTTGGACTGGGCAAGTTTCTCGCGGGGCACATGCAGATCATCGTTCCGATTTGCGTGGCGCTCGGCGTGCTCTTTCCCCAGCAGATCGGCGTGCTCAAGCCCATCGTTCCCACCTTGTTTGCTTTTATGACGTTCCAAGGTGCGCTCAGCAACACCTTCCACCAGGTGGCTGAGGTGCTCCGCCGTCCCCTGCATCTGATTTTGGCGTTATTTGTCTCGGCAGTGCTCATCCCCATCGCGGCGTATGCCATGGGCTCACTGTTCTTTGGCTCCAACCCCAACCTTGTCTGCGGCATCGTGCTCGAGTACAGCGTGCCCGTGGCAGTCACCGCCTTTATGTGGATCAGCATGTTCGGCGGCAACGGCCCGCTCGCACTCACCATCATCCTGACGTCTTCGGTTATATCGCCCGTGACGATTCCGCTCACGCTCAAGCTCCTGCTGGGCGCCACCGTCGCAATCGATGTTCCGGGCATGATGCAGAACATGGCCTTTATGATTGCCATCCCTGCCATCCTCGGCATCGTGATCAACGAACTTACGTGCGGATGGGGGCACGAGAAACTCTCCCCCGCGCTCTCGCCCGCCTGCAAGTTCATGATGATGGGTGTCATCGCGTCCAACTCCACCGCCATGAGCGAGTACGTGCTGCACATGAATGTTGAGCGCTTGGAAGTCGCCCTCTTTATCCTGGCGTTCGCCATCAGTGGCTTTATCATCGGCATCCTGGTCGCACGTGCCCTGCATCTGCCGTATAGCGAGACGACTACCATGTGCTTTACCTGCGGCATGCGCAATATCTCTTCGGGCGCCGTCATCGCCACGCAGTATTTTCCCGGCGAGGTCGTATTCCCCGTCATGTGCGGTACGCTGTTTCAACAGGTGTTGGCCTCGATTATCGGACATCTCTTTGAGCGCCTGACCGGCGAGGAGCGCGCCAAACAGCGCAAGCGGGTCAAGGCCGGGCGCGACGCGATGGCACGCTAGACTGTCCGCATTACGCGGGTGTTAACCTTGCTATACGAGCGTTTCCAGATGCGCGCGTAGGCGCTCAGCATCGATATCGAGCGTGGTCTCGGCATTGACCTGGGCCAAACGATAGCCCACAAAGTAGGGCGAAACCACCCAACGTGGCAGCGCCTTGGCAATGGTCCGGCCGTCCATGTGGTAGAAGAACAAGTTGTACGACTCCGCGCGACCGCCGTGGTGTTCGTGCAGGATATAGCGCAGGGCCACCTGGGTCGCATCGGCAAACAGGTCTGCTTCGACTTGGTCGCGGGCGTCGTCGCTGGCGGCGATTCCCTGTGGAGCCGAGATGTTGACCTCAAAGAATCCCATGATCGGCTCAGTTGAGATGTTGACCGAGATTCTCCCCCGCCGCCAAACATCGATGCCTTCAAAGTTTGCTGAGGTCAGCGCCGCATAGCCGTCCTCCTGTTCCAAGCCCACAATCTGCATGTGTGGATGGACGAGGCTGCCGCCCGAAAGCGGGCCTTTGTTCTTGTACATGAGCACACTGCGGTACTGTTGGGAATCGATCATCTGCTGCCAACAGCCCAGGGCAAACCTCATCACATGATGCAGCTCATCCGGTTCATAGGTCACCAGGTCGGCGTCGTGATTGGCCGACTCGATCAATACGGTCTGACGGGTGGCCCGCAAGGTCTTGAACTTATTCTCGAGCCAGATGCAGTCACCATCGCGCTGGATGATGTTGGCGAGCCCCTCCGTGTCGCAAAAAGGGCACGCGGTGCCAGGGCGACGATTATCGTCGGGCTTGCCGCTCGCCTGCTGAACGTCAAATACCAGCGCCACGGGTTATACCCCCAGCGGCACGATCTTGGTGCCATGGAGCTCGGAGACGCCTAGCGCCGCCGTGACCGCGTCGCGATTTGCCGTAGTGATGCCGCCGCCGGGAAGGATGGTCAAACGATCGCCCGCATACTCGATTAAACGAGCCAGGTGATCGAAATTATCCTCGATCGACGTACCGGCAGCGCCGCCATGCGTGAGGATGCGCGTAACGCCGCAGTCGGCAAGTGTATCAATCGCATCGAGCTGAGCCTCGGGCGAGAGCTGGTCAAATGCCATGTGGAAGGTGATGTCAAGGGACTCGCGCTTGCACTCCTCGGTCGCGCAGCCCGTAGCTATAACGAGGGCGCCGAGGGTGAGTTCGTCGAGCGCCCAGCCGCCGGCACAGGGCTTGCAGCAGCCAAAGACCAGGCCGTCAACGCCGGCACTCACAGCAAGGCCCAGGTCCATCTCCATCATGCGCAGCTCGTCCTGGTTGTAATGAAAGTCGCCACCACGCGGGCGAATCATGCACATCACTCGCGCGTCATGCTCGTGAGCGTAGCTGACTGTAGCGCTGATAACGCCGGCGGAAGGCGTGGTGCCACCGACGGCGAGGTTGTCACACAGTTCAATGCGCCCCGCACCGGCCTCGATGGCCGCCGGCACTCGCTCAAAGTTCTCGGCACAAAACTCGCACAGCATAGATAGACCCCCAAAGACAGCAGATGTTTTCCGACGGGCATTGTCACACATCCCCATGAAGTTGCGGTGGAATAGGGACTATTTTGGCCTCTGGAGCCCGTATTCAGTCCCTATTTCACCGCAACTCAGAATGATCTCTTGGGGACGGCACAGCTGGCCGAAAAATGTTGCCGATGGCGAATGTTGCGCAACAAGATTTCGGAATCCCGATTAACCATGGCAGTATCGCATTCGTATTTAGAGGAAAGGATTGCCATGTTTAAGAGCATCCAGAAGAGCGGAAGGATCGCAGCGGTCGCCATCGGCCTGATCGCAGCCCTGTCTCCGCTCGCAGCCCCTCCTGCAGCATTAGCCGGCGGTAGCGTACCGACGCCTGAACTGGAGAAGTCGTATAGCTTTAAGGTCAGCAGCGACGTCTCGCATATCAGCACGGGCGACGATTCGAAGTTCGGCTATTTATACGATTACGATTACGATGAGGATGACGGTTACAACTTAAAGAGCGTATCTCTCATCAATTTTAATGACGGTAGCGCATGCCCAATTGCCATCCCGGATAAAGGCCTTGAGTCAGGATGTCCCACATCCAACAATCAACTCTACTGGCGAGACGGCAATAATTTGGTCGCATTCTCGCCAGACAACCAAAGTCAAACAGTCCATCCCATCATTTCGACCAAATATGCCTACACCGAAGAAACCGTCTCTTACGACGGAAAAAGAGCCGCCGTAGAACATTATGATTATGAATACGAGCCCAAAAAGGTCGAAATCTATGATCTAAAATCCGACAAACTGATCCAGACATATCAATCAAATAAAGATGACTCTTCGTACCGCTACTCAAAAGACATGAGCCGTCTGTATGCCCTACAGGACAATAGCAAAGACGGCGTTGTCGCGCTTAGGGTTTTCAATTGCGATACAGGGTCAACGGAATTAAAAACGGTTAACGTGAAAAAAGATGATAGGTCTTCGGATATCGACGATATCGTCACCAGCTCTTACTCGGACGATATTTATCTTCAGAGCGACACCGCATTAATAAAAGCGGACCGCGATGGAAATATGAGCGTTGTTTTCAACGATGACGACCACGCACCCGATTGGCCTTGTTCATACCCTTCGGCGGAGTTTTATGCCCTCTACACAAAGAAGGGATCGAACGATCTTTTTGAAGAGGATGACGGGGATTACTATCTCAATGAAGAGGATGCGAATCTTAGTATTTATGACCTGAAAAGTGACAAGATCATCAGCTCAATTGCTTTTCCCTTCGGCGATGGATATCTCGGCGACATCTCGCATGATGGCGGAATCATGCTTGGGACGTACTCAGACGATGACAAGTCTTCGGCATGCCTAGTCGATGCAAAAACCGGGGCCAAGAGCGAGTTTGATTCTCATTGGTGCGGCCCTACTTTCATGAATGGCGATCGCGAGATTTGGACTGATTATTACGATGAAGACTCATCAACGCTTCACGTAAACATTTATAAATCGAATATCCCCCATTCGCTGCCTGAGGATGTTCTCTACTTTGTCCAGACTCACTTGCCGTTTGTTATTGGCGGTGGCGTGGCGATCGTCCTCATCATTGGTGGCGCGATTGTTGTCCTTTGCATCCGTAAGAAGCGCGCAAAGACCGCGAACGGTGCGACAGCCGCAGTGCCCAAGCCTCAGCGCAAGCAGCGTCGTCGTCAGAAGCGCGCCCAGCAGAACGCCGTTCCACCTGCAGCACCTGCGATGCCGACGGCACCAGCAGCCCCGACTGAGCCTGCCCGCTTCTGCCGTCACTGCGGAACCCCGCTCGTACCCGAAGCCCAGTTCTGCCCCACATGCGGACAAAAAGTAGACTAGCGAACAAAACCCAATAGCCCTCAACCACCAAGGCCCCGTTCCGAAACACTCCAGAACGGGGCCTTGTTTTGGTGCAAGGGGGTGGCGACCTAGTCGTTGGGGACGTTCTTAAACGACTAGTCATTCAAGAACGTCCCCAACGACTACCTGAAGTTGCGGTGGAATAGGGACTGTTTTGGCGTCTGGAACCCCCAATTAGTCCCTATTTCACCGCAACTTAAAAGGGGCGCTGACCGGGATAGTCAGCGCCCCTTTGTTGAATGGATTAACCACCAAGATAGGCCTTGCGGACGTTGTCGTCGTGCAGAAGCTCTTGGCCCGTGCCGGTCATGGTAATCTTGCCGGTCTCGAGCACGTAGCCGCGTGTGGCGATGGAAAGCGCCATCTGCGCGTTCTGCTCAACCAGGAGCACCGTGGTGCCGGCCTTGTGCAGGTCCTCGACAATCTGGAAGATCTGCTCAATCAGAATCGGCGCCAGGCCCATGGAAGGCTCGTCGAGCATGAGCAGCTTGGGGTTGCTCATAAGGGCGCGGCCCATAACGAGCATCTGCTGCTCGCCGCCCGAAAGGGTGCCGGCGACCTGGCGACGGCGCTCCTTAAGGCGCGGGAACTGCTCGTAGACACGCTCAAGGCCCGGAGCGACCGTGGACTTGGGCTGTGTATAGGCGCCCATCTCCAGGTTCTCCTCGACCGTCATCTGCAAAAAGGCGCGACGGCCCTCGGGGACCTGAGCCAGGCCCTTACCCACCAGCTTATCGGCGGGCGTATGGGTAATGTCCTCGCCCATAAACTTGATGGAGCCGGTCTTGGAACGCAGCAGGCCCGAGACGGTTTTAAGCGTCGTAGACTTACCAGCACCGTTCGCACCGATCAGAGCAACGATCTCGCCCTCGTTGACGTTAAAGGAGATGTCCTTGATGGCGTGGATGGCGCCGTACCAGACGTTGATGTTGTAGACGGAAAGCATCGGCTCTGCCATTTAGTTCTCCCCCTTATCCTGCTTGCCCAGATACGCCTCGATAACGGCGTCGTTGTTCTGGATTTCCTCGGCCGTGCCCTTGGCGATGACCTTACCAAAGTTGAGCACGCAGATGCCCTCGCAGATGTTCATGACGAGCGACATGTCGTGCTCGATAAGCATGATGGCGATACCAAAGGTGTCGCGAATCTTAACGATGTTCTCCATGAGTTCCGCGGTCTCGGACGGGTTCATGCCGGCGGCAGGCTCGTCGAGCAGCAGCAGTTTGGGGTTGGTGGCAAGCGCGCGGACGATCTCCAGACGACGCTGAGCGCCGTAAGGCAGCGATCCGGCCTGCTCGTTTGCCAGATGCTCCATATCAAAGATGGACAGCAGCTCCATGGCGCGCTCGTGGGCGGCCTTCTCGTGCTTCCAATACGTCGGCAGGCGCAGCACGCCCTCAAAGCCGGAGTAACGCTCCTGGTTATGCAGACCGACCTTAACGTTATCCTCCACCGTCATGGTGTTGAACAGGCGAATGTTCTGGAAGGTACGGGCAATACCCATGCGGTTGACCTGATAGACCGACTTGCCCGAGGTATCCTCTCCGTCGAGCAGGATGGTGCCGTGCGTGGGCTGATACACCTTGGTGAGCAGGTTGAAGACCGTGGTCTTACCGGCACCGTTGGGGCCGATCAGACCGGCGATCTCGGTCTTGCCGATAGTCAGGCTAAAGTCGTCGACTGCCTTAAGGCCACCGAACTCAATGCCCAGGTGGATGCACTCGAGTGCAGGGCGCTCGCCCAGGTCACGATCGGGAACGATGGCGCCAGAAGGATACGGGACCATCTTGCCCTTCTTGAACTCAAATTTACTGGGCATCGGCTGCCACCTCCTTCTTGGAAGCAAAGCGATCCTTAATGCGTGCGAAGAACGCCTTGAGCTGCGGGTTGTTGGTAAAGATCATGACCAGGATCAGCACGATAGCGTAAATGAGCATACGGTAGTCCGAGAACTGACGGAGCAGCTCGGGAAGCACCGTGAGCAGCGCCGCCGCGATGACGGAGCCGCGCATATTGCCCAGACCGCCCAGGACCACGAACACCAGAATGAGGATGGACGTGTTGAAGTCGAACTTGGTGGCGGAGAGCTGCGAGAAGTTACCGCCGAAGAGGGCTCCGGCAGCACCGGCGAGGGCAGCGGAAACCACGAAGGCGATCATGCGGTACTCGGTGACGGAGATGCCTACGGACTCGGCTGCAATCTTGTTATCGCGCACGGCCATAATGGCACGGCCGGTACGGCTGCGAACCAGGTTGAGCACGATCACGAGTGCGACCATGACCAGGATGGCACCGGCGAGGAAGGTCGAGTACGTCGACACGCCCGAGGCGCCCTGGGCGCCCTTGATGATGGCGGTGCCGTCCTCGAGCAGGTGCAGGTCGTCGATCGTAGAGTTGCCCGTGATGTTAAAGATCACGTGCAGGCCGCGCGAGTCGACACCCACGATAAGGCAAGTGACGATCTCTTTGATGATCTCGCCAAAAGCCAGGGTCACGATGGCCAGATAGTCGCCGCTCAGGCGCAGGACCGGGATACCGATCAAGAAGCCCAAGACGGCAGCGGCGATAGCGCCGACCACGATGCTGATGACAAGGCGCACCGGATCGGAGGGAACGGCGCTCTCGAGGGCGACCGCGGTGACGATTCCCGTATAGGCGCCGACGCTCATAAAGCCCGCATGGCCCAGCGACAGGTCGCCCGCGATGCCGACGACAAGGTTGAGGGAAATGGCCATGACGATGTAGGCCGTAATGGGAACCAACTGACCGGCGATCATGCGCGGAATCATGTGGTTCGACTGCATAAAGAACACGATGGCGAAGGCCACGATGCACATGGCATACGTAACAAAGTCGTGACGCGTCTGCTTATCTTTAAGAAACTTCATAACGCTCACCTACACCTTCTCGGGGACGTACTTGCCCAAGAGGCCGGCAGGCTTGACGAGCAGGACGATGATCAAAACACCAAAGACGATGGAGTTGGCAAGGCTCGTGGAAATGTAGGCCTGCGCCATCGCCTCGATGATGCCGATGAGAATGCCACCGACAAAGGCGCCGGGGATGGAACCGATGCCACCGAAGACGGCGGCGTCGAAGGCCTTGATGCCAGGCATGGCGCCCGTCGTAGGCTGCAGCACCGGCGAGTAGGAGCACAGCAGCACGCCGGCGATGGCGGCAAGGGCAGAGCCGATGGCAAACGTCATCGAGATGGTGCGGTTGACGTTGATGCCCATGAGCTGAGCGGCGGCCTTGTCCTCGGACACGGCACGCATGGCCTTACCCATCTTGGTCTTACCTGTAAAGAACATCAGGCCGGCCATGATAACCAGGCAGGCGACGATGGTGACGAGCGAGACGGCGCTTACGTTGAACTTGGCCAAGAACTCCGGCACCTGGAAGGTGACGAGCGAAGTGAAGTTCTTGGGCGTGGCGCCCCACAGAAGCTGCGCGGCGTTCTGCAGGAAGTAAGACACGCCGATAGCCGTGATCAGAACGGCCAGCGGGCCCGCCTGACGCAGCGGCTTGTATGCCAGACCCTCGATGAGAACACCGAGAACGGTACAGACCACACAAGAGAGAACTACAGATGCCCAGCCCGGGAGGCCGAGATACGACGTGGCGCAGAACGAGACATAGGCACCGACCATGATAACGTCGCCGTGAGCGAAGTTCAGCATCTTGGCGATACCGTAGACCATGGTGTAGCCCAACGCGATGATGGCGTAGACGCTGCCCATGGACAGGCCGTTGACCAGGTATTGGATAAAGACCGTCATGTTCCACATCCCCCTTTCGAATAGGTTTCCAGTTGATGTATGAAACAGGGACGTTACATCGTCCCTAGATACCAAGCAAGCAGGGAAGGCCAAAACCTCCCCTGCTTGGGATCAAAACCGCTCTATGTAAGGCGGCCAATTAGGCCTGTACGTACTTGCCGTCGGTGATGACGTACGCCGTGGGCTCCTTCTGGACCTGGCCCTTATCGTTCCAGGTGAGCTTGCCGGTCAGACCGTCAACGGTAATCTTGAGCATAGCCTTGGACAGCTTCTCGGCGGCCTCGGTCGGGTCGGCGTCGACACCAAGACCGGCCTCCTTGAGGGCCTCGGCCACCGCGTGCACGCCGTCGTAGGCGTCGGCGGCAAACTGGTCGGGGGTATCGCCGTACTTATCCTTGTAAGCGTTGACGAAGTCGGCGTTCTTCTCGTCGTCGGCGGAGAACGGGGTCATGAGCAGCAGACCCTCGGCAAGAGAGGTATCGAAGCCCTCAACGCCCAGGATGCCGTCCATGCCGTCGCAGCCCATCATCTTGACGTCGTAGCCCATGTCCTTGGCGTTCTTGAGCAGGACGGACGCCGGCGTGTAGTAGATCGGCGCAAAGATCATGGTGGCGCCGGCCTGCTTGGCCTTGGTCAGCTGGTTCGTAAAGCTCGTGGCGGAGTCGTCCTTAAAGGTCTCCTCGTCAACAATCTCGAGCTTGGACTCAGCGGCCTGGGCCTTAAAGGAATCTGCGATGCCCGAAGAATAGGCGTCGCCGGAGTTATAGAACAGCACGAACTTCTCGTCCGCATACTTCTGCGCCAGGAACTTGGCAGCGTTGACACCCTGGTTGGGGTCGGTGAAGCAAACCTGGAAGACGCAATCCTTGCCGTCGGTGACGTCCTCGGAGGACGCGGACGGGGTGATCATGAACGTCTTGGGGTCGTTACCACACTCTGCGGCAACGGCAACCGACGCACCCGTGGTAGTCGGGCCGACGAGGGCCTGCATGCCCCAGTCGAGCAGGGTGTTGAAGGCGTTGACGGCCTTCTCGCCATCGGCCTGGTCATCCTCGGCCTTGCTGGCAAGCGGCAGCTCCTTGGTCGAAAAATCCTTGCAGCCAAGCTCGACACCCTGGGTAACGGACTTGCCGTAGGACGCGTTGGCGCCGGTCAGCGGGCCGATGGTGCCGATCTTAAACGAAGCGTCGCTCGAAGCGGAACCGCTGTCGCCGCCGTTGGAGGAGCAGCCAGCTAGAATGGACATCGCCCCCAGACCTGCTGCGCTCGCGATAACGCTCCTGCGATTCATAACAGGGTTCAATGACTTACCGGTGAGGCTCGACATGCGGCTCTCCTCTCAAATCTCGTCGGGTTTCGGTTACCCGACAGGCCATCCTTCGCCGTGTTCGGCGTTCGCAAAATAGTAGACGCTTTAGTTGAGAAAAGTGGCGATTATTTCAACTTTTCTTTTGCTTTGTCCATTTATCCATTTTTATGCGTATTTCTATCAGTTTATGCAGTTTAGCCACTTTATTATGTGAAAGTAATGTTTCTGTTCTGTTACAAGCGCCCTTGCCCTGAATAAAACGGCCTCACCGGTCTCGTTATATGCACTTAGGCGGAGATGTACTTGCCGTCCTGGATTACATAGGCTGTCCATGCCGTCGGCACCCATTAGTGTCATGTCGTAGCTCATGTCCTTGGCGTTCTTGAGCAAAACGGACGCTGGGGTGAAATAGATCGGGGCAAAAATAAGCGTGGCTCCGACAAGGAAACTCCTGCGGTTAAGTACGTTGTTGATGCTAAGCATGGTGCCCCCCTCTTCGCTGGCCGCAGTGCGGCCGTCTTGCGGTACGGGGCAAACCTCATGGTGCAAACGTTGACAGTTTGTTACGGAGTTCCGTTTGTAGCGAGCATGTTTCCAATGTTTCCGCAGCGTTTCGGGGGTGCCGTTTTGTGCGACTCCTGTTGCCTGGCGAGCACGCGCCCTCGGTTCACGCTAGAATGCACTCAACCTTTAAGCGGTTAATCCATCCATAAGATGCACGAAGGAGCTATCTATGAGCGAACCCCTGCGCACCGTGAACGTCGGTCTGATCGGTCTGGGAACCGTCGGCGGCGGCGTGGCCCGTCTGATCAAGAGCCACCACGATGAGTACCTGGCAGCCTACGGCATCGACCTTAAGCTGACCCGCGCCTGCGCGCTTGCTTGGGAGCAGGCCGAGGCGGCAGGCATTGAGCGCGAGGCCTTTACGAGTGACTGGCACGACGTCGTCAGCGACCCCGCCGTCGACATCGTCGTCGAGCTGATCGGCGGTGAGCATCCCGCAACCGAGATCTTCACCACTGCCTTTGAGCACGGCAAGCACGTCGTCTCTGCCAACAAAGCCCTACTGGGCCGTCACGTCGAGACGCTTGCCGAGAAGGCACGCGCGTGCGGCGTGCAGATTAAGTGCGAGGCCAGCTGCGGCGGCGGCATCCCCATCGTGAGCACGCTTGAGCACGACCTGGTGGGCAACAAGATCCTGACCATCGCCGGTATTCTCAACGGTACCACCAACTACATCCTGTCGCGCATGGACGCCGAGGGTGCCGATTACGCCGACGTGCTCGCCGACGCGCAGGCCAAGGGCTATGCCGAGGCCGACCCGTCCGCCGACGTCGACGGCTTCGACGCCGCCAGCAAAACGGCGATCCTCGCCTCCATCGGCTTTGGCACCCGTGTGACCACCGACGACGTATACCAGCAGGGCATCCGTACCATCGGCGCCGAGGACATCGCCCAGGCACGCGAACTCGGCTACACCATTAAGCTGCTCGGCATCGCCCGCAACACCGACGCCGGCGTCGACGTCCGCGTGCATCCCACGCTGATCCCCGCCGACCACATGCTCGCCAAGGTCAACGGCGCCATGAACGCCGTCTACGTGGTGGGTGACGCCGTGGGCGAAACCATGTTCTACGGTGCCGGCGCAGGCTCCTTCCCCACCGCAAGCGCCGTCGTGGGCGATATCCTGTCGCTCTCCGAGCAGATCAGCCGCGGCGTGGCTCCGCTTCCCGAGATTGAGCCCTATGGTCACAACCTCGCCTTTAAGCCCATGGACGAACTCCAGACCAAGTACTATGTGCGTCTGAAGGTCGCCGACCGCGTGGGCGCCCTGTCCGAGACGGTCGACATCTTTGCCAAGCACAACATCTCGATCTCGCTCATCAACCAGGTCGAGGACGGCAAGTCGGGCGTCAGCGATGCCTGCTCGGTCATCTTCCTGACGCACCGCGCACTCGAGAAGGACGTCCAGGCTGCCGCCGCCGAGCTTGCCAGTGTCGACTGCGTGGCCGAGGTCGCCAACGTCCTGCGTATCGAGGACGTCGAGGCCTGGACCGAAGGTGTTATGGCCAACTAATCCAACGCTTGCCTAGCAATACACGCTTTGAGGGCTCCCGTCCGATGTGGGACGGGAGCCCTTTTGTCTCCTGCCCCAAGCACAACGGCAGAGTACATTTGCGCGAACCGCTCATCGGTAACGCGGGCTACCGTTCACCGATATGCAGACGCGACCGATTCCGGCTACCGCTACGCTGTGCTGCGAATGTCCGCCCGCGATGAGAGGAAGCACCATGTTGCTCGAGGGCAAGAAAGCAATCATCACCGGAGGCACGCGCGGTATCGGCTATGCCATCGCCTGTCGCTTTATCGAGGAGGGCGCCGCCGTCACGGTCTTTGGCTCGCGTCAGGAGACTGCCGACGCCGCCGTTGAAAAGCTGGCCGCAGCCTATCCCGAGGCCAAGGTCTGGGGCCGCACCTGCGACCTCACCTCGCTCGAGGCCGTAACCGAGGCCTTTACCGAGGCAGCCGCCGACATGGGTGGCCTGGACACGGTCGTTAACAACGCCGGCATCTCCCAGCGCTCGCCGCTTCTGGAGTACACGGCCGAAGAGTTCGCCAAGGTCATGGACCTCAACGTCGTCGCCGTCTTTAACGGCCACCAAGCCGCTGCCAAGATTATGGCCGAGGCAGGCCACGGCGGCACCATCACCACCACGAGCTCGATGGTCGCCAAGTACGGTCAGCCCTCCGGCGTTGGCTATCCCACGTCCAAGTTCGCCGTCAACGGTATGGTCCAGTCGCTCTCGCGCGAGCTCGCCCCCATGGGCATTCGCGTCAACGCTGTCGCTCCCGGCGTGACCAAGACCGATATGGTCGCCAACCTTCCCGAAGAGGTCATCAAGCCCATCATCGCCACCATTCCGCTCGGCCGCATGGGCGAGCCCGAGGACGTCGCCAACGCCTTCGTTTTCCTAGCGAGCGACATGTCCTCCTATGTCACGGGCGCCGTGCTCCCCGTCGACGGAGCCGCCCGCTCTTAAGGGACCACAAGCCTCAGCTCCCAGCCTCAACATAGTCCAACAAAGAAGGCGCGCCGTCTGCATCAACTGCAGGCAGCGCGCCTTCTTCTGTTTGAAAGGGAAGCTGTGTCCCGGAATTCCGACTCAGACCGGGACGCAGCTTCCCTCAGGGCCATGTTTCGGAAAGAGCGCCCCGTTTTGAACGCCGATTCTGGGATACCGTTTCCGCAACGGGTCTCTCGCGGAAACTGCATCCCACTCTGAGCGCCCATTCCGGGACACAGTTTCCCAACGGCCCCCGTTTCGGAAACCACATCCCGTTCCGAGCCTTCAAAGCAGGACGCGGCTTCCCCGAGAGAGTATCGACTACTTGCCGTCGTCGTCCTCGGCTTCTTCTCTTGCATAGAGCTCCAGCATGCGGCGGCGGTATTCGCGCACGGCGAGCTTGGCGCGCTCCAGGCGGCGACGCTCGCGCGGAGTCAGCTCGGACGGGTCGACCTCGTCTCCATAGGTCTTATCGGCAAGAAGATGTGCCGCGTCCACAATACGGGCATCGATATGGCCGCTCGCCGCCTCGGCGGAAAGACGCTCGGCAATCGTATCGAGCGTAGGCAAGCCCTCGAATACGCGACCATGGCCATGCGAAGTCAGCAGCTCGTGCTCACGTGCGAGCAGGCTCGCCAAATCGTGATGGGCGCGCAGGATGTCGAGCGCATCGGATGGATGCTCGGCAACTTCTGCCACGGCGGCGACCGGCGCGGCGTCGACCACGCGGTAGAAGAGCTGCGCGAGCAACGGCATCAAGAACACCGTGATGGCACCGGCGGCAACCATGACCGACGCAATATCTTGCGACAGCGCGCCCGCGTTGACGGCAACGCTTGTCACGGCAACGATGATCGGCAGGGCCGTGGTGCAGTACAGGGCCACGGTAATGCGACCATACGCCGACACATCGCGCGTCGCAGGACAAATGCTCATAGAGATGAGAATGGGAACGGCACGAATAATCAACAACGCCACGATAAAGCCCACGAGCAGACCCGGGCGCGACGCCACGGCCGTCAGATTGATCTTTGCGCCCGATACGGTAAAGAATACCGGAATCAAAAAGCCGTAGGCCAGGCCGTCGAGCTTGGTCTCGAGCGTATGGTTGCCCTCGGGGATGATGTAGCGCAGGACAAAGCCGGCGGCAAAAGAACCCAACACGATGTCGAGATCAAAGACAGCCGAGAACGCCACGAGTGTGACCAGGATGAGCACCGTCAGGCGCACGAAGGTCTGCGACGTGGTATCGGCACGTTCCTCGACAAACGCAAAGAAGCGGCTGCCGACGCGCTTGGAGCGGCTCGGGACCACGGCCAGCAACACGCAGACCACCGCAAACAAGCCAAGGATCACAAGCGTTTGGATGCCGGTGCGGGCAGACAGCAGCACCGACATGGCAAGCACAGGGCCGAGCTCACCCCAAGTGCCATACGCGAGAATCGAGTCGCCCACGCGCGTGCCGGTGAGCGAGCGCTCACGCATGATGGGCACGAGCGTACCGAGCGCCGTCGAAGTGAGGGCAAGCGTCACGGCGATACCGTCGAAATGACTGACCGAGAACCACGGGGTAAAGCGTACGGCAAGCCAGGCGATACCAAACGTGACGACCCACGTCGCCAAGCCGTAGCGCCCCTCGACGCCCGTGATGCTCTTGGGGTCGATCTCAAAGCCGGCAAGCAGGAACAAGAAGGCCAGGCCCAGCTCGGACACAAGCGAGACCTCGGCATCTACATGGATGACGCCGAGCATATGGGGTCCCAGCACCGCGCCGAGCACGAGCAAAAAGACCGTCTCGGGAACGGGTTTTCCGGGAATCGCCGAGGCGATAAAAGGACTCGCAAAGGCCACGAGTGCGATGATGGCGAGCGAAACGAATGCCATGTGATGCCTTTCTCTTGTTTGCGCTTCACTGTAGCACCCTCGCCGTCCTCAACGCGCCGCGAGCTGTCGTATCATAGTGAGGTTTACAAACATGTGGCTCAAGGCGACCGCGAGGCTTGTCCCGTAAACCGACCGCTGCCGCATACCGTACCGTACGCCCAACCGATCAGGAAGGCAGGAACCAATGGTCTCTCGTATCTACGTGGAGAAGAAACCCGGGTTCGACGTCGAGGCTCAGCAGCTCAAGGGCGAGCTGACCGAAATTCTCGGCATCAAGGGCATCGAGGCCCTGAGGATCATCAACCGCTACGACGTCGAGGGCATCGACGAGGAGCTTTTCCGCTCCTGCGTGCCGACCGTCTTTAGCGAGCCCCAGGTCGATGTGACCTACGACGAACTCCCCGCAAGCGATGGCGCCGTCTTTGCCGTCGAATTCCTGCCTGGCCAGTTTGACCAGCGCGCCGACTCCGCCAGCGAGTGCGTGCAGCTCATCAGCCAGGGCGAGCGCCCCGCCGTGCGCTCCGCCAAGGTCTATATGATCTCGGGCGCTCTGGACGAGGCCGCCATCGATGCCATCAAGCACTACGTGGTGAACCCCGTCGAGGCGCGCATCGCCTCGCTCGACCTGCCCGAGACGCTGTACATGGAGACTCCCGAGCCCCAGCCCGTCGAGGTGCTCGACGGCTTCCGCAAGCTCGACGAGGCCGGCCTTGCCGCCTTTATCGCCGATCGCGGCCTTGCCATGGACGAGGCAGACATCGCCTTCTGCCAGCAGTACTTCCGCGATGAGGACCGCGACCCCACCATCACCGAGATCCGCGTGATCGACACCTACTGGTCCGACCACTGCCGCCACACCACCTTCGGCACCGTCCTGGACGACGTGACGATCGACGACGCCGTGGTGCAGCAAGCCTTCGACCGCTACATGGAGATGCGCCACGAACTCGGCCGCGACGCCAAGCCCGTCTGCCTCATGGACATGGGCACCATCGGCGCCAAGTACCTTAAGAAGACCGGCGTCATGACCGATGTCGACGAGTCCGAGGAGATCAACGCCTGCACCGTCAAGGTGAAGGTCGATGTCGACGGCGAGGACCAGGACTGGCTGTTCCTGTTTAAGAACGAGACCCACAACCACCCGACCGAGATCGAGCCCTTCGGCGGTGCCGCCACCTGCGTGGGCGGCGCCATCCGCGACCCGCTCTCGGGCCGCAGCTACGTGTACCAGGCCATGCGTGTCACCGGCGCCGGTGACCCCACCGTCCCGGTTTCCGAGACGCTCGAGGGCAAGCTGCCGCAGCGCAAGCTCGTGACCACTGCCGCCGCCGGCTACTCCAGCTACGGCAACCAGATCGGCCTTGCCACCGGTCAGGTCAACGAACTCTATCACCCCGGTTACGTGGCCAAGCGCATGGAGGTTGGCGCCGTCGTGGGCGCTACCCCGGCAAACCACGTTCGTCGCGAGTGCCCCGCCCCCACCGACAAGATCATCCTGCTGGGCGGCCGCACCGGCCGCGATGGCATCGGTGGCGCCACCGGCTCCTCCAAGACCCAGAACACCGAGTCCATCGAGACCTCGGGTGCCGAGGTCCAGAAGGGCAACGCCCCTGTCGAGCGCAAGCTGCAGCGTCTGTTCCGCCGCGGCGACGCCTGCCGTCTGATCAAGCGCTGCAACGACTTTGGCGCCGGCGGCGTCTCGGTCGCCGTGGGCGAGCTTGCCGACGGCCTGTATGTCGACCTGGACACCGTGACCAAGAAGTACGACGGCCTGGACGGCACCGAGCTCGCTATCTCTGAGTCCCAGGAGCGCATGGCCTGCGCCGTCGCCGACGGTGACGTCGAGGAGTTCATGGGCTACGCCGCCGAGGAGAACCTGGAGGCGACCGTTATCGCCGAGGTTACCGCTGAGCCGCGCATGCGCATGGCCTGGAACGGCGTCGCTATCGTCGACCTGTCCCGCGAGTTCCTCAACTCCAACGGCGCACCCAAGCACCAGGTCGCCCACGTGTGCGCCCGTAGCGTGTGGCAGCCCAGCTGGGCCGGCACCACGCTCGCCGAGCGCATGACCTCGCTCGTCACCGACCTCAACGTCGCTTCCAACAAGGGCCTTTCCGAGCGCTTCGACTCCACCATCGGCGCCGCGACCGTGCTCATGCCCTTTGGCGGCAAGACGCAGCTCACCCCCAGCTCGGCCATGGTCGCCAAGTTCCCCGTGGGCGGCGAGACCACCACGGCGAGTGCCATGGCATGGGGCTTCAACCCCTATCTGATGGAGGCCGACCAGTTTGCGGGCGCCTACCTGTCCGTGGTCGAGTCCATCGCCAAGCTCGTGGCTGCCGGCTTTGAGCACAAGCGCGCCTATCTCTCCTTCCAGGAGTACTTCGAGCGTCTGCGCACCGAGGCCGAGCGCTGGGGCAAGCCCACGGCAGCCGTCCTGGGCGCCCTCATGGCCCAAGTCGACCTGGGTGCCGGCGCCATCGGCGGCAAGGACTCCATGAGCGGTTCGTTTGAGGACGAGACCGGCGAGCTCAACGTTCCGCCGACCCTGATCAGCTTCGCCGTCGCCGTGGGCAAGGCCGCCCGCGCCGTCTCGCCCGAGTTCAAGGGCCTCACGCACCGCGTCGTCCGCATCGCCCCCGCCACCTATGGCGAGGACTACCGTCCCGACGCCCAGCAGTTGCTCGCCGCGTTTGACGCCGTCGAGGCGCTCACTGCTACCGGCAACGCCCTGGCCATATCCACGCCCGGCTACGGCTGCGGCGCCGAGAGCCTCTTTAAGATGTGCGTCGGTAACCAGATCGGTATCGAGCTTGCCGAGGATGTAGACGTGGAGAGCCTCTTCACCCCGCTCTACGGCAGTTTTATCGTCGAGCTCGCCGAGGACGCCGAGCTGCCCGAGGTCGCCGACGGCGTTGTCGTCGAGCCCCTGGGCACCACCGTCGAGGGCTATGTCATCGACACCGGCTCCGAGGTCATCGAGCTCGCCGAGCTCCAGGAGGCCTGGGAGAGCGGCATCGAGGGCGTCTTCGCCTACCGCAGCGCCGGCGAGACCCCCGAGGTCGAGACCATCGACTTCCGCGCCAAGGATATCCACGTGTACGGCGGCGCCAAGATCGCCCGCCCGCGCGTGATCATCCCCGTGTTCCCCGGCAACAACTGCGAGTACGACAGCGCCCGCGCCTTCCGTGCCGCCGGTGCCGAGGCCGACACCTTCGTGATCAACAACCTCACGCCCGAGGCCGTCGCCGAGAGCACCCACGAGCTTGCCCGCCGCATCCGTGCAAGCCAGATCGTTATGATCCCCGGCGGCTTCTCGGGCGGCGACGAGCCCGACGGCTCTGCCAAGTTCATCACGGCGTTCTTCCGCGCTCCCGAGGTCACCGAGGCAGTCCGCGACCTGCTCAAGGCCCGCGATGGCCTGATGCTGGGCATCTGCAACGGCTTCCAGGCCCTGATCAAGCTCGGCCTGGTGCCCTACGGCGACATCGTCGACGCCACGCCCGATGCGCCCACGTTGACGTTCAACACCATCGGTCGCCACCAGAGCCGTCTGGTGCGCACCCGCATCTCGTCCAACTTGTCCCCGTGGCTGTCGCAGTGCAGCCTGGACGACCCCTATACCGTCGCCATCAGCCACGGCGAGGGCCGCTTTGTCGCCAATGACGAAGTGCTCGCCCAGCTGATCGCCAACGGCCAGGTCGCCACGCAGTACGTGGGCGAGAACGGCAAACCCAGCATGGACCTTTCCGTCAACCCCAACGGCTCCGCACTCGCCATCGAGGGCATCACGAGCCCCGACGGCCGTGTCCTGGGCAAGATGGGCCATGCCGAGCGTCGCGGCGACAACCTGTACTGCAACGTGCCCGAGCATGTCCCCGGCGACAAATTCATGCCGATCTTTGAGAGCGGCGTAGCCTACTTCGCTTAATACGTTCCCATCGGGTACAATCCCCTCGGGTAACAACACCCGCCACCGGCACGCCCGGTGGCGGGTTCTTTTTTGCTTCGCGCGTATAGGAGAAGAACATCATGGAAAGCCGCAAGCCGTATCTCGCCACCCTGCCCGGACTCATCCTGGGCTGCCTCGTTTGCTGCGCGCTCTGGGGGTCGGCTTTCCCCTGCATCAAAATCGGCTACGGCCTCTTTGGCATCCCGGCGCACGACAGCGCCTCGCAGCTGCTCTTCGCCGGTCTGCGCTTCACCCTTGCCGGCATGCTGGTCATTGTTGGCATGAGCGTGGCCCAGCGCCGTCCGCTCGTTCCGCAAGCGCGTGATATCAAGCCCATATGTATCCTGTCGCTCTTCCAGACTATCGGGCAGTACTTCTTTTTCTACCTGGGACTCTCGCGCGCCAGTGCCATGTCGAGTTCCATCATCGAGGCCAGCGCCAACTTCCTAGCCATCCTCTTTGCCGCTCTGGCGTTTCGCACCGAGAAGCTCAATACGGCCAAGGTGCTCGGCTGCGTACTGGGCTTTGCCGGCGTCGCGCTCGTCAACCTTTCGGGCGCGGACGGCACCTTTGGCTTTACGCTCGACGGCGAGGGTTTTATCCTGGCCTCCACCGTCGCGGGTGCCCTTTCGACCTGCCTGATCGGCATCTTCTCGCGCGAGCACGACGGCGTCTTGCTTGCCGGGTGGCAGTTCTTGGTCGGCGGCCTGGCCCTCACCGCCATCGGCTTTTTGATGGGTGGCGCGCTCTCCCCCACGGCGATTGCCCCCGCCATCACGCTCATCATCTACACGGCGCTTATCTCCGCGGTCGCCTACTCGCTGTGGCCGCGCCTGCTTGCCGTCAACCCCGTCAGCCGCGTCTCGGTCTTTGGGTTTATGAACCCCGTCTTTGGTGTGCTGCTGAGCGCGCTACTGCTCGGCGAGGGTGCTGGCACGAGCCCCGTTACCGTCATCGTTGCCCTGCTATTGGTCTGCGGCGGCATCATCATCGTCAACAAACCCAAAAAAGCCTAGCGAGCTACCCTTATTTAGCAGAGAGGATTCACATACTTTAGCTTAATGGAGTACATCAGTGAGCTGAGGGCCGCCACGCACGCAAGCGTGCACCCCTTTTCCTAGCGTATCTGGACGCCGGCTTTCTTTTTCTCGGCCTTGACGCGGTAGAGCTCCGCATCGGCAGCGCGAAGTAAGTCTTGCCAGGTATCAACACTATCGCCGACCCGCGCGTAACCGATGGACATCCGCAATGCATACGGCACCTCGGCACGAGCGAGCTCGTCGTTAATCGCCGAACACAGGTCTATGATGTCCTGTTCCGCCGCAGCCTTCTGGAGCACCACGAACTCATCGCCGCCATAACGTGCGATAAAACCACCAGACGCCGAGCAGACCTCTTTGAGCGTAGCAGATATGACCTGGAGAGCATGGTCGCCCTCCACATGTCCATAGCGATCGTTAATCAGCTTAAAGCCGTCGGCGTCCATCATAAGCAGATACACATCATCGGCCTGATCAGCACCCGAGAACAGCGACAGCATATAGGTCTCAAAACGGTTGCGATTGTTAAGGCCAGTCAACGGGTCGGTCGAGATCAGCTGCTCCTGACAGATGATATAGAGCAGCAACATGCTAATCATTATGCCGACACAAAGGCCAGGCACCGAGTATACGATCTGAAAGGTACCGCCCACCAGAGCGGGAACCGCAAAAAAGGCGAGGGTGCGATAAATGGCCTTCTTTTGCAGGCTTTCGACTTTTCGAGCCTGAATAAAGGCATGCAAGGACGTATATATGACGTAGCAGTAGCTAACGATAGGCTGAATCATATAAAGCGCTCCGCGACGATATACGCCCCGCGCATCGATATAGAACATAGCGTGCGTCCAGTAGCTGGTAAATGCCAGAACGACCACCAATGCGGTTGGCAACGTTAAAAGTACCACCCTATAGGGCGTGGTCAGGAGCCGTGAGCCCTGCATCGTCTCGGAATAGAAAAACCAAATGAGGCACGCGATGGCGAACAGCGAAAACGAAACCGCGTTGGAAATCCAGTTGGCCGTGATGCCTACAGGAGTGCTCACGCCGTCCGAGAGCGTCCAGATCATATCGAAGAAAATGTAGGCAGCAGACGTGTAGCCCAGCATGCTAAACAAAAGCTGCTGGGTGCTCGAGAACAGGGAGCGACGGCTTCGTACGGCAAGTCCGATAAGAATAATCATGCACAGCAGGAATATCTCGATCTTGAGTGCCTTTACCACTAGACGCCCTCCCTTCAATATCCAAGTGGCCAGAATCGCCCAATTCGAATCTGGGCAACAAACACCCCCTACTCCGCAGGAGTAAGGGGAATAATGGCAGAGCGACCGAACGTCACTGCAAGACAGCTCTCGTTCGGGCGCTCAAACGGCGCGAGTTGCACGCCGGAATCATTGATGGGTATCGATTGCTACTCGCCATCGATGTCGGTCGCGACAGCCTCTTCGATGGCCTCGACACCGGCAGGCGACAGGTCTTCCTTGCTCTGGCAGAACTTCTTATCGACCCAGCCGGTCAGAATCGGGGCCATGATTGCCGTGATGATGACGGCAGTGGCGATCTGCGCATACGCGGTGGGCGCAAGCTCGGCATAGCGCGGAGCGACCTCGGCGAGGGCGACCGGCGTGGTCATGGCCGTGCCGGCAATGGTGGAACATGCCACAGCCGCCTTACCATTGCCGCCACACAGGCGCTCGAAGGCAAAGGTAATGGGACCGACGATAAAGAGCGTGATGAGGCCCAGCAGGATGCCCGAAATGCCACCGGCGATGAAGCTCGAAAGGCTCATGGACGCACCGAGCTGAAAACCAATTACAGCGATCGCGGGATTGGCGCCGGGAACCAGCAGGTTCTTGATAAACGGGAACAAGTTGCCCAGGACCATGCCGATAACAAGCGGCAGGATGGATCCGATGATGGTGCCGACGGGGATGTTGGCGAGACCCGAAACACCAAGGATGATCATCGTGACGGCGGGGCCGGCCGTAAAGAACAGGATACCGACAGCGCCCTGCTCGGACTCATCGCCGAACTCGCCCATGATGCCCGTATAGAGCGCCATGTTGCAAAACGTAATGCCGCCGATGATGGAAACCGAGCTCAGGCCTAAAAAGTTATCGTTAAAGAAGTACGCGACGCCCAGACCCAGCGCGGCTGCCACTACAAGCTTAGGAATCAGCACGACGATGCCGGTCTTGATGGCGCCCAGCGTGGACTTAAAGCTGATGCCGGCGCCCACGAACAGCAAGATCGCGGCAACGATGGTGTTGGAGCCGCCGCGGCAGGCAGCCGTAAAGAAGCCGCCGACCTCAAAGACCTGCGGGCAGAAGGTATTGAGCAAAAGCCGACGATCATCGGATAGATCATGATGTCGCCCGGGATGCGCGGTACCTTGAATTTCTTTTGCTCGCTGGCGGTCGCTTCCTGTGCCATGAAACCCCCATTTCCGCTGACGCAGAACAAAAGCCCACGTCACGCTTTGCTACAGTAAAGTTTGACCATGGTACCAGAAGAAGCAGACCGCCTCGGTGAGAAATTCGATTCGTTAGGCCGGGACGATAACGCGTCCTGCTCCTATACGAGGCTCAAAACGATATAGAACACGATGCCCGAAACGCAGCACCACAACATCGACTTTGTCTTGATTGCCACCGCCACGACGCCGGTGGCCGCAATCCAGGGAACCAAGGCAGGCCAGAGTCCCGCGTCGAACGCGCCGGGGTTCACCAAGTCGTTGGCGACCAGCGCGGCAAAGGCAGCGGGCGGGATATAGCCCAGGGCCTCGGTAATGCGGGGCGACAGGGTCCGCCCGCGCAAGGCGAACGCCGGCGCGATGCGAAAGAACGCGATAGCAGCCCACGACGACAGCCACAGAACCAAGAACTCGTTAGCGGGCATCGCGGGCACCTCTTCCGTCAAATACAGCATCGCACGCCAGCGCAATGGCAATGCCGACCACGACGCTTGCCGGCACGGCAATATTCGCGAGGCCCAAGAACTTGCATACGGCGACGGACACCGCGCCCGAAACCGCCGCGACAACGTTACCGCGCGACAGCCGCTGCGAAAAGAGCAGGCAGATAAAGAGCGAGGTGCAGACAAAGGCTGCAATGGCGGTGGGAACATCGACAACGGCGCCGACGATGGCACCCATCGTACACGAAACGCCCCATGTTGCGATGAGGATTACGTTGAGCACAAAGGACTCGCGCGGGCCCCAATCCTCCCCTTCAACCAACTTGGCAAGCGAGATGCCATATGCCTCCTCGGTAAGTGTCGCGGCAACAGCCAGCGTCTGACGCTTCGAGGCACCCCTCAGATGCGGTGCGATCGATGCCGAGTAAAGCGCAAAGCGCGAGGAGATTGCGGCGACGCTCGCGACGATCGATGCTGCAGGCACACCCGCCAGCCACAGGTTGCAGATCATAAACTGGCCGCTGCCCGTCACAAACGTACTGCTTAGAGCAAAGACCATCCAGGGCTCCATTCCCGTCTGCCCCATGATCATTCCGCACGGCGCGCCTATTGCAACATAGGTAAGCATCACTGGCCAGACGGTTCTAACGATTTTGAGCACCATACGTTTCTCATCCTGACAAGGTCTCCGAGCCGCATGTAGCGACACGGCAGAATCATCATCCGGCAGCAACCGAGTTCACCTACAATTGCCACCGGATCGAAAGACACAACTTTTTAGGAAGTCATTATGACAGCTATCGATCGAGACCGGGCGCGCGCGGCCTTCAAAAGCTACACCGATGCCTACGACGCCACCAACCCACGCATCGCGCTCAAAATCGAGCATACGTACCACGTGGCCGAGGCATGCGATGCCGTAGCGCGCGAGCAGGGCTGGTCGTCAGAAGATATTGACCTGGCATGGCTTTGCGGCCTGCTACACGATATGGGCCGCTTTGAGCAGCTGCGACGCTGGGACACCTTTAAGGACGCCGAGAGCATGAGCCATGCGGCGCTGGGCATCGAGGTCCTCTTTGGCGAGAATCCCGCCGATGCACCCGCCGTAACGAGCATCCGCGACTTTATCGATGACCCGGCAGAAGATGAGCTCATCCGAGCGAGCATTGCCTATCACAGCGATTTCCGTCTACCCGCGCAGCTCGACGAGCGCACGCGGAGCTTCTGCGATATCGTGCGCGATGGCGACAAGATCGACATTATGCGCACCATCGCCGACAGCACTGTCGACACTATCCTCAAGGTGGACGAGAAGACGTTTCTCGGCAGCCGTTTCTCGTCGCCGACACTTGCCGCCTTTGACGAGCACCGCTGCGTCGCACGCGATGAGCGCGATGAGCCCGCCGACTTCTTGGTGGGGCTTATCTGCTTTATGTTTGAGCTCGTCTATCCAGCAAGCCGCGCGCTGGCGCGCGAACAGGGCGATATCCACCGCCTGCTCGACGCGCCCTTTGGCATTACGCGGCCCTTTACCGACCCCGCCACGCAGGCAACTTGGAGCCGCCTAAAGGACGAGATGCGCGACTGGCTGGCGCGCGCCTAGCGCTCAAGCTGGGCCAGCAGCTCCTCGACGACCTCGACGGCGTCCCCAACAACCTTGTACTGGGCAGCACCGAAAATGGGGGCATCCGGGTCCTCGTTGATGGCGATGATGCACTCCGCCCCACCGATGCCGGCAAGATGTTGGATGGCGCCCGAAACACCGATACTCACGAGAAGCCTGGGCGAAACCGATACGCCCGTCTGGCCAATCTGGTGGCGATACTCCAGCCAACCCGCCTCCACGACGGGACGCGTGCAACCAAGCTCGGCACCCAGAGCCTCGGCGAGCCTTCGCATCAACGGCAGGTTTTTCTTGGAACCAATGCCGCGACCCACCACGACCAGGCGCTCGGCATTGGCGATCGAGGGCTGCTGTCCCCACTCCTCGGCGGGAATCGAGATTTCGACGCGGGCCTTAACGTCTTCTGCAAGCGCCACCTGGGTGATCGTGCCGGAGCGGCCGTAGTCGAAGTCGGGCGCCTTAAAGATGCCGGGACGCACTGTTGCCATCTGGGGACGGTGATGGGGGCAGACGATGGTGGCCATCAGGTTGCCGCCAAACGCCGGGCGCGTCTGCTGCAACAGACCCGTCTCCGTATCCATCGAAAGCACGGTGCAATCAGCCGTAAGGCCCGTCTGCAAGCGGACGGCAACGCCGGGCGCCAGCTCGCGACCAAAGGCGGTCGCGCCGTAGAGGATGGCCTCGGGCTTGCGCTCGGCTACCAGATCGCAGATCAGACGAGCATAGACTTCCGCGTCGTTTTGACGCAGACGCTCGTCGCGACAGGCCAGCACTTCGTCGGCGCCGGCGCAAACCAAATGCTCAAGCTCCTCGAGTGAACTCTCGGGGCTCACGCCGACTAGTGCCACCAAACGGCAGCCGCGGGCATCGGCAAGCTCGCGGCCCTTGCCCATGAGCTCATAGGCCACAGGGGCTACAGTGTCATGCTCGTCAGTCTGAACGAATACCCAAATATCTCGATACGCGTCGAGGTCCACCGTGCCGACGGCTTCATCGCGCTCGATCGAGATGGCGTTAACGAGACAGGCGTCGACGCAGCCGCCGCACAGGATGCAGCCGTCGGTTACGCGGGCGCAGCGGTTTGGCCGCTCACCCTCCACCACAATACCGCCCGAGGCGCAGGCACGAACGCAGCGACCGCAGCCGATGCAGGCTTCGCTATCGATAATCAGTCCGCTCATCTATGCCATCCCCTCGATAATCTTGGCAAGCTTTGCCGCCTGCTCGGTCGGTGTGCCCTCAACGGCTTCGCACGTTTGATCGCGGTCGGGCACAAACGAGCGCACGACCTGCGTCGGCGAGCCAGCAAGGCCGCAACGCGCGGGGTCGGCATGCACGTCGGCAGCGCTGACCACGCACACGTCCGCCTCCTCTGCCGCACGAATACCGGCAATGCTCGGCATGCGCAGCTGGCCAATCTCTTTGGCAGTTGTCATCGCGCAGGGCATCTCCAGATACACGGTCTCCTCGCCGGCATCGCATCCGTGAACGAGCGCCAGCGAACCGCACGTCGTAAAGCCCGCGCTCTGCACGCAGCTCACATCGGTCACGCAGGGAATCTCGAAGGCGCCGGCAAGCTCGGGACCAATCTGGGCCGTATCGCCGTCCACCGCCATCTTGCCGCAGATAAGCAGGTCGAAGTCCTCGTCGAACGCCTCGATACCGCATTTGAGGGCATACGTGGTCGCCAAGGTATCGGCACCTGCAAAGGCGCGATCGGTTAGCAGCAGCGCGTCGTCGGCGCCACGGGCGATGCAGTCGCGCAGCAGCGCTTCGGTCGCGGGAATACCCATCGACACCACCGTCACGCGCACATCCATGCCAAAGCCGATAAAGTCGTCCTTGAGCGCCAGCGCGCACTCCAGGGCACTCGCATCAAAGGGATTGGTGACCGCCTGCTTGCCGTCGCGCACAATGGTATTGGTCTTGGGGTCCATCTTGACCTCGGTGCTTCCCGGCACCGCCTTGACGCACACCACCATATGGAAATCGCTCATCTTCACGCGCCCCCTTTCTGGACGAGTTCATCCAAGAGCTTCTCCGAAAACAGGTTGCCGCGACCCAGCTGTCCGGCAGGATCGAGCTGGAGCTTGAGCCGCGCCGATTCGACCATGGCCTCGTGGCCGTACATCGTCTCGAGAAAGCCCGCCTTGATCTTGCCGACGCCGTGCTCGGCGGAGACGGCGCCACCCATAGCCGTAACTTCGGAGGCCCACTGGGCAAACAACTCGCCGCCGCGGCGGTAATCCTGCGCATCGCGCGGCAGGATGTTCACATGCAGGTGGTTGTTGCCGATATGGCCCCACGCGGCGGACTCAAGACCGCTTTCGGCCAACGTGCGGCGATAGAGGGCAATCACATCGGCCAGGCGCGCGTTGGGCACCGACATGTCCGAGCCCAGCTTGGTGATGGTGGGGTCGGTGCGACGACGCTCGTCGATAAGCATGTTGACGCTCTCGGGCACCGCATGGCGGAAGAATCGCTGGCATTCGCGATCGACCTCGGTACGCGCGACCCACGTCGCATCATCGCTGCCGCCCGCAAGCTCCAATACCCACCCCAGGTGATACAGTTCTTCAGTCGCCTGGGCTTCATCATCGCAGTCGAGCTCCACGTAGACGCAGACCTTGGCCTCTTTGTCGAGCGCCGGCAGCGAAGAAAACGCCGTCGACTGCTCGCGCTGGCGGCGTAGGATATCCAGGGCGCCCGCATCGAAATACTCGATGGCGGCCGCGTGGGACAGGACGGGGCGCACGGAATCGGTGAAGGACACGGCCTTGTCTTCGCTATCGAAAAAGCAGCTCACACCCCAAACGACCGCCGGTGCCGGCTGCAGGGCAATCTCGAGCTCCGTAATGACGCCGAGCGTGCCGCAGGCGCCGATAAAGAGGTCGATGGCATCCATGTCGTCCGCAACAAAATAGCCCGAAGCATTTTTGGTCTTGGGCATGGTGTAGGCGGGAAGATCAAGCTCGAGCGTGCGGCCCTGCACCGTGACGAGCGAAAGGCGACGACCCTGCGCAAAAACCTCGCCGCGCTGAAGTTCGACCAGGTCGCCATCGGTCAGCGCGACATGAAGACCCGTGATGTGGGGGCGCATGGGACCGTAAGCGTAGCTACGTGCGCCAGAGGCGTTGCATGCCGCCATACCGCCCAAGCAGGCAGATGCCTCGGTGGGATCGGTGGGAAAGAACTGCTCGGGGGCATCCTGAAACTCCTCGTAAGCCTTAAGCGATGCCTGGTCCCAGCCTGCGGTCGGAAGCACCTTTTTGCCCAGTTGCTTGCGCAACTCGGACAGCACGACACCCGGCTCTACGCGAAGCAGAAAGCGACCCTGTTCATCGCGGCGAAGGCCTAGGTAGCGATTCGTACGGGAAGTGTTGAGAATGTGGCCGCCATGGGGCACGGCGCCGGCGGCAAGACCGGTCCGGGCGCCCTGAACCGTTACCGAGACGCGCTCGGCATGGAGCTGCCGCAAGATGGCGCGAACCTCGTCTTCCGATGTTGGAAACGAAATGCTCGAGGCCTCGCCCGACGAGCGAGACTCGTCGCGACCGTATTCCTCGAACTCATCAGTGAAGGGTTTGATAGTTGCAGACATGCAGAACTCCCCTTTAGCTAACTACAGTGTTTGCAGGGAGATGTTACCGCATCGTTTCGTTGACGTGTTCGAGACCGTCTCCATAATTGAGGATTTTTACGTTCGTGCAATTCGGCGAGCGGCCGCCACATCTCGGCAGGCGATGTTTTTTACACATATCGCTTTGCCGCCAACGATCGCGAAATTGGCGCTCAAAAAATGTTGAAGTATTTTTACCACCTGTTACCTGCGACGATGCGAATCCGTCAAGTATTTGGTCAGCTTTTGGTCAAGTAGTGGCTGATACGGTCGGCATCGACAGCCAAAACCGATAGAAGTTTTGGTCCCAGAAGCAGGGAGGTTCCTATGGCATATTACTGGCCCCAGTACGGTGTCGCCATCGAAGTCGACGACGATCCCCATCTCCTGCCTTTCGAAGAAGAGGCATTCCCCGACACGACGGTCTACCACGTCACTACCGATGTGATCTGCGACCCTGAGTCGTTCTCGGCACTCGCCCACCACATCGCATGCATCCACGACATCGAGCTCCCTCCCGACTTCGATGAGCTTGTCTACTCGCGCCGTCTGATGCTTCACATGCTCTTTGGAGCGGACCCGTCCACGTTCGCACGCGTCTACACCACCAAGGACGCCGCATGAGCGCGAAGAAGTTGCCCCGGCTCGCGAGTCCGGGACATCGCAAGAAACTCATCGCTGTCTGCTTGGCTATCGTCTGCGCCCTCGTCGCCGTAGGCTTGTACGCCTGGCAGACACAGCCCGTACCCGAAGCGGGCGCCTCGGTCACGACGGCCGAGGGCAAATCGCGCCAAGAAATCCAAGACGAGCTCGACGCCATCGTCCGCGACAACATGATGACGATCTCGGTCGCGCCGGTCGCCCAGCTGCAGGAAGGCGGCAAGTTGCGCGTCAACGTGCAAAACGTCCAGGACAACAAGTTTCCCCAGCGATTCCGCGTCATTCAAAACGACGAGACCATCTATGAGTCCGGCATCGTCGAAACCGGCAAGACGGTTGAGACGTGTCCCGCCGGCGATATCGAGGAAGGCGAAGCGTATATCGAAATCCAGGCACTCGACACCAAGACCCATGACAACCACGGCAATCCGACGCGCGTCAAGGTCCGGGTGGAACAGGCCGAGAGCTAGCCCCTAACGCCCGCTGTGTCATTGCGCGCAGTCACCAACACTCGTCCAATCATCGCGGGGACGGCCCGCGGCGAATAGAAAGGAACGACCATGGACATCACCAGGAACATGAACGGAGCCAGAGCGCTCGTCGTGGGCGCAGGGCTCGCGCTCGCGCTCGCAATGGGCGCCGCCCCGACGCCAGCTATGGCAGCCGGGCGTGTTGGAAGCACGAAGGTAATGGTCAAGACCGAGATCGACAACGTTAATTTCAAAGTTCCGACGGTTATTCCGTTCATCGCCAAGGCCGACGGCACGCTTCAGGGCCCCTCAGAAGATGCAACCACCATCGACAACCTTTCGGCCTACGGCATCCATGTCACCAACATGAAGATCGATGCCATGAACACCTGGACCATTGCCGCCGACGCGAAGACCGGAACCGCTCAGAACTCCATCGACTTTAAGGTCGGTCCCGAAGGCGCGCTCCAAGACGCCAGTGCCGCAATGCAGGGAACGGGAATCGATCTTTCCAAAAACGCAACCTTTGATATGGGCTATCAGGGTATTGCCGGCGGTTCGGACAAGATCAAGCTCAAGACGAGCGGAAATGTCGCCCGCGTCACGCGCGACATCTTCCACGTAACCGGCGAAGGCGATCAAGTTGCAACAATCACCTGGACGGTCGAGCCCGGTGCGCACACGGCATAAGGTGATCGCCCTGGCCGCCGCCGTCAGCATCCTAGCGTTTGGGCCAGCCATGGCCTTTGCCCAGCAAGAACAGGCTCAGGCCGCCACGCAAGTGACGGTCGACCTCTCGGGGCTCGACCGCGGCAACCACCAGGAACCGTTGGCGCAGACAGGCGACGAAAAGCAGCTCTTGGCAGCAAGCGTCGCTGCGGCGGGCGCGGGAGCCACCGGCCTCGGACTGTGCATCAAACGCAACCAGCAATAAGACACAACCAGCTCGCACAATATAAAGCAAGGAGACCCCATGGCATCGAAGAACCTTTTGCCCGTCGTCGCGCTCTGCGGCGCACTCGCAACCGGAACGCCTATCGCCGCTTGGGCGACCCCCGTCATGGCGGACTCCTTGCCGGCAGCCCTAAGCCCCGCACCAGACCCGTCGAGCGTCATTGCGTGCAAGCGGTTTTCGCTCACACAGGCAACAGTCTCGACCTCGGGATGCCTTCGTCAGGACACGGACAGCTCGATAGTCGTGGATATCAAGCGTTCGGACAAGACGGACGGCTCCCAGGCAGGATGCGCCATCTGCACGTGGCGCTCAGTTGCGCTCGATGCAGATGACGACCCTTGCGATTTGGAGCTACGCATCGACATCGCTTCGGTCGATGACTCGGCGAACGAAGCGAAGGTCGCCTTCGACAGCGCGTTTTTCGAAGAAGAAGGAGGTGTATGCCTGGGCTGCGTTGTCTCGCACGCCGACGGCGCGCAGCCCACGCTCTCATTCACGGCATCGTTGCGGATAACCAAAGCCAGCACCGACGCCGTCGCAACGGGAGAGACCCCCCTGTTGTTCTACGCCGACAATGCCGAAGGCGCCAAAATCAAAGACGATAAGCAAAACGGGTCGCTCAGCCTTACTCGAGGGGCGAAACTCTGCCCTATCGAGATCGATGTCCAAACGCAAGACAGGCAGCACGTACTTGCCGACCCGGCGCTCCTCGAAATGGAATGGAATGGAGCTGGAGCCATCGGGGTCGCCCCCTTTGTATTGAACGAAATGGCCTTCCCATCAAAAGATGGCACCACGAACGCAGCCATAACAGAGGAGAAAGCAGACAGCGCGCCACTGCCGACAAACGGCATCTCCGCCCCTTCAGAGGAACCGGATGAAGCTGTTATCGAGCCAAACGATCCCCAACTCGAGGACAGCCTAGGCCTTGCGACGTCCCAAGATGTCGATGAGGGCAACTGCTGCATGCTCACCGCACTCGACCACACGACGACCGTCGATGCAGCAAGCATCGAAGTTGCCGCGGCCAATCAACCTGTTCGCAAATCTGCCATCATTGCATTTCCGGAGTCCGTCGAGGTCGTCTTTTTGCCATCGGGTGAAATCGTGGCACCAACATTGCTCACCTTGTTAGGCGCCAAGAATACTCGGAACGAAATCAAAAAGATCACGATCGTCGACCCTGCGACCACTGCCAAGCTGCGCCTATACGCCGTTGCCCCAGATGGAAGCAAAACCTTGGAATTCGATGGCGACACGCTCCAAGCTTGGCGGCGTCTGGACATTATGGAAGACGTCTCGTACCAGATTGAACTTGAAGGGTTTGACCGCGCCCGAGATGCCGATATCATCGCCGCGGGCATCGAGTCCCCGCAACGGCTGATGACGCTACGCTTTGAATACTATCCCTACGTTCCGACGACAACCTAGGGCTTTCCCGCTGAACGCCAGACTTAATACCACTCATATAACGTATTAGACAAGTCGCGATATGCCCTGCGTTCCATTCTGCTACGATTGCCAAGGTGGCATCAATACGGGAGGGCTCATGCCGGGCTTGGGAACAATCATCAACGTTGTGCTTTTGATTGCGGGCGGTCTTTTGGGATTAGCGGGCGGCCGTTTTATCACGCCCCGTATCCAAGATACCCTTATGAAGGCGTCGGGGCTGTGCGTCCTGTTTATCGGCTTGGGCGGCACCATGCAAAAGATGCTCGTCATCGATGGGAAAGCCCTGGCGACCACCGGCACCACCATGCTGATCGTCTCATTTGCGCTCGGCTCGCTTATCGGCGAGGCCATCAACCTGGAGGCCGCCATCGAAGACCTCGGCGAATGGCTCAAGCGCAAGACTGGCAGCGAGGGCGATAACGAGTTTACCAACGCTTTTGTCTCGGCTTCACTCACCGTGTGTATCGGCGCCATGGCCATTGTGGGGTCAATCCAGGACGGCCTGCTCGGCGACTGGTCCACACTCGCCCTGAAGGGTGCACTGGACTGCATCATTGTCTGCACCATGACGGCCTCGCTCGGCCGCGGCTGCATCTTCTCGGCCCTGCCCGTCGCCGTGTTCCAGGGGACGATCACGCTGTTTGCGGGCGCGCTCTCCCCCATCATGACCACGGCGGCCCTCGACAGCCTCTCACTCGTGGGATCCATGCTCATCTTCTGCGTCGGCGTCAACCTTATCCGACCTCAGACCTTCCGCACGGCCAACATGCTGCCCGCCGTCGTCATAGCCGTCATCTACGCCCTCCTGTTCTAAATCTATCTACGTTGCGGCATTTCGAACATCTGTTTGATGCTGTGCTATGATATGAGGTCACCGACACCGTATAGGGAGAGGAGAGGGCGGTGGCCGACCAGGACGTCAAGATGCTCATCGAGCGCATTATGGCCGAGGCTCGGACCCATCAGTCCGCCCGCTTCTCAAATAAAATCTATGCTGACGAGCCGATTCTCAAGACCGGCCGACAGATGCAGAACTTCCTCCCCGACCAGTACCGCAAGATGCGCGAGATATCGCGCTGGCAGGATGATCCCAAGGGCGGCGCGGGGCGTTGGCTATCAGAGGCGGAGCTTTTTTACCGTCAGGGCTTACTGATGGCCGACTTCGAAGACGATTGTCCCTACAACGGCACGTTTAAGTCGTACTTTCCCACCTACAACGCCATGAGCGATCGACAACTGCGCGGCTACTTTACCTGGCGCGCCCAGGTGCGCCGCAAAAAAGTGGAAGAGACGTCCACGTCCTTCGCCTTTTTATATCTCTACGAGCTCATCTGCGGCATCGGTGTAGACAATCCGCTCGACGGCTTCCGCAAAATCAAAGCCTTTTGGGAATCATACCGAGCTTATGAGCCCGGCATCGACCGGTTCGCGCGCGTATGGCTGCAGGACTACGCCGTATTCCACGGGCTCGATCCCAAACTGCTCAGCGATTCCAAAACGGTCTTATTTGATAAGGCGCTCATTGAGCTGCGCCGTGCGGCACGCGATATCGAGCCCTTGCCTACACCCGCTACACCAGCAACCAAACGCCGCAAATCCTCCGAGCCGACCCTCCCCCTGCCGCCCGATGAGGCGCGCGAGGAGCGACTGATGGCTGCGATCAATGCGCTGTCGACCTACAACCTGGGCAACTCAAGGATCAACCATGCGCACCATCGCGACCTGCGACACGTGGCTTGCGCCGTCTATGTCCGCATGGCCCGCTACTATGACACGCACCGAAAGAGTGGCATTGTGGCGAGCCTGTTTGGGGAGGAGACGGCCATGCCTTATACCATGTTTGCCTCGGCCGTCTTCTTTGCCCCCGAGCGCCACAAGGACTGCGAATATCGTCTGGACCCCATCCATATCTACCGTTGCCAAAACGGCTTTTGGGAATGCATGCGCATCCACGGCAGCAGACAAAAGAGCAGCAAGCTCGGCGAGATGATGCGTGCCTGCGATCAGCGCTTGCGCTTGGCGTTGGATCCCGCTCATCCCCTTAAGGAAGAAAAGGTTCCCAAATATCTGGCCAAGATCATCGACGATGAGATTGTGGCCTGGCTTTCGTGGGACGCTGCACACCAGCCCGTCAAGATCGATATCGACCTGAGCCAGCTGGGGCATATCCGAAACGCCGCAGCACAGACGCGCGAGGCGCTTTTGATCGACGAGGAGCGCGAGGACGATGCGCTTACGGAAGCCGCGGAAGCAGATTCTGGGCAACCGGAAGCCGAACCCGCGGCAAACATGATTGCCGAACCGGCCGCAGCGTCCACGCAGCAGAATGAGGCTGACGAGCCGACCATCTCCACCGAGCAGTTTGGTGTCGTGGCCCCGCTCCTCGCGCCCGAGCCCACACCCGCAACGCCCATGTCCGCCGGCACCGCATCCGCACTCGCCCACGCCGCAGAAGACTATCTTCGTGCGTTGCTCGAGCAGAACGCGGCGCAGGCAGCATCGGCTGTGGAGAGGTCGGGCCAGAGCGAAGACATGCTTGTCGACAACATCAACGAAGCGCTCTTTGACCTCGTGGGCGACACCGTTATTGAATTCGGCGCGGCGGGACCGCAGATAATCGAGGACTACGAAGCAGACGTGAGAGGATATCTAGACCATGAGTGATACCACATCCACAGCACCCCGTGTGCCCAAGCGCGTCGCCGCCGTCATTCTCAACTCGCTCAAGGGCGGCGTCGTCCCGCGCATCGGCCTTCCCTACATCACCGTGGGACGCGAGGTCGAGATCCGCGCCCTGCTCACCGACCTGAGCCTCATAGCCGATGGCGGCGCAAGCTTCCGCTTTTTGGTCGGTCGCTACGGCGCCGGCAAGAGCTTTTTGCTCCAAACCATCCGTACGCACGCCATGGGTGAGGGCTTCGTCGTCGCCGATGCCGACCTTTCGCCCGAGCGTCGCCTGCAGGGCGGTCAGGGGCAGGGTCTGGCCACCTATCGCGAGCTCATCCGCAATATATCGACCAAGACGCGCCCCGAGGGCGGCGCGCTCAACCTTATCCTGGATCGCTGGGTCGCCTCGTGCGCCAATACCGACGAGTCAGCCGTTAATGCCCAGCTTGCCCCGCTCGAGGAGATGGTCCACGGTTTTGACTTTGTCCGCATGCTTCGTCGCTATCGCACGGCCGTCTCTGAGGGCGACGAAGAGAGCATGAGCCGCGTGACCAAATGGATTCGCGGCGAGTACCGCACCAAGAGCGAGGCACGCGCCGAGCTGGGCTCCTCGACCATCATCAGCGACGACGACTGGTACGACTACATCAAGCTCATCGCGCGCTTTTTGGTCTGCAGCGGCTATAAGGGCATGCTGGTGCTCATCGACGAACTCGTAAACCTGTACAAGATCCCCAACGCCATCACGCGCCAGTACAACTACGAGAAGATCCTGACCATGTACAACGACACACTGCAAGGCAAGGCACAGTACCTGGGCATGATCATGGGCGGCACGCCAACCTCCATCGAAGACCGTCGACGCGGCGTATTTTCCTACGAGGCTCTGCGCAGCCGCCTCGCCCAGGGCCGTTTTGCACGCGAGGACCTCAAAGACATGCTCGCACCCATCATTCGCCTGCAGCCGCTCACCTATGAGGAGCTGCTGGTGCTCATCGAAAAGCTCATGCAGATCCATGCCGGCTACTTTGGCTGGACGCCTACGCTTACCGAGAACGACCTGGTGGACTTCCTCAAGATTGAGTTTGGCCGCGTGGGAGCCGACACGCACCTGACGCCCCGTGAGGTCATCCGCGACTTTATCGAGTTGCTCGATATCCTGTGCCAAAACCCCGATGCCGACGTGGCCGAGCTGCTGCAAAGCGTCGGCGGCGACACACTGGCACCGGCCAACGAATCGCCCACATCATCCGACGATCGCAACTTCGCCGAATTCACCATCTAACCTGCCAAAAAGGGACAGGTTTATTTTGACAGGTTTTATCTGGGCAAACGTCGAGACAGTAATGTAGCGAGCCACTGCCCACCGCGTTGAGAGTTCCGCTTTTGAGAGGAGGCCCCGTGAACGCCTTTGACCGCTACACCCCGTTTATCCAAGACTTCATCTACTCCCACGATTGGGAGAGTCTGCGCTCTATCCAGGTTGCGGCAGCAGATGCCATCTTTAACACACAAGACAATGTGCTCCTAACGGCATCCACAGCTTCCGGCAAAACCGAAGCGGCCTTCTTTCCCATCCTGACCGAGTTTTGGGAGAACCCGCCCGCAAGCGTGGGCGCCCTCTACATTGGCCCCCTCAAGGCGCTCATCAACGATCAGTTCGTCCGCCTCAACGACCTCTGCGAAGAAGCCGACATCCCCGTCTGGCACTGGCATGGCGACGTTTCGCAGTCGCACAAGGCAAAGCTCATCAAAAAGCCGAGCGGTATCTTGCAGATTACGCCCGAGTCGCTCGAGGCGCTCTTGATCCATAAGCACATGGCGATTCCGCGCATGTTCTGCGATCTGCGCTACGTCGTCATCGACGAGGTCCATTCGCTTATGCGCGGCGATCGAGGCGGGCAGACGCTCTGCCTTATTGAGCGCCTGTCGCGCATGGCCGGCGTACAACCCCGCCGCATTGGCCTTTCGGCTACCATCGGCGACCCCGAGCGCACGGGTGCCTTTCTCTCGCAGGGAACGGGACGCGACTGCGTTATCCCTCGTTTTGAGGAACCGCGCCGCGTGTGGCGTATCTCCATGGAGCACTTCTACAACTCGGGTCCCCAGGCGCAGCAGCGGGGATTCAAGAGCATGGGTCCTCAAGAGGCCGAAGTGCTTGCATGCGAGCGCATTGAGGCAGCGGCGCCCGCGGCACTGCCCGTCAGCACCCAAGACATGCGCCATAGCGGACAACTCACACAGGAGGAACGCCGCCAACGTCGCGAGCAGGCACGGGGCAAGGCTGCCCCCAAGGACAGTCGCGCTTCCTCGGCCCCCGAGGGCGAAGTCGACATTCCCCGAGCACCCGAACAGGCATTACTCAACCCCACCGACACAGCACCAGACAACGCCGACCCCGGCATGGGCTATATCTTCGAACACACCCGCGGCCGCAAGTGCCTGGTCTTTGCCAACTCGCGCGAAGAGGCGGAGGCCGTATGCTCCATGCTGCGTAGCTACTGCGAAAGTCGACACGAGCCCGACCGTTTCCTCATCCATCACGGCAATCTTTCGGCATCGTTGCGTGAGACGGCAGAAGAGCTTATGCGCGACGAGGAACAGGCACAGACGACCGTTACCACCTCTACGCTGGAACTCGGTATCGATATCGGCCGTCTGGAGCGTGCGTTTCAGATCGATGCGCCGTTTACCGTCAGCTCCTTTTTGCAGCGAATGGGCCGCACGGGGCGCCGCGATCTTCCGCCCGAGATGTGGTTTGTCATGCGCGAGGAAGAGCCCGAGCCGCGCACGATGATGCCCGAGACCATTCCGTGGAAGCTCTTGCAGGGCATCGCGCTCGTACAACTCTATCGCGAGGAAAAGTGGGTCGAGCCGCCCGAGCTCGATCGACTCCCCTACAGCCTGCTCTACCACCAGACTATGTCGACGCTTGCCAGCACCGGAGAGCTCACGCCGGCAGAGCTTGCCCAGCGTGTGCTCACGCTTAGCTATTTCCATCGCATCTCGGCCGATGACTATCGCGTACTGCTGCGCCACCTCATCAAGATCGACCATATCCAAGTCACCGAGGGCGGCGGACTCATCGTGGGCCTCGCGGGCGAGCGCATCATTAACAACTTTAAGTTCTACGCTGTGTTCCAGGAAAACGAGGAGTTCACCGTTCGCAGTGAGTCGGCCGAGTTGGGCACGATCGTCAATCCGCCACCGCCCGGTGAGCGCATCGCCATCGCCGGACACTGCTGGATTGTCGAGGAAGTGGACTGGAAGCGCCACACCGTCTTTGCCACGCAGGTCAAGGGCCGGGTGCCGGCCTACTTTGGCGACTGCCCCGGTGATATCAATACACACGTACTCGAGCGCATGCGCAAGGCGCTCAACGAGCACGCAGCATATCCGTACCTTATGGGTAACGCACGGGCCCGCCTTGCGCAGGCTCGTCATACCGCCGAGATTTCGGGCGCGGGAACCAAGCCGCTCATTAACCTGGGCGGCGACACCTGGGTGCTCTTCCCCTGGTTGGGAAGCTACGCCTTTTTGGCGCTCGAGCGCATGCTCAAGATTAAATGTGCCGCGGAGCTGGGCCTTCGCGGACTCGACCCGTCACGCCCGTACTTTATGCAGTTTAAGATGAAGGCCGACGAGGAGACGTTCTTTGAAGTGCTCGCCGCCGAAGCCGAGAAAGACTTCGACCCCATCGACCTCGTCTATCCCGGCGAGGTGCCTTACTTTGACCGCTACGACGAGTTTGTTCCCGAAGAGCTCGTGCGCAAGGGCTTTGCCGAAGGCGTGCTCGACATCGAAGGCATGAAGCAGCGCGTTCTCGGCTGGCGCGACCACGCCTAAGACCAGTCTTTTTGGGACGAGGAGACTTATTTGTCGTGAAGGACGGTGCCGAGGAAGTCGGTGTCGAAGGGCACGGCTTCGGCAAAGGCGTAGTTGCCGTCGCTGGCGATGAGCAGGTAGTTTTCCTCGCCGCCGAACTCCGCATCGCCACATGGGACCACCCAGGCGTGGGCGAATACCTCGAGTGCCGTGGCAGCGCAATCGCGCAGGAACGTCACATCGCTCCCCTCGCTTGCGCTCACGATATTGGCCACGTAGATGCCGCCGGCATTCAGGCTGCCCCGCACTAGACGCAACGCCTCAACGGTCGCCAGCTCGCGTACGGGCTCGGCACCGCCAAAGCAATCGCTCACGACCACGTCGTAGCGACGATGACCCACACTCGTCACACCCAGATACGAGCGAGCCTCAGCAGTAATCACCCGCAAGCGGTCGCCCACCGTGCGCTCCAGCTCGTCCAGATAGAACCAACGGCGCGCCAGGCGCGTAATCTCTCCGTCATACTCGATAACGTCCATGCGCAAGCCCTCGTGCGACATCAGCGCAAACTTGGGATAGGCAAACCCGCCGCCACCCAGCATGAGCATACGGTCGATGCCGTGACCATAAGCGTCGTGCATTGCACCCTCGGCCTCAAACACGTCGTCAAACGCACGATAGTACACAAAGACGGGCTCAGCCCAACGCTCGCCAACGTAACTCGCGCTTTGGTAGACGCCGCCTTGCACCAATACGCGGACTTCGTCGCCGCCCTCGTCGTGCACGCGCTTCACACGCGCCAACCCATTGCAGGTTCGCGCAACCTGCAGACAGGCAACACGAACAGCGACAGCGGCCGCACCAAGCGCCGCGGCTCCCAGAGCAACGCCGGCAACGACGCCGGCAGAAACACTCGGCTTGTTCATCTAGAGCTCCTTTTGCAGATAAAGGCCATGGTCATAAAATCCAAGATGGCGATAGTACTCGCGCGTACCAATCGCGCTGATCACGTTGATGCGCGCATAGCCGGCATCCCGGGCAATCTCGCACGCACGCTCTACGAGCAAACGCCCCAACCCGTGATGCTGCGCCGCCTGGCCCTGGTCACCCACGCGTGCCGCCATGCCATACACGTGCACCTCGCGAATCATCGCCTCGTCCGGCGTCGTCGGCAACTCGTCCGCATGCGCGGCAACAAAAGCGCGAACGGGCAGCGACAGGCGCAAAAAGCCAGCGATCTTGCCTTCGGGCGTCACCCACTGCAAAAAGCGTTCACGCGTCACCGGCGTCTCGTAAGCGACCTCATCAAGAGACAGTTCATCCAGGTCGGCACCCGCGGTACTGATCTCGCGATAGCGAATCTCACGCACCGTCGCACCGTCACCCCGAGCAGCCAGGCGGTTCTCAACGAGCTGACGCAGGTTGGGCTTCTTGTTGCCCACCATGATGTCATCGGAACTAAAATCGCGGATCATGCGACTGATACGGCAGAACGCCGGCGTCACCACGATGTCGTCGGCTAACACATCGAGCAGTTCTTCCTCGGTATAGGGGCGCCACTCGCCGCGCTCGTAGCAGCCCACCAGACGCGAGCCCTCGATGAGCGCACACGGGTAGACCTTGACCTCGTCGGGCATAAAGGCCCCCTCAGTCATAAAGTGCTCGTAGTCGCGCTTGTCCCCCTCGGGTGTGGCGCCCAGCAAGTTGAGCATAAAATGCGCATGGATCTTAAAGCCAAACAGGCGCGCAAGCGAAAACGCCTGCTCGATCCGAGCCACCGAAATGCGACGCTCGTTGATATCGAGCAAATGTTGGTCGAGACTCTGAATACCCATCTGGATCTTGGTGCAGCCCAGGCGGCGGATGAGCGTAAGCGCCTGCGGCGTTACGGCATCGGGGCGCGTCTCGATAACGAGCCCCACCACGCGATGCTTCGCCGTCTCGTTGATGCGCTGCTGACGCTCAAGCTCCTCCATCGTTGCCGTTTGCCACTCGGCAACCTCGCCCCACGGCGTACCAGGGCCGTACAGCCGACGCACCGCGCGGTTATAGCCGCCCACGGCAGCATCCACACGCTCCTGCTCGTCGGCAACGCCGGCAGCAAGCTCGACCTCGTCTGTCGCAATGCCGGCAGCCCGATAGCGCTCGCGGCGTTCTGCTACCACAGGCGGCAGGGCATCGGCGGGAGCGTCATCGAGCAGGCGCCCCGCCTCGGCACGGCTGATGCCCGGACGCGCCAACATGGGGTTGGCCGCCACGCCCGCCACCGCATCATCATTGAGTGCACGGAAGAGCTCCGACATAAACCACGTCTGATACCCTTGCGGATAGTCGCTCCAGGTACCGCCGAGCACAATGAGCTCAATCTTATCGGTCGCATGCCCCATCTGCGAAAGCGCCGTCAAACGGGCGCTCACCTGCAGATACGGGTCAAAGCAATTTTGCTCCGCACGGGCGCATGCCGGCTCGGCGTGCAGATAGCTCTTGGGCATGCGCAGATCGTTGGGGCAAAACAGGCAATCGCCCGAGCATGGCCAGGGCTTGGTGATGACGGTAATGGTCGCCACGCCCGAGGCCGTTCGGCGCGGCTTCATACGCAGCACCTGCAGCAGTTGACGCTCCAGATCGGAATCGACATTCCACGCAGCCCACCGAGCCGGCTCCTCACGTTTAACCCGCTGGTAGAACGGCAGCAGACGGCGCTTGGCCAAATCGCGTTTGTCGGCACCCTCACGGCGCGCCTCGGCATGTATCAGTTTGACGAGCGCTTTGTCGTCCACGGTCTCGCCGCGACGCAGAGCCTCGAGTATGTTCAAGATAATCTGTTCCATGCCCCCATTGTAAGGGCAAAGGCGCCGAAGCCGATCTCGGCTTCGGCGCCTTCATCAAACAGCGCGTCTATATCTTCGCCTAGGCTTTCGTCTGCCCCACTACTCCGAATCAAACGACATGTCGCCCGAATCGACTTCAAAACTATACACAGCAGACTTATCCCCGTTATCGAATTCAAGATTCAAAATGGTCTCGCCGTCGTAGCCAAGCGGAAGGAAATCGCTCTCGAAGTCGCCGCTGCCCAAGGTGAGGCTCGCCTTAAAGCCCGTAGAGTTCGGAACCGTCATCTCCACATCGCCCGAGCCCACACTCACGTCCATCGACTTCGCGGGGGCCTGGTAGAGCTCGAACGTTACATCGCCCGACCCGACCTCTGCACTAAGCGCATCAGTCACGCTGCCCGCAAACTCTACATCTCCCGCACCCAGGAAAAGGTCGAAACCATCACAGGTGACACCGGCAATCTGCAGATCGCCCGAGCCCACGTGCGCGTTGACTCCCTTCAGATGTTCGGCAACACGGCGCGGCAGCTCAACCGTAACCGAGCGGTCAATTGCCTTACCGTCATCACTTCCAAACTGAGAAACCTTGAGCGTCGAGTCCTCGACGGATGCGATGTTCTGCGTCGCGGCCTTGGAGGCATCCATACCATTGGCAACGTGTCCCCGCTCGATAACGCGAGCCTTGTTGCCATCAACAACCTTGACGTCCACCGTAGCCGCAGCGATATCGAAATCGAGGTAGCGGAACTCATCGGCATCAAAAGTCGTGCTCGAAAGCTGCTGAGGCCGAGCAGAATAGTTACCGCTATTCAAGGAATCGTCCTCGTCAAACATATCGTCAAAATCAGACAAATGGCCAGATAGAATACCGGTCGTACGCACCATATCGGAATGAGCCAATAGCCGCGAAGTGCCAAAGACAAGCCCGATGATGAGCACAAACGCTCCGATGCCAACGCCCAAGCGTACCTTGGATTCATGCGAAAGCTTCATCATTCATCACTCTCTTTGGCAATCGGCTCAGCGGTAGTCGCGGTAGCCACGTCAGCATCAGATTCCGCAGAAGTATCCTTCCCCTGGGCCTTGACCGCCACCGACGCCGAACCAACCTGAATATCCCCGCGCGCCCAATCGCCATCGAGCGCACGCGCCACCCAGTGATAGATGGGAATCGTAAAGAAGATCAGTGCGGCAAAGGGGCCGGCACCAAACAGGAACATCAGCAAAAAGAACAGCAGCCAGCACACGGCCCAATACGGGAACGACTGGAACGGGCCCTTCACCGGAGTCGAGCCAACTGCGCTGCCACTCGTCGCCTGCGCCGTAGCGGCATTGGCGGCCTGCGCACTCCAGCTTGCCGCTTGCGCCGCCTTGGCGGCGGCGTCACTCGCCTGTGTTGCCGCCTCGGTGGCACGTGCCGCCGCCTCATGGGTACGGGCGCGATCTGCCGCCTCGGCCTCGCGCTGACGGGCACGGTCCTCGTTCTCAAACTCGATATCGTCCTCAATCTCATCGCTCGGATTGAGCAGCTCGTCCAAGCTCACACCATAGAGCTTGGCGAGCGAGATCAGGTTCTCGGTATCGGGCGAGCTCTCCGCGCGCTCCCATTTACTGACTGCTTGGCGCGACAGTCCCAGCTTTCGTGCCAGCCCTTCTTGGCTAAAACCCTTGCTGCGACGAAGGTCGGCGAGCCGCTGCGCAGTTTCTACATTCATGGTTCCTCCTATGTGATGCCAGCCGTGCCGCCGGACCGTTTTTCTTCTTAAGGCGCCTTGCACAGTTAAAAATCTATCCGCCACCGCCAAAAGCATGCCACCTATTCTAGTGAGATTTTTGACAACCGTCGGTTGCGGGTGCATATGAGCTGCGGAAATGTGTCCAAACAAAGCAATGACCCGTAGCTTGGTTGTCCCCGTTGCGGCGTTAACGGTAGTATGGTCGTACTGTTAATTCCGCACCGCCAACGGAGGGAGTTCCGCGCCGTGAACCGCGATTTCGCCTCATCGCTCATCCAGCTCAACAACACGTTCTATCGCGAGCACTCCGCCTCCTTCTCCGATACGCGCCAGGCCCCGTGGCCCGGCTGGGTGCGCACCATGGACATCGCGCTCGAACAGCTCGATGTCGCCACGATTGAGCATCCCGTCCGCGTCTTCGATCTCGCCTGCGGCAATATGCGATTCGAGAACTTTGCCGCCGGCGGCGCACTTGCCGCCAAGGGCGTCGACGGCGCAAACCCCTCGGTAGATGCCAGCTGCCCGTTTGAGTTCTATGGTGTCGACTCGTGTCAGGATTTGGCTATCGATGCGCACGGTCACGCCCTGCGCATTCCCAACCTGCACTTCCAGGAACTCGACGTGCTCGATGCCCTTATGAAGCTCAACCCCGCCGAGACACCCGACGTGCTTTTCGACGCCCCGCTCGCCGACATCTCGGTCTGCTTTGGTTTTATGCACCACGTGCCGTCGTGCGAGTACCGCGTACGCGTGCTCGACGCCCTGGTGCGCCAGACGCGCCCGGGCGGCATCATCGCCATCAGCTTTTGGGAGTTTATGAACGACGAGCGCATGGCGCGCAAGGCCGTTCGCGCCGAGGCCCGTGCCGAGCTCACCCCGCCGTTTGAAGGTTACGATTCCGCGCAGTTTGAAGCCGGCGACCACCTCATCGGCTGGCAAAACGACCGCCACGCCTACCGCTATTGCCATCACTTTGACGATCAGCAGATCACCGACCTGGTGCGCGGCGTCCGTACGTTCTACAAGAGCGGCGAGGTCCCCGTGCGCGAGCTTGAGCGCTTCCATGCCGACGGTCGCAGCGGCGAGCTCAACCGCTATGTGATTCTCAAACGTCTGTAGGCACCGACGATTCGCCGCCGAGCCGCACCGCATCTTTCGGGCAAACTATGCCCACCCTTTTTCAACCCATTGACGGAACGCGCAGCTATGCGTTCCATACTTATGACCAAGGAGCCTCATGGGAGCCGTCCACGTTCGCACGCCTAAGAACTTTGTGCTCGAGGAGCGCCTGGAGCGCTACGCCGATGCGATCGAGACGAACCCCGAGGCTTATGCCGGAGATTGGCGCGAGGCTTGCGCGCCAGCTGGCAGCAAGCCCTTCGAACACCTTCACCTGGATCTTGGCTGTGGCAAGGGAACCTATCTGGTCGAGCGCGCCCACCGCGAGCCCGACACCCTCTTTATCGGCATGGACCAGGAGCCCATCTGCATCGCCTATGCCGCGCAGAAAATCTGCGAACAGGGGCTATCCAACGCACTCGTCCTGCCCCGAGGCGCCGCATCGCTGCCACAGCTGTTTGCCGCAGGCGAGCTCGATGCCATCACCATTAACTTTCCCACGCCGCAGCCCAAGGCCAAGTACGCTAAAAAACGACTCGTCCATGTCGACCATCTGATGCTCTACCGCCCGCTCTTTTCAGCCGGCGCTACCGTCACACTGCGCACCGATAGCAAGCCGTTGCGCGATTACGCCCTGGGACAGTTTGCCGCGGCCGGCTACGATACGCTTTGGGTAAGCGACGACGTCCGCCGCGACCATCCCGAGCATCCCGAGACCGAGTACGAGCGCCGCACGCGCGAGATGGGTGCCGCCGTCTATGGCATTTGCGCCACACCTGGAGCGCAGCCCAGCGATGAACAGCTCGCGGCGGGCCGCGCGCAGGAGCAAAGCCTAGCCTGCTACCTGCCCGATAACCTCGATGAGCTCGCCTATGTGCCTCTGGGCATGGAAGAGGCCGTCGAGAACTTTAGAAACCGTGCCCGCAAGGGCAAGAAGCGTCTACCGCAAGAGTCCCAGGGGCCTCTGATGGTCGCAGCTTCGGCAAACAAGCGCAAATAGGCGCCAGCAAACGTCCCTCAAATCTAAGTGAGTAGACTTTTTTGCAATAGCCAAGCACAACCCGCATAACCAATACTAAAACCGCAGGTAGAGCCCTTGCGCAAAAGCCATGTGCTCGCGATATTGCAAAAAGTCTACTCACTTAGCTGGCAACTGCACCAAACGGCTGGGCAGAACGCCCATTTCCTGCATTTTCTTGCCTGCGAACGCATCGATGCGACGCTACGCCATAATAGTTGGCGGACAATCGCGAGAGAAAGCAAACACATGGCACAGACCACGACAGATACCGCCGTCAGCACCGTCTCCGGCGCCGGGGCCGCCAGCTCATTCTCGGGCGGCACGGGAACCGAAGCCGAGTTCGGCTCGCTCGGCGCGCTCTCCCCCACCTGGTGGGAGCCCGAGGACGGCAGCGAGCCCGAACCATGGCTCACGCCCGACCAGGCCTTCGAACGCTTCTTTGAATGGACGAGCGATCGCGGCATTGAGCTGTGGGATCACCAAGAAGAGGCCCTCATGGACCTGGCAGCCGGCGATCACGTCATTCTGGGCACTCCGACCGGATCGGGTAAATCGCTCGTCGCGCTGGGCATGCTCTTTATGGGCATGGCGCAGGGCAAGCGCTGTTATTACACGGCCCCCATCAAGGCTCTGGTCAGTGAAAAGTTTTTCGATCTGGTACAGGTGCTCGGCCGCGATAACGTCGGTATGATCACCGGCGACACGCATATCAACACCAAGGCACCCGTCATCTGCTGCACGGCAGAGATCCTTGCCAACGACGCGCTGCGCGAGGGCGAAGATGCCGATGTTGGCTGCGTCGCCATGGACGAGTTCCACTACTTTGCCGACCCCGATCGCGGCTGGGCCTGGCAGGTACCGCTGCTCACCCTGCCTCACACGCAATTCATGCTCATGAGCGCCACGCTCGGCGATGTCACTGCCATCGCCGCCTCACTCGAGGAACACACCGGCGCTACCTGCGACTTGGTCGTCGATGCCCCGCGCCCCGTGCCGCTGAGCTACGACTATGTGACGACCTCGCTCGAAGGCACGGTCGAGCTCGCCATGCGCCGCGGCGAGGCCCCGCTCTATATCGTGCACTTTAGCCAGGATGCCGCCCTTGCGACGGCACAGTCGCTCGCCAATTTTGGCATCGCCAGCAAAGAGCAGCGCGAAGCCATCAAAGAAGCGGCAAAGGGGACAAGCTTCTCGACGGCCTTCGGCAAGATCCTCAAGCGCTTGCTCGGCTGCGGCGTCGGCGTGCACCATGCTGGCATGTTGCCGCGCTATCGCCTGTTGGTCGAGCGCTTGGCGCAGCAGGGCCTGCTGCCCGTCATCTGCGGTACCGATACGCTCGGCGTCGGCATCAACGTACCCATCCACACCGTGGTGCTCACCGCGCTCACCAAGTTCGACGGTTACAAGATGCGTCGCCTGCGCGCCCGTGAGTTTCATCAGATCGCTGGTCGCGCCGGTCGCTCGGGCTTCGATACCGAGGGCATGGTGATCGCCGAGGCACCCGAGCACGAGATCGAGAATGCCAAGCTTATGGCCAAGGCGGGCGACGACCCCAAAAAACTCCGCAAGATTAAAAAGAAGAAGGCCCCCGAGGGCTTTGTCACCTGGAACAAGCAGACCTTTGAGCGCCTGATCGAGACGCAGCCCGAGACGCTCAAGCCGCGCCTGCGCATCACGCACTCCATGGTGATTAGCGTGGTCGAGCAGGGCGGCGATGCCCGAGCCCGCGTGCACGACCTCATCGAGACGAGTCTGCAGACTCCCGAGGAAAAGGCCAAGCTCGAGGTTCGCGCCGACGAAATCTTCGCCACGCTCATCGATTCCGGCGTCGTCGTTCGCACCGAGGTGCCGCCCGCACCCGACGCCCCGACTGACGCCGCACCAGACATCGACTATGCACTGACGGTTGATCTGCCCGAGGACTTCGCGCTCGACCAGCCGCTCTCGCCGTTTTTGCTTGCCGCATTGGAGCTGCTCGATCCCGAGAGCGAGACCTATACCATGGATCTAATCTCAATGGTCGAGGCAACGCTCGAAGATCCCAAGCAAGTGCTGCGTGCACAGGAACGTGCCGCACGCGATCGCGCTATGGCCGAGATGAAAGCCGACGGCGTCGAATATGAGGAACGCTTGGAGCGCATCCAGGATGTCACCTACGAAAAGCCGCTCGAGGATTTGCTCGATGCCGCCTTCGACAAGTACTGCCAGGAAGTACCTTGGGCCAACGACTACCAGCTCTCGCCCAAGAGCGTCCTGCGCGACATGTTGGAGAGCGCGAGCGACTTTAAGGGCTATATCCAAAAGCTCGGCATCGCCCGCTCCGAGGGCATTCTGCTGCGCTACCTAGCCGAGGCCTACCGCTCCCTCGATCGCACCGTGCCCATTGAGAAGCGCGATGAGCGCTTGCGCGACATCATTTCGTGGCTCGGCTTTGTGGTACGCTCGGTCGACTCGAGCCTGGTGGACGAGTGGGAGAACGCCGGCAACCCGGCGGCCCTCGACGCCGCGCCGCCGCAGGGCATCGACGAGGTCGTTGCGGACCGTCGCGGCTGCACGCTGCTGGTGCGCAACGCACTCTTCCGCCGCGTGACCCTTGCCGCCCGCGAGCACGTTCGCGACCTGGGCGAACTCGACGAGGACTGGGGCATGAGCGAGGTCCGCTGGCAAAAGGCGCTCGATGCCTACCATGAGCAGCACGAGGAAATCCTCACCGACGGAGATGCCCGCAGCGCCGCGATGTTTACCATCGACGGGAGCGACGAGAAGACCGATCACGTGTGGCACGTGCACCAGATTTTTGCCGACGAGGATGGCGACCACGACTTTGGCATCATGGGCGATGTCGACCTGGATGCCACGCAAGACGGCGGCGAGGTCATCTTCAAAAACTACCGCGTCGGCTTTATCGAGGACCTGCTCGAGGACTAGCCGTACATACTGGAACGAAGCGGGGCCGTTGGCAGTATCGCCAGCGGCCCCGCTTTTGCACTATACGCTATCCCCTACTCGGCATCCTCGACCTCATACGAATCCGCCTCGGCGGGCTCATCGTTTGCCCCTGTCGCAGCCCCGCGCGCCTCGTCAAACGCCGCCTTCATGGTCTTGTTGCCCCAGGTGAGCTTGCGAATGGTAAGATCGTCGGCCTTCTTGTTGGCTAGACGTAAATTGTTCTCGGAGGACAGCAATGCCTCCTTGGTTTTCTGCAGATGGCTAATCGTCTTGTCAATCTCCTCGATCGCCGTCTGGAACTTACGGCTCGCAAGCTCATAGTTGCGGCCGAAGTCGTTCTTGAACTTCTCCATCTTGGCCTCGAAGTTCGTGACGTCGATGTTCTGCTGCTTGTACTCCGCCAGCTCCTGCTTATAGCGCAGCGAACCCATGGCGGCGTTGCGCAGCAGCGTGATCATGGGAATGAAGAACTGCGGGCGGATCACGTACATCTTCTCATAGCGGTAACTCACGTCGACTATCCCTGCGTTATAGAGCTCGCTTTCGGGCTCGAGCAGTGTGCAGAGCACCGCGTACTCACAGCCTTTCTGGCGACGATCGTGATCGAGTTTCTTAAAGAAGTCCTCGTTTTTGTGCTTGGTCGCGGTCTCGTCGTTCTCGTTTTTCATCTCGAACATAATCGAAATGACCTCGTTACCGCTTGCGTCGCACTCGCGGAAGATAAAGTCGCCCTTGGTACCCTCGGACGCATCGTTATCTTTCTCGAAGTACGCGTTGGGAAACGCCGTCATGCGCAGACGGTTAAACTCGGTCTCGCAGTGCTGCTCGAGCGACTCGCCCACCATCTTGGTAGACAGGCGGACCTTCATGTCCTTAAGACGCTCAATCTCTTCATCCTTGTAGCGAATCAGGTCATCGCTCGCGCGCTTGGCCTGCGCAAGCTCGAGCTCGTGTGCTGCCTTGGCTTGCTCCTCGCGAGAATCGCGCACCGCCAGCTCGCTCGTCAGCTTGGCACGTGCCTCATCGCGCTCTCGTTCCGCCGCGGCGACCGCCTCTGACAGGTTCATTTTTGCCATCAGTTCCTGCTCGCGCAGCTGGGCACGCAGGCCCTCGGCCTCTTGCTCGGACTGAGCCTTTGCGGCGGAAAACTTCTCTTGCACCTTCGCGCGATAGTCAGCAAGCGCGCGCTCGGCCTCGCTGCGAGCGGCATCGAGCTCACGCTGCGACTCTGCCGCGGCAGCGGCAAGCGCCATCTCCTGGGCCTTGTCCGCCGCGGCAAGCCTGGCCTGCAGCTCGGCAATCTGAGCGTCGCGTGCAGCTAAATCGTTTTGAGCAGCGTTGCGCGCCGCCGACTCGGCAAGCTTTGCTTCGTCGTCCTTGCGTCCAAGCTGTGCACGCAGGCTGTCAATCTCACGCTGGAGCTCGGCGTTCTCCTTCTGAGCATCGGCGCGAGCCTCAACCGCCGCTCGCTGGCTTGCGCTCTCACGCTCCGCGGCAGCACCCTCGAGCTTGGCGCGCAGCTCGGCAAGCTCGGCATCGCGCCTGGCAACCTCCTGCGCCAGTTCCTGAGCCGCGGCGTTTTTCTGCTCAACGAGCTGAGCGTTGCGCTGAGACTCCGCCTCCTGCAGAGCAGCCGTCGAGCGCGAGCGCTCAAGCTCCAGTGCCTGCTCGCCCTCGCGCTGGACTGCCTTCACACGCTCATCCAGGTCGCGCGAAAACTCAGCATCGCGCACTTGTTTGACGATATCCGCATAGCCGGACGCATCGACCTTAAAAACTTCGCCGCAATGCGGGCACTTAATCTCGTTCATAGCAGCTCCTCGATGGACGCAAATTTCAACCGACTACACTCTACCGCGCCGCACAGACAAAAAAGGCGCCGCCGCCATAATGGCAACGGCGCCAAAACCACCACAAAGCCACCTGCCCCCCCTTGTGGTGGTTTGAGGGCTACAGCCTAAAGAAGCTAAGAATCTGATCGCGGCTTACGGGCTTGTAATCGTTGGCATCGAGACCGACATCGTAGCGAAAGATAGGGCGCTCGCGATCGCGGTTGCGTGCGTTGGCGCGGTCACCCCTGCTGTGGATATGCCCATGCAGCATAATGGCGCCACGTGCCTTGCCGTTCCAGCTGAGCATGGGGTAGTGGCTCATAACCAGACGATGACCCTTGGCATAGCCGGGAGCAATCTCCAGGTAATCGCGCACGTTTTCCCAAATCTGCGGTACGTCGGAATCTTCCCAGTCGCCGTCATGGTTACCGCGGATGAGCGTCACGTTCTGGCATTCGATACGCTCGCGCAGGCGCACCGCCTCCGCCAGGGGCAAACGATAGGTAAAGTCACCCAGAATATAGAGGCGGTCGTCCGCAGCCACGCACTCATTGATGGCATCGATGACCTTGCGGTTCATCTCCTCGACCGAGTCAAACGGCCGGTCCATGTCGTGCAAGATATTCGTATCGCCCAGGTGCAGGTCGGCGGTAAACCACATCATCGTCTATGCCCTCATTTCGCAACGTGCTCAACTCGTGCTAAGTATACAGACGTAGCGATGCGGCGGTTATCCAAAGAGCCCGCCGAACAGTCCGCGGCGGCGCTTGTCTTGCTTTTTCGAAGCGTCACCCTGAGTTTTCTTGTCCTGCCGCATCTTACGGTCCTGTTCCAGCTCATCGTCATCGAGTAGCACATCCCACTCAAACGGATCATCTGCCAGATCAAACAGGTCATCGTCATCAAACATGGCAGCCTCCATTGCCGACTAGCGAGCATCCACCACGTAGAGCCCAACGCGCACCTGATGCCACGGGCTGCGCTCGGGGGCAACCTGTTGCACACGGGCCTCAAATACGTCCTCGTGGCCGTAATACATCATCAAGGACAGTGGGCCGACCTCGTTTCCCGGAACATAGCCAAGCTTGGTGTTGCCGTAATAAATCGCAACCGCCTCAGGGTCATGGGGATTATCGCGCTCGTCACACAGCGTCAGCTTATCGCCCGCTTTAAGATCGCCCAAGACCAAGGCGCCATCGGCATACTGAAATCCTGCAATGTGAAATGACAGAAGAACACGCGAAGGCTCGTACATAGCAGCTCCTCTAACGGCCGGATAAACCGGTGTGTAACCTTATTGAGAAGTCTACGGTCCCGTGCGGACACAAATACATCCTGTCTGCGTCCTTCAATCGTTTGCCTCAACGCTTGCGCGACAGAACGCTTGCAGATAAGATAGGAACACGGATGGCACCCGTTGCCGCGGGTCTTGCCAACTCCGATACACGTTTTCATCGTGAGAAGTGGCCGTCTTCGCTTACGCGGGGGCGGCTATTTCATTCGGCCGATAAACAGACCGAGTTCGATAGCCGCAATCAACAACGCCAATAACGAAATAACATCGCTTACGTTCATACCAAATCCCTTCTAAAGGGAGTTGGCCCATCCGTGCTCCATAACAGTAGTCTAACGCAAAATGCAGGTAATAGGAACACTTGTTCGTATTACCTGCGCCCTTTTCTAATGCACAAACATGCGCACGAATTTGTGCTTCCAGCTTGCGTAGGGCGCATACCGAAACGGCACGTCCAGCCAGGTTGCCTTGTTCACGATACTCTTCTTGTGGCTAAACGTATCGAAGCTCTCGCGGCCATGGTACTGTCCCATGCCGCTCGCGCCCATGCCGCCAAAGCCCATATGACTCGTAGCCAGATGCATGATGGTATCGTTAACGCAGCCGCCGCCAAAGGGCACGTAGCGCACAAAGCGCTGCTGAACCTCGCGATCCTGACTAAAGATATACAGGGCCAGCGGCGTCGGACGATCCGTAATAAACGCTTCGGCCTCGTCAAGGCTCTCAAACGTCAGCACTGGCAAAATGGGGCCGAAGATCTCCTCCTGCATCACGGCGTCATTGGGGGACACGCCGTCCAAAATCGTCGGCTCGATCTTGAGCGAGGCCTCGCGCGCGGTGCCTCCCAGCACGACCTTATCGGGATCGATCAGCCCGCGCACGCGCGCAAAATGCTTGGCGTTGACAATATGACCGTAGTCCTCGTTATCGAGCGGATACTCGCCAAACATACGGCGGACCTCCTCCTTGATGAGGCCCAGCAGCTCGTCGTGCACGCGCGTATCGACCAGCAGGTAGTCGGGCGCCACGCAGGTCTGCCCCACGTTGAGCCATTTACCAAAGGCGATACGCCGTGCCGCAACCTTCAAGTTTGCCGTCGCATCCACGATGCAGGGACTCTTTCCGCCCAGCTCAAGCGTCACAGGCGTAAGGTTTTTACTTGCGCGCTCCATAACGAGTTTGCCGACCGGAACGCTACCGGTAAAGAAGATCTTGTCCCAGTGCTCATCGAGCAGCGCTTCGTTCTCGGCGCGCCCGCCCTCGACAACCGTCACCAGGCGCGGATCAAATGCCTCTTCACAGATTTGCCTGAGCACCGCGCTCGATGCCGGAGCATAGGCGCTCGGCTTGATGACCACGGTATTGCCCGCGGCAAGGGCGCCAGCGAGCGGCTCGAGCGTCAGCAAAAACGGATAGTTCCAGGGCGCCATGATGAGCGTGACGCCATAGGGCACGGTTTGCGTTTTGCACACGCTCACGGCGTTAGCGAGGTCGCACGGACGCAGGCGCGGACGACTCCATCGGGCCACATGCGCAATCTGATGTCGAATCTCGGAAAGCGATGTGCCAATCTCGCACATATAGGCCTCGTCATGCGACTTTCCCAAATCGGTCTTGAGCGCATGAGCGATATCGGCCTCGTGGGCCCGCACCGCATCGCGTAAACTCACGAGCGCGCGACGTCGAGCATCGACATCAAACGTGGCGTGCGTCTTAAAGTAGGCGCGCTGATCGCCGACGATGCGCGCAATTTCCTCGGTGTTCATGGCACCCTCCTAGTTCTCGTCCTCAAACATACCACCCGCGACGACCTCGTACATATGCTCGAGCTCCGAGCGGTCCATCAAAAGTGGAACGGGGTACAGGGGATTGGCCTCGGCATCGGCATGGGCCGCCATTTGCGGAATATCGGAGCGGCGAATACCCGAGACATATTTGGGGATTCCCAGGGCCTCGTTCATGCGGTCGACCCAATCGATAAAGGCCTCGACCGCAAGACTGTCCTGCGCGGTAGCCGGCGCAATGCCCGCCATGCGAGCAAGATCGGCAAGCTTGGGGGCGGCGGCGTCACCATAAGCGCGAAGCATGTGCGGCAGGATGATCGCGTTGGCCAAACCGTGCGGAATTCCGTATCGGCCGCCCAAACTGTGCGCGATGGCATGCACATATCCGACATAGGAGCGGGTAAACGCAACGCCCGCCTTATACGCCGCCAAAAGCAAATTGCGACGCGCACGCATGTCGTCGCCATGCTCATAGGCCTCGAGCAAATTGTCGTGGATGAGCTGCACCGCCTGTCGCGCCATCTTGCGCGTATAGGGCGTGGTGCTTCGCCCGATAAACGCCTCGACGGCATGCGTCAGGGCGTCCATGCCCGTCTGCCCCGTAATGGAGGCGGGCAGACCGCGCGTAAACTCGGGGTCGTGCGCCGCAAAGCGCGGGATAAGCACAAAGTCGTTAATGGGATACTTGTAGCGCGTCTCGTCATCGGTAATTACCGCCGCAAGCGTGACCTCGCTCCCCGTGCCCGCCGTGGTGGGAACGGCGATGAGCAACGGCAGGCGACGATGAATCCGCAGCAGCCCGCGCATCTTGTTGATGGGCTTGCTTGGCTGCGCAATGCGTGCGCCCACGCCCTTGGCGCAGTCCATGGCTGATCCTCCGCCAAAACCGATAATGGCCTGGCAGGCGCGCTCTCGATACAGGGACGCCGCCTCCTCCACATTCGAGACCGTGGGGTTCGCACGCGTTTCGGCATAGACCGTAACGCCAATCCCCTGAGCCGTAAGCGCACGCTCGAGTGATGCCGTGAGTCCCAAACGTGCAATACCGGGATCCGTCACGATAAGGACCTTCTGGATCGAGCGCTTTTGAAGCACCGCGGGCACATCCTCGGCATGCTCTAAAATGCGCGGCTCGGTATAGGGCAGGATCGGCAATGCAATGCGAAAAACCGTCTGATATGTTCGGCACCAGGCACGACGGGCTAGATGCATAAAGGAAACTCCTTCATTTGTTGATAGATCAACATTTGCTCGCCCGATTGTACTCAGCGGCGGTCAAAGACGGCCTGCCAATCGTTAATCAATCAACATCTTCATATCTCAAATTGTTTTATTAAAAATCATTCCTAATAGGCTTCACATTTGGTTTCATTTATGGATAATAGAACTCGTCAAGACGCACGTCCGGAGAGGGCCCTTACGGGACCGGACGAGCGCACAATCGCCATCGATCGAAAGGATCGAATCATGAAGTTTGTTTGCCCCGTTTGCGGTTATGTGGAAGAGTTCGACGGCGACCAGCTGCCCGAGGACTTCAAGTGCCCCCAGTGCGGCGTTCCCGGTTCTCGTTTCCTGAAGCAGGAGGAGGGCCAGCTCGAGTGGGCTGCCGAGCACGTCGTGGGCGTCGCCAAGATGGAGGGCGTCTCTGAGGACATCGTTGCCGACCTGCGCGCCAACTTTGAGGGCGAGTGCTCCGAGGTCGGTATGTACCTGGCCATGGCTCGCGTCGCCCATCGCGAGGGCTATCCCGAGATCGGCCTGTACTGGGAGAAAGCTGCCCACGAGGAGGCCGAGCACGCTGCCAAGTTCGCCGAGCTCCTGGGCGAGGTCGTGACCGACTCCACCAAGAAGAACCTCGAGATGCGCGTTGAGGCCGAGAACGGCGCCACCGCCGGCAAGACCGATCTTGCTAAGCGCGCCAAGGCCGCTGGCCTCGATGCCATCCACGACACCGTGCACGAGATGGCTCGCGACGAGGCTCGCCACGGCAAGGCTTTCGCCGGCCTGCTCAAGCGCTACTTCGGCTAAGCCAGCAACCTGAGACATAACCTCTAGCTCGATGAGGCCCGGACCGCATGGTTCGGGCCTTTTTCGTGCCTCACAAACTTGTTAACTACCTGAAATAGGACCGCCTTCGGCATCGGCTTCTCGTCAAAAACTAAGTGAGTAGACTTTTTGGAACTTGCCGAGCAGACCATCCATATCACTTTATAAAGCCGCAGGTAAATGCCTTGTTGCAAAACGACCTAGTCGCCAAAGTGCCAAAAGTCTACTCACTTAGATTCGCAGCCGTCCACGATCGAGCCATTTTGTGTCTAGCGGGCATCTTTCCGTCGATTACTCCCAATTTTGTCCAGTCAACGAATAGTTCAGACCTGAGTAATGTCTCAGCCCTTTGCTCATCTGAGCTTTTATCACGATATTCAGCATCGAGCATCCTGCATATGGCCTTAACGATCGCGCGGAATCTATCCTCATCCGATATCTGTCTGTGTGTAAGGAGAAGCACATCGTAGCCCATGGCCTGAAGGGCCGTCATGCGGTCAGCGTCACGCAAGCCATCCCCTGCGCGTCCGTGCGAGGCCTTTCCCTGACATTCAATGGCCACCTGTCGCCTACCGTCCGGCGAAGAAAGAAGTAGGTCGATATATACACGGGACTTTCCCACAATCGCTCGAGCACTTGTGCTTAACGTCACTTCGACATTGAGCTCTATGCCGCAAAACCCTTCGCCTCCCAGGGCTCGCGGCAGTCCAAGCAACAAAAACGCCTCGACCTCAAAAGGCGACGCGGCACCCAATGGAACGAGTTGCGATACCGCCATAAATCTATTGCCGTAACGCATCCCGCAAACATCTGAACAAAAACGGTCAAGGTCTCCGCCCAAAACCAAAGCGTCTCGACGCCATAAATTTGAGGCGATGCCGTCCTCGGACGGGCAGCGCACCCAACCGAACGTTGTCGAAATCGCGCCCGAATCAATTGCACGCGAAAGATCCGCCTCAAGTGCCGCCGGCAGGGCACACACCGCAAACAAGCCACACATCTCCGCCAATACCAAAAGAAGCTGAAGATCCGTCAGGTGCCGCGACATGATGAATGCCGTCAGTAGAGGAGACGTAATCAAAAACCCATGCTCCGTTTCCAGCACGGATTCCCTGGGAAGCTCACCAAGAAACAGCCGCTGCCTAATGCTGGCTGGACAAGTCCGTTTGTTTCTCGTCCGAACCAATGTATACAACGGAAAACCGAGTGCGACCGCAGCCGTCGGGTTGCGGGCGAGATCATATCGCTGCCGGTCTTCTTCCGGTCGTGGAAGCGGCGGACACAAAGCGCGGACTTGAGGAGGCAAACGCCAGTACCTAAAAGCCGATATGTCACAAAGTAGATCCTTCATAGGCACAGGAGAACACGAATTTCAACCCAGTCAGTCACGCATTGGCGCGAACGCACCAAAAATGGCGCCGAACGGACTGCCAAGTTTTCAACAGCCCTCCCCAACTGGCCAAACGCTTGTCGAGAGCTGGACGAAGCCCTGTTGAAAACCCCATTTTTTTCGCATGCAAAAGCTTTATGCGGCAAGTGAGTAGACTTTTTTGAACATCCCGAGCAGGCCGGTCATCCTGCTTTTCAAAACCGCAGGTAGATAGCTTGTTACAAAACTGCCTGGTCGCCAAAGTGCTAAAAGTCTACTCACTTAGATTGCAGAGTGCCCCCCATTAGCTGCAATTCCAAGGTAGTTAGTACTTTTGGACTCAGGTCGTCATACTGGACAAGAATATGAGTTGAGTTTTCAGGGGCAGATGCGCCATCGGCACACCAAAAACAGTCACCGATATCGATAAAAGGGATGCTCGAGCGCGTGAGGGCCCGTGCAATAGTGCTTCCGCCCGTTCCACGCTCCGCAACCACGGTGCAGTAAAGGCCCGCGTCTGCGTGTTCGATCGAGACTTCCCCTGCCGGAAATGCCTTCCGTACAAGCGCCGCCAGGCCATCACGCGCCTCGCGAGCACGAACGCGCACGCGGTTCACATGTCGCTCGTAATCACCCGATTCCAGCAAACGAGCCAAAGCGACCTGGTCAACAGAACTCACCGACGAGGCGTAAAAACCAAGGTTGCGCCTAAACCGCTCCATTAGCTCATCGGGCAGCACCATGTACGCTAGACGCAACGCCGATGACAGGCTCTTCGAAAACGTGTTGGTGTAGATAACCGACTGGGAGGCATCGATCGACGCGAGCGCGGGAATTGGCTTGCCGGCAAGGCGAAACTCACAATCAAAGTCATCTTCGATGAGGTACCGACCTGGTCGCTCGGCGGCCCAGCTCAGCAGCGCATAGCGACGCGCAATGCTCGTCACAAGACCGGTGGGATACTGATGGGACGGCATAAGGTGAAGGACATCGGTCCCAGTTTTCTGCAGAGCGCTCAGGTCCACGCCGTCGTCATCCAACGGGATATGTCGTACTTGGCAGCCCATAGCCTGATAGATGCGCGTCAGACGCAAATAGCCCGGGTCCTCAACGGCATACACCTTGTCAGCGCCAAGCAACTGAACCAACATGGTATCGAGCAGCTGGGCGCCTGCACCGATAACAATGTTGTTGGGGTCGACATTCATGCCCCTTGTCCCACGCAGATGGTGAACAATTGCGCGTCGCAGCCGAGCGGTGCCCTGCGCCGGTGCGGGCGAAAAAATTTCGCGCTCATCTTCGGATGCCAGCGTCGCCCGTAGTGCGCTTTGCCAAAGCCGCGCCGCCTCCAAAGCGGAAGGAGAAAGTGCATCGAACAGCTCGACCTGTCCGTTGACATCATGCGCGCTGAGGCCCACAGAGACGGTATCTCGGTCGATGCCCTGCGAAGCCAAAGGCAAAACCGGTGCATCCGGAAGCTTGCAAGCGTAGTAGCCACGACGCGGCATTGAGCAAATATAGCCCTCGGCAAGTAACTGGCTATATGCATTCTCGATGGTAATGACACTGATTCCCAGATGACTGGCAAAGGCGCGCTTAGACGGAAGATGCTCCCCCGCCACAATACGTCCAGCAACAATATCATCTCGAATTTGCTGGTAAACATACTCATAAAGCGATGCTTCGCCGCGTTTTTCCAAATTGTAGTCAAGCATGAGTTTGCCACCTGACCTTATCGAGCTGTTCAATCTGGTATTAGGCTGACATTATTATTATCTCGAAAACTGAGTATTTTGCCATACCCAGCTCCCCGATAGGATGTTCCGTCAAGCAATGCACATGCCAACCAAGGGAGCAACCATGGCAGAACAGACCAGCAAGGCCGATCGCGTCAAACTCAATCGCGAACTCGCGCAGATGCTCAAGGGCGGCGTCATCATGGACGTCACCACGCCCGAGCAGGCACGCATCGCCGAGGAGGCAGGCGCCTGCGCCGTCATGGCACTCGAGCGCATCCCGGCCGACATCCGCGCCGCAGGCGGCGTCTCGCGCATGAGCGACCCCAAGATGATCAAGGGCATCCAAGAGGCCGTCTCCATCCCCGTCATGGCCAAGTGCCGCATCGGTCACATTGTCGAGGCGCAGGTCCTACAGGCCATCGAGATCGATTACATCGACGAGTCCGAGGTTCTCTCCCCCGCCGATGACGTCTATCACATCGACAAGACCCAGTTTGACGTGCCGTTTGTCTGCGGCGCCCGCGATCTGGGCGAGGCGTTGCGCCGTGTTGCCGAGGGCGCCACTATGATTCGCACCAAGGGTGAGCCGGGTACGGGCGACGTCGTTCAGGCCGTGCGTCACATGCGCAAGATCCAAAAGCAGATCCGCGACGTTGTTGCCCTGCGCGACGACGAGCTCTTTGAGGCAGCCAAGCAACTGCAGGTTCCGGTCGAGCTGGTACGCGAGGTCCATGCCACGGGCAAGCTTCCCGTCGTGAACTTTGCCGCCGGCGGTGTAGCGACCCCGGCCGATGCCGCGCTGATGATGCAGCTGGGTGCCGAGGGCGTCTTTGTCGGCTCGGGCATCTTTAAGAGCGGCGACCCCGCCAAGCGCGCCGCTGCCATCGTCAAGGCCGTGGCAAACTTCACCGATGCCAGGCTCATCGCCGAGCTTTCGGAGGACCTGGGCGAGGCCATGGTGGGCATTAACGCCGACGAAATCGAGATTATCATGGAAGAGCGCGGGCGCTAGTCCAGCAGAAAGGATCGCACATGAGCGATTATGCAGACCAAACGGTTGCCGTGCTGGCGGTCCAAGGCGCTTTTGCCGAGCACGAGGCAAGACTATTCGAGCTTGGCGCACACTGTATTGAGCTGAGGCAGGCGGCTGATTTGAAGCAGGACTTTGACCGTCTGGTACTTCCCGGCGGCGAGTCTACCGTTCAAGGGAAGCTGCTTGATGAGTTGGGCATGCTCGAGGAGCTTCGTGCCCGTATCGCTGAAGGTATGCCCGTCCTGGGCACCTGCGCCGGCCTGATTCTACTGGCTCACGACCTTGCCGCCCATGACGATAAGGGCACGCCGCGTCTGGAAACCATGGATGTACTTGTCGAGCGCAATGCCTACGGCAGGCAGCTCGGCAGCTTTCGAACCAAGGGGCAAATAGCCGGCATCGACGGTGAAGTGCCGCTGACGTTTATCCGCGCGCCCCGCATCGTCAAGGTCCACGGCGACGCCAAGGCCTTAGCGAAAGTCGACGGTCGTATTGTCGCCGCCCGTCAGGGCAACCAGCTCGGCGTAACCTTCCACCCCGAGCTCGACGACGATACCCGCCTCCACGAACTGTTCCTACAAATGTAGGCATCGAAATCAACAAACGAAACGAGAGTGGATGATCTCCCACTTTGAGCTTGAATGCAGGCTCAAACCGGGAGATCATCCACTCTTGTTCTATGTAGTCGTTTAAGAACGTCCCCAATGACTACAAGGAGTGTCCCAAGCTGCCGGCAGAGACGATATGAGCAGGACATAAAAACATTGAGAGCCCCTGCTGCATGAAAGACCGCGGATTAGGCCGACAATGGTGAGTGTCTAATTCAGCCGCGGCGGCCACGCCGCATTCATGGAAGGGGCTCCCATGTTCGATACTACCACCTTCATCGGCCTCGACGTCCACGCCCGCTCGATAAAGGCCGTCTCCCTCGACGTCATGACCGGGGAGGTACGTGCCGCGACCTTCGGCTACGACGCCGGCGCCGTCGCGGGGTGGGTCCGTTCCGTGGACCCCAGGGCCAGGTGCGTGTACGAGTCCGGGGTCACGGGGTTCGACCTGCAGAAGAGGCTCTCCGGCCTGGGGGTCGACTGCGCGGTCGGCGCCGTCTCGAAGATGATCAAGCCCAGCGCGGACAGGCGCAGGAAGAACGACCGCAACGACGCCGAGTTCCTCGCCCGCATGCTGTCGGTCGGCAACGTGGTCGAGGTGTGGGTCCCCGACGACGAGTGCGAGGCCGCCCGCGACCCGACCAGGGCGCTCGAGGACGCGAGGGACGACCTCTCGCGCTCGAAGCAGCGGCTCTCCAAGTTCCTGCTCAGGCACGGGCTCGCCTTCGACGAGAGGACGCCCACCGGCCGCAGGAAGGGCAACTGGACCCGGGCGCACTGGTCCTGGATCGAGTCGATAGGGTTCGCGGTGTTAGCGCTAATCTAAAATTAACCACTTTCGCAAACGCATCTCGCCGAATGCGCTAACGCGCTTTCGCCGACCCCGCTAACGTACTTTCACCAACTGCGCTAACGGAACTATGCTCCGATCGGGTATCCGACCCGGGAGGAGCGGGATATGGAGCGAAACGTAATGGGAGAGCTGAACGTCTACAGGGGGTCCGGCGCGAAGCCGAACTTCAGCGAGATCGCGAGGAGGCACGGCATGGACCGGCACACGGTCGCCAAGTACTGGCGGGAGGGCGAGGCCGCCGCCGACGGGAGGTCCGCGAGGGGCAGCGCCTTCGACCCGCTCGAGGAGGTGATCCGCGCGAAGGCCCAGCTGCCCGGGATGACCAAGATGGCCGTGTACGCGTTCCTGCGCGAGGGCCGCGGGGAGGGGCTGCCCGGGTACGGCGCCTTCACCGCATGGTGCCGGGGCCGCGACGTGCCCTTCGGGGGTGTGGGCGGCCGCGAGCCGCACCCGCGGTTCGAGACGCCCCCGGGCAGGCAGCTGCAGTTCGACTGGAAGGAGGGCATGAGGCTCGTCGACTCGGAGGGCGAGGTCTTCGAGTTCAGCGTGTTCACCGCGACGCTCGGCTATTCCCGGATGTTAGCGCTACTGTAAAAACAACCAATTTCGCCATCGCACTTTAGCCGATTCCG
>JBKXPS010000011.1:62141-91916 GCA_047014445.1 Collinsella aerofaciens | reverse complement strand
ATAGCGGGTGGGTTGAAGCTGGCCGCTGCGCGCCCAGCAGACTAAAGTCTTGAACTCAAAGGTGGGACTAATGTCCCACCTCTTTTGAATGCCACCGTTTCCGTACCACAAACAGCAGGGCAATCGCTATAATGCAAGCCCAGTAAAAACACGATGAACCGCAAGGCGAAAATCGAAGGATATGCATACGATGTCGCAAAACGATCGAACTCAACTGATTCCCGATCCGCAGCAGCCGAGCAGGCACACCGGCGGCGTTCAGTCGCCGCGTCCTATCGCGCCGAGCCACGGTCAGCAGCGTGGTGCGACAAACGCTTCCCAACGCCCGAACCAGCAGCGTCAACAACGTCAGCAACGCCAGGCAAACGGCAACGCGCCCAAGCTGCCCCCCACGCACGCTCGAGGCGATCGCGGCCCCGCGCGCAAGTCCGCCGGCAACAATAAGTCGGGCAAAAAGACGACGCTCTTTGTCGTCTTGGGTCTAATCGTCATTGTCTATATCGTAGGCGTCGTAGCGTTTTCGCAGGTAGCCTACCCCAACACCACCATCGCCGGCGTCGACGTCTCGTTCTCCAACGCTTCGTCTGCCGCCACCAAGGTCAACTCGGCATGGAAGCACTATAAGCTCACCGTGACAGGAGATGACTTTAGCTGGACCTATCAGCCCGAGTCCGATGAACCCATCGTCGATGGCGAAGCTGCAGCAAAAGAGATCATCAGCCACAACGAAGCCTTTGTATGGCCGGTCCGCCTTGTGGAATCCTTAAGCGGCAAGACCAAAACAACCGCTACCACCAACGAAGTCGATCTTGATCAAGACGTCGACCTGTCCATGCTCTCCGATACCTTTGACCAAAAGAAGTTTGAGAAGGATCTGGGCGCCGCCATCGACGAGTTTAACGAAGGACGTTCGGGCACGTTCGAGGCCAATAGCTCCTATGACGAGCAGGCCGGCAAGTTTACCGTCGAGAAGGCGCGCTCCAACGAAAAACTCAACCGCGAGCATGTCATTAAGTATGCCGAGCTCGAGCTTGCCTCGCTGGCCGAGACCGTAGATCTTTCTAAGCTCGGCAACGATGCCTATGAGCCGCTCAATGGAACGCTGACCGATGATCAGATTCAGGCTGCATGTGATGCCGCCAACAACTTCCTGGGCGTCAACGTGACCCTTAAGCTCAACGGCGAGGATGCCGGAAAGGTTGATGGCAGCTCCGTGTTGCAGTGGATCAGCTTTGCCGATCCGGCCAACCCCACGCTCGATACGTCGCAGATCAGTAGCTGGGCAGCCGAGCTCGCCAACGGCTTTAATACCGTGGGCTCCACTCGCTGGTGGACGCGCGCCGATGGCAAGCAGTGCGCCGTCGAAGGCGGTGACTTTGGTTGGTCCATCGACAGCAGCTCGCTCGCCAAGCAGGTCGAAGACGCTATTAACAACAAGCAGACCGGCGAGATCGAGATCAAGTACTCCCAGAAGGCCGACACCTTTACCGCAAAGGGAGAGCCCGACTGGAAGGCATACATCGACGTCGACCTGTCCGAGCAGCACGCGCGCTACTATGACGAGAACGGTAATATCGTCTGGGAGGCCAACTTTATTTCCGGCAAACCGGGCGAAGACGCCACCCCCGAGGGCGTGTGGCAGATCAACAGCAACGACGGCGGCAGCACCCTGATCGGAGCCAAGGACCCCGAGACCGGTAAGCCCAAATACGAGAGTCCGGTGAGCTACTGGATGCCGTTTGAGGGCAACATGATCGGCTTCCACGATGCCACCTGGCAAAACGACAAGAGCTTCGATAACGCCGAGTCGTACAAGTGGTGCGGCAGCCACGGTTGCATTAACCTGCGACTGGCCGACGCCAAGGCACTTCACGACTGCATCAAAGTCGGCCTGTGCGTGGTTGTCCACTCGTAGTGCAACGCGCGCATTCCTACAACGTGGAACTGCTGCGACCAATCTAACAGTTCCGAAAGAAACCGTCCCATGCGCCCACCCCAACCGGTGGGCGCATATACTTATCAAGGTACTTTCTATAAAGGAGACGCTATGCCGAATGTCCCCACGACCACCCCGGGCCCGGATGATACCGAGCACACGCCCGAAGATGTCACCGAAACGATTCCTCTGGTTACAAACGTACATGCCGATAAGCAGAGCGGACGCGCGAACGATGCGGCCGAGATTTCCGATGAAGAGGCATATGCCAAGCTCAAAGCAAAACGTGCCGAACGTCGACGCAAAAAGCTGATTCGACGCGGCATTGCCGTCGGTGTCGTAGGTGCCATCGCGCTCATTGCCATTGTCGCAACCCTGGTTATCAATGCGCAGCCTCAGGGCGCTAGCGGGCCTGTGACCGACATGGTGACCGAGGGCACGTTTACCACAACGGTCGAGGCTAAAGGCCAGCTCAAACCCATTTCGTCCTCAGTGGTCTCCCCTTCTGTCGACGGTACGGTCGATTCGATCAACGTGCAGGCGGGCCAATCCGTCAACGAGGGCGACGTGCTTATGACCATTAAAAACGACGAGCTCGATCGCAACGTTGCCGAGGCGCAACGTGCAGTTGCAGCCGCTCAGGAAGACCTCGCCAACGCGCAGAAAGCCGCAGCTGCCGCGCAGGCCACCCCAACGACGGACGTCGATGGAGCTTCCGCAGCGGCTGGCGTCTCCGACGCATCAGCGGACACGAACGCCGTATCGGCCGCGCAGCGCAGCCTCGCTTCGGCCCAGGCAAACCTTGATCAGGCGAACGCCAAGGCCGCCAGCCGTACGGTCACGGCCCCGAGCTCGGGCAGCATCGTGGAGCTCAATGCCAAAGTGGGCGCCACGGTTACAGGCGGCATGATCATGGGCGAAAGCGATACGAGCGGCGGCAAGCAGTGCATGCAGATCGCCGACATGTCCAAGATGAAGGTGACCGTGCAGGTGGGCGAAAAGGACATCGCCAAGATCGCCGTTGGGCAGAGCGCCAACGTCACGTATCCCGCGTTTCCCGATATCGTGAGCCAGGGCACCGTCACGGCTATCGCGTCGGTGGCAAACTCCGACGCCGCCAACAGTGGCGGCGGCAGCGTAACCTTTAACGTCGACATCCTCATCGAGGCGCCCGACGCGCGCCTGAAGCCGGGCATGACGGCCGAGGTATCGGTGGTGACCGAGCAGCTCGACGACGTGGTGATGGTGCCGACGATGGCGCTCATGACCGAAGACGGCGAACACTATTACGTCAACGTGGCGACTGATGACGAGGGCAAGCAAACCCGTCGCGTGAAGGTGACCGTCGTGACGCAAAACGACAACGAAGCCGTAGTCGGCAAGACGCAGGTCAAGCACGACGACCAGGGCAACGAGATCAACCCTGGCGTGCCGGTTACCAAGCTGCGCGATGGCGACACCCTCGTCATGGACACCGGAGCGGACGCAACGGCTGACGGCGGCTACGGCGCGGATTCGGGCAGTATGTCTGCCGACGAGGGCATGTAATGCGTCCCGTTATCGACATCCGCAACGTGCACCGCATCTTTGAGAGCGAGGCGGGGTGCGCCCACATCCTGCACAACGTGAGCCTGGCGGTAAATCCCGGCGAATTCGTCGCCATCACTGGCCCATCGGGCTCGGGCAAATCAACGCTCATGAACATCCTCGGCTGCCTGGATAAGCCAACGGCAGGCGACTACTACCTGCAAGGGCTTAACGTGGCCGAGCTCGATGATGACGAGCTCACCGAAGTCCGCGCCCTGAGCATCGGCTTTGTCTTTCAGAGCTTCAACCTGCTGCCGCGCCTGTCGGTTATCGAAAACGTCATGCTGCCGCTGGCCTACACCAATGTGCCCCGAAGCCAGCGCGAAATGCGCGCCGTGCACGCGCTGCAGGCCGTCACGCTACCGGTCGACCACTGGGACCACCGCATATCCGAGCTCTCGGGCGGCCAGATGCAGCGTGTCGCCATCGCGCGCGCCCTTGTCAATGACCCGCCCATCATCCTGGCCGATGAGCCGACGGGAAACCTGGACTCCGCAACCGGAGCGCTCGTCATGGAAACATTCCACAAGCTTCAGGAGCGCGGCAAGACCATCGTGCTCATCACACACGACCCCGGCATCGCCGCCGAGGCCGACCGTGCCGTGACCATCCGCGACGGTCGCATTCACGACGGCGCGTATATTCCACATGCACCGCGAACCCTGCGCAGCGCCGTAGATAGCCTGCCCATGATTTCCGCCTGCGTCAACCCGACGAAAGGAGTGGTGGCATGAGCGCCCGCGATCTCATCCAGGAAGCCCTTCACTCGCTCGAAGCCAACAAGGGGCGCAGCCTGCTCACCATCCTGGGCATTGTCATCGGCATCGCCTCGGTAATCGCCATGACTTCGCTCATCGGCGGCATCCAAAACAGCCTGGTCAACAGTCTGGGTCTCAATGCGGCACGCATGGTGCAAATCTATTCGTCGCAAGAACTCACCGAGTCGGACATCGAGAAGCTTCAAAAACTGGTGCCGCAGATAGAGCAGATCGGCATTGTCGACAGCGCGTATACCGAGTACAAGACCGGCGATAAAAGCTATACCGTCATGGCACAAGGTGTCGATAGCGACATGCTCGACGCCGTGGGGGCCAGCAAGCTCGTTGCGGGGCGCACCTATTCCCAGGCCGAGTCCCAGTCAGGCTCGCGCGTGGCGCTCATCAGCCGCAACGGCGCCGATCAGCTTTACGGCAACGAACAGGATGCGCTGGGGAAAACCATCAAGGTGTCCAACGGCGAGGTGCAGATTGTAGGCGTGATTGATGGCGGCAGCGACTCCATGGGCTCGCTTACGCTGTATATGCCACGCGAAACCATCTCCGAGTTGTTTGGCGACGAGAATCCTTCATTCCCCAGTGTGACGGCACTTGCCGCCGAGGGCACGGACATGGATGAGCTCTGCAAGACCATCGAGTCCAAGGTGCGCGCAATGAAGGGCATCGCGGAGGATGATGAGTACGACAGTGTATCGGCGACCTCCATGAAAAGCGCCATCGATGCACTCAACTCCTTTATGGGCGCATTCTCGCTCATCATGGGTGCTGTCGCCAGCATCTCGCTGCTTGTCGGCGGTATCGGCATTATGAATATGATGCTCACCAACGTGACCGAGCGCATCCGCGAGATCGGCATCCGCCGCGCTCTGGGCGCCAGTCGTCGCGATATCACCGCGCAGTTTTTGGCCGAGTCCTCGGCACTGTGCGTCACCGGTGGCCTGCTGGGTGTCCTGATTGGCTATCTGCTGGCATGGGGACTCACGTTCTTTGCCGCAAGCTCGGGCATCATGAGCGAGTTTGGAGCTACCGGGACGATCACGCCAAGCTTCTCCATTACGACAGTGTTGATCGCGTTTGCCGTATCGGTCGGCATCGGCGTAATCTTTGGCTTCTATCCCGCTCGCCGCGCGGCAAAGCTCGACCCGGTGGAGTGCCTACGCTACCAGTAAGCCACCACCAACAAGTTGCGGTGAATTAGAGCGCCTAGCGCGCGAACTCCCGTAAAAGCGCGTCTTCCACTTCCCTAAGCGAAAGGGCCCCGCCTCCCTCGGCGGGACGGGCGACCACGATACAGTGCGCTCCCACGCCGCGCGCGGAGGCGATCTTCTCGGCCGTGCCGCCTACGGTTCCCGAGTCCTTGGTCACAAGCCACTGGGCGCCCACCTGCCGAAGCATCGCCTCGTTGAGCTCGCGGGTGAAGGGCCCCTGCATGCCGATGACGTGCGACGGCGAGAACCCCGCGTCGATGCACTTCGTTATAGCACCGGGCAGCGGGAGAACACGCACGAAGAAGCGCTCCGCGAAATCGGCAACGCGTGTGTAGGGAGCAAGCTCCTTGCTCCCCGTCGTGAGAAGCGCGCGACCCGGGTTCTCGGAGAGAAAGCGCGCCGCACAGGCGATCGACGCGACCGACACGACGCCTTTGGGCAGCGCCTCGACCGGGCGCGCAAGGCGCAGGCATCGTGCACCCACAGCGAGCGAAGCGGCCCGGATGTTGCCGCTTGCGAGCGTAGCGAAGGGGTGCGTGGCGTCGACGACGATGCGCGCGCCGGAAAGCTCGCGCTCCATGTCGGCCTCGTCGAGCCTGCCCGCATGCACCTCGATGCCCGGAAGCTCGCCCAAAAGCTCGCCTCCGTACTCGGTTGCCGCGTAGGCACGGGCGGGGATGCCCGCCCCGCTCGCCCATTCGCACAGAAGGCGGCCCTCGGTGGTGCCGGCGAAGATGCGCAGCGCCGGCGCGGATGCGGGCGCCGTCACTTCGGGCCGCCTGGGCGCGTGATCTGGTAGAGCAGCGCGTTCATAATGGCGGCCGCCACGGTCGAGCCGCCCTTGCGACCCCTCGCGACGATGGCCGGCACGCGTCGCGCGAGTAGCTCCTCTTTCGCCTCGACCACGTTCACAAACCCAACCGGCACCCCAACGACGAGCGCGGGCGCGATCTTCCCCGCGTCCATGAGCTCGGCGAGGCGCAGAAGTGCTGTGGGAGCGTTGCCGACGGCCACGATGAGCGGACCCTCGATGCCGCAAGCTTTGTCCATGCTCGCAACGGCGCGAGTCGTGCCCGCGGCGCGCGCCGTTGCGGCGACATCAGGGTCGGCCATATAGCACACGGCCTGGCAGCCGATCTTCGCGAGCGCGGGCTTGCTTATGCCTGCGAGCGCCATGTTCGTGTCGGTGAGCACCGTGGCCCCTGCGCGCAGTGCGTCGAGCGCACAGTGCGCGGCGTCATGGGTGAACACGAGGGAATCGGCGTACGAGAAGTCAGCAGTGGTGTGGATGACGCGCTTCACGACGGGCTCTTCGAGCGGCGGGAACGTGCGGCCGCCGAGCTCTTCGGTGATGATCTCAAAGCTGCGCCGCTCGATGTCGCCGGGCGCCATCTCCTTGGAATCCATCTAGTACTCCACTCCTTCCCTTGCACATATCCCCTGCTCGTAGGGGTGTTTCTCGCACCGCATCTCGGTTATGTAGTCGGCCTTCTCCACGATCTTGCGGGAAGGCGCGCGCCCGGTGAGCGCTACTTCGACGCCGCGCGCGGACATATCGAGCGCGCGGTCCACGAGCGCCTCGTCGACAAGCCCCTTCGAAAGCGCGTCGAGCGCCTCGTCGAGCACGAGCAGCCCCTCCTGCGCGCCCTCGAGCTCGGCGAGCGCGGAAGCGAGGTTCCCATCGTGCAGCTCGCGCGTCGCAGCAAGTTCTTCCGACGTCATGGACCAGGTAAACTTGTCCGACGCCTTCCCCGCGAACACGGGCACGCCGAAATGCTCGGCGAGCAGGCGCACCTCCCCGCTTTCGCCGTCTTTCAGGAACTGCACGACGACGACGCGGCGGCCTGCGGCGAGCATGCGAAGGGCGAGGCCCATCGCCGCCGTGGTCTTGCCTTTGCCGTCGCCATGATACACGTGGATCATACGCCCTCCTCGATAATGCGGTAGACATACTCCATGTCGAGCGCCCCGCGCACGGAGTCGGCCAGGCGGTCGAACTCGCGCGCACGGTGATCGGCCGCGGAAGCCGCGCCCGCAGCACCCACGATACTCTCGGGCAGGCCGCGCATGCGCGCGAGCGAGCGCGCGAGGGCGAGTGCCACCCCCGGTTCGTCGAACAGGCCGTGGAGATAGGTTCCGAACACGTTTCCGCAGGCCGCGCCTTCTGGTTTGCCGCCAATCGTGCCCGCAGGGGCGCAGGAGACGGTCGTTTCGCCGTCGTGAATCTCGTACCCACGCGCCGTCATGCCGTTCCACACCGAGAACGCGCCTTGGGCGCCCGTGATGCGCAGCTCCGACTGGGCGAGGCGCTTTTCCTCCTTGAACACCGTACTTGCAGAGATGAGCCCAAGCCCGCGCGCGGTGCCAGCGCCTTCCCTGCCGTGCGGGTCGGAAAGCTCGTCTCCCAAAAGCTGGTAGCCTCCGCATATGCCGAGCACCGGCGTGCCCGCGCCCGAAAGCGCGCGTACACAGGCTCCGATGCCGCTAGCCGCAAGCCAGCGCGCGTCGTCGACCGTGGACTTCGAGCCGGGAAGCACCACCAGGTCGGGTCGGCCCAGATCGGTCGTCGAGGAAACGTAGCGCACGCCCATGCCGGGCACGCGCGAAAGCGGGTCGAAGTCGGTGAAGTTCGACAGATGCGGAAGGCGCACGACGGCGACGTCGATGACGCCGCGCGCCTCGCGGGCAGTTAGGCGCGGCGCGAGCGAGTCCTCGTCGTCCAGGTCGAGCGTAAGATACGGCACGACCCCCACGACGGGAACCCCGCACATTTTCTCGAGCGGAGCCAAACCCGGGCGCAGGATTTCCACATCGCCGCGGAACTTGTTCACCACAAGCCCCCGCAAAAGCGCGCGGTCCTCGGGCGCAAGGAGCGCGACCGTGCCGTAGAGCTGGGCAAACACCCCGCCTGGGTCGATGTCGCCCGCGAGCAGCACGGGGGAGGACACGGCGCGCGCGAGCCCCATGTTGACGATGTCGTTTTCGGCAAGGTTGATTTCGACGGGGCTGCCGGCGCCCTCGATGACGATGACGTCGTTTTCCTCCGCGAGCGAATCGAACGCCTCCAAAATCTGCGGCATGAGCGCCTTCTTTCGCGCGAAGTAGTCCCTCGCGGCGAAGGCTCCCTGCGCCTTGCCGGCCACGATGAGCTGGCTTCGGTGATCGCTTTCGGGCTTGAGCAGGATGGGGTTCATGCGCACGTCGGGCGCGATGCCGCACGCCTCGGCCTGCATGATCTGAGCGCGCCCCATCTCGAGCCCGTCGGCCGTGACACCGCTGTTGAGCGCCATGTTCTGGCTCTTGAAGGGAGCCACGCGCAGGCCGTCCTGCGAAAGCACACGGCACAGCCCCGCCGCAAGCAGGCTCTTCCCCGCGTTCGACATGGTGCCCTGGATCATGATGGGCTTCGCCCTACCCACGGGTATCGACCTCCTTCGCCGAGCCTCGGCCATCCGCGCCCGCCATAGCGCCGCTGCAAGAAGCGCCGCCCCGTTCGTCGGGTTCGCCTTCGCCCGATGCACCTTCCGCCCGAAGCGCGCGGCTGAACGCCTTCGCAAGCCGGGCATTCTCCTTGTGCGTGCGCACGGCGACGCGGCACCAGAAACGGGACAGTATCGAAAACGAGTCGCACGTGCGGACCAAAACCCCCTGTTTATACAGGCGCTCGGGGATGTCTTTCGCCGGCGTGCGGACTAAAAGGAAGTTCGCATCCGACGGCACGACGGAAAGCCCGAGCGAGGAGAGCTCGTGGGAAAGCCACGCTCGCTCGCCCGCCAATACATCGCGCGTGCGCGAGACGTATTCGACGTCTTCCAGGGCGGCGATGCCCGCGGCCTCGGCGACCGAGGAGACGGGCCACGCCTGCCCCGCCCGACGAATCCCCTCGATGAGTTGGGCGTTTCCGCTGATCAGATACCCCAACCGCAACCCTGCCATTCCGTAGAGCTTGGTGAACGCGGAGAGCACGGCCACATGGTGCGAACACGCGGCGCGTGCGGCCACGCTCCTTTCGCGGGCGTCGGGCGCAAATCCGAGAAAGCACTCGTCCACGACGAGCAGCGCGCCCACCTGCTCGCAGCGGCAAGCCGCGGCATCGATCACGCGGGGGTCGACGAGGCGCCCCGTCGGGTTGTTCGGATTGCAGAGGTACGCCACGTCTCCCGGCCCCTCGATCGCGCGGGCGAAGGAGGCGGGCACGTCGAAGTCATCCGCTTCGGAGAGCGGGAACTCCTGCACGCATGCGCCGTAGTACGATGCCGCCTCCGCATATTCAGAGAACGTCGGCGCGCACACGACGATGCGTTTCGGGTGCACCGCCGCGGCGAGCCGCCAGATGATGTCGGACGCGCCCGCGCCGCAGACGATAGTATCTTCGGGAATGCCCTGGGTGCGCGCTAGGGCACGAACGAGGGCGAGGCTTTCCCTATCGGGGTAGGCGTCGATTCGAGAAAGCGCCTTGCAAGCTGCGGCGACGGCGCGCGGCGATGGGCCTGCCGGATTCACGTTCACCGAGAAGTCGATGAGGTCGGAGGCGCCCCCTTCGCAAGCGATGCCGAGCGATTGCCGGCTGCCCCCATGCGCACGGGCGCGCAGGATTCCCCCGGCAGCCCGGGACGCGGCGTGGTCTTCCCTCATACCATCGCCCCCACGACAAGCACGACCGCCGCGCGCGCGGCGCCGAAGACGAAGAGCGCGCATACGGACGCGGCGAGCATGAGCCTTGTCGCCCGGGCGATGTCGCCCCACTCGATTTCGCGGGACGCGTCGCCTATCGTCGGTTTCTCAACGAGCTTGCCGAAATACACCGCGGGTCCTGCCAGGCGCAGCCCAAGCGCGCCCGCGCACGCTGACTCGGTCTGCGCCGCGTTCGGGCTCGCATGGCGACGCCTGTCGCGGCGCCAGATGCGCGCCGCCCCGCGCGCGTCGAGCCCGACGATCGGGCACACGGCGATCATGAACAAGGCCGATAAGCGCGAGGGAATCCAGTTCACCGCATCGTCGAGGCGCGCCGAGGCGCGGCCGAAGTCGATGTAGCGCTCGTTTTTGTAGCCCACCATGCTGTCGAGCGTGTTCACCGCCTTGTACGCCATGCCCAAGGGCGCACCCCCGATCATAAGGTAGAAAAGCGGCGCGATGACGCCATCGCTCGCGTTCTCCGCCACCGTTTCCACGGCGGCGCGCGCAACGCCCTGCTCGTCGAGAACAGATGTGTCGCGTCCCACGATGAGCCCGACGGCTTCGCGCGCCGCGACAAGGCCGCCCTTCGAGAACGCGCGGGCCACGGCCAGGCTCTGGCGGCGCAGCTCGCATGCCGCGAGAATCTGATAGCTCGCCCATGCCTCGGCCACGAAGCGCAAGCCGGAGTGAACCATGCCGCAAAGATGCAGGATTCCCCAGGTCAAAAGCCCACACGCAAGCGGAAGCGCCACGGCGAGCACAAGCCCTGCGGCGCGCGTGCCCGCGGACGTTTGCGGGAATGCGCCCCGCAGGCGGCCTTCGGCCCACGTGATCGTGCGCCCCATGGCGACGACGGGATGGGGAAGCCAGCGCGGGTCGCCGAAGGCAAGGTCGGCCGCGAACCCGGCGGCGACGGCAAGAATCGTCATCACCGGGCATCGCCCCCCGAAGCGGGGCGAACGTCGCGAAGGCAGCGCCCATCCCAGGTGGCGGCCCATGCGCCGCCCGGCTCGGTATGCACGTCGAAGTATCCCATTTTCGGGACAGCTAGCTCGGAGAGCAGCGCTTTCACGGTACCCGCGTGAACGACGAAGACGGCGCGCCCACTCCCCTGGGAGCGCTCCGATTCGCACGCCTCCCGAAACGCCGCGAGGACGCGGCGGGTGAAATCGCTCTTGCCCTCGCCATGCGGGCAGCGCGTCTCACACCAGGAGTCTACCCAGGCGCGGTAACGCGCATCCTCTTTAAGTTCGGCGGCGCTTCGCCCCTCGAAGTCGCCGAAATCCATCTCGCGCAGACCGGGGCACGCCATAAGCTCCGCGTTCGGGAAGAGAATGCGCGCCGTCTGGTCGGTGCGGGCCATGCCGCTCGTGATAACGCGGAACACGTCACGACAGCACGCGAGGTCGCGCAAAGCGCGCTCGCCCGCGCTCGACAGGGGTTCGTCGGTGCCCGCCCCGCTGTAGCGATGGTCTTCCGTGCCCGCCGTGGCACCATGGCGCACGAAGACGACTTCCAAAGGCGCGCCCGCGCCCAGCGTCCCTCGAGGCGCATCGGCAGTGTTTCCTTTGATGACCTGGGGAATCCCGCACGTCATGCGCACGACGACGTCGGCGCGCGCAGCGAGCGCGCATCCCAGGCGCCCCGCGCGCTCGCGCCATTGGGCGTCTTCCGCACGCATGGGGACGACCCCCGAGCCCACCAAGGACAGAATCACTGCGTCGAAGCCGATCAGCCGCTCGAGCGCCCGGTCAGCGTCGAGCGCACGTACGAGTTCCTCAGCACGGTACGCGACGCGGCCGGCAAAAGCCGCGGGCACGCCGCCCTCCGCAAGCTGCGCCACGTCGACGAAATCGTCCGCCGCGAACCCGAGCTTTTCGCGCACGAAGGTCCTCTTCCCCGAATGCGCACCACCTACCACGAGAATCATAGGAGCATGCCCCCCGCCACCAGCATGGCAAGCATCGCGAGCTCGGCCCATTGCAGAAACCATCCGGCCAAATCACCCGTCACCCCGCCGAAGCGGGACAGGGCAACATGGCGGTACCACGCGAGCGCCAAAAGCCCCGCCACCGCCATAAGGGCGCCGACGGCCTGAGCGCACGCGACCATCCCTGAAGCCGAAGCCGCAGCGAAAGCGCAAAGCGGCACGACGATCGCCGCGCGCTTCTTCGCAGGCGAGAGCCCAGCGGCCATGCCGTCCGCCCGCGCGGCAGGCCAGCATTCTACGGCGAGCCCCGAAAGCGCGCGGGAGAACACGAGCGAGCACAGAAGCGCGAGGAACGCCCCCGCCGTAAGCGGCAGCGCGGTGAACAGGGAAAACTGCAGAATAAGGTACACGACAACACCAATGACCCCGAAGGCGCCCGCCCGCGGGTCGTGCATGATCTCGAGCTTTTGCTCGCGTGGGGCCCAACTTGCAAGTGCGTCGGAGGTGTCGCAGAGCCCGTCTAGGTGGATGCCTCCCGTCACCGCCACAGGCAGCGCCACGAGCACGGCCGCGACGATGGTCGCGGGCACGCCGAGAAGGTTCGCCACGTGCCCCCACGCCGTCATGAGGAAGCCTTCCGCAAGGCCCACCAGGGGAAACGCGGCAAGCGCATGGGTTGACCCGAAATCGGTCCAGGCCGATTTCGGGACGGGGATGCGCGAGAACGTTCCGAACGCCGCGCCGATTGCCTCTGCTATCTTCACCTTGTAGGTCCTTCGCCTTTCATCCACACGGGAATCCCGCATACCACTTCGACTGCGCGGTCGGCCAGCACCGCCACGCCCGCGTTCACGCGCGCGAGCGCGCGCCTCCATACCTCGGTCCCCTCATCGTAGCGCATCCCATCGGCGAACACGTCGACGGTGACCACCACCGTATACGCAGCGGCCTGAGCGAGCCGTTCAATGCCTCCGAGCACCTCGCGCGCCACAGCGTCGGGGTCACGTGGGGACAAGCCGCCTTCCGCGAAAAGCTCGTTTGCAACCAGGTTGCCCACGTCCTCCAAAAGAAGCGTGCAGCCGCGCGGAAGCCCGGGCACTGCGGCGCCCACGTCACGCGTGCGCTCGAGGGTGGAAAACCCCTTGCCCTCGCGCAGCGCCCGATGGCGCGCGATGCGGCGGGCGCCCTCTTCCCCGAAGAGCTCCATCGTTGCCAGGTACACACGAGGGCCGTCGTGCCCGAGGCACAGGGACTCGGCGTAGGCGCTCTTGCCGCTCGCGGCGGCGCCGATGACGAGTGTCACCGTCATTTTCCGGCCTCGAAATGCTCGTAAGCAGCCATGCCAGTCGCCGTGAACGTCTTCCCATCCCGGTACACGCGCAGCGCCGAATCCAGAAGGGGCAGATACGCCATGGCGCCCGCGCCCTCGCCCAAGTGCATGCCTGCGTCGAGGGGTGCCTTTATACCGAGCTCGCGAAGGAGCTCCTGGCTTGCGGGTTCGCTTGATGCGTGGGTGCCCACGAGGTAGCCCAAGGCGTTGGGGCACAGGCGCGCCGCGCACAGGGCCGCCGTGCAGGATATGACCCCGTCGAGGAGCGTCGGCGCCTTCGAGGCCGCGGCCCCCAGGTAGAAGCCGCACATCGCCGCGATGTCGAAGCCGCCCACCTTCGAGAGCACGTCGATCGGGTCGGCGGGATCGGGCGAGTTCGCGTCGATAGCGCGCTCGACCACGTCGCGCTTGCGCGCGAGCGAGGCGTCCGAGAGCCCCGCGCCGCGCCCGACGAAGCTCCGCGCGTCCGCCTGGATGAGCACTGCGGCCACCGCCGCCGAGGTGGTCGTGTTGCCGATGCCCATCTCGCCCGCGGCGAGAAGGCGCACGCCGGCGCGGGCGAGCCCGCACGCGACGGCGATTCCGACCTCGATCGCGCGCACGGCCCCATCGCGAGACATAGCGGAGCCGAGCGCGATGTTGCCGCTCCCTCGCTGCACGTTCGCGCGCACCATGCGCGCGTCTTCTATGCCCCGGGCCATACCCACGTCGACGGGCACGACCTCGGCACCCGCGAACGCCGCCATGCGACAGGCGCTCGTGGCCCCCTCGCACATGTTGCGCGCGACGGCTCGCGTCACGTCTTGCCCGCTTTGCGACACGCCTTCGGCAACGACCCCGTTGTCGGAGAAGAACACCGCGAGCGCACGGGGAAACTCGGCCACCTCGGCGCTCCCCTGAGCTGCAGCGATACACGCGACGGCGTCTTCAAAGTCGCCCAATCCCCCCAAGGGGTGCGCGATGGAGTCCCACGCGGCGTACGCGGCGGCGCGAGCGCACTCGTCCGCGGGCGCAATCCGGGAGAGCGCGGCTTCGAGCACGGCGCCCGGCGCCGACGAGAAAGCGCGCTCGACTTCCTCGCGAATGCAGGCAAGCGCGGTTTCGGTTGCTTCAGCCATGCCGTCTCCTCTCTGCGAACGACGCTGCGGCAGACGCGAACGCGCGCGCAACGTCGGGGTTCGCAGGATAGTACACATGCGGGAAGCCCGCAACCAGGGACGGGGTAGTCGTCATGCACGGCCAGCCTTTGTCGCGCCGGGGCTTTTGCGCCCAGAAGTCGCCGCCCGGGCAGGTGGACTGCCAGTAGTGGAACTCGTGCGCGCGGATGCGTGTGCCGCGCGGCCCGTAGAGCCCGTCGCGTTGGGAAGTGAGATTCACGTACCCGAAATGGGACAGCCTTCCCCCGTTCTCGCTTGCGCCCTCAAGGGCGCCCGCAACAGGCCAGCGCCGCCCCTCGCTATCGGCGATTTCGCGCTGCAGGTACAGAAACCCACCGCATTCGGCGACCGTCGGCATGCCGGATTCCACCGCACGCCGCGCCGCCTCGCGCATCGGCGCGTTCTCGGAGAGCTGCCGCGCATGGAGCTCCGGGTAGCCGCCTCCCAGATAGAGGGCGCTTGTCCCCCGGGGCAACTCGCTATCACACAGGGGGCTGAAAAAGGCCAGCTCGCAACCCAGGTCCTCGAGCGCGCGCAGGTTCTCCTCGTAGTAGAACGAGAACGCCTCGTCACGCGCGACGGCGATGATGGGCCGCGCTCCCGCGATCGGCTTCAACCGGTAAGGTTCCTCGCGGATATCGGGGGCCGTCGCCGCTATTTCGAGCAAGCGGTCGACGTCGACGCTCTTTTCCACCAGCTCGGCCATCTTGTCGATGCGCGCGGAGAGCTGCTCGACCTCGTCGGCGGTCACAAGGCCCAAATGCCGGCTTTCGAGCGAGAACGCCTCGTCGGCGGGGATATTCCCCAAAACCGCGACGCCCGTGTGCTTCTCGATCGCAGGCGCCGCGTAGGCGCAGGCAGCGGCGCTCGTCTTGTTCAGCACGACGCCGCGCACGTTCGCACAAGGCAGGAACTCGGCGATGCCGCGGATTACGGCGGCGAGCGATAAAGACGCCCCACGCCCATTCACCACTAAAACGACCGGCGTTTCCGTGTCGCGCGCAACCTGGTAGCTGCTCGCGTCGGCCACGCCGGGCGCCATGCCGTCGTAGAAGCCCATGACCCCCTCGAACACCGCGACATCCGCACCCGCGGCGCCGCGTGCGAGCAGGGCACGCAGCGTCGGGGCGTCGGTGAAGAAGCCGTCTAAGTTGCCCGAGCGCGCACCAACGACGCGGCGATGAAAGAGCGGGTCAATGTAGTCGGGGCCGCATTTGAAGGCCGAGCATGCGAGGCCGCGGCGCGCGAGCGCGCGCAGGAGCGCGCACGTAACGACCGTCTTGCCGCTCCCGCTCGAGGGCGCAGCGACCATGAAGCGCGGAATGGACGTGCTCACCGGGCGCCGCCTTCCCCACCTGCGGCGTTGCAGTTAGCAAGCGAGACCACCTCAACGGATGGGTTCCCCTCGGCAGAGGGGTCCTCCCCGACAGGCGACTCAGCAAGCGCCTCGACTTCGGCAAGCTCCTCGGCATCCGCGCCCGCACCACGCGCGCTGACGAGGAACACGGGATTTTGCGCCTTCATAAGATGGTGCGAGCCTACAGCCTCGGCGCGGGCGGCCGACACCTGGCATGCCTCGAACCCCTTAAAGCGCGAACCCGAGAGGAGCGCGCACGCCTCGGTGAGCGTCTCAACGGTGACGCATGGCACGCACAGGCGAACCTGCGAGTTCTTCTCGAGTGCCGCCTCCACGATGGAGGGAAGCTCGCCGGCGCTCCCGCCGACGAACACGGCGTCGGGGACGGGCAGTTTCACGAGCGCTTCGGGGGCGACACCGGGGACCGCATGCACGTTGCCGCACCCGAATGCATCCGCGTTCTCTCGGATGAGCCGCACGCCGGCCGCGTTGCGCTCGACCGCCCATACCGACCCCGCTCGCGCGACGAGCGCCGCCTCGATCGACACGCTCCCCGTGCCGGCGCCGACATCCCACACGGTGTCGGTCGCGGTAAGGCGCAGCTTCGCGAGCGCGACGGCGCGCACCTCCTGCTTGGTCATGGGAACGTCACCGCGGATGAAGAGCTCGTCGGGAATGCCCGAGGAAGCGTACGGCCAGCGGGAGCTCGCGGCGCGGGATGCACCCGCAGGCGACCCGGCGCCGCCTGCGAAATCGATAAGCATCACGTTCAAGTCGTCGAACGTCTGACCTGTGATTTCACTTGCGGTCGCGCAGGTGATGCGCTCGTCGGGGTACGACAGGCGCTCGGCCACCGTCACGCACGCGTCCCCGAAGCCCGCCTGCACAAGCTCGCCCGAAAGCCGCGAGGGATCTTCCCCGCCCGACGTGACGAGGAAGAGCTCACCTGCGCGCTCGGCCTCGGCCACGATGTCGCACGCCACGCCGTGAGCGCTCGCGAAGCGCCAATCCTGCCATGGACGCGCGAGGCGCGCGGCGAGATACGACGCTGAGCTTATGCCGGGAATGACGCGCACGTCCACCTGCGCGTCGCCGGAGAGCGCCTCCACCAGGCGGCGCGCGCCGCTGAACAGCCCCACATCGCCCGTCATCACGACCACGGCGCGCTGCCACGACGCCGCATCGGTGAGCGCGGAAACGATGTCCGCCGTCTTCACGAGCTCGCATCTCACCACGTCGGGCGGCACGTCGATGCCGGCAAGCGCGCGATGAGCGCCGATGACCACGTCGGCGATGTCGATCGCGTCGAGCGCCGCGCGCGAGAGCAAGTCGGGGTTTCCGGGCCCCGCCCCGATGATCGTTACCTTTCGCATGGAATCTCCCGATACCCGCGCGGCGTGACCATACGGCCGCCTACGAGCTTCGTGTCCGCGTTGCCGACGAACACGGTGGTGAACATGTCGGCGTCGATCTCCCCCAGCTCGGAGAGCCTGCACATGCCCGACTGCTGCCCCTCGCGCCCGATGTTGCGTACCCAGCCGCAGAGCGTGTCGGGGGCCTTCCATTCGAGCATAATCTTCGCCGCGCGTGAGAGCCTGTCGGCGCGCTTTCTGCTGCGCGGGTTGTACAAACAGATGCAGAAGTCGGCGCTCGCCACGGCGGCGAGCCTGCGCTCGATGACCTCCCATGGCGTGAGCAGGTCGGAGAGCGACACGACCGCGAAGTCGTGGGCAAGCGGGGCGCCGAGCACCGCCGACCCGCTCTGAGCCGCGGTGGTCCCGGCGATAACTTCCACGTCTACATCGGGGTAGTCCTCCGCAAGCTCCAGCACGGGGCTCGCCATGCCGTACACGCCCGCGTCACCGCTGCACACGAGTGCCACGGCTTCTCCGCTCTGCGCGCGCGAAAGCGCCAGGCGGCACCGTTCGACCTCGTGCATCATCGGCGTCGCGAGATGCGCCGCGTCGGGCACGGCGGCGAGCGCGAGCTCCACGTATTTCGTGTACCCCACAACGATGTCGGCCGCCTCGAGCGCGCGCCGGGCCGCAATCGTCATGCCGTCGGGGCCGCCCGGGCCGATCCCCACCACGAAGAGCTTTCCCATCACCGCTCCTTAAACGAAAGTTCGATAGTTACCTTGGAAAACGCGACGGTCACGCCGCCGTGAGCGAGCTTCGGGAAGATAAGTTTGCCCCCGCCCGCGAGCGCCGCGCGCTCGCACACGTTGTCGACCCCCACCGTCGCGCGCACGAAATCAGATGGCGAAACGCTGCCTTCGACTTGCGACAACTCATCTGCGGAATACGTCGCAAGCGGGATATTGCGCGCGCGGCAGAAGGCGAGCAGACCCTCCTCGTGCGCCTTCACGTCGATCGTCGCCGCCTCGCGCACGGCCGAAGGCGAGATGCCCGCCTGCCCGCACGCGAGAAGAAACGCCTCCCCGATGGCTTCGGCGCACGCACCGCGACGGCACCCTATGCCCGCAACGATGCAGGGCACGACAAGGCGAAGCGGCTCGGGCGCAGGCGCCTGCGCCCGCACGCCCACCGGCTTCCACGTCTCACCGGCGGGCACGACCTCGCCCGTTGTCTCCGACGCGCGAACGGACGCACCTGCATTCGCGCCAGCGAACGGCGACACGACGATATCGGCCCGAGCGCGGTCGGACGCAATGTCAACCCCCTCAGGTGGCTGTCCCGAAATCGGCATGTCGGAATAGAGCGCCACGCGACCGCCCGAAAGCAGCCGCGCCGACACTCGCTTGATGGCCTCGGGATTCGAAACGGCGAGCCCCACACAGCGCGCCCACGTATCCACCGCCCACACGCCGCGGACGTCGGTCGCCGTGGTGATGACGGGGATGGCCCCTGCCGCGCGTGCCACAGTTTGCGCAAGCTCGTTCGCACCGCCCAAATGCCCCGACAAAAGCGGGACGGCAAAGCGCCCCGCCTCGTCGATCACCACAACCGCGGAATCGGTTACCTTCGAGGCGACATGCGGCGCGATCGCCCGCACGGCGATGCCCGCCGCGCCCACGAACAGAAGCGCGTCCGACGCTTCCCACGCAAGCGCCGTCCATGCGCGCAGGTCGGCCTTTCCCTCGCCGAACCCGCGCGAAACGGAAACGTCCCAGCCAGGGTCATCTTCACCTGTCTGCGCGCAATCGGAAAGCGCGCGTGCGGTGCGCTCCGCCAACGCATACCCCCTCTCAGTGAACGCTATGCAGGAAACCCTCATCTAGCGCACCACCATCGTCGAGAAGTAGCTGCCCCGATCGGGCACATCGTCGAGCGAACGGTACACGCGCTCGCCCGGAAGCCCACAGTCCTCTACGAGCTCGGCACCGTCGAAGGCGCCCTCCTCGCGAAGGATGCGCTTCGTGTCCGCAAGCGAGCGGCGCGCCTTCATGACCACTTTCGTCCCCGGCCAGCCGATTGCGCGGCGCACGCCGTACAGCACGCCTTTACTCATACGTCGCCCCCAATTCCCCGATGACTGCATCGGTGCCCAACGTGCGGAAAAGCTCGCGGCGCTCGGCGTCGAACACGACCGCGGCGATGTCGCATGCGCCCGCCGCGCGGCGGCGCAACCTGTCCTCGATTGCCGCAGCGAGCGAGGCGCGCGCAGCGTCCCCCACGCCGGCGGCCTCGATTACCTCGAGCGCCGCCGTGGTCGTGACCGACGACATGATCTCACGCACGGTCTTCGCGCCCGCGCCGGCCAAGGCCGCGTGGGCGGCCAGAATCTCCGCGCGGCAGTCAGCGGTACGCGAATGGGTGTCCATGATGCCGCCAGCGACCTTCACCAGCTTGCCGATGTGTCCCACAAGAAGGACATTGGTGAATCCCTCGCGAACGCAGCAATCAATCGCATCGCCCACGAAGTTGGAGATGAAGACCACCGGCGCACCGTTTAGGTGGAAATGCCCCGAGATGAACTGCCCGCCGTAGTTGCCGGGCGTGAGCACGACTCCGCGCCGCCCCATAGCCGCATGCTGCCGGATCTCAAGCTCGATGCTGTCGCGCAAGGCAGCGAGGCTGCGCGGCTCGACGATGCCCGTCGTGCCCAAGATAGAGATGCCGTCCTTTATCCCCAGGTGCGGGTTGAAGGTCTTTTTGGCAAGGGCAACACCCTCGGGTACCGAAATCGTCACAGCAATATTTCCAGAAAAGCCGTGCGCGGCGCACACCTCACGCACCGCCGAAGTAATCATCGCGCGCGGCGTCGCGTTGATGGCGGCCGCCCCCACCGGCTGCTCGAGCCCGGGCAACGTCACGCGCCCCACGCCCACGCCGCCATCGACGGAAACTTCCGATTCGTGCGCGGGCACGTCCTTGCTGCCCGCAGTACCCGTGCCCGACCCCGCATGTTCCACGCGCGCGTACACGAGCACGCCGTCGGTCACATCGGCGTCGTCGCCTGCATCCTTTCGCACGGCGCACTGGGCGCACCCCTCGCCGATGCATGCATCGACCACGTTCGCCTCGACGGGCAGCCCGCCGGGGGTGACGATCGACACGCGGCCAACGGGCTTTCGTGACAAGAGCATCTCGCAGGCCGCCTTCGCCGCGAGCGCGGCGCAGCTCCCCGTGGTATAGCCGCAGCGCAGGCGGGTCGTCCCGGTATATATGTAGTGCTCGAAGGCCACGCTAGCTGCTCGCCTTCCGATACCCCGTGGCAAACGAAGGGTCGTAAAGCTTGCTGCGCTCGTACGACTCCGCTTGCGCGCCGTCGTGCGCAAGCCCGCCGCGAGCTCCGAGCACGCGGCCCACCACCACGAGCGCCGTGCGGTCGATGCCCTCTCGCGCGCCCGCATCGGCGAGCGTGCCCACTGTGCAGCGCACCACGCGCTCCTCAGGCCAGGTCGCCTTGTACACGAGCGCCGCCGGCTCGTCGGAGCTGCGGCCCGCGGCCAAAAGCTCGGCGGAAAGATCGGCGAGCATACCCGAGCTCAGGAAGATGACCATAGTCGAGCCGCTTTCCGCCATGGTGCGCATGCCCTCGCCCGCAGGCATGGGGGTGCGCCCGGAAAGCCGCGTGATCACGACCGACTGGCTGATTCCCGGCAGCGTGTATTCCTGGCGAAGCGCCGCCGCGGCACCGCAAAAGCTCGACACGCCGGGCACCACCTCGTAGTCCACGCCGCGCGCGTCGAGCGCGTCCATCTGCTCCTGGATGGCGCCGTACAGGCACGGGTCGCCCGTGTGCAGGCGCACCACTTCCTCGCCCCGCGCATCTGCCGCGCACATCACGTCGAGCACTTCCTCCAAGGTCATGTGCGCGCTGTCGTAGACGATGCAGGATTCCTTGCACTCAGCGAGCAGCTCGGGGTTCACAAGGCTTCCCGCCCAAACGACCACGTCGGCTGCGCGCAGAAGGCGCGCCCCGCGCAGCGTGATAAGGTCGGCGGCGCCCGAGCCTGCGCCAACGATATGAATCATCCGAGCCTTCCCTTCCCGTTTCTCATCGCAACCGTTTACGCCGCCATTCGCGCAGCGGGCAAAACACGGCGCCTGCGGCGGCAATCGGCGCAAATACGCAGGCAGGAGGCGCAATGCCGCCCGCCCTGGCTTTGACACGTTCACAAGTGCCCACTATCATAGTAAAAGATTCGGCAACGAGCATATGACAATCGGATAAAAGGAAATGACCGGCGCGGCGCCCGCACAGCCCGCGCTGGCTTGCGGAGGGAACCAGGTGGGAATCCTGGGCAAGGGACATTACTGTATAGGACGCGCGGGCGAACCGCCTCGCGCCCCAAGCCAGACTGCTTCGCCTTTTCCTCACGGCATCGCCGTGGCGTTAGCTCCTTGTGAACCCCGAGGGGTGCGCTTTTCTTTCGCTTGTGCCGACAAGCAACTGTCGCCGGGGGACCGGCAAACCGAGGAAAGGAAAAACCATGTCCGACCAGATGTCACGCCGCGGCTTCATGGGCGCCGCAGCAACCGGAGCCGTCGCGCTCGCCGGATTCGCGCTCGCGGGCTGCTCCAGCACCTCCGCGAGTTCCGAGAAATCGAGCGAAAAGGAGAAGGCCGTGAAGCCGGTCATCCTCGTCACGAGCTTCGGCACGAGCTACAACGACTCACGCCACATCACCATCGGCGCCATCGAAGACGCTATCCGCGAGAAGTACTGGCAGGACTACGACATCCGCCGCGCCTTCACCGCGCAGATCATCATCGACAAGCTGAAGAAGCGCGACGGCATCACGATCGACAACATGACCGAGGCGCTCGACCGCTGCGTGGAAGACGGCGTGAAGGAAATTGTCGTGCAGCCGACGCATCTCATGGCTGGCCTGGAATACGCCGACGTGAAAGACGAGCTCGACAAGTACGCCGACAAGTTCGACAAGATCTCGCTCGGCGACCCGCTGCTCACCTCCGACGACGACTACAAGAAGGTGGCCGCAGCCATTAAGGAGAACATGGCGTCCTTCGACGACGGCAAGACGGCGCTGTGCCTCATGGGCCACGGCACCGAAGCCGATTCCAACGCCGACTATGCCAAGATGCAGGAAGTGTTCAAGAACGAGGGCTTGACGCAGTTCTTCGTCGGCACCGTCGAGGCTGAGCCGACCTGCGAGGATGTTATCGCCGCCGCGAGCGCCGCAGGGTACAAGAAGGCCGTGCTCGCGCCGTTCATGGTGGTCGCGGGCGACCACGCGAACAACGACATGGCAGACGAGACCGACCCCGACAGCTGGGCTGCAAAGTTCGTGGCCGCTGGCTTCGAAGTGACGTGCCTGCTCCAGGGTCTGGGACAGAACGCCGCGGTCGACGACATCTACGTCTCGCACGTGGACGACGCCATCGCCAAGCTGTAAACTCGCCGCGCACGGGGGCGCCGGTCGCGTCCCCGTGCAACGGGCATGCGCCTTCCCCGACCGACGGCGCATGCCCGTTGCATTCGCATCCCGACCGCCCACCGCACGGCGCGGGCGGTCGAAGCGATTGAAAGGAACCCCCTCCATGTTGAAGAAAACCCTCGCCTTCGCCCTGTCAGCGGCGCTTTTCGCGTTCTCGCTCGCCGGCTGCGGCGGAAATTCAATCGACAGCGCAAAGGCAAGCGATGCCGATTCCCAGGAAAAGACCGAACAGGCGGCCGATGCGCCCGAGGGCGCAAGCGCTGCCCCCATCACCGCCGACAAGGTGGCCGACGGCACCTATCCGATCACCGTAGATTCCAGCTCGAACATGTTCAGGATTGTGGACGCCCAGCTCATCGTGGAAAACGGCTCCATGCACTGCGTGATGACGCTTTCCGGCACGGGCTACGGCAAGCTCTTCATGGGCACGGGCGACGAGGCTGCCGCCGCGAGCGAGGCCGACTTCATCCCCTATGTGGAAAACGCGGAAGGCAAGTACACCTACGACGTGCCCGTTAAAGCGCTCGACGAGGACACCGCCTGCGCCGCGTGGAGTATTAGAAAAGAGCAGTGGTACGACCGCACGCTCGTGTTCGAATCCGCCGGCGTCGATCTGCGCGCCGACGCACTGAAGTAACGCCATGCGGTCGATTCTTCCCAAGGGGGAAAACAGGAAGCGCCACAGCATCGCGGCGCGCGCGGTCGCCTGCGTTCTCGTCGCCCTGCTCGCGCTTCCCTTCGCGGGGTGCAGTGCGAGCCCGAACGCGACCGGTGCCACGACGGGCTCTCAGGAATACACTGTGAGCGTCTCGCTTTCCGGCGGGTCAGGGCGCGCAAGCATCGCCTCACCAACCACAATTGTGAAGGATGGCGACACCTACACCGCGACCATCACCTGGTCGAGTTCGAACTACGACAAGATGACCGTCGACGGCGTGGACTACGCGCCCGTAAACGACGGCGGCAACTCCACGTTCGAGATACCCGTCACGCTCGACGAGGACATCGCCGTGTCGGCCGAGACCGTCGCCATGTCGACGCCGCACACCATCGACTACACGCTCTACTTCGACTCATCCACCATGAAGGAGAAATCGGGCGACGAAGCAAGCGGCGGCTCCCCTGCGGGAACGGCCTCAAGCGCCGCGGCCGACTTCCACAACGCCGATTTAGGCTGCGGCTGGAAGCCGACGGGGACGCTTCAGCTTGAATACGCCGAGCACTTCACTGTCGACGAGTTCGAAGGCGGCCTGCGGCTTATCTGCATTTCGAACGGGGAGCGCTTCCTCGTGGTGCCGCAAGATGCGAAGGTACCTGATGGGTTTAGCTCCGACATCGCGGTCATAAGGCGCCCCGCCGACAAGGTATACCTCGTGTCGTCGGCGACGATGTGCCTGGTCGACGCACTCGATGCGAACGACAATATCATCATGTCGGGCACGAAGGCCGACGATTGCTCGGTCGCGGGCTTCAAAAGCGCACTCGAAAGTGGGGCGATCGCCTACGGCGGCAAGTACAGCGCGCCCGACTACGAGCGAATATCGGCCTCGGGCTGCACGCTCGCCATCGAGAACACCATGATCAACCACACACCCGATGTGAAGGAAAAGCTGCAGAAACTCGGGCTCGTCGTGCTCACCGAACAGTCGTCGAGCGAGCCCGAAGCACTCGGGCGCGTCGAGTGGATTAAGCTTTTCGGCATCCTGTTCGACAAGGAAGACGAGGCCACGCACCTGTTCAACGAGCAGAAGGCCCGCGTCGAGCAAACGTCGGGGCTCGCGTCGTCAGGTAAAACCGTGGCGTATTTCTACATTAACTCAAACGGGGCCGCCGTCACGCGGCGGGCGGGCGACTACGTGGCGCAGATGATCGAGCTTGCAGGCGGCAACTACGCGCTCGATGACGCGCAGACGGCGTCGACGTCAGGCTCGTCAGTAACGCTCGAAATGGAGCGCTTCTACGCGACGGCGAAGGATGCCGACATCATCATCTACAACGGCACCATCGACGAATCGGTTGTCACCTTGAACGACTTCGTAGGCAAAAACGCGCTATTGTCGCAGTTCAACGCCGTGAAGAACGGCAACGTCTGGGTCACAAGCGCCGACATGTACCAGCAGATGACTTCTACCGCCGACATTATCGACGAGCTGCACGGGGCGTTCACCGGCGATGACGCGAGCGACTTCCATTATCTGAGAAAGCTCGGCTAGCGCCATGAGAAGCCGGCTTTCCATGGCATACGACGAATCGGGGCGCGCCGCGCGGTGTCGCGTCGTGACGGCGCTGCTCGCTGTTGCCCTCATCGTGCTCGTCGGGGCCAACCTGTGCATCGGGAGCGTGCTCGTGCCCGCAGACCACATCCCCGGCATCCTTTCGGGCGGCGCGGCCAATTCCATGGAAAGCCAAGTCATCTGGGAGATTCGCCTGCCGCGCGTGCTTTCAGCCGTGCTTCTCGGCGGGGCACTTTCGCTCTCCGGGTTCCTGCTGCAGACGTTTTTCAACAACCCCATCGCCGACCCGTTCATCTTGGGCGTCTCCTCGGGCGCAAAGTTCGTCGTCGCGCTTACGATGATTGTACTTCTGGGCGCGAACCAGGCCATGTCCTCCCCGGCCATGGTGGCCGCAGCGTTTCTGGGCTCGCTTATCACCATCAGCTTCGTGCTCCTCATCGCACGGCGCATAAGTTCCATGGCCATGCTCATCGTGGCAGGCGTCATGGTGGGATACATCTGCTCAGCGGCGACGAACTTCCTCATCGCCTTCGCCGACGACCAGTCCATCGTGAACCTGCACAACTGGTCTTTGGGTAGCTTCTCGGGTTCGAGCTGGGACGACGTCGCGGTCATCGCGGTCGTGGTGATCACCGTGAGCGCATGCGTATTCGCGATATCGAAGCCCCTTTCCGCCTTCCAGCTGGGAGAAGCCTACGCGAAAAGCGTCGGCGTGAACGTCGCACGCTTCCGCGTGGTGCTCGTCCTTCTAGCGAGCATGCTCTCCGCCTGCGTGACCGCTTTCGCTGGTCCGGTGTCGTTCGTAGGCATCGCAGTTCCGCATCTCGTGAAGTCGGCGCTGAAGTCGTCGAAGCCCATCCGCGTGATTCCTGCGTGCTTCTTGGGAGGCGCCATCTTCTGCGCGGGCTGCGATTTGATCGCGCGCACGCTGTTCTCTCCCGTCGAGCTTTCCATCAGCGCCGTCACCGCCATCTTCGGCGCGCCGGTGGTTATCGCGCTCATGTTGAAGAAACGAGTGAGGTAGATGGGGGAATTCATGCCGCGGCCCAAAACGCTCGGAGGGGGCATTCCATGCTTAGACAGTCCTGAGCTCGCGCGAAAGCGCCAGAAGGCACTTTCGGCTCGTGCGGGACTGCGCGCGGAACGCCTCCTCCGAGCGGAGTCGAACCTCGAAACCCCGGTCGAAACGCAGGCTGACGGAGCACCGCTTTTCCGCATAAGCGACCTGTCGGCGGGCTACGACAAGAAGGTCGTAGTCGAAGGCGTCGATCTGGAGGTTCGCGCGGGCGACGTCGTGGCGCTCATCGGGCCGAACGGCTCGGGCAAGTCGACCATCTTGAAAACCATCACACGCCATCTGGCACCGCTTGCCGGCGCGGTCGAGCTCGACGGGCGGGAGATTTCCCGATGGAAGACGGCGGAGTTCGCAAGGAACCTTGCCGTTATGCTGACAGATCGCCCCCGGACCGAGCTCCTCACCTGCCGCGATATCGTAGAGGCAGGAAGGCAACCCTACACCGGGCGAATGGGCACACTCTTGCCCGACGACCATAGTCGGGTCGACGAGGCCATGAAAACCGCACATGTGGAAGAGCTCGCCGAGCGCGACTTCATGCAGATAAGCGACGGGCAACGCCAGCGCGTCATGCTCGCACGCGCCATCGCGCAGGATCCGCGTGTGCTCGTGCTCGACGAGCCCACATCGTATCTCGATATCCGCTACCAGATCGACCTGCTGCGAATACTTCGCCACCTTGCGAAATCGCAGAATGTGGCTGTCATCATGTCCATCCACGAACTCGAGCTCGCGCAGAAAAGCGCCGACAAGGTGATTTGCGTGAAGGACGGTCGGGTCTTCCGCGCCGGCGCACCCGAGGACATATTCACGCGCGAGACGATTGGCGAGCTCTACGGCCTTCAACATGGCACCTTCAACGAGCGCTTCGGCAGCGTGGAAATTGGGCGCCCGCACGGCGATGCGCACACGTTCGTCATCGCCGGCGCGGGTACGGGGTCGGCTGTGTTTCGCCAGCTCATCCGGCAGGGCAAGGCGTTCTACGCGGGCGTTCTGCACGAAGGGGACATCGACTGTGAGCTCGCGCGCGACCTGGCGGCGGAATGCGTGGCCGAGCGCGCCTTCGAGCCTATCGGGGATAAAACCATAGCCCACGCCAAAGAGCTCCTCGTCCACTGTGCGCGCCTTATCGTGTGCCCCGCCGCCTTCGGCACCATAAACGCCCGCAACGCAGAGCTCGTCGAGTTCGCACGCTCGCATGGTATCGAGGTCATGCGAGCGTGCGAAGGCGCATCGGAGGATTCCCAATTGGAGTGGGAAGGATAAACTGGACTTTTTTAAGGATCCTCAGGCTACAGCTCCTACGCCGGCGAGGTCTCCAAGGCGCCGGAGAACCTCGTGAACAGGAATTTCCACGCCGACGAGCCCAACTAGGCCTAATCCAAGCGAGATTCCAGACTCGAAAGGCCGTTGAGCGTGAGGTCGTTGGCAACCTCCGAGACGCGCTCGATAGGAACCGAGCCATCAGACAATGCCCACGTGCGATAGATACCGATAATACCCGACAGCAAAAACGACAGATAGTAGTCGAACATCTCGTCCTTGAGACCTTGAGGCAGCAGATCGCGCTCGGCAATCTCGTGCTCGAGCGGCGCACGAAGACGAGCCATAAAATCATCGAGCGGAATGTTCTCGATAAGTTGACGATTAAGCACCAAGTTGTTGCACAGTGCCTCGTTAACGGTTTTAAAGAAGGTCGCCGCCGCGCTCAGGGCGCGCTCGTTGGTGTCGCCGTCCATGGAAGCAAGCGTTTTCTCGACTGAGTCGACAATCATCTCCACCACATCGACGGCAATGGCATCGAGCAGGCCGTCAACCGTACCAAAGTGTACGTAAAAGGTCTTGCGGTCGACATTGGCCTCGCGCGCGATGGCACTCACCGTAATGTCTGCCAGCGGCTTTTCCATGAGCAGGCGCTCGAAAGCCGAAAGGATGGCATTACGGCTGCGAACGATGCGACGATCAAGACGCGGTTTGCTGGTTTCCATGGGCGTGTCCCTTCGATATGCGAGCATTCATCAACAGATGAGAGATAATCTACGTAAGAGGATTATCCCCCATACGGCACAAATATGCCCCGCATCATGAAGAACGCACGACTGCCCTACTGCGACTTAGGGTGCTTCTTCTTATTGAGTGACGACGGAGATACGCGAATACCATCGCCTGTCTGGCGCACATAGGCTTTATGAGCAGGCTTAGCGGTCCCAGAAGCCTTCTGAGCGTGCTTCTTGGGATCAACGGTAACAGCATTCATGGGGTGCGGCTTAGTGGGCGCAGAGGGCGTCTGAGGCGTGCGGCCGAGCTTGCGCATCACGCGATCCCAGCGTGCATGGATGCTCTCGTTGTGGGCGCTCTTAAGTCCCAGCAGGGGCGCAGCCAAAATGGTAGGCGCAATAAACGTAATGAGACGCCACAGCAGATAGCCGGCGGTCGAAGCCGACCCAAAGAAATGACCCAAGAACAATGCAAAGCCGCCCTCAGCGCCACCAGTTCCACCGGGCAAGGGAACCGCAGAGCTTAACAGCTGGACAAAGGCGCTCGCGGCCATGACCGAGAAAAAGTCGACCTCGTGGTGGCCAAAGGCAAGCATCAGGAAATACGGAACCAGATAGAAAAACGCGAGCTGCAGCATGGTGATAAACACGGTGAGCAGCATGGAAGAAAAATGTCCGGCCGAAAGCTTGAACTTCTCGGAGAAGGAGTAGATCTCGCCATCGACAAACGTGCGCCAACTCTCGATCTTAGTGGCCGAGACACCAATGCGCTCGAGCCAATTGATGATGCAATGGGCGACGCGCGTGACGGTCTTAGGCATGAGCGCGACGGCGAAGATGCCAAGCAAGATGCAGCAGTGTCCACCAAAGCTAAAGACGCACAGCAGCGTCATGTCGCCGTAGCGTTCGGCAAAAAACGGCATACGGGCGAGCAGCAGGATAGCGCCCCAGGCGACCAGGCCAAACTGGTACACGATAAAACGCGTGAATTGCGTGGCGCCGGCCTCGCCCACGTTTTGGCCGGCCTTGGTCAGGCGATAGATCTGAGCCGGGGTGGAGCCCATCATCATGGGCGTCAGGTTGCCAAAGAAGATGCCACTCGCCTCGACCGAGATCAGGTCGCGGATGCCGACGGGCGAATTGGGATCGAGCCAGACGGCGATCGCATAGGCCACAATGCCAAAGAACAGGTACATGAACATGCAAAGACACGCGACAACGAGCCATGACGCCTGGACGCTCGACATAGCGGCCCAGAACTGCCCCATCTGCCCGGTTACCACCAGATAGACGATATAACCCACCAGCACGACGCCGATAAAGATGGCGCCGCGGCGTGCGCTCTTATTGTCATCTCCGCCCGAGGCCTCAACCTCGACCTGGGGCTTAGACGTATGCTGAGAGGACTCCGTCATGAGACTCCTTCTAACAGTCAAAATATCTTGGATATTGTACCCGTAAGGGCCATAGGCAGAACGCAAAGCTCTGGTTCAAACGGGAATTGCAGACGGTTGTTTGAAAATAGAAAACCCGGCCTTCCATAGGAAGTCCGGGTATCAGATGCGTGGTAGCCCGTACCAGATTCGAACTGGTGATCTCCGCCTTGAGAGGGCGGCGTCCTAAACCGCTAGACGAACGGGCCA
>JBKXPS010000011.1:35162-62097 GCA_047014445.1 Collinsella aerofaciens | reverse complement strand
CTGGTGATCTCCGCCTTGAGAGGGCGGCGTCCTAAACCGCTAGACGAACGGGCCACATGACATCTGCACTGCCGTGCTGTAAGAAAATATATTACGGGACAAAAAACGTCAGCGCAAGAAGAAATTCCAAATTGCCGAAAAATTGTCGGCAGGTTATGGAACACGCAGGTAAACTAGGTAGCTAATTCAAGTTGAGATGGACCAAAAGAGCTTCGCGATCGTTGGGAATGTTGTCTTCGATCACGGCGTCGAGGGCGGAGTTGAGAAGCTGCCCCAGTTCCGGCCCGGGCTTGACTCCAGCACGGATCAAGTCGCCGCCGTTGATGGCGAGCATCTTGAGCGTATAGGGCTCCCCCGCCCTCAGCAGCTCGTGCGCCATCGCGCGCATCTCCTCAATCGTCTCAACGTAATAGAAGCACGACGGGGCCTTGCCAAGTGTGTCGGCACGCTTAAGGTCCATGAGCTCGTCAATCAGGCGGGCCGTGTCGACGCCCTCACCCGAAAGCGCGCGCATCATATTGAGCAGACAGGAGCGCTCGGGGCGCAGCGGCTTGTCATGGTATTTGATGAGCAGGCACACGTCGCGCACCAAGTCGTGCGAGAGCGCCAGGCGATCCATAATGACGCGCGCCTTCTTGGCGCCGAGCTCGGGATGACCGTAGAAGTGTCCGCTACCGGCATGGTCGACCGTGAAGCACTCGGGCTTGGACACATCGTGCAAAAACGCCGCCCACATAAGGCTCGACGAGGGCGCGACGCCGTCACACAGCGCGAGCTCCCCCGCCACCGTCAGCACACGGGCGATATGCACGTAGACGTTAAACGCATGATAGACACTGCGCTGATCAAACCCGCGACCCGCTGCCAACTCGGGCACAGCGGCACAGATGAGCTCGGGATAGCGAAGCATCGCGTCTCCCCCATGACCGGTCGAAAGAATGCCCTCGAGCTCAATACCCACACGTTCACGCGCCACGGCATCGAGCAGCGGCGCGCACTCGGCAAGCGCACGCTTGGTCTCGGGCTCAATCATAAAGTCCAGACGGCAGGCAAAGCGCACCGCACGCAGCATGCGCAGGGCGTCCTCGTTAAAGCGACGCTTGGGATCGCCGACAGCGCGAATCAGCTTGCGCTCCAAGTCACCCTGGCCGTCGTAGCGGTCGACAAGCCCGCGCTCGGGATGCCAGGCCATGGCATTGACGGTAAAGTCGCGGCGCGCCAGATCGTCCTCGAGCGAGGCGGCACGCTCCACACTCTGGGGATGACGACCATCGGTGTAAAAGCCATCCAGACGGTACGTGGTGACCTCGATACGCTCGCCATCGGAAATAGCCGTGATTCCGCCAAATTTAATGCCCGACTCCACAACCGCGATGCCGGCGGCCTCGAGCGCCGCTTTGGACTCCTGCCACAGGCCGCTACAGCACATATCAACATCGTGGCTGGGGTACCCCATCAGGGCGTCGCGCACCCAACCGCCCACGTACCAAGCCTCAAGACCAGCCGCCTCAAGCGCGCGCAGGACGCGCAGGGACGCATCGGACGGTTGCGTACCGTTGAGCGAAACATTGCACATGCCTATGGCCTCCTGCGACTATCAAATTGGCTATCGATTGCGTCTGCAAGAAGTCTAGCAAGAAACAGCCTCCACTGCACACGCAAGTCCGATAAACAAAAACGCATCCGTCCTAGTCTAAGACGGATGCGAAATAATCAAACTATTCAGACAAGGTGCCGGAACTAGCAGACCTGGCGAACCTCGATGTGCTTCTTATATTCGTCCACCTTGGCAAAATCACCCAGACCGGGGCACTCGACCACGTTGGCGCCAGTGGCCATCGAAAGGCGCAGGGCGTCCTCGACGCGCTCGGGGGCGTCGTGCCACACGGACAGGAAGGCAGCGAGCGAGGAATCGCCGGCGCACACCGTCGACAGCAGCTTGACGTCGAAGGTGCGGTTGGCAAACCAGATATGCTCGCCGTTGGAGAAGTACGCACCGGCGCCACCAAGGGTCAGCAGCACGTTCTTGGCGCCCTTGGCGTGCAGCTCGGCCATAGCGCCCTTGACGGACTCGTCGTCGCCACCGCTCACCTTGATGCCAAAGATGTCAAGCAGCTCGTCGTCATTGGGCTTGATCAGCAGTGGCTCCAGAGCAATGAGGTCTGCCAGCTGATGGGTCGAGATGTCGAGGACGAACTCGGCCCCCTTGGCCTTGACACGGCGCAGGACCTCGGCCAAGAAGCCCTCGGAAGTGTTGGGAGGCAGCGAGCCGCTGATGACCAGGCAGGTCATGTCATCGAGCGAATCGATAAGTTCAAACATCTCCTGCTCGTTGGCCTCATTGATGGCGGCACCGGCATTGACCATGTTGTACTCGGTGTCGGGACCGGCGTTGAGGAACACATTGACGCGCGTAATACCGTCGGTCCACACGGGCTTGACGGGCACGCCCAGGGCCTCGGCGCCCTTAACGATAAACTCACCCGAGAAGCCGGCGAAGAAACCCAGGATCGTGGTGTCGACACCATAGTGGTCAAGCGTAAACGAGACGTTGAGGCCCTTGCCGTTGGGCGTGTAGACGGCATTGCGGGTACGCGTGACGGTATTGGCAGTAAGGCCGTCGCAGGCGATGTTGTAGTCAATGGCGGGATTTGCAGTGAGCGTGTAAATCATGAATGTTCCTTTCACGAAGCAACGTGTTAATGAAAGTATATTCCACGCATCGGTAAAAGGCTAGGACAACTCGGCGAACGGTGTGGAAGCGATGAAGTACGGCGGGACACCTCTCCCCCGCGGCGGAACAAAAAGGCGCCCCAGCCGAAACCGGGGCGCCACATGCGCACGAATATGTCGCGTTTCGATTACTGACGATCGAGCTTGCGGACAGCAACGCGCTTGCTGTACTCGTCGACGTGACCGAAGTCGCCGATGCCGACGGACTCGGCAACGTTGGCGCCGGTGGCCATAGCGAGCTTCATGGCCTCCTCGACGTTGTCGCGATCCCTGTACCACTTGTGCAGGAACGCAGCGAGGGTGCAGTCGCCGGCGCAGACAGAAGAAACCAGCTTGATGTTGAACTCACGCTTGGCGTACCAGATGTCCTCGCCGTTGGAGAAGTAAGCGTCGCCGCGGCTACCACGGGTGAGCAGCACGTTCTGAACGCCAGCGTCGTGAGCCATCTTCATGGCGACGCGAACCTCGTCGTCGGTGTCGACCGGCACGCCGAAGATAGCCTTCATCTCGTGATGGTTCGGCTTGATGAGCAGCGGCTTCTTGTGAGCGAGCTCCTTGAGCTTGTCGGAGGACAGGTCCAGGACGACGTCGGCGCCACGAGCCTGAGCGTGCTCCATGACCTGAGCCAGGAAGTCGGGCGTAGCTTTGGGAGGAACGGAGCCGGAGACGATCAGGCACTCAAGATCGCCCGCGGTATCCAGGATGTTGTAGAGCTCCTCCTGGTGCTGCGGCGTAATAGGAGCACCCGGGTTCAGGATGCCGTACTCGTGCTGGCCATCGTTGACGTAGGTGTTAATGCGCGTGATACCGTCGGTCCAGACCGGGCGGCAGAGGCAACCCAGGTTCATGACCTCCTCGACGATGAACTTGCCCGTGAAGCCGGCGAAGAAGCCGAGCGCGACGGTGTCGACGCCCATCTTCTTAAAGGCGAAGGACACGTCGAGGCCCTTGCCGTTAGCCGTGTAGCTGGCCGAGCCGGTGCGGACGTTCTCATCGGGCTCGAGCGGAGAGCTCGAAACCGTCATGTCGACAGCCGGGTTAGCGGTTAGCGTGTAGAACATTTACAGTACCCCCTGTATATGTGAGGGCCGCGTGGCCGGCCCATTCCAACCACGCGGTTACCTCTGATACCAAATTAGCGAGCTGCGGACTCGAGCAGTGCCTTGACCTCGGCTGCGGTGTTGCAGGCGAGCGCCTTCTCGGCGAGCTCGTCGCACTCGGCCTTGGTCCACTGGCTGATGGTCTTGCGGGCGCGCAGGATAGAAGGAGCACTCATCGAGAACTCCTCCAGGCCCCAGCTGATCAGCAGCGGCTCGAGCAGCGGATCGGCAGCGGCCTCGCCGCACATACCGACCATGATGCCGGCCTTCACGCCGCTCTCGATGATGTTCTTGAGCGAGCGGAGCACGGCGGGATAGTACACCTGGTACAGGTTGGAGATGGTGTCGTTGCCACGGTCGGCGCACATGGTGTAGCCGATCAGGTCGTTGGTGCCGATGGAGAAGAAGTCGGCGACCTCGGCCAGACGGTCTGCGAGCAGCGAAGCGGCGGGCGTCTCGACCATGATGCCGACCTCGATGTTCTCGTTGAACTTGCGACCCTCTTCGGTCAGCTCGGCCTTGCACTGCTCGACGAGCTCCTTGACAGCCAAGACCTCCTCGACACAGGTGACGAGCGGGATCATGATCTTGACGTCACCGAAGGCGCTAGCGCGCAACAGAGCGCGGAGCTGGACCTTGTACTGGTCGGGATTAGCCAGGCAGTAACGCACGGCGCGGAAGCCCATGAAGGGGTTATCTTCCTTGACCATGTGCAGATACGGAATCTCCTTGTCGCCACCCACATCGAGCGTGCGGATGATGACCGGAGCACCCTTGAGCGCGCTGGCGACCTTACGGTAGGCGTTGAACTGCTCCTCCTCGGAAGGAAGCTCAGCAGAGTCCATGAACAGGAACTCGGAGCGGAACAGACCGATGGCCTCGGCGTCGTGATCGAGCGCGTTGGGCACGTCATCGGGGTTACCGATGTTGCAGGCGATGATCTTCTTGATGCCATCGGCAGTCACGGACGGCTTGCCACGGAAGGCCTCGAGGGCTGCCTTCTCGGCAGCGAAGGCCTCGGCCTTGGCGGTGTAGGCAGCGAGCGTCTCCTCGTCGGGATCGGCCTCGACGATACCCTTGCCGCCGTCGACGACAACGGTCATACCGTTGCGCAGCGCGGTGCAGCTGTTGGAAACCGAAAGGACAGCCGGGATCTCGAGGGCGCGCGCAATGATCGCGGAGTGCGAAGTGCGGCCGCCGGTCTCGGTGACGATACCGGCAACGTGGGCCTTATCGATCGTGGCGGTCATGGACGGCGTGAGGTCGTGCACGACAACGACAGTATTCTCGGGCAGGACGGAGAGGTCGACGACCTCCTTGCCCAGCAGTTCGGCCAGAATACCGGTGCGGATGTCGGCGATGTCGGCCGCGCGCAGACGGAACATCTCGTCGTCCATGGACAGGAACATGTTCTCGAACATGGTCGAAGTGTCCATGAGCGCCTGCTCGGCGCAGGTACCGCCGTCAATGGCGGCGTTGATGGCGTCGGTCATGCCCGGGTCCTGAGCCAGGACAATGTGTCCGCTCATGATCTCGGCCTCGGCCTCGCCCACCGTCTCCTTCATGTGGTCGGCCTGAGCCTGGGTCTTCTCGCAGAAGACCGAAAGAGCGGACTGATAGCGCTCCTTCTCTGCTGCCGAATCGGCAACCTCGTGCGGCTCAAACGTCAAGTCGGGATCGACGGCGACCATGACGGTGCCGATACCGATGCCCTCGGAAGCGTTGACTCCCTGATACATTCCCATTCCTCTCTCCGTGTCATGTGATAAAGCGTTTTGCCATATCCATGACAAAAGAGCGCAGCTACCTTACAACAGGTCACTGCGCCCCCAAATATGAACTTAGTTGTTCAACATGCGACCCGTTTGAGTTCTACTCGCCAAGACCGCTCTTGATGAGCTCGATGGCAGCAGCCAGAGCCTCGGCCTCGTCAGCGCCGTCGCACTTGACCTCGACCTCGGTGCCGCAGGGGATACCAGCAGCCATAAGTGCCATCGGGGACTTGCCGTTGACCTCCTTCTCGGGGGTGACGACCGTCACGTCACAGGCGTACTTGCCCATGGTGGAGGCGAACAGACCAGCCGGACGCATGTGCAGACCCTGAGGATTAACGAGGGTAGCCTTCTCAGAAACCATAATTGACTCCTTTTTGTGTTTAACCCCTGTCATGGATGTGACAGGAGTCAGATTCACGACGTTGTTTATATTAACTCACATCAAACGGTTTTTCATTGTGTTTCACACGAATTGTTGGACAGATGTCGTATCCCTGCGCTCGCCCGCCGGGCGGGCTGCGGAAACTCGGTCGGTCCAGAGCAATATCGGCGGAACGGAATTCTGGCTGAGGATCTGTTCGCGACAAAAACTCAATGGGCAGTTCCCTCTTTGTCCTTCTGTAAGTTGCGGTGAAATAGGGACTGATTTTGCGGTTGAAACGTTTAAACAGTCCCTATTTCACCGCAACTTACAGAAGGGAATGAAAAAAGGCGGGGGCTCCTGGTGGAGTCCTCGCCTTTTGTACAGGGGGCGATGTTATTCGCGGGCTGGGGGATTAGACCAGGCGGGCGTTGATCGTCTTGGCGATCTCGGCGGCGTCGGTGGAACCCTTGACGGTGGCACGGAAGTCCTCGTCCATGAGCGCCTCGGCGACCTTGGACAGGATCTTGAGGTGCGTGGTGCCAGCCTGGGCACCCGGGATGAGCAGGGCGATAGCCACGTTAACGGGAGCGCCGTCCATGGTGTCCCAACCGGTCACGCCGGACTCGTCCTTAACGACGATGACGGCAGCCTCGGTAATGGCGTCGGACTTGGCATGCGGGATGGCGAAGCCCTCCATCATGCCCGTGGTGCCCTCGGCCTCGCGAGCCAGGAAGGCGTTCATCACGGCGTCGGCGTCGCTGGCGATACCTGCCTTGACGGCCTGGGTGGAAACGAAGCTCAGAGCCTCGTCACGAGAAGCGAAGTCCTCGGCGACAAAGACATTCTCGACCTTCACGAAGTCGGCAGCCTCGGCCTTGGGGGCCTCGACGGCAGCGGCCTTGGGGGCCTCAACGGGCTTGGCTACAGGAGCGGCCTTCTGATTCTTCTCGAAGTCGTACTTCTTGAAGGCCACGAACAGGATGCCACCGACCACAGCGCCGATGAGGATCGCGAGGACCCACAGCGGACCATTCTCGACAACGGGCAGGACCAGGAAGCCACCATGAGGCGCCGGATCGTGAACGTTGAACATAATGGTCAGGATCGAGGCGATAGAGGAACCGAGCATCATGATGGGCATGACGGGCCAGATGTTCTTGGTCATGAACGGAATGGCGCCCTCGGTGATGTGGGTGCAACCAAGGATGAGGTTGACGATACCGGCGTCGTGATCCTCCTGGCTGAAGTACTTCTTGCCGACAACGACGGCGAAGGTGGTGATCAGCGGCGGAACGATGCAAGCTGCGGAGACGGCAGCCATGAAGTTGGTGCCGAAGTTGTAGGTGTCGGTGCCGACACCGGCGGCCAGGGCCTCGGTGAGCATAGCGGTACCGGTGACGTAAGCAGCCTTGTTGACCGGGCCGCCCATGTCAACGGCGCACATGCAGCCGATGGCAAGGCCCAGAACAATGGCGCCAGAGGCAGACAGACCCTTGAGGAAGTCCATCATGGCGGTGTTGATGGCAGCCATGGGGCCGGAGATGCCGAGCATGACCAGGCCGACGATAGCAGTCGAGAACAGCGGGTACAGGAAGATAGCCTTGAGGCCGTCCAGATTCTTGGGCAGCTTGGAGAAGACCTTCTCGAGCAGCAAGATGACATAGCCAGCGAGGAAACCGCCGACGATGCCGCCCAGGAAGCCGAAGCCCACGCCGGCGCCGCCGGCGTCGATCATGCCGGTCTCGGCGTTAACGGGCAGGCCCTGGATGGCGATCATACCGGCAACAAAACCGGGGACGAGCGCCGGGCGCTTGCCGATGGACTCGGCGATGTAGGCGGAAAGCACGGGAACCATGAGGTTCATGGCGATGCCGCCGATGATCTTGAGCATAGCGGCAAAGCTGTTGTAGTCAGACGCCGTCGAATCGAAGGACGTGATGCCCCACAGGAACGAGACGGCGGTCAGGACACCACCAGCGACGACGAAGACCAGCATGTGGCTGACGCCGTTCATGAGGTGCTTGTAGATGATGTGGCCGATGGACTCCTTCTCCTCGACCTCATCCTCGACATCGGCAGCAGCCGCAACCGAGTCGTCACCCTTGGCGGCGAGCGCGCGGTCGATCAGCTTACCGGCGGCCTCGACGGACAGGGCTTTGGAAACACCAACGGAAACCATGCGCTTGCCGGCGAAACGCTCCGCCTGGACATCCTTATCGGCCGCGACGACGACGGCCTTGGCACCAGCGATCTCGCTCTTGGTGAGTTCGTTCTCGACACCGACCTGGCCATGGGTCTCGACCTTAATAGTCAGACCTCGCTCGGCAGCTGCCTTCTCCAGCGCCTCCTTCGCCATGAAGGTGTGCGCAATGCCGGTCGGGCAACCGGTGGCGGCGATGATGTCAAACTTAGCCATGTGTCCCTCCTTTTTAAGTTTTGCGCCCGCAGGCGCTCCCCTACACGCGCGTCCTTGCGCGCTTTTCCACAACTGAAAGATACCAACCTACCGTCCGCGTGAGAAGAGACAAGGCGCAATTCTCCGGTGAAAGGTTCTTTCATAACCGTAAACGGTAAGTGAAAGTTTACCATCAACACTTGAAACGGCAAGGTGTATCTTGTAATTGAAAATCCCCCTATACTATGACATTACAAAACGAGTCCGATTTTCATGCCAACCAGGAGCCATCCATGACCGATAGTAGCAAGAGCGCACTTTCCCTCATTAGTACCCATCAGGGATACAGCGAGTCCGAGCAGCGCATTGTCGACTATATATTGGAGCACCAGTCCGAGGCGCCACGCCTCACGGCGGCTCAGCTCTCGCGCGCCGCCGCCACGTCCGAGGCGACCGTTTCGCGCTTCTGCCGCAAGCTTGGCTTTGGCAGCTTCCGCAGCTTTCAGTTTTCGTTGGCGCGCGACTTGGAGAGTCAGCGCAACGAGGGCCTGACCGACGAGGTATCGCTCGACAACATGGAGCAGAGCCTTAAGAACATCCTGGCTGCCAAGGTGAGCGAGCTTAATGCGACCATCGACGGGATCGACCACGATACGCTGGCGGCTGTTGTGCATGCCCTTAAGCATGCAGGGGTTATTGAGTTTGCAGCTGTGGGCAATACGAACGCGGTCGCGCTCGATGCGACGTTTAAGTTTTCGCAGCTGGGCCTGCGCTGCATGGCGAGCACCATTAGCGAGACATCAATCGGCTTTGCGCTCACGTTGCGCCCGGGTGACGTCATCGTGCTAATCTCAAACTCCGGCAAATCGCGCCGACTGAATCGCATGGCAAAAGCGGCTCGCAACTGCGGCGCAACCGTAGTCGTCATCAGCAGCGACAGCAAATCCCCGCTCGCGCGTCTGGCAGACTACACTTTTAATACCGTCAACCACGAAGCGCTGCTGACGACAGGCGACTTTGCGTTCTCTAAGATCAGTGCCACGATGATCATCGAAGTCATCTACAACTTCCTGCTGCCCGAGATTGAAGACGCTCGCGAACATATCAGCTACTACGAGGAGCTCATCCAGCCGGATAAGGTCGTTGAGTAAAACGCGTAGTGGGACAAAAATTTCAGTCTATTTTGTCCCATCAACACCGCTGATACGACCTAACCTCGAGCTTCTTTGAGCATCTGCTTTGCGTGGGCCAAGCTTGCCTCCGATTGATCGCCGCTCAACATGCGGGCGATCTCGGCGGTACGCGCTTCGCCGGTTACCTCGTCCAAATGCGTCTGGGGAACATCGCCCGGTTCCTTGCTGACAACATAATGCTTGTCAGCCATGACGGCGACCTGCGCCAAGTGGGTTACGACAATCACCTGATGCGTAGCGGCGAGATTTGCCAGCACGCCCGCGAGCGCACGCGCCGTGGAGCCACCGACACCAGCATCGACCTCGTCAAACACCAGCGTATCGACACCGTCCGCGTTACCGAGGACAACCTTGCTTGCCAGCATGACGCGGCTGAGCTCGCCGCCCGACGCAATTCGACGCAGGGGGCGTGGCGTCAAACCGGCACCGCTGCGGTATAGCAGCTCGTAGCTCGAAGGACCAACGGGCGTCCACTCAGCACGGGGAAGATCGCGCGACTCCCAGACGAGCTCGGCACTACCCATCTCCAAGCGCGCCATCTGGCGGCCAACCTCGTGGCAGAAGCGCGGGGCCGCCGTATTGCGAGCGCGCTTAAGTGCCTTGGCAGCGGCAAACAACTCGCGCTCGGCGCTCCCGAGTGCCTCACGCGCCTTTTTGATCTGTTCATCGCCATCATCGACCAGGGACAGCAGCTCTTGCGAGCGATCGCGCATGGCAAAAACATCGTCCATGGTGGGGCCCCACTGACGCAACAGCCCCTTGAGGTCGGAATACCGCTCACGCATGCGGGCGAGCTCGCGCGGGTCGAAGGCGACCCCATCGCGATAGGCACGAAGCTCGTTCGCGCAATCCTCAAGGGAGATACAGGCATCCGAAAGCGCATCGGCAATGTCGCCCAGTTTGCGATCGACGGTAGCCATACGGGAAAGCTCTGCCACGGCGTTGTTCACGGCATCGAGCGCTCCCCCTTCGGCGACAAGCGATGCATGGGCATCGCTAGCAGTGGCAACCAGTACCTCGGCATGTTCGGAGCGCGGCAGCAGTTCCTCGAGTTCCTCATACTCGCCCGGCCTGGGGTCGACCTCGGCAATGCGCTCCAGGGCGAAGCGCGCCTCCTCGACACGACTCCCCTGCGCACGCGAGGCCTCCTCGACGCGACGAACCTCCTTGGCAGCCGCGCGCGAGGCTTTAAAGCAAGCAAGGTAGTGCTCGAGCGCCTCGAGCGCAGAACGTCCCGCCCACGCATCGACCATCGCAACGTGATGCGCCGGATCGAGCAAGCGCTGGTGCTCGTGCTGGCCGCACAGATCCATCATCACGCCAACGCGCTCCGAAAGCTCGCGCACGCTGGCGATGCGGCCGTCAATCTTCACGCGGCTGCGGCCCTCGGCAGAAAGGCTACGCTGGACCGTGAAACCCTCCGTGTCGTGTGGACCGTCGAACAGCCGCGCCTCAACGCTAGCAAGCGCCTCACCCTCGCGCACCGTCGAAGAATCCGCACGCTCGCCCAAAATAAGCTTGAGGGCCGAGAGCAGCGCGGTCTTACCGGCGCCGGTTTCTCCAGTCAGAACCGTTAGGCCCGCGCTCGGAACCAACGTCGCCTCGCGAATGAGTGCAATGTTGGAAACCTGCAGCTCATCGATCATGACGCACTCCGTAGAATACGCGGCTCACCGAGTTGTAAAAACTCTCGGGGCCGTAGTCGAGCAGCAGCACATCGCCGGGGCCTCGGCGCACGGCCACGCTCTCGACCGTGCCGTCGCAGGTAATAAACTGTCCATCGATAGCGATCGCCGGAACGCTCGGGCGATCATCGGACATAAAGATTTCGACGACATCACTCGGCGAAGTCAAGAAGGCACGGGCCTGAATGGTGTGCGGCGCAATGGGTACGCAGACCATACCCGTATAGTCGGGGCTCACAATGGGGCCACCTGCACTGAGCGCGTACCCCGTAGAACCAGTCGCCGTGGACACGACCACGCCGTCGCCACGCAGTCGATCGATATGGTGGCCCGACACCGTGATGTCGAACTCAACCATATCGGACAGGGGGCCGCGCGTGAGCGCCATGTCGTTGAGGGCGAACGTGCGCACGACATCCTTCGTGCCATCGTCGCGCACGGACACGATATCCGCGGCGATGGTGGCGCGACGGCTCACGTGCAGCTCGCCGGAAAGGGCGTCGCTCACGACCTGCAGAATGTCGCGCTCCTCGGGGCTCGCAGCAGTTAAAAAGCCCAGGTGACCATAGGAAAGACCGAGGATAGGAATCTCGCGATGGTTGAGGATGCGGGCAGCGCGCAGCAACGTACCGTCGCCGCCGAGCGTAATGACCAGATCGGAGCCGTCAATATCAGGCGTGCTTTGAATCTTCGATCGCTGGTCGGCAGCCCATGCGACCTCATAGCCCTGGCGCGTCAGCCAAAGCTCGAGCATCAGGCCGCTCTCAACCGCCTCTTGCTTGAAGTAATTGGGAACCAGAAAGACCTTCATAGCGTTGCAGCTTTCTCGCTCAAAACCGATACCTGGAATTGCAGCTCGTCTTGCGTGCGGTCGCCGGGGTCAAATCTCGTGCCGTACAGGAAAAACTCAACGTTTCCCTTGGCACCATGAATGGGCGACACGCACACATCGACCGGGAACAGCCCCTTGGCAGCAAAGAGTTCAACTGCCGCAACGAGTGTATCGCGGCGCACGGCGGGATCGGTCACAATGCCGCCCTCACCCACCAGCGCCGCCGGAGCCTCAAACTGCGGCTTTACAAGCGTGCAGAATGCACCCGTAGGCGCCAGGCACGCCAGCACCGCATCGATAATGTTCGCGATGCTGGTAAACGAGACATCACACACAGCCAGGTCGATGGCGCCGGCATAGCCAAGCTCAGGCAGCTGCGTCACGTTTGTGCGCTCATGCAGCGTCACGCGATCGTCCTGACGCAGCGACCAATCGAACTGGGCGCGACCCACGTCCACCGAGACAACGGTCGCAGCTCCGCGCTTGAGCAGGCAATCGGTAAAGCCGCCGGTAGAGCAGCCCACATCAAGACAGGCAAGGCCCGTCGGATTGATGCCAAACGCATCAAGCGCGCCTTCGAGCTTAAGACCGCCGCGGCCAACATAGGGAATGCGCCCCTTCACGTGCAGCGGCAGACCGGGGGTCACCTTAAGACCCGGCGAAGTCAAGCGCTCGCCGCCGCTCGAGACCAAGCCGGCCATAAGAGTGCGAAGGGCATCCGCGCGATCGGCGCAGATGCCCTGTGAAATCAGTTCGTCATCAAGACGCACACGTTTCATGAATGCCATCAACCATTCGTATTCGGAGATGCGGCCTAGCTATCCTGGGATTTGTTTGCCGCATCCTCATCGTATTCCTGCTCGAGCTTATCGGCCTCACGCGGCGTCAGCTCAAACTTGTCGACCATATCGACAGCGCGGGAGCCCAGCTCAATCGCCTCGTCAAACAGATCGAGCGAACGCTCCAAGGACGTATCCTTGGAGCGAACGGTAGCGATGATCTGGTCCAGACGGTCCGAGATCTCGTCAAAGTTGCGGACGGAACCCTCTGGCATGGCTACTCCTCGACGGAGTCGGCCTCGACGGCCTCAGAAGCGTCCGCATCCTCGGCAAGTACACCAGCCTCAGCCTGGGCAACCGCAACCTTTGCGGCAGCCTCGGCAGCCTGTGCCTCCTCGCGAGCGCGATCCTCGGCCAGCAGCTCTTGGTACAGGTCCTCGCCCGGCAGCTCCTCGCTGCGAGCGATCTTGCCCAGCACGCCATTGACGAACGACGCGGACTGGTCGGTGCCATAGGCCTTGGCAAGCTCGACGGCCTCGTTGATCACGATGGCGTCCGAGACCTCCTCGTCGGTGAGGAAGCGCATCTCGTAGACGGCGATACGCAGCAGGTTACGGTCGGCGCCGGGCATGCGCATAAGATCCCAGTTCTTGGCAACGGAGCGCAGGGCGCAGTCGATGCGGTCGATATGCTCGTAGGCACCGCGGCACAGCTCCAGCGCATAGGGGTCGAGGGGACCCTTCGAAATCAGGAAATCGCCCTCGAGGACGCGCTCGAGCGGGCTGTCCGTGGCCTCGGCCTGGAACAGCAGCTGCAGCGCCTGACTGCGGGCAAGCGTGCGCCCGCGATAAACCTTAAGGCTCAAAGGTTACTCCTTGGGGAAAACGAGGCCGTCGATGCAAACGTCAACGCGCTCGACCTCGACGCCCACCTGGGCATCGATGGCAGCGACCACGGCGGCGCGAACGGCCTCGGCGAGTTTCTTGAACGGATAGCCAAAGAACACCACGACACGCACGGTGAGTGCGAGCTTGTCGCCGATGACCTCGGCCTCGACCGCCGGCTCGGAAGCCGGGGCCTTGGACGAGAGCATCATGGAGACAAGGTTGGTGGCAAGGTCCTTGACGCCAACGGAGGCGATGCCCTCGACATCGGACACGGCGCGCGAGACGATGGCGGTCAGAACATCGGGCGAAATGCCGATGCCGTCAATCTTGATTTCCTGGGGCATGAGTCCTCCTAGAAGAGTTGGTTGCTAGACGCGGGAGACGAACTTGCCGTCGCGGGTGTCAACCTTGATGACCTCGCCCTCGTTGAGGTACATGGGGACCTGGATGACAGCGCCGGTGTCGATCGTGGCCGGCTTGGTGGAACCCTGGACGGTGTCACCCTTAAAGCCCGGGTCGGTCTGGACGATGGTGGTCTCGATGAACATCGGCGGGGTCACGCCCATAAGCTCATCGTCGGCGAAGAGCAGCTGGCAGATGTCGTTCTCGCGCAGCCACTTGGAGTTCTCGCCCACCATGTCCTCGGGAACGGGAACCTGCTCATAGGACTCGTTGTCCATGAAGATGTAGTCGGTGCCATCGTTGTAGAGGTACTGGAACTCACGGGTGGTGAGCATGACGCTCTCGAACTTGGTGCCGGCGTTGCAGGTGTTCTCGACGACGCGGCCGCTCTTGATGTCGCGGGTCTTGTAGCGCACAAACGCGCCGCCCTTGCCCGGCTTGACATGCTGGAACTCGACGATGGTGTAGACCTTGTCCTTAATGCGGAGACCGAGGCCGTTCTTGAAGTCGGCGGTAGAAATGGTAGGCATAGCGACCTTTCTTGTTATGGGCAGAACGCACAAGCGTCCAAATTACATACGAGCGAAATTATACACTTGCAGACGGCGCCTGCAGCGAGCGCATAAAAAGAGAACGCGGGGCGTCCGAATTGCTCCGGAGGCCCCGCCCCAAACTATCTACCGAAGTAGACTAGCAATCGATGACGTGAAGGTCATGCGGCGTCTTGGTGAAGGGCTCGTAGCCGTTCTCGGTGACCACGCCGTAGTCCTCCAGGCGCACGCCGCCCACGCCGGGCAGGTAGACGCCGGGCTCCATGGTGATAACCGAGCCGACCTCGATGATATTCTTGCTGCGGTTGAAGTTGGGCAGCTCGTGGATGTCAATGCCCACGCCGTGGCCCAGACCATGGTTGTAGTAATCGCCATAGCCGGCATCGCCAATGATCTTCTTGGAAAGCTTGAAAATGTCGTTGCCCTCGACGCCCGGATGGATGGCGGCGACGCACTCCTCGTGCGCACGGCGCACGAGCGCGTACAAGTCGAGCTGCTCCTGCGTGGGCTCGCCCATCACGACGGTACGAGTCATGTCGGAGCGGTAGTCGCAATAACCCGCGCCATAATCCATGAGAACGAAGTCGCCCTTCTCGATCACGCGGTCGCTCGGGACGGCATGCGGGTTGGCGGTGTTGGGGCCGCTCGCCACGATGGAGCCGAAGGCCAGGCTGTCGGCGCCGTTGGCGAACATAAAGTTCTCGAGCTCGTTGCGAACCTGCTTCTCGGTCATACCGGGCTTAATATAGCCGAGCATGTGCTGGAAGGCGGTGTCGGTGATCGACTGCGCATGGCGCATGAGCTCGATCTCCTCGGCGTCCTTGATGGCGCGCATCTTGCGAATGTCGTCATGCATCAGCGGCAACATGCAGGCGACGGAACGATCCTCCAAGCCACGCTGGATACCCTGGTAGAAATTGATCTGCATATCGTCCTCGACAGCGCAGACGCGGCACTTGTTGGCCGCGATCTTGCCGGCGACCCAACCGGGGATGGTGCCCTCGTCCATGTCGTAGACCCAGGGGCTGCCGGCGGGCGTGTTCTCCTCAAAACTGTTGAGATAGCGCGAGTCGGTATGGAACAGGCACTGGCCGGCCGTAATAAACGCAGCGTGCGGGAACTCGAAGGTGTAATCGAAGACGCCCTTCACGCCCGTAAGCCAACGAAGGTTGGCCTCGTCGCGCACGACGATAGCGTCGTAGCCGCGCTCAGCCATCAGGGCACGGACACGCTCGATACGACCGGCAGGACCGGCAGCAAACTCAGACATGCAGATTCCTTTCTTGTTGTCTTCATAAAGACGGGACGGGCTCAATCAGCGTACGGAATCGCGCGCGATTCGCAACCGATTGGAAACCCGCCCCTCAACATGATACGAAAGACGATGTATGTCAATAAATCCTAGAGAAGTTCTTTGCGAGAAGCCAAGTATGCGTGAGCATGGCGGTCGAGAACCTCGTCCTCAACGCTCGTTAGACGAATGGCGCCGAGCGCCGCGGGCAGCGGCAACATGCTGCGGTTCGAGCGGACAAACTGCTGCCTGCGGAACTCCTCGATATATGCGGCAGGCTCCAGATCGAAGGCAAGCTCCTCGATACCAAAGTCCTCCAGGCAGTCATCGAGATCAAACACATAGTCGATATCGAAGTCGCAGGCATCGTGTGCTAGGCGCGCCTCAAAGCGCATGCCCTCGGACAACAGCTGGTAGGCAGGGACCTGCGAAGCGGCATCGCCCAAGCAAGCGCGCAGGGTGCGCTCCCCCGTCTTGCCAAAATCGAGCGCATGGCGAGCGCTCGGGTTCGTGGCCGTCAGCACGTCCTTGCGGGCAGTCTGAGACCATTGAACGGCATTGACGAGTGCGACCTCCTCGCCCGCGAGAATCTCGGGGACGGTCTCAGTAAACTGATTCCAGCGGGACTTGCTGCTCGAAAGCATGGTGCCAACAAGTACCGCATAGCCGAACTTGAGGTCCTCGGGTTCCGCCTCGCGAACAAGGTCGAGATCACACACAACCAAGCCCGGTTCGGGACGGAACGCGATAGCGGGAAGCGCATTGGCCAACGAGGCGACGAGCGGCTTCATGGTCGTCGCGACCGTGAGCATGGCGTCGAAGGTCGTCGGCAGCAGCGCGCACTCGGTTCGGCCACACCACTGGTTGGCGCACCAGCCAACAACCGAACAGGTTGCGGCATCGCCAACAGCGACAACCAGATCGTCGCAGGTGATGCGGTTGGCAGACAGGGCGCCAAAGATAGCATCGGCGTCGGCCAGCGTGGCACCAGCAGGCGAAACCTCGAGGACGAGCAGCGACACGGCAAAACCGGCGTCGACCAGCGCATGCTCGACGACCTCACCAAAACGCTCGGATGTGGCGTCGTTCCAAACCACCATCGCGCGCTTAGGCTTGCCCACGGCCGAGGCAAACATGCGCGGCAGCTCATCGAACGCGCCCAATCCGACGCGGACATCGACACTGCGGTTTTGGAAATTGATCAGTTGACGGCGAATCATAGCAGTCCACGCTCCAAAAGCATCTCGGCACAAAGGTAGGAAACGTCCTCGAAGGACTTGTTGCGAATATCAAGGGTAATATCGGCGGCCTGGCGATACAGCGGACGACGATGCTCAAACAGGCGCGCGGCATGCTCGGGCGAACGGAAATCGGGGCGCGTGTCGGACCGACGAATCTGGCGAATCGAATCCTCGAAGTCGCCCTCGAGGTACACGCACGTACCCATTTCGTGCATCAGCTCAATATTCACCGGCGTCTCGACGATACCGCCCCCGCACGAAACCAACAGGCTGCGCTCGCTTTGGAGCGAACGGAGCGCCGAGGTCTCGAGCTCGCGAAAACGATCCTCGCCCTCGGTCTCAAAAATCTCGGTTACCGACTTGCCGCAACGGCGCACGACCAGGCGGTCGGTATCGATAAAACGCCGCTTGAACATAGTGCCGACGTTGCGCGCAAGCGTCGATTTGCCCGCGCCCAAAAAGCCGATAAAGAAGATATGGTCGCAGCCGTGTTTGATGTGCTGAGACATGGCGAAACCTATTCCTCGCAGGGAAGGTCGCGCAGGGCCCGGCGCTCAAAGATACGGAAGATCTGCGTGTACCACAGGTCCTGGGTTGCCTGCGGCTTAACCAGGATAGTATCGACGCCGGCAAAATTGCCGCTCCACACGTCCGTGTAGAGCTGATCACCGATCAGCACCGCCTCGTCGGCCGTGGCGCCGAGGCGCTTAAGACCCGCCTTGAGGGCAAACGGCGCCGGCTTCATGGCGTGGCTAATGGCCTCGAGTCCCAGCTCGCGTGCAGAGCTCATGACCTGGTCGCGATGCCAGTTGTTGGACACCATGCACAGCTTAAAGCCTTTGGCGCGGGCGGTATCGAGCCAAGCGGAAACCGCGGCGGGAACCTGCTCGGTGTCGCGCGGCACCAGGGTGTTATCGCGATCGAGCAGAATGGCGCGTTTGCCGTCGGCCCACAGGGTATCAAGGTCGATGCGATCGACCGAGGCAACGTATCGTTTGGGGCTAAAAATCCTCATGTTAATTCCAAGACTGTTGATGCTCTTCGTAGGTTTGCGAGAAGTACTCCTCGTCCTGCGTAATGTAGAAATACAGGTCATCGGAGTCGGTCGGCTCAAGGGTAGCCTTGAGCGCCTCGAGCGACGGAGAGCAGATGGGCGTGGGCGGCAGGCCCTCATGCTTATAGGTGTTATACGGGCTATCGCTCTGCAGGTCGTCGGCGGTAACCTCGCCGCCGGTGACATACATCATGGTCGCATCGCTGTTGAGGTAACGCAGGCCATCGAGCTTGCCCGCCAGACGGTTATAGAAAACCGATGCCACATGCGCGCGCTGATCGGCGTTGAGGCCCTCGCGCTCGACAATCGAGGCAAGGTTAACGATGTCGTAATCGGACATCTCCACGCCATAGCGCTCCTTGATCTTGGCCTCGCAGCTGGCAAAGTCAAGCGACTTATACTCGGCGTTGAACTGGTCAAGCATAGCGCGAATCACATCATCGGCGCTTGGGTCCTTACCCAGCGAATACGTCTTGGGGAATAGGAAGCCCTCGAGCGAATCGTTCGCGGCGTCTTTAAGGAAAGCGTAATCATTCACATAATTGCTCGCCTTAGCCCGGTTAAGGAAGTCTTCCTTAGAAATGCTGTCGTACGCCTTGGCCACGCGGTCGGCGACCTGATCGACCGTCAGGCCCTCAGGAATCGTGAGCGCATCGGAGCCGGCGTTGGGACCTTCCATAAGCTGCTGGACGACCTTCGTGGCGTCCATAAGCGTGGTAAACGAATACTTACCCGGCTTAAGCGACATATCGGCGTTGAGCTTTTTGACCGCCGCATAATAATCCTTGGGATCTTCGACGATATGGTTCTCGGAGAGAATCGAAGCGATGGTATCACCCGAAGCACCATCGGGAATCGTGATAGTAACTTGCTGGCCAGCAGCGACTTTCGCATCCTCACCGCCAAAGAAGCCCTTGACGGCCGGCACGACAAAGAAAACGATCGCGACAAGCGCAAGCACGGCGACGACGCCACCGATAATCATAGGCACCGGGGAGCTTTTCTTTTGGGCACCACGGCGGGCGTGCGTGTTATAGCTCGAGCGCGTGGCCGGAGCAACGCCGTGCGAGCCATGAGCATGATGTGCGTAGGAGCGTGATTGCGGGGCCTGCCCCTGCGTGCGCTGGGCAGGAGCCTGCTGCTTAAAACGAGCGCCGCCAGCGGGCTGCGCGGGACGAGCGGCGAGCTGTTGAGCAGCACGCTGAGTAGGCCGAGCCGAACGCTGCGTCGGCTGCGCCGAGCGCTGGCCAGGCTGAGCAGGGCGCGGCACGGGCTGCCGTGTACGATTCTGCTGGCGCGGATCGGAAGCGCTAGGCATGCTGAACCTCCTCGTTTTTACGATCGAGCCATGTCTGCAAGAACAGGCTGGCGGCGATCATGTCAATCTTGCCCCTCATCTGCTTTTCGTTGAGCCCCTGCTCTCGCAGGATTCGCTTGGCCTCCTGCGAGGACAGACGCTCGTCCTCAAACTCCAGCGGAAGGTCGAGCTCGTCGGCAATCTTTTGGGCCACGGCGGCGACGCGCTCGGCCTGGGGGCCGGGTTCACCGGCCATGGTCAAAGGACGTCCGCTTACCAGGATATCGGGCTCATAGTCCTCGACCAGGTAGCGAAACGTCTTTGCCATACCGGTGACCTCGGCAGCCGGAAGCACCTTGACAGGCATTGCCATCTTGCCATCACGACTCGAGACGGCAATGCCAATCCTGGTCTCCCCTATGTCCAGTGCGAGCGCGACCACAGCGACTACTTAGGTTCTTAGGCGCCGAGCGCGGTCTTGGCGGCCGCGAGGGCATCGGCGATACCGGCGGCGTTCTTGCCACCGGCCTGGGCCATGTTGGGACGACCGCCACCGCGACCGTCGACCAGGCCCGCAATCTGCTTGATCACGTTACCGGCGTGGAAACCGGCCTTCACGGCGTCATCGGAGCCGGCAGCGAGCAGAGCCGGGGTGCCCTTCTCGGTCACGCTGGCAACGACGCAGGCGACGGGGCCGGCGACCTTCTGGTGCACGGTATCCCAAACGTTGCGCAGGTCGGCAGCCTCAAGGCCCTGGAGCTCAGCGACGACGAGCTTGTAGCCGTTCAGCTCGACAGCGCCGTCGATGGCGCTGGAGATCGCATCGGAGGAGCCACCGGTGAGCGCCTTCTTGAGCTTGCCGGAAGTCTCGCGCAGCTCGGCCTGCAGGTTCTCCACGCGGGCGGGAACCTCGTCGACACGGCACTTGAGCGCAGCGGCGGCGGCGTCGACGAGCGCCAGACGGTCGGCCATGTAGTCGAGAGCGCCCTTGGAGGTCACGGCCTCGATACGGCGGACATTCGAGCCCGTGGAGGACTCGGAGATGATCTTGAACAGACCGATCTCGGCGGTGTTGGCGGCATGCGTGCCACCGCAGAGCTCGCGGGAGAACGGCTGGTCCTCGGCGCCTACGGAGACGACGCGGACAACATCGCCGTACTTCTCTCCAAACAGAGCGACAGCGCCGGCAGCCTTAGCCTCGTCGATGCCCATGACACGGGTCACAACCGGCTTGGAAGCGAAGATCTGCTGGTTGACCAGGTCCTCGACAGCCTTGAGCTGCTCGGAGGACAGGGCCTCGAAGTGCGTGAAGTCAAAGCGCAGGTGCTCGGGCGTCACCAGCGAACCGGCCTGGGAGACATGCTCGCCCAGGACCTGCTTAAGGGCGGCGTCGAGCAGGTGGGTGGCGGTGTGGTTGCGGCGCAGGAAACCACGGCGCTCGGCGTCGAGCGCGGCGGTCACGGTAGCACCGACGGTCAGCGTGCCCTCGGCAACGTGGGCGACGTGAGCATACAGGCCGTTGTGGTTCTTGGTATCGGAAACGGTCAGCGAAACGCCCTCGGCGGAAAGCTCGCCGGCGTCACCCTGCTGGCCGCCCATCTCGGCGTAGAACGGGGTGCGGTCGAGCACGACCTCGACGTTCTCGCCGGCGGCAGCGGACTCGACGGACTCGCCGTTGCGAACGATGGCGACAACCTTGGCACCCTCGATCGCATCGTTGTCATAGCCGTCGAATTCGGTCGCGGCGACCTTGTCGGAAAGCTCGACCCACACGTCGTTGAAGCTGCCCCAGGCATCGCCCTTGACGTTGGCACGAGCGCGGGCCTTCTGGTCCTCCATGCAGGCGGTGAAGCCGTCCATGTCGACGTCGTGGCCAGCAGCGCCGGCGATCTCGACAGTCAGGTCAATGGGGAAACCAAAGGTGTCGTGCAGCTTAAAGGCAACGTCGCCCGGAAGGACGGCGCCGTCGGCGAGCGCGGCCAGGGCCTCGTCCAGGTAAACACGGCCGTTGTCGAGCGTCGTGGAGAAGCGCTCCTCCTCGGAGGCGACAATACCCTTAACGAGCGCGACGTTCTTGAGCAGCTCGGGATAGGCCTCGCCCATCTGAGCGTTAACCTCGTCGATGAACTTGGTCAGGAAGGCGCCCTCGATGCCCAGCAGGCGGCCGTGGAACACGGCGCGGCGGAGCAGGCGGCGCAGGACGTACTCGCGGCCCTCGTTACCGGGCAGGATGCCGTCCGAGATCATAAAGTCGACGGCACGGGAGTGGTCGGCGATGATGCGCAGGGAGCGGCTGACGCCGGAGTAATCGTCGGCGTCATAGGTCTTGCCGCTGATCTCCTCACCGAGCTTGATGAGGTGCTGCATCAGATCGCCGTCGTAGTTAGCGGTCTTGTGCTGCATGATGGCGGCCATGCGCTCAAGGCCCATGCCCGTATCGAGGTTACGGTGCGGCAGCTCCGGCATGGAGCCGTCCTCCTGGCGGTCGTACTGGGTAAAGACGAGGTTCCAGAACTCCAGGAAGCGGTCGCAGTCGCAGCCAGGCTTGCAGTCGGGGCTGCCGCAGCCGACCTCCTCGCCCATGTCAAAGTAAATCTCGGAGCACGGACCGCAGGGGCCAGTGGGGCCAGCGGCCCAGAAGTTGTCGTCCTCGCCCAGGCGGGAGATGTGGTCCTCAGCAACACCCAAAGAACGCCACACGTCGTGGGTCTCGTCGTCCTCGGTAAAGACGGTAAAGTATAGGCGGTCGAGCGGCAGCTTGAACTCCTTGGTGATGAGCTCAAAGGCCCAGGCGCAGGCCTGCTGCTTGGAGACGCCGCCAAAGGAGAAGTCGCCGAGCATCTCGAAGAAGGACAGGTGACGGCCATCCTCGCCGATGCAATCGATGTCGTTGGTGCGGACGCACTTCTGGCAGGAGATAGCGCCGATCTCCTTCATGGTCTTCTTGCCCTGGTAGTACTCCTTAAACTGGTTCATGCCAGCGTTGGCAAGCAACAGCGAAGGATCGTCGGGGACGAGGGACGAAGAAGGATAGAGCTTAAGACCGCGCTCCTCAAAGAAGTTGAGGAACTTGGAGCGGATCTCGGCCGTAGTCATTGACGGGTAGTCAGCACTCATAGAGGGAATCTCCTCGGTTTCACATCGAAACAGTTCAAACGTAACGATATTACCATCCCACCGCGCAAGTGCAAAAAAGAGGGCCGGCACAATGCCGGCCCTTCAGCGAAATTGCATGTTAGCGCGTATGAATATTAATCCGAATTACCCCGCTAGTTGTCATCATCGTCCATGGAGCCGTCGATGCCGGTTTTGGTGTCGTCCGTGTTGGAATCGTCATCCTTGGCAAAGGGGTTCTTGAAGAAGCCCGTGGAATCGGGTTGCAAACCCGAGAGCTTGATCCAGGGATTATCGAACTCGGGCTTAGGCATCGCCTGGGCCTCGGGCGCAGTCTCGTTACCGATGAGCTCGGACTCATAGATGAAGGTGTCGTCACCGAGCGCGTCGTAAGCGGCGACCGGGTTGCCATCGGCATCGCGGTACGGCGTGCCCTTAAACACGGCGCCGTCATAGGCCACAAGCTGACGGCCGGTCTCATTCTCGAAGTAGTACACGAAGATGCCCTTGAGGGCCGCACAAAGCGGGATGGCAATAATCATGCCGATGGGGCCCATGAGTGCCGAGCCAATAACGAGCGCCGTGAGGCTCATGATGGGATGCACCTGCACCGAGCTCTGCATGACCTTAGGAGAAATCACGTTGTCGGTGACGTTTTGCGCGACCATCGTCACGATGAGCGTCCATAACGCCAACATGGGGCTGAACATGAAACCGAGCACCGTGGCGATTGCTGCGCTCACCCAAGGACCGACGACCGGAACCAAATGCATGATGCCGGTAAAGATAGCCATGAGCGCCGCATACGGATGACCGATGATCATAAAACCGATAAAGGCGAGGAAACCACCGCAGATGGACGTCACGACCATACCGCGCATGTAGCCGCCGACAGAGCGAGAAAGGATGGCGACCATAAAGCGGTACGAGGTCTCCTTCTCCTGACCGATGATGGTGCAAATCTCGTGATGCATGCGAGGGTAGTCGCAGGCCATCCAGTAGGCAAGCACCAGACCAAGGAAGATCACGAACAACTGCGAAGCCGTATTGGTGATGAGCGGGAACACACCGCGGCCAAGCTCGGCAGCGATCTGAGACACATACTTCGATGCCACGGCAACCAGCGACGAAAGATTATCGTCCAAATACTCCTTGAGCGGCGTGTTGTTGAGCGTCTTGGCATGCGAGATCATCTCGTTGAGATCGCCACCCGCAACACGAAGCTGCTCGGGCAGGCGGCTCAGGACTTCCATGATCTGACCAAAGAGAATCGGCGACAAGATGCAAACGACACCGACGAGCACGGCAACAACAACAATAAGCGCGATAAGCGAACCGATGCCGCGATTCACGCCATGGTGCTCGAGCCAGTTGGTGATCGGGGACATCACAAAGGCAATGATGGAACCAACAGCGAGAAACTCGATAACCGGCGCCAGGATGCCCATAAGGTTAAAGATGACAGCGGCGATGACAATGCAGCCGACAACAGCCCAAATGCGAAGCGTCAGAACGCGGGTGTCGCGCAGCACGCGATCGGTTTGTTGGGGGTGTTCACTCATGAACGAATCATCACTCCGTCGGGGTCGATCTTGTCCTGAATCTTCTTAAGCGTGCGGCGCAGCAGACGCGAAACCTGCACCTGAGAAATACCCAGCTTCTTGGCGATCTCGATCTGGGTCATGCCCTTCACAAAGCGCAGCTCGATCACCTCGCGCTCGCGCGGCGAGAAATCACGGATGGCTTCCTCGATCACTAGGCGGTCATCGGTAAAGTCGAGCTCGTTGTCGTCGTCGGCGTAACGGTCGAGAATCGAAGGGGCATCGTCGGAATCGGACGCACCAGGAGCCTCGATGGGCACCGAGGTATAGGCCGAAGACGATTCCATAGCCTCGAGGACCTCATCGACAGTCACATCTAGATACTCAGCGATCTCCTCAACCTTGGGCGAACGCTGCAGCTCGTTGGTAAGTTTGTCAGTAGCCTGGTTGACCTTGGCCGAGAGCTCCTGCAGACGACGCGGTACGCGCACACTCCAGCCCTTGTCGCGAAAATGGCGTTTGATCTCGCCCAGGATAGTGGGTGTCGCAAACGTCGTGAACTCGAGTCCGCGCTCGGGATCAAAACGGTCGATAGCCTTGAGCAAGCCCAGATAGCCGACCTGCATGAGGTCGTCGAGCGGCTCGCCGCGATTCTTAAATTTGTTGGCAAGAAACCTTACCAGGTTCATATGGGACATGACGAGCTGCTCACGGGCGTCCGGATCACCGGTCTCCTTGTAACGACGAAACAGCTCGCGGGTTTTCTCCTTGTCCCAAGCGGTCTTGCCGCTCCGGGAACGTTCGGTCATATTAGATATCCGCCTTGAGGTCGAGGGAAAGCGTCAGGGGCGCCGTAGTCTTTTCGTAGGAGTCGCACACGCTCGCGAGGATGAGCTCGGCATACACCGCAGCCTGGTCGTCTTCATCGACCGTAGCCTGGTCGCCAAAGGTAATAGTCATGCCAACGTGGGTCTCATCGACATCGAATTTGATGGTGATGTCATCGCAGTCGACCGCGGTGCAACCAAAGATGAAAGCCTCCTCAGCAGCCATGCGGATGTCCTCGATGCGATCGACAGACATAGAGCACAGGGCACCAACGTTGGCTGCCGTCATGCGCACAAGGCGAGCGAGACGCGGGTCACCGGCAACGGTCAGCGTGATAGGGCAGGTTGCTTCGCTACTCATCGCAGGACTCCTCAGAGGTCTCGGCGGGCGTATAGGTGTAATACTGAGCCGGCTTGGATACAGACTTCTGACCATCATCGTCGCCCGCGGCGGCCTCGTCCTCGCCAATTAGGACGCGCTCGGTAGGCTGCTCGGCCTCCGCAGCGGCAGCGGCGAGCTTGCGATCGGCGTCGGCTGCAGGAGCCTTCACCTTATTGAAGAGCTTCTGCACAGCACCGGCGGCAGAGTCGGTCACGCTCGACACAGCATTGCTGGCCTCGGCCATGCTGCCCGTAACCTCGGAAATGTCGCGAACCACGGCTTCGACCTCTACGAGATTGGAGGTAAGGGCATCAACTGCCGTCTTGCTCGACTTAAGCAGCGGCTCCATCTGGGCAAGCGCCGGCGTAAGCTCATCGACAGCGCCATCGAGCTTTGCCACCACAGGCTGAGCCTCGGCGATGGTGTTGTTGAGGTCGTTCACGGTCTTATCGAGCGAGTCGACAACATTGCGGGTCTTGCGAAGGGTAAGCGCGAGCTCAGCGATGGCCCACACGCCGGCAACGGCGAGCAGCAGCAGGGCGATTTGAATGGGACTCATACAAGCCTCCCGGAAGAATCGAAATACAGACGCTTTTCATGGTACCCCAAAGGGGACCGAACATGCCAAGAGCAGCAACGTGGGACAAAATTATCAGCAGCTCCTTGATTATCGACTTCATCCGAACACCTCCCACATTCATCCGTACATGTACGGATGAATGTGGGAACCCGATACCCTGAGGGCCGGACCGGCCGGCCCCGGAAGATCGGAGGACGGCATGTCCGGAAAGAGGAAGAAGGGTTCCGCGAAAGCGGCCCCGAGGGCCTACGGAAGGCTCACGAGGCACGAGCGGGACACGGTCCAGAGGATGCTGGAGCGCAGGGCCTCGTGCAGGGAGATCGCGAGGGAGCTGGGCAGGTCGCCCTCGACGGTGAGCGCCGAGGTGGCGTCGCACAGGTTCGTGACGGCGCCGAAGCCCAGGCGCGGCGAGCGCGTGGGCGCCGACACCGACCTGTCGTCGGCCTGCCCGCGCCTGGCGGCGTGGCCGCGCTGCTGCAACGGGTGCGGCCGCTACCGCGCGATGGGCTGCAAGCGCCGCCCGCACGTCTTCTACGAGGCCCGCGCCGCGCAGCTGTGTGCCGACTCGGTGCTCGTCTCGTCCAGGCGCGGGATCGACGCCGACGAGCCGGCCGCGGCGGCCAGGCTGGAGGCCATCAGGGACTGCCTGCGCCGGGGGCTCTCGCCCGAGCAGATGGCCGCATGCAACGGAGGGCCGGTGGACCTGTCGCCGTCGACCATTTACCGCTGGGTCGCGGCGGGCTACGACGGCATGACCAACATGGAGCTCAGGCGCAAGGTCGGCTACAGGCCGAGGAAGCGCGCCGCCGGCCGGGCGGCGACCCGCCACTCCGCCCGCAGGTCGTACGCCGCGTTCCTCGCCCTCGGGGAGGACGCGTGCGCCGCGGCCTGGGAGATGGACACCGTCGAGGG
>JBKXPS010000011.1:300-34410 GCA_047014445.1 Collinsella aerofaciens | reverse complement strand
GCTGCGGGAACGGCCTGTCCGCCTAATGTGTTCGGCTGAGATCGGAAATCAACCATTATCAGCAGCTACCTCGGTGCATTCCCGCTGCGGTCTCGTTCGCTTTGCTCTACGCGCCACTCTTCCCAGCCGCGCCCGGCAGGCTGCCAAAATGCACCGCGTTCCAAGCCTTCGGGCAAATAGCGCTGATCGACCCAGCCTTCGGGATAATCATGTGGATACTTATACACACCGTATTCATCGCTGCCCGGGCGATGGCGATCGCGCAGATAACTCGGCACCTCGCGAAGCCCACTAGAATGGATATCGGCCAGCGCCGCATCGATCGAAGCCTCACACGCGTTGGATTTTGGCGCCAAGCACACATAGAGTGCAGCCTGAGCCAGGTTAATGCGGCACTCGGGATAGCCAATGACCTCGGCAGACTTAAACGCGGCATGCGCCACCAAAAGCGCCTGCGGGTCGGCGTTGCCAACATCCTCAGAAGCGTGAATCATAATGCGGCGAGCGATAAACTTAGGATCCTCCCCAGCATCGATCATGCGCGCGAGCCAATAGATCGTGGCATCGGGGTCACTACCGCGCATGGACTTGATGAACGCACTGATGATGTCGTAGTGCATGTCGCCGTTTTTGTCATACGTAAAGCCGCGACGCGGGTTGGCAATCTTCACGTCATCCACGGTGATGGGATAGCGCTCCCCCGCCGCAGGCGCTGGCGTTCCCTCGGTATCGGGACGCGTGACGGCAATCTCGCTCGCCAGCTCGAGCGTCGTGAGCGCCGAGCGAGCGTCACCCGCTGCCAGCGTGCAAATGGTCTTGACCGTATCCTCATCGGCCGAGAACTTTCCGTTCAAGCCCTGTGGTGCCTCGAGCGCACGCTCAATAAGCGTGGCGATATCCTCATCCTTCAGATGTTCAAGCTCCACCACGCGCCCGCGCGACAACAGTGCCGAGTTGACCTCAAAGTACGGGTTCTCTGTCGTAGCGCCAATCATAATGACGGTACGGTTCTCAACTGCATGCAGCAGGGCATCCTGCTGCGATTTAGAGAAGCGGTGAATCTCATCGATGAATAGAATGGTGCGGCGGTCGTACGTATTCAGGCGCGTCTTGGCCTCATCAATCACGCGACGCAGGTCCTTCACGGTACCCGTGACGGCGCTGACCTCGACAAACTCGCTCTTGGTATGGTTGGCGATAATGTGGGCCAGCGTCGTCTTGCCCGTACCGGCAGGCCCGTACAGAATCACGCTCGAAAGCACGTCGTGCTCGATCGCGGCACGCAGCCATGAACCCTTACCGACGGCCTTTTGCTGGCCCACGTACTCGTCGAGCGAATTGGGTCGCATGCGCACCGCGAGCGGCGCATTTTTAAAGGAACGCTCGCGCGTCGAGGCAGAAAAAAGGTCGTCCATAGCCATCCCGTGCATCATTCAAAAACGTTTTCCACTAACAGTATACCGAATTAATACGAACTACCGTTCGTTAATATAGGTACGGTGCGGAAACTCCAGACCGGGGAACAGCTTGCTCGTCAGTTCGCAGAAATAACCGTCCGTCATGCTCGCGATATAATCCACCACGGCTTGATCCTTGTCGTCCTGCCAGGCATAGGTGCGATCGTAGTAGGAAAGCTGCTGCTCAATGCGCGAAATATGGTGCTTAAAGATGTACGAGGACTCGTCACTACTGTTTAGATCCCGCAGGCAACGGTCGTAGAGCTTTTCGAACGCCTCGCGCAGCTCCACCTCGGAATCGCCTTCGATACCGCCCTTGCTATAGATCTTCTCGTAGTTCTCGCGCTTGGCTCGGCGGATTTCCTCAAACAGGTCCTCGCTCATCTCGATGCGCGGCTTACCATAGCTGTGCTCAACGATATCGATGGAGGCATGCGTGAGGATCCAACTGTTGTAGGCACCGCCCCGGCCATCATCAAAAGCGTCGGGTGACAGCAGGCCCGCCGCGATCGCATCCTGACGGTCACGACCGACGTAGGCAAGAATATCCGAGATGCGAACGACGCAGCCCTCGAGCGTCATGGGACGCAGATGCCCAATTGCGCTATAGCCCGTGGCAATGCAATCCTCAACCGTCTGGTCAAACTGGTCAAAGGAGCTCATGTCCGAGAGCTCAAACACACGCTGCTCGTACTCGCCGTTATGGCATAGCACGCCGTCGAGCGTCTGGAGCGACACGTTGCGGCCGTACAGTGTGTCGAGCACGCGGACCGACTGCACGTTATGGAAAAAATAACGCCCCGTACGCTCATGATAGATATCGTTGAGGAAGCGCTCGCCGGCATGGCCGAAAGGCGTGTGTCCCAAGTCGTGACCCAGGCCAATCGCCTCGATCAGATCGCAATTGAGCCCCAGGGCGCGACCGATATCGCGCGCAATGCGGGAGACGAGCTGCACGTGCAAACCGCGGCGTGACAGATCGTCATTGCTACGGAAGCTAAAGACCTGCGTTTTGCCTGCATAACGGGTGTACGCCGGAAGATGAAGTATCTTTTCGGTATCGCGCATAAACGCCGGACGCATAAGCGTGCCTTTGTCGGCGGCGCGATCAATACGACGAATGACCTGATCGTCGTTGCAACGATACGGGTTGACATAGGCCGAAGCACGATCGGCGGCAATGCGCTCGACAAGCTCGGGCGACAACGCCGAGGGAATACGGTCCATGCGCGCCTTAATGACGGCCGTTTCTTGATTAGTTGCCATGGCATGCTCCTTAAGAAGGATGCGCAATCGGTTACAAAGTGCAGCCCACGACCTCGATTATGGCAAAAATCGGCACCAAAAACGGGAGCAATGGCAGGGAGCGTGATTTTGTGAAGAGGCAAGCGACGGCAAGGGTCAGGAGCGCAACCGCAAACGCGACAACGCCGCCCAGGGGATCGAAGGTACAAAGGGCAAAGAGTGCCTTGACGTCCCCCATGCCAATGCCAGGAGCGTGGCGAACTCTACGCCAGAGCGACTCGGTAAGCACAAGGCCAAGGTAGACGATGACCGCAAGACCGGCGTGGTCAAGCGCTGTGTTCAAACCGAGGTCGAGCCAAACGCCCGCCAACGCCGTCACGGCACATGCGCCGGCAAGCCCATTGGGAAACCGTCGCTCTCGGGCATCAATTGCCACGCCGGCAAAGATGCAAATCCAAAACGGGATATAGACCATCGGACTCCTCCTCGAGCTGCATCGCAAAAGCAAAAACCACCACAAAGGTGCCTGTCCCCTTTGCGGTGGTTTTGGTGGTGGTTATTTGGCGCCTTGCATGACCTCGTCAAGGGTAACGTTGACGGCGTGCTGCGTCGGCACCCAGTCGACCTTCAGGAACAGCGCGGCCACCGTGATGGGGATATAGCTGAACATAAAGATCGGGAAGGTAAACAGGTTAGTCACCAGACGCCACTTTTGCGCGCAGTGAATGTGCTTGTACTCAAAGATAGTCGTGAGCAGCGCCAGGATAAAAAAGGTCTGATACATCATGGCGAAGGTCATAATGAGCGAAGCGGCGCACGCCTGCATCTCGACTTCGGTAGCCAAGAAACCATGCGAAAGGCCACCCACAATCAAGAACGTCGCATTAGCGAGCATCGAGATCAGCGATAGCAGCATACCCGGGGCGATCGTCATGAACATGTCGTAGGCGGCAAAGCGATGATAGCGGAACGTCGACTTGACCAGATGCTTACCGTAGGTAAAGAACACCTGGTAAAAGCCCTTGGTCCAGCGCATACGCTGCTTCCAGGATGCCTTGAACGTCACGGGTTGCTCGTCAAAGAACTCCGCCGGCGCATAGCCAATGCGAATACCGTGAATAGCGCAGAACGTAGTGAACTGAATGTCCTCGGTCAGCGTGTGGAACTGCCAACCGTGCATGCCCTCGATAACGCTTGACGAGATAAGGTAACCCGAACCCGAAACAGCGCAGGACGTCTTGCAGATATTACGCGCGTTGTTGAGGAAGCGCGCCTCGCGTAGATACCACGTGGCATTAGCTGCCGAGATCCACGAGCTGCCGAAGTTCTTGGAATTGCGATAGCTCGTGACCACATGGAAGCCCTGGTCAAAGGCATCATTCATCTTGGAAACGTAATCGCGGGAGATAACGTTATCGGCATCGAAGATAAAGTAGCCCTCAAACGTGTCGGGATACTCGTTGAGAATGCGGTCGAAGCCAAAGTCCATGACCCAGCTCTTGCCCTTGCGGGCCAGGTCATTGCGCTCGTAAACAATGGCACCGGCCTCGCGCGCGAGCTGCGCCGTGTTGTCGGTGCAGGCATCGGCGACCACGAAAACCTCGATGAGCTCGGACGGATAATCCTGGTCCTTGATGGAGCGAACGAGGTTGGCGATCACGGCCTCCTCATTATGCGCCGCAATAAAAAAGGCATAGCGATGGAGTTTTTTGGCCTTGGGAGGCGCGACCTCGCCACGAAGAGCGCCAATGACAAAGAAGACCACCTGGTACAGAAAGCAGACCGTGAGCAGCGTGACGACAATCTGGTTGAAGATCACGATGGGTGTGTTGGTTTGTAAAAAGGCGAGCATGCAGGCTCCCAGCAACGCGTAACGTAAACAATCGTATATCTTACCGCAGGCTTACCGAGTTCAAGAAACCACCTAATACTGGCTAGGCTTCGAGAAGACCGAGCTGCGGAACGATTTCATCTCCAACGGCCGTGCGACCGAGCGAGCGCGGAGCCAGATCGTCGAGAACCGCAGCGAGATCCCACGGCAACTCGTCGCGGCACTCAATGCGCTCCCCCGTCACGGGATGATCGAACGCCACGCGCCAGGAATGAAGGAACTGCCTGGTCAGGCCCTGGTCGGCGCGCGCATCGCACTTGCCGTAGAGAGGATCGCCCACGCAGGCGTGGTTGATATGACGCATATGCACGCGAATCTGGTGCGTGCGACCGGTAAACAGATGGCACTCAACGAGCGTATAACCATCGTCAAAGCGCGTGGAATCAAAGCGCTCGAGGACTTTAAAGGTCGTAATGGCCTGACGGGAAAAGGGGTCGTCCGAAACCGCCATCTTGACACGGTCGCGCGTCGATCGGGCAATACCGGTATTGATGGTGCCCTCGTCCATGGCGATGTGCCCGTGGACAAGCGTGATATAGCGGCGGTCGAGCGTACGCGTGCGAATGAGATTTTGAAGCGCGCGTTGCGTGTCGTCGTCTTTTGCCGCAAGCATGAGGCCCGAGGTATCGCGATCCAGGCGATGCACGATGCCGGGGCGGTCCTCACCCTGCACGGTACCAAGATGATCGATACCGCAGTGGTAGACCAAGGCGTTCGCAAGCGTGCCGCACTCGTGGCCGTGGGCGGGATGGCACACCAGCCCGCGCTGCTTGGAGAGCACAATGAGATAGTCGTCCTCATAGCGAATGTCGAGCGGGATGGCCTCGGGAATCACATCGGTGGGATCGTGCGGCTCGGGCAAATCGACCGAAATACGGTCGCCGGCTCGCACGGCGTACTTTTTAGACAGGCAGGTCTCGCCATTGACACAAACGGCACCGCCCTCAATCAGATGCGCGCAGGCAGAACGCGTGGGGCAGCCGTCATTGGCGCCCAGGTAGGCGTCAAGACGCTGACCAGCGGCATCATCCGCAACAAGGATATGGATGTCGGCCATTAGCGTTCATTCCTTTCGCGAATCTTGCGGGCACGCTCCCCACGCTGCTGGGCTTTGCGCTTAGCGCGGGCCTCGTCACGGGCGTTGAGCTCAGCGGTCGCATCGACCTCACGGGCAGCGGGGCTCAAGAACATGTAGCCAAAGAGGGCGAGCACGACGCCCAAGGTAATGCCGATATCGGCCACATTGAAGACAGGGAAATCAATGAAGGTGGTGGCAATAAAATCGGTCACGAAGCCAAAGGCCAAACGATCGATAGCGTTGCCGATAGCACCGCCCGCAACCATCGCCATGCCCACAACCTCAAGATGGGCGAGCTGGGGTGCACGAACGAGGTACACGGCAATAGCGATAATGACCGCCAACGCCAGCACGGCAAACGCGATGCCATGTCCCTCACCCATGCTAAAGGCAGCACCGATATTGCGGACAAACATAAAGTCGATGACACCGGGGATGACGGTCACATGCAATGCGTCGCCCACGGCACGAACCGCAAGCTTGGTCAGCTGGTCAACAAGCAGCACAACGAGCGCCACCCCACCAGCAACACCCAACCGCCAACGCAAAGGCGGCGTCATATCCCCAGTACGACCCAAATCAATCCCCTGCCCTCAGAACAATCGAATTCCGTTGAACGCAATTAACCATCTTATATTGCCATACGCAGAGCGCACGACATATCCACCAACGCAAGCGAAATAACCAGCACAAAACAAAAGCGACATTCCGAATAACGGAATGTCGCTAAATAGCTTTCGACTAAGAGCACAGGTCGAAAGAGAAGGCTCTAGTTCCAACAATGGAAAAGCCGCGTTGCCGTCACCAACAGCGAAAACGTCCCTAAGCGAGCAAGGTGACGTGAAAGAGGAGGGAAGCGTACTTTGGTACGCGACCGACGATTGAACGTCAGATTGCCGCTTAGGGGCGTTTGCAGCGTCGGTAGGTTACGGCGTTCTACGAACGCCGTAACCTACAGCGCGTCAGCGCAGCGCTTACAGATATGTGCGTGACCGTTGTACTCGCCGACGGTGGTGCGGTAATTCCAGCAACGGTCGCAGCACTCGCCCTCGGCAGCCTCGATGGCAACGGAGAGCTCCTCGCCCTGGGTCAGCTCAACATCGGAAACGATGTAGAACTCGGCCAGGTCGACCGCCTTGTCGCCGGTCAGCAGCGCGTACATCTCGGCGGGAACGACCGCCTTGACGCGGACCTGCTGGCTCTTGGTGAAGGTACCGGCGGAGCGGGCATCCTCAAGGGCCTTGGTCACGGCGCAACGGAGCTCGAGCGAAGCCTCGAGCACGCCCTCAAACTCATTGGCCTCGTCAACCGTGATAGGCGACTTGTACCAATCGAGCAGCGCGGCGTACTTCTGGTGATCGACGCAGCCGGCGGGCGCATAGGCCATGGCCTCATCAACCGTGTAGGACAGGATCGGCTGCAGGTCGCGCATGAGCATCGAAAAGAGCTCGGCCAGCACGGTCTGGGCGCTGCGGCGCTCGAGCGAGCCGGGCTTGTCGCAGTACAGACGGTCCTTCAGGGCGTCGAGGTACACGTTGGAGAGCTCGGTAACCACGAAGTCGTAGAGCGCACGGTAGGCGCGCGGGAACTCGTAGCTGGCGTAGGCGTCGTCGACCTCGGCCTGGACCTGAGTCAGGCGGGCAACCATGAGCTTGTCGAGCGGCAGCAGGTCGGCAAAGGCGACGCCGTCGGTCTCGGGCTCAAACTGACCCTCGAGCTCGGAGAGCAGGAAGCGCAGCGTGTTGCGGAAACGACGGTAGGCATCGGACGTACGAGCGAGAATCTCATGGTCGATGGAGACGTCGGAGCTGGTGTCGACGGAGGCAACCCACAGACGGATGATGTCAGCGCCCATCTCGTCGCAGACCTTGTTGGGGTCGATGACGTTGCCGAGCGACTTGGACATCTTGCGGCCCTGGCCATCGAGCGTGAAGCCCTGCGAGACGACCGCCTTGTACGGAGCGTGGCCGTTGGCACCCACCGAAGTGAGCAGCGAGCTCTGGAACCAACCACGATGCTGGTCGGAGCCCTCGAGATACACGTCCGCCGGGTACTCAAGCTCGGGGCGATACTCGCAGACGGCCTTCCAAGACACGCCGGAGTCCCACCACACGTCGAGGATGTCCTTATCGGCCTTGAGGTGATGGCCGCCGCACTTGGGGCAGACGCAGGCCTCGCCCAGGTAGCTCTCGGGAGCGTCGGTGAACCAGGCGTCGGAGCCCTTCTCGTGGAAGAGCTTGATGACGGCGTCGAGCGTGGCGTCGTTCATGACCTTCTCGCCGCAGTCGGCGCAGGTGTAGCTGGGGATAGGCACGCCCCAGTTGCGCTGACGGCTGATGCACCAGTCGGGACGCTGCTCGACCATGGCACCGATGCGTTTGGCCGCGTGGGCCGGATACCACTTGACGTTCTCGCGGACCTCCTTGCCAGCCTGCTCGCGCAAACCAGTCTTGTCCATCGAGACAAACCACTGGTCGGTAGCACGGAAGAGCACCGGGTGCTTGCAGCGCCAGCAGTGCGGATAGCTGTGCGTGATCTTCTTCTCGAGGACCAGGGTGCCGCGCTCGCGCAGGAACTCGATGATGTGCGGGTTGGCCTCATCGGTATCCATACCGCTGAAGGGGCCACCGGTGCCAAACTCCTCGCCGGTGTAGAACTTGCCGTCGTCATCGACCGGCATGCAAATGTCGGTGATGCCCTCCTTGAGGCAGGCGAAGTAGTCGTCGACGCCGTGGCCGGGAGAGTTGTGGACGATACCGGTACCGTCATCGACACCGACGTAATCGGCCAGCAACGCCACGCCCTCAACACCGTCAAAGATCGGCTGCTTGTAGTGGATGTGGTGGAAGGTCTCGCCGGGGACCACATAGGGCTTGCCGTCAACCATAACCGGGGTGTACTCCCAGCCAAACTCCTCGCAGCACTTGGGAGCCAGGTCCTCGAGCATGACCTCGGCACGGCCATCATGCTCAACGGCGACATAGGCGGCGCCGGGCTTGAGGGAAACGGCCTGGTCGGAAGGGATGGTCCACGGCGTGGTCGTCCAGATGATGAAGTCAACCGGGCCGTCGAAGTTCTCGAGGCCGGCGGGCTTGGAAGTCATCTCGAAGCGCACGAAAATGGACGGGCTCGTCTCGTCGGAGTACTCGATCTCGGCCTCGGCCAGCGCGGTGTGGCAGTGCTTGCACCAGTGAACCGGCTTGTGACCGCGATAGATCATGCCCTTATCGAACATGGCCTTGAAGACCTCGATGTCGGCGGCGTCGTGCTGGTGATAGAGCGTCAGATACGGGTTGTCCCAGTCGCCAAGCACGCCCAAGCGACGGAAGCCGGCCTTCTGGAGCTCGATGTTCTCGACAGCGAACTCGTTGCAAAGCTCGCGGATCTTGGCCGTGGAGGTCTGGTTGAACTTCTCGGTGCCGAGCTTTTCCTCGACCTTGTGCTCGATCGGCTGACCGTGGCAGTCCCAACCGGGGACATAGGGAACTTCGCAGCCCTGCATCATCCAGTAACGGTTGATCATGTCCTTGGAGATCTTGTTCATGGCATGGCCGATGTGGATCGGACCGTTGGCGTACGGAGGACCGTCGTGCAGCACGAACTTCTTGTGACCCTCGTTCTTCTTCAGAACCTGCTCGTAGACCTTGTTGTCCTGCCAGTCCTTGAGTCGCTTGGGCTCGGACTTGGAAAGACCGGCACGCATGGGAAAACCGGTTTTGGGCAGATTCATCGTCTGCTTGTACTCGTTTGCCACGGTACCCCTTTCATGTCGTGGGCGCGCACGCCCGTTGGGCACCAAAAAAGCGCCCGTCCCTACAAGCTGGGACGAAGCGCCACAAAAACGGGCTGTATGCCCGCAAAAGCTCTTCGTTTAACCACCCAGCTTAGATGCCCTCGCCCGCGTATTCGCGCGCTCGCATCCGTTACTCGGCTGGCCTGTATCGACGACCATCTCGGCGATATCTACTAAGACGTGCCTGCGCGGCACGTCCGTTGGGACCGCAGCTCCGGGGTGATTTTCATCGGTCGCATGCACGGGTTCTCAGCGCTCCCCGCTCTCTGTGGCATGCGGACGGCCGACTACTCGTCCCCATCAACGCTTATGCGGAGTATGCTAGCACGTTCCGCGCCGGCGAAAAACCCTCAACACTGGTTTTATACGTTCGAAATTTCTCGCTATTACAGCCCTTCTCTAGGAGCAAAATACCTGAAAGCACTTTATCGAACGAAAGAAGGTTGCTATGCGCACGATTGGAATGAGCGACTACACCGTTGGCGAGGATTGCTTTACCGAGCTGCCAACTGCACTGGCGGAGTACGGCGCGAAGAAAGTCGCCATCATTGGCGGCAAGCGAGCCCTGGCTGCGGCGCTGCCGGGAATCGAGGCGGCACTTGAAGGTACCGATGTCGAGGTCCTGGAGACGCGCGTCTATGGCACCAACAGTACGCGTGCCAATATCGCCAAGGTCGTGAACTCCCCTGCCTGCCAGGAGGCTGATGTTCTTATCGCCTGCGGCGGCGGCAAGGCGCTCGACACCGTCAAGACGGCGGCCATCGAGCTCAAGAAGATCGTCTTCACTGTCCCGACGATCTGTTCCAACTGCTCCGCCGCGACCGCCATTGCCGTCGTGTACAACGACGACGGCTCGCTCGAGGGATATTCGTACCCCAACCGACCGGCGCACATCTTCATCAACCCCAAGATCATCGCCGAGGCACCGGCAGAGTACTTCTGGGCCGGCGTGGGCGATGCCCTGTCTAAGCAGCCCGAGGTCGAATACGCCACGAGCGCCGGCAACCTGGAGCACACCGCCGGTCTTGGCCTGGCACTCGCCCACACCTGCTCCGAGCCGCTGTTTACCTATGGTGTGCAGGGTCTTGAGGATGTGCGCCAGAATCTGTCGAGCGAGGCCGTCAAGCAGATCGCGCTCGACATCGTTGTCAACACGGGCTATGTCTCGAACCTGACCAACCAGAACGATTATTACTACAACTCGAGCGTGGCGCACGCGTTCTACAACGCCACCTGCAGCATTCCGCGTGAGGGCACCTACCTGCATGGCGAGGTCGTGAGCCTGGGCGTGCTGGTACTGTTTGCCTATACGGGCGATACCGAGAACCTTGAGCGCTACGCCGCCTTTAACAAGCAGATGGGGCTGCCCGTAACGCTTAAGCAGGTTGGCCTTACCGAGGCAGATATCCCGGCCCTGTGCGAATACGCGCACGCCACCAACGAGTGGAAGCAGGGAAACCCCGAGCCCTTCACCGACGAAAAATTCGCCGCCGCCATCAAGGCCGCCAACGCCTACGGCCACACGCTCTAGGCCTAGCCCAAAACCACCACAAGGGAGCAGTGCCCTTGTGGTGGTTTTTTATTGCTCCAGCATGCTGGGGTCGAACTCGCTAGCTGGTATAACGCGATAGCCGTGACGCAGCAACAGATCAACGAAGACGCCGTTGCCCGCGGTGAGCGTACCGCTAAAGGTACCGTCGTAGATGCGACCCGCGCCGCACGAGGGACTGCGGTCCTGCAAGACGCACGCAGCAATCTCGGACGGGCCGCCCGCCTGCTCGCACATATCGAGCGCACGTTGGGCACCCAGGCGAAATTCGCGATCAACCGAGATGCCCTCGCAGGTACGAACCTCGCCGTTCACAATCTCGGACGGCTTGCGCGGCGTGGGCAGGCCGCCAAAGACCTCGGGGCACACGAGGAGGACCTCGGTCCCCGTGCGCTCGCAAGCCTCGACCAACGCGCGGTGGTAGTTATCGAGCCCGTTATACTTGCAGCTCTCGCCCATCAAGCAGGCGCTCACCACGATCTTCATATACAACACTCCCCACGCAAAACGCCCCATTTGAGATGGACACTCAAATGGGGCGATTGACACTGCGCAACTAGTATTACTGTTGCTTGGGCATCAGCGGATTCTCGCGCGTGAGGAGGTTCATGAACTCCTCGCCCGTGATGGTCTCCTTCTTATACAGATAACGAGCCAGCTCGTGGAGCTTAAACTTGTTCTCCTTCAGAATCTGCAAAGCGCGGTCGTGCGCATCCTCGATCAGCTTGGCGACAATCGCGTCCACACGCTCGGCCGTACCGGGGGCGCAGGTGAGCGACGTGTCCTGATTGAGATACGCGTTCTGCACGGTACCGAGCGCCATCATGCCAAACTCGTCGGACATACCAAAGCGCGTCACCATGTTACGGGCAAGCTTGGTGGCCTGTTCGATATCGTTGGCGGCACCGGTCGTCATCTCGCCAAAGATGAGTTCCTCGGCCGCACGGCCGCCGCAGTAGACGGCGAGCTTGTCCAAGACCTCCTGGCGTGTCGTCAGGAAGCGCTCGTCCTCCTCGACCTGCATGGTATAGCCAAGAGCACCGCTCGTGCGCGGCACGATGGTGATCTTGGTAACCGGCGCGGAACCCTTTTGGCGGGCAGCGACGATAGCATGGCCGATCTCATGGTAGGAAACGACCTGCTTCTCGTGGTCGGAAAGCACCGTGGACTTACGCTGTTGGCCGGCAATGACGACCTCCACCGACTCCTCGAAGTCGTCCTGGGTTGCACGCTTGCGACCTTCGCGAACGGCGCGCAGGGCGCCCTCGTTGATGATATTGGCCAGGTCGGCGCCCGAGGCACCGGGCGTGGCACGGGCAATCGCGGTCAGATCGATCGGCGGCTCGGTCTTCACACTCTTGGCGTGGAGCTCGAGGATGTTCTTACGGCCGGTCAGATCGGGCAACTCGACGGGGATGCGGCGGTCAAAACGACCGGGGCGCAGTAGAGCGGGATCGAGACTGTCGGGACGGTTGGTGGCAGCGAGGACAACGATACCCTTGTGGTTATCGAAGCCATCCATCTCGGTCAGCAACTGATTGAGCGTCTGCTCGCGCTCGTCGTTGCCGCTAAAGCCGCCGCCATCGCGCTTCTTACCGATGGTATCGATCTCATCGATAAAGACGATACACGGGGCCTTTTCCTTGGCCTGCTTAAACAGGTCACGAACCTTTGCAGCGCCGCGACCAACAAACATCTCAACGAACTCAGAGCCCGAAATGCTAAAGAACGGAACACCGGCCTCGCCGGCAACAGCCTTGGCAAGCAGGGTCTTACCGGTACCCGGAGGGCCAACAAGGAGAGCACCGCGCGGCAGCTTGGCGCCGATCTCCTCGTAGCGCTGCGGCTTCTCCAGAAAGTCGACGACCTCCTTGAGAGACTCCTTGGCCTCTTCCTGGCCGGCGACGTCCTTAAAGGTCACGCCCACGTCCTTGGAGGCGATCACGCGCGCGCCGGACTTACCCAGTCCGCCGCCGCCAAAACCGCCGCCACCAAAGTTCATCGACGGGCCGTCATCGCCCATAGCCTTCTTCATGCGGCGGTTAAGCCACCAACCGATGAGGAAGAAAATCGCCATGGGAAGAATGAGAGTGAGCAGGTAGTAGGTCATCAAACCCGAGTTTTTATCGGGAACGACCGACTCCAGCGAAGCGCCAGACTCAAGCACGCGATCGGTAAAGCCCGCATCATTCGGCACACCGGTCGTCTTATAGGCGATGTTCTTGTCCTCGCCCTTCTTGGTGTAATAAATGGTGTAATCGTCCGTGTTGTACTCGACCTTGTCGACGCTCTTCTTATCGAGCGCTTTGACAAACGTCGAGTAGTCGGTCTTCGTAATCTGCTGCGTGTGACCGATGTTGGGGAACAGAACGGTCGAGAGCACGAGGTAGACGACGAAGGCGATGAGCACGTAGAGGATCATATTCCGTCTACGCTTGTTGTCATCCATCTCCATCTGCTTGAACTCCATCTACTGGGGTTGATAATGGTTTCTAGAATACCCAACCCAAGCGACGATAAACCGACGCCGGGCACGAAAGGACAGATATGGCATCACTGGAAGTCGGCAAGGTTCAGATCTATACGGGCGACGGCAAGGGCAAGACGAAGGCTGCTTTGGGGCGCGAGAGGATGTCGAGGAACTGATTGCGATAAAGCCCGCCACCACGGAGCTCGTGCTAACCGGCCGCGGCCTGCTGCCCCTCGCAGACCTCGCGGACCTGGTCACCGAAATGCGACCCGTCAAACACTACTTCGACGAAGGCCTCCTAGCCCGTCAGGGCATCGAATACTAATTGATTCGTTTTCCGCCAACACCTACAGCTCATAAGGAAGTTGCGGTGGAATAGTACTTGTTTGACGGTCCGCAAGGCCTTTCAGGAACTATTTCACCGCAACTTATCAGGGGTATCCGACGGATGAGCTAGGCGGTGGCGCGACCTAGCCAGTTGCCGCTGTGGTGGTAGATGGTGAACATGGTTGCGGTGATGAGCCAGGTTACGGGGTAGACCAGCAGTAGATGCTCGAGCGACGGATCGAAGGGCATGATCGCAAACACCCAGATCACCCTCAAGACAACGGTGCCAAAGATGGTGAGCAGCATGGGCTGCAAGCTCACGCCGGCACCGCGAATGGAACCCGACGCGTTTTCGATAATCGAGAAGATCGCATAGAACGGCGCAATGAAATGGAGGATAGTCGTGGTGTACGCCGAAATCGAAGCATCGTCGACAAACAAACGCGACAGCGGGCCCGAAAACCCCAGCAGCACGGCAGACAGGCCACCAATGAGCATAAACGACAGCACGAGCGACGTATGGTAGCCCTTGCGCATGCGCTCGTAGTTGCGCGCGCCAAAGTTCTGCGCCGAGAACGTAGTGATCGATACGCCGAGCGCCTCGGTCACCATCCAGATAATGCCATCCAGGCGCCCAGATAGACCCCAAGCAGTCGTGACATCGGCGCCAAACGAATTAACCGACACCTGGATCAGCACGTTCGAGATCGAATAGGCAGCCGATTGAAAACCGAGTGGCAGACCACACGAGATCATACTCTTGCAAATACCGCGATCGATACCGAGCTTAGACAGCGAAAGACGCCATGCACCCGGAGCGCGCATCATGCGCAACACGATCATCGTTGCATTGGAGCAAATGGTCAGCGCCACTGCGATGCCGCAGCCCAGCGCCTCCATATGCAACACAGCGACAAAGATGATATCCAGCACCACGTTAACAAGGCAGCCAGAGGCAATGATCACGGCGGGCCCGCGCGTGTCGCCCACGGCACGCAGCAGTGCGGTTCCCATATTTAGCAGCAGTGCCGCAACCATCGCGGCAAAATAACAGCGAGCATAGGCCACGCCCTCGGCCAATAGTTCATGCGGCGTGTTCATAAGCACCAGCATGGGCTCAACGAACACTATGCCGAGAATGGAGAAGACGATACCGCCCACCAGCGCGAGCGTCATGGCCGTGTGAACCGAACGACTCAGTCGTTCATCATCGTGCTGGCCAAAATACTGACCGGTAATGACCGCGCAGCCGGCGCCGACGCCAACGCAAAAGCCAATGCAGAGCTCGGTGAGCACCATCGTGGCTTGAATGCCACCCAGCGCGAGCTTGCCGCCAAACTGACCGACGATATAGGTACCGATAAGCGTGTATGCCTGCTGAAAGAACGAACTAAAGAAGATGGGGACGCACAGCGACAGCAGCTGCTGCCAAATAACGCCCTGCGTTACATCGATAGCCGTAGATTTCTTAGCCACACGCCCTCCCCACTAGCGCACGTCATACAACAAAACGGAAATTTAAGACCAAAGCCAATATCAGCTTAGCACCGACTGGCGTCGACCGAAACACCCCGAATCAGAGCCAGGTGCGAAATATCTGCCTAGTGATACAAACCCGGCTGGTAGTGATACTCATTGCTCACGTGCGGGCACAGCTGCCAAAAGGCGACGGCGCTCGCCGCGGCCACGTTAAGCGAATCGACCCCGTGCGCCATCGGAATGCGCACCGCGTGGTCACAGCCGGCAATGGTCTTGGCGCCCAAGCCGGCACCCTCGGTACCCATAAAGATTGCCAAGCGGTCAATCTCCTGCAGCACGGGATCGTCCAGCGATACGGAATCGTCCGTCAACGCCATAGCGGCACACGAAAAACCGGCATCGTGCAACGCGCTCAGACCATCATGCGGCCACACACGAGCCTCGCTGCCAATGCGCGTCCACGGCACCTGAAACACGGTGCCCATGCTCACGCGGGCCGAGCGACGGTACAGCGGGTCGCAGCACGTCGGGCTGACCAAAATACCGTCAACGTTCAATGCGGCAGCCGAGCGGAAAATAGCGCCAACATTGGTGTGATCGACAATACCCTCAAGCACGCACACACGCACCGGACGATCCCCCGCCGCCTCGACGACACCGCCCAAGAACTCATCAACCGGAATCTGACGCGGGCGACGGAACGCCGCGAGCGCACCACGCGTCACGTTAAAGCCCGTCAACTGCTCCATGAGCTCCATGGAGGCCACGAACACGGGAACCGGACCCGCTCCCTCGCGCACGACAAGCTGGTCAAACAGCGGCATCATCTGGTCGAGCCAGCGCTCGCCCAAAAGAAAGCTCACCGGCTCACATCCGGCGCGAACCGCACGCTCGATGACCTTGGCACTCTCAGCGATAAAAATGCCCTTCTGCGGCTCCAGCACGCAGCGAAGCTCACGCTCGGTCAGTCGCACATAGGCATCGAGCCGCTCGTCATCGAGCGAATCAATTCGCAGAACCTCAACGGCATCAGTCATAGCAGCCAGCCCGCACCCTTCTTTACAGCACATCTATACCAAACGAGGCGACGCTAAGCGCCGCCCCATGCATTCAATCAACCCGATGATACCGTTCACGCCAGACGATTTACGCCTCAACGCGATGATACGTCACGAACTCATAATCGACGCCCTCGTCACCCTCACCGGCGGCAATCGTCGCGACCTCGCTACGCTGCGCAATCTCCCACGCGGGATCGGCGTCCAAGTCGGGAAAGTACGTGTCCACGGGATGGACGCAGTGGTTATGAGTGACCTCGGCCTCCACGCAGTACGGCAAAAACTGCCGATAGACATCGCCGCCACCGATCACCCAGGCAACAAGCTCATCGGCAACCGCGGCGAGCGCCTCGTCGATGCTATGCACCACGTCGACGCCCTCGGGAGCAAAGCTCTCGTCGCGGGTGAGCACGATATTGCGTCGGTTCTTGAGCGGACGCCCGCCGGGAAAACTCAGCAGGTTCTTGCGCCCCATGATAACCGGGCAGCCCTTGGTGCAGGCCACAAAATGGCGCATATCGGCGCGATTGGACACCACCATATCGCCCTCGCAGCCAATACCCCAGTCGTCACACACGGCGACGATGGCAGAAAGCTTACACGTCATGCGCGTCACCTACACCGCAATGGGGATGTTCTTGACCTGAGGGCCGTGCTCATAGCCCTCGACGATCAGGTCATCGGTCGTAAACGCATAGAAGTCATGCACATCGGGGTTGAGCGTTACCTTGGGTGCCGCAAACTGCGGACGCTCGATAAGCTCGCGGACGATATCGACATGACGATCATAGATATGGGCGTCGGCGATCACGTGCAGCAGCTCACCGGGAATCATATCGACCGACTGCGCGACCATCATCAGCAAAATGGCGTACTGGCACACGTTCCAGTTGTTCGCGGCCAAAATGTCCTGGCTGCGCTGGTTGAGAATCATGTTGAGCGTCGGCTTGTCGTCCTGAGGACGCTGCGTCACGTTATAGGTCACGCTATAGGCGCATGGATAAAGGTGCATCTCGGACAGATCGCTAAACACGTACGTATTGGTCATAATGCGGCGACTATACGGCGTGTGCTTAAGGTCGTACAGTACACGGTCCATCTGGTCGAAGTCGCCCTCGGCGTAATGGCTCTTCTGACCAATCTGATAGCCGTAGGCTTTACCGATGGAACCGGTCTCATCGGCCCACTCATCCCAGATATGGCTGTTGAGGTCATGCACGTTATTGGACTTCTTTTGATAGATCCACAGAATCTCGTCCATGGCAGACTTAAGCGCCGTACGACGCAGGGTGAGCGCGGGGAACTCCTCGCGCAGATCATAGCGCGCCGTGACACCAAAGTTTTTAATGGTATAGGCAGGGGTGCCGTCCTCCCACACCGGGCGGACCTTTTGGCCCTCGGTGGTGGTGCCATGGTCCAAGATATCGCGGCACATGGTTACAAACTGTTGATCAGCTTTGCTCATTGACCCTCCTGTCAGTCGCCTATAAGCGAGATTTATTGTAGCCCAGGCGCGCGCGGCCCCACAGCCCAAACATAAGCCCTCATTTTCTGACATATGCCAGAAATTCCTTGCGCAAATCCGCACGTTCGCTATTCTATTGTTGACATATGTCAGATTTGGAGTGTGCATGGCAGGAAGACGCGAAAAACTGCGCCGCGTCGGGATCATCCCCGAATACCGCGGCTTTACCCCCGATGGCCTGGCCAGCGGTGATGCCATCGACATGACCGTCGACGAGCTTGAGGTGCTGCGCCTGTGCGACCTGGAGGGTCTCAACCAAGAGGCGGTCGCCCAGCAGATGGGCATCGCCCGCGCAACGGTGGCGGCCATTTGCAGCCGCGCGCATCGCAAGGTGGCCGATGCGCTGGTCAACGGACGGGCGCTCGTTATCGAGGGCGGCAATATCGCATACTCCCCCATCACCACGACAACGGCCGCATGGCCAGCAAAGGAGGTCGACACCATGAGGGTGGCAACGACGTACGACAACGGCAACATCTTTATGCACTTTGGCCGCAGCGAGCAGTTCAAGATCTACGACATCCAGGATGGCAAGGTGCTCAACGAGCAGGTCGTAGGCACCGGCGGCACCGGCCACGGCGCCTTGGCGGGCCTGCTTGCCAACGGTGGCGTTGACACGCTCATTTGCGGCGGTATCGGCGGCGGCGCTATCAACGCGCTTGCCCAAGCCGGCATCACGGTCTATGCGGGCGCCCAGGGCAGCTGTGATGCCTGCGTCGAGGCCCTCATTGCCGGCACGCTCGCACAGAACGGCGAGGCCACCTGCGACTGCCATGGACATGATCACGAGCACATCCACGAGCATGGCGAGTCCTGCGGCTGCCACGGTCACCACGACCATGACGGGCACGAAGGCTGCGGCTGCCACTAGCGGCAAGCACCTCGTCGAGAACGCGCTTCCACGCGTGCGACAACCAGCGAACAAACGGCGAAGGCCGCCTGGAATACCATCTAGGCGGCCTTCGCCATACACGACTCAACTAGTCGTTACTTCTTGTTGCGTATCTGCGCTTCCATCTGGCGCAGCAGGTCCATATCGGACTTGGGGCCGCCCGTTCCCAGGCCGCCCATGCCGCCCAGCCCCATGGCATCCAGACCGGGAATATTGGGCATGCGCATCTTTTTGCCCTTCTTACCCTTCTTGCCCTTCTTGCCGCCGGCCTGTGCCTGATTGGCCATCGTGCGCATGCGGCCCATCATCTTGTTCATCTCGCCCCACTGCTTCATAAGGCTATTGACCTCGGTGGGGGTCACGCCGGCGCCCTTGGCGATGCGGGCACGGCGCTGGCCGTTGATGATGGAGGGGCGAAGGCGCTCCTCCTTGGTCATCGACATGATGATGGCCTCGTTCTTATCGAAGATACCTTCGTCCAGGTTGCCACCCATCTGGTTAAGCGCACGCTGGCCACCGGGGAGCATGCCCAGAATGCCCTTCATGCCGCCCATCTTCTTGACGGCCTTCATCTGGTCGAGCATGTCGTTCATGGTAAAGCCCTCGCGCAGCATGCGCTCGGCAGCCTCGAGCTGCTCGGCGTCGGCTGCCTCCTGGGCCTTCTCGATGATGCCGACAACATCGCCCATGCCCAAGATGCGCTTGGCCATGCGGTCGGGATAGAACGGCTCCAGCGAATCGGGTTTCTCGCCCATGCTAACAAACTTGATGGGCTTGCCGGTCACCTGGCGCACGGAAAGCGCGCCGCCGCCACGGGCGTCGCCGTCGAGCTTGGAGATGATCACGCCGTCAAAGTCGGTGCGCTCGGCGAAGGTCGAGACGACGTTGACGATGTCCTGGCCGGTCATGGCATCGACGACCATCAGCACCTGATCGGGCTTGACGGCCTTCTTGATGTCCACGGCCTCCTGCATCATCTGCTCGTCGATCTGCAAACGACCGGCGGTATCGACGATGACCACGTCACGCAGGTGGTCAACGGCCTCCTGAATGGCGCCCTTGGCGATGTCAACCGGGTGCTCGCCATCGCCACGGAAGACCGGCACGCCAATCTCTCCGCCAAGCGTGGCCAGCTGGTCGGCAGCGGCGGGACGGTAGACGTCGCACGCGGCGAGCAGCGGTGAGCGGCCCTGCTTCTTGAGCAGGTAGGCCAGCTTTACGGCCGCCGTGGTCTTACCGGAGCCCTGCAGGCCCACGAGCATGATGACATTGGGAATGCGATTGCTAAAGACGAGCTTGCTCTCGGTTGAGCCAAGCATCTCGGTGAGCTCGTCGAGCACGATCTTGACGACGTTTTGCGCCGGCGACAGCGACTCCATGACCTCGGCGGTCATGCAGCGCTCCTTGGTCTTGGCGACGAACTCCTTGACTACCTTAAAGTTAACGTCGGCCTCGAGCAGCGCCATGCGAATATCGCGCATGGCCGAAGTAATATCGGCCTCGGTCAGCTTGCCCTTGCCGCGCAGGCGGTCAAATGTGTCGTTGAGGCGATCGCTCAGGGAATCAAACACTAGTCACTCCTTAATTGGACTCGCCCACCAGGGCGCGGCAGAAATCTTTGGCATTGAACTCCTGCAGGTCATCGACCTGCTCGCCCACGCCGACGCGCAGGATCGGGAGCTTGAGCTTCTCGGCCACGGCCATGGCGATGCCGCCCTTTGCCGTGCCGTCGAGCTTCGTCATGATAATACCGTCCAGGCCCAGCGCCTCGTTAAACTCGAGCGCCTGGTTCAGACCGTTCTGGCCGGTGGCGGCATCGATCACGAGCACGACTGAGACGGGCATGGGGCCGGCGGCCATATTGGCGGCGCGCTTACGCGTCACGTTAACCACCTTGGCAAGCTCGCGCATGAGCTCAGGGCTCGTGTGCAGACGGCCGGCGGTATCGATAAGCACCAGGTCGCTGCCGCGCTTGTCGGCCTCGTCGAGCACGTCGTAGCAAACACTTGCCGGGTCGGAGCCGCGGTCGCGCTTGATGACGGGGACGCCAGCGCGCTGGCCCCACACATCGAGCTGCTCGATAGCGGCAGCACGGAAGGTATCGGCCGAACCGATCACGACGTTCTTGCCGCGGGCGGCCATGGCGCTCGCGATCTTACCGACCGTCGTGGTCTTGCCGGCACCGTTAATGCCCACAAACAGCACGCAGCTCGGCGTATCGGAAAACGGATCGCGCTCGATGGGCACAAAGTGCTGCTCGAGCTGCTCGGCCAGGGCACGGCGAAGCTGCGGAGCGGTCTTGAGGTTCTTCTTGGCCGCGGCATCGCGCAGGTCATCGGAGACCTTGATAGCGACCTCGGCGCCCATGTCACCCATGACGAGGGTGTCCTCTAGGTCCTCCCAAAAATCCTCGTCGACCTCGCCGCCAAAGTAGAAGACCTCGTTGAGGGCCTCGCGGCTGCGCTCAAGTCCGCGCGAGAGAGCATCGAAGAATCCCATTATGCATTCACGACCTTTCCGGTTTCGCGATCGAGTTTTTGCGAGACGACGCGACTGACGCCGTCGGCTTGCATCGAGACGCCGTAGAGGACGTCAGCGTCCTCCATAGTACGGCGCTGATGCGAGATAACCAAGAGCTGCGTATCGGAACGCAACACGTCGAGTGCGCCGATGAGCTTGGACAGGTTGGCGTCATCGAGTGCCGCCTCGACCTCGTCCAGCACATAGAACGGCACCGTGCGCGTGCGGTACACAGCAAAGAGCAGGGCGAGCGCCGTCAGGCTCTTCTCGCCGCCCGACATGAGCATCATCTTGGTGATGCGCTTGCCGCGCGGCTGCGCCACGACCTCGATACCCGTCTCGGCAGGATGCTCGGGATCGGTCATCTCCAGATGAGCCTGGCCGCCCGGGAAGAGCATAGCGAAGATCTCGCGGAAGTTCGCGTCGACCTTCTCAAACGTCACCAGGAAGGCCTTCCGCATCTTGCGATCAATGGCCACCGTGATCTTGGTGAGCGCCTTGCGCGCGCTCTCCAGATCGGCCAGCTGCTCCTCGATGTAATCGGCGCGGCGCTTGAGCTGCTCGTACTCCTCCATGGCAACTTGGTTAACGGGACCAAGGTTGTTGATCTGGCGCACAAGCTGGTTGAGTTCGCGCTCGGCGGCATCGCGGTCCGTGGGCGCCGGAAGCATGAGCGCTTCCTCGAGTACCGTGGTGCCATCGGCGGTAATGGCCTTAATGGCGGCCTCTACCTGCACCTCGAGCTTGCCACGCGCGACCTTGAACTCGTTTTGCGCGGCGGAGGCGGTATCGACTCGCTCCTTAGCGCGGGCAACCTCTGCCTTGGCATCCTCGATGGTCTTCTTGAGCGAAGCGGAGTCCGCCTCCTCCAGAGAGGCCTGGTCACGCAGGCGCGCTGCCCAATCCGACGCGCGTTCCAACAGGGCAGAATAGCGTTCGTGCATGGGGTCGACGCGCAGGCGCAGCAGCTCGAGCGAGCGCGAAGCCTGGCGTGTTCCGCGGATACGACGGTCGATGCCCTCAAGACGATGCTCAAGGTCGGGCACGCGGCCCTTCAGCGAACGCAGGCGCTCGCTCGTCTGGGCCAGGCGCACCTTGGCATCGGCGAGCTTACCGGCGGCCTCGGAATCGTCACGGCGAACGCGATCGAGCTCATCGTTGGCCTCGGCAATCTGGAGACCCAGGTCGCTTGCCTGTGCACGCGCCTCGTCACGCGAACGGGTGAGCTCGTCAACGCGCGGGCGCGCGGCACGAACGGCCTCGGCAGCCTGCTCGCGGCGCTTGGAGATGCGCACGCGCTCGACCTCGGCATTGTTGGCGCTTTGCTCCAAGCGGCCGATCTCGGAGAGCAGCGAGCGGCGCTCGCCCTCAAGACGGGCGATCTCACCGGCGGCATCGCCCTCGGCGGCACGGGCCTCCTCGACGGCAACGTTGGCCTCGACGACCTGATCCGACACATGCTCAAACACGGCAGCCAGATCGGGCTCAAGCCCCTCCAGCTCGCGAATGCGACGCTTACGCTCCAGAGCACCCGACGCCTCGCCGGCATCGAGGCCCACACGCACCAGGCCGCCATAGCTTACGCGGGCGCCATCGGGAGTCACATAGGTCACACCGTCAACGACAGGCGCAGCCAGCGCGGCAGCCAAGTCATCGACCACGTAATAGCCGCCGAGCAGCGCCTCGACGACGGGTCCGTAGCCTGCACGCACGGACAGACGATCAACCAGGCGGGTACCGGCAGCGCCCTCAGCGGCGGTAGAGCCGCTCACGCCGCGCGTCACCAGCAGTGCTTCGCCCGAGGCCTTCTTTTGGTCCAGAGCCGCACGACCGGCACGCTCAAGCGTGGCGGCGTCATCAAACAGCAGCGCATCGATATCGCCGGCGAGCAATTGCTCAACCAGGCCCTCAAGCTCGCGCGGGGCCTCCAGCACGTCGCCCAGACGACCCAAGACATCGTCGCCCAGCGCACCCACCAGACGGCTCACGAGCGGCGAGCTGTCGGCCATGCGGGCATCGAGTTTCTTTTGGCTGGCAAGCTCCGAGCGCACCTCGGACAGCTTGTTGCGCGCCTCACTCTCACGATTACGCAAGTCCTTCAGGGCTGCACGGGCGACCTCGGTGGCCTCACGCGCATCGGCCTGGGCCTGGCGCGCTTCCTCAAGAGCACCCTCAAGCTCCTCTGCGCGGTTGCGACGGCTCTCGAGCGAGGCCGTGACCTCCTCGAGCTGCTCGTCAATCTGCTCCAGGCGCGAGGCATACATGTTGTCCTCGACCTCGGCATTGCTCAGCGAGTCCTTCACCTTGGCGAGCTCGAGCGCGGCGTTGTCGGCCACGCGCTGCACATCGCGTTGCTCACGCGTAAGCTGCGAAATCTGATTGTCGAGCGCCACGCGCCGCTCGTGGAGCTCTGCGGCGGCAGGACCAGCGGCGTCAACGTCCTCCTGGGCCTGCATGTGCGCGCCGGTCACTTCCTCAAGCTGCGCACGCGCGTCCTCGAGCTCCTCGACCACGCGACGACGCTGATGCTCGGAGCTCGAAATCTGCCCGCGCATGTCAGACAGGCGCGACACCATGTTGTGGCCCTTTTCCTCGAGCAGGCGCATGTCGGAGTTAATGCGGCCGACCACATCTTGCATATGGCGGCGCTGCTCGCCCAGATCGCCCACAAACAGGCCCTTTTCCTCGAGCATGACCTGGAGCTTCTCGAGCTCGCGCTCCTTTTCGCCCATGCGGTACTGCGCAAGCTCCAGCTCGGCGGCACCTTCCTTGGAGCGGCTCTCCAGGTCGTTCCACTGCGACTGCAGCGAACGCAGCTCGTCGACAGCCAGCATCTGCGTAAGCTCGTTCGCGCGCGAGGACAACTCTTTGTACTTGCGCGCACGATCGACCTGACGCTCCAGCGGTCGCAGCTGACGGGCGATTTCCTTATTGATGTCGCGGGCACGCGTCAGGTGCTCGTCCATCGACTTAATCTTTTTGAGCGCACGCTCCTTGCGGCGCTTGTGCTTGGAGATGCCGGCGGCCTCCTCGATGAGGGCGCGGCGCTCCTCGGGGCGGCTCTGCAAAATGGCGTCGAGCTTGCCCTGGCTGATGATGGAATGCGTATCCTTGCCCAGGCCCGAATCGTGCAAGATGTCCTGAATGTCCATCAGGCGGCACGGGCTCGAGTTGATGAGGTACTCGCTTTCGCCCGAGCGATACATACGACGGGTGATGGCGACCTCGTCAAAATCGACGGGCAGCATATGGTCCGAGTTATCGAGCACAAGCGTGACCTCGGCGACACCCACCGGCTTGCGCGCTGACGAGCCCGAGAAGATGACATCCTCCATGGCCTGGCCGCGCAACTGCTTGGCGCTCTGCTCGCCCAGGACCCACAGGATGGAGTCGGAGATGTTCGATTTTCCCGAGCCGTTGGGACCGACGATGACGGTCAGGCCCGGCTCAAACGTCATATGGGCGCGGTCGGCAAACGACTTGAACCCTTTGAGCGTGAGGGACTTGAGATACACGGTTCCTCGCTTACACGTGCTTCTTATTGAGAATCACGCCGTTGGTGGTGTAACCCATACGGTCGAGCGCCTCAAGCGCGGCGGCTCCCTCGGCTTCCTTCTTAGAGGAACCGGAGCCGCGACCCTGGCGAATACCATCGATCAAAACCACAGCGGTAAAGGTGGGCGCATGCGCCGGGCCCTCGGAGCCAACGAGCTTGTACGCCGGAGGTTCGTGACCGTCGGCTTGCACACACTCCTGCAAAAACGACTTGGGGTTCGCGGGGTGCTCGGCACGCTCGGTGGCCAGGTGCGGCTTAAGCGTACGGTGAATGAACTCCGCCGCCGTATCCCAGCCGGCATCCAGGTACAGCGCGCCCACGAGCGACTCATAGACGTTCTCGAGGGCCGAATGCAGGCCGCGCGCACCGGTACCGGTCTCGGAGGCACCAAAGATGATGATGTCGTCAATGCCCAGCTCGTGAGAAACCTCGGACAGCGTAGCGCCCGAGACAAGCGACACCTTCAGGCGCGTGAGCTTGCCCTCGTCAAACTCCGGATAGGACTCAAACAGGGAGCGTGCGACCACAGCGCCCAAAATGGAATCGCCCAAGAACTCAAGGCGCTCATAGCTGGCAGAAACCGGCTGGCCCTCGACTGCCGAGGGATGCGTAAGCGCCGCGCGCAGCAGCACCTTATTGTTGAACTCGTGGCCCAAGATTTCTTGGGCGCGCGTAAGTCGTTCGGATAAAGCCAAGACTTAGGCCTCCTTGGCAGCTTCGATAGCGTCGACGGCGTCGGCGACAGAGTTGAGCGAGAGCAGAGTCTCGTCATCGATCTCGAGGTTGAACTCGTCCTCGATAGCCGTAACCAGCTGCAGGCGCTCGAGCGAGTTGGCATCGAGGTCGTCAAAGGTGGTCTCCTCGCTAATTTCGGCAACATCGACGCCCAGAACGTCAGCAGCGACCTCGGCGATCTTGTCGAAGATTTCGGAGCGGTCCATAGCGCTTCCTCTCATAGTGCATGAATACCAAAAGAATGGTACCGCCCGGGCGGTACCAAGACACGGTTCTGATTCTACCCCACGACGTGCGCCGCGAAGCACATAACAGCGCCCTAACTCGCTCTTATAAAACGATACCGTCCATAGAGTTGGCGACATTCTCAACCAGCCCGGCGCGCACGGCTTCGGCCGCCGCGAGCGTACCGTTTTTGACAGCCTCGACTGAGGTGGCGCCATGGCCGATCAGGACCACGCCGCGCAGGCCCAGAAGAATCGCGCCGCCCTTGGCGTCGCCAGAGAGCTTGGCCTTAATCTCGCGCATCTGCTTTTTAATGAGCAGCGCGGCGATCTTGGTGCCGAGCGAGGCCATAAAGGCGCCCTTGAGCTCCTGCAGCAAAAACTTGGCAGCGCCCTCGGTAGCTTTGAGAGCGATATTACCCGACATGCCATCGGCAACGACGACATCGAAGTTACCTGAGGTGAGGTCGGTGCCCTCGCAGTTACCAACAAAGCCGGGAACGGCGGCCTTCATAGCAGGGAAACAGGCCTTGGTAAAGTTGGAGCCCTTCTCATCCTCGGTGCCGTTGGCAAGCAGGCCCACGCGAGGATGCTCGATGCCCAGGACGACGCGGGCATAGGCGCTACCCATCTGGGCAAAACGCACCATGTCATCGACCTCCACATCGGGGTTGGCACCCATGTCGCACAGCACCGTCAGACCGCCGGCGCGATTGGGCAGCGCATTGGTCAGACAGGGGCGCACCGGCTGCTTCTTGCCTTCGGCCTGATACCTAAACGGCGTCACATAGGCGGTGGCGGCGGCGGTCATGGCACCGGTGGAGCCGGCGGAGAAGAACGCATCCGCGTTGCCCTTCTTAATGGCGCGGCAAGAAAGCACGATCGACGACTTACGCTTGGTCATCACGGCGCGAATGGGATCGTCATCCATGGCGATAACGTCAGGCGCCTCAAGGGCCTCAACACGTGCATGGGAAGCTGCAAAGGGATTGACGATTTCGGCGGGACCAGCTGCCAAGACCTCGATATCGGGATCGGCGGCAAGCGCAGCCTCGATACCATCAAGAACAACCTGAGGTTTCTCGTCTCCGCCCACAACGTCTACACAAACGCGAACGTTACTCATATACATGCTCCTTATACAAAAATGGCCGACTCATTGAGCCGGCCATTGTGGTTCCATTTGGAACGGCATCGCATCCAGAGTATACCGTTACTCGGTAACGATAACCTCGCGGTCCTTGTAGAAACCGCAGCTGGGGCACACGTGATGCGGGAGCTTGACAGCACCGCAACGGGGGCACGTGGACTGAGCCGCAGCCGAGATCTTCATGTTGGCGGAACGACGGGTGTGAGTGCGGATACGACCCTGCTTTTGTTTAGGTACGGGCATAGTGACCTTCCTTATGAACTATCCAGTGTGGCGAGTACGCGCAAGTAGCGATACTACCACAGTTTTACTCATCAAGCTTGAGATTCTTCAATGCTGCAAATGGATTTTCCGTGGCAGCGGCCCATTCTGCCTCTGCCTGGGCGGCGCAATCGCATTGCTCGACGTTGAGATTGCAACCGCATGTGGGGCACAGACCACGGCAATCGGGCTTGCAGAGCACCACAAACGGCGTGTCCATAACGACCGCGTCATTGATAGGCTCACCCAGATCAACGATACGGTCCTCACCCAGGAGCTCGTAGCCGTCCTCGTAGGCCTCGGGATCCTCGGGCTCCTCAAAGAGGTAGAACTCCTCGATCTCGCCGGCGATATCAAACGAGGCGGGCTCCAGGCAACGGTCGCACTCGCCGGTGGCGTGCGCGCGAACCATGCCCGTGAGCAAGACACCGGTACCGGCATTGGTAAAGACAACGTCGTAGTCGATGCCGTCCTGTAGCTGGTACTCCTTCTCGCCCACCGTGTAGGTGGCGACATCGACCTTACCGGTCAGCGGATACGAATCTCCAGGAAACTCGAGCTGCTCGGAAAGATCGACGGTAACGCTCGGGAACTCAGCCATTACCACTGACCATTCTGCTGGGCGGCACCCTCGTTGAGCTGCTGACGGCAACGGGTAACGGTGCCGGTCAGGCTCTTGAGGTTCTCCTCCAGGTGCGTAAAGACCTGCTCTGCGTAGTCCTCGGCAGCATAACGCGTCTCGCGCTCGTACTGCTGGGCACGATCGCGGATGTCGTCGGCCTGCTGCTGCGCAAGGCGGACGATCTCCTGCTCACCGGCAATGGTGAGGGCCTGCTGCTGAGCGTCGGCGATGATGGAATCGGCCTGAGCGGCGGCGGAAGCCATAAGCTCCTCGCGCTCCTTAAGGATACGGCGGGACTTCTGCCACTCCTCGGGATAGCTCATGCGGATCTCGTCGAGGATGTTGAAGAACACGTCGGCGTCGATGACCTTGAACTGAGCGTTCTTGCCGAAAGGCGGCTTGGCTTCCTCGATCAGCCCTTCGAGCTCATCGACCAAGCTGACGATCCTATCGCCAGGAAAATTCTCGCCCGGCATCCGGTCTCCTTTCATAGGTAACATATCATCGTGCTAGTTTACCACATGCCACCAGGCAATAAAAAACGTCACGAAAAGCGATGTCTGAGCGCTTCGACCACGTTGGACGGGACAAACGTCGATACATCGCTGCCGAGCGAGGCGATCTGGCGAACGACCGAGCTCGAGATATAGCCGTACTGCGGCGCGCTCATGACAAAGATGGACTCCAGCTCGTTATCCAAGCGATAGTTGAGGTCGGCCTGCTGCAGCTCGTACTCAAAGTCGGTCATGGCGCGCAGGCCCTTGACCACGGCCCCCGCCCCCTGCTCGCGAGCGAAGTCGACCAAGAGGCCGGTAAAGGGCAGGACCTCGACGCCGTCGATATCGCCGAGCGCCTCGCGGGCCAGCGCCACGCGCTCATCGAGCATAAACGTGGTGCCTACACCGTTTTTACCTTGCGACTCGGCAACAGCGACGATCACGCTGGGAAAGATGCGGCGGGCACGGCGGATCACATCGATATGGCCAAAGGTGATGGGATCGAAGGTGCCCGGGACGATCACGCGATTGATGGTGTCACTCATGAGCATCCTCCTGAAACGTCGTGGCATCGTTGTTGTCAGCATCGGTGCCGGCGCTATCGCCCTCACCATCGTCATCGCCGACCCAACGAAGCAGGTCGACCGAGGTAATGCCGTAGCGCTTCTCACGTACAGTCTCAAAGCCTGCCGGATGCGCGCCCGCATCGGCGGCGGCATGCTCAAACAGGGCATAAGCGCCAGGTGCAAGTAAACCCTGCTGAGCCAGGTTCTGCAGCAGTTCCTCGACCGGCTCGGCACCAAAAGCATAGGGCGGGTCGAGCAGGACCAGATCAAAGGGGCCGCCCGGCACGCGGCCGCGCGAGGCGCTCGCCAGCACGTCACCCGTCACCACGCGCCAGCGCGCACGGTCACGGCAGAGCGACTCGATATTCTTGGTAATGAGCCGCGCGGCGTTGCGATCGATCTCAAACGTCGTGAGCGAGCGGGCCCCACGAGAGAGCATCTCTAACCCTAAGGCGCCGGAGCCGCCAAAGGCGTCCAGCACGCGGACCTCGTCCAGATCGAAGTCGAATGCCGACATGACCATAGATGCGCACGCCTCACGCACGCGATCAGTCGTGGGGCGGGTGACATCGCGACCACGGGGCTCCTCGATCTTACGACCGCGCCATTCGCCGCCGATGATTCTCATCCTCCGCTGACCTCCTTAAAAATGTGTCGATATCGCATGGCGACCGCATCGCGCAGGGGGCGCGTCGCCACGGAGTCAAGGGTGCAAGCATACCGCAAGAGCTCGACCGCGTCCAAATGGGCCCACTCGATTAGTTCCTCGTCGGCATCCGGGTCGACAAAGCGCAGAGTCACACCGCCATGCTGACGGTAGCCCAGGATTTCGCCCTCGTGACGCAGACGCAGGTCCATCTGGGCGAGCGTAAAGCCATCCGCGGTTTTTTCGAGCGATTGCAGGCGATCTTGTGCTGCCGACGCGCCGCCGTTGCCCTTAGAGTGCGTCATGACCAGGCACGTGCCCGACACACTGCCACGGCCCACGCGGCCGCGCAGCTGGTGCAGGGCAGCCAATCCAAAGCGCTCGCCGTTCTCGATGACCATGACGGTGGCGTTAGGCACGTCGACGCCCACCTCGACCACCGTAGTCGAGACGAGCACGTCAATCTCGCCACGCTTGAAGGCATCGATAACCTGGTCCTTCTCCCCCGCCGGCATGCGGCCGTGAAGGCGCTCGACGGTAAGCCCCGGCAACGCAAGACGCAGTCGGTCGAGCTCGGTTGCCGTATCGTGCAGCGGAACGGGGACGGTTACGCGGCCCTCGTCGTCGCGAGCAATACCGGGCACGTCTTCCAGCTCATCGGCCGAGTCACTCGGCTCCACGAGCGGACAAATCACGTAGGCCTGCTGACCCTTTTCATGCGCCTCGCGGATGGCGCCATAGGCGAGGTCACGGCTCGACTCGGTGAGTACGCGCGTCGTAACGCCCGCCCCAGGAACAGGCCGATGGCGGATGATGCTCGTGTCCAGATCGCCGTAGACCGAAAGTGCCAACGTGCGCGGGATGGGCGTCGCCGTCATAACGAGCAGATCGGCACCCGGGCCCTTGGCGCGCAGGGCGTTACGTTGGCCCACACCAAAGCGGTGCTGCTCATCGATGACCACGAGCGACAGATGCTTGAACGCAACGTTATCCGAAAGCACCGCGTGGGTTCCAAAGAGGACGTCGAGCTCGCCCGATTCAAGCTGGGCATGGATCTGCTCGCGCTCTGAGGCCGGCGTGGCACCCGTCAGAAGCGCCCAGGACATGCCCGCCTGCGAGAGCAGAGGGCCGGTCTTATCGGCATATTGGCGCGCCAACACGCCCGTGGGCGCCATAACGCAGGCCTGCGTACCGCTATCGGCAGCCACAGCCAGAGCGCAGGCGGCAACGGCGGTCTTACCGGTACCGACATCGCCCAGCAGCAGGCGGTTCATCACGCGCCCACCATCGCACATATCGCGCAGGATATCTTGGAACGCGGTCTCCTGCTCGTCGCTCAGCGAAAACGGAAGGGCCTGTTTTAGCGCGCCCAGATGCTCGCCCGCAGTGTGGGCATAGGGCACCACATCGACCAGGCCGCCGTCGTTGCGCAGACGCAGCGCCAGCTGCAGGTAGAGGCACTCCTCGTAGGCAAGACGCCGGCGTGCGATGTCGCGCTCAGCCATGCTCGAGGGAAAGTGGATCGAACGCAACGCGCGGGCATTGCTCATGAGCTTCCGCTTTGCGCGCAGCGGCGCGGGAATCGGATCGAACGGATTGCCGACGACCTCGAGCGCGCCGCTTACGATGCGGCGCATCCACGCCTGGCTCACGCCATCGCTCACGTAATGGACCGGCAGAATGGTGCCTGCGGCGCGCCCGTCCTCGAGCTTTTCAAAGTGGGGCGAGGCCATCTGCTTAAAGCCGTAGGCAAACTCGACCTTGCCCATCACGGCCAGGCGGTCGCCCTGCTTAAGCTGCTGGGCAATCCAGGGCTGGCGGAAAAAGGCGACCTGCAGCACGCCCGTCTCGTCCACAAGCGAAACCTCAGTCACCTGCATACGCGGACGGGGCTGCTTTTGGACAATACGATCGACGGTGGCGATGATGGTGCACACGGTACCGATGGGCGCCATCTCGATGGACCACGAGCGAGTGAAGTCCAGGTAGCGATGAGGAATATGGAGAAGGAGGTCCCCCACCGTCCGTATCCCCAGACGGCGAAGGGCCTCCTCACGTTTACCCGAAACAAATTTGAGTCGCGCGATATCCTCGTCGAGCGCATTGCTCTGGGCAAAGCGCTCCGAGACGCGCGGCACGGAGCACAGCTCGGACATGGGCAGAGCCTACTCGATCGAGAAGATCACGGGATAGAGCGGCTGCTCGCCACGATGGGCGTCGATCTCCAGATCGGGCTGAGCCTCCTCGATAGCGTCGACGATCTCCTGGAAGGCCTCGTCGGACAGCTCCTCGCCGGCCAGAATCGTCAGCGCGTCGCCCTCCTCTTCCTCCTGCATGCGGTTGATGCAGTCGAGCGTGACCTGCTTCACGTCGGAGCCGACCACATCGATGGAGCCGGCGATGATGCCCATAACGTCGCCGGAGTGAATCGGCGAGCCATCAGAGGCGCTGGAATCGCGCACGGCGCGGGTGACCTCGCCATCGCGGACCTCGCTGATGGCGTCAACCATGGCGGCGACGGCATCCTCGAGCTCAGAATCGGGCAGTACCGCGAACAGCGCGGAGAAGGCCTGCGGGACGGTCTTGGTGGGAACGACGGCGACCTTCTTGTCGGTGCAGGCTGAGGCAGCAGCCTCGGCAGCCATGCGGATGTTGCCGTTATTGGGCAGGATGATGACCGAGGTCGCGTTGACCTGGTCGACGGCGCCCAACAGGTCGGCGGTCGAGGGGTTCATGGTCTGGCCACCCGAGACGATCACGTCAACGCCGAGGGACTTGAGGATGTCGGCCTCACCGGAACCGGCGGCAACGGCGACAAAGCCCAGGGCCTTCGCGGGCTCGGCGGCCTTCTCCTGATCCTCGTGGATCTTGGCGGTACGGTCGTGGGCCTCCATCTCCATGTTGTGGATAAAGACCTCATAGATCTGACCGAGCTGAAGCATGTGCTCGAGCACCAGGTTGGGGGTGTTGGAGTGCACATGGATCTTGTAATCGGGATAGGCGCCCACGAGTAGCTCACAGTCGCCCATGGAACCAAGGAACTTAAGGCACTCGTCCTCGTCAAACGGGGCGTCGGCCTTAAAGAGGAACTCGTTGCAGTAGCGGAACTCCGAGCCCTCCCAGTCATCGTTGGCCTCGATCTCAACGCGACCGAGGGCCGCGTCGCGGGCAGAGCCAGCGGAATCAAACGTGGCGGAGAAATCCTCGACAACGGTGCTGCGGCCAAGCGCGGCGGCAACAAAGTTCTCCAGGAAGATGGCAAAGCCAAAGGCGCCGGAGTCGACCACGCCGTTCTCCTTCAGAACGGGCAGCAGGTCGGGCGTGCGGGCGACGGACTGGTAGGCCTCGACGACGATGGCGTCGAGCGCATCCTCGGCAGAGAACTTCTTCTTCTCGCACTCGTCTGCCTTGGTCGAGACATCGCGCAGGACCGTGAGGATCGTGCCCTCGATGGGCTTGCGGACAGCCTGGAAGGCGACCTTGACGGCGCGACGGAAGGCGAAGGCGATGTTGGCGGACGTGATGGGCTCATCGGCAGAGACGAGGCCCTCGGCCACACCGCGCAGAATCTGCGAGGTGATGACGCCGGAGTTGCCGCGGGCACCCATGAGGGAGCCGTGGGTGATGGCGCCGGCGATGGCTTCCATGTCGGCGTCGGCAGGAAGAGCAGAAAGCTCCTTGGTCACCGAGGCGAGCGTGAGCGACATGTTGGTGCCGGTGTCACCGTCGGGTACGGGGAAGACGTTGAGCTTGTTGATCTCCTCGGCCTTGTCGGAAACGGCAGCCGCAGCGATCGGAAAACAGGTGCGAATGGTCTTTGCAATCATGGGTATTTGAATCTCCGTTTTCGGATGCTAGTTCAGACGGCTCTTGAGCGCGTCGATATGGATGCCGATCTTAAGGCTGGCGGGATCGATCTGGGCGATCTCCTGCAGAGTGAAGGCAACGGAGCTCGAAAGATTGTGGCAGACGGACTTCATGTTGACGCCGTTCTCGAGCACGACGTGAAGATCGACCGTAAGGCCGTTCTCGTCGGCGGAGACAAGCACGCCCTTGCGGAGGCGCTGACCGGCAAGCAGGCGCACGCTCTCGGCGCCCTGGAGCTGCTCAGCCATACCGACGACGCCATAGCACGTCATCGCGGCATAACCGGCAATATCGGCAATAACGTCGTTCGAGACGCTCAGGCTGCCGTTAATGGTCTCAGACACAAGAATCTCCTTATCTGGTGCTCGCGGCACCATCTCGTGGGAGCAATCATTGCAATATTCTACAACGACCGCGCCATGTTGAGGTGGTGGGTCGCGGGATTACATCCTCGACACGAAATGTTGATATGGCAACGTTCGCGCCAGGCGATCGCGGCATGAAAAAACCCGCCGCATAAGCGACGGGTTTTACAACTTGGCTCCCCGGGTAGGACTCGAACCTACAACAGCGCGGTTAACAGCCGCGTGCTCTACCATTGAGCTACCGAGGAATTTAAAAGCCCAACGGAAAGGGCTGGAAAATTCTGGCTCCCCGGGTAGGACTCGAACCTACAACAGCGCGGTTAACAGCCGCGTGCTC
>JBKXPS010000011.1:0-200 GCA_047014445.1 Collinsella aerofaciens | reverse complement strand
TACCATTGAGCTACCGAGGAATAGGTGCGTGCTCTCAAGCAACGAAGTTTATTATACGGACGAATCAGCTCAGGGCAAGAACTTTTTTAAGAATTTTTCCGACCTAGTCATTGTCGTTGGGGACGTTCTTAAACGACTAGTCATTCAAGAACGTCCATTACAGTCGAAATTGTCAGCCCGGGCCCGTCTCGGGCTACGAT
>JBKXPS010000010.1:0-104155 GCA_047014445.1 Collinsella aerofaciens | reverse complement strand
ACAAGTTGGCATGAAAAAGGCAAGGCATAGACCTTCTGGTCATGCCTTGCCTTTTTGAATGACAAATTGTCGCTCTGGGCGGCGCGCAGCGTCGAGCCGTTACGCGGTTTGGAAAACCGCGTAACTACTCCCGGACTCCGTACTGCTCGTAGTAGGCGTCGATGGCGGCCTTGAGCTCGTCATCGATGACGACCTTGCCGTCGATCTCGTGGTTGTAGAGGGTCTCGACGACCTCGGCCATGGAGACGATGCTCGCGACGGGGAAACCGTACTTGGCCTCGATCTCCTTCTGCGCGGTGGTCACGCCACCCTTGCCGACTTCCATGCGGTTGAGGGACACAATCAGGCCCTTGATCTCGACATCGGCAGCAGCCTTGACCTTGGGATAGGTCTCGTCGATGGACTTACCGCTGGTGGTGACGTCCTCGACCATGACCACGCGGTCGCCGTCCTGGGGCTCGTAGCCCAGCAGGTTGCCCTTGTCGGCGCCGTGGTCCTTGGCCTCCTTGCGATCGCAGCAGTACTTGACCTCCTTGCCGTACAGCTCGTGGTAGGCAATTGCGGTCACGACGGCCAGCGGAATACCCTTGTAGGCCGGTCCAAACAGCACATCAAAGTCGTCGCCAAAGTTATCGTGGATGGCCTGGGCGTAATACTCGCCCAGCTTCTTGAGCTGATAGCCCGTCACATAGGCGCCGGCGTTCATAAAGAACGGGGACTGACGGCCGCTCTTGAGCGTAAAGCTGCCGAATTTAAGAACGTCGGACTCAACCATGAACTTGATGAACTCTTGCTTGTAAGCCTCCATGCGGGCTCCTCTCGTAATCGCGTACGTGCCTTCCAGTTTAGCGCAGGCAGGGCGCGTTGCGGGCGCGCTTTGGGGCCTCGGCATTCTGTAAAGGCTTTGTCAGGGGCAATGGTTTTCCAAACATTGGGGTTGACACGGCAAACCCCCTCATCAAGAATACGGGCGGATTGTAACGGGTACGAGATACCCAAAGCGCGCCGCGCCCGGCCTTAAGGAGGTGTGCCATGGAAGGCAGTCATAGTCGAAAAACCTGCATGTCGCCCTCGGCACGCCGCGAGGATTCCGCACGCGCATAAGCGCCAACAGCCGATCGTCAAAACCACCACAAAGGTGCCTGTCCCTTTGTGGTAGCTCGCGAGCATGACGTGAGCGACATCTAGGTTTTTTGAAGCACATACGACACGTACGCTAACTCCCTTCAACAAGGAGGACCCTATGCTGATGCTCAAAACCGCCACGGTACTCGAAGCTATCTCCAAGCGCCGCCGCACGGCGCGCCCCGCCGCTCACACCGGCATGTCCAAGAACACCATATTCGCCGCCACCCATAGCGCCGAGGACGCCCTCGTGCTGCTCGACGCCACAGCCGACGGGCTCATCGCCGAGCACGCCGCCGAGCGCCTGAGCGCGGTCGGCCCCAACACCATCGAGGCGCCGACCAAGACGCTCGCCCGCCGCATCGCCGACGCGTTCGTCGATCCCTTCGCTGGCATCCTCGCCGCCCTCGCACTGGTCTCGCTCTACATCGACGTGCTCGCCGTGCCCGAGCTGCAGCGTGACCCCTCCACGGTCATCGTCATCGGCATCATGCTGCTGGTATCGGGCGGCATGAAGTTTATCCAGGAAGCCCGCAGCGGCAATGCGGCCGAGGCCCTTAAGGACCTGGTCTCCAACACCTGCTGTGCCCTGCGCGACGGTGAGCGCGTCGAGATCCCCTTCGACGAGCTCGTCCCCGGCGATGTAATCCGCCTCTCTGCCGGCGACATGGTGCCGGCAGATGCCCGCATCATCACCGCGCGCGACCTGTTTGTGATCGAGTCCGCACTCACCGGCGAGAGCGAGGCCGTCGAGAAGACCGCTGCCATCACCGTCGTCGAGGGTGCCGACGGCTCCGCGCTACCACTCTCTGCCTGCAAGAACATCGTCTTTACCGGCACCTCCGTGCAAAACGGCACCGCCATGGCGCTTGTCGTTGCCACCGGCTCGGACACCTACCTGGGCGGCATCGCCAAGATGCTCAACGGGCGCGGCGAGAAGAGCGCGTTTGACCGCGGCGTCTCGAGCGTCTCCATGCTGCTCGTGCGCCTCATGCTCGTTATGGCGCCGGCGGTCTTTGCCATCAACGCCGCCACCAAGGGCAACGTCATCGATGCGCTGTTGTTCGCCACGAGCGTGGCCGTGGGCATCACGCCGCAGATGCTTCCCGTCATCGTGACCACGAGCCTGTCGCAGGGCGCCAAGGACCTCGCCCGCCGCCAGGTTATCGTCAAGGAGCTGCCGGCGATCCAAAACCTCGGCGCGATGGACGTCCTGTGCTGCGACAAGACCGGCACCCTCACCGAAGACCGCATCGTGCTCGAGCGCTACCTCAACACCGACGGCAACGAGGATGCGCGCGTGCTGCGCCATGCGTTTTTGAACAGCTTCTTCCAGACCGGCCTCAAAAACCTTATCGACCTGGCCGTCATCGACCGTGCCGATGTGACGCCCTCGACCGTCGTGCCCGATTCTATGCTGGGCCAGAGCCTGCGCGACCGCTATACCAAGGTCGACGAGGTGCCCTTCGATTTCTCGCGCCGTCGCCTGAGCGTCGTTGTCGCCGACGCCCAGGGTAAAACCCAGATGGTTACCAAAGGAGCTGCCGAGGAAATGCTCGAGATCTGCTCCTTTGTCGAAGTCGATGGCGCCGCCCAGCCGCTCACCGAAGATAAGCTCGCCCAGATTCGCCAGCAGATCGCCGGGCTCAATGCCGAGGGCCTGCGCGTGATTGCCGTGGCGCAGAAAACCAATCCGCGCTGCGTGGGCGAGTTTGGCATCGCCGACGAATGCGACATGGTGTTGATGGGCTTTTTGGCCTTCCTCGATCCGCCCAAGGCGAGTGCCGCGGGCGCCGTCGCCACGCTCGAGGCCAAGGGCGTGGCGGTCAAGGTCCTGACCGGCGACAACGACCGCGTCGCCGCCACCGTCTGCGAGCAGATTGGTATCGATGCGAGCAACGTCTTACTCGGCTCCGAGATCGACGCGCTCGATGACGCCGAACTTGCCGAGCGCGCCGAGAACACCCACCTCTTCGCCAAGCTCTCGCCGCTGCAGAAGGCGCGTCTGGTGCGTGTCATGCGCGAGCTGCTCGACCACACTGTGGGCTTTATGGGCGATGGCATCAACGACGCCGCCGCCATGCGTGCGAGCGACTGCGGCATCTCGGTCGATTCGGCCGTCGACATCGCCAAGGAATCCGCCGACATCATCTTGCTCCAGAAAGACCTGGGCGTGCTCGAGCGCGGCATCATCGAAGGCCGCCGCACCTACGGCAACCTGCTCAAGTACCTCAAGACCACGGTGAGCTCCAACTTTGGCAACGTGCTGTCCGTGACCGTCGCGAGCCTGTTCTTGCCATTCTTGCCCATGAGCGCTCTGCAGTTGGTGCTGCTGTCGCTGGTCTACGAGATCGTGTGCATCGCGCTGCCGTGGGACACCGTCGACGACGCCTGGAATGCCCGTCCGCGTGCTTGGGACGCCGCGTCCATCAAGGGCTTTATGCTCGAGCTGGGCCCCGTGAGCCCACTGTTTGATATCGCGACTTTCGCCGCGCTCTTCTTTGTGGTGTGCCCCGCCGCCGTGGGCGCGAGCTGGGCCGAGCTTGCCGCCGCGGGCAACGTCACGGGCATGGAGGCCTTTGCGGCGCTCTTCCAGAGCGGCTGGTTCGTTGAGTCCATGTGGTCGCAGACGCTCGTGATCCATATGCTGCGCTCCCCGCGCCTGCCGAGCCCGCGCGACCACGCCGCGCCCGCGCTGTGCGTCCTCACCGTGCTGGGCCTGGCGCTCGTCACCTGGCTGCCGACAAGCCCCATCACCGATGCACTGGGCCTCATGCCGCTGCCGCCGAGCTTCTTCGCGCTGCTCATCGGCATCGTCACCGCCTACATCGCGCTCACCCAGCTGACAAAACGCCGCTACATCGCCCGCCACGGCGAACTGCTGTAGCAAGCAGGCGAAAAACACCCTGCCAGCCGCCATTACCGCTACCACAGCTGCCGACGCCGCTGCCGTTGCCTCTGTCGCCGCCGCAGTCTATCCCCTCAGCAGTTGCGGTGAAATAGTTCCTGTTTGGGGTCCCGTGACTTTAATTTAGGGACTATTCCACCGCAACTTATTGGAGGATTAGCTAGTCCTTGGGTGTCCAGGACCAGAAGAAGTTGATAAGGGCCACACGTGAGGTGGTGCCGGTCTTTTTGTTGATCGAGGAAATGTGGCGGTAGAGCGTGGAGCGCGAAAGGAAAAGCGTTGTGGCGATGTCCTGAACGCTCTGGTCCGAAACGACCAAGGCCGCAAGAATATCGCGCTCGCGCTCTGTAAGCTCAAAGGTGGCGACGAAGGCATCGAGGCGTTCATCGGACGTGAGCTCCGCTGCCTCCACGGGCTCGGGGTCGGAGCATGTGGGCGCAAGATCCCCACCAAGATCATCGGTGGCAGGCGCCAGCTCGTCCCGTATCACGGCGTCATCGGCTCGTTGCCCCAACTGTCCCAGCAGCGTAATCGCAATGCCCACAAACATCACGAGCGCCGCGCCGACCGCAGTCAGCACGTTTTGACTCGAGATGATCGCCACTGCCGGCGCCGTCACGAACATCGAGCACACGTTGTTGACGACGCGACCCATGCACGGCCAAAAATATGACCAGCGCGCATAAAGCGAGACGGCGGCATATTTTGTGGTAAAGAACACCACAAAGAAGCCTGAGCCCAGATAAAAGATGATCGTGGCAGCAAGCTCGTTGCCGCCATTGCCGTCGACGATGAGCACAAAGAACGAAAGCGTGGACAACATGGCGGCGCATGTCATGCCGATATTCATATACGAACGGCCGTGCAGGTCAAATAGGACGCCAGCGGCCAACGAGCTCACGACAAGCAGTAGGCGCGGCCAATCGCCCAAATCGACGGCTCCGACAGCATGCAAGGTCGTGAGGCCAGCGTTGAGAGCGGCGAATACGCCGGAAAGATACACCGTCGCCACGGTCAGGCGAACTACGGCGCGGCGGAATGCCGCCTTTGCCTTGGGATCGTCTTGCCACTTGGCGCCATATTCCAAAGCATCTACCGAAAGTCCGGCAACGCTGGGTTCAAAGTTGGGATCGGACTCGTCGCGCAGTTTGGCGCGTCGGGCACCGTGGAGCAACGCCACCTGCACGATCGCACAAACGACCAGAACAGCCTGCTGAGGAATACCGACAGGCATCACCATGTGGTTGAACACCTGTACCAGAACGCCCATGGCATAGGAAAGTGCTGCGGCGCGCGCCAAGCAGGGCGTCCGCGCAAAGCGTCGCGCAAAGTTTGCGTGAGCAGTCGATCCGCAGTAGCCCAGCGCGCAGCACGCCACCAAACCGCCGACGATTACCACCTCGACCTGAGCTGCCATAATCAACAGCAGCAATGCCGCCACCAGCAAAACGCCCGTGACGTCACTCGTTGCGTCGATGGCATGGGAACGGTGATAATACAGAATGGGACGCACAAAAAAGCCAATCACGCTCGCGCCGAGGACAAGGCTCTCATAAATAACGACCTCGTTCGGAGACACGAACTCGGCCATGCGCACATCAAAGAGATACTCGCACGCCAAAAACGTGAAGGAGAACAGCGCCAGGCATATAATCTCCCGAATGCCCCGACGCAGATATGCGGTTGTGTCTCCCATGCCCCTCATGGTTAACCCCCGGCCGCTCAATTGTCTGGAATTCCATTTTAATAAAGAACCAATCTCAATATCGAAGCCGAGCTCGAAATGCTGCAAATTTGACCCCAGCCGTTCACATCACGCCGCGATTTTTAGCCGCATGGACCAGAAGGGGCACGCGCGACCTCTAGCTCGGCCAGGAGTGTCTCCAACTACCACTCATTTAAGTACGTCCCCAATGAGTGGCTGAAGAGTGTCCCCAGCGTCCAATCAAAAATGGGCCATGTGTCCCAGTTGTGGAGACCTCTTGAGCCGTCTGGGTATCGTGAAAGATCGCACACTCCCCCATCATCAAAAGTGACACACGCTACCTGTTGATGGGAGGCAATCATGGGCTTCTTTGACAAGATGTTCGAGAAGAAAGAGTGCGCGATTTGCGGTGCTGAGCTAGGCCTTTTAGGAAAGACCAAGATCGATGAAGGCTACCTGTGCAAAGAGTGTGCCGGCAAGCTCTCCCCCTTCTTCCACGGCTATCGCTCCAGCTCTGCAGACGACATCCGCGAGCAACTCGCCTACCGCGAGGCCAACGCCGAGCGCCTGACGTCCTTCAACCCCACGCGCACGCTCTCTGCCGGGCGTACCAACATCATGCTCGACGAGGACGCAGGACTGCTGATCATTACCTCGCAGACGCGCTGGCGTGACGCCAACCCGGACATCATCGAGTTCTCGCAGGTACTCGGCTGTGACATGGATATCGACGAGCATCGGACCGAGATCTATCGCGAGACCAAGGACGGCGAGCGCAAGAGCTACAATCCGCCGCGCTACGACCTGGATTACGACTTTAACCTGACCATCCACGTCAACACGCCGTACTTTACCGAGATCAACCTGCGCGTAAACGACTCCACCATCGAGCAGCGCGGGTCCATCGAGTACCGCGAGGCCAAGCGCCAGGCAACCAAAGTCCGCGATGCGCTGGTGCAGCTGCGTCAGGAAACACGCGACAGCGTCGTGGCCGCCAAGGCCCCCAAGACCGCGGTCACCTGCCCCTTCTGTGGCGCGACCACCATCCCCGATGCCAGTGGGCGCTGCGAATACTGCGGCGGCGCCATCGGCGCATAGCCCCCGGCAGCGAAAGGACCGATCATGGCCTTCGAGAGCGTCAACTATCAGTGTCCCGCGTGCGGCGGCCCCCTTCACTTTGCCAGCGCCGAGCAAAAGCTCGTCTGCGACTACTGCGATTCGCGTTTTGAAGTCGAAGAAGTCGAGGCACTCTATCGCGAGCGCCAGGACAAGGCAGACGCCAAAGCCGACGCCGCAGCGGCACCCAAGCCCGCCGTCGACGCTGCGGTGCAGGAGCTCGCCCAAAACGCCGGCTATATCTGCTCGTCGTGCGGCGCCGAGCTAATCTCGGACGGTACCGTCGCCGTTACCACCTGCCCGTACTGCGGCAACCCCGCCGTGGCACCCGGTCAGCTCTCGGGCGACTTCTCACCAGACCTGGTGATCCCGTTTAAGCTCGGGCGCGACGACGTTATGGCCGCGCTCAAAGAGCACTACAAGGGCAAGATCCTGCTGCCCAAGAGCTTTGTCACCGGCAACCACATCGACGAAGTCCAAGGCGTTTACGTGCCGTTTTGGCTTTACGGCGCCCGCGTGGACGGCGAAGTGTACTTTGATGCTACCAACGAGACCGTGACTGAGGAATCCGATCGTACCGTCACGACCACCGACCACTACGACGCCTACCGTAAAGGCAATATCTCGTTTGAGCGCGTGCCCGTCGACGGATCGTCCAAGATGCCCGACGGTCACATGGACGCCATCGAACCGTTTGACTACGACGCGCTGCGCCCGTTCTCGGTCGCCTACATGCCCGGCTACATCGCCAACCGTTACGATGAGGACTGCGAGACTTGCAAGGCCCGTGCCGAGCGCCGTATGGAAGAGAGCACGATCTCGGCCCTGCGCGAGACCGTTATCGATGAGTACGACGATGCCTCGGTCGAGAGCAAGCAGCTCGACTACACCTGGGAAGACAGCGACTACGCTTTGTTCCCCGTCTGGATGCTCTCGACCTCGTGGAACGGCAAGAGCTATCTGTTCGCCATGAACGGCCAGACTGGACGCATGGTCGGCGAGCTCCCCTGCTCCAAGCCCAAGCTCGCCATCGCCTCGGTGCTGTTCTTTGTGATCGGATTTATCCTCTCCCAGATTCTCTTTATGGGCGAATACGCCTTCGATCCGGATTACCTCACCTTTGATATCGAGGGCATCCTCATCAACATCGTGGCGCCGCTGATCATCGTGATTATCGGAGACGTGTTGCTGGTAAGCCAGCTCAAGACAGCCAACGAGGCGACCCACGCCGACGAGTACTGCGGCGAGCTCGACCTGGTCGAGAAGCACGATACCTTCAGCCACACCGAGACCACCGTTGTCATGAAGGACGACAAGGACGACTAAATAACCCGATCAACACCACCCCGACTTTAACGAGAAAGGAAGATCACCATGGGACTCTTGAAAGCTGGATTGGGAGCTGCCGGCGGCGTCATGGCCGACCAGTGGAAGGAATTTATCTACTGCGAATCGATGCCCGCTGACGTCTTGGCCTGCAAGGGCGTCAAACGAACCGGCGGCCGCAGCTCCAACACACACGGCGAGGACAACGTCATCTCCAACGGCTCCGTCATCGCCGTCAACGACGGCCAGGGCATGCTCGTGGTGCAAAACGGCAAGATCATCGAAGTCGCACTGGAGCCCGGCGAGTTCGTCTTCGATACCGGCAGCGAGCCGAGCGTCTTTAGCGGCAACCTGGGCGACTCCATCAAGGAGACCTTCGCCAATATCGGCAGCCGCTTTACCTTCGGCGGCGACGCGGGCAAGGACCAGCGCGTCTACTTCATTAACACCAAGGAGATTATCGGCAATAAGTACGGCACCGCCTCGCCCGTGCCCTTCCGCGTGGTCGACAACAACATTGGCCTGGACGTCGACATCTCCGTGCGCTGCAACGGCGAGTATTCGTACCGCATCACCAACCCGCTGCTGTTCTACACCAATGTATGCGGCAACGTGACCGATAGCTACACGCGCGACAAGATCGACAGCCAGCTTAAGTCCGAGCTGCTCACCGCCCTGCAGCCCGCCTTTGCCAAGATCTCGGAGATGGGCATCCGCTACAGCGCCATCCCCGGCCACACCACCGAGCTCGCCCGCGCGCTCAACGAGGTCCTCTCCGCCGACTGGCGTGACCTGCGCGGCGTCGAGATCGTGAGCTTTGGCGTCAACTCAATCGCCGCTTCGCAAGAAGACGAGCAGATGATCAAGGACCTGCAGAAGGCCGCGGTCATGCGCGATCCCACGATGGCGGCCGCCAATATCGCCAGCGCCCAGAGCGACGCGATGCGTGCGGCAGCAGCCAACCCCAACGGCGCGATGGCCGGCTTTATGGGCATGGGCATGGCAGGCGGCATGGGCGGCATGAACGCCAGCCAGCTGTTCGCTGCCGGCCAGGCGCAGCAGCAGGCCGCCCCGCAACCGGCTCCGGCCCCCGCCCCCGCACCGGCTCCCGCCGCCGCGCCTGCGGCCGGCACGTGGACCTGCAGCTGCGGTGCCACCAACACCGGCAAGTTCTGCCCCGAGTGCGGCAGCCCCGCGCCTGCCCCGGCACCGGCCAAGTGGTTCTGCCCCAACTGCGGTAGCGAAAACGGCGGCAAGTTCTGCAGCAACTGCGGAACGCCCAGGCCCTAGCCCCTCTATCTGGTAATTGGCGGGGGATCCGCCGCCCCCGCTCCTGCTTCTATGGGTTTCGTTCGATTAAGGAGGACACCATGAATACAACGTTCAAAAAGTCCGTGCTCGCATTCCTGACATGCGTCCTGGCGCTCGCCTTTGCCCTGACGGGCTGCAGCGGCGGCGCCAAAGACCCCAAGGCCGACTTCGTCGGCAGCTGGGAGCTCTCGGGTGGAACCGTGGATGGCGAAGAGCTGACCGATGAGTACATGAAGATGCTCGAGGATTGGGGTGTCCACTGCGTCCTGATTCTCGATGAGGACGGTACAGGCGCCCTCGACCTGTTCCTTGAGGTTGTCGACCTTAAATGGGAGGCAAAGGACGCCACCACCGTGACGATCACCGCCGAAGATGAGTCGCACGACATGAAGCTCAAGGATGGCAAACTCATCCTCGAAGAGGATGACGGCAATCTTGTCTTTACCAAGTCCGACAAGGATCTGTCCGGCACGGTGAAGAAGGATCGCGAGGCTGCCGAAAAGGAAGAGGAAATCGATGAGGCCGTCGAAGACGACGACGTCCAGAACATCGAAATCTCCCCCGCCGTTACCGTCGCCGATGACGACCTGTGCACCATCACCGAGAAGTTCAAGGACGACTGGGGCGACATCGGCTTTGTCGTCAACATCACCAACAAGAGCGACAAGGACCTGACCTTCTACGCTCCCAGCGGTAAGACCAACGTCAACGGCACCATGAAGGAACCCTGGTTCTCTGCCCACCTGATGCCCGGCACCAACGCCACCGAGGAATTCACGTTCTCGAGCGGCGAGCTCGATAGCCTTGACGACCTGGTCAACACGACCATCGGCATCGATGCCTATCTGACCGATTCCTACGAGGACGTCGCCTCCTACAGCGCAACCATCGCGTAACGGCAGACATCGATAGTCGCGGATTGGCGGACACATCCGCGCACACCAGACGGGGCCGCAAGAGTTAATCCTGCGGCCCCGCCGTTTTTATGCCGATGCGCGACGAGCGTTAGCGCTCCATATTGGGGACGATGCTGCCCTCGGTCACCGCATGCACGGCAAGACGCATGATGTTGTCGTAGCCGGTCTTGCTCAGGATCTCCGAGATGCGACGCTTGATGGTGCCCTCGCTCATAAACAGCTCGGCCGCGATCTCGCGACGGCTTTTGCCCTCGCAGGCAAGGCGCAAAATCGATAGCTCGACATCGTCGAGGGCCGCCGTGCCCGAGAAAATGCTCTCGGGTGGTTTGGGAAACGTGCAATAGCCCGCCAGCGTGGAGCGCATCACGGCGAACAGCTCGTCGATACCGACATTCTTGTACACAAAGCTATCGACGCCCGCCTCGCGGGCCTGATCGACAAAGGTGATCTCGGGCATGCCGGTCATGATAATGATGCGACACTCGGGCAGCTGCTCCTTGATGCGCGCCGCCGCCACGATGCCGTTGGAATCATGCTCGGTGCATACGTCCATCAGTATCATGTCCGGACGCTCCTTGAGCGCGACACCCAAGGCCTCGGAGGCATCGGCGATGGCGGAAACAACGGTCATATCGGGCTGATCGCCAACGGAGCGCGCCAGGCTCTCGCGCAGAATGGCCTGGTCTTCGACTATAAGGACGCGAATCATGAGCTTCTCCTTTGGACCGTGGCGTTGGAGGCGAGCGGGATGGATACCGTAAGCGTAAAGGGTGGGGCGGCGTGGACCTCTAGGCTGCCACCCAGATCTTGCGCGACATGCCTCATACCTGGGATACCCGTTCCCTCGCGATACGATACGGGGGCCGGCGCGCCGTCATTAGAGATGGTCATGCGCGCGATGTCGCATCCGTTCGACTCCTCCTGCCACAGGTGCACATGGACCTGGTGGGCCTGCGCGTGCTTGGTGGCGTTGGTCGAGGCCTCGCGGATAATCTGCAAAAAGGCCGCCGCGACACGCGTGTCCTCGGGAAGCGCGCCCTCAACATCGATCTGCACACTCACCAGGCCAAAAGCATGGACGATGTCACCCAGCTGCTCTGCAGGCTCGCTGGCACCGCCACTGCGCAAATCGGCGGCGATTGAGCGCAGCAACGGGTCAATCTGCTCGAGCGACTCATCGTCCAGACGCCCCTCCTCCAAATAGCGATGAAGAATGGACAGGCGCTGCCCGATCACATCGTGAACGCGGGCGCGCATACGTAGGTAGGCCGCATTGTCGGCAACTTTTTTAACTTCTTCGATCTGGGCTTGGAGCTCTTGGCCCGCAAGCTCAAGCAGGTGGTTGGCTTGCGCCAAGCGGTCATGAGCATGCGCGTACTCTGTCACATCAAGACCGATAATGCGCTCGAACGAACGGCCCGAAACCATAACACGATCGCACACAAATAGGCGAATCTCGGCGGGAGAGACCTCGACCACCGCACGCGCCTCACCAAAGCGGTCCAGATTAATCCGCACACGGTTCCTGCTGCTTTCGGGCATTTGCATGCTAAGTTTGCGCAGGTCGTTCCATGTGCTGCTCATGTCGCGCAGATCGGTTGGCATATGAAGTTCCACCAGGTTTTTGCGCATGCAGCGGTTCATGAGCAGCGGACGGCCCCTCGGGTCTAGATACAGGATGCCCACGGGAATCACGTTGATGGTCTCGATCGTCGAGAACGTGGTGATATCCTCCTGGCGGTTACGGACGTCCATCAAGAGCGCCGCGATGGAACGGAACAGGAAGAACGCTCCCTCTGCGATAAGGACAACGGTCCACGCCGGGCCCATGGCAAAAACCACCGGTGGTGTAACGGCGACAACAAGCAGCAGCTCGACCAGCATGACGGGGCGACGATAGCGCACCATAAGTACCACGCCATAGGCAAAAATCGCAGCATTGAGCCACAACGCTCCGCCCATTGCCCTGGCGCAAACGTTAAGCGGCGCCACCAGATACGAGCCAGACGACGCGAATAAGATGAGCGCCGAAATCATCAGGTGAAGCACAAGGCTCGCCTCGTAGGCGCAAATCACCTTACGGTTATAGGACGAGCGGCGCGATGCGATGAGCGGGACGTGGATCGTCTGCAGACACGCAGCCAGGGCAAAGACAACATCGAGCGCAACAATTTGGGGAAGAATGAGCGAAATCTGCATCGTCACTCACCCGCCCTCGGCATCAAGACGATCATGCGCAGCTGGCCGGGCTCGCCCTCAAGACGATACGCCACGTTGCGTCCCTGCAGCTCGTTCTCGAGTTCACGCGCGGCGGACGTCTGCGACAGGTCTTCCTCGTCGTTAGAGAAAAGCGTGGCGCGCAGCTCCACACTGCACGAATCGTGGTCGCTCAGGTGATACATGAGCGCCGGATGGTCGGTGGCGTAGGCAAAAAACGCAAAGTCATACACGCAGTCGTACAGGGCACTTACCGTACTGGCGTGCAACGGGCGCCGTATGGCGATAATCGAGGCGCAATCGATATCGATGGTGCGCAGGTCACTTGCGAGCTCGTTGGCAATGAGCTGAATGCGGTCGCGATCAAAACCGCTCTCCCCTTGCTGTGCCAACGTGAGCGACCCCTTGCGCTTGCAATAGGCGACGAGCATCTTGGCGCGCTGCAGCATGCGGTAACGCTCGTGCGAAGACGCTTCGTCGGTCAACGGCGGCAACGAGCTCAGCAGGTCGTACATCCCTTCGAGCGCGCGGGCAAGCGCTTGGTCCACGTCTTGGACCAGCAAGGTCTCGGCCTCTTGATCTGCTAAATGCGTCATAAGGTCGTAGTCGGCGGCGAGCAGCTCGTTTTGACGCTGCAGTTCCATGCGACGATGTGCCAGTTCACGGTTAAGCTCGTTGAGCTCCGACACGTCTTGGGCAAGCAGCGCCGATCCACCCAGCAGCGGAAAGGCGCGATACATTACATCGGGATCGGACGCCACGGCAAAGGCATGGGCGCGCCCGTGCTCCTGGGTCCGCAACTCCTCGCGCACGCCTACCGGCATTGGCTTTGACACTGGCGTGGCATAGGCCTCCTGCAGGTCGCGCGTTAGAACTTTGAGGTCGAGCGGCAAGGTGTCGAAGATGCCGGCTATGTCGTGATACGACGGAATGACACCGCAATCGAGACAGATTTCCATCGCCACCACGCACAGGACGCAATAGACGAGCGAGAAGTTGAGCCTCCATGCCCAGGGCACGCGCAGAGCATATGAGATGGCAAAGAATGCGCCGCCCATCAGTACGAGCGCCGCCGTGCCCGAGAAACGCTGGATGCGAAAGGACGAGGACCGACCAACCAGGATAAAAAAGGCCACGAAGTCAAAGGCCGTCCACGCGAGGACGGCAAAATAACCCCAGCCGTACGTGTAATCGTTGCTCCAGGTGTCGCTTGTGCGGTCAAAGCGAAAGACCTGCTGGTGAAAATCGTTGGTGAGCACAAATCCGATAAGCAGGATGGCCACAATCCACAGTGCAGCGCAGTAGCGGCGACCCAAGCGGTGTTGCTCCAGGCCCGCGAGGCGCAGACCACACAACTGGTAGAGCAGTGGAATGAGCGTCATGGGCACGTAGTACAGGTACCACAGCACGGTGGCATAGAACGGCGTGAACGACTTGTACTTGAGAATGACTTCGATCATCCACAGGGCGCAGATGGTGGCGATGGCAACAAGACGGCGGCGCAACACATAGTCCAAACAGCGCAGATAGACCGATACGCCCCAGATCGAAAATGCAATTGCGGCAACAAGCAACGGCAGAGAGCTCGAATGGACGAGCGCATCCACGACCTCTTTGGACACCTCGCTATAGGCGGGCACGACGTTAGAAAGTTTGGGGTCGGAGGCAAACAGCGCCGGCAAGACCGCCAAAAGCATGAGGAACAGTGCGGTGATGGCGCCGGCGATAGCAAAGACACGGTGACGATACGCCTGATGCGTTATGCCAACAAGGAATCGCGGCATGGCAAAGAGCGTGCCGCCCCTGGGATCCGCCACGGGAGCGGATCGGGCGGCCGCGTGGCCGATATGTCGCTCGCGGGTACCCATAGTGCTTTTAGTGTACCGACAGTTGGGTCGAAAAAGCGGGCCACATGTCCCAAAATCCGCAGACGGCAAGGCGTCCGGCAGCCTCCCCCGTCCGGCACTTCCCGATATCCGCCCGCCCCGAACCACCGCAAAGGGGACAGGCACCTTTGTGGTGGTTTGGGGCGATGCGCTAGTCCACGGTGATGTCGAGGTTCTTACCGATGAGGCCTACGTAGCCGCCCTCGGCAGCCTTGGGGCTGTCAGCATGGCAGAGAACCCACTTGTCGGCCTTCCAGTAGCAGTAGCTGTCACCAGCGGCAGGCATGTCGGCTGCAGCCTCGGGGCGCGGGCCGTTGGTGCCAGCGGGAAGCGCCACCATCACCTGGAAGCCGCCGTCGTCGACCATGCAGGGCGTGTAGTGAAGCGTGGTGTTGAAAACCTCAACAAGCGTGCCGGCCGGCACGCGGAACGCCTTGACGCACGCGGTATCGAGCTTGCCGTCCTCGATCTCCCAGCGATGCGCCACGAGCAGGATAAAGTCGCGGGCGCCCAGGTTGAACTCGCTCGCGCGGTGGTACTCCAAGCAGTTGAGACGCGTGTTGTGGCCGTTGCACCAGCCCAGCTGGAAGGGGCGGCCGCCAAACATGAGAAAGCCCAGTTTATCGGCATCCTTAACGCCCTCGAGCTCGGGTGCGGAGGCCACATACTTGCTGCCCTCGGGGATGGGCGTGGAGGCAAGTGCCTCGAGCACGGGCGACGTAAGCTCGGACGGAACGTTATCCCAAACGTTGCCATAGGACTTGAACTCGGGATCGTTGACAGAGTAGATATGCATGTTCACTCCTGTTCGTAAATGTGACTATACGAACATTCTAGAACAAACATGAGCGATTTTGAACGCTCGTCCCGACCAATCAACAAAAAGGCGCCCCCGCATAAGCGAAGGCGCCCAATGCACGCGTTTTGGGCGATAAAACCCTTACGCCTGCTGATAATGCAGGTGCTTCTCATCGATATCGGCCAGGTCACGGTCGAGATAGCGGCGCGCGAGCCAGTTTGCCATGGGGAGGTTCTGGTCCAGGTAGTTGCCGCACTCCTCGGGAGCGGCACCGGGGACATCGCCCTCAAAGCCGGCGACAAACTCGAACAGCTCACGCACGAGCGGCAGAATCTCCTCGCTCGTCACTTCGCCAAATACGACGAGGTAAAAGCCCGTGCGGCAGCCCATGGGGCCAAAGTAGACAATGCGGCCCGACCACTCGGCATGATTGCGAAGGAACGTCGCACCCAGGTGCTCGATGGTGTGGCACTCGGCCGTGTTCATGACCGGCTCCTTGTTGGGCGTGGTCAGGCGCAGGTCAAAGGTGGTGACGGCGGCGCCGGTCGCCGGATCGCGGTCGATGCGGCTCACATACACGCCGGGCTCAAGCAGCAGATGGTCAACGGAAAAGCTCGCAATGCGCTCCATGGCAGATCCTCTCGGTAGTCAATTTGGGACGGGCTCTTTTAGCTGGTTCGAATGGTCGCACCAATCATAACAGTCAAAAAAGCCCCGTCCCAAAAAGACAACTTAGCCAAGGACACGGGCCATACGCGTCTTGAACTCGGACAGGAAGCGCGGAGCATCCACGGTCAGTGCCACAAGCGTGCTCTTGTCCGGATCGGACAGGCGGCGCTCATCGCAGATGGTGCGACCGCGGTACTCGCCCAGCAGATCAACACGCAGGTTGCAGCCGAGCGCACCTACGAGCGTGGGGTCGATCGCCACGGCAACGGCCAGCGGATCGTGCAGCGCACAACCACCCAGGTAGGGTGCGTTCATCTCGTACGAGCCAATGTAGTGCTCGACCATGCTCGCAAATGCGCAGCCCGCCATGGTGCCCGAGCCCGTCCAGCCGGCAATGTCGCGGCGTGTGAGCACCACGCGATGCGTCACGTCCAGACCCACCATGGTGAGCTTACGGCCCGAGCGCAGCACCGCGTCGGCTGCCTCGGGGTCGCTCGCCATGTTGGCCTCGGCGCCCGCGCTCACGTTACCGGGCACGGTAAGGGCGCCGCCCATCACGACCACGCGGCCGATGGACATCATCGCCGCCGCATCGCGCTCCAGGGCGAGCGCCAGGTTGGAGAGCGGGCCAGTCGCTACGTAGACCAGATCGGGACCATAGGTGCGCGCGGCATCAATCAGATAATCGACCGCAGCGTTGCCGTCGGCCGAGGTCGCCCCCACCGGCTCGTAGGGCGACGCGGGCACGCTCGCCCCGCCAATGCCGTTCTTGCCGTGGATGAGCGTGGTGGACGCCGGCGGTGTATAGGGCTCAGTCGCCTTAATGGGACGATCGGCGCCCAGGTACACCGGAACCTCAGGGCGACCCAGCAGATCGAGCACCGCCAGGCAGTTGTGCGCCGATTGCTCGACGCGCACGTTGCCAAAACACGTGGTGATGCCCACGAGCTCCACCTCGGGGCTCGCGATGGCATAGGCTAGCGCCATCGCATCGTCCACACCCATATCCAGATCAAGGATCAGCTTCTTGATTGCCATTGTTCTACTCCGCTTCTCCGTCTTTATCGTTTAACCAAACCAATGTTCAACTTCGGCGCGCGTGGGAATCGATTGCTGAGCGCCCAGGCGCGACACCGTCACCGCCGAGGCGCGAGCACCCGCGGCCATGCACTCAAAGAGCGGCAAGCCCTCTAGGCGAGCCGCCGCCAACGCGCCGATAAACGTATCGCCGGCGGCCGTGGTATCGACTACCGTACTCGAAAGTGCCGGCATGCGCAGCAGCTCGCCGTCATCGCCGAGCGTAACCGACCCGGCGCCGCCCAACGTGATGACCGCAGCTCCGGCGCCCTTGTCGAGCAGCGCTTTGAGCGCGGCGATGCAACTCACATCATCCGTGGGCAGAATGCCCGTCAGAACCTGGCACTCGGTCTCGTTGGGACAGACCAGGTCGACCGCAGGCCAGGCCTCCGCAGGCAGCTCACAGGCAGGCGCTGGATTAAAGACCGTATAGAACCCCAGCTCGTGAGCGCAAACAAGCGCCTCGGCCGTCGCCGCAAGGTCACATTCGCCCTGGGCGATAAAGACGCTTCCGGTAGCCGGGGCAATCTCGCTGGCGTCACTATCGAGTTCATCGGCCACCAGACGCCTCAGCGCGCGGGCAACGTCCTCGCCCGCAAGCGCATGGTTGGCGCCCGGCGACAGCACGATGCGGTTGTCTCCCTCGCAGCGAATGATGGTCGCCGTTCCCGTCTCCACATCATCGCGATGCACTACAAAGTCACAGTCCACGCCGGCGTCTTGGAGCCCCGCCACGAGCGACGCGCCGAACGCGTCGCGACCGACCGCGCCGATCATGTGCGTGCAAGCGCCCATACGCGCGGCAGCTACGGCCTGATTGGCGCCCTTGCCGCCGGCGTTGGTGATAAACCCGCTGCCGCCGACGGTCTCGCCCGCACGCGGTATGCACTCGCACGCCACCGAAAGGTCCATGTTCATGCTGCCGAACACCGCAACGATGCCGCGATCTGCCATGGAAACCTCCTCATCTGCGGGCCTTATGCCCACCGCCAGCCGTCGATCGTGCACTCTCGCACCCCCTATAACTTTAGTTCACTTTGATGTGGACGCGCGCTTGAGCTTGCGCCAGCAGCAAGCATTCACAGGAGCAGGCAGCTACAATGAAGGCGTGCTAATTATTCTCGTCATTGGATGATGTTTTATGGAACAACTCTCGCAATCGGGCTCGCGCGGTCGACGCCGCACGGGCAACGAGCCGGCGCCGCACGAACGCGTGAAGGGCGAACGCCGTGCCAACGAACCGCGACGCACCGTGAGCCCCCATCGTGCTTCTGCCAACAACGCGGGCCGCGCCAACACTCCCGCCGCGGAGCAGACGCCTGCTCGCCCCAAATCCCGCTACATCCCTGCCCTTGACGGCCTGCGTACGCTCGCCGTCGTCGCGGTGGTGCTCTATCACCTTAACCTCACGTGGGCGCAGGGCGGCCTGCTTGGCGTCACGATCTTCTTTGTGCTTTCGGGCTATCTGATCACGCGCTTGCTGCTCAACGAAGTCGCTAAGACCGGACGCATCGACCTTAAGAGCTTCTGGATTCGCCGCATCCGTCGCCTGTTCCCCGCCGTGGTAACCGTTGTGGTGGTGACCTGCGCGCTGTGCACCATCTTTAACCATGTGATGCTCACCAAGATGCGCCCCGACATCCTGCCGTCGCTGCTGTTTTTTAATAACTGGTGGCAGATTGCCCAAAACGTCTCGTACTTCAATGCTCTGGGCGACCCCTCGCCGCTCACGCACTTTTGGTCGCTCGCCATCGAGGAACAGTTCTACCTGATTTGGCCGCCATTGCTGTTTGCCATGGTATCCATGCATGTGAGCAAGCCCAACACGCGCCGCGTGGTTCTGGGCCTTGCCGCGGTATCTGCCCTCGCCATGATGGTACTCTACAATCCCGCCGCCGACCCCAGCCGCGTGTACTACGGCACCGACACCCGCGTGTTCTCGCTGCTACTGGGTGCCTGGATGGCCTTTATCCCCGATCGCGACCTGGCGCCGGTGCGTCTCGCTCATCGTTTGGGGCTCAATCGCCTGGCTGGCGCCGCCAAGCACGGCAAGAAAGCCGAGGACAAGCCTGACAAGAAGGCCGACGAATCAGCCGATACCGCCCTGGCACAGCCGAGCGCCCTCGTGCGCTTTTGGTCCTCGCCCGCATCCATCGATGTCTTGGGCGTCGTGGGTCTGGTTGGCCTTGCCGCCATGGTCGCACTCACCAACGGCTACACCGCGTTCCAGTATCGCGGCGGCACGCTGTTATGCTCCATCCTCACGCTCATGGTCATCGCAGCCTGCGTGCAGCCCCAGGGAATGGTTGCCCGCGCGCTGTCCGCCGAGCCGCTCGTGTGGATCGGCAAGCGCTCGTACAGCATCTACCTGTGGCACTATCCGCTGCTGTTGCTCATGAACCCGGTCGCCAACATCAGCGATACGCCCTGGTGGCAGTACATCTTGCAGGTACTTGTGGTGGTCGCCGTAGCCGAGTGCTCCTATCGCTTTATCGAGACGCCGTTTAGAAAGGGCGCCTTCGGCCGCACCGTCACCGAATTCCGCAATGGCACCACCACGCCCGCCAACTGGGCACGCGCGCACGTCCCTGTCTGCGCAGCCTGCGCTGTCGTGTTGGTCGTTGCACTGGGCGGCCTGATCTTTGTGCCCGAGACGTCTGCGCTGAGCGGCGAGGGCGCCGAAGTTCTGAACAAGGAAGCCAAAAACACCGCGCCCACCGACCAGCAGGCGGCCGACGACACCGACAAGGACAACGACGGCTTCCCCGATGGCTCCTACGACCTGTTGATGATCGGCGACTCCGTGTCGCTGCGCGCCGTTGATTCCTTTGACGGCGTGTTCCCGCACAGCCATATCGATGCCGAAAAGGGCCGCCAGTTTGATGCGGGCCGCGCGACATTTGAGGGCTATATCCAGCAGAACCTTGCCGGCAAGATCGTGGTCTTTGCCCTGGGCACCAACGGTTTGGTAACGGACGCCCAGGTCGACGCGATCATGGCCGACGCCGGCGAGCAGCGTATTGTCGTGTTTGTAAACACGCGTAGCCCGCAGCCGTGGGTCGGGTCCACAAACCAGGCCATCGCCAACGCCGCCACGCGCTACAAGAATGTACGCGTTATCGACTGGTACGGGTACAGCGCCAACCGCAACGACCTGTTCGACGGCGACGGCACGCACCTGTCGGCCACCGGCGTGACCGAATACCTCAACCTGATCCACGATGCGGTCAAGAAAGACCTGCCCGTGCATCCCGAGGACCACGTCAACGATCCGCAGCCGGCAGCCGTCAAGTCCGCCACCGACGCACTCGTCAGTGCCCTCGCCTACAAGCCACACAAGCTGGGCACCGACAAGTAACGCACAGCCAAATCTGCTTACATCCGCAGGGGGCGTCGGCCACGGCCGACGCCCCCTGCGGCAGTTAGGGGCGCTCCTTTTGTGCCGGCACCTGGAGGCACTTCTGGCGTAGCCAATGAAGACCTCTACGGATGAATTCCAAGCCGCTCCGCCCCTCCAGACATCGTTTCCGTGCCTCGCGCCTGCCCCAAACAATCAAAACAAGCCCTTTTCGCCGCGACCTCAAAGGTCTGTGGGCAAAAAAGGGCAAATATGAGTACTGTTACCATTTTAGTAGCAGGCAAAACCACCCAAAATGACGTTCGGGCGGCCCCTACAGCCCCCTAAAGCAGCCAATCTGACTGGTTTAAGGCATATTGAAGCCAATTTTAATGAACATACTATAGGTTATGTTCATTATCTTCTTGGATGTAAATGCTATTCACTTAGCAACAGTACTCATATTTGACATTTTTTGACCACTGCCATATAACTAACACCCTATAGCAGACAAAAAACAGGCCGCAGCCCATCGCTGCGGCCTGTTCGGAAGCAAAAGTGGGCGCTACGCGCTGTAGCCCATCGCTTGCAGCACAAACATGACGACCGTCAGCACCGTAATCACGCCGATAGTCGCCCAAGTGAGCACATTCCATACGCGGCCGTTGCGGTTGGCGCCCATAATGTGGCGATCCGCCGCGATAACCACCTGGAATACCAAGACTACGGGCAGCAGCACGCCGTTGATGACCTGCGAGGTCATCATAATCTGGAACAAATCGACGCCAGGCATGAGCACCAACACGGCAGAAATGCCGATGATGGCCGTAATGATGCCGCGGTAAACCGGAGCCTCGTCCCAGCTGCGATCGGCGCCGCGCTCCCAACCAAAAGCCTCGCAGATGGCACTCGACGTAACGCCCGGCAGCACGCAGGCAGCCAAGAAGCTCGCCGCGACCAGGCCCGAGGCAAACAGCACCGTGGACCACTGGCCCGCGATGGGCTCCAGCGCGCGGGCGGCATCGGCGGCATCGCTAATCTGAATACCCGCCGGGAACAGCACCGTACCGGTCGTGATGATAATAAAGCCCGCAATGATATCAGCAGCGATCGAGCCGCTCACGGTATCAATACGCTGCAGCACGATGTCGTCCTCGCCCGCATTCTTATCGACCACGTTGTTCTGAGCCAAGAAGATCATCCACGGTGCGATGGTGGTACCGATCGTTGCGACCACGAGCGACACGTAGCTGGGATCGTTCTGAATATTGGGGACGACCAAGTCGACCGCGACCTCGCCCCAGTTGGGGCCGGCCATAAACGCGGCGACGATGTAGGTCACGAACACGCAGCTTACCAGCAGCAAAATCTTCTCGATGCGCTGGAAACTGCCCGACATGGTAAGCATCCACACCAGCAGCGCCACGAGCGGCACCGAGATGCTCGCCGGAACGCCAAACAGAGCAAGGCCACTCGCGATACCCGCGAACTCCGAGATGGTCACCGCCGTGTTGGCGATCAACAGCGCCGCCATGGCCAGCACGCTCTTGCGCACGCCAAAGCGCTCGCGAATGAGCGACGCCAGGCCCTTACCCGTGACGCATCCGCAGCGCGCCGCGGTCTCCTGCGTCACGATAAGCAGCACGGTCATGACGGGAAGCATCCAGAGCATCTTATAGCCATAGCTGGCGCCCGCGCTGGAATACGTGGCGATGCCGCCGGCGTCGTTACCCGAAAGCGCCGCCAGAAGACCGGGGCCCATGGCTCCAAAGATGGCCGCGATGGTCAGCTTTTGCTTGGTGCTCGGCTTTTGCTTCGTATTTTGCACGCGACCACCTACCCCATGACCGACATGGTGAGCAGCACCGCAGCAACACAGTACGCCACACACGAGATCATGACGGCGATGACGTTCATGGCGGTACCCGACGTATTGAGGTCGTGCTCATCGCGCCAGAACAGCACCATCAGGTAAATCACGGCGCTCATGTTGCCAACCAGGCAAATAACGGCAGCGATATTAAAGCAGCCGGTAAAGAGCTGCTCCTCAAACATAGTGGCATCGGGGAACGCGGCGGTGCGCACCAGCTGCGCGCACAGGTAAGTAACAAGCGAAAGGATCAGGCCCATACCCGTGCTCTGGAAGAAGAATCCCAGGTACGGTTTGGGCTCGTCGTCGTGACCGTCGTACTCGAGGAAGTAGTTCTTGACGAACGACACCATGCGCGAGGCAGCCAGCAGTACGAGCGGCATGGCGCACATGGGGAACACCACCAGATGCGCGGAGCCCAGCGCCGTCCCCAGCACCGTCGCCATAATGCACGAGGCGATGCCCCACACGACGACCCAGTACTGACGATGCACGAACCAGCTGAGCACGTTCGTCGAGTCGTCCGACGCGCTATCGCCCGAGCCGACACCGGCGATCTGCAGGTCCTCCTGATGCTCCTCGGCGATAACGTCCATGGCGTCGTCGAAGGTCACGATACCCAGGATATGACGGTTCTCGTCGCAGACAGGGATGGCAACCAGGTCGTACTTGGTCATCTCGTCCGTCACGTCTTCCTGGTCCTCGTCGGGCGACACGTAGACCAGATCGCGATAGGCGAGCTGGCCCAGCGTGGCGTCGCGGTCGGCCACGATCAGCGTGCGCAGCGAAAGCACGCCCGTCAGCATGCCACTCGGATCCTCGGTATAGACGTAGTAGACGCTCTCAAAGTCCTCGTCGAGTTTGCGAATCGCCTCGATGGCATCGCCGACCGTCGCCGTGGCGGGCAGCGAGACAAACTCCGAGGTCATGATGCGGCCGGCGGTGTTGTCCTCGTAGCCCAGCAGATTACGAATCGCCTTCTCCTCCTTGACGCCCATCAGGCGCAGGAGCTTCTCGGCCTTCTCGTAATCGAGCTCGTCGATCAGGTCAGCTGCATCGTCCGGGTCCATCATGGCCAGCATCGACGATGCGTCCGTGTCGGACAGGCCCTCGAGCATCTCGGTCATAAGCTCGTCGTCATCGAACTCCGAGATGGCCTCGGCGGCCTGGGCAGTATCGAGCTGCGCAAACACCTGCGCACGTAGGCGCGGGTCGAGCTGCTCGATAATGTCGGCGATGTCGGCAGGGTGCAGCTCACCGAGCGTCTTGTGCGACACCGAGAGTTGAATGTTCTTGGTCGAGCGGTCGAGCAGGTCCATGTAGGACCAAGCGATGATGTCCTCACTGAGCGGCTTGCCCAGGTGCTTCATAAAGCCTTCGACGATATGCTCGAGCGCGGGGCTGATGGCGCGTAGCAGACCGCGAGCACCGACCTCGGCGCCCAGCAGGCGCAGCTGGTTTTCGCCCGACATGGAAAACTTGATGTCGTTGACGCGCACGACCTTCATGCCCTGCGTGTCGACAATCTGCTTGTTGAGCACGTCACGGGCAAGCAAGAGTTCGGTCGGTTGCAGGTACGAAAAGCGAATTTCGGTAGCCGACGTCTTAAGGTGTACGCCCGTCTCGTCGATACGGTCGACCCATTTGCGCCAGCTGATCATAAACGGCGTCTTGCCGGGTCCGCGGAACGCGAGCGACGTCACGTGCGGAAAAACTTCGCCGGTAGCAATACCAAAATCGTTGACCACGCCGAGCTTTTCGCCGTCGACGTCCAAGACCGGCAATTTGAGCATCTCACTCAGATAATTCAATGGTGCTCCCCATCATTATTCCTCCGAACGCGGCCGCGCGTGCGGCGTCCGGGGGCTTCTGGATATGTATACGCATGCGCGGGCGGCACGCCGCTCGACGCTTACACCCCGTGCATGCGCAAAAAGCACCTGCATGGGGTCATCGACTGTATGGTCGAGGTTTGGATTTCACCTGTAACCTTTCTCTTGACCCTCATTAACCGCAGTAACTATAGCATCAGCATCGCCCTGCGGCATCGAATTTATGCGCTGCACATTGCAGGCATACCAAACGCTGACGCATCCGTGACATAGCCATTGGGGACGTTCTTAAACGACCACCCAATGGCTACTCTGTGGTGTCGTCGTCCTCGGCAAGCTGGGGGAACACGGCATCCTTGGGCATGGTGACCTTCGTCAGCGAGGTGAGCTTTTTGCTCAGCGACGTGTCCGTCTTGACCAGGTCGCTGAGCGTCACGATCTTGTAGCCGTCGGCAATGAGGCCGTCGATAATCTGCGGCAGCGCCTCGAGCGTCTGCTCGGCGCATTCATCTCTGTCGGTGAGCAGCACGATATTGCCCGGCGTCACCGAATCGAGCACCGTCGAGACCTGCTCGTCGGCACCGTTGAGCAGCCAGTCGCCCGAGTCAATATTCCACGAGACCACGGCGGAGACCAGGTCCATCGCATCAATCCAGTTTTGCTCGTCAAAGGCAGCGTAGGGAGCACGCAGCAGCATCGTCTTCACGCCGGTCGCCGACTTAATCGCATCGGTGCCTTTCGTGATCTGCTCGCGTACCGCCTCACGGTCCTGATCCTTGAGCGAATCGTCGCTGTAGCTGTTGGATCCGATCTCGCACCCGGCATCGACAATCGCCTTGGCCGTGGCAGGAGAGGCCTCGACCGCATCGCCCGAAAGGAAGAACGTCGCGGTGACGCCCTTTTCCTTGAGCACCTGCAAGATCTGTTTGGTGGCGCCGCTCGGACCCTCGTCAAACGTCAGCGCCACGTACTTTTTGTTGCCCTTGGGCGCCACGCTGGCGCACGCAACAACGCAATCGGTGGCGGGCACAACCTCGCCGCGGTCTTGCGTCTTGCCCGACTGCTCACCAACCCACACCTCGGAGCGGCCCTGGACACCCCACGTCTGCACATACTCGATAGCACCCGTGCCCTCGACCTTGAGCTTGGGCTCGATAACCGTAGCCTGAACCTCGTGCTTCTCGTAGGTGTTACGGCCATCCTTGACCGTCACCTTCTCGCCGCCCTCGAGTTCGCGGCTATCCCATTTGCCCTGCTTCACGCGCTTGCCGTCGACCTTCACCGACAGCTTTTCGCCCCCATGGCGCTTGAGCACGCTGTCATCGACGGCCAGCAGGTCGCCTGCGTCGTAGGTGTCAGTCAACTCCTGGTCGTCGATGAGATTCTGCAGCGTAGAGCCCACGCGCACCGCGGTCTTCTGGCCGTTAAGTTCCACGTCCACGCTGCGGTTGACGTAGCCCACGACGGCAGCGATAAACAGCACGAGCGCGCAACCCACGGCGATGAGCGCATAGGGCAGGCGAGACGAACGACGGGGTGTGCGGCTGTTGCCGATGCGCGCGCTGCGATCGCTAAAGCCGCGGCTATGGTTGAGATACATCGCGCCGGGCTTACGGTGACGCTTGCGCTGACCGCTGGGCAGCTGCCCCAGGTCGCGGCGCGCCGTCGGACGCGTACCCGAACGCCCGTTTAAGTTGGATCCGTTTTGGCGCATGTGCCCTCCCCCATAAACACAGCAAGCCGGAGCAACAGGTCTCCGGCTTGCCTCCCATCATTTGGTACGTCGCTATTTTGTAGCTTTTGACGAGCCTCCGCTCGCCTTTTGGTATTCGTCCTTAAAGGCCTTGAACATGCCGCGCGTCTTGCCGAGCTGCTTGCCCAGTGCGCGACTGCCCTTGTCCACGGCAACCGATCCCTTGTCGTCGAGCACCTTGGCGCCCTTCTTGACCTTATCGCCCACCACGACGCTTGCCTCGGCAGCCTTTGCGGCGGCGCCGCCCGAATACCCGAGCGACTTGACCTCGTCCGAGACGACCATCGCGCCGTTCTCGTAGCCGCGCAGCATCGTCGGCGGCACCTGCGTGTCACCAACCAAAACACTCGAAGCAGCACCGGCGGTCACATAGAATGCCTGCACGATGCCCGAACGCGGCTTGAACTCCACATCCGAGCAATAGCCCACGACGTCGCCCGATTCCGTGCGCACGTCCATACCGACCCAGATGATGCAATCGTCCAGGTTGATGTCGAGGCGCTTGGCGGCGGCGGCATCGTACGTGTCCTTGACGTCATCGACCGCAATGGCGCCCTCGTAGACACCAATGGCGTCGAGCGCTACGAATCGGTCGGGACGCTCGATCATGCCCGCGATATCGGACTGGCGGACCATAAAGCCGACCACACGCGTACCGCCCGGGGTAAAGACCGGAAAGTGAATCTTTCCGAGCTTTTTAGGGCTGCGCGGCGTGCCGTCCTTTTTGGTGCGCTTGTCCTCGGTAGGCTTGCGATAGATCTTGGCGCCGACAAAATCCCCGGCGCGCATTATGCCTCGGTCGAGGGCTCCGCAGCCTCGGTATCAGCCTCGACGGCGTTCTCGACCACGACGTCGGCGGCAGGCGTCACGTTGCCGCCCGAAATGGCGTCGTTGAGCTGCTCGCGCAGCTGGTCCATGCGCTCGCGGGCCAGGTCGACCTTGGCGCGCAGGTCGTCGGTCTTGGCGTCGACCATCGGGCCAAAGTCATTCACCGCAGCACGGGCCTCCTCGGCGCTGTGCTCGTAGGTGTCGCGCATATTGTCCCAGGCGTCGTTGGCGATATCGGCAGCCATGGCGCGGGTCTCGGCGCCCGAGCGCGGGGCCAGAGCAACGCCGACAATAGCGCCGGCAGCGGCACCAAAAAGTGCGCCGGAGACAAAGCTGAAAGTCTTACCCATGATCATTCCTCTCCTGCGGGCACGTCGGTGCCCACCGTTTGAATGCTGTCCATTATACCCGCAGCGTATCACTTGCCGCTCCGCTCATCTGCGTACGGCAAAGGCGCAGGTACGTGATGGTGATAAACGCGTAGGCCTACTCCTGAGGCATAGCCGGCATGGCCACCGTGGCACCCGGGTCCTCGCCGGCGCCGTCCACGAGCGGCAGGCCGCCCTCATGCGCAGGCCCTGCCGGAACCGTCGCCGCACCGCCAAAGACGGCAGCGGAGGCCTCGTGGTTCTCGGCAACCGCGCCCTCGGTATCAATCGCCACCTGGGGCTCGTCGTCAAAGTTGGGGACACCCTGGGGCTCGGTGGGAACAGGCTCGGCGGTCGCATCGGCAACGGACTCGGCGTCGGCCGGCACATCGCCCTCGTCAGCGCCCTCGTCCTCGACAGCATCTTCGCCGTTCGCAGCGGCGACGGCCTCGTGAGGATCCTTGCCCTCGGCCTCGGCGCGCATGCCCAGCACCAGGTTGCGCAGGCCCGCGACCGTGCCTTCCACGTCGGGGGCAGGCTGGTCGGCGTGCAGGTACGCCCAGTCCATCATAAAGGTGGCCGAAGACAGCGCACCGATGGCCAGCGCGTCGTCGGGGCACGAAAGCTCAACCTCAAAGACGCGCTCGTCGTGCTCGCTTACGCGCGTGCGGCCGCACGAGATGCTGCCGGCAAGCCCGGTCTCGTTCATGAGCTCGACCGTCACATGCTCCAGCAGATGGCAAAGCTCGGTCTGGCCCATGCAGTCCTGGAACTCGCGGCCAGAATCGCCCAGGCACAGGTGCTTGGCAATCGCCGGCACCAGGTAATACACGCGCGCCGTAGCCTCGATATCCTCCGAGGTCATGAGCGGCATGCCGGGGTTCACCAGCACGTGCGCGCAGATCTTGTCCTCGCTGACGGTGACCTTAAGGATGTTGAACAGGCCTGCCATAACTCTCCCCTACTCTTCCTTGTCCTACTCGTCGCCGTCGTGCGGATTCGCGGAACCCGCACCCGACGTCGTCGGCTCGTCTACCGAAGACTCGGAATCCTTCTTATCGGTTTCGGCCGGAGCGATCACGCGAATGAGCGAGATGCGCTGGCCACGCATCGACTGAACTTTAAACTTGTACCCCGCGACCTCAAACACCTCTCCGATGTCGGGCACCGAGTCGCAAAGCTCCAAAATCCAGCCGGCGATGGTCTCATAATCATCGCTTTCCTCGAGCGGCCAACCAAGCTCAATCGCGTCATCGCACGAAAAACGCCCATCAACGAGCCACTCGCGGCGCGAAAGGCGCGTGAGATACTTGTTGTCGGGGTCGAACTCGTCCTCGATCTCGCCGACGATCTCCTCGACGATATCCTCGATGGTGATAATGCCGGCCGTGCCGCCGTACTCGTCCACGACCACCACGATCTGGTCGTGCGAGGTCTGCATCTCGGACAGTAGCGGCAGGATGTCCTTGGTGTCGGGCACAAAGGTGGCGTCGCGCAAAAAGCCGGCGATGGGCTGGTCACCCTTGCCGTCGAGCGCGGGTTGGATCAGGTCCTTGATGTGCGCAATGCCGGCGACGTTGTCGGGATCCTCGTGATAGACGGGGATGCGGCTGAAGCCGGTCTGGCGCATGGTGGACAGCACGTCGGCGACCGTCTCGTCGTCCTCGCACATGGTGGTGTCCACGCGCGGCACCATGACCTCGCGGGCAACGGTATCGCCCAAGTCAAAGATCTCGTGGATCATACGCTTTTCCTCGTCGAGCAGGTCGTCCTGCTCCGAGACCATGTACTTGATCTCTTCTTCCGAGACGTTTTGGCGGTCGTCGGCGCTCTTGATGCGCAGGATGCGGGCCAGGCCATCGGAGCAGGCGCCGGTCAGCCACACGAGCGGACGGGCGATCTTTTGGAAAAACGACAACGGTCCCACGACCTGCTTGGACACGCCCTCGGCATTGGCCAGGCCGATGCGCTTGGGGACGAGCTCGCCGATCACGATGGACACGAAGGCGACCGCGACGGTGATGATGACCGGCGCCAGGCCGCGCGCGATGGCGGAGAGCGGCGCGATGCCAAAGCTCATGAGCCACGTGGCGAGCGGGTCGGACAGACTCGTCGAGGCGACGGCGGACGAGGCGAAGCCCACGAGCGTAATGGCAACCTGGATGGTGGCGAGCAGCTGGTCGGAGTCGGCAGCCAGCTTAATGGCACGCTCGGCGCGCTTGTCGCCTTCCTCGGCCTCGTGCTCCAACACGGCGCGCTTGGCCGTGGTGAGCGCCATCTCGGACATAGAGAAGTAGCCGTTGATGAGGGTCAAAACGAGGGTGGTGATAAGGGAGATGGTTATGTCCATCGGGAGTTTCTCGAACCTCCAAGATTCGGGACGTCAGGTTAAAACGTTGATGGCGGATACGGCAATTGCACCGGCGCCCAAACGAGAACGCGGGCGCGCAGGCATGGTCGCTAGATTACGAAGAGGATCACCGCCATGAACTGGAAGATGCTGCCGGCGAGCACCCACAGGTGAAACACGCTGTGCAGATAGCGCACGTTTTTGGCGATATAGAACGGCACGCCCGCGGTGTAGCACACGCCGCCGACGGCGAGCAGGGCAAGTGCCACGGGGTTGAGCAGCGCAACAAGTTCGGGCAGCTTAAAGACAACGAGCCAGCCCATCAGCAGGTAGACCAGGCCGCTTACCCAATGCGGCTGGCGCTCGCGTAGGAAGCACTCGAGGGCGATGCCGATGATGGCGATGGCCCATACGGCAAAGAACAGCACAGCGCCGCCGTCGTTTGCGAGCGTGATGAGGCAAAACGGCGTATAGCTGCCGGCTATGAGCAGGTAGATGCAGCTGTGGTCGATGATGCGAAACACGCGCTTGGCGCGCGCGGGCTGAATCGCGTGGTAGAGCGTGGAGGCTAGGTATTCGAGGATAATGCTGACGCCATAGACAATCGCCGCGGCCATATGGGCCGGGCCTCCGCCGCGCAGGGCGGCGAATACGATCAGGAGCACCAGGCCCGCGATACCCAGCAGGCAGCCGACACCATGGGTGACGGAGTTCATGATCTCCTCGCCCACTGTGTAGTGTGGAACGACCGCGGTCTTGGGTCGCGGCTTAGAACTGTCGCTCGAATCGGACATGCCGGTTACATCCTCCAACGTAAAGAGTTCTCAACACTATATCAAAGCGTCTAGGTACGTGCGAAATTTGCACCATACGTGACCCTTTGTTTACCCATTCTTTGCCTGTTGACGCATCAACGGCGAACGTCCATAATGCGCTTGCATTAAATGTTGATGTATTAACATCTTATAGGAGAATACCGCATGGCTCAAAACGCACGTTCCCATCGAAAGCTCAAGATAGCCGGCATCGTTGCACTGGTGGTTGTCGTTGCGCTGCTCGGATTTGCCGGCAACTTTCTGTTTGACTTCGCGCTGAATCCCCGCGCGCCATACACCATGAAGATGATGCAGGATAGCAAGAACGACAAAGAAGGTGAGCAGCCGGATGCCGAGGATACCGAGGCGCGGGCATGGTTTAAAGAGAACCGCAAGAGCAGCAACCTCACCGCGGACGACGGGACCGAGCTTGCCGCCTGGTATTTTGCTGCGTCGGAGAGCACGCACGACTACGCCGTCTGCCTGCATGGATATACCAACGAGCCCATCGGTATGGCCCGATACGCCAAACGCTTCCACGACCGTGGCATGAACGTACTCGCACCCGCCGCCCGCGCCCACGAGCGCTCCGGCGGCGACTATATCGGCATGGGCTGGCCCGAGCGCCTCGACATCGTCGCATGGATCGAGCGAATCGTTCAGGCTGACCCCAAGGCGCGCATCCTGGTCTTTGGCGAATCCATGGGCGCGGCGACCGCCATGAACGTCGCGGGGGAACCTCTGCCCGCAAACGTGAAATGCATTATCGAGGACTGCGGTTATACGAGTGTTTGGGACGAGTTTTCTCTGCAGCTCAAGGACGTGTTCGGCCTGCCCAGCTTTCCCTTGCTCGATGTAGCAAACTTGGTGTGCAACGTGCGCGCGGGCTACGACTTTCATAAGGCGAGCAGCGTGGAACAGCTCAAGCGCGCGACGGTTCCCATGCTGTTTATCCACGGTGACCAAGACACCTTTGTGCCGTACAGCATGCTCGACCAAAACTACGACGCGTGCGCCAGCAAGGTCAAGCAAAAGCTCACCGTCCATGGCGCCACCCACGCCAAGAGCGCGCAGGTCGACCCCGAACTCTACTGGAACACGGTCGACGACTTCCTCGACGAGTATTTTTAGGCAAATAGTACGGTTTACTGGCCTATCTGACCCCCTAGCACTTCCGAAAAGCCGCCCGTGGGCACTGTGCTCACGGGCGGCTTTTGCTAACAGTTGTGCTACAAAGGCGCTTGTTTTGTCTAATAGCTAGGTGCTACTTGACCTCGATGAGCTCGTACTTGCTCGTGCCCAGGCCGATCTTCTCGGCGTGCGCGATGCACACGCGCCAGTCGGTGTCGGGATGCGTGATGCAGAAGGGATCCTTGGCCTGCTCGCCCTCCAGATGCTCGTGGTTGTGCTCCATCTTGGCCACGCTATCGGTGAGCTCGGTGTTGGGCAGCGGCTCAGACGCCATGACGGCGTCGGCGCAGGCCTGGTCGATGGCGACCGGGTCGAAGCTCGCGAACATGCCGATGTCGTTGACGATAGGCGTATCGTTTTCGGGATGGCAGTCGCAGTTGGGACTGATGTCCATGGCAAGCGAGATGTGGAAGCTCGGGCGGCCGTCGACGACGGCCTTCGTATACTCGGCGATCTTGCAGTTGAGCACGTCGGCCGCGGCCTCATAACCGGGCTTGATGCAGTCCTGGTTGCATGCCGCAATGCAGCGTCCGCAGCCCACGCAGCGATCGTGGTCGATGGCAGCCACGTGCACCGTGCGAGTAGCGCCGCTGGCAAGCTCGCGCTCGCGGGTGCCGTCGAACGAGATAGCGTTGTGCGCGCAGATCTTTTCGCAGGCATGGCAGCCAACGCAGTGCTCGGTCGCGACGTTCGGCTTGCCGGCGGCATGCTGCTCCATCTTGCCGGCACGGCTGCCGCCTCCCATGCCCAGGTTCTTCATGGCGCCGCCAAAACCGGCCTGCTCATGGCCCTTAAAGTGGGTGAGGCTGATCACGATATCGGCATCCATGAGCGCCTGACCGATCTTGGCCTCGTGCACGTACTCGCCGCCCTCGACCGGGACGAGCGCCTCGTCGGTGCCCTTGAGGCCGTCGGCAATGATGATCTGGCAACCCGTAGCATACGGGGTAAAGCCGTTCTGGTAGGCGGTATCGATGTGCTCGAGCGCGTTTTTGCGGCTACCGACATAGAGCGTATTGCAGTCGGTGAGGAAGGGCTTGCCGCCCAGCTCCTTCACGACGTCCGCGACGGCGCGGGCGTAGTTGGGGCGCAAAAAGCTCAGGTTGCCCAGCTCGCCAAAGTGAATCTTGATGGCGACGAACTTGTTCTCAAAGTCGATCTGCTCGATACCGGCGTGACGGATGAGGCGCTTGAGCTTGTCGAGCTGGCTCTCGCGAGCATGCGTGCGCAGGTTGGTGAAGTACACCTTAGCGGGTGCTGCGGGTGCAGTTGCGGTCATAGATCTATCCCCTCGGTCTATATGGCGTTACAGACATAGAGGATGGTACCAGTTAAAGCAGAGTTAAAGTCAAGTACGGCACCTAGTCATTGGGGATGTTCTTAAATGAGTAGTCGCAAGGGACACTCTTTCGCCACCCGGCAGTTGGGGACAGTCCCCAAGTGCCGGCAGCTAGGGACAGTCCTTTCCAGCCGGCCGGCGAGCCGGCAAGTCAGCAAAGACTGTCCCCGATGACTAGTCGTTTAAGACTGTCCCCGATGACTACTCCTGCACCTTGAGAGCTTCGGCCAGGCCCACACGTTTGATGGAACGCATGTGCAGCAACGCCACGACCAGGTAGGTCGCAAAGCCAATGCCGACGCATGCAACCGTGGACCAAGCGGGCGCATAGATTTCGATATTGCCGTTGTAGGCGAGCAGCATCGAGCGGAAGATGGCCGTGAGCGAGCCAATAATGACCGGCAGACTCAGCACGAGCGACGCCGCCACGCACAGCGTGATCGAGCGGATGTACAGATGCGAGATCTCGCTATCGCGATAGCCAAAGACTTTCATATAGCTAATCGAACGGGCGCTGTGGTCGATCACAGCCTTGGTCAGTAGATACATAAACAGCAGGAAGATAAACACCGCGAGGCCAACCATCATGCCGATCATTTTGCTCATCATGCCGATGAACTGGTCGCCCACGGCCCGCATGTCGTCGGGCGTGGTGTCGCCGGCAAAGTAACGAGCATCGAGGTCGAGCTTCTCGTCGCTCACATAGCCGTTAAAGTAGGCGGCGTCATTGCCGAACAGCTCGTTAAAGACATCGATGCTCATATAGATATTCATGTCCGACTTGGAGCCCCAGGCACAGTCCTTGCCCGCGTACTCAAGGGAATAATGCTCCCCCTCGTACTTGTCGATGAGCGTGACCTTCTGGCCCTCGCTCCAGCCAAACTTGTCGAGCAGGCCGCTGCCAAAGACGACGCGCCCATCGCCAACGTTGAGGTCTTTCCAATAGCGCGAATCGGGCGAGATGCCGTAGACGGAAATCGTCTCCTGCCCATTTCCATCGCCGCGGTCGTATTGCAGCTGGTAAACGGCATATTTCTCGGCCTGCGCGATTGCGCCCGCGCCGTTGTCGGTCGTATTGACCGGGTGGATATCATCGTTGTCAGTGTCGATCTTAGAGGCCTTGTCGATCAGGTCGATAGCCTCGTCGCGGTCGCAGCCGAGGGCATCGGCAAGGTCATCGAGGCGCGCGTAGAGCGCATCCTTCTTGTCCTGGACCTTGGCGAGCGCGTCCTGCGCCGCGGCCAGGCTCTCGGCAGACGGAGCGCTGGTCGCGGCATCGGCTGCCGCCTGCGCTGCATCGGCCGCGTCGTCAAGCTCGTCATCGGCATCCTGAGCGGCAGAAAGCAGCGCGCCGTCAACCGACTGCAAACGCTCGAGTGCCGACCACTGCTCGCGCTCCTCGGCGGTGCCCTCGAGTTCCAGCGGGGCCTTGAGCGTGTACTGGTGCTCGGCGACCAGGCTTGTCTCGAGGTTGTCCGCGTAGTGCGTCATCGTGGGCAGAATCGCCAGGCCAAAGAGCAGTAGCAGCGAGGCAAACGCAATGCCCACGAAAAGCGTGGCGAAGTTGCCCAGATTACGCAGGAAGATGCGCAGGCGGAAGCGCGAGACAAAGCCCATGCGCTCCGGCAGCTGCAGGCCGCGCTTGGTGCCCGACTTGCCGCCCGCCTCGTGACGGAGGAACTGCAACGGCGTCTTGCCCATTTTGCGGAGCAGGCCCACCAGCGTAATGAGGATGAGCGCGGCGGCGGGAACCACGGCGCACTTCACAAAGATCTCCCAGCTCCAGTACACCTGGAAGGGCGGCAGGCTGTACGAGCCGTAATAGAGGCCGCGCATGGGCTCGGTAAAGAACGCAACGCCGAGCGCGGTGCCCAACAGCGCCGCGAGCATGCCCACGATGGCGGGAAGCGCGAGGTAGTGCAGTACGATCTCGCGACGGCGATAGCCGCTGGCGAGCAGTGTGCCGATGATGGCGCTCTCCTCCTCGATGGTGGCGTCGGTAAGGACCACAAAGACGAACGCCATGATCACGATGATAATGTCGAGCAGCGTCATCCACATCGTAGAGTCGCCGTCCACGTCGTCGCGCGCATAGCCAATGCCCTGATTGGAATCGGCGTCGATGAGGTCATCCACGCGCGCATCGGCATCGGTCAGCGCCTCGACCATATCCTGCTCCGCATCGGTGCGGTCCACGGTGGAGAGATCGCGATCGGCAAAGGTGAAGGAGTAGGTGTAGGCGGGTGCGCCGCCGGCGTCCTCAAGCGCGGCAAAGCCGGCGTCGGTGACCTCGGCCACGCCATAGGTGATGGTGTTCACCGTAAAGTCCGAATTGTTGAGGAACAGCGCCTGGCTATCGGGCTGGGTCATGATGCCGCAGATGGTGTAGGTGCGGCCCTCGAGCTCGACCTTATCGCCCACGGCGAGGTCGTTGTTGGTGGCGAAGACGCGGTCGATTGCCACCTCATCGTCCGTCTTGGGCTGCCTGCCCTCACAGTAGGACGCGATATCGACCTTGGTGCGGTGCGCATAGGTGCGCAGCGTGCGCTTGGCGCCGTCGTCGCCGGCGGTCTTTTTGATGATGGCGTCGATGGAGAAATTCTTGTAGAGCGTGACGCCGCCGACGTCGTCGGCCGCGTCCTCGGCTGCCTTGAGCTGATCGTCGGTAGCCTCGAAGGAGGTGGTCACGCGGCCGTCCTCAATCGTGTACGCATCGCGCATGCCGTCAATAAGGCAGCCGATGGAATGCGCCGCGAGCAAAAAGCCCGATGTAAGGGCAATGCTTCCGCACATAAGCAAAAAGATGCCCAGGTACTTGCCGATATTGCGGCGCAGCTCGCGCGGGAGACGTTTTGCGAGAGGTGTCATGGCGCCGCCTACCAATCGAGTTCGGCGGCCGCGACGGGCGACTCGTTGAGCTCGTCGGCGACGATGCGCCCGTCGTGCAGGCGCAGCACGCGGTTGGCCATGCGGGCGATGGCGGCGTTGTGCGTGACGATGATGATGGTGCAGCCGTACTCGTGATTGACATCCTCCATGAGCTGTAGGATTTCCTTGGACGTCTTGTAGTCAAGCGCGCCCGTGGGCTCGTCGCACAGCAGCAGACCCGGGTTTTTGACGAGCGCACGGCCGATGGCACAGCGCTGCTGCTGGCCGCCCGAGACCTGGCGTGGGAACTTGTTGCGGTGCTCGTAGAGGCCCAGCGAGCGTAACAGGTCGTCAATGTTGAGCGGCTTTTTGGACAGGTGCGCCGTGACCTCGATGTTTTCCTTGATGGTGAGGTCGGGCACCAGATTATAGAACTGGAAGACGAAGCCCAGCTCACGGCGGCGATACTCGCCCAGGTCGCCGGCGTTGAGCGCGGTGAGATCGCAGCCGTCCACCAGAATAGAGCCGGCGTCAGCATCCTCCAGACCGCCGATCAGGTTAAGAAACGTCGACTTGCCCGAACCCGAAGGCCCCAGCATGACGCAGATTTCTCCGCGGTTGATGGACGTGTTGATGCCGTTGAGCACCGTCAGGCGTGCATCCCCATCGCCGTAGTGCTTTTTGAGATCCTTAACCTGGACATAGGCTTCCTGCGTTGCCATGGTATCCCCCATTGTTAGCCTCGTACTACTTTATGAGCGTAATAGTAAACCTTGGCGAACTATTTTGGGGCGAGGCCTAGGATTTATTTCAGACTAGGCGCGGGATTTGGCGCGTGAGAGGGCCAGGCCTACGGCGGCAATGGCGGCGGCGAAGAGCACGGTGACGCCCAGGTCGCAGGCGATGTCGCCCAACACGGTGGACGTCAGATCCGAAGCGAGCGCTTTGCCAATCGCATCGTTCACCCAATACGTCGGCACAAAGTGCGCCACCGTCTGCACGGCCGAGCCCATCAGCGACAGCGGCATCCAAGCGCCGCCCAAAAACGTCATGAGCATGCCGAGCAGGTTGCCCACACCGTTAAGCAGCTCCTCGCGCGCACCCAGGCTCGACAGCGCAAAGCCAACGGCCAGAGGCGTGCACGCCAGGGCAAACGTCGCCGCCAGCGCCAGGCACACACGACCCACGCCGACCTCGGCAACCGCGCCGGCAAAGCCCACGACGCCCATCATGCTCGACACAAACCAGATGCAGACGGTGAGCACGGCGGCAGCCGCGAACACGGCAAGCGAGCGCTGGCGCTCGGAGACCGGGCCGGCATCCATACGACGCACGCGCTCGGGCTCGTTCATGCCCGAGAACACCAATCCCACCGATACGATGACCGACGAGATAATCGCGTACGCACCAAAGTTGAAGTACGACTCGAGCGTGGCGGCGGCAGTCGAGTCAACCTTGACCTGCTCGATCTGGACCTCGGCACGCTTGGCGGCGGCATGCTCGGCCGCCTTGGCAACATCGCCGTTGGGGGCAGTGGGCTCAAGCGCGGCCGCAGCGCCCGCGAGCGAGATCCAGCGCGAGGCCTCGGCAGACGAGAGCGCCGCCGCCATGGTGCCGGCACCGTAGGTCACATCGAGCTTGGGCAGAGACTCCCCCGCGCGAGCGGCTGCAACGAGGTCGTCCTCAAACCCCTCCGGGATAAAGAACACGCAGTCGGCGCTGCCCTTGGCGCTGTTGCTCTTGGAGAGCGCGTCCGCGAGGTCGTAGGTGCCGTCGCCGACGCCCGTGACCAGCTCAAATCGCGAACCCAGATGCTTGGTAAGCGCACGCGAAAGGTCGCTGTCGTCGCGGTCGACCACGATCACGTTGGCATCGTAGGGCTCGTACTCGGTGAGCTGCGACGAGTTCCAGCTCACCGATGCCGCGATGAATACGCCCATGAGCGAGATGAACACCGTATAGATGAGCAGGTAGAACGGGTGCGCCAGCGCCATGCGAAGCGCGGTCTTAAAGGTGCTCATAGCGGCTCCTTCCAAAGGTCAGCGTGGCGGCGGCAACGAACAGCAGCGCCATAAGGACCAGCGCGCCGGCGCGAACGACAAAGGGGCCCAGGTTCTCAAAGAAATACAGGCGGTTGAACATGTCGCAGATGAGCTTGACGGGGTTGAGCCAGCACTCGGCCGGGCAGGCGCGGGCGACGTCGTCGGCAAGCGCCATCGCCGGCTCGCCGTAGAGGCCGGCGAACAGGGCGCACGTGGTAGCAAAGCCCGTGAGGATGCCGGACTTGGACGCCTTGCCGCCCTTAACGGGAAGCGTGCCCACAAAAAGGCCCAAGCCCGTGGCGGCAAGCGCGGAAGCGGCGCCACCCACCAGACACAGCCCCTCGCGCCCGCCAAAGTCGACGCCCACGACCAGGCGCACGTAGCCGATCGCGATCGTCATCGAGGCAAAGGAGACCAGCCACGAGCCGACAAAGATGCCGGCCAGCGATGCCGTCTTGGAAAGACCGCCCACACAGCGACGTGCGCCAAGGCCCGACAGATTGGGCTGCAGGTCGACAACGCTCAAGGCGGCAAACTCGGCAGACATCATCGCGACCAGGCCAAAAAGCGCGTAATAGTAGATGACCGTGCCGTCGGGCGTGGTGCGCGTAAGGCTCACGCGACGGGTGCCGCCCTCGAGCGACAGGGCGCGCGCAACCGCCTCGGGGTCGGCGAGTGCCGCCGGGTTGTCCTGGGCAATCTGGGACATGAGCTCGGCATTTTGTGTATACGAGCTTGCCACCGTCTCCAGGATGCTGCGATCGGTGAGCACCGATGATGCGCGCGAGCTGTCGTAGCTCGATAGCAGTGTGAGCTTGGGTGCGCCTGCGTCGTCGACTGTATAGATGCCCGCGACCTCGCCGGCCTTAAGCGCACGGTTCGCATCGGCTGCGTCGTCGCGCTCGTGGATCTCGAGCAGCTGATTGTCGCTCTCCTTGGCAAGCGACGTCGCCACGTCCTTAAAGGTCGAGGCGTCCCAGGCCTCGTCCGCTATGACGGCAACCGGTACCGGGTCGACCGTGCCGTCGGAGCTCAGATTCGCAAACATAAACATGAACATCGTGGAAAGTGCGATGGGAAAGAGAGCGCCCCAGACCCACGTGCTCGGCCGGCGCAGCAGCGTCTTGACCGTAGTGATGATGGTGTTGAACATGACTGCCCCCTAGTCGCGCAGCTCGCGGCCGGTGATCTCGAGGAACACGTCGTTGAGGGTCGGCGGCTCGCTCCACACGCGGCCGAGCGCCACATCGGCGGCGCGCAGCGTGTCGAGGATGTCGACCAAATTGTGCGGGCTCGCTTCGCAGGTGCAGACGAGCTCGCCGCCGGACAGCTCAACCGAAAGCACGTGCTCGAGGGCGCGCAGCCGCTCGACCGTGGCGGTCTCGACGGCGCCGACCTCGACAGTCACGCGCTCGCCCATTTGAATCATGCGTTTGAGCTCGTCATTGGTGCCCTGCGCCAGCACACGTCCGCCGTCCATGATCATGATGCGGCTGCAAATCTGCTCGACTTCCTCCATGTAATGGCTGGTATACACCACCGTGGCGCCCTCGTCGCGCAAGCGGCAGATGCCCTCCAGGATGGCGTTGCGACTCTGCGGGTCGACTGCCACCGTAGGCTCGTCAAAGAAGATGAGCTCGGGCTTGTGCGCAATGCCGCAGGCAATGTTGAGGCGACGCGCCAGGCCGCCCGAGAGCTTGCCGGGGCGAAACTTGGTAAAGTCGCCCAAGCCCACAAAGTCGATCGCCTCGTCCACCAGCGCGCGGCGGCGCTTGCGGTCGTTAACGTAGAGGCTACAGAAATAGTCGATGTTCTCGCGCACGGTAAGCTCGCCAAACACCGCAACTTGCTGCGGGACCACGCCGATGCGGCGCTTGAGGTCGTAGCGGGCGGGCGTCATGGGCTCGCCGAACAGCTCGATGGTGCCCTTGTCGTAGGCGAGCAGCTGCAGGATGCAGTTGATGGACGTGGTCTTGCCCGAGCCGTTGGGGCCCAGCAGGCCAAAGATCTCGCCGGGGGCGATGCTGAGGTTAAAGTGGTCAAGCGCGATAAGGTCGTCGTAGCGCTTGACGAGGTTTTCGACGTGGACGATGTCTGTCATGAGGCGGCCCTTCTGTTGATTGCGGCCCGGTACGATTGCATCATCGCAGGAGCGGACGGCGCGCACCAGTGAGCTTTGTCACGAGTGCGGGGCTCGGTCGCGTGGCCCGCTGACGCGACCGCCCCACCGTGCGGGAGGAATGTCACGGTTGCGCTAGGCGGCCCCTCCACCACGCGCAGCTTCGCGTACAATACCCGTATGAACAGGCTTTTCGACAAATCGATCGTGCTGGCGTGCTGTATTGCGGCCGCCATGGGTCTTGCCGTGGACGCTCGTCTGGTTGTGGCGTTTTGCCTTGGCATTATTGCCACCTCGCTGGCCGAGGTCGCACAGGGGAAACGCACCCGACGCGCAAGCGAGGCAGCGAGCTACGCCTGCATCATCGCGGCTGTCTTCGTGCCGCCGTTTGTGCCGTTTGCGCCTCTCGCCCTCTATGACATCGCGCGACGCGTGCGCCGCGAGCACGCCTGGGTCGCGTTGGGCATTGGCTCCGTCTTTGCCTTTGCGCTCGTCGCGGACCTTCGCGCCGATGCGCTTACCGCACGAACGCTCCTGCTGACCGCCATCCTTTCGGTTGCCGCCACCTTGCTATCGCTACGCACCGCCCAGTTGGAGCGCGAGCAGCGGCGCATGCGCCGCACCCGCGACGAGCTGCAGGAACGAGCCCTCGCGCTCGAGGCGCGCAACCGCGATCTTGCCGATCGCCAGGACTACGAAGTCGAGCTCGCGACGCTCGCCGAACGCGCCCGCATCGCGCGCGAGATCCACGATAACGTCGGGCACCAGCTCACGCGCGCCTCACTGCAGGCCGAAGCCCTACGCGTGGTCCACGCCGACGAGCCTGGCGTCGCCGCCGATTTCGCCGACGTTAAACGCACGGTTGACGAGGCGCTCCAGCTTGTGCGCGCCAGCGTCCACGCGCTCAACGACAACGCCGTCGACCTTTCCGTGCAGCTCGAACGCATTGTCGAAGGCACACGCTCGGACGGCGGCCCGCAGATTGAGCTTGAAGTTATGGCCGAACATGCGCCCGCAAACGTCGCCAACTGCTTTGCAGCGGTCCTGCGCGAAGCGCTCTCCAATACCATACGCCACGCTTGCGCCCAGACCGTCACCGTACGGTGCATGGAGCATCCGTCGTTTTACCAGCTCATTGTTACCGACGATGGCGTGGGTGAGGTCCAAGCAAGCGGCCGCGGCACCGCGGAGGGCATGGGGCTCGCCTCCATGCGCGAGCGCATCGAGGCGCTTGGCGGCACCTTCACCGCCGGCCCGCGTGCCGGCGCCGGCGGCTGGCGTGTGTTTGCCACCGTTCCCAAACAGCAAGGAGATGAGGGCCGATGAGGCTCATCGTTGTCGACGACGACCGCTTGGTGGTCGATTCGCTCAAGATTATCTTGGGCGCCCAGCCGCAGATCGAAGTGGTGGGCACCGGTGCCAACGGCAACGATGCGGTGGCGCTCTACGCCGAGCACGCACCCGATATTGCGCTGCTCGACATCCAGATGCCGGGACGCGACGGCCTTTCGGCCGCGCGCGAGATCCTTGAGCACGACCCTGCGGCGCGCGTGGTGTTTCTGACGACGTTCTCGGATGACGAGTACATTGTGTCGGCGCTCAAGCTGGGCGCCCGCGGCTACCTGGTCAAGACCGATGTCGCTGCCATTCCGCCGGCGTTGGCGCAGGTCATGGACGGCAAACGCGTGCTCGAGGGCAAGGCGATCGAAGATATCAACTTTGATGGGGCGGACGTCGAGGCCGGCGCGACCCGCCGGCCCGCCGCCTTTGCCGGCCTGACCGACCGCGAGTTCGAAGTCGCCGAGCTCATCGCCCGCGGCCTCGACAACAAAGAGATCGCCGCCACCGCCTATATGGGCGAAGGCACCGTGCGCAACCACATCAGCTCGATCCTTGCAAAGATGGGCCTGCGCAACCGCACGCAGATCGCCATCGCCTACCTGCGAGGGTAGTTGCCCAACGACTGACCGCCCCGGCATAGCAAAATGGCTGCCACCGATTTAATACCATTTCAAAACTATGCCGGTTTACGGGGCTAAACTCAGGACCCCCATCCATACCCGCGTTTTCTGCAAAATGACGGCTCGTCTACCTGCGATTTTATTTTCACGAATATCGGCATGGTTGGGGACTCGTGACTCAGCCCCGTAAACCGGCATAGTTTTGTTCGGGCGACCCTGCACGAGTGCCTCCGCCAGCCTCACGGGACCAAAATGATCCGTTTTCCTCCGCCCCCAAGGGATCAGCCGGAACCGCGCGCCACGAAATCGGCCCATCTACTACGTTTGACTCGACACCCCTGACCATACCTTCGTTTTGAGCATAACCGCAGGCGTTCTACCTGCGGTTATGTTTTGGCGTTTTTTGGCATGGTTGGAGGTAAGGGGCCAAACGTAGTAGATGGGCCGATTTCGTGGCGCACCCACCTCCCCCACGCACAAAAATGCCGCCACGGAGGAGGGAGATGCCTCCGTGGCGGCTGGGGGTGGGGTGGGGGCTACATTTCTGGCTCCCCGCCGGCCGCCCGGGGCCTTTTGGCCCCGGGCGCTACCAACGTGCCTAACGCTTACGGATACCCCAGACCAGGGCACCGACACCGGCCATGGCGATGACAAATGCCATAAGCAGAGCGGCAGCCTGCTGGTCGCCTGTGGTGGGCAGGAAACCCTTGACCGTCTTGACGATGTTCGTCACGGTCTTGGGCGTGCCGGGATCGGGCGTCGGCACGGGCGTCTCGGGCTTCTTGTACGTGTTGTTGAACACGATACCCTCGACGCTCTTATCGCCCTTGGCAAAGGCGACATTCGCCTTGAGGTTACCCTCGCCGTCATCGGCCACGTTGACGGTCGCGGTAAAGACGGACTTGTCGTAGGTCATACCGGCCTCGTCGCCCTTGACCTCGCTGATGGTGTAGACGTACGTACCAGGCTCGTCGTACTCGAACTTGTCGAAGTTGATCTTGCCGTCGGCATCGTTGGTGACGGTGGACTCGATGTCCTCGCCAACGAGCTTAAAGCTAAACTCGTCCTTCTTGAGCTCGCGTCCCTCGAGCACCTTGATAGCGCCGATGGAAACCTGCGTAGGCATGGCGTGATACTTGTTGGTAAAGCCAGCCGACTCGGTAGTTCCCTCGAGCTTGTGCGTCACGGTCAGCGTGCCGTCGCCGTTGTCGGAAACGGTGGTCACGACGGTATAGGTCGCGCCGTCATAGGTGACGCCCTTGTACAGGCCGAGCGCGTTGGGGCAAGCCTCGCGCAGCGTGTACGTGTGCGTACCGGGCGCCTCGTAGCGGATCGGGCTCAGCGTAACGGTGCCGCTGGCGTCGTTGGCGCCGCTGGCGACAACCACGCCGTCCTCGAGCAGCTCAAACGTGAACTCGCCGGCTGCAAGGTCGCGGCCGGTCAGACGCTTGACCGTCTTGACCTGATCGGTCACGGAAGAATCGGTGGGCGTCACGCTGTAGGTGTTGGTGAACGTGAAGCCTGCACCGTCGTCGCCCTCGCGCACGACACGCAGATGTCCGGTACCGTCGTCAGTCACGGTGTAGGAAACCTTGCGCATGGCGTTGGCGTCGTTGGTCACACCAGGGGCGCTACCGGACTCGGCCACCGTGTAGGTAAAGGTGTGCGAGCGCGGAGCGGTGGGGGCTGCGGGCTCGGACTCGTCGCCGGGCTCGTCAGCGTTGGCATCAGCGTCGGCGTCGGCCTCTGCCTCGTCAGCATCGACGTCGTCAGCTTCGTCTGCCTCGGCCTTATCGGTCGCATCGTCCGTCACGCCCAGGGCGTGGTTGAGGTCCTCGAGCGTAAAGTGGATCTTGCCAAAGTCCACGTTACCGGCTGCGTCGTTGGTTACGGTCGTGCGCTCGGGCATCGGGGCACCTGCCTCGTCGGCGGTCACGGTAAAGGTGAACTTACCCGTGATGTCGGCCGGGGTCAGGCCCTCGGCAACCTGGAGCTTCTTAGTACCGGTGAGCGCAGCATCCACGGCGTCGGCGCCGTAGACGTTCTCGAACAAGGGCTCGACGCCGCCGTAGTCGACCGTCGCCGTCAGGGTACCGTCACCGTTGTCGACGACGATAACCTTAAAGCCAAAGCTCCACGTTGTAGCGGAAACGCCATTCGGCAGCCCGAATAAATCTTCGTAGGCCGTGTAGTTAATGGTCCAGGCAAGCTTGCCGTCCTTATCGGTACGATAAGCAAGCCCAGCAGCCTCAAGATTAGCAAGCATCTCGGTGTCGTAGTGCAACGCATCAAAGCTCACATGCCCGCCGATATTGGGCTTGAGGTTTTCGTAGCCCACAAGCTCGCCCTGATAGGCAATGCCGAACCAGAACTCGCCGTCGGCCATCGGACGACCGGTCAGGGTCTTGGTGGCGACAACCTGAGCAGCGGTACCACCAGGCGTATTGGTCGTAGCGCTGTAGCTGTTGTGGAACGGGACCAGGGCACTCTCGACCTTGTTCTCACCGCTCTTGTGGACCGTCGTATGCGTACCCTCGGGACCGCCGGAGACGGTCGTCGTGGCGGTAAGCGTACCGGCACCGTCATCGGCGACGGCGATCGTCACGGTACGCACGGCGTCGTCGTAGGTGTAACCGGGCTTGCCGTCATTCTTCTCGGCTACGGTGTACGTGAAGGTCTTGCCAGCGTCAGCCTGCGTAAACTTGACCTCATGGCCAGCTAGGATGTCGATCAGGCCGACCGTTGCCTCTGCCGTCGCAGGGGACTTGAAGTTGTTGGCTCCGGGCAGCAGGCCAAGCGCGTTGGCCGAGGCCTCGTCGGCAGGCTTCACGGTAAACGTGAACTGACCCTCGGTCATAGGACGTCCGGAGAGGCTCTTGCTGAGCTTGAGGCCGCCGGCCGCGGTGTAGTTAAGCTCAGTGCGGTACGTGTTGGTGAAGCGTCCGTTTTCCTTCTTGGTGACATTGGCGGTCAGCTTGCCCTCGCCGTCCTCAGTCACGGTCACTTCGGCGGTCGCGACATGCCCGTCATACGCCATGCCGGCCGCGTTACCCGCGTTCTCGCGGATCTCGTACGTGTAGGTTCCGGCAGCCGTGTAGCGGATCTTGCCGAACTTGACGGCAGCGATGCCATCCTTCGCATCGTGCTTGTTCACGGTCACGGTTGCAGGATCGGGCAGCGGGGTGCCCTCGGCGGCGGTGATGGTAAAGCTGAACTTGTCGGAGTCCGTCCAGTCGCGACCGTCGATAGCCTTGCTCAGATCAAAGTCGAGCTCTGCGTCGAGCGGGGTCACGCTGTAGGTGTTCTTGAAGGTCGCAGCCGTGGCGTCCTTCAGGACATGCTCAGCCTTGAGCGTGCCATCGCCCTTGTCGGTAATGGTGGTCTCGATGGTGTACTTGGCGTCGCCGTACGTGATGCCCTTGCTGATGGTTCCGCCCTTGACCTCGCGCAGCGTGTAGGTGTGCTTGCCGGCCTCGGTGTACTTCACGGCGCCCATCGTGATGTTGCCGCTGGCGTCGTTGGTGCCAGTGGCGACGACCTTGTCGCCCTCGACGAGCTCGAAGGAGAACTCGCCGGCGGCAAGCGCGCGCCCGGTCAGGAACTTGGTCGCCTTGACCTGGTCGGTGACGCTGGACTCAGTGGGGGTCAGATTGTAGGAATTCTTGAACTCGGCAGCCTTGGCATCCTTCAGGACATGCTCGGCCTTGAGCGTGCCGTCGCCCTCATCGGTGATGGTGGTCACGATGGTGTAAGTCTTGCCGTCGTAGGCGATGCCCTTGCTGGTGGTTCCGCCGTTGACTTCGCGCAGTGTGTAGGTATGCGTTCCGGCCTTGTCATACTTGACGGTGCCCATCGTGATGTTACCGCTGGCGTCGTTGGTGCCGGTGGCGACGACCTTGTCGCCCTCGACAAGCTCGAAGGAGAACTCGCCGACGGCAAGTTTGCGCCCGGTCAGGGACTTGGTCGCGGTGATCTGGTCGGTGACGCTGGAGCTCTTGGGCGTCACGGTGTAGGAGTTCTTGAACTCAATCTTCTTGACGTCCTCGGCGCCCTTCAGCTTATGCGTGGCCACAAGCTGGCCCTTGCCATTGTCGGCGATGGTCGTCACGACGGTATAGACGGTTTTGTCATAGGCGATGCCGCCGGCATTGCCCTTGACCTCGCGCAGCGTATAGATGTGCTGACCGATCTCGGTGTACTTGATGGCGCTGAACGCAACGTTGCCGTTGGCATCATTCTTAACGGTTTCGACAACCGACGCGTCCTCGCCCTCACCCTCAACGAGCTCAAAGGAGAACTCATTGTCCTGGAGCTTATGGCCGGTCAGGACCTTGGTAACTGTAATCTGATCGGTGACGCTCGACTCAGCGGGATTGGCGGTATAGGTGTTCTTGAACTCGACCTCGCCCGAGGTCTTCTTCACAGAAGCCTCGAGCTTTCCCTTTGCGTTGGGTGTCACCGTTACGGTGAACTCTGCAACGTTCTTGCTGTAGGCGATGCCGTCGACCGTGGTCCCGGCATGCTTCTCGCTAACCTTGTAGACATACGTGCCCGGCTTGTCATAGGCAATCTCGCCAAAGCTAATGTCCGCATGGCCCTTGGTTGCAAACGCAGTCGTGGACCTGGGCATCGGGGCGTTGTCCTCGGACGTCAGGCCAAACTCAAACTTGTCCTCATCCGTCCAGTCGCGGCCCTCGAGCACCTTGGTCAGGCCAAAGTCGGCAGTTGTCAACGTTGTCGGCGTGGTATTGAGCGTAAAGCTAATCTTGCCGTTATTGCCCAGGTAGACATTGACCTTCGTCGCACCAGAAACAACCTTCGTGTTGTTCCACTGGGGATTGATCACGTCGCGTGCGGTGTCCGTCGGGTTTCCGCCCACACGCTCCTTGGTGGTGTGAAGCTGGTTGATAAAGGCGAGGCGCGCGGTGCCAGCCTTAATCGACCAGTGATCGCCATCCTTTACCAAAGCACCTTCAAAGTTTTCGAGCTCGCTTCCCTTAACCGGGATCGAAACGGAATCATCGTACGGCGCGCCCGACGAGTTCTGCGCCATAAACTCATCTTTGTACCAATAGGTCTTAGAGCCCGAAGGCTTTTCCGTTGCGAGCTTGGTGCAAGCCGCGTCTGTGTAGACGGGCGTTAGCTTTTGGAAGTAGTAGTAGCTGTTCGTAGCAGCAGGCTCAAAGCTTGCGACCGTATCGCCCGCATCGTCGCCGGTCCACTTGTTGGCGCAGAAGCTAACGGTATTGGAATCGGCGTCCTTGTGCTCATTGATGTAATCCTGCAGTCCCGGTACGTTATTGGGAGTAAACAGGTTTTTGCGTGCAATAGCCTTTACGCTCGATGCATACGCAACGCGGATAGGCGAGATGGCATCCGTGGAGTCAACCACAAACGTGCCCGCAGACTCGTCAACGGTAAAACGGCGCAGCGGAATGAGCGATGCGGGGACCTTGACCGTCACGATGTCGCCGCGCTGCGGATTGTTCTCGTCCGCGCAATCAACCGTAATTACGAGATGGGCGAGCTCGCCATCAAACGTATAGGTATCGATATTGCCATCGGTCGACTTGGTGGCGGCCCCATAGGTCTTGCCGTTGTACTCGGCACCGGTAAAGCTATCGACCTGCATAAAGGCGCCCAGCTCGTCCTCGAATGTGATGTAGCCGGAACCGTTGGGATTGTTGCCCTCGACCTTGGTCGGGAAACCCTTGCCCGACGTAATGGCACTCGAGATGTCTGCGAAGACTTGATCTAGCTCTGCAGCGTTGGCTGCAGACTTGTAATAAGTAGCACCGGCAACGCGATCGCCCAGCTTTCCGCTCGTATACGAAGTCGCCTTGGGATAGTTGCTCGACATGGCGTGCATGAATTTATTTTCATCGCTCGTCTTGTAGCTCGTAGGATCGGCACTGGGATCCGCACCGTCAAAGATGCCGATGGTGTAGACGGTAGCGCCTTCGTCCTTCATGGCCTTAGCAGCCGCAATGGCATTGTTGGCGACCGTGGGGCTAAAGTCGCTACGTCTCGTGGGCTTGCCGTCTGTAAAGAACACAACAACCTTCTGGGCGTCTTCACGTCCAGAAGTAATCCCCTTGGCCAGCTCCATGCCGTTATCGGCACGAGTGGCGCCATTGGGCTTAATGGAATTAATCGTTCCCTTGAGGCCCTCTACGCCACCGCCCGAGCACGCCGTCAACTTTTGCATTGTCTGCGAGTAGTTGTAGAGATAGCCCTCGTCGGAGTAGTACGTATCGTTGCCGACCTTATCGGCCTGCTCGCCCGCGAACTTCACGATGGCAACCTGGTGCTGCTTGCTCGCGTCCTTAACGTTCTTGTTTTGCTCCGCAATGGTGTCGATAAAGTGGTTGGCAGCATTCTTGAGCGCATCGATACGCTTGAGAGAATCTTCACCACCCATAGGATCATCCATTGAGCCAGAGGCATCGAGCACCATCACGATGTCGAGCGGCTTGGAAACCAGCGACGTCGTATCGGATGTCGAAGACATCGCCGAAAGCGTAGTCAAAAAGTCCGATTTCCCGTCATCGATTGCTTGGACCGTCTTATCCGTCCAAATTCGGCCGACGTTTTGCGTCGTGACCTTGCCGCCGTCATAGCCGCCCGCCCAGAACTTCCAATGGTTGCTGGTGTCGTGATCGACTATCTTTGTCGCTTCCGGTCCGTCCATACCGGTGCTGGACCTGGCGTTGGCCTCGGGCAGCATGGCGAATGCTGCGGCTGGCAACACCAGCACTACGGCCAGTATCACCGCCAAGAGACCCCTCGTGTACTTACCCATCGTGTCTCCCTTCTCGCGGTCTCAGGCCTTGCATCAGCCTAAAGTTACGAAATGAGACACAATTAGGGCAGGTGACACATGTTCCAGATTCGGTTTTGGGCGTGAGACACATGTCTCACCAAAGTTGAGACACGGCGTTTTCGCAGGAAAATAGGTGCGACTCAGAGCCATCGGGCCAAAATGATCCGTTTCCCTCTGTCCACGGGAGATCAAGGGCTGCTACGGATATGGTGCTATTTCAAAACTATGCCGGATTACGGGGCTAAAGTCGGAGTCCTCATCCATACCCCCTATTTTTGAAAAACAGCAAGCAATCTACCTGCGGTTTTGTTTTTGCGATTTTCGGTATGGTCGGAGGTTCGCTATCCAGCCCCGTAATCCGGCATAGTTTTGTTCGCGACGGCACAACCGCGCGTTTAAGCGCGGGGCCGGTGGGGCATTTTTGCCCCACCGGCCCCTATTCCAGCGCTATTCCGGCTTGGTTTCTACTGTGGGAGTCTTGTCCGCTGCGACTGGGGTGCGGGCGGTGTCCATAGTCAGGCAGTGCTTGGGGCAGCTCTCGATGCACTCACCGCACACCACGCAGGCATACGGGTCGATCGACCACGTTCCACCCTTGCGATCGACCGCGAGCGCGCCCGCCGGACAGCGACGCGCGCACATACCGCAGCAAATGCACACGTCCATGTCGTTGACGATATGCCCGCGCAAGCGCTCGGGTGCCGCGAGCTTCTCCTGCGGATAGCACACCGTGACCGGCTGCTTGACCATAGAGCCCAAGGCTGTCTTGGCAAATGTCAGCAAACTCATGCCGCGCCTACCTTTCCGTGCAGCTAATACAGGGGTCGATGGTCAGGATAATCATGGGCACGTTGGCAAGGAGCACGCCCTGCAGCGCATGTGTCAGACCCGCCAGGTTCTGCGACGTCGGCGTGCGCACGCGGAAGCGATCCAGGTTCTTGGTGCCGTTGCCGCGCACATAGTAATACGCCTCGCCACGCGGCTGCTCAATCACAACCTCGCCACGCGCGCCGTCGGCCGGCGTGAGCTTGGTGCGCCCGCCGATGCCGTCGTGCGGGATCTTGCCCACAAGCTCCTCGATGATGTCCATGGCCTGCGTGACCTCGGCACAGCGCACCTGGCAGCGGGCATAGCAATCGCCATCGGTAGCAACGATGGGCTCAAACGCAGCCAGATCCGCATAGGCGCCGTCGCCGAACATGCGCACGTCGTAATCCACGCCCGAGGCGCGACCGAACGGGCCGACCATCGACAGATTCAGCGCATCCTTCTCGCTAATCACGCCCACGCCATGCAGGCGCTCGCCGCAGCTGGCATCGTCCAAAAACGTATGCACCAGAGCCTCGTAGTCGGGGCGCATGGCGTCAAGCGTCTCGACAATGCCCGCCAGCTCGGAGTCCTCGATATCGTGCTTAAGGCCGCCGATCTCATTAATCGACAGAATCACGCGGCCGCCGCAAGTGCTCTCAAAGATCTTGAGAATCTGCTCGCGCAGAGTCCACGAACGATAGAACAGTGCCTCGAAGCCAAAGGCATCGGCGAGCAGGCCCAGCCACAGCAGATGCGAGTGGATGCGCGAAAGCTCGTGCAGAATGGTGCGGATATACTGCACGCGGCCGGGCACCTCGATGTCGAGCATGCGCTCGCAGGCGCTGGCATAGCCATAGCTGTGACCCACGGCGCAAATGCCACAGATGCGCTCAGCGATGTAGCCAAACTGGTTCATATCGCGCTTTTCGGTGAGCTTCTCGAGTCCGCGGTGAACAAAGCCGATCTGCGGAATTGCCTCGATGACGCGGTCGTCCTCGATCACCAGGTCCAGATGAAGCGGCTCGGGCAGCACCGGGTGCTGCGGGCCAAACGGAATAACGGAGCGATGTGCCATGGACCTTACGCCTCCTTTTTCTGCTTGTCGCGGGCGGCCTTAGCGGCAAGCGCCGCGCGGACCTTGGCCGCTTTCTCGGGATCCATGGCGGCGAGCTTTGCCTCCATCTCGGCAGCCTTGAGCGCGGCCTTCGCAGCGGCCTCATCGTGCTGAGCATCGGAGCCGGCAGCCGCAGCGGGCTGAGCAGCGGCGCCCGCGGCGTCGCCGGCGCTCGCAGCACCCTCCCCTGCAGTAGCCGCAGCCGCGGCGGCCTTTTCGGCCGCGGCTTTGCGCGCCTTGGCCTCGGCGGCGGCACGGACCTTCATGGCCTTCTCGCGTGCGGCCTTCACCTCGGGCGTAATAACGCTCATGGGTTCGGCAGTCGAGACCTGGTAGAAAAAGCCCTTAAAGTCGATCTGCATGTCGGTGATGGCAAGCCCAAACAGGTCGTGCGCTTCGTTCTCAAACGGAAATACCGCCGGATAGTACGAGCTGATGGACGGAATCTCCTGATACTGATCAATTCCCTCAACCACCAGGTTCTCGATCGCATAGCTGCCGTCCTGCGCAATATTCTCCTGAGCAGCGCGGACGTTGATAAACGTATAGACCAGGCGATACGATCCGTCGTCCACACAGCGCTCGGCATGCATCTGCACAAAGCGCGCGCCGACGCCCTTGAGCGCCTGGACATGCGACAGAAGCTCGTCGATCCCAACGGTGGCATAGATAGCCTTTTGCATTACTCGGCCTCCTTTGCAGCGACGGGCGCTGCGGGTTTCTCGGCAGGCGCGTCACCGGCACCGTCAGCCCCGGCCCCAGCTGCAGCCACGAACCCGTCCTCGCCCAACTCGACGCCGCCATCCCAGGTAGCAGCGCCGCCCACGGTAAGCGGGTCACCGCCGGCGCGCATCACGGCCTCCTTCTGATCAAGGATGCCGCACGCCTCCACGATGGCATCGATCACGGTCTCGGGACGAATGGCGCACCCGGGCGCATACACGTCCACGGGAATCGCGCGGTCCACGCCGCCGATCACGTTATAGGCATCGCGGAATACGCCGCCCGAACACGCGCAAATGCCGCACGCCACCACGCACTTGGGCTCGAGCATCTGGCTGTAGATCTGGCGCACGACGGGCAGGTTCTGGGCATTGACCGACCCCGTCACCAAAAAGATATCCGCATGCTTGGGGTTGCCGGTGTTGACCACGCCAAAGCGCTCCGCATCGAACAGCGGCGTGAGCGAGGCCAGCACCTCGATATCGCATCCGTTGCAGCTCGAGCCGTCGTAATGAATGACCCACGGCGAGCGCGACATTTTATGATCCATGGATGCCGCCTCCTAAATAAACACGTCGACGAGGATGGGCATAAGGTTGAGCAGGCCAAACACCAGCGCCACGCCCCATCCGAGCCTAAAGCAGCTGCGCCAGGTGCTGCGTGCGAAGGTGTTGTCGATCAGGACCTCGACAAAATACGTCGCGGCCATCACGACCAGGGCTACAACCCAGCTCACGGGGTTGCCCCAGACAAAGAACATGCCCACCCACATCAAAAACAGCACGGTCTCGCACCAGTGCATAAGGGTCATCTTGGCCAGCGTGCCGCCGCTCATCTCGGTGGCGACGCCCTGGACGATCTCCTGATGCGCATGATGCGAGTACGAAAGGTCAAACGGCGACTTGCGCAGCTTGATGGTAAGCACCGCGAGCAACGCGAGGAAAATGGGCGCGCTGTGCACGATGATGGGGACCGACTGCCCCGTCACGGCGATGGAATCAAAGCTGTCGGTGGCAAGGTACAGGCCCACGCTCATCAGCAAAACGGCGGGCTCGTAACTCATAACCTGCAGTAACTCACGATCGGCGCCAACCTGGGCAAACGGGCTTTGCGTCGAGGCGGACGCCAGCACCACAAAGATCGCGGCGAGCGTCACCATAAAAGCGCACAGTAGCGTGTTAGAGCCCGACACAAAGATGCCGCCGCCCACCACGGTAAAGATGAGCGCGCACGCCATATAGGTATCGTCCATGGTGTTTACGCTGGCGGGGGCCTTGCGCAGCAGCTTGGCAACGTCGTAGAAGGGCTGCAGCAGGCGCGGGCCCACGCGGCCCTGCATTCGGGCGGACAGCTTGCGGTCAATGCCGTCGATCATGCCACCCACAAGCGGCGCCAGCAGGGCAAACGCCACGGTGCCAATAAAAATGCCCACGACACCCGAACCTTCAAAATACTTGCCGCGCAGCACCGAGGGCGCACTCATGGCAAGTCTCTCGGGCCCAATCCATGCGCAACACAGCAGCGCAAACAAGATAATGCTGCAGCACACGACGCTACCCGCGGGGCCAATACGCTTCTCGCCAAGGGCGTCCTCCGAGTACCAATTGCGCTTTTCGGCCTTTACCTCGTGTCCCATCGAGCCGCGGAAATGGCGATATTTGTCGGTTCCCACACCCGAAAGATATACGTTTACATGCGGTTTGTTGCTCACGCGGAATGAAGTCAGCAACACCACGGCAATAAAAGCCACGATAACCACCATCAGATACATGGCGTCCTTGCCAATAACGTACGGCACGCGGCCAAACACCATGGCCAAGTAAGGCGACACCAGACCGCTCGAGATAACCGGGAACGCCACGCAGCACAGAATAAGCAGCGCGGCGATGGTGTTGAGGGCCATCCATTCGGTCTTATGGACATTGACCTCAACGTTTTGAGCCGTGGGGTCGACGCCCGAAAGCTTGGCAAGCCACTTGCCCCAGAAGAAGAACGTCGCGGCCGAGCCAAAGGCAAGCACCATGATCATGAGCACGTTGCCGGTCTGCGCGAACGCCACCAGGGCGCCCCACTTGGACACGAGCATGCCAAACGGCGCCACAAACATGCCCATGATGCCCAGCATCATCAGGCGCGTCAGGTGCGGCATGCGGCTGAACATGCCGTCCATGTCCTCGATATCGCGGCTGCCGATATGATGCTCGGCCGTGCCCACGCACAGGAACAGCAGCGACTTGGCCACCGTGTGGAACAGGATCAGGAAGATGGCCGCCCATACGGCCTCGGGCGCGCCGACACCCAAGCAGGCACTAATGAGGCCCAAGTTGGAAATGGTGGAGTACGCGAGCACGCGTTTGGCGTTGCTCTGCGAGATGGCCATGAGGGCAGCGAGCAAAAACGTGATGGCACCCACACTCGTGACCATAAAGCCGGTCACAGGATAGATGGCATAGAGCGGGCTCAGCTTGACCATCAGGAATACGCCGGCTTTGACCATGGTTGACGAGTGCAGCAGGGCGCTCGTGGGCGTGGGGGCAACCATGGCACCCAGCAGCCAAGTGTGGAACGGCATCTGTGCGGCCTTGGTGAGCGCGGCGAGCGACAGCAGAACGACCGGCATCACCAGCAGCGCGGACTGCGCGGTTCCGGCGCCGGAAAGCTCGATCATGCCCGAGATGGTCAGCGGCATGCCATTGACGTGCAGAAACATAAGGCCCGCCAAAAACGCGATGCCGCCCAGCATGTTGAGGATGATCTGGGTGAAGGCGTTTTTGATGGCCTCGGGCGTGCGCGTGTAGCCAATCATAAGGAACGAGCACACGGTGGTGATTTCCCAGCCGCAGAACAGCCACTCAAGGTTGTCACTCGTCACGATGACGAACATGGCCGAGAGGAATAGAAACATAAGCGCCAGGAACTGCGGGCGACGGTCGGGCGCGGTCTGCCCGCGCAGCGCAGCCTCGTGCTCGTCATGGGCCTGGAAGTCCTTCATGTAGCCCAGGGCATACACGCAGATTAGGCTACCGACGATGCCGACGGCGAGGACCATGATCACACTCATGTAGTCCAGGTAGAGCGGCGTCGCCGTGACGGCTTCGACCGCGGGCAGCGTCATGGCTGCAAAGGCGAACGAGCCCACCAGCTGGACTATGCCGAGCACCGTGGCGAGCGCGTTCCTATATTTGTACGCGTTGTACAGGATTACGGCGCACAGGATGACGTCGATGACGGAGCTGATGATCGAGAGCACATGCGAGGTGCCGGAGGCAACCTCAAAGCTCTGCGGACCCATGCCAAAAAACATGACGGCGACTACAACTGTCACCGCCATAATAATGCCGGAACCTATGAGCCCCACCGCATCGCGGGCGCGGTCGCCGCGCGCGAACAGCATGCCCAGCGCCGGTACCAGCGGAAACAGGGTAAGGAAATACAGTAGCGTCATACCATCACTCCCCCATGCAAAAACGCTGCAATTGTTTAACGTTATAGCTCAATTGATGAGTAGCGGCAGCGGGTTTTCGGTCAACTGGGGAGTTTTAGGCGTACGGGGCAAGGAGTCTGTCCGCATTGGAGCAAAGGGGCGACGCTCCCCCTATCGCAGCGGTGGGCGCACGGGCCACTGCGCGCGGTTTATTGGCCATTTTGGAGGATGTCCCGATAGGCTCGCGGCGGTCCAAAAAGTTGGCGCGGCAAGAAAAATGCGCCCCTGTGGGCGCACCATCCCGTTTGCTATTCCGCCTTTTTAACGCGCGGCTTGCGACCGCGCGGCTTATCGACCAGTGCGGCCTCACCGCTCTCGCGGTACTGACGGCACCAAGCCTTGACCGAAGACTCGCTGGGAATCTTGTGCTTGATCATGGCCTCGCGAACCGTCAAGCCGTTTTCCAGACGGTCCTTAACCACAGCGAGCTTTACGTCGTACGAATAGGTGTGATGATGCGAACCGGCATTGAGAACGGCGTCGGCACCGCCCACGGCATACGCGCGGGCCCACTGACGAGCCGTGGCCTAGGGAATGCCAAGCTCCGCGGCGAGAGCGCGATGACCGACCCCCTCTTGGAGGATCTCGACGGCGCGCTGCCTAACCTCGGGCGCATGCGTGCGAGTCCTAGTTGCTTCCGACATACCTGCCACTTCTTAGCCTTAGCCGTTAATCTGCTTTCTTACGTGCAAGTTAGATAGTAGCATTTTACTGTTTGCTCAAAGCAGTTAATTAAAGTAGACGCGGTGTTATCTGGACATTTGGCACCAAATTACGACATTTCTTTATCGATTATTTACGCTGGTAGCTGACTCGCAGCCAATCGTCATTCGCTTGTCAACAAAGTTGGCATCTCTTTATGTCCTTTGGTATAGAGGATATAGTTATTAACCCCTCCCCCAATAATTTTGAGTGATCTGCAAGGCAGTAGACGTCCTCACTCCTCATGATTACCGCGCATTGCCATTCATCGGAGCAAAACAAAAAGGGCGGGACCTGCTGCGCTTGCAGGCCCCGCACCGGTTGACACCCGACGGGACACAGCCGGGCGAGACGGATCCGTGCTACCGCCCCGCCTGGCCGCGATGTTCAACTACAGCTCGTTGGCCGCGTGATACGCCGTGCGAATGGCGCTCGCAATGTCGGCGGTGCGCTCACCCGAGCAGTCGCCCACGCAGGTCACGGGCACCGTCACGCCATCCAGGTCAAACGCGTTGGCCTTGGAGCCCACGGCCATCACCACGTAATCGCAGGCGATCTTCACCGGCTCCTCGGCGCCGTCCTCGGTGGTGCGAATGGCCTCCACGCCCTCGTCGGTAATGGCGGTCAGGCGGGTCTTAACGTGCTGCTCCACGTTGTGCTCTGCAAAGTCGCTCATAATCAGCGGCAGAATGGTCTCGGACTCGCCCGCGGCAATCTTGTCGAGCATCTCCACGATCGCCACCTCGCAGCCGTGCTGCAGCAGATACTCGGCAGTCTCGGTGCCCACCAGGCCACCGCCAATGACAGCGACGCGGCCGTTGATCTCCGCCTTGCCGGCCAGCACGTCCCAGCTCGAGACGACCTTCTCCGAGTCGGCGCCCGAAACGGGGATGACCACGTCGTGCGCGCCCACGGCCACAATCGCGGCGTCGGCGGCATTGAGGTCCTCAGCGGTAGCGGCATGGCTGAGCTCAACCTTCACGCCCAGGCCAGGCAGAATCTTCTCGTAGTACTCGACCGAGCGCATGATCTCGTCCTTGCGCGGAGGCGCAGCCGCCAGCACAATCTGGCCGCCCAAGTGATCGCTCGCCTCGTAGATGGTCACGTCGTAGCCGCGCTTGGCCGCCACGCGTGCGGCCTCCAGGCCGGCGATGCCGCCGCCCACCACGGCGATCTTCTTGTCGCCCTCGCCCGGCTTAATGGCGATGGTCGCCTCGTCGCCGTTCTCGGCATTGAGCACGCACGAGATGTACTTGCGATTTTGAATCGCGTCGACGCAGCCCTTGTTGCAGTTGAGGCACTCGCGGATGGGCTCACCCGTGGCGGCCTTCAGCGCAATGTCGGGGTCGCACATGAGCGAGCGGCCATAGGCGATGATGTCGGCGGCGCCGTCTTCCAGAATCTTCTCGCCGGCCTCGACCGAAACCACGCGGCCCACGGTTGCCACCGGCACGGAGACCAGGGCCTTGACGCGCTCGGCCACGGGCAGCGTCCAGTTGTAGGGCATGGCGCCCATGGGCGGAATGGTGTCGCCCATGTTGCCGGTGTGGTTGGCCTGTGCGACCTGGATCATATCGATGCCCGCGCCCTCGAGCAGCTTGGCGAACTCGCAGGCCTCGTCGGGCTGCAGGCCGCCCTTGCCGCGCGGCGTGCCGTCGGGGTTCTCCATGATCACGGGGAGCTTGTACTCCACCATCAGCTGCGGCGCGGCCTCCTTAATGGCGGCGACGACCTCCAGCGCGTAGCGAACGCGGTTCTCGAACGAACCACCGTACTCGTCGGTGCGCTGGTTGAGGATGGCCGAGCACAGCGAACCCACCAGGCGGTCGCCGTGGACCTCGATAGCGTCGATCCCGGCCTGCTGTGCGCGAGCGGCCGAGGCAGCGATGGCCTCCTTGATCTGGGTGAGCTGCTCTACGCTCGCCTCGTTCACAAAGTGCTGCATGTCGTGATGCAGCTTGGCGTAGGCCTGGTTGCGGATCTCGTTGGACTCGGCCATCTTGGCGGCAAAGGTCTCCTCGTCGCCGGCGGCCTTGGCCTCCTGCGCGGCCTTGGCGGCGGCCATGGATCCCATGACCATGCGGCCGACACCGGGCACATCGTACTCGGGGTGGAACAGCTGCAGCGCGACCTTGGCGCCGTGCTTGTGGACGGCGTCGGCCAGCGCCTTAAACGTGGGGATCTGGGCGTCGGTTGCCAGCTTGGGCGTGGGGCTTGCGGTCATGACGGGAGCGACGTCGCCGATGACGATGTAGCTCACGCCGCCACGGGCCAAGCGCTCGTAAAAAGCCAGGCTGCGCTCGCCGATGGAACCGTCACGCTCCTCGTAGCCGGTGGTCAGCGGCGGAAACATAATGCGGTTCTTGAGCTCAAGGGGGCCAACCGTAATGGGCTGGAGCAGCTTGGATGCAGGTGTGGTCATGGACATTCCTCTCTTGTAGGCGCGGCGGCGATAATGCCGCGTAGTTATCTAGAGGATATGGCATGGGAATACAGCAGCGCAACGGAAATCGGCGGACAGCAGGTAGCGGCAGGTGGATGGGATGAGCCCAACAGCGGGTTTTTCTCGATCTGTAACACCTAGCCGCCTAAATCGGGTCTAGATGTTACAGATCGAGATTTTGTTTGAGAGGCCAAGAATTGGACCGAGAACACGGTCCCGGAATAACAAAAAAGCTCGTCGGCTAGGCCGACGAGCTGCAAGTTCTTGGTCGCGGGGGCAGGATTTGAACCTACGACCTCCGGGTTATGAGCCCGGCGAGCTACCAGACTGCTCCACCCCGCAATGTCTGGGCGCCTCATGTGCGCAAGAAAGAATATTACGCGGGAGTTCGGTAAACGGCAAGGAAAAACTCGTGGAGCATAATTCCTTCATATTTAAACCCCTCAGCCCCTATCACCGTAAACGAATCGCAGCCGAGTGCCGTCGGCGACGCGTATACAATGGTGCGCGTCCTTTTATGCCAACACTGGGAGTAGACATGCTGCTCGCTATCGATATGGGAAACACGCAGACGGCCATGGGCCTGTTTGACGGAGACGAGCTGGTGCAGTCGTGGCGCATGCCCACCGACCGCTCCTATACCGCCGACGAGATCCATGTGCGCCTGATGGGTTTCTTTAAGATGTACGGCCTTTCGCTCGACGCGGTCGACGCGATCGCCTTTGCCGGCGTGGTGCCGCAGCTCTCGCGCGAATGGCACGCCGTGGCCGACCGCATTGCCGCGGACGCCATCGTCATCGGGCCGCAGACGGCCGCGGTGACCAAGCTGCGCGCGGCGCGTCCCCAAGCCGTAGGCGCCGATCGCGTCGCTAACGCCGTTGCGGCCGAAACTTTCTACGGCGCGCCGGCAATCGTGGTGGACTTTGGCACCGCGACCAATATCGACGTCATCGATGAGGACGGTTATTACATTGGCGGAGCGATCGCGCCGGGCATTCGCATCTCCATGGACGCGCTTGCCGCCCGTGCCGCCAAGCTCGCCAGCGTGCCGCTCGAGGCGCCCGAGCACGCCATCGGCCGCGATACCGAGGAGTGCATCAAGGTCGGCGCCGTGATGGGCGCCGCCGCCATGGCTGAGGGCCTGGTCGCGCGCATGAAGCGCGAGCTGGGCCGCGAGGATGCCACCGTTATCGCCACGGGCGGTCTCGCCAGCATCGTCGCCGATTCGACCGATGCCTTCGACGTGGTCGACGGACAGCTCACCATCAAGGGTATCTGCGAAATCTACCGCCGCATGCAGGAGCTGGGATAGGACAGGGGCTTAAGTCGAGCACGAGCGCGAGCGGCGAACTAGGCAACGCATCGGCCCTATTCCTCAAAATCGAAAGATTTTCAGTTTTGAGGAATAGGGCTTTCTGCTAGGCCTCGTCGCACAGCCACCTCGCCAGGTCCACGATCTGCACCCCATTTCGGTCCGTGGCCTCGTGATGCGTGCGGGCGAGAATCATCTTGGGGTACGCGTCGCCAATGCTCAGCAGTGGTGAAATCTCGCGTTCAAATGTCTTATCCGAGCTGATGTCGTCGCTCACCTGAATGTAGAGCTTCTCGCTTCGCTTGATTGCTACAAAGTCTATTTCCTTTTTATAGAGCACGCCGACGTATACCTCGTATCCGCGGCGCAGCAGCTCGATTGCCACCATGTTCTCGTATACGCGTCCCCAATCCATATCACGTGTACCGAGCAGCGCGTATTTGAACGCGTGGTCTGCCAGGTAATACTTCTCGCCGCTCTTAAGGTATTTTTTGCCGCGGATGTCGTACCGACGAACTTTATAGAAGGCAAACGCATCGCACAGGCACCCCATGTACGTGCCGACCGTCTTGTTCGTTATCTTTAGCCCATCCGCGTTCAAAATATCCGTAATGTTACGTGCCGACGTTATGTTGGATACGTTGTCCATCATGTAATCGGCAATGCGCAGCAGCGCCGATTCGTTTCTCACGTTATGCCGCTGCACGATATCTCTCACGATGAGCGTTTTGAAGACATTGGAGAGATATTGATAACGCTGCTCCTGCAGTGGATAAGGGTAGGAGCCGGACATACCGCCGGTTCTCGCGTACTCATCGAAGTCGCGGTCGACCTCGCCCTCGTCGCCATAGAGTCGATACTCCTCAAACGAGAATGGGAAAACCTCGATCTCAAACGTACGCCCCGTAAAGAGCGTCGACAGATCGCTCGACAGCAAAAAGGCATTCGATCCGGTAATGAATATGTCGTACTGCTCGGATGCGTGGAGGCTGTTGATCGCACGCTCAAAACCGTCGCACATCTGAACTTCATCGATAAGCAGAAAGTTTTGTTTGCCGGACACTCGATGCTCTTTTACATAGGCGAGCAGCGCGTGATACTCGAGCAGATTCTCGAACTCATCGAGGTTGTAGTTGATATGGATGACATTCGAATTGGACAGATTTGCCTCCACGTAATCGCGGAGGGCCTCGAGCAATTTTGATTTACCGCTACGACGGATGCCCGTGATGACCTTGATGTCCGGCACGCCAATAAGGCTCGTCAACGTGTCCATATATGACGTTCTATTGATGAGTTTCATTGGGGCCTCCTCGCGGTCTTTTATCGCTATTCCTCAAAATTGAAAAATTTTCAGTTTTGAGGAATAGGCTCTATAGCGAATATACCTCGCGAAAGACCGAGCTGCCTTAATCCTATTCCTCAAAAACGAAAATTTTTCAGTTTTGAGGAATAGGGCGCTGGCAACCCATTCCCCAGATAGGCGAAACCCTCCCCGGCACAGGCCGAGGAGGGTCTTGTTGTCATGTCTATCTTTGGGCGCGAACGCCCCGCGCTACAGCCCGCGAATTCGTACGGCCTCGGGCGGAAACTCCTGCTCGCCGGCATCGGTCTTAATGGTCGCGCGGCCCCAGATGTCCAGGCCTGCAAACACACCGACCGCAAGCGGCAGGCCGTTGGGCGACACCGCCGCAACTTGGCGGCCCAGCAGCGGCACCATGTCGAAGTACTCGCCCAGCACGGGAGCCAGCGGCCCTGCGGCGCCTTGCGGCGTGTTGGCAACAACCGCCCAAGCGTCCACGCGGGCCAGCACGGCGGCGGCCAGCGTCTCGACCAGCGCTTCGTCAGCCACGTCCACACCAAGCTCGCCCAGCGCCGAACGCTCAATATCCACCGTCACGGCACCGAACATGCCCGCAGCAGCGGCACCGCCGTTCACGGCAACACGCGCGAGCGACGTCTCAAACGCAGGCGCACCGCACACGATATCGCTCGGCCACTGGATACCCACCTTACCGGCAAGGCCCAACCCCGGCGTCGAAGCCGTGCCCACGAGCGCGTCCATCATGCCCATCGCAGCCACAAACGGCAGGCCGTGGAAGGCATGCATGTTCACGTCCGGGCGCACGATCAGCGAAAACATCAGCGATGCATCGCCCGCGCTCCACGCGCACCAGCCCGCGGACATGCCCTCGCGGCCCGCGTCGCGCGCCGCGTCGAGCTCGGTGCCAGCGGCAACAGCATTCATCTCGATCATCTACATACGCCCCAATTCGCCCACGATATGGCCCACGCGGTCCTCGGGCTCCTTGACCTCGACGCCGTTGTAGCGGAAGAACCGCGCCGGGTCGTGCATCAGGTCCTCGAGCGGCACCAGCACAAAATCGCGTTCGCCGATCAGCGGATGCGGCAGGCGCAGCTTTTTGCCGCCGTGGGTCTCGCCGTCCATCCACAGCAGGTCCAGGTCGATGGTGCGCGGACCGTTGGCCTTGGCCTTTTTGGAGCGGTCGCGCCCCAGCTCGGCCTCGATCTTCATAAGCTCGTCGAGCAGCACCAACGGCGCCAGCTCGGTCTTGATCTCGATGACGGCGTTGGCAAACGCGTCCTGGCGCGTCTCGTAGGCCGGCTCGCTCTCGTAAATCTTGGAGGAGTTGGACACGCAGGTGAGTGGAATCTCGGCGATCATCTCGCGTGCGGCGCGGATGTTGTCGCAGCGATGCCCCAGGTTGGAGCCCACGGCCACAAACGCGCGGCGCGGCTGCGGCTTGGCAACCGCCCAGTAACCGTTCAGGAACTGCGCAAAACCCGCGGCGTCGTGCACGCGCACGATGTTGGCACCGGCCTGGATGGCGCCCAGGCACACGCCAAACGTGGCGGCATCGCGCTCGGCGGCCTCGGTCACGCCCGAGACGGCGCCCACAAAGCGCTTGCGCGACACGGCGCACATGAGCGGGTAGCCCAGCGACGCCATCTTGGCAGTCTCGCGCTGGATGACGATGTCCTCGTTAGCCGACTTACCAAAGCCCGGGCCAGGATCGATGCAGATGCGGTCGCGCGACACGCCGGCATGGATGAGCGTGCGGGCCTGGTCGGACAGAAAGCCCATGACGCGGCGCATGATGGGCGCCGAATCGGGCAGGGTAAAGCGGCGGAGCTGCGAGGTGGGCACATAGGCCTCCTCACGGCGGGCACTGCGGCGCATCATGGCGGCCAGGCGGTCATTGGACTCCGATGCGGCCTCGGTGGCTGCGGGAGTGGCCTCGGGCGCGGGCGCGACGGTCTCGGCGGCAGTAGCCTGCTCGGCGGCCGGCGTCTCCTGCTCGCTTGAAGGCTCGGACGTGGGCTCCGGTTCGCCAAACGGCAACGAGGGCTGCACCACGCCGCCCGGAAGCTTGGCCTCCGGCTTAGGCTCGCCCAGCAACTTGCCGCGACGGCGGCGAGCCGGCTTCTCGGCCTCACGCGCGGCCTCGGCAGCCGCCTCGCGCGCCTTCTCGGCAACAAACGCCGCTGCCGAGGTATCGAGCTGCACCGTTGCGTGTGTGCGTGCGGGCGCGGCGACCTCGCCGGCATGCATCACGATGACGCCGCAGGTGCTCGTCTTAACAAACTCGACCATCTTGGGATCGGTGAAGCCGGTCACGTCATTGACGATCGAGGCGCCGCAGCGCACGGCCGCCTTGGCAACCGCCACATGACGCGTGTCGATCGAGACGATGGCGCCCTCCTTGGCCAGCGCGCGCACCACGGGCAGCACGCGGCGAGCCTCCTCGTCGGGGTTGACCGGGGTAAAACCGGGGCGCGTGGACTCGCCGCCCACGTCGATGATGTCGGCGCCGGCGTCGAGCATCGCCAGGCCGTACTCGATGGCGGCATCGGGGTCGAAGTGCTCCCCGCCATCGCTAAACGAATCGGGCGTCACGTTGAGGACGCCCATGATGCGCGGACGGTCAAAGCTGAGCTCGTACTTTCCGCACCGCCATGTCTTGCTGTCGTTCGCCATGAACATCCTCCTAAAATGCCCACGCCGCCGAGCCTGGGGAGCTGGCGGCGGGGTCGCTTTGCACTCAGTCTTTCTATTGTATCCGCGCGCGCGGGCTAGAACGCAAACGCGGCCGCGATGTCGCAAGAAATCAGCAGGTCGGCATTTGCATCCTGATCGGTGGGAGCAAGATTGCAAATGGCCAGCGTATCGCCGGTAAAGTAACGCGTAAGGCCCGCCGCCGGATACACCACGAGCGAGGTCCCGCCCACAATGAGGGCATCGGCCGCGGCGATGGCGGCAACGGCGCCGGTCAGCACGTGCTCATCGAGCGGCTCCTCGTAGAGCACCACATCGGGCTTAATGCGCCCGCCACACGCGGGGCACACGGGCACGCCCGCGGCGTCCTCGTGCTCGCGCGAGCAAATCCACTCGGCGCTATAGACCGCGCCGCACGACTGGCAAATGTTGCGATGGACCGATCCGTGCAGCTCGAACACGCGCTGTGAGCCGGCCATCTGATGCAGGCCGTCAATGTTTTGCGTCACCACGGCATTTAGCTTGCCGGCGCGCTCCAGCTCGGCCAGCTTGGTGTGGCAGCGGTTGGGCTTGGCGCCAAGCGCGATCATCTTGGTGCGGTAGAAGTCGAAGAACTCGGCCGGGTGCACCTCGTAAAAGCTATGCGAGAGCATGGTCTCGGGCGGGTAGGCAAACTGTTGGTGATATAGGCCGTCCACGCTGCGGAAATCGGGGATGCCACTCGCCGTGGAAACGCCCGCGCCGCCAAAGAAGACCACGCGCTTGTGGGTGCCAAACAGCTCCGCCAGCGCGGCGGAGGCCTGTTTGGAGTCCGTTATCGCCTGCGTCATATGAGTCCTCCGTCCGTGTCTCCGGGACGGCGGCGTTCGCACTATCACTCGCGGACTCCGCCCCGCTCTTGTTGCGTTAATCTTAAGCCTGCCAACCCCGTCGAAAGGACACCATGCCTCAGACTTACACCTTTGCCTCGTGGAACGTTAACGGCCTGCGCGCCGTGCTCAAAAAGGACCCGAGCTTTATTCAGATCGCGCAAGAACTCGACGTCGACATCTTGGCGCTGCAGGAGACCAAGCTGCAAGAGGGCCAGGTCGATATTGACCTGCCCGGCTATCACCAAACCTGGAGCTACGCCGAGCGTAAAGGCTATTCGGGCACTGCGGTCTTTAGCCGCCAGGAACCGCTGCGCGTGCTGCACGCCGACGCGCTGCTACCCTACGCCGGCGAGGGCGAGGCCGCCGAGCTCGTTGCCCAAGCCGCAACCGAGGGCCGCGTCTGCGCGCTGGAGTTCGACAAGTTCTGGTTTGTGGATGTCTACACTCCCAACGCGCAAAACGAACTCGCCCGCATCGACGTGCGCATGGCCTGGGACGATGCCTACCGCGACTTTTTGAGCGCGCTCGAGCGCGAGACCGGCAAACCCGTCGTGACCTGCGGCGACTTTAACGTTGCGCACGAGGAGATCGACCTTAAGAACCCCAAGTCCAACCGCGGCAACGCAGGCTTTTCGGACGAGGAGCGCGGCAAGTTTACCGAGCTGCTCGACGCCGGCTTTACCGATACCTGGCGCTCGGCAAATCCGGACGTCGAGGGCGTCTACAGCTGGTGGAGCTATCGCTTTAATGCCCGCAAGAACAACGCCGGCTGGCGCATCGACTACTTCCTGGTAAGCGACGCAATCGCCGCCAACGTTCGCGACACCGGTATCCGTGGCGACATCTTTGGCAGCGACCACTGCCCCGTCACCCTCACGCTAGAGCTCTAGCCCCAAGTAATTCCTGGGAGGACAGAGGAAAACAGATCATGTGACCCCTCTCCCCCTATAAGGTGCGGTGGAATAGTTCCTGTTTGGGCAGCAAATAGCCAAAAACGAGAACTATTCCACCGCAAGTTCGTGAGGAAACGCGAAATGCCTTACAGCCCGTATTTCACGACGACACGGTTAATGCGACGGCACCAGGGCTTGTACAAGGCGGCCAAAAACACGCAGGTCGCGAGTCCGTGCGTGATATCGAACGGCACGGCGGTGGCAAGACGTGCCACGGCACCTGCCCAAGTAAGCGGCTGTACAAAACCAATGATGTCGTAGGCGTTGATCACAACGCCGTACAGCAAACCCGAAGCAAAGCCGTAGGTCAGCAGCGCCGGCATACGCACGGTGCCATCGGCGCGGTCGAATGCACCCGCATACGCCAGCGCACCGCCAACGTATCCCACGAGCCCCCAGGCATACATCTGCCACGGCGTCCACATGCCCTGCCCAAAAAAGAAATTGCTGGTCAGCGCCGCCAACGCACCGACCATAAAGCCGTTACGACGACCGAGTGTCGCCCCGGCGATAATGGCGATGGCACTCACGGGTTTAAAGTCGGGAATGGGTCCAAACAGGATGCGCCCCGCCGCCGCCAGCGCCGCCAGCACCAGCGTGGGCATAATCTGACGCAGGCCTGGACGCGATGCCTCATAGCCCGCAAAGAACAGCGCAAGCACCAACGCCACCACAACCAGCATGGCCAACGCTGCCTGCTCAACACCCGCCAGCAACGCGGCAGCCATCACCGCCGGCACCGCCAACAACAGCGGGATCTCCAGTTTTGCAAGCAAACGCGAGAAACGACAGTCCGTCATCCCATCACGCCCTATAGAACACGTTGTCGGCAAAGAAGTCGGCCGGGGACTCCATGCAGGCAATCTCGCCGTCAAACATCATGGCGACGTCGTCGGCTACCTGCTCGGCAAAGTCCAAATCGTGCGTAGCCATGATGACGGTGCCGCCAGCCTTCGCATGGTCACGCAGGGCGCGGGCGATGGTGCGGCGACTCTCCAGGTCCAAGCCCTTCGTGGGCTCGTCAAGCAGCAGCAGCTCGGGGCCGATCAGCAGCAGCTTTGCCAGTGCGAGCAGCTGGCGCTGTCCGCCCGAGAGGTCGTAGGGGTGGCGCGTCTCCAGGCCGTCCAGCCCCAAGCTCGCCGCGCGCTCCCGCGCCACGGTCTCGTCATATCCGCAGGCTGAAGCCCATTCCATCAGCTCGTCGCACACCGTCTCGGCAACCAGCAATGCTTTGGGATTCTGAGGCAGCAACGCCGCCGAGGCCGCTCCGCGCACCATGCGGCCGCGCTGCAGCTTGGCGGTCTTCGCCAGCACCGAGAGCATCGTCGACTTACCGCATCCGTTGCCGCCCACGATCGCATGCACCGCACCGGCCGAAAACGACGCATCGAGCCCACGCAACACCCAGCCGGACGCTCGATCGTAGCGAAACCAACCTTCCGACAGGGTGGTAGCCGACCCAGCGTGCATTTTTTGGAGTATTCTGCTTCCATCCGTGCGCGAGAAGGCTTCCAAGCCGTTCTCGAGCGACGTTTGCGCCACAAATTCGGACGATTTGTCCAATTCTGAACTTTTTTTCGCGCTCGATACGTCCCCGGGCGGCTCCAGAGAGCCCAAATTGTCCTCACGCCTGCTGAATACTCCGTTTTTTGCACATCGGATGGCACCCCACCCCAACATGTCATCGGAAAACAGCGATTCTCGGCGTCCCAAAGAAGCCATATCCGCCACCTCGCGCACGCGACCGTCCTCAATCCGGTACGCACGCGTCGCGTATTCGAGCATTGGGCGCGGCTGATGCGTCGCCACAACAACCGTGCAGCCCAGCTCGCGATTCACACGAAACAGCGCGTGCAGGAAATTCTTCTCAGCAACGGGATCGAGCTGAGACGTGGGCTCGTCGAGCAGCAGCACGCGCGGGCGTAATGCCAGCACAGCCGCCAGCGACAGCAGCTGTTTGCGTCCGCCCGAAAGCGTATCGGTGTCGCGGTGGAGCCAATCTTCCAGCCCAAAGAAATAGCTGGTCTCAGATACGCGACGGCGCATCTCATCACGCGCTAGCCCCAAGTTTTCCAGACCAAACGCCATCTCGTGCCACACGGTCTCGCACACGATCTGGTTCTCGGGGTCCTGAAACACATAACCCACGCGCTCCGCCGATGCCCGCACGTCCATGTCGGCAACGTTCTCGCCCAGCACGCGCGGCTCGCCGGAGAGCGTACCCGCCGGCGCGATCTCGGGCTTGAGCAGCGACAGCAGCGTCGACTTGCCCGAACCGGTACCGCCAACAAGCAGCGCAAATGCACCTTGGGGAACAGACCAGTCGAGCCCCTCGAGCACCGCAGCATCAGTATCGGGGTAGGCAAAGCTCAGGCTCCGCACCTCAATCGCCGGCATATCCGGGCCGCACGCCGCGCCCGACACCGGGCCCCTATCCAACCGAGCCATCAGCCAAACCTCTTCTCATCAATCGCGTGCAACGCGCAAGGCAGCATCATCCAGGCAGCGCACACGACATAGCCCAGCCACGGCGCCGGCACCGAGAGCTGCGGATAAAACGAATACTGCGTCGTCGCGGTCCACGCCACCGCCACCGCGGCAGCACCAAACAGCGCGAGCCCGCCCAGCGCGGCAACGTCGTTGCGCCCCAGTCGATACCGCGCGTACGTCGTGCGACGTGTCGCGGCGCCCCATCCACGGGAGCGCATGGCGTCCGCGCGCTCCAGCGAATCTTCCATGCCCCAGCCCATCAACACGCTCGATGCCCGTAGGCGCGAACGCACGGGATCGGCCGGCGCGCGACCCGGCACATCAATCGCATCCTGCACCGCCAGTACCGTACGACCGCGGCGCAAAAACTGTGGGATAAGCCGCATGCACATCGAAATCATGAGCGCGATCACCGGTGCGGCGTTACCCAGAAGCGCAAGCACCTTGTCGTAGCCAAGCATCGACGCCGCAGCCTCAAACCACAGTACGCTCGCCACAAACAACCCGCCCATGCACAGGCCGTATACCATACTCTCCAGATACACCGCACGCATGCCAATACGGAACAGCTCCGTCGAGCCCGAGGCGCTAAACAGCGGATTGAGCACCGCGATGATCAAGATCACCGGCAGCTGCCAGCGGAGTGCGCCCAGCGTGCGGGCAGCCCCACGCGTCGCAAATCCATACGCCAGCCCGCCCGCAAGTGACAGCGCAATCAGCACCGGCTGCATCGAGAACATGGTGAGCCCCAGCGTCAGCACCATATAGAGTGCCGGCACCGCCGGATGCGACATCGAGAACGCCGCGACGGGCTCGCCGCCAAACTCCTCTCGTATGTTGTCCACGGGCACCCCCGTCCCCTCGCTCAAACGACAGCTCCGCAGCACCGCCAACGCCGCACGCAAGCAGCGCAAACGCCACGCCGGCGGCGCAAGCCTCAACCGCCGCAAACCAATCGTTACGCGCTCATCATATGCCTGCGGTATCATATTGCGCCGTGTATCGTTTCCAAACGCACGTCTCTATAACGTAACAGGAGATCACATGGACGCAACCGCAATTATCCTCGCTGCCGGCGAGGGCACCCGCATGAAGTCGAACCACTGCAAGGTTTCGCACAAGATCCTGGGCAAGCCCATGGTTCAGTGGATCGTCGACGCCACCATCAAGGCCGGCTGCAGCCGCGTCGTGGTCGTCATCGGCAGCCACGCCGACGAGATGCGCGCCCTTATCGACGGCGCCTACGCCAACAGCGCCACCAAGGTCGAGTGCGTCGAGCAGACCGAGCGCCTGGGCACCGGTCACGCCGTGAAGGTCGCGCTCGAGGCCTGCGGCATCACGCAAGGCCCCGTCGTCGTGCTCAACGGCGACTTGCCGCTCATCACCGCCGACACCGTCGCCAAGTTCGCGCAGACCGTCGCTACCGGCGAGCTCGCCTGCACCGTCATGACCATGACCCCGCCCGACCCCTTTGGCTACGGCCGCATCAAGCTGGGCGCCGACGGCCAGATCGAGCGCATCATCGAGCAGAAAGACTGCACGCCCGAGCAGGCCGCCACGCTGCTGGAGTGCAACGCCGGCTGCTACGCCTTTGACGGCGCGCAGCTCGCCGCCCACATCAACGAGATCGGCAACGACAACGCGCAGTCCGAGTACTACCTGCCCGACATGCTCGAGATCCTCAAAGGCCACGGCCAGGCTGTCTCCATCTTCCACTGTGATGACTACCGCAACGGCCTGGGCGTCAACAGCCGCATCCAGCTCGCGCAGCTCACCGCTATCGCGCGCGACCGCATCAACGAGCACTGGATGGCCGAGGGCGTCACGTTCATCGATCCCACGCAGGCCTGGATCGGCCCCGACGCCGTTATCGGCCGCGACACCGTCGTGTGGCCGCAGACGCATCTGATCGGCCACGTCACCGTGGGCGAGGAATGCCAGCTCGGCCCCAACAGTCGCCTCACCGACACCACCGTCGGCAGCGGCTGCACCATCGATGAGACCATCGCCATCGAGGCCGTCATCGAGAACGGCGTCGACTGCGGCCCGCGCGCCTACCTGCGCCCGGGCACCCACATGCTCGACGGCTCCAAGGCCGGCACGCACGTGGAAATCAAGAAGTCCACGATCGGCGAGGGCTCTAAGGTGCCGCACCTGTCCTACATCGGCGACACCACCATGGGCTCCGGTGTCAACGTGGGCGCGGGCTCCATCACCTGCAACTACGATGGCGTGCACAAGCACAAGACCGTCATCGGCAAGGATGCCTTCATCGGTTCCGACACCATGATGGTCGCGCCCGCCCAGATCGGCGACGGCGCGCTTGTGGCCGCCGGCTCCGTCATCACCGAGCCGGTCCCGGCCGACGCACTTGGCCTGGGTCGTGCCCGCCAGGTAAACATTGAGGGCTGGGCCGCCAATTACCGCCGCCGTCTGCACGAGGACGACGAGGTATAACGTTTTACCAAGCATCTAAGGAGCTGTTCCCATGGGGGCGGCTCCTTTTTCTATCGTGACCTGCGCAACCGGATGAGTGGTCGGTTCGTGTCCGTTGACGGTAAAGACGTTATCAAGACCCGATTAACCCCGTCGCGCGGTTACAATGCAACAAGGCATCTATATGGCATTCGATATAAAGGAGAAGGGTAATGCCGATTAATGATCCCGAGAAGTCGGAGAATATGCGCAAGTCCATCCGCGTGTATTCCGGTTCCTCCAACCGTCCCCTCGCTCAGAAGATCGCTGAGTACCTTGGGGTCGAGCTTTCGGGCCTTACGCTAAAGCAGTTCGCCAATGGTGAGATTTACGCCCGCTACGACGAGACCGTCCGCGGCGCCGACGTCTTCCTGATTCAGTCCGTGGCCGGCGGCAACGTCAACGACATGCTCATGGAGCTGCTCATCGCCACCGACGCTGCCAAGCGCGCATCCGCCCGCTCCATCACCGCCGTCATCACCCACTACGGCTATGCCCGCCAGGACCGCAAGGCCGGCCCGCGCGAGCCCATCACCGCCCGCCTCGTCGCCAACCTGCTCGAGCGCGCCGGTGTCAACCGCATCATCACCCTCGACCTGCACCAGGGCCAGATCCAGGGCTTCTTCGATATCCCGGTTAACCACCTGTCCGCACTGCCGCTGTTTGGCCAGTACTACAACGACATGCACTTCGACACCGACAACCTGGTTGTCGTCTCCCCCGACGTGGGTCGCGCCAAGGCCGCCAAGAAGCTGTCCGACATGCTCGGCTGCGACCTGGCCATCGCCCACAAGGGCCGTCCGCGCCACAACGCCGCCGAGGTCATGGGCATCATCGGTGACATCAAGGGCAAGACCTGCATCATCAACGACGACATGATCGACACCGCTGGCACCCTGTGCGCCAACGTCAAGGAGCTCAAGGCTATGGGCGCTGGCGATATCTACGTCTGCGCCACCCACGGTATCTTCTCCGGTCCGGCCATCGAGCGTCTGAACGACGCCCCGATCGTCGAGTGCCTCGTCACCGACGCCATTCCCGTCGAGGTCGGCGGCAAGATCAAGACCATCTCGGTCGCCGAGGAGTTCGCTCAGGCCATCTCCGCCGTTTACCACGAGGAGCCCGTCTCCACGCTCGTCGGCGGCGACTTCGCGCTGTAGTCGCATCGTCCTTGCAACCCGGCGCATCGCCGTCGGAACAGAAGAAACCCCCGCGCTCCCCCTTGCTTCGCAAAGGTCGCGCGGGGGTTTCTTCTGTTCCGACGGCTCGCTCTGCCGCGGCCGCGCTTTTGTCTGGTGGGATTTCGCTGAAGCAAAGCCTCGCCTTCGGCGGGCGTGGTAGCCTTTGTCGTTGATTAAACTTTTTATGTAACGGAAGGACAAATATGGCAGCTGCACAGCCGCTTAAGATTCGCATGGTTGCCGGGCTTGGCAACCCTGGCGAGGAATATGCCGAGACCCGCCACAACGCCGGCTTTAAGGCAATCGACGAGCTGGCCCGTCAGGCCGGCGTCACGTACTGGAAAAACCAAGCAGGCGCCGAGGTCGCGCTCATCAATATCAACGATGCTGAGGAAGAGGGTGGCAAGCGCCAGATTGTGCTGGTCAAGCCGCAGTCGTACATGAATACCTCGGGCGGCCCCATCTCCAAGCTCTGTCGCGAGTACAAGATCAAGGCCGAGGAGCTGCTCGTAATCCACGACGAGCTCGATATTCCCGCCGGCGACGTGCGTGTTAAGGTGGGCGGCGGCCATGCCGGTCACAACGGCCTGCGTTCCATCATCGACAAGATGGGCAGCCGCGACTTCAGCCGCATCCGCACCGGCATCGGCAACCCTCCCGGCAAGATGGCCGTCGCCGACTACGTTCTTAAGCAGCTGCGCGCCCGCGAGGCCGAGGATTTCCAGGACACCTGCGCCCGCGCGGCCGACGCCGCCGGTCTGGCGATCGTGCACGGCGTGGTCTATGCCCGCGACCACGTCAACGGTGCCGCCTCCGCCAACGGCAAGCACTAAAACCTACCATTTAGGGACAGGTTTATTTTGGCAGGTTTTATATGCGGAAACGCCGCGGATGCCGCGTCGCAATAAACCCTGTGCCGCCATACATATGCAACGCTCCAAAGGGGGCCGGCCTCACCGAAGCGCGAGGCCGGCCCCCTTTGCCGTTTTACCTGATAAAACCGACCAAAATAAACCTCTCCCCCTTTGGTAGGCCAAAGTGGATAAACCCTGCTCCCAACAGCCGAAGACACACGTAAGCGACATGTCCATGAGGGTATAATTTGCACCGTATGTCTGCACAACGCCTGTGCGCGTACGGTTTTATTCGGGCTACCGTCCATTTCCGTGGAGGCACGGTTCGGCGGCCCTAACAAGAGAGGGGTTCTATGTATAAGATCCTGGAGAAGACGCAGTTCTCGGAGAAGGTGTTCAAGTTCCGCATCGAGGCGCCTGCAATCGCCAAGCATGCGCACGCTGGACAGTTCCTCATGGTTCGCGCCAACGAGACGGGCGAGCGCGTCCCGTTTACCCTGGCCGGCTGGAACGGTGACGAGGGCTGGGTCGAGTTCATCTTCATGGTGATCGGCAAGACCACCGAGATGCTGTCCACCTACGAGGCCGGCGAGTCGCTGCGCGACGTCGTGGGCCCGCTGGGCGTTCCCACCGAGATGGCTGAGGGCCCCTGCGCCGTCATTGGCGGCGGCGTCGGCCTGGCAATTGCCTTCCCGGTCGCCAAGCACCTGGTCGAGACCGGCCACGAGGTGCACGCCATCATGGGCGCCCGCACCAAGGACCTCCTACTCATGGAGGACCAGTTCCGCGAGCTCCTCGACGAGGACCACATCCACATCACTACCGATGACGGTTCCTACGGCGAGCAGGGCGTTGTCACCGCTCCGCTGGAGCGCCTGCTGCAGGACAAGGCCGTGAGCCAGGTCTTCTGCGTCGGCCCCGTTCCGATGATGAAGTTCTCGACCCTCACCGCCCAGAAGTACGACACCCCCATCACCGCGTCGCTCAACCCCATCATGGTTGACGGCACCGGCATGTGCGGCTGCTGCCGCGTCGAGGTGGGCGGCGTGACCAAGTTCGCTTGCGTCGACGGCCCCGACTTCGATGCCACCCTGGTCGACTGGGATGACCTTCGTGCCCGCCAGGCCGCTTACCGTTCCGAAGAGGGCGAGTCCCTCAAGGCCTATGAGGAAAAGAGCTGCGCATGCCACTAGTTAACGGTCGTTTCGTTGCCGATATGAAGTCGCCCCGCACCCCCGATAACGAGGAGCCGGCTGCCGAGCGCGCCTGCGACTTCCGCCCCGTCGACAAGGGCTTCACCGAGGAGATGGCGCTGGCCGAGGCCGAGCGCTGCCTCAACTGCAAGAAGCCGTTCTGTGTTGAGGGCTGCCCCGTCAACATCAACATTCCCCGCTTTATCGAGCAGATCCGCGCGAAGGACTTCGGCGGCGCTCTCGATACCATCCGCGAGGACTCCATGCTTCCCGCCATCTGCGGCCGCGTCTGCCCGCAGGAGAACCAGTGCGAGGGCAAGTGCATCCGTGGTAAGAAGTCCGAGCCCGTGGCCATCGGCCAGCTCGAGCGCTTCCTGGGTGATCGCCCCGAGCTCGCTTCCACGCCCAAGATGGCTCCCAAGAACGGCAAGAAGGTCGCCGTCGTCGGCTCCGGCCCGTCCGGCATCACCTGCGCCGGCGAGCTCGCCCGCAACGGCTTTGACGTTACCGTCTTTGAGGCCTTCTTTACCGGCGGCGGCGTGCTGGTCTACGGCATCCCCGAGTTCCGTCTGCCCAAGGCAGTCGTCAAGCGCGAGATTGACGGCCTGGAGGACATGGGTGTCAAGTTTGAGTACAACTCCGTCGTGGGCAACATGGCCACGGCCGAGGAGCTGTTCGAGCAGGGCTTCGACGCCATCTACGTGGCGACCGGCGCTGGCCTGCCCAAGTTCCTCAACGTCCCCGGCGAGAACCTGCCCAACGTCTTCTTCGCGAACGAGTACCTCACCCGCGTGAACCTGATGAAGGCCAACAAGTTCCCCGAGTACGACACCCCCACCAAGCACGGCAAGAACGTCGTTGTCTTTGGTGGCGGCAACGTGGCTATGGACGCCGTCCGTACCGCCAAGCGTCTGGGCGCCGAGCACGCCATCATCGCCTACCGTCGTACCGAGGACGAGATGCCCTGCCGTCGTGCCGAGCTGCACCACGCCAAGGCCGAGGGCGTCGAGGTTCTGCCGCTCGTTTCCCCGCTCGAGTTTGTCGCTGGCGAGGACGGCTCCGTGTGCGCCGTCAAGGTCCAGAAGATGGAGCTCGGCGAGCCCGATGAGTCCGGCCGTCGTCGCCCGGTGCCCATCGAGGGCGCCATCGAGGAGATTCCCTGCGACGTCGCAATCTCGGCTATCGGTACCAACGCCAACCCCTTCGCAAAGAAGATCGGCGGCAAGATGGAGCTCAACAAGTGGGGCTACATCGTCGCCGACGAGGAGACCGGCCAGACCACCGATCCCCGCATCTGGGCCGGCGGCGACATCGTCACCGGTGCCGCTACGGTCATTCTGGCGATGGGCGCCGGCAAGAAGGCCGCCGCTTCCATCACCAAGAGCCTGCTGGGCGAGTAATCACCTACAGCGTTAGCCATCAAACGGCAAAGTCCCCGTCGAGCACACGCCCGGCGGGGACTTTTTCTATGCCGATCGCCCTACCACCGCAAAGGTGTCTGTCCCCCTTGCGGTGGTTTTGGTCGGCTAGTCTTCGAGCTGCGCCACTTTGTAGCGGTAGGCAGCGGCGATGACGTCCTTGCAGCCTTCGCGGCCCAGCTTGGCGCGGTTGACGACGATGTCCTTACCGCTCGTCATCTTCCACTTGCCGGCGCTGTAGCGCTTGTAGAACGCCTCGCGCGCCTTCTGCTGCTGCTTGACCAGCTTGGCGCCCTTCTTCTTGTTAAGACCACGCTTCTTGCGCACGATCTCGACGCGGTCCTCAAAGGGAGCGGTCACCAACACGGCAATGTGGCTGGGGTTGTTGCGCAGCAGGTAATCGGACAGACGGCCTTCGATAATGCAGCTCTCGGTCTCGCCCAGATCCAAAATCACCTGGCTCATCTTTTGGAACAACTTATCCGAGTACGAACGCGCATCGTAGCGGTCGGGCAGAAACGCCATGTTCTCCACGGCCAGACGCTCATCATAGGCGGCCATCTTATCGAGCGACTCGCCCGCGCGCAGCGACGCACGTACCAGCAGCTCGTTATCGTACAGCGGAATCCCCAACTCGTCGGCAAGCATGCGGCCAATCTCGTGGCCCTCGGCGCCAAAGTCGCGCGCGATGGTAATGACCACAGGATTCTTCTTATTCTCCAGATCGCTCATCGCGATTCCTTTCTCTATGTGACAAAGGGGCTGTCCCTTTGCCACATTCTACGCTGCCACCATTCGCCTCTGATATGCGCGAACCAGCAGCGAGATACCAAAGTTGAGCACAAAGTACATCGCAAACACCAGGCCGTAGAGCATAAGCACCTGCGACAGGTCGATCGCGTGGGCCATCACCACGTTTGCCGTGTACATGAGCTCGGCCACGTTAATGCCCGAAAGATACGAGCTGTCCTTAATGACGGTCGTGCACTGGCTAAACAGCGCCGGAATGATCGTCTTAAACGTCTGCGGCAAAATGATGTAGCGCATGGTGGCAAAGAAGCCGAAGCCCTGGCTCTGCGCTGCCTCAAACTGGCCGCGCGGAATCGAGTTGAGGCCGCCGCGCACAATCTCGGCCATAACAGCGCTGGTAAACAGCGTAAAGGCGATGGTCGAAATCACAATGTCCAAACCCTGCACCGTAAAGTAGATAAACAGGATCCACAGCAGGTTTGGCGTGCAACGGAACAGTTCGATATAGGCGCTCACCAAAATACGGAACGGGCGGGGCGCATAGCTCTTAACGAGCGCCAGCACCGTGCCAAAGATGAGCGAGAAAAAGATCGACAGCGCCGAGATCTCGATTGTCTTAACAAAGCCGCCCCAAATGTAGAGCAGGTTGGTCGCGTTGAAGATTTCCATGCGCTAGGCCTCCTCTACGTTGTCGGGCCCCAGCTCGGCCAGGCTCACGCCGCGCGGACGCTCCTTGGAGCGGCGCTCGAGCCACTGCACCAGCATGGCGAGCGGAAAGCAGATGATGAAGTACATAAGGCAGCAGACGATGTATCCCTGCAGGTAACCGTACAGACTCACAAAGTTGTCGGAACGGTACATAAGGTCGCCGCCGGCCACAAGCGCCAGCACCGACGTGTTCTTGACCAGGTTGAGTGCCTGGTTACACAGCGGCGGCAGAATGATCTTGAATGTCTGGGGCAGCACGATGTACCAGTACGCCTGCGCACGGGTGAAGCCCTGGCTCTGGGCCGCCTCCATCTGACCGCGCGGAACCGCCTCGATACCAGTGCGGATGACCTCCGAAATGTAGGCCGCGTGATACAGGCCCACACCCAAGAAGCCCAGCACGAACGGCGCGATGCGCACCGGCTGATCGGCACCGGTTATGGCCTGCAAAAACTGCGGACCGGCCATGTACATAAAGAGCACCTGCACGGGCAACGGGGTGTTCTGGTAAAACTCCACGTACACGCGGCTTATGGCGCGCAGCACGCGCGAGCGAGTGGTAGAGAACACGCCCAGCAGCGTGCCCAGTACCAGCGACAGCAGTAGACCGGCAACGACCACTTGCAGCGTCACGCCAAAGCCCTCCCAGAAGGGTCCCATATTTTGAAATGTCGTCGACCAACGGTCGGCGTCAAATAATCCTTCGAGCATTTGATTCCTTCCTTGGACGATGCGCCTATACAAGACCCCAGGTCTTGACCTCTTGGTCGAGCCAGCCATCGGCCAGGCGATCGCAAATCACCTGATCGACCACGGCCGAAAGGTCGCAGCTCTTCTTGGTCGCCACGCCGTAGCCCTGCTCGCCAAACTTGACCTCGGGCTGCAGCAGCTCAACGGTCTCGTTCATGTAACCGGCCAGCGTGGAGCGGTCCATGGCAAAGACGTCGATATTGCCGGCATCGAGCGAACTCTTGATGATGGGGTAGCCACTAAAGGCCCTAAACTCGGGCTCGCAGCTAAAGCCGTTGTCCTTGATCATCTGCTCGATCAGGCTCTGCGTGGTGGCACCCTGGCTCACGCCAATGACCTTGCCGTCCAGGTCCTCAATCGAGGTAAAGCCCGAACGCTTCTTAACCATGAGTCCCACGTAGTCGGTGCGGTACGGCGTCGAGAAATCCCAGCTCTTCTTGCGCTCGTCGGTGATGGTGTAGGTCGCCGCGACCACGTCAAGCTGGCCGTTATCGATCAGCGGGCCGCGCGTCTTGGGCGTTACGTCGGTAAACTCGACAAGCTCCTGGGCGCGGGCCTCCTTGTAGCTCACGTCAAAGACAGCAGCGGCGATCTGATAGCACAAATCGACTTCCATGCCCTCAAAGCGGCCCTTGGCGGTGTCGTAATAGCCATAGCCGGGAACATCCTTCTTAACGCCGGCATTCAGATGGCCGCGCGACTTAATGGCCGCAAGCTTGGACCCCTTGTCGGAGCCCTCGCCGCTGGTGGAGTTGCCGCAACCGGTAAGCGCGGCCCCCGTCAGCGTAAGCATACCGGCGCCCGCCAGCTGCAAAAAGTGACGGCGCGACACGGCCGCCCTCGTCATATCCGTCATGTCCATCACCGCGCCTAGTGCAGAATCTTGGACAGGAACTCGCGGCAACGCGGGTTCTCGGGGTTATCGAAGAAATGCTCGGGCGTGCCCTCCTCCAGGATGCGGCCGTCCTCCATAAAGATGACGCGGTCGGCCACCTGGCGCGCAAAGCCCATCTCGTGCGTCACGCAGATCATGGTGATGTCCTCCTGCGCGAGCTCAATCATAACGTCCAGGACTTCCTGGACCATCTCGGGGTCGAGTGCCGAGGTCGGCTCGTCAAACAGGATGATAGGCTGCTTGGTGCACAGGGCACGGGCGATGGCGATGCGCTGCTGCTGACCACCCGAGAGATTCTGCGGATACTCGCCGGCCTTATGTGCCATGCCGACGCGCTTGAGCGCAGCGATGGCGATCTCGGTCGCCTCCTCCTTGCTCTTCTTTTGCAGTTTGATGGGCGCGAGCGTCAGGTTGCCCAGCACCGTCATGTTGGGATACAGGTTGAACTGCTGAAACACCATGGAACTATACTTGCGAGCCATCTCCAGGTGATTCTTTTTGGTGAGCGGCGTACCGTCGATGACAACCTCGCCCGACGTGGGCTCCTCCAGATAATCGACGCAACGGATGAGCGTCGATTTACCCGAGCCGGAAGGCCCGATCATTACGAGCTTCTCGCCGCGTTTGACGGTGAGGTTGATATCTTTGAGCACATGCAGGTCGCCAAAGTACTTGTTGAGATGCTTGATCTCGATCATGTCTGCCATGAATGTCCCTTCCCTGCGTTTACACGAGTTGAACTATTGTACGGAAAGAATCACGTTTCCGCAGCCCACACTACATTCCCGTAAAGAACCCGCAACCTTCCACCTAGTCATTGGGGACAGACTTAAATGAGTACCTGCTCATTGGGCACTCATTTAAGCCCGTCCCCAATGAGCGTAGCCCGGGCACTCATTTAAGCCTGTCCCCAATGAGTGCCCAGCCCAGCAAAAAGGGGCGCGACCATGACGGCCACGCCCCCCTAAACATCAACTATGTACCGCTCGGCCCCTACGCGAGTTTGGCTCCGACGATCTTTGCCGCGGCCGGCTTATCGAAGTTGCCACCGGTGGCCTTGCCGAGTGCGCCCATAACCTGGCCCATCTGCTTCTTGGACGTGGCGCCCAGCTCGGCGATAACCTGCTCGATCAGGGCCTCGAGCTCCTCGCCCGAAACCTGCGCGGGCAGCAGGCTCTCCAGAATCTTGACCTGCTCGGTCAGGTTGTCGGTACGCTCCTGGTCGGTGCCGGCCTTGATGGACATCTCCAGCGTCTCGCTCGTCTGCTTGATCAGACGCTTGATCATGCTGTTGACGTCTTCCTCGGTCACATCGCGGCGCTCATTGACCTCGATATTCTTCACCTCGGCCTTAACCTGGCGAATGATGGACAGGCGAACCTTGTCCTTGGCCTTCATGGCCGCAATCATTTCCTTCTGCAGCTCTTCGTTGGTCATCTGCAAATCCTCCTCAATAGTGTGGGCGGCACTCGCGCGAGCACCGCCCCATGATTACTCAGTCGTCGACGAATCGTCGGTCGAACTCTTGGTGACACCCTTCAGACTCACGTTATAGGGTACGTCTTTGGGCATGGGGTTGACGGTGATGTCGGCATCCTTCTTGTACTGCTCCAGCCACTCGCTGTACGCGGTGCTGGCCGCTTGCGTCTTCACCACGTTGGAGACGTACTTTTTGATGTCCTTGGGCACCTGGTTGATGTCATCAACCTGATTATCGACATGGAAGTAGTCGGTGCACTTGATGATGTGGTAGCCATAGGTCGACTCGACGACTTCGCTCACGTCGCCCTTGTTGAGTCCCTCGAGCGCCGTCTGGTAGCTGTCGACAAAGGTGGTGAGCTTATCCCAGCCCACATCGCCCTTCTTCTCCTTGGAACCGGTGTCCTCGGAGTACTGCTCAACGGCGTCCTCAAAGCTCAGCTCACCGGAGTTGATCTTGTCCAGGCACTCCTGCGCCTTGGCCTTGGCGGCAGCCTTGTCCTCGTCGGAAGCGTCGGAATCAACCTTGATCAGGATGTTCGACGAGCGGCAGGCGTCGTTGTAGCTGGACAGATTTTCGTTGATGTAATCGACAATCTCGCTGTCCTTGGGCTTGCTCGTGGGCGCGACGTCATCCTTGAGTTTCTGTTGCGCCAGACTCTCCTTGAGCGAGTCCTTGTAGGTGTCCTCGGTATAGCCGTAGGTCTTGAGGGTCTTCTTAAAGGCCTTGGCTCCGCCCGCGCTCTTGCACGCGTCCTTCCAAGCCTTCTCGACCTCCTCGTCCGACACCGTCACGCCGTTCTCCTTCTGTGCCTGTTGAAGCAGAATCTGCTGCGTGTAGGAGTCGATGAGTTGCTTGCGGTACTTCTTGGGCGTGAGGTCGTTGTCAACCAGATACTGCGCCCAATCCTCATCCTTGGTGTAGCCGTAGGACGTGCGCATGCTCATGATCTGCTTGGTCACGGTGTCCTCGGTAAGGTTGGTGCCGTTGATAGTGGCAGCAACACCGCCGGTCAGCTTGTAGCCCGAGGTGTCCTCAGCCTGCGACATAAGGCCGGAGCACGCCATCGCCGAGACGGAAAGCAGCATCGCCAGCACGCCGATGACCACCAGAACGATCTTGACGGTCTTAGACACGTACGTCTTGTGCTGCTTCTTGCGAGAGCTGGAGGCAGCGCGGGCCTGCTGCTCGGGCGTCGGCGCGGCCTCGGAGTTCTTTTTCTTATTTGCCATAGTTGGCCTTTCGCATAACGAATCGAACAAACGCCATTGTGTCACAACGCAGCCCCCGCGGCACGCTTGGTGCATTGGGGACAGATTAATCTGCACCATTTTGGTGCAAAGGGGACAGCTCTGGCAGCCGGCAGTTAGGGACAGTCCCCAAGTGCCGACTCAGCCCCACCTTAGAAGTGGCGGCGGATGGCGTCGACCATGCCCTGGGGCGTGGTCTGGCCGAGCACGTCGGCTGCGGCATCGGCGCCCATAAAGATGTTCATGAGTGCCTGCAGGGCCTCGACCTGGCCGCCCGGCTCGGCGATGCCCAGATTGATGACGATCTGCGCCGGCACCGGAGCGCCCATGCCAGCCATAGCGTTAAATGTCACGGGCGCGGCGGGCTTCACCACCGCGATATAGGGCTTGGCCACAAACCCCGGATCGGTATGCGGAATGGCAATGTTTGCCGCCGGCATAGCGAGACCCGTGGGATAGGCATCCTCGCGCGTGCGGACGGCATCGAGCCAACCGGATGCAATGTAGCCATGTGGTGCAAGCTCGCCCTCAAGCCGCGCGAACACCTCATCCGGCGTCGCACACTCCCAATCAAAAAACACCAACTCAGGCGTAAACAGCGCTTCGTTATCCGCCATGCGCTCACCTCTCTCACCTAGTCACCTGCGACGTTCTTGAATGACCAGTCGTTAAAGCCCGTTCCCGATGACTACCCAAAACAAAAGGTGGCCACGCGCGCCTTGGCGCCAATGACCACCCTGACTACTCGGCTAAATTGTACTGTGCGCCGCTAGCCGCGAGGCGCGTCAATTGCGACCTTGCCGCTCTCCAGCACGTGGACGCGGCCGTCGGCGAGCATCTGAACAACCTCGGGATACAGCACGTGCTCAATCGCGTGGATGTGCTCCTCGAGCGTGTCGACATCCCAACCTTCCTCGACAGCCAGCGCGCGCTGGGCGATGATGGGGCCGTTGTCGTAGATCTCGTTGGCAAAGTGCACGGTCACACCGGTTACCTTGACGCCGCGCGCAAAGGCATCGTCGATCGCATGCGCGCCGGTAAAGCTCGGCAGCAGTGCCGGATGCAAGTTGACCACGCGGTTGGGAAACGCCGCCAGCAGCGGCGTGTGCACCATGCGCATGTAACCGGCCATGACCACATATTCGCAGCCGCGCTCGAGCAGCTCGTGCGCGATGATCTCGTCGGCGGCGATGGGGTCGGCATAGACATCCTTGGACAGCGTGAGCGTCTGGATGCCCGCGCGCTCAGCGCGCTGCAAACCCTTAGCCGAAGGACGGCTCGACACCACAAGCTCAATCGAAGCGTTGAGCTTGCCGGCGGCGATCAGATCGATCAGCGCCTGCAGGTTGGTACCCGAACCGCTGATGAGCACACCGATCTTGAGCGGCTCGGCCGTATCGGTGCCGGTCGGACGGGTGTAGGGCACAAAGCCCAGGCCCTCGGCAGCAGCCATCTGCTCGTTAGCGCTCATCGGAGTACACGACCTTACCGGAGCCCTCGACGCACTCGCCCACGCGGAACGGCTTCTCGCCCAGCGCGACCAGGGCCTCGGTCACCGCGGCCTCGTCCTCGGGAGCGACGATCAGGCACAGGCCGACGCCCATGTTGAAGGTCTTGCATGCCTCGTTGGGCGCGAGCTCGGCCTGGCGCGACACGTAGGTGATGACGGGAGGAACGTCCCAGCCCATCTCGGCACCGTTGCGGGTGACCACGGCGTCGACGTCGTCGGCGAGCGCGCGGTTGAGGTTCTCGGTAATACCGCCGCCAGTGATGTGGGCAATGGCGTGCACCGGAGCGCCGCCGCGCAGCAGCTCCAGAATCGGCTTGACGTAGATGCGCGTGGGAGCCAGCAGGGCGTCTGCCAGCGAAGCACCGCCGAGCTCCTCGAGCGGACGGCTCAGCTCCTCCGCCTTAGCGGCGGCCTCGGGCGTGCCCGGCTTAATGCCGTCGACGCCGATGACCTTGCGCACGAGCGAGTAGCCGTTGGAGTGCACGCCGGTGGAAGGCAGGCCCAGGATCACATCGCCCGGGCGGACGTTTGCGGGGTCGAGCATCTTGGGACGGTCGACGACGCCCACGGTAAAGCCGGCAAGGTCGTAGTCGGCCGGAGCCATGACGCCGGGGTGCTCGGCCATCTCACCGCCCACGAGCGCGCAGCCCGCGAGCTTACAGCCATCGGCCACGCCCTTGATGATCTTTGCCATGTGCTCGGCCTCGATGTGGCCGATGGCAACGTAGTCCAGGAAGAACAGCGGCTCGGCGCCCGAAGCCAGAATGTCGTTGACGCACATAGCGACCAGGTCCTGGCCCACCGTCTCGTGGCGATCCATGATCTGGGCGAGCACGAGCTTGGTGCCCACGCCGTCGGTACCGCTAATCAGAATCGGGTCTTCCATATCCTTAAGCGCGGCAGCCGAGAACAGGCCACCGAAGCCGCCGATGCCGCCGATAACCTCGGGGCGATTGGTGTCCTTGACCATCTGCTTAATCGCGTCGACGGCGCGGCCGCCCTCGGCGGTATCGACGCCGGCATCCTCATACGTCACATGCTTGCTGTCGCTCATCTGAGCCTTCCTCTCCCACTACCGTGGCGCCGCGCGGACGCCAAACGGTGCTCATAGTTGCGTTCATTTCGGCGCGCGCCATAACAACGCGCGCCGTCATATCAACAAAACAGCAGGTAAAACCTACCAAAATAAACCTGTCCCTACATGGCAGGCTTTAGGCCTCGCCGTGCTCCTCTTCCCAGCTGCGGTCGTCGTATTTCTCGACCACGGCGTCGTCATCAAAGTGCAGCGGCTTGTCCAGGTTGCGGGGCTTAAAGCCCTCCATGAACTTGTCGCGGCCAAAACTCTCGGGAATCGCCACGGGGTAGCGGCCGGTAAAGCACGCATCGCAGTAACCGCCCTTGGGCATGACCTTAAGCAGGCCCTCGACCGAAAGGAAGGCCAGCGAATCGGCGCCGATATACTCGCAAATCTCGTCGACCGTCTTGTTGGCGCTGATAAGCTGCGACTGCACGTCGGTATCGATACCGTAGAAGCACGGCCAGATAACCTCGGGTGAGTTGATGCGGATATGAATCTCCTTGGCGCCGGCGTTGCGTAGCATCTTGACGAGCTGCACCATGGTGGTGCCGCGCACGATGGAGTCGTCGATGACGACCAGGCGCTTGCCCTCGATGTTGTCGCGCAGCGGGTTGAGTTTCATACGCACGCCCATGGCGCGCAGCTCCTGCGTGGGTTCGATAAACGTACGGCCCACGTAGCGGTTCTTGATAAGGCCCTCGCCAAAGGGAATACCGCTCTCGTGCGAATAACCCTCCGCGGGCGGCAGGCCGGAATCGGGCACGCCGATGACCAGGTCGGCCTCGACGGGCTCCTCGTGTGCCAGCTGACGACCCATGTCATAACGGCAGGCGTAGACGCTCTTGCCGTTCATGATGGAGTCGGGGCGAGCGAAGTAGACCTGCTCAAAGATGCAGTTAGCAGGCTCTTCGGCGGCAGGCACGCCCTGCTCGGACACAAGGCCCTCGGCGCTGATGCGCAAGATCTCGCCGGGACGGACGTCACGAACATACTCGGCGCCCACAATGTCGAGCGCGCACGTCTCGGAAGCAACGACCCAGCCGCCGGCGCGGGTGACATGGGTGGTGGCGTCGACCGTCGCGGCGCCGTCCTGCGACGGCAGCTGCGAAACGGATGCGGCATCGGCTTGGTCCAGACCCTCGTCCACCAGCTTGCCCAGCACGAGCGGGCGAATGCCGTGCGGATCGCGGAATGCGTAGAGCGCCTGCTCGTTGATGAGCGTCATGGCATAGCCGCCGCGCACGAGCTCCATGGTCTTGCGAATGCCCTCGCGTAGATGGCCTGTACGCTGAGTAAAGTAACCGATAAGCTTAGTCGCGACCTCGGAATCCGAATTGGAAAGGAACGGCACGCCCAGCTCGATCAGCTGGCGGCGCAGCTCGTCGGTGTTGACGAGGGTACCGTTGTGCGCGAGCGCGATAATGACGCTATTGATGGTAGAGAGGTGCGGCTGAGAGGCCTCCCAGCTCTTGGCACCGGCAGTGCCATAGCGCACGTGGCCCACGGCCAGCTGGCCGGAGAGTGTCGACAGGTCGGCGTTGGAGAACACGCGGTCGAGCAGGCCCAGGTCCTTGCGAACCATAACCGTGCCGCCATCACCCACGGCGATTCCCGCCGATTCCTGGCCGCGATGCTGTAGCGCGCGCAGACCAAAGTACGTCAGTCGAGCCACATCGCGATCGGGTGCCCACACACCAAAAATGCCGCATTCCTCATGCAGCTGGTCGGAGTCCGGATCATACGTCGACATGGTCTTCACCTGTCCCGCGGCACGCTCGGCCGCGCGGATGGTTTCTTGAGACATGGCATCCCCTCAGAGCCTCGTTATTTGGCGTTACCTGCCCTATTATACGCACGGCAAGACAAGCACTCCCGCGCATGAACAGCGCTTTTTAAAAGCCCACCGAGCTTATAATCCGTTTTGCAGCCAAACATTTTATTGGGCAACCGCCTCGGGGCCGACGATCCCGCATGCTTCCGTCGCGACGCGTCTCGTCCACCGCTAGGGCTTACATTGCTGCAATTGGGTCGTTTGTCCTGTCTTTTAGCAGGTCGGCGGCGTATCCTTGTACCTACAGCAAAACGAGAAAGGTTATGTATGGATCGAAACGAACTCGACCCCAGCGTCCCCAGCGTCACGGAGGTCAAGAAGATCCCCCTCATCATTAAGGTGTATGCCGTCCTGTGCATCCTGTCCGGTGTTGGTACGCTCCCGTCGGTCGGCGCCTTTATGTGGCAGGTCATCACCGCGCTCATCAACGGCAACGCCGCCGCCAACCTCGGCGACAACACGCTCGTCGCAGTCGGCCTTATCGTCGCCGGCATCATGCTCTCGGCTGCCAGTGCCGTCATCTTGATCATCTTTGGCCTGGACCTCATCAAGAACCAGCGCCGCAACGCCGCCCGTCTTTCCTACATCCTTATCGCGTTTACCGTCGTCGAGCTTTTAGTTGACGTGATGCTCCAGGGCATCGGACCCTTCCTGCTGCGCCCCGCCGTCCAGCTTGTCATCCTCATTGCGCTGTCGGCCACCGTCGACCCCACGCTACGCCAGGAGCGCGAACTGCAGCGCCGTCTGCAAGAGATGCTCGACCGCGATGCCGCCGCCGAGGGGATGCTCGGCCGCGACGAAACCGGCGAGGGCTACATCAAGCTCAACTACTTCAACCTGTTCTGGGTATTCTTCGTCTGCAGCGTGTTAGGTCTCATTCTCGAGGAAGTCTGGCATATGGTCGTCGTCGATCCCGGCGTCTATCAGGACCGTGCCGGTATGCTATTTGGCCCCTTTAGCCCCATCTACGGATTTGGCGCGGTGCTCATGACCATGGCGCTCAACCGCTTCTATAAAAAGAATCCTCTGATCATTTTCCTGGTAAGTGCCCTGATCGGCGGCGCTTTCGAGGTGTTTGTAGGCTGGTTTATGCAGACCTCATTTGGCGTGGTGTCGTGGAGCTATTCACACATTAGGCTATTCGGCATGCCCGATCCCATCGCGGTATTGACCGGGGGACGCACATGCACGCCGTTTGCCTGCATGTGGGGCCTGGGTGGCCTCATCTGGATCAAGGTCTTGCTGCCGCACCTGCTTAAGCTCATCAATATGATTCCATGGAAACGCCGCTACTCTGCTACCGTCATCCTGACCGCCGTCATGTTGATCGACGGCGTCATGACGTTGCAATCGCTCGACTATTGGTATCAGCGCGTCAACGGAACCGTTCGAAATATTCCCGTCGCACAGTTCTATGACAAGCATTTCGATAACGAATATATGGAGAACCGTTTTCAGAGTATGACCATGAGCCCCAAGGACGCCACACGCGTGTAGCAAACGCCAGAGCAAAATAGCTCCAACACATCAAAGCCCGCTGGCAGATCTACATGAACTGCCGGCGGGCTTTCGCTATAGACAGACTCGGATTGCCGACGAGGCCTTACGCCTCGCGCTCGACCTCGCTCACGCACTCGTTCTTGATGGTACCGACGAGCGACTGCAGCGCATCGACCACATGCGGGCGAATGTCTCCGCCAATGAGCACGAGCATGATGTCGTCGCCCACGGTAAGCTCGCCGCTCGCCAGCCACACGCGCACATAGCCGATACCCGGCATCGTGCGCGTCGCCTCGATAGCGGCCTGCACCTTTTCGGCATCGAAGCCAAACACCATGCCGCCCACCTTGTGGCCTGGCGCCACGCCATCGGTCTCGACTCCGCGCACTTCGGCCTTGGGCGTCGCGCGCACCACACCGTTGTGTGTCAGGTACATCCCACAATCAGCCGCCGAAACATCGGCCTTGGCTTCGCGCAGCCAAGCATCAACCGAAGGCATCGATTTGCCGTTCTCGAGCATCATTTCTCCCTTACCGTCGTCGAGTAGCCAATTTGGAACGGGGCTTTTTTAGCTACTCTCGAACAACTTATTCCTCGACCGGCGTGAGCACCATGACAGCACGCGTGTTGCTCAGCGATAACGAACGACAGGTCACAAGCGTTACGACCTTGGTTGCCGAAGCAGCACGATCGGTGGCATCGCTCGCCACGGCAGAGGCACCGTCGAGCATCTCGGACAGGTAGTTCTTGAGCCCGTCGTCGCCCTCAAAATTGGGTATGCGCGCCTTGGCATACGTGTCCTCGACAACTTTGGTCGCCAGCGGACGCAGCTTATAGGTGGCGTCGCGCGTGATGTAATACACGTACTCTATGCTGTCGAACGTCGCCTGATCGGTCGTGTCCGAGATCACATTGAACATCGATCCGTCGTTCATGTGGTGACCATAGATCGTAGTCTGCTGATCCACCATGCCGGGCGCATTGTCCTCGTAATCCAAGAAGATAGCACCCGATGCGTTGGACGTGCCATCGAACAACGTGTTGAGGTACTTGGAGTTATCAGTAGCCTGCACTACTGGATAGTTAATGTTGGTGCCCGGTGCGTAAATCCAACCGACGACCTCGGGATTTGTCTGGGCAAGGGCATTAAAGTCGATAACCGGCACGCCGCTGGCGTCCTTAGCGGGCGCATATTGCTCTTCGATCTTTTGGTACGACTCGCTCGCCTGCTTGTAACCGATCTGCGCATTGATAAAGATGGCAGCGGCGGCAACAATCAGACCGATACCGATGATGATGAGCAGAATGGGAATGATGGAGCGGCGCTTTTTGCGCGGCGGCTCGGTATAATCCGACGGCGCGGCATGCGATGAAGACCGGGGCGGCTTCTTAGCGGTGCTATAAGACGAAGGGCGATACGCAGCCGGCGTATCCTGACGGCGATGGGACGTCGGCGTTACAGAACGCGGCGCGCGCGGCTGCTGAGGAGAGGATGTCCGACCCTGCTGTGCCGCACGGGCAGCACCTGGCTTCGACGGATCGGGAATCTGAGAAGCCTTGAATCGTTTTCCCTGATAGTCGGACATGGCTCTCCTTATACTGCGGTGAAACGGCGGAACGCCTAGGCGTCGGCCATCTCCTGCTTCATCTTCTCGATAACCTTGCGATACTCGGGGTCGCAGGCGCCCAGGATCTGCGTAGCATAGATAGCGGCGTTCTTGGCGCCGTTGATGGCAACGCAGGCCACGGGCACACCCGAAGGCATCTGCACCATCGACAGCAGCGAATCCATACCGCCCAGGTCACTTGTCTTCATAGGCACGCCGATAACCGGCAGCGGCGTAAAGGCAGCCACGACACCACCCAGGTGAGCAGCCTTGCCGGCGGCGGCGATAATCACTTTGATACCGCGATCGGCGGCAGTCGAGGCCCACTCGTGGACCTTCGCCGGCGTGCGGTGTGCGCTCGCAATGACGAGCTCATAGGGCACACCCAGCGCCTCGAGCTCGGCGGTGCAACCTTCCATAACGCCCAGATCGGACTTGGAACCCATGATGATCCCGACGACCGGCTTTTGATCTGCCATAAACAAAGACCTCCTGTTGAGAGCGGCGACGCGGCGGATCCGCGACCCTTAACTACTGAGAGTAGTATAGCTTCTCCCGTCCCTGCGGTCTGCGGGTGCCCCGCGGCGGTCTGGTGTTTTCATCTTCACTCCGGTTGCTTCGCAAAGTCGTTCAGATGAAAACACCAGACCGCCGCGGGGCACCCTCGACCTACCGGGAATTGCCATGACGTACGTTGGCTGAATTATTAACGTGGGATCCGCCGTTCGAATGAACGGCGGATCCCACACTCATTTTCTATTCAGCCCTAGTCATCGCGCAAAGCCCCTTCGGCAGCACACGGTGCAGCCAAGTCACCGCAGGCCGGGGCGGGAGGCGGTCCTTTCTCTCGGAAAACTTCGCGAAGCCCAGTTTCCGAGAGAAAGTGTCCGCCTCCCGCCCCGGCCGGACAGGTCACACTACACCGTGTGCTGCGGCAGGTCCTGCAGGGCGATGACGTCCATACCCATGTCGTTGGCGCTGCCGTGACCCTGCTGGTCCTCGCGCACGGCCTCGATGGCACTCACGTACGTGTTGGCGGCAGACATCGCGGTCACGCAGGTCACGCCGCGGCGCACGGCCTCGGTGCGCAGCAGATAACCGTCGCCACGCGAGCCCGGGCCGTATGGCGTATTGATGATCACCGCAATCTTGCCATCGGCGATGAGGTCGCCGATGTTGGGACGCTCGCCGTCGTGCGGGCCGCTGATCTTCTCCACAACCTCGCAGGTCACGTTGCCGCCGCGCAGCACGCGCGCCGTGCCCTCGGTGGAGCAGATGTCAAAGCCCAGGTAACGCAGGATACGCGCGACCGAAAGGATATGACGCTTGTCGCGGTCGCACACGCTAATGAACACCTTGCCGGCGCTCGGGTCGGGCAGCTTGTAGTCAATCGCCAGCTGCGTCTTGGCATATGCCTCGGGATAGCTCTTGGCGATACCCATGACCTCGCCCGTAGACTTCATCTCGGGCCCCAGGATAACGTCGGCGCCCGGGAAACGGCCCCAGGGCATAACGGCTTCCTTCATGCAGAACCAGTCCAGCTGACGCTCGTCGCTCGGCAGGCCCAGGCTCGCGATGGAATCGCCTGCCATGATACGCGCCGCGCACTTGGCCAGCGGCACGCCGGTGGCCTTGGAGATAAACGGCACGGTACGGCTGGCACGCGGGTTGGCCTCGATCACATAGACGGTCTCGCCCTTAATGGCGTACTGCACGTTGACCAGGCCGCGTACGCCCAGCGCCATCGCGATGCGGCGCGTAGTCTCGCGAAGCTTTGCCTGCAGGCTCTCGCTAAAGCTGAACGGCGGAATGCAGGTCGCAGAGTCGCCGGAGTGAATACCGGCCTCCTCGATATGCTCCAGAATGCCGCCGATGTAGACCTCTTCGCCATCGCACAGGGCGTCGACATCGGACTCGATCGCGCCCTCCAAGAAGCGGTCCAGATACACCGGGTAGTCGGGGCTAATGCGCGCAGCCTCGGCCATGTAATCGCGCAGACGCTCGGCATCGTAGGCGATCATCATGCCGCGGCCGCCCAGCACGTAGCTCGGACGCACCAGCAGCGGGTAGCCAATATGCGCGGCCACGGCCTCGGCCTCCTCAAACGAGGTTGCCTGGCCCGCCGGCGGATACATAATGCCCAGCTTGTCGAGCAGGGCGGCAAAGCGCTCGCGGTCCTCGGCAAAGTCGATGGCATCGGGCTTGGTGCCCATGATGTTCACGCCGCTCTCCTCGAGCATGCGCGCCAGCTTAAGCGGAGTCTGGCCGCCGAGCGTCACCACGACGCCGTCGGGTCGCTCAACATCGATGACATCCATGACGTCCTCGTAGGTGAGCGGCTCAAAGTACAGACGGTCGGACGTGTCGTAGTCGGTCGAAACGGTCTCGGGATTGCAGTTGACCATGATGGTCTCGAAGCCGCGGGCCGCCAGCGCATAGCTCGCGTGCACGCAGCAGTAATCGAACTCGATACCCTGGCCAATGCGGTTGGGGCCGGCGCCCAGGATCATCGCCTTGGGCTTGTCCGCCGGCGTGGTCTCGTCGGGAGCCACGCACTTCTTGGCATCCGGGCTCGTGCGGTAGATGTTCTCGTACGTCTTGTAGTGGTACTCCGTGGCGCTCGAGAACTCGGCGGCGCAGGTGTCGACCGTCTTCATGCTGGGAACCACGCCAAGGCCCTTGCGATAGGCGCGCACAAAGCGCTCGTCCGAGCCGGTCAGCGCGGCGATCTCGGCGTCGCTCGTACCGTACTGCTTGAGCAGACGCATCGCGTCGGCGTCGATATCCTCCACACGCAGGCCGCGAATGCTCTCCTGGACCTGCACCATGTCGTTGATGCGGTTGAGGTACCACGGATCGATGCCGCAGATGGCATGGATGCGGGTAATGTCCCAGCCACGGCGCAGGGCCTCGACCACAAAGCAGATGCGGTGCTCGGTCGGGGTTGCCACGGCCTGAGCGAGCTCGTCGTCGCCTAGCTTGTCGGCACCCTCCTTGCCACCGGCGCAAATGCCCTGGTGGCCGTCCTCCAGCGAGCGCATAGCCTTGCCAAAGGCCTCCTCAAAGGTACGGCCGATCGCCATGATCTCGCCCACGGCCTTCATGCGCGTGGTGAGCGTGGGGTCGGTACCCTTGAACTTCTCGAAGGCAAAGCGCGGCACCTTGACGACGCAGTAGTCGATTGTGGGCTCAAAGCAGGCGGGCGTAGCCTTGGTGATGTCGTTGACGATCTCGTCGAGCGTGTAGCCCACGGCCAGGCGCGCGGCGGCCTTGGCGATGGGGAAACCCGTTGCCTTGGAAGCGAGGGCGGACGAGCGGCTCACGCGCGGGTTCATCTCGATGACGATCAGGCGGCCGGTGTTGGGGTTCACGGCAAACTGCACGTTGGAGCCACCGGTCTCGACGCCAATCTTCTCCAGAATGGCGAGCGATGCGACACGCATGCGCTGATACTCCAGGTCGGAGAGGGTCTGCGCCGGCGCCACGGTGATGGAGTCGCCGGTGTGCACGCCCATGGGGTCGAGGTTCTCGATGGAGCACACGATGATGCCGTTGCCGGCGTGGTCACGCATGACCTCCATCTCATACTCTTTCCAACCCTCAATGGACTCCTCGACCAGTACCTCGTGGGCAGGCGAGAGCTCCAGGCCCTGGCTCACGATGGAGACGAGCTCCTCGTGAGTATGCGCGATGCCACCACCGGCGCCGCCGAGGGTAAAGCTCGGACGCAGCACGCAGGGATATCCCACGCGCTCGGCGATGGCCTCGGCGTCGGCCACGCTGTAGGCATAGCCCGAGCGCGCGACCTCCAGGCCGATCTCGGCCATGGCCTCGTTAAAGAGCTTGCGGTCCTCGCCGCGCTCGATGGCGGCAAGGTCACAGCCGATCATCTCGACGCCGTACTTGTCGAGCGTACCGTCTTTCGCCAGCTCGACGGCGGCGTTCAGACCGGTCTGGCCGCCCAGCGTGGGCAGCAGCGCGTCCGGGCGCTCTTTCTTGATTACGCGCTCGATAAACTCGGCAGTGATGGGCTCGACATAGGTGCGGTCGGCAAGACCCGGGTCGGTCATGATGGTCGCCGGGTTGGAGTTGACCAGGATGACCTCAAAGCCATCCTCCTTGAGCACCTTGCAGGCCTGGGCGCCGGAGTAGTCGAACTCGCAGGCCTGGCCAATAACGATGGGGCCCGAACCAATAACGAGGATACGCTTGATGTCAGTACGTTTCGGCATGTTTAAAACCTCCTAGAGAGGCTGACTCAATGTTTTGGAAAAGTCAGCGAGGGTGCAGCTGGTGCATCAGGTTGCCGTGATGCGAGGGCGCGCTGGGCTTATGCCCGCGCGTCCGAAGCAGAGCGGCAAGATGATGTGCCAGATGCAGCCGCAGCGTCGACCGGTCCGCCGTTCGGTAGAACGGCGGAACCATCGTCGGCGAAATTCCAGCCAGCCAGGCGGTCCTTCGCGGTGTCGATGTCCAGGTAGTTCTCCTCGCCGTCCATGAGTCGCGTAAAGGCGGTAAAGAGATAGTGAGCATCGGTGGGGCCAGGCGAGGCCTCGGGGTGGTACTGGACCGAGAAGCACGGGGCGTCGAGCAGCTGGATGCCCTCGGCGGTGCCGTCGTTGAGGTTCACGTGCGTCAGGCGAATGCGGCCAAAGCGCTCGTTCATCACGACCGGCGCGATTCCGCGGCGCACCCAGACGCGCAGATCTCCATCGGCCGCATGCTCGGTCTCGCCGCCGGAAAGCTCGGGGACAAGCTTGCCCAGGCTGGGGAACAGCAGGCCAAAGCCATGGTTTTGCGCGGTAATCTCCACGCGACGGCTTACCAGGTTCACGACCGGCTGGTTGCCACCGCGGTGACCGAATTTAAGCTTTTCCATCTGGGCGCCGCAGGCCAGGCTGATCATCTGATGGCCCAGGCAAATGCCAAAGACCGGCACCTTGCCGATCAGCTGCTGCACCTGCTCGTAGGTCTCCACCACGGCGTCGGGGTCGCCGGGGCCATTGGACAAAAAGACGCCGTCGGGATTCATGTCGAGCACCTCACTCGCGGGCGTGTCCCACGGCACGACGGTAAGGTCGCAGCCGGCGCGGACCAGCCCCTCCAGAATGCCGCGCTTCACACCGCAGTCGTAGGCGACCACTTTGTGACGGGCAGGAGCGGCAACCGCAAGCGCAAAGTCATGCGTGGCAGGCAGGTCGGCGGCCACAAACTCGTGAGGTACGGGGCAGCTTACGGTCTTGACCAGGTTCTCGCCTACCAGCGTGGGCGCTGCGGCCAGACGCTCGGCAAGCTCGTCGACGTCGAAGATCTCGGTCGAGATAATGCCCATCTTGGAACCATTGTCGCGCAGATGGCGCACCAGGGCGCGGGTGTCGACACCTTCGATAGCGACGATGCCGTGAGCGCGCAGGTACTCCGGCACGCTGACGGCCGAGCGCCAGTTAGAAGGCGTGGCGCACATGTCGCGAACGATCATGCCGCGCATAGCCGGAGCGCTCGCAGGGCGCACGTCGTCGCCGGGGAAGGCCGACTGGACGTCGGTCTCGTCGATACCGTAGTTGCCGATCTGCGGATAGGTCATGGTTACGATTTGGCCGGCATAACTCGGGTCGGTCATGACCTCAAAGTAGCCCTCGAGCGAGGTGTTGAAGCAGACTTCGCCGGTCGCGGTGCCCGCGGCGCCGCATGCACGTCCATAAAAAATGGTCCCATCCTCAAGATACAGGATGCAGGGACCGCAGGTGCCCTTGCTGGTTTTGGCCAGCATGCGCTGGCAAAGCTCGCTGGGCGCGAAGGTGCGGGCGGCAGCGCCCGCGGTATGGTTGTTCGCCATAATTCTCCTTCCCGGTCTCACAGGACCGGCTTAAAGGTGTGTAGTTAGGCCTCGCGGTATTGTAACCGCAAGTATGCCTCATGGCGTTAATTTCATTGAAATGTTTACGAAATGATAATTATGACTTTCTATGCATAATGATTTTTGAATCCCCGTCCCAGAAAAATCATCCCGCGTGGTCACTTGGCTCACGCGGGATGATGGCGTCTTATTTTTTCTTGTCCTGCTCCAGCAGTTCGGACGGTGAGCGATCGGGCTTGCCGCCGCGGAAAATCTCGCGGCCATGCAGACGATGCTCCAGGTCACGTTCGGCCTTTTCCTCGTCAATCTTGGTCTGGCTCACCACCGGGTCCTCAATCAACGACGACACCGAGTTCACCTGCTTCTGAATGCGCTCGGCGATGGTGTCATCCATACTCACGATGCGCATCTTCCAGTCGATACTCGTGGCGTTGGATGAGCTCTTGGTCCACACGAACGTCAAAATGGCGCTCTGGTGGCCCCGCGCGGGGAACATGCCAAAGAAGGAATCGTGCTGAATGTTGCTATCCTCGTCGATATAGGCGTGAACGTTATACACCACGCGGTCGATCTTATCGTTGAGCAGCGCGTTGGTCGCAAGCGCCGCGGCCTGGATCTGCCCGTTGGACAGCAGCTCGAGCTCGTTGGCAGACGATGTGTCCAACACCGTCACCTCGACCGTGCCCGTACGCTCATCGGCTTCATCGACGGTAAAGTCGAGCGGGAACTGCGTAAAGCCGTTGCCCCACTCAAGGCCGCCCTTCAGCGCCGTCGAAACGGTATCGACCGAAACGCTCTCGGACAGGTTGGCGGTATTCAGGCGACGCATCACGCCGTAGCCAATCTGCATGCCCACGATCAGCACCAAGATGCCGATAACCACGGCCATGGCAGTCTTCGTAATGGTATGGCTCACCTGCGAACCCGAAGGATCGTCCTCGGACAGCGGGTCGATATGTTTTGCCTGGCTCGCGCGGTCCTCGCTGCGCAGCTGCGCTAGCGCCGCTTTGTCACCGCGCTTGGCCGCAGCCTCCTTCTCACGCATGCGCTCGGTACGCTTTTTGGCGAGCGTGGGATCCAAGACGCCGGATGCATCGATTTCGGAGAATAACTCCGTCACTTCTTCCGGAGTCAAAGGGTTCTTGTCAGCCATAAACTTCCTGTCATATCAATCAGTCGAGCTCGTGCGCACGCGCACCTTCGAACTGCATTCGATAGTAACGGGCATAGGTGCCGCCACGGGCGAGAAGCTCCTCGTGCGTGCCACGCTCCACAACGCGACCATGCTCAACGGTCGCAATCTCATCGGCATGCTTAATGGTCGAAAGACGGTGGGCGATAATAATCGTGGTGCGGCCGCGTGCCAGCTCTTCGAGTGACTCCTGCACCGCCTCCTCGCTCTCGTTATCCAAAGCACTCGTCGCCTCGTCCAAAATCAGGATCTTGGGGTTCTTGAGAAACACACGCGCGATGGCAACGCGCTGCTTCTGTCCGCCCGAAAGACGGCTGCCGCGCTCGCCCACCACGGTGTCGTAGCCCTGCGGAAGCGACTCGATAAAGGCATCGATGTTGGCGCGACGGGCGGCCTCGGCGATCTCTTCTGCCGTGGCGCCCGGCTTGCCGTAGGCGATGTTCTCGCCAATCGTACCGTCAAATAGATAGACATCCTGCTGCACCAGGCCGATGGCGCGGCGCAGGCTCTGCTGCGTCACATCGCGCACGTCCTGACCGTCGATGCTAATGGATCCGGTAGCCACGTCATAAAAGCGCGGCAGCAGCGAACAGGTTGTGGACTTGCCGCCGCCCGAAGGGCCAACCAAAGCGATGGTCTGCCCGGGCTTGATGGACAGGTCCATATGGTCGATAACGGGACGCTCGTCGGCATAGCCCTCGCCCAGCTCGACATCCTCGTAGTTAAAGCACACGTCGTGATACTCCACGGCGCCGGCGGTCACCTGCAGATCCGTAGCGCCCGGCTTGTCCTGGATATCCGGCGCCGTCGAGAGCACCTCGTCCATACGCTTAAAGCCGGCGATAGCCTTCTGATACGTTTCGGCCGAATTGACGAGCGTCTCGAGCGGCGTGCAGAACAGCGAAATATAGAGTGCAAAGGTCGCCATATCGACCGCCTGCAGCTGTCCCTGGGCGACCAGCCAGCCGCCCAGCAGCACCACGATCACATAGAGCACACCAGAGAGCAGGCCATACGTCGCGGTATAGACGCCCATGGCGTGATACATGTTCTCCTTGGACGAAAGATAGCGATTGTTGGAGGCGCGGAACTTGGCACGCTCGGTCTCCTCGTTGGCAAAGCTCTTGACCACGCGCATGCCCGCCAGCGAATCCTGCAGCTGCGCATTGATGCCGCTGATCTTTTTGCGGTTGTCGCTAAAGACCTCGCGCATACGCATGTTCTGCCAAAACATGATGACCGCAAACGCCGCCGTCACCACGGCCATGGCGAGCGCCAGCACCGGGGCGATGGTAAAGAGGATCACAAACGAGCCGATAATCTCGATACCGCAGATGATGATCCACTCGGGTACGTGGTGCGCCGCCTCGCAGATATCGAACAGGTCGTTGACCACGCGGCTCATCATGTCGCCCGAGCTGTTGCGATCGAAGTACGCAAAGCTAAAGCGCTCATACTGGTCGAACAGGTCCTCGCGCATTTTGGACTCCATACGCGCGCCCATCACGTGACCCCAATAGCTCACAAAATAGCGGCAGGCGCAGCGGACGGCATACATCAGCACCAAGCCCACCGCGATCATGCCGAGCGCCTGCATAATGGCAGCCTGACCCTGAGTAAACAGCCCACCGGTCAAATTGCGCAGGATAATGGGGAACGCCAGGTCAATGGCGGCAAGCACCAGAGCACAAACAGTATCAGCAACAAAAAGCCCCATCTGGGGCTTGTAGTAAGAAAGAAACCTCTTCAGCATGTGATCCTCAAAGAAATATCAGCAACGTAAGGCCCTGGGACAAAGCAATCAGTAGTACTTGTCCCAAGGCTATCCCCACTCGTTAAAGCTCCGCGCCCCCAAGGCGGTGCGCGATGCTGTCGCAGGCAAGCGCGCCTACGACGGTCTTGGCGTCTTCGATCTTGCCGTCGAGCACGGCGTCGATCAGCTCGTGCAGCGGCACCAGGTCCACGTTGACAAACTCGTCATCATCGGGGTTGGGCGCATCAAACTCGAGCTTGGTAGCCAAGTAGATGTGGATGATCTCATCGCAAAAACCGCAGGACGTGACAATCGACGTCAAAAAGCGAATACGACCAGCCTTAAAGCCCGTCTCCTCATGCAGTTCGCGCTTGGCGCAATCGAGCGGGTCCTCGCCCGGGTCGAGCTTGCCGGCAGGAATCTCGACCGTCACGCGATCGATGGCGGTGCGGTACTGACGCACCAGTACGATCTTGCCGCTCTCGGTCAGTGCCACAACGGCCGCCGCACCCGGATGGCGAACGATATCGCGGGCGCTGCGGTGACCGTTGGGCAGCTCAACCTCAAGACGGTGGACGTCGAGGATCTTGCCCTTCCAGGCGCACTCCTCCGAAAGAATCTTCTCGTGCAGCTCGGCATCGTGCGGGTCGTCGTCGCCCAGCACCAGCGCCGGCTCGTCAGCGACCTCGCCACCAGGCTCGCCCTCGGCGTGCCCATACATGCGGCTGTCCTCTTCGACGATCTGCGCGTCCACGAGCTCTTCGTTCTTCTCGTCCATCCGTCTCATTCCTCTCGGATTTTAGGCATCCCAGGCGTCGCGGCCGCGCAGCGCGCGCAGGCCGATATCGTGACGCAGGGTCTTGCCCTCAAAATCAATCTTCTCGCAGGCCTCGTAGGCAAGGTTGCGAGCGTTCTCGAACGTGTCGCCCAGAGCGGTCACGGCAAGCACGCGGCCACCATTGGTCACGAGCTGGCCGTCCACCACGGCGGTGCCCGCGTGGTACACGGTCACGTTCTCCATGGCCTCGGCATCGGCGATACCGGTAATGACCTTGCCTTTCTCGTAGCTGCCGGGATAACCCGCACTCGTCAGGACAACGGCCACGGCCCACTCGTCACGCCAGTCGAGTTCAATCTGGTCGAGCTCGCAGTTGGCACAAGCCAACATGACCTCGACCAGGTCGTTCTTAAGGCGCGGCAGAACGACCTGCGTCTCGGGGTCGCCAAAGCGGGCATTGAACTCCAGCACCTTGGGGCCGGCAGGCGTGAGCATAAAGCCGCCGTACAGGCAGCCGCGGTAGTCGATACCCTCGGCAGCGAGCTCGGCCACGGTCTGCTCCATGACCTTCACCATGGTGGCGAGCTCCTCATCGGTCACGATGGGCACCGGGCTGTAGACGCCCATGCCACCGGTGTTGGGGCCCTTGTCGCCCTCGAGCGCACGCTTGTGGTCCTGCGAGGTGGCCATGGGGCGCACGGTCTTGCCGTCGGTAAAGGCCAGCAGCGAGCACTCGGGACCAACGAGCATCTCCTCGATGACCACGGTATTGCCGGCATCGCCAAAGGTGCCGCCAAAGCACTCGCGCACGGCCTCCTCGGCCTGATCAAGTTCGGTCGCCACGATAACGCCCTTGCCCGCGGCAAGGCCGTCGGCCTTCACGACCAGCGGGGCGCCCTGCTCGCGCACGTAGGCGAGAGCCGAAGCCTCGTCGGTAAACGAGCCGTAGGCCGCCGTAGGGATACCGGCGCGCTCCATGAGCTGCTTGGAGAACAGCTTGGAGCCCTCTATCTGGGCGCCCTCGGCACCCGGGCCAAAGCAGGGAATACCCGCCGCGCGCACGGCGTCGGCCACGCCCGCCACGAGCGGAGCCTCGGGGCCAATTACCACAAGTCCGCATCCGTGGCTCTGCGCAAACGCCGCCACGGCCGCAGGATCGCAGTCGTCGAGAACAACGTTCTCGCCGCAGCTCGCGGTGCCGCCGTTGCCCGGCGCAATGTAGAGCTTGCCGGCGCGCGGTGATGCTGCGAGCTTGGCTGCCAAAGCATGCTCACGGCCGCCGCTGCCCAACAACAGGATGTCGATGGTTTGAGTGTCCGCCTTCAAGGGTGCCTCCTCTATGGATGAACGGCCCGCTCCGCGCGAGCCCTTTGCAAGCAAATATACCCCTCGGCCGCCCGCTTGGGCTGCAAAGGGGTATATCGCAATAACCAAATAGTCCCGATTACTTCCAGAATCGGTTGATGATCTGCTCGCGACCAGCGCCAACGCCAATGAACGTCACGCGGGTGTGTGCCAGATCCTCGATAAACGCCACGTAGTCCTGAGCCTCCTGCGGCAGCTCCTCAAAGCTGCGGCAACCGGTGATATCGCACTTCCAGCCAGGGAGCTCCTCGTAGATGGGCTTGACATGCTCAAAGCGCACCTGGTGTTCGGGCACGCTCGTGTAACGCTCGCCATCGACGTCGTAGGCAACGCACACCTTGATGGTGTCGAAAGCCGAAAGCACGTCGAGCTTGGTCACGGCGATGTCAGTGAGGCCGTTGACGCGCGAGGCATAGTTGGCGATAGGGCCGTCAAACCAGCCGCAACGACGACGGCGACCGGTGGTCACGCCGTACTCATAGCCCTCCTCGGTCAGCGTGTGGCCGGCCTCGGACTCATAGGAAAGCTCGGTGGGCATGGGGCCCGAACCGACGCGGGTGATATAGGCCTTCATGACGCCCAGCACGCGGTCGACGTTCTTCATGCCCACGCCAGAGCCGGTGATGGCACCGCCGGCGGTGCAGTTGGAAGACGTCACGTACGGATAGGTGCCGTGGTCGATGTCGAGCAGCGTCGCCTGGGCGCCCTCAAACAGCAGGTTCTTGCCCTCATCGATCATGTTGTTGAGCAGCAGGCTCGTCTCGGTGATGTAGGGACGCAGGCGCTCGGCCATCGGCAGGTACTCGTCGCAAATCTGGTCCACGGTGTAGGTGGGCAGGTTGTAGATGAGCTCGAGCTCGGGGTTCACGCGGGCGAGAGCGGTCTCCAGCTTGTCGCGGAACAGTGCCTCGTCCAGCATGTCCTGCATGCGCAGGCCAATGCGCGCCATCTTGTCCTGATAGCACGGACCGATGCCGCGCTTGGTGGTACCGATGTTCTTCTTGCCGAGCTTCTGCTCAAAGGCGCCATCCAGATCGATGTGGTACGGCATGATGACATGCGCGTTGCCGCTAATCTTGAGGTTCTTGGTGGTGATGCCGTCGGCCTCGAACATATCGATCTCCTCAAGGACAACCTTGGGGTTGACGACGCAGCCGTTACCGATCACCGACACGTGATCGGAATACATGATGCCGGAGGGCACCTGGTGCAGGCCGTACTTCTTGCCGTTGACGACGATGGTGTGGCCGGCGTTGTTGCCTCCCGAGTAGCGCACGACGGCATCGAAGTCGCCGGCGACCAGGTCGCAAATCTTACCTTTGCCCTCATCGCCCCACTGGGCACCGACCAAAACGGTTGACGGCATGTTTACTCCTTACATTCATGGACTGTCTACGCGCCACGCCGGCACGCAGAAGCACAAAACATTCCCAGTATACCCGTGCAACGGGCGCCTGTCCTACTCCTCGGCATGTGCCCCATCAAGCTCATAGAACTTGGTGGATGCCGGCAGGAACATCAGATCGACGTCGCCGATCGGGCCCGAACGGTTCTTGGCCACGACGATACGCGTAACGCCCTCGTCGGGTCGATCGTCGCGCGAGGCCTCGGCCTCGTCGGCGGAGCGGTCCAAGAACATAACGATATCGGCGTCCTGCTCGATGGAGCCCGATTCACGAAGGTCGGAAAGCTGCGGGCGCTTGCCGGTACGGGATTCGACCTGACGCGAGAGCTGCGACAGCGCGATGAGCGGGATCTTGAGCTCCTTGGCCATGATCTTCAGACCACGCGACATCTCCGAAACCTCGACGGTACGGCTCTCGGAGCGGCGTCCCGGCGGAGGACTCACCAGCTGCAGGTAGTCCAGGATGATGATTGCCTTCTCCTTGTTATGGAGCATGCGGCGGCTCTTGGCGCGAATCTCGGTCACTGTGGTGCCGGGCGTATCGTCAATCAGAATATCGAGCTTGGACAAGGTCTGCGTGGCCTCGTTGATATTGGCCCACTGCTCGGGGCTAATGCGGCCCATGCGGAAGTCACTGATCGAGATCATGGCGTAGGCGCAAATCAGACGCTGGGCAATTTCTTTGCCCGACATCTCCAGCGAGAAGAAGCCGACGGTATAACCGGCAGCGGCAGCGTTGAGCGCCAGATTCAGGGCGAACGACGTCTTACCCACAGCAGGGCGGGCGCCGATAATGATGAGCTGGCCCTCGCGGAAGCCCATGAGCATGCGGTCGAGTGACGGGAAGCCCGTGGGCACGCCCGCAGCCTGACCACCGGCCTGACACACTTCCTCGGCCTCGTTATAGGCCTCAACCATAAACTCGGTCAGCGTCTTGTAGCTCGACTTGACCTCGCGTGCCGTGACCTTGAGCAGCTTGCTCTCGGCTAGCTCCACGACCTCTTTGGTGTCGGTGGGGGCGTTATATGCCAGCGCGTTGATCTCGTTGGTGGCGCCGATCAGCTCGCGCAGCATCGAATCGCGACGAACGATGGCGGCATGGTGCTGCCAGTTCACGAGCGACAGAGTCTGACCCATCAGCTCCAAAATGTAGGCCTCGCCGCCCACGGCATCGAGCTTGTTGATGCTTCGCAGGTAATCGATCAGCGAGATGGAGTCGATGGGAATGCGGCTGTTGTACATATCGACCATCGCGGTGTAGATGGTCTTATGAATGGGCCGGTAGAAATCATCGGGCTGCAGCTCGACCTGGGCCTCTTCGACCACCTCGGGCGATAGCAGCATAGCGGCCAGTACATTGGCCTCTGCATCTTGGTTTTGGGGAAGACCCAACTTTGAGCCGCGGTCCTCGACCGTCAGCCCCGTCTCCCTATCGTCATATGCCATGAGCATCCTCATTCATATCGCTTGCGAGCATCCATAGTATCAGCCACGGTCCCAAAACGCGCCGCGCGCCGCCAATCATCACCGAACCAAACGGATGAACGGTCCTGTATATAGGACTTCGACGCAACGTTCACCATGACACTCACTCAGCGCAAAAAACAAAAGGGCGCCCTGGTTTCCCAGAGCGCCCTTCTTAGAACAAGATTGTTGCGTTGCAGCAAATGCTACTCGGCAGCAGCCTCAGTCTCGACCTCGGCGGTCTCGGCCTCGGCGACCTCAGCGGCCTCCTCGACCTCAGCCTCGGCAGCGAGCTCCTCGGCGGTAACGCCGACGAGAACGACAACCTCGGCCTTGATCTCGCGGTACAGCGAGATGGCAACGGTGTGGGCACCGGCAACCTTGATGGGCTTACCGAGCTCGACGCGCTTGCGGTCGATGTCCATACCGAGCTGAGCCTTGATGGCGTCAGCGACCATAGCGGCGGTAACGGAGCCAAAGAGGATGCCCTCGTCGCCGACCTTGACGTCAACGGTGACCGTCTTGCCCTCGAAGGCAGCCTTGGTCTCGTTGGCGGTAGCCAGACGGACGGCCTCGCGCTTGGCGATGTTGTTGCGACGCTCGTCAAGCTGCTTGAGGTTGCCCTTGGTGGCGGCAACAGCGAGCTTCTTGGGGAACAGGAAGTTCTCAGCGTAACCCTGAGCGACCTCTACGACGTCACCCTCGCCGCCCTTGCCCTTGATCTCATCGAGAAGAATAACCTTCATGATGCGTCTCCCTTCTTAGCCGCGGTCGCGGTTGCCACGAGAGGAAACCACGGGGACGGTGTACGGCAGGAGAGCCATCTCGCGGGCGCGCTTGATGGCGTTGGCGATGTCATGCTGATGCTGCGTGCAAGCGCCAGTGACGCGACGGGGCTTGATCTTGCCACGGTCGGTCATGTACTTACGGAGAAGCTGAGTGTCCTTATAGTCGATGAACTCAGTGTTCTCCTTGCAGAACTGGCAGTACTTACGACGCGGCTGACGTGCAGAAAAATCATTAGCCATGTCAAAATACCTTTCATTTGGCAACTTCGGCGAACCGAAGCCGCCTCTCACTCAAAAATAGGTGAACAACCCTTAGAACGGGATGTCCTCATCGTAGACGTCGACCGCGGGCGGCGTAGCCACCGGCGCGGCAGGACGTGCTGCGGGCGCGGGAGCTGCGGGGGCGTAACCGCCCTGATCGTAGCCACCCTGGCCACCACGGGAGCTCATAAACTCGATCTCATCGACGATGACCTCAAGCTTGCTCCGGCGCTGGCCGTCGCGCTCCCAAGAGCTGTAGCGCAGCTTGCCCTCGATCGCGACCTTGTTTCCCTTTGCCAGGAAACGGCTCACGGCCTCGGCGCGGGTGCCGAACATGGTGCAGTCGACAAAGTTGGGATAGTCCTCCCACTCGCCAGTCTGCGCGTTGCGGCGACGATCGTTCACGGCAACGCCAAAGGACAGAACCTGGGTTCCGCCGGCGGTGGCGCGCAGCTCGGGATCGCGGGTGAGGTTACCGGTGATGTTCACTCGATTGATGCTCATAACTCACTACTTCCTCTTGGGGCACAAGCCCAGTCCAAAACGACAGTCTTACTCCTGGTCGTCGCGACGGACGATCATGTGGCGGACCACAGCGTCGGTGATGCGCAGGACGCGATCAAGCTCGGCGATCTGGGTAGGATCTGCGTGGAAGTTGATGAGGGTGTAGTCACCATCGGTGAGGTCGTTGATCTCGTAGGCGAGCTTGCGCTTGCCCCACTCGTCAACGGAGTCGACCTTGCCAGCGCCCTCAGCGATCGTGGTATCGATACGCTTCATAACAGCGAGACGAGTCTCGGGGTCGAGCGACGGGTCAACAAAGAACAGCAGTTCATAAGCCTTCATATTGTCACCTCCTCTGGGCAAATGTGGCTTCAGGTCGTGAAGGTGCGCCTGAAGCAGGAAAAGACTTGGTAATAATATCTTTCAACCTCCTAGGCTGCAAGAATATGCAGCTACAACCTCATGACCTCCACATATGCCCATACTCGCACGACGTTTCATGCGCATTCCAACCAAATGCTGACCAAAAGCTTGACGGATCTGTGGACAAGATACGGTGCCGTGAGGACAAGCTGAGCCAAGTCGCAGGTCAACGGGCGCATGGTTGTGGTCGCAAAATGCATACCAGTGGCCCACAGCACCACCCAAAGATTTTTAAATTCATTGCCAAATCGCTTATAAATACCCCTTTTGAACAATTGAGTTGATCAACTACGCTGGTCGGAAGCCGTTTTTTGGCATCTCAAACCCCGCTGCAACGCCAAACGCGGCCAAGCGTTTGGTTGATTTCCGATCTCAGCCGAACACATTAGGCGGACAGGCCGTTCCCGCAGCT
>JBKXPS010000009.1:12275-113382 GCA_047014445.1 Collinsella aerofaciens | reverse complement strand
AACAATGGAAAGCGCCGCAGGCAGTGGACGGACAGCGAGCGCCGTCCAGAACTTACAAGTTGGCATGAAAAAGGCAAGGCATAGACCTTTTGGTCATGCCTTGCCTTTTGAATGACAAATTGTCGTTCTGGACGGCGCGCAGCGTCGACTGGTTGCGCGGTTCGTAGAACCGCGCAACATAAGAGCGCCCCCTCCCGCGCACGGAACGGGAGGGGGCTAAAGGTAGGAGTCTACCGGTGGGTTGACCCCACCGGACAGACGATGACCAGGTGATCCTTTACAGGATCGTCAAGGTTTCCGTGGGGTACCCGTTGGGTACTTAGATCAACACGCAGGCGACGGTCAGGATGATGGCGCAGACGACGGAGAGCGCGACGATGAGCTTAAGGGCAAACTTGAGCCAGGTCGTCCACTCGATCTTGGCCAGGGCGAGACCGCCCATGATGGCGCCGGAGGTCGGGGTGAACAGGTTCACGACACCGATGGCGGCGGAGAAGATCATGACCATGACCTCAGGCGAGAAGCCGAGCTTAACAGCCAGCGGTCCCATGATGGGCATGGAGACGGTAGCCATACCAGAGGTCGAGGGGATCAGGAAGGACAGGCCGAAGTAGACCAGGAAGCTCATGGGAGCGAAGATCACGCCGGACAGGCCAGCCAGGGCATTGGCGGCAGCGTCGAGGACGAAGACGTCGAGGCCGGTGTTAGCCATGAGGACGGAGATACCACGGGCGAGGGCGATGACGAGAACAACGGACATCATGTCGGCAGCGCCGGTGATGAAGGTGTTAACGATCTGCTTCTCGGACAGGCCACCGATGATACCGATCAGGACGGCCATGAGGAAGAACCAGGTGGAAGCCTCGTCGAAGTACCACTGGCCAATGGGCAGGCCGGTGATCAGGGCAGACCAGCCCTGGACGACGGCGTTACCGTCGGCGTCGTAGACAGCGCCAGCGTCGAAGAAGTTGGCGACGCCCTCGTTGAGGTCGGCCAGCGGAATGAAGCCGACGATCATGACGACGAAGGTGAAGGCGAAGGCGATCAGAACACCCTTCTGACGACCGGTGAGCTTGACCTCCTTGTGGACCTCGGAAGCAGCCTTGCCGTGAGCCTCTTCGGCGTCCTTGAGCTCCTGCATCGACAGGATGGTGGAACCCTTGTCAGCCTTGACCTTCTTGGCATAGTTCATCACGAAGACGATGGACATAGCGGTAGTGACAATCCACAGGACGGCACCGAGGCCGATGATGATGGACTGGTTGACCTCAATGCCAACGCCGGTCAGAGCGTCGACGGCAGCGCCGACGGCGAACGGGTTAACCGTGGAGCCCAAGCAGCCGCAGCCAGCGCCGAGCAGGACGGTAGCGGCACCGACCATGGGGTCGAAGCCAGCAGCCATCATGGTAGCGGCGAGCAGGGCGTAGAAGGGAACGGTCTCCTCGCACATACCATAGGTGGTACCACCGAGGGAGAAGATGAGCATCAGCACGGGAATGAGCATAATCTCGTTGCCCTTAAGCTTCTGCACCAGAACGGCGATGCCGTTGTCCAGAGCGCCGGTCTCGGTCATCATGCCGAGGAAGCCGCCCAGGATCATAACGAAGAGGCAGACGGGCAGAGCGTCAGCGAAGCCCTTAATCGGGGCGGTGCAGAAATCGCTCAGACGGGCGGCAGTAACCGCGCCGCCGGACGTGCCGGAGACGATAACGGTAATCACTGCGACAATTGCCAGCAGAGCAAGAAGAATGGTGAACGATGAAGGCATACCGCGCTTTTTCTTAGCGGTCTCAGTCATAGTTCTCATCCCCCCTTCATAAATCATTTACTGATCTCGCCAGAAGCGGCTCTTCCGTGCCGTGCCTGCCGCTTGATGCGAGATTATTACCAGATAAAACCGCTCGGGGTGTGCAGCAATACACCCCGAGCGAGATGCTAGATGCTCTTACTTGAGCGTGGCGTACATGACAGCCTTAATGGTGTGCATGCGGTTCTCGGCCTCGTCGAAGACCTTGGAAGCGGGGCTCTCGAAGACCTCGTCGGTGACCTCCTGCTCGGTGATGCCGAACTGCTCGCACTTCTCTGCGCCAATGGTGGTGTTGGTGTCGTGGAAGCTGGGCAGGCAGTGCAGGAAGATAGCACCCGGGTTGGCCATAGCCATGACCTCGGAGGTAACACGATACGGGGTGAGCTGAGCGATGCGCTCGGCCCAGACCTCGTCGGGCTCGCCCATGGAGACCCACACGTCGGTGTAGATAACGTCGGCACCGGTGACGCCGTCCTTGACGTCGGTGGTCAGCTTGATGGTGCAGCCGTTAGCCTCGGCGATGGGCTTGCAGGCCTCGATGACGTCGTCAGCGGGCATGCACTCCTCGGGGCCGCAGGCCACGAAGTTCATGCCGAGCTTGGAGCAGACGACCATGAGGGAGCGAGCGACATTGTTCTTGCAGTCGCCCATGAAGACGAGGGTCTTGCCCTTGATGTCGTAGTTGAAGTTCTCCTGGACGGTCAGGATGTCGGCGAGCATCTGGGTGGGGTGCCACTCGGTGGTCAGGCCGTTCCACACGGGCACGCCGGACTTAGCAGCGAGCTCCTCGACGTCGTCCTGGGCAAAGCCACGGAACTCGATGCCGTCATACATGCGGCCGAGAACGCGGGCGGTGTCCTCGATGGACTCCTTCTTGCCCATCTGCGACGAACCCGGATCGAGGTAGGTCACGCCCATACCCAGATCCATGCCGCCGACCTCGAAGGCGCAGCGGGTACGAGTAGAGGTCTTCTGGAAGAGCAGAACGATATTCTTGCCCTCGAGATAGCGGTGCGGAACGCCAGCGCGCTTCATATCCTTGAAGTTCTTGGAGAGCTTGAGCAGGTACTCGATCTCCTCGGTGGTGAGGTCGAGAAGCTTGAGGAAGCTACGGCCGGAGAGGTTAACACCCATGGTTTGATTCCTTTCGAAGAAATGAATTACGTAAGTATTAGTGGTGCCCGTTTAACGGGCGAAGCCGGTGCGGTTGTAGGGGGACCGCACCGGAAACGGAAAGACTTAGAGGTCCTCGCGCCAGAAGGGCATGCTCATGCAGCGCGGGCCGCCGCGGCCGCGGGAGAGCTCGGCGGAGGGCACGACGAGAAGGTCCAAGCCCTCCTTGTACAGCACGTCGTTGGTGACGGTGTTGCGGGCGTAGACGCAGATCTTGCCGGGCTCGACGCACAGGGTGTTGGAGCCGTCGTTCCACTGCTCGCGGGAGGCCGCGATCGGGTCGCCGCCGCCGCAGGGGATCAGCTTGACCTGGTCGACGCCGGTGGCGTCCTCCAGGACGTGCTCGAGGGTGTCCTCGATCAGGCGGATGTTCACGTCGCCCGGGTTCTTGCCGGCGGTCAGCTCGTAGACGCGCAGGGTGCCCATGATGGCGGGGTGGATCGTGAACTTATCGACGTCGATCTGGGTGAAGACCGTGTCGAGGTGCATGAAGGCGCGCGAGACCGGGATGTCGAAGGCCAGGATGCGCTCGACCTTGGAGTCGGAGTTCCAGAAGATGTTCTGGGCCATGACGTCGATCGCGGCGGCCTGGGTGCGCTGGGAGATGCCGACGGCGAGGGTCTTCTCGTTGATGTTCAGCACGTCGCCGCCCTCGGTGTGGAACTGGCAGTCGCGGCGGAAGTACAGCGAGACGTCCTTGTAGTCGGGGTGGTACTTGAAGATGTACTTGCCGTACAGGGTCTCGCGGTTGCGGGTGACCGAGTACATGCGGTTGAGGTTGACGCCCTCGCCGACGACCGCGAACGGGTCGCGGGTGAAGTAGAGGTTGGGCATCGGGTCGATGATCAGGTCGGACTCGGACTCGGAGTTGACCAGGGAGTCGAGGGTCGTGGACGCCGTGAGGGGCATGTCGATCTCGGACTTGGTCATGCCGGCCATGGTCTTCTTGACGAACTCGAGGTTGTCCTCGATGGAGTCCAGCTTCTCGCGGACGATCTGCGGCATGTGCTGGCCGCGGATGCCTGCCTCGGCGATGTACTGGTCGGTGAACTCGGCGCGGGCGCCGGGGACCTGGTCGAACACCTCGGCGACGAGGTTCTCGAGATAGAGGACCTCCACGCCCTGGTCCCTCAGGATCTGGGCGAAGGTGTCGTGCTCCTGCTGCGCGACCTCCAGGAACGGGACGTCGTCGAACAGGAGTCGCTCGAGCTCGTCGGGCGGCAGGTTGAGGAGCTCGTCGCCGGGACGGTGCAGGCAGACCTTCCTGAGCTTGCCGATCTCGGAAGGCACGTGCAGACCTTTCGTCATGGCCTCCTACCTTTCTTTCGGGCCTTACTGGCCGAATGTATCAGCGCCCCTCCGTATGGGACGCTGCTTGCTGACAGCTCTAGTTATATCCAAAAACCACCTGCAATTCCACCTCGCCCCCGAACGGTCAGCAAAGTGCGATGAACGGTATATCGCATATGATTCCCCCATGATGCACTTCGGCGTTCTAAAGTAACTTTTCTAAGGTAAACGATCTTTTTTCTCAAAAATCATTCGCAATTACAACTCCAATCTTTCGATTAAGAATTGCATATCTAAAACGGTTTTATGTATATAAATGACGCTTGTTCGTGTTTCTGTCTGTATTCGATGATATTCAGCTACCTATCATTCTTATTCACACATACTCACCAGTTGAGTGAGGATATAGACCGTTTTTCACAACGCGACGGGCGTCAGCTCTATGGCTTGTCAGCGTAAGAAGTAGGTAAAGATACCGTTCACGCGATACGTCCGTGCCATAGGTCGACTAAATTGAGACAATAGTGAATAGTGTTAGGCAACCGTCCCCTGCGGGGACTGAACGGACAGATGCATATGCCGAGCAAAATCGAAAAAAAGCAAGCCGCCGCAAAGCTGCGCAAACCGCCGCGCGACTTCTCGTACACGCAGAACCGAGAGCTCAGCTGGCTGCGCTTTGACAACCGCGTGCTTGACGAAGCCTTCGACGAGACCGTTCCGCTGTTCGAGCGCCTCAAGTTCGTGTCGATTTTCGAGTCTAACCTCGACGAGTTTCTCATGGTGCGCGTGGGCGGCCTGTCCGATCTGGCAGAGCTCAAAAAACAGCCTGTCGACAACAAGAGCAATATGACCGCCTCCGAACAGGTCGATGCTGTCATGGCCGAAATGCCCGGGCTCCTTACCCGATGGGAGTCCATCTTTAAGAGCATCGAGGGCAAGCTCGACACCCTGGGCGTTCACCGCGCCCGCATCGATTCGCTTACGCCCGAGGAGCGCACCTTTGTAACCCGCTACTTCCAGGCCTACGTGTCGCCGGTCATCTCGCCGTTGGTCATTGACCCGCGCCATCCCTTCCCCAACCTGCGCAACGGTGCACTCTATCTGGCTTGCGGCCTGGACGGCGTCACCGACGAGGAGAGCCTGCTGGGCCTTATCGAGATCCCCGCCTCGATGAACCGCGTGGTCGAGATCCCCTCGCCCACCGGCACCTACTCCTACATTCTGCTCGAGGACGTCATCCTCGCCTGTCTGGACAGCTGCTTTGGCTCCTATAAGCCACTCGACCGCGCGCTCATCCGCGTCACCCGCAACGCCGACATCGATCCGGACGGCGAGGGCGTCGAGGAGGAAGAGGACTACCGCCAGCACATGAAGCGCATCCTCAAGAAGCGCCTGCGTCTGCAGCCGGTAGTGCTCGCGGTCTCGGGGTCGCTCGAGAAGGCGACGCTCAAGACCATCCGCAAGGCGCTCGAGCTTTCGCGCCGCTCGGTCTTTACCTGCGATATCCCGCTCGACCTGGGCTACGTCTTCGGCATTGAGGGCAAGATTCCCGAGCATCTACGCAACGAGCTGCTCTTTACGCCGTTTAAGCCGCAGCCCAACCCCACCATCGATATGACCCGCTCCATCCGCGAGCAGGTGCTGCAGCACGACAAGCTGCTCTTTTACCCTTACGAGGCCATGAATCCGTTCCTGGACCTGGTGCACGAGGCCGCCTATGACCCCGAGTGCATCTCGCTGCGCATCACGCTCTACCGCGTGGCCAAGCAGAGCCGCCTGTGCGAGTCACTGATCGATGCCGCCGAGAACGGCAAAGAGGTCACGGTGCTCATGGAGCTCCGCGCGCGCTTTGACGAGCAGAACAACATCGAGTGGGCCGAGCGCCTGGAAGAGGCCGGCTGCACCGTCATCTACGGCTCCGAGGGCTTTAAGTGCCACTCCAAGATCTGCCAGCTCACCTATCGCGAAGGCATGGCGCTAACGCGTCTGACGCTGCTGGGCACCGGCAACTTTAACGAGAAGACGGCCAAACTCTACAGCGACTTTATGCTCATGACCGCCCACCCCGGCATCGGCGAGGACGCCAACCTGTTCTTCCGCAACCTGTCGCTGGGCAATCTGCGCGGCGATTACCGCTTCCTGGGTGTGGCGCCCGTAGGCCTCAAGCCGCTCATCATGCGCGGGCTTGACCGCGAGATCCAGCGCGCCCTTGCCGGCGAGCCCGCCCGCGTGTTCTTTAAGCTCAACTCGCTGACCGACCGCGAGGTTATCGACAAGATCGCCGAGGCATCGTGTGCCGGCGTGCGCGTAGACATGATCATCCGCGGCATCTCGTGCCTCAAGCCTGGTGTTCCGGGCAAGACCGAGAACGTGCATGTCCGCTCCATCGTCGGACGCTTTTTGGAGCACGCCCGTGTTTACGCTTTTGGCGTGGACTCGGACATGATTTACCTGAGCTCGGCAGACATGATGACACGCAACACCGAGCACCGCGTGGAGATCGCCTTCCCCGTGCTCGACCCCACCTGCCGCGCCCTAGTGCACGAGTACATGGGCATGCAGCTGCGGGACAACGTGAAGGCCCGCAGCCTCACGAGCGACGGCACCTGGGTCCCCGTGGAACGTGCAGAGGGTGAGAAACCCTTCAACTCGCAGGAAGCTCTACTGGAGCGTGCCTATCGCAACGCCGAGGCCGCCGCGCAGCAGCGCGCACAGGAGAAGGAACGTGTGGCCGAAGAAGCTATTCAGGCCGAGGTTGAACATGGGGCAGCCGCCAAACCGGAAGCGGTTGCCGCTCCCCCGGTGAATGAGCCCGAGGCTGCCGCAGAGCCCGCCATGGAGAAAGCGCCCGAGCCCGCTACCGCGACTCCGGAGCCCGCCGCCGAGGCAAAGCCCGCCCCAGCTCCTGATCCGCAGCCGACCACGCCCAAGGTCCAAGAGGTCCAGGCGACCGTCATTGAGCCCGAGCCTGCACCTGCACCTCAGCCCGAGCCGCAGGTCACCAAGTCCGCACCCGGGACGAGTGCCCGTCGCGATAAGCCCGCCGGCAAGACCAAGGCCATCGAGCGCCATCGCCCCGGTCGCGTGCGCATGGGCCTGGGTCTGATCGGCCTGGGTCTTAAGACGCTCATTACCGGCAAGACGAAATAGCCGTTTGTAGAAGCAGTTTGTAGAAGCGCCCCGCATTTGAGGAAAGCCTCGGATGCGGGGCGCTTTTCCCTGCTACCATGGTGCGAGCAACAACGCGAATGACAGGCAGGAATATGAAGCTCACTATAGAATCGATGACCTACGGCGCCGACGGGCTGGCGCACGCCGACAACGGCAAGGCCGTCTTTGTGCAGGGTGCCGTGGCAGGCGACACCGTCGAGGCCGAGGTCGTACAGGACGGCAAGTCGTTCATGCGTGCCCGCACCACCGAGATTCTGGAGCCAAGCCCCGATCGCATTCAGCCTCCCTGCCCCTTCGTGGGCATCTGTGGCGGCTGCTCGTGGGGCAATCTCTCACACACGGCACAGCTCGCCGCCAAGGAGCAAAACCTGCGCTCCACGCTCGAGCGCATCGGCAAATTCACTCCTGAGCAGGTCGATGAGTTGGTACAGCCCATCTGCCACACTAAGGACGACTGGGGCTACCGCAATAAAATCGAGCTCGAACCGACCGTCGTCAACGGTCGCGTGCGTCTTGGCATGCACGGTGTCGACCCCAGCAAAATCGTGACCGTCGATACGTGCCCGCTGTTCGATAAGCGCTTCCCGAAGGCGCTCAAATCGGTCGTCGGCGCACTCAACTATCTAAGCGGCAGCCATGACTTGGGGCTCGAACGCGTGGGCATTCGTGCATCACGCCGCACCAAGGCACTCGAGGTCGCACTCTGGACGCCCACAGGCTCTTTTCCGCGCTCGCAGGTCTCCCGCGTGCTGGCGGACGCCGCTCACCCCACGAGCATCGTGCGCGTGATGAGCAAGGGCGAAAAGAAAGCCCGCCGTGTCTCCAAGGTCGAAATGCTCGCCGGAGAGGGCTCATGGACCGAGAATATCGCCGAGGGTCAGATGCGCTTGTCTGCCCCGTCTTTTTTCCAGGTCAACACCAAGGGTGCCGAGATTTTGATCGAGCTTGTCATGGAAGCACTCGACCCGCAGGAAGACGAGCTTGCCGTGGACCTGTATTGTGGTGCCGGCACCTTTACCCTGCCGCTCGCCCGCCGCTGCGACTTTGTCGCCGCCGTCGAGGCCTACGGCCCCGCCGTGCGCGACCTGCGTCGCAACCTGGAGATCAACAAGCTCGATAACGTCGACGTCATCGGCGGCGACGCGGTGCGCGAGTTCCCCGATCAGGACGCCGACGTCTTGGTGGTCGACCCGCCGCGTGCGGGCCTCGCCCCCGAGGCAATCGACCTCATCGCGAGCACGAGTGCCCGTGATGTCGCCTACGTGAGCTGCGACCCGGCGACTCTGGCCCGCGACCTCAAGCGCTTTGTCGAGGAGGGCACCTTCTCCCCCGTCAAGATCACGCCGGTCGACCTATTCCCGCAAACCTTCCACTGCGAAACCGTCGTCCACCTCAAGCGCAACTAACCGCATGATGAGAACGGGCTCGCGTGCGTAACTGCACGCGAGCCCGCTTTATTCGGTCGATGCAACGCTGGCAAAAGTCATCGCTGCACTCACGGGCAGCCAGAACAACAACGGCAGCAGGTAGCGCATCGACTCGGTCGTGTACGACGTCGGCGAGATCCAAAGGACAAGGTTTGCCGCAACAAGCGGCGCCATCAGATAGAGTTTCTGGGGCGCACGACGCTTTATCTCCAGCAGCAGAAACGCCATACCCCAGGTCGACCAAAGTGCCTTGGCGCCGACAAGCATGCCAACCGGCGTCGACTGGAACCATGCGACGAGCGACTCGACACTGCGGCCCAAGGTCGCATCGGACCAGCTCAATCCCAGGTCCCGCGAGCGGGGAAACACATGGCTCACGTTGTGCCCATCGACGGGAGTCACATAGGGCGACAAGGCCTCGCTTCCCGCCGCCGGCATGGCATACCAGCCAACCTGCACACCCAGATACGCTTCGAGATAGCAAAGCGGATGCTGCAGGAACCCCGCCGCCCACGCACCAAGATAGGCTAGAAAATCGAGCTCGTCGGCCTTACCAAACGTGGGGTCTTTAACGGAGTCGGTTAAAAACCACGTGTAGTTGTTCTTCCCGTCCTCGCCGATGGCGTGCTCGATCTCCTGGCGCTGCCATTTCGGGACCTCTTCCCCGTGGTCACGCATCAGCAACGCGGATTGCTGAAACATGAGACCGTAGACCTCCTGCTTGCCACCAGGCTCGCACCCCAAAGCGGGAAGCACGGCCCTGGGCATAAGGACCGTCATAAACAGAGAAGCGCCGACCGCCATTGCCGCAACGACAACTCGCCCGCGCCGACCCGCTACCCTAAAGAACACGACAACCAGGACAATCAGCACGAGAATCAGGCCGGTCTTACGCGTCAGCGAAACCAGAAGCAGAAGCGCAACGTATACAGCAAGGTAACCGGGCGCCCTCAGGAGTCGCCCCCTTGAGCGCATAACCTCAATGGAGGCAACCGAGAACAGCAGGAAAAACGGCAGGAAGGTGGCATCCTTTGCCATAGCCGAAGCATAGATGGGAAGGTGCCAATACAGGCACAGAAACGCCAGCAGTGCCAGGCAAACGCCACGTCCGCCGCCCATGCGGCGTACCAAAACAAGGCAGCACGCCAAGGCACACGCCGTCAGAAACGCCTGTACCAGGCAGAAGGCGTACACCCCAGCATCAACGCTTCCCAGTGCACGGCCCAGGTCGGTAAACCATCCGTACAGATAGGTATCGAGCACTGGATGGTGGTCGGTGATGACACCATCCGATAAGGCATTGGGTAAGCCGTTGTACTGCAAAAGCTGCTGGCGAGTATCCCACCAGATCACGCCCGGGAACAGCAGGACCAGCAACGGAGACCAGCAGGCGTAGATGATTGCGCCCAGTTTTACGATACCACCGAATTCGTACGTCTGTGGGATGCCAGAGAACGCCATGTCGCACAAGTTGTCAAACCATCTAGCATGGACTTGCCGAGGAACGTCGACAGCACTTTTGCGTCCCGCCAGGAACCGATCGATCAGATAGTCGCCGAGCATAAACGCTGCGCAGAAAAAGGCGATATGCCCCAAGACATGGACCAAGTAGATAGGGTTGCAAGAGAATCCCACGGTATCGCGAAACATATCCGCGATGGTCGCGAGCATCGCCAAGATGCCCGTGACCATCAGCATGTCGCGATTCTGTTTTAATCGCTCCACCGGCATGCGCTTAGTGCTTTACCGGCGCGCCGCAATGCGGACAGAACTGAGAATCAGGCGTAAGCAGACTTCCGCACGAACCGCAGAATCGCGTAGCTTCCGAAGGCATGGGCGCCTGCTGCGGTTGAACCTGAACCTGCTGTCCGACGAAATTCTGCGGCATCGTCTGTTGAGGCGCAGCGGGGATAGTGCCATTCGCGGTTGCCGCATACCCCTTAGAGTGCTTACGCATGCGAATGACAACGAAGCCACCAACGCCCGCCGCGATGAGAATCGCAACAATAACGACGATGAGAATGGGATTGAACGAGGATGAGCTGTCGTCCTTTTGCGAATCGGCCAAAAGGGATTGCTGGGAGATGCCGCTCTTGTAGACATCGATCCTAAAACCGTCATCCTTATTATCTTGAACGGCGTAAATCAATGAGCAGTCCTTCGAGAACCACGCAGACCCCATGTAGCCGTCGTCGCCTACGCGGTCGTATTCCAGCGAACCCCTCAAATTAATCTGAGAATGTGCGCCCGTCTTTGTATCAATCAGATACAACAGATTGTTATCGTTGTCGTCCGAACCATTGGCCAATGCAAACCTACCGTCATTCGATAGAGCGCCATATCCACCTTCACTCATAAAGGGGAGATCATTAGGGTACTTAGTCCTCCATTTTGTTTCGCCTGTCTTGTTATCGACGACAATCATTTCAAGGCTTTCCAGCTCAGAAGAGCTGGAGCCGAGTCCATCACTGTTTTCGTTATACAAGCCAAGAACGAGCGATCCGTCCTGATTAAGCGTGTTGTATTCCAGATTGCTGTAGTAGGTGCAGGTTGCGTCACCCTTTTTTGAGACATAGAGGCAGGGGCCGATGGCGGAGCCGTCATCGTTAACGACAACCGTATTGCCCGCCCTGTCAAATTCAGACGTGTTGACGGCTTCCTTATCCTTCAGGTCGAGCGTTACCACGTCGTAGTACGAATGTGAATCGTAATCGTCGCCGCAATAATCCCTTATAACATAGCCGTATTTGCCGTCATTTGAAATCCAAGCAGGGCCATCCAAAGAGTAGTCATCGGATGACGTAAATTCGTATTTAGTCGTTGTATTGCTGTTCTTAAAATCAACTACGCTAAAAACCGCGTAATAATCCTCTGAACGCGAATCATATACTAGGGATGTTATAAAAAGCGATTTGTTGTCCTTAGATATTTGAAGCCTGACATCGCCATCATCGTCATCAAGCACGTCAGATGGAACCGCGGAGCCCAGCGGATACTCTTCCGACTTGTCATTGGACAGATCATATGCAATTACGGAATCGTTCGTTCTATTGAAACAGTAAAAGGTCTCTTCGTCGGCTGAAAAGCAGTATGTATTTTTATAGTCATCACTCTCGAGATCAATATCCACTATGGTGCGAGACCAATCCTCGGTGTCTAGTAAATAGAACTTTTCTTCAGATGCATCCCCGTACAGCACATACCTTCCAGAAGGCGAGCGACCAACATATATCGAATTCTCAAGCTCATACGTATCCTTGAGCTCGGGCGTCGGAACTTCGCCAGCGTAGGCACCGAGCGGCGCCACGACAAGACTGGCAGCCAGTGCAAGGCCGGCCGTAAGGAGCATCCCCCATTTCATTTTTCTCGTATTTGGCATGGTTGCCCCTTTCGGTCGAGAGGTGAATATGATCTGAGACTACGCTAAGCCCGAAAAAGCAAAATCTGTTGCGCAACAATTCCCGGCGAGTAAAAAGTCGGTAACGCATGATGAAAATGGGACGGGGATTAAACATCATCGAGTATCGAATGATTATTTAATCCCCGTCCCAGAAAAATCACTGATGGTTGACAGGAGCGCCGCAGTTTTGGCAGAAGGAGGCATTTGTCTCCAGCTTTGACCCGCACTGGGCACAGAAATAAGTAGGCTCAACTGGCTGAGCATCATCGATCGCAGTCGGCACCTGCTGCGTCGGCGGGACCTGTTGCACGGGAGGCATTTGCTGGTACGGATTGGACTGCGGAGGCTGAGACTTGTTCGACGATTCCTTGTTCAAGATAACAGCAAAGGCGACAGCCGCGACACCGCCAAATACAACGAGCAAAACGAGAAGATCGAATACACTAATCATCGCAAATCAGCTCCTCATGTAGCGAAAGATGACGGATGCCGAGATTTTATCGCCGCGCCGCAAGCCCCTCCTAGTGCGCAACACCCAGGCACGACCGGTCTTTTTGAGATTGGTGCGTGGCAAGCGTATATCTTCGGGGTATAAGACGGCTAATTGTATGCCGCTTTTTGAAAGGAACCCTTATGCCCAGCGTTGCCGTTCTTGCCGCCGATGGCTTTGAAACGATTGAATGCCTGACCATGGTCGATGTCATGCGTCGCGGCGGTGTGCGTGCCACGCTCGTCTCGATCATGCCCACGCGCGAGGTCGTAAGCTCGTTGCAGATTCCCGTAACTTGCGACGCACTCTTTGACGAGATTAACTTTGACGAGTACGACTGCGTCGTGCTGCCCGGCGGTCTGCCCGGCGCCACCAACCTGCGCGCCGACCAGCGCGTCTGCGACGTAGTCTGCGAGTTCGCCGCGACCAAGCATGTTGCCGCCATCTGCGCCGCCCCGTTTATCCTGGGCGAGCTTGACTTACTCGAGGGACGCCACGCCACGTGCTTCCCCGGCTTTGAGAAGAGTTTCCCCGAGGGCGCCTATACCGGCGACAAGGTCACGCACGACGGCAACATCATCACCGCCAGCGGTATGGCCCAGTCGCTCCCCTTTGCGCTTGAGTTGCTGCGTACGCTCGCCGGCGACAAGGCTGTCGAGAAGGTTGCCGAGGGCATTCAGCTATGATTTTGGCTTCGCAATCACCGCGCCGCATCGAGTTGATGCGCGAAGCGGGCTACGACATCCGCGTCATTCCCGCTGACATTGACGAGACTCCTTTTGATGACGAGACCCCGCTTACGCTTGTCGAGCGCTTAGCACGCGCTAAGGCCGCCGCCGTTGCCGCCGAGCACGCCGAGCCCAATGAGCTGACTATCGCGGCCGACACCATCGTCACCTTCGATGGCAAGCTTTTGGGCAAGCCGGCAAACGAGGACGAAGCCCGCACCATGCTCCATGAGCTCTCGGGGCGCACGCACCAGGTCGCAACCGGCGTCTGCATCGTTAGAGCCGGAGACGTCACAGCCCCGCACGCCGCCGAGAGCCTGTCGTTTGTCGATGTGACCGACGTGACGTTCTATGAGCTCACCGACGAGCAGATTGGGCGCTACGTCGCCTCGGGCGAGCCCATGGACAAAGCCGGCGCCTACGGCATCCAGGGCGTCGGTGGGCGCATGCTCGTGCATGATATTTCGGGCGACTTCTACAACGTGGTGGGCCTGCCCATCGCTCGCGTCGCGCGCGCGATTCAAAAACTATCGTAATTGCATCTGGCGCTGGATATCCCCCAGCGCCTACAATTTCGGCGTACCGCACGGATCCCGACCGGGCATAAGGCCCGGCGGAAAACCGATAGGAGTAAAACATGGATACACTGCTTGAGGCCATTGACGTTTGCGATGTCGATGGCTTTTGCTTTGGCAACTATACGGACGAGGAGGCCGGCACTGGTTGCACCGTAATCGTGGCATCCGAGGGCGCCACCGGCGGTGTTGACGTTCGCGGCGGTGCCCCGGCATCGCGCGAGACCGACCTGCTGCGTCCCGAGAACACCGTGGACAAGGTCCACGCCGTCTGCCTTTCGGGTGGATCGGCCTTTGGTCTGGAGGCCGCAAGCGGCGTCGCCCGCGAGCTCGAGAGCCGCGGTATCGGCCTTCCCGTCGGCCCCACGCAGGTGCCCATCGTGTGCTCCAGCTGTATCTTCGACCTCGCCTTTGGCGACCCCACCGTACGCCCCGACATTGAGGCTGGCATCTCCGCCGTGCGCGAGGCGCTCGACAATACCCCCGCAACACTCACGCAGGGCAATGTAGGTGCCGGCACCGGTGCCACCGTGGGCAAGCTTATGGGCCCCGCCACCTGCATGAAGGCCGGCCTCGGCGCTGCCGCCGTGGCACTCGGCCCTGTTAAGGTGGGTGCCGTGGTCTCGGTCAACGCCTGCGGCAATGTCGTCGACCCCTTCACCGGTGAATGGGTCGCTGGTATGCGCGCTGCAGCAGATAGCGACCAGATCGTCGACATGGAGCTCGCAGCCTTTGCCGCAGCTGGCTCTATGCAGATGCCGCTCGACCGCACCAACACCACCATCAGCTGCATCGTCACCAACGTTGAGCTCACCAAGGCTCAGGCCACCAAGGTCTCCCAGATGGCCGCAGACGCCTATGCGCACGCCATCCGCCCCACGCACACCACCAACGACGGCGACACCATCTACACCCTCGCCAGCGGCAAACTAGACGCTCAGACAAGCGCCACCGTACCCCTAGACCTGCTGGGCATGCTCGCCGTAAGGGCCCTACAGACCGCCATCGTAAACGGAGCCAAAACCGCCAAAACCTCCCACGGCATCCCCGGCGCCGCAAAGTAGTCCACTCGACCGTCGGTCGGAGACGGGCGGGCGTTACGTTTGCTGCTCTACAGTCCTATGCAAGACAAAGGCCACATTAAGTGGCCTTCTTTGCATGCGGAACTCGCGACAAACGTAACGCCCGCCCGCCTCCGACCGACTACCAACTAAATTCCTTTCAGCCCAGGCCCCTGTGTACCGCGCGTCGAGGATCTTCAAATTCAAATAATCTGACAATCGATTCTTATAGCAGAGGCCCCTTGGCCTTTAGTTTGATACAAGTTCCGCACGAGCCGGAAAGCACTAAATGTGCTTTCCGTGCGAGCAGGACTGTTCGCAGTAGCAAACTAAAGGCCAAGGGGCCCAGTCAACCTATCAGCAGCGATTACTCAACAGTTAGTTGAATTTGAAGATCTTTGAGGCAAGATGGTATAGGCCGAGTGTGGTTTTGTCTCCGGCCCGTCCACGCAGGTTGGTAAAGAATCCGACCACGCCGTAGCGAGCGCGACGATACATGCGCTCGTCGTACTCCTTCAGGTCCTTCCACAGCGTCTTCAGACGCTCATCGGCACAATCTTCCTCGGAAAGCTTGGTGAGCACCGAGCAAATCGCCATCATCATGGTGAAGTAGCCCATCATGTACGAACGCAGACGCGAGGACTCGACGTCCTGGTACAGGTGGAACGATTCCATCATGATGCGCGTTACGCGGAACTGCTGACCCAGACGCTTGACCATTGTGGCCTCATTGACGCTCTGGCCCTCGCGACCGATAAAGTAGCGATAGAGGTCGATGTCGGCGTAGTACATGGTCTTGCAGCGCGGCAGCGGCACGTATGCGTAGATATTATCCACGTAGAACGTGTGTGCCGGCATAGGCAGATTGGACTCGCGCAGTACATCGGTGCGATAGCACAGGCTGTGCATGAGCAGATTTTGATCGGGACGGAAGTGTCCGATCTGGTCCCAAGAGAAAATCTTTTTGCGCGGCAGGGCAAACTTGTAGCCAATAGCGGTATGCGTGCCCTCGTAAACCTTCTCGTACACGTAGTTCGAGATAAACAGGTCGACGCGCTGGTCGCGCTCCTCAAAGCCACGCAAAATCGACAGCATGGTCGAAAGCGCCGCACCGTCGAGCCAGTCGTCCGAGTCGACAACCTTGTAGTAGGTGCCCTGCGCCTCGCGCAGGCCCGAAAGAACGGCGATGCCGTGGCCGCCATTCTCCTGGTGCACCGCGCGGATGATTCCAGGATAACGGGCCTCCCACTCGTCGGCCTTGGCGGCCGTCTCGTCCTTGGATCCGTCGTCCACCACGATAATCTCGATATCGGTAGCGTAATTGCTCCCCTCCAAGATGGAGGTGATGCAATGGTCCATGTCCTTGGCGGCGTTATACGAGGGAATACCGAATGTTATGACTTTATGCATGGCAGGCGATAATCTCATCCGAAAGATCGAGGGCGGAATTGGTCACGGCGTCCATATCGTAGTAACGATACTCGGCCAGACGACCCACCGGGTGGAAGTTCGTCAGGTTCTGGACACGCTCAAGATAGCGCTCGTAGAGCTCACGGTTCTCGGGCTCAAGAATGGCGTAGTACGGCGTCTCACCCGAGCCGGGCGTATAGGCTTTGGAGTACTCCTTCATGATGGTGGTCTTGCCGGGCAGGACCTGACCGGTCATGTTCTTGAACTCGGTGATACGCGTGTAGTCCTCGCTCGTGGTGTAGTTGACGGTGCCCACGGGCTGGAACTGATCCATATCGAGCGTCTCGAACTTCATATCGAGCGTGCGGTACGGCAGCGCGCCCAGGTCGAGGTTGAACAGCTCGTCGAGTGGACCGGTGTAGACGATCTCGCCACCATAGACCTTGCCGTCGATCTTGACGGTGGTCTCGTCGATTTCAAAGAGGTCACGGGCGTCCACGTCGCAGAATACGTCGATCAGATCGTGATCGAGCATATGCTCGAACAGCGCGGTATAGCCGTCCTGCGGCATGCCCTGGAAAGGAGCCTGCGGGAAGTAGCGATCGTCATCGCCCACAAAGACGGGGACGCGGCCGGTGATCGAGGGGTCGATCTGATCGGGCGTCTGGCCCCACTGCTTCATGGTGTAATGCAAAAAGACGTTCTTGTAGACGTAATCGGCGACCTCGGCAAGATCCGGGTCGTTCTTCTTACGCAGCTCCATAATGGGCACCTTGACGTCCTTGCCAAAGGTCTCCACGAGCTTTTGGTACAGTTCCTCGCCGCGCTCATCGCCAAAGGCAAGCTTGAGGCTCGCATGGTTAAAGGGCACGGGCATTAGGGTACCGTTGATGTTGGCGAGCACCTTGTGCTGGTAGTCCGTCCACTTGGTAAAGCGCGACAGGAAATTGTGGACGCGCTCGTTAAAGGTATGGTAGATGTGCGGACCATACTCGTGGACCAGGATTCCCGCCTCGTCAGTGCAGTCGAAGGCATTGCCCGCAATGTGGCTACGGCGCTCCAAAACGGCAACACGATAGCCGATGGTTTCGGCAAGACGGCGGGCGCAAACGGCACCGGCATAACCGGCGCCGACAACGATCATGTCGTACGCACCGGCATTAAAGCCTTCAGGCAGGCCTGAGGTAATCTGCATCGATACTCCTTGTCAAAAGCCACGTGCTCGTTAGCTGGGCTTTTCTCGAACATTCTTCGAGACATATTTATCAGAGCGATTATAGCGCTAATGCGTCCTATAATGAGCTTGCCACACAAGGAAAGCTCAAGCACCGCGGCGTACATTATTGAAAGGTAAACCCGCTAGCAGCGGGTTTATTCGTGAACAGCCGGGCGCCTGGAGCTTAGCGAAACGCTTGTAAGGAGTAACATGAGCGATTTCCTTAACCGTATGAAGTCTGCCGCCAAGGCCGACCTTAAGACGATCGTCCTGCCCGAGGGCGAGGATCCGCGCACCATCGTCGCAGCCACCAAGATCATCGAGGAGGGCCTGGCAAAGCTCGTCATCCTGGGCAACCCCGACGAGATCGATGTTCCCGGCGCCACCGTCATCGACCCGCGCAACGCCGAGAAGCACGAGGAGTACGCGCAGAAGTTTGCCGAGCTCCGCGCCAAGAAGGGCGTTACCATCGAGCAGGCTCGCGCCCAGGTGATGGACGCCACCTACTTTGGCACCATGATGGTCAAGATGGGCGACGCCGACGGCCTGGTCTCCGGCGCCTGCCACTCCACCGCCGACACCCTGCGCCCCGCGCTGCAGATCCTCAAGACCGCCCCGGGCACCAAGCTGGTCTCGGCCTTCTTCGTGATGTGCACCGACACCCCGCAGTTCGGTACCGACGGCACGCTGATCTTCGCCGACTGCGGCCTCAACATTAATCCGTCTTCTGACGAGCTCTCCGAGATCGCCATCGCCTCCGCTCACTCTTGGTCCACCTTCATGGGCAACGTTGAGCCGCATGTGGCCATGCTTTCCTACTCCACCATGGGCTCCGCCGGTGGCGAGGTCGCCAAGAAGGTCCAGGAGGCTGTGAAGTTCTGCAAGGAGAAGGCTCCCGAGCTCGCCATCGACGGCGACCTGCAGCTCGATGCCGCTATCGTCCCCACCGTCGCCCAGCTCAAGGCTCCCGGCTCCTCCGTTGCCGGCAAGGCCAACGTGCTTGTGTTCCCCGATCTCGAGGCCGGCAACATCGGCTACAAGCTGGTCCAGCGCTTCGCCGGCGCCGACGCTTACGGCCCCATCCTGCAGGGCATCGCCAAGCCGGTCAACGACCTTTCGCGCGGCTGCTCTGCCGACGACATCGTGGGTGTCGTGGCCATCACTGCCGTCCAGGCTCAGATGGCTGAGTAGCGAACATATCCCCTCGGGACCCTACAGGGTAAAGCTCTGAAAACGTCCTCGGACATGCATGAAACCCCCGCTGCGCACTTCGTGCGGCGGGGGTTTCATGCGTCCTGCGGAATATTTTCAGAGCTTTACCCTGTAGGGTCCCTGCCGCCACGTAGCAATCAGGGAATCCGGGGTGGACGGCGGCTTGGCTACGAGCTGGAGCTGAAAATCTGAATGGATGGGTGCCGTTGCTGGGAGCGCAGGCGTTGCTGATGATGATCACTTTGGAGATTGAAAGGCCGGTGGGCTTCGGCGGTTGTTGTGCCGGAAACTACATCCCAGTTTGGAGGCGGATTGTGGGATGTGGCTTCCGCTTGGGGCCTGTTTGGGAAACTTTGGGACGGAATTTTGCTTTATTGTGGGTCGCACTTTCCGCAACGTGCCTCAACCGGAAAGCGTGTCCCAGTATTTGCGCTCGAAATGGGATGGGGTTTCCGCCGTCCGCCTGCTAGTAAAAAAGGCCTCCGGAGCTGTTGCTCTGGAGGCCTTTCGTTTACTTGCAAATGCGTGCGTTAGTTGTTCTTGGTCAGACGCTCGACGTCGTGGGCGATCATGTATTCCTCGTCGGTGGGGATGACCATGACCGTGACGGCGGAACCGGCGGCGCTGATGACCTGCGGGCCGTTGCCCACGGCCTCGCGGTTCTTGTTGTTGTCGATGCGTACGCCCAGCCACTCAAAGCAGTCGCAGAAGGCCTTGCGGATCGACCAGTCGTTCTCGCCGATGCCGGCGGTAAAGGTGATGGTGTCCACGCCCGCCATGGAGGCGATCATGGAGCCAGCCTGCTGCATGGCCTTGTAGGCGAACATATCGAAGGCGAGCAGGCAGCGCTCGTCGCCCTCGGAGGCGCGCGTGCGGATGTCGCGGGCGTCGTTGGAGATGCCCGAGATGGCAAGCAGACCAGACTGCTTGTTCATCATGTCATCGACTTCCTGGTAGCTGTAGCCGCCCTCGCGCTGCAGGTAGCACACGGTGGCCGGGTCGATGGAACCACAACGGGTGCCCATCATCAGGCCATCGAGCGGCGTGAGACCCATCGTGGTGTCGCGGCACACGCCGTCCTCGATAGCAGCGAGCGAAGCACCGTTGCCCAGATGGCACGAAAGCAGGCGGTGGCAGCGCGAACCCAGGATCTCCTTGGCCATCATCCACTCATAGCGGTGGCTCGTGCCGTGGGCGCCGTACTTGCGCACGTGGTACTTGTCGCAAACGTCCTTGGGCAGCGCGTAGGTGTAGGCAACCTCGGGCATGGTCATGTGGAACGAGGTGTCGAAGACCGCCACGTTGGGCAGCTCCGGATACTTCTCACGGCAATACTCAATCGCTGCGGCCTCGCCGTAGTTGTGCAGCGGAGCAAGCGGTGCCACCTCAAGAATCTTGGCCATAACCTCGTCGTCGACAACCGCGGAATCATCGAAGTGCCAGCCGCCCTGAACGATACGATGCCCAATGCCATCAATCGTAAAGTCGGTCTTCTCGAGCTCCTCGAGCACGCGAGCGATAGCAGAGCGATGATCGGGGAAAGGGACCTCCTCGGTCTGCTTAGCGCCACCGTTCTCGGAGTGGCCAAAGATGCCCATGTCCGATCCGATACGCTCGCAGTTGCCCTTGGCGAAAACCTTGCGGGTATCGGTATCCAAAAGCTGATATTTAAGGCTTGAGCTGCCGGCGTTGACAACAAGTACGTTCATGAGACTCCTTCGCAGTGCAATACGGTCGACGCAGGCCCCTTAAGGCGGCCGCATTTTAATAAGAAGTTATCATATCTTGATAAATAGATATCAGCATATCGCCCAACGAGCGCAAAAGAGGGGCCGAACGGCGCTCGGTCGTCCAGCCCCTCCCCTCTTGCAATTACTTGCCGTTGACGATGCGCTCGACGTCGGAAGCGATCATGAACTCCTCATCCGTAGGGATGACGAAAATCTTGACCTTGGAATCCTTGGCGGACAGGCACCAAGCGCCGTCGCCACGCAGGGCATTACGGGCGTGATCCATCTTGACGCCCATAAAGGCCAGACGATCGGCCACGCCAGCGCGAACGGCCGGAGCGTGCTCGCCGATGCCGGCGGTAAAGACCAGGGTGTCCATGCCGCACATGGAGGTGGCCATCTCGGCGGCCTTAGCGGCAATCTTGTAGACGAACATATCGAAGGCGAGCTGAGCCTCGGGGTCACCAGCAGCGGCGAGCTCCTCAACGTTGCGGCAGTCGTTGGTCTTGCCACCGGTCACAGCCAAAAGGCCAGACTTCTTGTTCATCATCTCGTCGACCTCGTCGAAGGTGTAGCCACCCTCGCGCTGCAGGTAGCACACGGTAGCCGGGTCGATGGAGCCGCAGCGGGTGCCCATCATGACGCCGTCGAGCGGCGTCAAGCCCATGGTGGTGTCCATGCACTTGCCGTCCTCGATGGCGCACAGGGAAGCGCCGGAGCCGATATGGCACACGACGACCTTGCGGGCCTCGCCGTTGGTCATCTCGGCGACCTTCTTGGAGATGTAGCGATAGCTGGTGCCGTGGGCGCCGTACTTACGGATGTGCAGCTTGTCGCAAACATCCTTGGGAAGGGCGTAGGTCTTGGCGACCTCGGGCATGTTGAAGTGGAAAGCGGTGTCGTAGACCGTGACGTTGGGCAGATCGGGATACTGCTCCAGGCAGTACTCGATAACGTTGGCCTCGGGGTTGTTGTGCAGCGGCGCCAGCGGGGCGACCTCGCGAATCTTGGCGAGGACGTCCTCGTCGACGAGGGAGGAATCACCAAAGTACCAACCGCCCTGAACGATACGGTGGCCGATGCCCTCGATCTTGACGCCGTTGGCCTCAAGGTCCTTCAGGACGACCTCGATGGCGACCTTGTGGTCGGGGAACTCGATGTTCTCGGTCACCTTCTTGGAGCCATTGGCAGCATGGGTGAAGGTACCACCGGTAAAGCAGACGCGCTCGCAGGAGCCCTTTGCGGACACCTTGTGGGACTTGGTATCGATGACCTGATACTTAAGGGTCGAAGATCCTGCGTTGACGACCAGAACGTTCATGTGTCTCCCTACTAACAGGCGGTGTGGCGCCGCCAGGTTACATACGCTTCAATAATAAACCCAAACGCCCTCGCGCTCGGGTTTATTGCGTTGATATATAAGATATCGGTGCTTGAGCTTCCGTTTCATTGCAAGGAAGAAGCGCCCTCAGATGAGGTTCTCGCCCAGGTTTTTGCCGCCGAGGACGTGCATATGGAAGTGCATGACGGTCTGGCCGGCGTTGACGCCCTTGTTGGAGATGACGCGGAAACCGTCCGCCAAGCCCTTGGCCTTAGCGACCTCCTGGATGGCGTGAGCCATTGCACCCATGGTCTCGGCCGGCACGTTATCGGCGATATCGCTGTAGTGCTTTTTGGGGATCACGAGCGTATGGACCGGCGCCTGGGGATTGAGGTCGTCGAAGGCGATGACCTGGTCGTCCTCATAGACAACGGTCGAGGGGATCTCGTGGTTGGCAATTTTGCAGAAGATGCAATCGCACATGGTTGGTTCCTTTCTCACAGACCAAGGTAATTATATTTGGTCGGGATGGTTAGAACGAGAGGTTGTCGTCGGTGTTGGCGGCTTCGCCGTCGGCGAGCACGTCGTTGCCGTCGACGTCCTTAAGAAGCACCGAGACCTTCTGCTCGGCATCGGACAGGCGGGTGCGCAGGCTCTTGAGGAGCTCGACGCCGCGGGTATAGCTCTCGAGCGACTCCTCGAGCTCCATATCGCCCGACTCCAAGCTGCGGATGATGAGCTCCAACTCCTGCGAAGCCTGCTTGTACGTAAGCTGCTCGACCGGGGTTTTCTCTGCCATATCTGTTTCCTTTCCTAAAGGTTTATCGCTATGAAACGCGGCCTACTCGACCGTATCGACCGTTGCCGTCACGTTGCCGTCTGCCATGCGCACGCGGATGGCGTCACCGGCCTTAAAGGTCTTGGCGCTCGTGGCCACCCCATCATCGCTGTACGCGATGGAATAACCACGGGCAAGCACCTTGAGCGGCGACAGGGCATCTAGCGAGGCTGCCGCACGGCCCAGGTCGGACGCGGGCTTGTTGAGCATCGTGCGCCCCTGATGCTCCAGACGGGAACTCGCAAGCGCGAGCGCATGGCGCTTGCCATCGAGCCCCGAGGTGCTTGCAACCAGACGCTCGGGCAGGCGCTCAAAGTTGGAGCGGAATGTCCCGACCGAGCGTACTATGGCGCCCGACAGGCGATCGGCCGTCAGGGCAAGCTCAGACTCGCGACGCTCGACCATAAACGTTGGGTCGTTGAGGCACGGGCGGCACGCAGCCGCATCGAGCGCATCGCCCAAGCGGGCCGTATAGGTATCCCAGGCGCGGCGACCGCGCTGGTCGAGCATCTCCAGATCAACCTGATTCGACCCAATCATCGATGCCATCGCGGCACCCAGACGCTGATGGCGCGCCTCGAGCACATCGGCCAACTCCGTCATAGCCGGCGCCACCGATTCTGCCGCCGCCGTGGGCGTGGAGGCGCGGCGGTCGCTCACCATGTCGCAAATCGAGGTATCAGGCTCATGGCCAATGCCGGTCACCACGGGCACAGGACAAGCCGCCACCGCGCGAGCAAGCTCCTCGTCGTTAAAGGTCATGAGGTCCTCAAAGGAGCCGCCGCCGCGCACCAGCAAAATACAGTCGGGCGCCGGCGTGATGGCGGCGGCGCGGCGCAAGCCCTCAATGAGCTCAGCCGGCGCACCCTCACCTTGAACCTTGGCGCCCACGCAGACGAGCTCGACGAGCGGGTTGCGACGACGCAATGTGCGCTTGACGTCGTCGATTACGGCACCCGAAAGCGAGGTGACGACCGCCACGCGGGAGCAGAACACCGGAATACGGCGCTTGCGCGCTTCGTCCATCAGGCCCTCGCGACGCAGCTTTTCGGCCAGTTGCGCCACTTGTTGACGCAGCAGACCCTCCCCCGCCAGCGAGAATGAGCGAGCGACAAAGCTCATGCGGCCCGTGGCCTTATAAAGATTGAAGCTGCCCTTAAAGCTCACCTGCATGCCGTCGCGCAGATCGAACGTGCGCTTGAGATAGGCACCCTTCCAGATGATGCAGTCGACGGCCGCCGAGTCGTCCTTGATCTGAAAGTAGCAGTGGCCGCTTCGGGCATTGGGGCCACGGAAGCCCGTGACCTCGCCCAAAACGCTCAGCTGCGGAATGGCATCGAGCGCGCCGGCGGCGATCTCCACCGCCTGGCTCACGCTGAGTTCCTTACGCTCCTGCTCGTCCGAACCGTCGAACTCGGCGGAAACGGCATTGCCGGTCAGATTCCAGCCTGCCACGCAGCCTCCTTTCGTTATCGTGCACAAGGGCTCCGGCCCTGCGCAAATTCAAGTCCAACACATAGTACAGCGCCGCGGGGACACAAATCTCCGCGGCGCCTGTCAAGCCAATTTGTTATCGGTTGGAGTTTCTGTTGTAGCGAGCCATCAGGTAGAGCAGCTGAATGATCGAAGTGAGCGCTGCAGCAACATAGGTAAGCGCGGCTGCCGTCAGGACCTTCTTGGCACCATTGACCTGCTTGGAGCTCATGCCCGACTGCTCGATGTACGCCACGGCGCGGCGGCTGGCATCAATCTCGACCGGCAGCGTAACCAGTTGGAACAGCACGCTAAACGAGAAGAAGATCAGTGCGAGGGTCGTGAGTCCCGCGATGTTCATAAACAGGCCCAAGAGCAACACGATGGTCCAGGTGTTCTGGGTAAAGTTGACGACCGGCACGAGGGCGGTGCGAACCTTCATCATGGCGTAACCGCTTTGACGCTGGGCGGCATGGCCCGCCTCGTGGCAGGCGACGGCAACGCTTGCGACCGACCCGCCCGAACGGTTGGCATCCGAGAGATACAGGTTATTGTCCTGTGGGTTGTAATGGTCGGTGAGCTCGCCGGCGACACCCTTGATACCCACGGCGTTGCAGCCGTTGGCGTCGAGCATGCGGCGAGCGACCGTGGCGCCCGTGTCGCCGTCCGAGCGAACCTTGGACCAGGTTTTGTACGTCGAGTTGATATAGTTCTGTGCGGCAAGGCCAATCACCGTGCAGACAAGAACAACCAGCAGGTACAGCGGGTCGATGCCAAAGCCGTATCCATAGTAATAAGGCATGCGAATTCCTCCGAATCGAGTTACACGTTGGAGGCATTCTACCCACTCAAGCGGCTAGGCTTCCTTACAGCAATTCAATTTTGCCATCTTTGACCGTCAACCCCATGTTGCCCGAGAGCAGATCGTCCAGGCGCGAGCCCACAAGCTCAAAGCGCCAGCCTTCGCGCAAGGGGCTCTGCTCGGGATGCTCAATGTAGTCGGCCAGGTCATCGCGCGAGGCAATGACCGAGGTCGCCACTCCCGAGCGTTCGGCAACCAGGCGGATGAGCGCGTACATGAGATCCGTCACGCTCTCCAACTCCGGAGAGATCTGGCGATGCCCGCGCACCATGAGCGGCAGGCGATCGTGCGGGCAGCTTGCGCCGCGCTTGATGGCCATGAGCGCACCGTCCACGTCGCGCTCCCCCAACTGATCGGTACCGCGAATGCTGCGGAACTCCTCAACGCGCACGGGATTGCGTTTAACGAGCGCAAGCAGCGTGTCGTCGGACATGACCCATTTGCGCGGGATGTTGCGGCGCTCGGCGCGGTCCTCACGCCAGGCGGCGAGCTCGCGCGCGATACCCAGCTGGTGACGACTGCACGAGTTGATGCGTTTGACCTTGCGGAACGCCTCGTGGCGATCGGCGCGATAGTGCGACTCGTCAGCCAGCGGGCGCAGCTCGTCGAGCACCCAGTCCACGCGGCCCAGCTCGCGCAGGCGGCTCATCATCTCGGTATAGGCGACGATCAGATACTTGACGTCATCGATCGCGTACTCAATCTGCTTATCGGTCAGCGGGCGACGCGACCAGTCGGTCAGTGACTCGGTCTTGGGCAATGAGACGCCGCAAAACGTCTGCACGAGCGCGCCGTAGGAAATCTGCTGACGCTCGCCCAAAAAGGCGGCGGCCACCTGCGTGTCAAAAATCGGACGCGGCAGCACGCCTACGGTATGGAGCATGACCTCCATATCCTGCGAGCAGGCGTGGAAGACCTTGGTCACGCTCTCGTCGGCCATAAGCTCGGCCAGCGGCGATAGGTCGTCGATTACCAGGGGATCGACCGCTACACTCTCGGCAGGGGTGGCAATCTGAACCAAACACAGACGCGGATGGAACGTGCGCTCGCGCAAAAACTCGGTATCGACGGCAATCGCGTCGAACTCACGGGCGCGCTGGCAAAAGTCGAGTAGAGCCTGATGTGTGGAAATGTACATATCAACCCATCGAATAAGGTTAGGCCCGAAAAACACGGGTAGGATATCGGCATTGCCTTACAACTATACTCGGTTAGTCACAGAACGGGAACGTAAGTATGCGCTGCCTTATCATCCACAACCCGGCATCGGGCCCCAGCTCAGATGAAATCTACGCATTCACGCACGCCCTTGCACAGGGCGGCGACGAAGTCGTGATGCGCTTTATCGGCGATGGCATGGAGCCCGAGGACGCCGTGGCAGACGTTCGCGAGTTCGACCGCGTGGTCGTCTCGGGCGGCGACGGCACCGTCTCCAACGTGCTCGACCAGATGCGCGGCTGCGGCGTCCCCACGCTCGTTTTCCCCTCCGGCACGGCCTGCCTGTTCTTTAACAACATCGGCAATGCCCCCGAGGCAGCGGCGCTTGCCAAGGCATGTCGCGCCGGCCGCACGGTCAAAGTAGACATGGGCGAGCTCTTTTGGCTCGACGAGAACGGCAACGAAAAGCGCCATGGCTTTATCATCATCGCCGGTTCGGGCTTTGACGCCGAGATCATGATGAAGGCCGCCCCCACCAAAAACGACATCGGCGAGATCGCCTACTTCCTCTCCGCTCTCGCCACGCCCAACCCCACGGTGGCGCACTTTACCATTGAGCATGATGGCATTGTTGAGGAGCTCGACGGCATCTGCTGCATGGCGGGCAACACGTCTGTCATCCAAAACGACATCAACCTGTTCCCCAACTGCCGTATGAACGACGGCATGGTCGACATCGTCGTTATTGAGCCCGTGCGCACGGTGCAGTTGCTCCCCACGGTAATCACCGCCGCGCTCGACCCCGCCGGCAAGGTACTCGGCCGCCCGCAGTTTAAGATCATCCAGACCAAAGAAGCCAAGATTACCTGCACGCCATCGCTCGGCATGCAGTTTGATGGCGAGATCATCTCCAGCAACTCCGGCGTCTTTGGAGCCCGCGCGCTTCCGCAATGCCTCGACCTCATCGTCGACGAATTCTCACCGCTTGGTAAATAGGAGGACCCCATGAACGACAATCCCCTGATCGGCTTTATCATCATCGTTTTGGCCATGCTCGTCGGCTATGCGATCAACGTGATCCACCGCCGGAAGAAGTAATTCCACATTGGTATGATATTCATCCAATTATCGTCTCCCCTGCTGTTTATGCATTTGCCAAACAGCGGGGGATTTTTCATTTCGGTATTTCCAGACGCTTTATCCAGATACAGTAATTGCAGGGCGTCTTTATTTGGCTAAAGCTACAGACTGAGTATAATTAACCGCTCATCGTATATTTCATTACGCTTATCGAGTAAGTATTTTTCATAGATGAATATTGTTTCCGATTCGTTACGCTAAGGGAGTGTCTTTATTGGCTGAAGCCCTCTGGCGACAGAGGGCTTTCGCACGCTGGGAGGGATTAGGGGGTGCGGACAGAAAGTTGGACCGTGAAGCGGTCCGGACTGGAGGTTCGCATGTACAGCAGGGAGAAGGTCGAGCTCTTCCTCCTGGCGACGGAGGACGGCATGGGGCCGACCGCCGCCGCGAAGTTCGCGGGGGTCACGGTGGGCGCGGCCAAGAAGTGGGCGACGGGCCACCTCCCGCACAGCTACACCGGGGCGCGCTGTAGAATCGGTGCGAGGAAACCGCGCCGGAAGGAGGCCAGCTTGGGCCCCGACAAGTCGATCTACGCCCCGCCCGCGACCGGCCCGCTCGCCGGGCTCAACGAGGACCAGATAGAGAACCTGCTGCTCAGGGCGGTGTTGGCCGACCTAAAAGCGGAAGGGTGGGACCCGGCTTCGATCTCGAACAGGAGCAAGTGCGAGCTCGGCGAGAGATTGAGGCGGGCGACCGCCCTGCCCCTCCGCTCGATCACAGGTTTCTTGAGGATATCGAAGAGCTCCTATGAGTACTGGAGGCCCCGCGTCGCCGTGCCGCGCGACCGCGACGCCGACATACGCGACCGCGTGGTGCGCATCTTCCGCGAGGGCTCGGGGTGCTGGGGGTACCGCACCGTCTGGGCGCGCCTGCGCCGCGAGGGGGTCCGCGCCAGCGAGAAGCGCGTGGCCCGCGTGATGCGCGAGGAGGGCCTCGAGGTCGTCTACAACAAGAGGCGCGCCCGGGGCTACAGCTCCTACGCCGGCGAGGTCTCCAAGGCACCGGAGAACCTCGTGAACAGGAATTTCCACGCCGACGAGCCCAACCGGCTGTGGCTCACCGACATCACCGAGTTCAGGCTCCCGGGCGGCGAGAAGGTCTACCTGAGCCCGATAGTCGACTGCTTCGACGGGATGCCCGTCGCCTGGTCGATCGGGCTGCACCCCGACAAGCGCCTCGCGAACTCGAGCCTGCTCAAGGCCTGCGCGGCCAGGCCGGCGGGCGCCCGCACGACGATCCACTCGGACCGCGGCGGCCACTACCGCTGGCCGGAGTGGATCGGGATCTGCGAGGAGAACGGGCTGGTCAGGAGCATGTCCGCGAAGGGCTGCAGCCCGGACAACTCGGCCTGCGAGGGCTTCTTCGGCCGCCTCAAGAACGAGTTCTTCCACTACAGGGACTGGGAGGGCGTGACGGCCGGGGAGTTCATGGGCAGGCTCGAGGCCTACCTCGTGTACTATCGTGAGGAGCGGATCAAGAAATCCCTCGGGTGGCTCAGCCCGATGGAGTACCGCAGGAAGCTTGGATACGCCTAGGCGCGGTCCAAGAAATCGTCCGCACCCCCTTATGAGGAAAACTCACCCCGTCAACGCGCTCAAAAAGCTGGGCATAGGCCTCGCCTTTGGAGCTGCAACCATCATGTCCATGCCGACCTCTGCGCTCGCCTGCACGCAGATGTACATGGGCAAAGATCTAACGGCCGACGGCAACACGTACTATGGCCGTGCCGAGGACTTTGGCAAGCGCTATCTCAAGCACTATGGCATCGAACCCGCCCACGAAGCCGGCTTTACGTACAGCTCGAATGAGTCTGCTTTCGAATACACTTCGAATAAGCCTACATATCGCTACAGCTACGTACGTGACCATCCCTCCAATTGGGAGGGCCACACCGACGCCTACTCCGAAGCCGGTATCAACGAGAAGGGTGTCTCTTGCTCCGCTACGCTGAGCACCTCCTATAACGAGGATGCCAAAGCAGCAGACCCAATCGATGAGGCTACCGGCATCGGCGAGTACAGCTACGGCAGCGTCATCCTGGGCCAGAGCGCCAATGCCCGCGAGGGCGTCGAGCTCCTCGGCAGCCTGATCGACGAGCAGGGCACTTGCACTAACGACCAGATTATTATCGCCGACAACAACGAGACCTGGCTGTTCGCCACGCTTTCTGCCCATCAATGGATTGCCATGAAGCTGGCCGACGACGTCGCCTCACTCAACCCCAACATCGGCAGCCTCAACTACGATGTCGACCTGAACGATACTGAGAACTGCCTGCACTCCAAGGACATCGAGTCCATGCCCGTGGAGAAGGGTTTCGCCAAATACTCCGCTGACGGTAAATTCGATGTCGCCCAAACGTATGGCGAAAGCCTCGCCGATTCTGGCGTTAACCAATGGTCCCGCTATGTGCAAGGCCGCCATTATTTTGCTAGTCAGCTGACCGAAGGCACGGATTACGAAATTAAAACTATCACCGATAAGGATGGAAAACCCGTCCAAAAGGGAGCTATGGTCAGCGAAATCCAGCCTCTGTTCTTCAAGCCTGGCAAGTCTGGTTGGAGCACCTTTGAGCTGATTCGTGCCTTCGGCAACCGCGGAGAGAACGTCCCTGGTCTCAACGCGAACACTGATGGCGTTTATTGCATCGGCAGCGAGCGCAACACCGAGATCAATCTCTTCCAGATTCGTCGCGGGTATGATCCCGAAGTCGCTACCATCCAGTGGGAAATGCTCTCCCGTGCCGCGTACTCTGTCGCCATCCCGCTGTACTCCGCTCTGATAACTGAAGTTAGCCCCTACTTCAGCGATCAGACCGTCTCCTTCGACCACTGCAATGCGAAAGACGTCGTGTACAACGAGGAGCCCGAGAACTCCATTAACTACGTCCTCATGGACATCAGCTCGCTCTGCTTTGAGAACCCTGACACCCTTGGTACCAGTGTCCGCACCTACCTCGACGCGCTCCAGAACGAGCTCATCGAGCAGAACAAGGAAGTTGACGCCGCTATGCTGGCCGAGACGACCACCGAGGGTCGCACCGCTCTGGCCAACAAGGCAGGCAAGGCTGCCACCGAGAACACCTACAAGAAGTGCAAGGCCCTGCTCCAGGAGATGCGCGCTTATCAGAAGGCCGGAAACTATGACGAGCGCTTCACCCCGAGCGACCTGAACACCGAGACCAAGGGCCTCAAGGAGTCCATCACCTACGCCAAGGACGCCCTTGCCACCGACCCGGTCACCCCGGATCAGCCCGGCACTCCCGAGCAGCCCGGTAAGCCCGAACAGCCCAGCACCCCCGAGCAGCCTGAGCAGCCCACTAAGCCCGAGCAGCCCGCTGTCAAGCCTGAGAAGCCTGGCAAGTCGGACAACACCACGACCACGGTAACCACCAACAAGACGAACACCAAGGGCGGCCTGCCCACCACTGGCGATCGTTTTGATGGCCGCATGGTGGCCGCATTCGCCATCGCTGGCGTTGCCGTCATCTCCGCAGGCGGTTATATCCTCTATCGCCGCAACAAGGAGTAATCCCTCACTGGTGCGGGCGGGATGGCACGGTTCGTCCCGCCTGCCTTTTTGACCAGTGGGAAACACCGCTGAAATCTTTTCAAAAAAGATTTCCCCGCAAACACTTTGCTGTGCTATAGTGCAGCGCAACAGCAATCAGGTGCTACTGCGCCACGGCATCACGAAAGGAGCCACCGATATGAAGAACACGATGAAGTCTCTCAACAACTGGTGGTGGCGTGATGCGAATACGATCGGTCGACGGTGAGTCCCTCACGCCTGTTTTTGCGCTCTAGGTGATTGGAAGGCCTCCGGTTTCGACCGGGGGCCTTTTTCTATCTCGAGCCCGATCGCATTCGCATCACGCGCCTCCGCTTTTCTCTTACACCCCCTTCCGAAAGGATTTTCACCATGTCCCAGAACACCACCGCCACCCAGCCCCGTACCGTCCAGACCGCCGACCGCGGCAAGCTCGATGTCCGCGCCCTTGTCCTGCTCGCCATCCTGCTTGCCGCCGGCTTCATCCTCAACTTCACTGTTGGCAAGGCCATCTCGGGCATCTCGGGCGGCATGATCAGCCCCGAGTTCATCATCTCGGCCTTCTGCCTCACTATCCTGGTCGTTCGCCCCAATATTGGCCAGGCGCTCGTCATCGGCCTCATCTCGGCCGCCGTGATTCAGATCACCACCACCTCGCCGTTCGTCGATTTTGCCGCCGAGGGCATCGCCGCTATGCTCATGGCCGCCATCGTCAACGCCGCTGGCAAGAACGGGCAGGTTAAGCCTGCCATCGCCATCGTCGCAACCTTCGTGACCACCTTTGTCTCGGGCGTTATCTTCATGGTTATCAAGATGGCTATGCTCGGCGTGGTGGGCGAGCTCGCTGCCGCTATGCTGCCCGTGGTCGCCATGACCGCCGTCTTTAACGCCATTCTGGTCGGTGCCCTCTACTTGCCCATCCAGAAGGCCCTTAGGCTCAACTAACCCGCTCGGCTTTACGAGCCACCCCATCTTGGCGTTCATTCGTCGCTCGCGTACCCAAGTACGCTTCGCTCCTCTTTCGCGCCAACCTGGGGCCCCTCGTAAAGCCGTCTCCGTGCTTCACCACCAAAGACCGTCCCAAACAACGAGCTTTTTTGGGGACGGTCTTAAACAACTGGTCATTTAAGAACGTCCCCAATAGCTATGAAAGGTATCCATGGAAACGATCATCAACGTCGACGATGTCTCGTTCTCCTATGGCACGCAGACCGAGCAGGCGCTCAGCCACATCTCGCTCAGCGTGAACAAGGGAGATTTCATCGGCATCATCGGGCCCTCGGGCGTCGGCAAGTCCACGCTTGCCGCCTGCCTGTCGGGTGCCGTGCCCCACCACTACACCGGCACGTTCTTTGGGGCCGTCATGGTTGACGGCCACGACACCTGCGAAGCCTCGCTCACCGACGTGTCGCAAATCGTCGGCAGTGTGCTGCAGGATATCGACACGCAGATGGTCGCTTCGGTCGTCGAGGACGAGATGCTCTTTGGCCTCGAGAACTTTGGCGTTCCCCACGACCAGATCGAGCAGCGCGTGAGCGAAACGCTCGAGACCGTCGGCATCAGCGACCTGCGCGACCGCGAGATCGCCACCCTCTCGGGCGGACAGAAGCAAAAGGTAGCCATCGCCGCCATCCTCGCCATGCGTCCGCGCGTCTTGGTTCTCGACGAGCCCACCGCGGCACTCGACCCCGCCAGCTCCACGTTGGTCTTCGAGACGCTGCGTGAGGCAAACCGCACACTTGGAATCACCATCGTCGTCGTTGAGCAAAAGGTCGCCCTGCTCTCGGAGTACTGCAACCGCGTGCTCGTGCTCAACCATGGCGAAATCGCGCTGCAGGGCGAACCACACGAGGTCTTCGCGCATACCGACGAACTCCGTGCCATCGGCGTCGACTGCCCTCGCGTCACGCGCATCTTCAATAGCCTCGAGGCCGATGGCCTGGTAAGCGGTACCCCTTGCTTGGATGTCGATGAGGCCGAGCGCCTGATTTCGGGCATCGTCGACCCCGCACACGCAAGCAACGACATTCAGGCACCCGCCGGCTCACCGCACGCACCGTCGTTGCGCCTGCACGCCAAGGACGCCGAGCCCGTGCTCACCTTCGACCATGTTGAGTTTGCCTATCCCAATGGCGGCGCCGCCGTACACGACCTCAACCTGACCCTCTATCCCGGCGAGCTCGTGGGCATCGTCGGCCAAAACGGTGCCGGCAAGACCACGCTCACCAAGCTGCTCACGGGCCTGCTTAAGCCCGCCTCGGGCAGCGTGCGCGTTACGGGGCTGGATACCGCAGCCGTTCCCACGAGCCGCATCGCCCGCGAGGTTGCAACGCTCTTCCAAAACCCCGACCGCCAGATCTGCAAGGATACCGTACTCGACGAGGTCGCTTTTGGCCTGGAGCTTGCCGGCATCGACCGTGCCGAGGCTCTGCGCCGTGCTCAACTTGTTATCGACCGCTTTGGCCTGCCTGCCGATGAGGCACCTTTCTCACTTTCGCGCGGCCAGCGACAAATGGTGGCGCTTGCCTCCGTCGTAGTGGTTGAGCCCAAGATCGTCGTGCTCGACGAGCCCACGAGCGGCCTTGATTACCGCGAGTGCATGACCGTCATGGAAACGGTGCGCACCATGGCCGAGCGCGGTTGCGCCGTTATCATGGTCTGCCACGATATGGAAGTCGTCTCGGATTTTGCCGAGCGCATTGTGGTAATGGCCGACGGTCGCATCCTCGACCGCGGCCGCACGCACGAGCTATTCTCGAACATCGATCTCATGCGGCGTGCCTACGTGGAGCCTCCCCAGGTTATTGAACTCTCGCACCGTCTGGCATCTTCCGTCTCGCCCGCTTTTGCGCAGGTGAGCGAGGTCACCGATGTCGTTCGAATTACCAAGGAGATGGTCCGTCGTGGTTAACGTCATCGACTACATGCCGGGCGACACGCTGCTGCATCGCCTGAACCCCGTCGTCAAGCTGGGCCTCGCCGCCGCCATCATCATCGGCATCTTCTTGTCCGACACCTATGTGGCGCTGTTGGGCTTTTTGGCGCTCACGCTTGCGCTGGGCGCCTACGCCGGCGTCGTCGATCGCCTGCTCTCGTTGCTCAAGCTGCTGATTCCGCTCGCGCTTATCATGCTGGTGCTCCAGCTGGCCTTTATGCGCGATGGCAACGTTGTGTGGGGCTTTATCACCGACACGGGCCTCATCACAGGATCGAAGGCCTGTCTGCGCCTGCTGGGTGTGGCGTTACCGCTCATCCTCATGCTCATGGTGACCAAGCTCAACGACCTTGCCAACGCCTGCGTCGAGGTGCTGCACGTACCGTATCGCTATGCCTTCACCTTTACCACGGCGCTGCGCTTTGTGCCGGTGTTTGGTCAGGAGATGAACGCCATCATGGAAGCGCAGACCACGCGCGGCGTCGAGTACGACACCAAGAACCCTATCAAGAAGCTTAAGCTCATGTTGCCACTGTGTGTGCCGCTGCTCATCTCGAGCGTGGGCAAGACCGATGCCACGGCCTTGGCGGCAGAACAGCGCGGCTTCTATCTGCGCACGCGCGCCAGCTCGTACAAGCGCTACCCCATCAAGGGCCTGGACATCGCCGTACTCATCGTCAGCATCGCCCTCATCGCCATCGGCTTCCTGTTCTAGTTCGCCACCGACAGTAACCGCCCAACGCAAAAGGCCTCGGCTCGCACCAAACGAGCCGAGGCCTTTATTGTTTCACCAGATAAAACCTACCAAAATTAATCTGTCCCTTTTTGACAGGTCGGAAGCTAGAGGCGGTAGGGGGCGCCGCTGCGGATGATGGATTCGCGCACCAGGACATCCATGGCATCGAGGGTGATCTCGGGCATCTCTCGATACTTCTGCAGCACCGATAGCTCGGTGCAGGCCAGAATGACACGGTCGCAGCCGCTACGGGCGAACTCCCACATCACGCGGTCGAACTTATCCATATCGGGCTCACGTCCGGCCTTCACATCACCGTAGATAAGCGACATCACATCGTTCTGACGTTTCTCGCTGGGATAGACGACCTCAACACCCGCAGCCTCGCATTCGCGGCCGTAAACGCCCGCGCCCACGGTTCCGTCGGTTCCCATAATGCCAATCTTGTGCACCGGCTCGGCCGGCATACTCAGGTTGGGGTCGAACTCGCACTCCCCCATCACCGCACCCGCAAGGGCATAGCGCACCGACTCACGCGGCATGTGGATAATCGGCACCTTCGTAAACGACTGGATCTGGTCGTAGAAGTAGTGTGACGTGTTGCAGGGAATGGCAATGTGCGCACAGCCCAGCGACTCGAGTGCCTGAGCACACTCTTTCATGGTCGCCAGCAGCTTGGCATGCTCGCCGGTCTTAATGGCAAGCGTGCGGTCGGGCATGGTCGACTTGGAGAGCACCACCATGTCGATATGTTCCTGATCGCAGGCAGCAGCCGTATGACGCACCACCTGGTCGTAGTAATACGACGTGGCCTCGGCGCCCATGCCGCCGATAACTCCCAGCTTTTCCATCGCCGCCTCCTTGGTGACGCTTGCGCAATTGCGCGTATCATACCCGCGCCCGCCCGATGTAAACCGGACGGGCGCCGCACTCATCTACTTGTAATACGTCTTGAACAGCTTAAAGTGGCGCAGCTTGGTGTGCCACATGCGCAGCCAGCGGTTAAAGACAAAGTCGCCCTTCATAAACGAAGGGTCGGCACCCTTGCCTTCCTTGTCCAGGCGATGCACCTTAGCGCGCAGCTCGGGATCCTTGACGTACTTGTCGACGACGCCCATGGGGACGACCATCCACAGCGCCTCGTCCTGCGCCGTCACAAACTCCGGCTCAAACGGACGGTTGAACACATACTCGTCCACCACATACTTGGCAACGTTAAAGCCGCTGTTGGTAACGTAGTAGTTGCTACGGCCCTGGCGCGTGTTGAAATCGAAGAACTTAAACGAGCCGTCGCGCTCGTCGTACTTAACGTCAAAGTTGGAATAGCCCACAAAGTGGAGGTCCTCGAGCAACTTGCGCACGCCGCCCATGAGCTCGTCATTGGGCTCGGTGATGATACAGGCGTGGTTGCCGACACCGTGAGGCTGATGCTCCTCGAGCAGCACGTGACCCAGGCACATCATGCGCACCTTGCCGTTGCGGTCGGAATAACTGGTGAGCACGCGCATGTACTCGTCGTTGCCGGGCACGCGATCCTGCAAGATCAGGTCGTCGGTGTAGCCGCTGGCATACGAATCGCGAATGACCTGTTCCAGCTCGGCGCGGTCGGCAATCTCATAGGCCTTCTTCTGGCCCTCGAACTCATGCTGCCACCACATGATGCCGTCAGAAGGCTTCAGAATCATCGGGTAAGGAAAATCGATCTGGTCGAGCACTTCGGCAGGCGCCTCACCCTGGGCATTAAGCATCGCCTTGGTAAAGGTAAACGTGTGCGGATAGGGCACGCCATGCTTCTCGCACAGCTCGTAGAAGATCTCCTTCTTCTGGCACTGCTCGAGCATGCTGTAGGGCGCGTAGGGAGCGACGATGTTATCCGCCAGCTCATGAGCATCTTTGGCTTGAGCCACGAGAGCGACATAGTTGTCGCCACAACCCACAAGGACAATCGTCTTGTCGGCATGCGCTTGGGCAATGCCGTTGACGGTTTTGAGCATCACGGGCATGGTGTCGATATCCACGTTGGGCGTGTAGTCGATAATCTGGCTGCGGTACGCGGGACCCGTCTGATACTTGCCAAAGACCAGACTCTTGACCTGGTACTCCTCGTAGAAGGCGCGCGCCACCGAATAGGCGTTGATGTCGCCACCAAGCAGCACGGGAATGAACTCGCGCTCTGTAAATTGCAATGCCATGGAAACTTCCTATCATGAACTGCCCACACAACGGGCGGTCTTTGCGCAACTGATTTATTCTAGCGTGCCAAGCCGCCGGCGCCCAAAGCTCCACCGTATCTATGGCAATCGACGTAATCGTCCAGCACGAAGGCCAGCACGAAGACGGCGCTCACCGTTGTATGACAATGGGCAATGAACCTACCATTGTTGTAGGATTCAGCGTATTGACATCCTCAAACGAAAGGCGCACACGTGCCCCAAGACCATCCGACCGATAATCCCATCCTCAATGCCGCGAAGCGCGAGCTGGCGGAACGTGCGAAAGCGACCGCTCCCCTGTGCATGGCAAACGACGCCTACAACGGACCCGCCCGCATCGTCTCGATCAACACGTCGGCGCACAAGGGCACGCGCAAGTCGCCCGTCGCCGATGGACACGACACCGTTATAGAGCAATTTGGCCTCGCCACCGATGCGCACGCCGGGCATTGGCACCGCCAGGTCTCTTTTTTAGCCGCGGAGTCCATCCAGACGGCGCAGGCACGCGGGCTCGACGTACACGAGGGTGACTTTGGGGAGAACTTCACAACCCGGGGCATCAACCTGCTCTCGCTCCCCTTGGGCACGCAGCTCAAGCTTGGCAGCGAGGTGCTTGTCGAAATCAGCCAAATCGGCAAGGCCTGCCACACACGCTGCGCCATCTACTATCTCGCCGGCGACTGCATCTTTCCCCACGAGGGCGTTTTCGGCGTGGTACTAAAGGGCGGAGAGGTCTACGCCGGCGACGATATCCAGGTAATCAAACTCGGCGACGGCACCTGTTCGTTCACCCCCGCCGAGGCCCTCGAAGAGATTGAGCGGGCTCGCCAGAAGGGCACGCTGTAGTTATAAAACCCCACGTTGAGATGGCTTTTACAGCCCAAAACTCCTCTCAAACAGGGCTCTGTAACGTTAAAGTTGAACTCTATGGTTTCTCAACAATTCATCATAACTGCAGGTCAAAGCCAAAGCCTCAAGTTCAACTTGACCCTTTGGGACCTTTAAGGTTCAAGTTGAGGTCGAAAGCAGTAGTAGAATACCGTTCGAACCATAACCTACGATTGATTGCAGAGGGACTGGATGCAGCATTCGAATCATCGCACCGCAGCGCTCATTGCGTCGAAGCCGGCTCGTATCATCACGAGCGCCGCGCTCGCCGTTGCGCTGACGGCCACGCCGATGCTCTCCCCCGTTGCGGCGTATGCCGCCTCGCAGGCAACGCAGGACCAGCTTTCCGCAGCCCAGCAGAAGATCGAAGCCGCTACGAGCGCCTACAACGACGCCCGCACCAAGCTCGATGACCTGCAAAAGCAGATTGACTCCAATGAGGCAAGCATCGAGGAAATCGAGGCTAAGCTTCCCGAGCAGCAGGCCAAGGCAAGCTCCGCCATGCGCGATCTGTACAAGTACCAGAAGGGCACTAACCCCATCGTGAGCTTCCTGGTCAACGCGCAGAGCCTGGGTGAGTTCATCACGACCTGCAAATACACCAACCAGATCACGAGCTCGAGCGTCGACGAGATCGAAGAGCTCAATAATATGCAAACCGAACTCGAGCAGAACAAGGCCGAGCTCCAGCAGGCCAAGTCTCAGCTTGAGGCGGAGCAGAAAAACGCCGAGGATGCGCTGGCGCAGGCCCAGCAGCTCCGCAGCGAGGCACAGGCAAAAGCCGAGCAGGAAAATGCCGCCGAGCTTGCCAAGCTTGAGGCCGATAAGGCCGCTGCCGCCGAAAAGCTCTCGGGCGAGGGCGTAAGCGGCAGCAATTCCAGCAGCCAGGCCACCAACACCAACACCACCATCGACACCACGGTGAACAACGCCAATACCGGTAGCTCCGATTACGATTCGTTCATTAATGAGTGGACGAGCCGCATCGACAATTATCTCGCCGGCTCCCCCATGGCAGGCCAGGGCTATAACTTTGCCGTCGCCGCTTGGAATACCGGTGTCGACCCCCGTTGGTCCCCCGCCATCGCCTGCATCGAGAGCACCAAGGGTGCTTATTGCGCCAATTCTTACAACGCCTGGGGCTGGAGTGCACGTGGCGGCGGTTGGCGCAGCTTTGGCAGCTGGAGCGAGGGCATCTCCGCTCACGTTGCCTATCTGGGCGCCAACTACGGCTCCACCCTTACCCCGGCAGCGGCCAAAAAGTACTGCCCGCCCACGTGGCAGGACTGGTACAACAAAGTCGCCGCTCAGATGAACCGCATCTAAGTGCAACTGCAAAGGGCCCCAATGGGGCCCTTTTCTTTTAGGTAGCGGAGGTATCGACGACGCCGGTCGCATTGGCAACCGCGACTATGACGATCATGCATAGGAGCAGCACACCCAATGCCTTGAGCAAGAGCTTCGCGAGCTTCTTGCCGCGATAGCTGTCGAGCAATGCGAATCGCCGACGAAGACGGCGCTTATCGAGCAGCGCAAAATGCATAAGCACCATAAGGCCATCGACAAAGAAAAAATACTCGATTATGAGAAGCCACGTCGGGTAGCTTTGGTTTGCTCCCGTGGGGTGAAAGACGGCAAAGTGGCTACCGGCAAAGAACACAAGCAGCGAGAAGCAGACGAGCGTATTCCAAATGCGCCCCAGAGACTCCGGAACGCGAGAGAGCAGACCGCATGCAGCGGAGGCGGCAGGGCCAGGAAGCCCTGCGGGTTTCTGGAGCCCTTGGGACGCCAACACTGTCTCCGAGTCTGGAGTACGGACAGGCGCAGGCGCAGGAGGCCGCACGGGGCGACTCAGATCGTATGCCGCGCGCGTCGCCCGTCCCAATGCTTCCGCACTCGCAAAACGCTTGGCCGGATCGAGCGCCATCGACATGCAGACGGCATCGGAAAGTGGAGTGGGAATACCGCGCGCCTCGCATTGCTCGCGCATGTCGAGCCCTGGTTTAGGGTCGACTCCCGTCAAGCAGAAGAACAACAGGGCGCCCAGCGCGTACACGTCGCTGCGCACACTCGTCTGCCCAAACCCATACTGCTCGGGCGGCGCATAGGGTCGCGTGCCAAACTTGACGGTGTCGGCATCGGCGCCATCGCGCCATACGCGCGCGATTCCCAGGTCAATAATCACCAACGACGAGAAGGTCATGCCAGCATCGGCCGCATACCTCACGCCCGATACGATGATGTTCGAGGGTTTAAGGTCGCGATGGATTACCGGTACCCCTGGCTCCCCCGCAGCTGCAAAACCAGCATGCAGCTCGCCCACCGCTTCACACAGAACGGGATACAGCTCGCGGGCATAATCGGGCGTCGCGCCCAGGCGCCCCACGAGCGCCTCGAGCGTCTCGCCTTCGACATATTCCATCACCACATCGAGCTCCTCGCCCGCGCGGCGGCAATCGACAATCCGGGGTAAGTGTTCAAAACGGCGTCCGGCCCGCTGAGCCGCAAACAGGCGCTCGTAGGCCCCGCCAATCTGCGCCGAAGCATCAATGCGCTTGCGGACAAAGGGACCGAGAGACCCGCCGCCAGAGCCCTCAAAATAGACGAGTTCGGTCGTCTCGACATCCGAGCACTTGAGCACGCGCTCCACACGATAGCTGTCATCGCGGTCGAGCGACGCCAAATGCTCGGCAAGTGAAGCAGTCAGTTCGTCATCGGAATATGTTGGGCTCTGAGTATCCATGGCGTCCATCATAACGCAGGGTGCGGACACCCCATGGTGTCCGCACCCTGTTCGTTCGCATAGTTGTTTCGGCAACAGCCAGCTCAGCCATTGGCCACTAACTCACCGTTTCCTCGCCAAAGCGATACAGCTCTTCATTGACCTTTTGGAGGCTACAGCCACGGTCGATGCAAAAGATAATGATTGCATCGCGACGGTCCTTGCAGTTTAGGACGCTCACTCCGGCAGCCGTCAGGGCGCGGTTAGTCTCCTTCATCGACAGCGCCATTGCAAAGGCAATCTGCAGCACCTTATTGCGGCTCGGATTGCGCGAACCGGTAAAGATCTGATAGCCAAAGGTCTCGTTGAGGTCGGCCATACGCACCACGCGCGAACGCTCGAGCCCCTTCTCTTGCAGCAACTGCTTTAAGTAATCCGAAAGCGACGGGGCGGCAAAGTCGTGTTCCTTGATATAGCCATCGATGTTTGGCGCGTCGAGAAGCTCATTGAGCAACTCGTCAGTCAGCTTTTTATCGGACATACGACTTCACCTCCCCCAGTGCATGCAACATGCTAGAAACCGCTTACGTCCGAACGCTCCCAGCTAGCAACCTGGTCGGGAGACACCGTACCCAGCGCCTCGAACTTCCAGGAGCCGCCCGCCTTCAGATGATTGGTGTTTGCAAGAGCCGTTCCAACCTGGTTGCCATCGGCATCATACAGAACATATTCAATCTGAATGTAGCTCTTTTCCTTGTCCGTGTTATTGGTCAGGGTGCCCGTGATCTTATAGGTAAACTGATTGGAAGTGTCTTCAGCCTCGTCAGCAATGGTATACGGTTCTTGCGGTTCTTTTTGCTCCTCAGCCTGCCGTGTCGTCTCGGCAGGTTTTGCCGAATCGCTCGCAGACGAATCGGTTGAGTTGCCGCCCATAGAGCCCACGGCACCGACAATAACCAGCACCACGATGATGCCTAGGACAATCTTGCCGATTGGCTTCTTTCCCTCTTTTGCCATTATTCATCCTTCCTACGATCCGGCTACCGTGCCGGTACACAGCACATCGTAGGAAGGATTGAACTTGAATTCATTAGCTGAGAGCTAAGGCTGCGGTAAACGACCAATGCAGTTATCCAAACGCCGAGCAAACGCACTGCGCGCGACCGTCTGCTGGCAGTGCATCAACCCACCGTGACGGATTCCCCGGTAAAGGCACTGATCATCAACAGGACAAAGAAAACAAGGTAGCTGGCACTCAGCAGGTACGCAATGATCAGAAAGACGACCCAGCCGACATTGGTTTTACCGTCGGCACGGCGTTGCTCGCGATTGCGGCAGAGCCAAATCGTCACGCCGATGGCAGTGATAAACAGCACGAGCGCCGCCGCGGCAAGCCCGGCAAGCGCAAACATCACGCCAATGCTCACAGCAATAACCGGAAGCAGCAGCAAACCGCACCCGCATCCACCCGGACTATATACGGCAGACTGTCGGCGTCGCCTCATCGCCGCGCCACCCCCATCATCTTTGAGCACTACAGTGCGATAGCCTGCTGAACAGGAACGATCTTGTCGAGTTCCGGTTCGATCCGCCTTTTCTCGGCCTCAAGGTCAAACGCCACCTGAGCGCGCAGCCAATAACCATCCGTCAGGCCAAAATAACGGCAAAGACGGAGGTCGGTGTCGGCCGTCACGCGACGTTTTCCCAAGACAATCTGCCCGATACGCTGAGCCGGAATCCCAGTCTCTTTCGCAAGGCGATATTGAGAAATGCCCATGGGAACAAGAAACTCCTCTTTGAGAAGCTCACCAGGAGTCACCGGCGACAGCAAATCGGCCGAAGTCTCATCACTTGTGATAATCGACGATTTCGACATTCCAAGCCATCTCCTGTCTCCACTCAAAACAGACCCGATAGCGCTCGTTAACACGGATGCTATATTGACCGGCACGATCGCCCTTCAAAGCTTCCAGGCGGTTGCCCGGTGGAACGCGAAGATCATCAAGCGAAGCACAAACCTGCAGTTGGCGAATCTTCCTCAACGCAACACGCTCAAAGGGCACGAACCTCCTGACCCGCACACCCATGGCAAAGCGTTCGGTATCCTCATCTTTATACGATGCAATCATAGTATCGCCTTACGTTAGTAACGTCAAACCTTTCTATAGACTTACATCTCTATTATATCGTACGTTTGTTCGTGTTTTCTAGAACAAATAGTCCTTTGCGCCTTAGTCAAGCAAAAGCAATCGTTTGTAGACATCGAGGCCTTTGAGAAGAATCTCCTCGTCAAAGAGCATGGTATCGGTATGCAGAGCGCTCATCGCATAGGCTGGGCAGTCATCAGCGTCGATCGGGTTTTCTTGTCCTTCTGGCACGCCCGTGCCCAGCAAGAAGAACACGCCCGGCAGATGGCGCTGATAGAAAGCAAAGTCCTCGGCAATTAACAGCGGCTCGTCCACAAGTTGCAACTCGGGCAAGGCAGGCGCAATGTGGGCAAACAACTCGGGGTCGTTATCGACTGGCGGATAGCCCTCGGCAAAGTCGAGATCGTACGTACAGCCCGTTGCGGTGCACGCCTCGTCGAGCGCACGGCGTACGCCCTCGCGCGCACGGTCGAACATGGCGTCCGTAAACACACGCAAGCTACCGGCAACATGGGCCTCCCCCGCCACCGCATTGCAGACGGTGCCGGCCTGCAGCAGGCCAAACTTACCGATGCAGGGCTCATCGGCACCCAGCTCGTCCATCAGCTCGCGCTCGGCAACCAGGAACTTTGCCGCCGCCAGCGCTGCGTCATGTGATTCCTCGACTGGAACGCCGTAGGTCTTGGCGATATGGATGCTCGTGCCATGGATATGAATGTGCGTCTCGCTCGAGCGCGCCAGCAGCGGACCGGGACAGCTCGCCAGCGTACCGGCAGGAAGATCGGGCCACACGTGAAAGCCAAAGATGCGGTCGACCCCGTAGCGCTCGAACACGCCGCTCTCGCATACCGTCTTAGCGCCACCGGTTGTTTCCTCGGCCGGCTGGAACACAAAAAGCACGTTGCGCTTAATAACGCCCGGCTGCTCACGAATCGTACGGTCGACAAAAGTTGCCGCCGCGAGGGCCATAGCCATGTGCCCGTCGTGGCCGCACGCGTGCATCTTGCCGGGATGCGTCGAGGCAAAAGCGGCGCCCGTCGTCTCCGCAATAGGCAACGCATCCATATCGGCACGAATCGCCGTGGCATGCGAGGCACCCGTGCCAGCGTCGAAGAAAGCGCACACGCAACTAGGGCACGGATGGATCACCTCGCAGGCAAGCGGAGCGAGCACGCCCTCGATATAGGCGATAGTTTGCGGAAGATCGAAGTCGAGCTCCGGAATGCGATGCAGGTCGCGACGATAGCGACGGAGTTCTTGGAGCTCGGTCATGGGGATTCCTTTCATGGGGCAACTCAGTTGCCACCTATTGTGACGCAGGATTGTGGCGCCCTCGTTTCTAGCATGATGCTGCATTTTTTAAACGTTATATACGAATACTCTTGTTTGGTAAAGTGCAACGTGGTAGGGTCTTTACCACTTGATAGAGGCGCGGGCACGAAGAGCCGCGGGCGAGTCGGCAGACTTTGACCCCGCGGGGAGGCGAAACCCGCCGAACTGGGTTTTTCGGGCACGAACAGCCTGGTGGGCCTGCGGGAAACACTCGCAGGACTGTCTGCAGCAATGCGGGAGCGCTATCCGGACATTGGGTCCACGCTATGCGGATTCGATGCGCAGATGGCGCCGTCTGGATAGCGAGGTTTACGGGACATGGCATTGACCCCCAACGAGGCATATGCGGCCAAGCAGCCGTTTGTGGACAAGGAGACACTCGAGCATATCGTCGAGCAGTTCCCCACGCCGTTTCATCTATACGACGAGGCGGGTATCCGCCGCAACATGCAAGAAGTGCGCGACGCCTTTGCGTGGAACCCGGGGTTTAAGGAGTACTTTGCCGTCAAGGCCAACCCCAACCCGGCCCTTATCTCAATTCTCAACGAATACGGCTGCGGCTGCGATTGCTCGAGCTATACCGAGCTCATGATCGCCCGCTCGCTGGGCATCACCGGCCATGACATCATGTTCTCGTCCAACGACACGCCGGCGGCAGACTTTGAGCTTGCCGACAAGTTGGGCGCCATCGTCAACTTCGACGATATCAGCCACATTGAGTTTTACGAGCGCGTCGCGGGACCCATCCCCAAGACGGTGAGCTGCCGTTTTAACCCGGGCGGCCTGTTCCAGCTTTCCAACGGCATTATGGACAACCCGGGCGATTCCAAGTACGGCATGACCACCGAGCAGCTCTTTGATGCCTTCCGCATGCTCAAGGCCAAGGGCGCCGAGGACTTTGGCATCCATGCCTTCCTTGCCAGCAACACCGTCACCAACGATTACTACCCCAAGCTCGCGCGAATCCTCTTTGAACTTGCCGTGCGCCTGGAGCGCGAGACCGGTGCACATGTCGCCTTTATCAATCTGTCCGGCGGTGTGGGTATCCCCTACCTGCCCGAGCAGCAGGCCAATGACATCCACGCCATCGGCGAGGGTGTACACGCGGCCTACGACGAGATCCTGGTTCCCGCCGGCATGGGCGATGTGGCGATCTGCACCGAGATGGGCCGCTTTATGATGGGCCCCTACGGGTGCCTGGTCACCAAGGCCATTCACGAAAAGCGGATCTACAAAGACTATATCGGCGTGGACGCAAGTGCCGTCGACCTCATTCGTCCTGCCATGTATGGCGCTTACCACCACGTTACAGTGATGGGCCAGCCGGGTGGCCCCGACAAGTCCGCAGCTCCCGTCACGAACACGTACGATATCACGGGCAACCTGTGCGAAAACAACGACAAGTTCGCCATCGACCGCGAGCTGCCGCATATCGACATGGATGACCTGCTTGTAATCCACGATACCGGTGCGCATGGCTACTCCATGGGCTACAACTACAACGGACGTCTGCGCTCCGCCGAGGTCCTGCTGCGCCCCGATGGCGCGGCCGACCTCATCCGCCGCGCCGAGCGCCCGGGCGATTACTTTTCCACGCTCGACGTGCTGCCGTGCGGCCGAGAGCTGCTGGCCAAGTCGCGCGCCGAAAGCGCCCGCCGTCGCGCCCAAGACGAGCGCCTGGCAGTCGCAGCTCAATGGAACAAACGCATCCAGATCGCGGAGGCGAAGGAGAAGAACATGGACATCCGCAATCTCGAGGGCTCAATCGTCGCCCTGGTTACGCCGTTTAAAAAGGACGGCAGTGTCGACTTTGACGCGCTCGAGCGCCTTATCGATTTCCACTTGCAAAATGGCACCGACGCCATTCTCACCCTGGGCACCACCGGCGAGAGCGCCACGATGACCGATGACGAGGACAACTCCGTCGTCGCCGCCGTGGTCAAGCATGTTGCAGGACGCGTCCCCGTCATCGCCGGCTCAGGCTCCAACTCCACGCAGACCATGCTCACCAAGTCGCTTACTTACCAGGGCTTGGGAGCCGACGGCCTGCTGCTCATTACCCCCTACTACAACAAGTCCAACGAAGAGGGTATCTATCAGCACTTTAAGACCGTCGCCGATGCCGTTGACATCCCCTGCATCCTGTACAACATCCCCGGCCGCTGCGGCTGCGGTATCAGCGAGCGCAACGTAGAGCGCCTAGCCGCGCACCCCAACATCATGGGCATCAAGGAGGCCTCGGGCAACGTCGCCTACGCGGCCAAGATCGCCCACCTGCTGTCCGACGATTTCCGCATGTACTCGGGCGAGGATGCACTCACAGTGCCGCTCATGAGCCTGGGCGCTTCGGGCACCATCAGCGTGTGGGCCGACGTGCAGCCGCAGCTTGTACACGACATGTGCCGCGCTTATCTGGACGGCGACGTAGCGCGCGCCCGCGATATCCAGATTGCCGGCCAGCCGCTCATCAACGCCCTCTTTAGCGAGGTCAACCCCATCCCCGTCAAGGAAGCGCTCGCCCAGATGGGCATGATCGAGGCAAACTACCGTATGCCGCTGTGCCCCATGGCAGACGACACGCGAGCCGCACTTACCGATGCTCTGAAGGGAGCTGGTCTACTTGATTAAGACCGTCATTATGGGAACGGGCCGCATGGGCTCGCTCATCCGCACTACCGCCGAAGGCATTGTCGACGCCGCCGGGCAGCCCGTTTTTGATATCGTGACCCAGATTGGCTTCGATTTGAGCGAGCTCGAGAACGCACCGGCTGCCGACGTCATCATCGACTTCTCGAACGTCGCGACCTTCGACGCCGTCGTCGCCTATGTCGAGCGCACGGGCGCGGCGTTGGTCTCAGGCACCACAGGCTACACCCCCGAGCAGATGGACCGCCTGCGTGAGCTGGGCCAGAACACCCGCGTTATGCACTCGGGCAATTACTCCATCGGTATCGCAGCCCTGCGCCATCTGGTAGCGCAGGCTACACGCGAGCTGCCCGGCTTTGACTGCGAAATCGTCGAGACGCACCACAACCAAAAGGTCGACGCCCCCAGCGGCACTGCCAAGCTACTGCTCGACGCCGTCGTCGAAGCCGAGCCCGAGGCAGGCTACCACCCCGTCTATGGCCGCGAGGGCATGTGCGGAGCACGCGATCCCAAGGAAATCGGTATGCACTCGCTGCGCGGCGGCACCGTCGCCGGCGTGCACGAGGTGAGCTTCTTTGGCCAGGACGAGGAGATCACGCTCACCCACCGCGCCACGAGCCGTCAGATCTTTGTCAACGGCGCCTTGGCAGCCGCGCAGAAGCTCGTCACCCGCGAACCCGGCTTCTATACGTTCGACAAGGTCATGTTTGCCTAACCAGGTATCAACCGAATCCACCCAAAGGAGAGATAGCAAATGAGCAACGCAGCCGAGATGGATGCACAGGAGATTATCAACTACATCGCCACCGCGCCCAAAAAGACGCCCGTCAAGCTGTACGTGCGCGAGAAGCCGGGCATGAAGGTTGCCTGGGGCGACGCACATGTCTACGGCGGCCGTCGCGGCAAGACCGTCTTTGGCGACTGGGACGAGCTCAAGACCATCCTGGACGCCAATGCCGATTCCATCGATTACTACGACGTTGAAAACGATTGCCGCAACTCCGCCGTGCCCATGCTCGACCTTAAGGGCATCAACGCCCGCATCGAGCCGGGCGCGATCATCCGCGACCGCGTCGAGATTGGCGACCGTGCCGTCATCATGATGGGCGCCATCATCAACATCGGCTCCGTTATCGGCGAGGGTTCCATGATCGATATGGGCGCCGTGCTGGGCGGTCGCGCCACCGTGGGCAAGAACTGCCACATCGGCGCCGGCACCGTGCTGGCAGGCGTTGTGGAGCCCGCCAGCGCCACGCCCGTCATCATCGAGGACGATGTCATGATCGGCGCAAACGCCGTGGTCCTGGAAGGCGTGCACGTGGGCAAGGGTGCTGTAGTTGCCGCCGGCGCCGTGTGCGTCGAGGACGTCCCCGCCGGCGCCGTCGTGGCCGGTGTCCCCGCCCGCGCCATCAAGATGCGCGACGAGAAGACCGACAGCAAGACCGGCCTGGAAGAGGGCCTGCGCCAGCTGTAGAAGTTACGCGGTTTTGCCAAACCGCGTAACGGCTCGACGCTGCAAACGCCCCTAAGCGGCAATCTGACGTTCAATCGTCGGTCGCGTACCGAAGTACGCTTCCCTCCTCTTTCACGTCACCTTGCTCGCTTAGGGGCGTTTTCGCTGACGTGAGCTCAACCTGCGGCGCAATGTCAGCAACCAAGCCGAAAACAAAAAAGGCCGAAGTCCCAAAAGGCTTCGGCCTTTGTTTTTTGCAACGTCCAAGAGCAGTTTATCGATTCTCAATACTTCCGATGTTCTTGAGCTCGATGGAGATGAGGCCGTTGGGCTCGTTGACAAACTCGATGTACTCAGAGTTCGAACCCATCTCGGCCGGGAAGCTGATCTCGATGCCCGTGTCGGTACGGATCTTGTGGTTGCGCACCGCCGCGCGTTCGACCTGCTTGCGCTCCACGGGCACACGCTCAGGCACCTTCTCCTCAGTCAGTGCCGCGCGCACGCTCTCCTTGATAACCGGCTCGTCCTCAAAGACCTCATCGACGATATCCCAAGGGGGCAGTTCCTCGTCATCCTCAACTTTCTCGGCAACAGCAGCCTTAACCTTGGCGAGTGCTACAGCCGTGTTGGCACCGTGCTCCTCGGCGACTTCCTCGACCACACGCGTCACGGTGTCGATGACCTCCTTGCCCGATACCCCCGTGTCGCACTGCAGCAGGCCATCGGGAATGAGCATGCGATCCTCGCCGGCAATCTTGCGCTTCTTATCCACATAGCCGATCTCCATGGTGCTTGCACGCACGATTGCATAGCTCGGCACCTTTTGCGAGGGATTCGGCAGAATGGCGTAGTGGCGCGCAATGTCGTTGCGCACCTCGCCCTCTTCGCGACCCACCTCGTGCATAAAAGCCTGCTTGGAGCCCAGCAGCATCACGGCAAACCAGCGGGCATCCTCATCGTCATCAAAGTCCGCCACAAGCACGTCAGTGGACTCGGCTTTCTCGGCCTTGGTAAGTTCGGAAGAGATGAACTCCGCAATCTGCTGAGACAGATCCACGAACTCACGCTCACCAAAGAAATAGCCCTTGAGCTCGCCGCCGAATGCGGAGTTCTCGGCAAACGTGGCACGCTTGTTATCAGCCGAGGTACGAGCGCGCCGCAGGTGCGTGGTTACGAAATTACGCACGGTGCGGCTCTCGATATCGAGCTCGCGCTGGCTCATAACGTTGACGGCAGAGTCAAAGTCCAGGATATGCAGAATCGCGTGATTGATTTTCATATACGGCATTCCGTTCTAGATCGATTTCGGCACGAACCAGTATAGCGGTCGATCCCGCCCCAGGCGCATCGAAGATTGGTGCATCGGGGACAGGTTGCTTTGCACCAATGGTTAGCGCAGGAGCTCGGACTGCCAAGCCTCGAGCTGTTCTGCCAAGCTCTTGCCGGCAGCGGGCATGTCGATCTGGGGACGTTTGGGCAGAAGCGCACACTTAAGAATCGCAACGATAGTCTGCGAGACAAAGCGTCGCGTATCCTTGTCAAAGCCTTGCGCAGCCTGGAGCATCACAGGCAGGCTCTCGCGCAGATTCCCAGCGATATCCGCAAACCGCTCAGCACCCGTAGCCTCAAGCACGGAGAACAACGCATCTACAAAACGCTCGCGCTCGTTAGGCGACACCGCAAGCAGCATCTCGCGAATGGAGCCATCAACGTATCGAGCACCGGCGGACAGGCGCTCACAGTACACGAAGTCGCGACCATCAACCACCCAGCTAAAGGGATTATGCTGAAGCAGGCTGAACTCGGTGCTCTCAACGATGGCATAGTCCTCCTGTGTCTCGAACATCATGCCAAAGATCGACGACCGAGGTAGCGTCTTGTCGATTCGACCGGATAGATCGGCGAAGGCGTTGCCGCTCAGAAACTCCTCGACGAAGCCCGGACCATCATGGGAATACGCCCGTTCGATTCGCTCACGGGCGACATCGGGGCACATCGCCGCACCGTACACCGCAAGGTTTCCACCCTTGGAATGACCTCCGCACAAAAGCGGCCCGTCAATCGCATCCGCCGCCTCGTCTACATAACGCGCCGCGGATTCCTGGGCCGGCACAGGACACCGGAACGCCATGTTAAAGTCCTCTTTCCAGCCCACAATCGTGCTGTCGGTCCCCCGGAAGGCAAGATAGCTAAACCCCGCCGGAAATCGGAACGTCATGGCCGCAAACTGCTCCGTTGTCTCGGCATCACTCACGCTACGATAGCCGCAAACACGAACGCCACGGTAGCGAGGGCTTGCTGCCACAGCCTCCAACAGGGCACGACTCCCCTCCGGATCCCACAGGTCGCCAATCATGTCTTGGTAGCACTCGGCGCGCAGCAGCTCGCGTACGTCTAGGCCCTGCCAGTTCGTCAGCTCCGCCATATCACCCGGCAAACGCAAATAGGACAACCACGCAAAGACCAGGCTATCCACCGCGCAGAACGGCCGTTCCTCAAACGGATCAAACGCTGTCTGGGCATAGGTCAAAAAATTAGGCGAATCCGACATGGCCCTCCCATCAACTATGGTGCATTGGGGTCAGGTTACTTTGCACCAAAAAGGCGCCCGGGCCGTGTGGACCCGGACGCCTTCATTGTAGCTTTTCGCTCTAGCGAGCTTGATTTAGCAGGAGAAGTCGACGCTGTCGATGATGTCCTTGAGGGCCTTGGCGGAGGCGGTGAGCTCATGCTGCTCGTCATCGTTCAGCGGCACGGGGACGCGGCAGACGACGCCGTCGCGGCCAACGACCGTCGGCATGGAGATAGCCAGATCGGACAGGCCATACTCGCCCACCATGAGCGAGGAAACGGGCAGAACGGTCTGCTCATCGCGCATGACAGCGGTGCAGATGCGCTTGACGGCCATGGCGACGCCGTAGTAGGTGGCGTGCTTCTTCTCGATGATGGTGTAGGCGGAGTTCTTGACGTCCTCGGCGATACGCTTCTCGGCAGCCTCGTGCTCCAGATGACCGTGAAGCTCGCAGAAGGTGTTCAGCGGAACGCCAGCAACCTGAGCGCTGGACCAAGCGACAAACTCGGAGTCGCCGTGCTCGCCCATGACATAGGCCTGGACATCGCGCGGGTCAACCTCGACGTGGGCACCAAGCATCTGCTGCAGACGGCCAGTGTCGAGCACGGTGCCGGAGCCGATGACATGGCCCTCGGGCAGGCCGGACATCTTGATGGCAGCATAGGTCAGAACATCAACCGGGTTGGAGACGATTAGCAGAATGCCGTCGAAGCCGGACTTCTTAATCTCGGGGATAATGGACTTAAAGATGTTAACGTTCTTGTTGACCAGGTCCAGGCGGGTCTCACCGGGCTTCTGGGCAGCGCCAGCGGTGACGACGATCATGGCGGCGTCGGCGACATCGGAATAATCGCCGGCGTAGATCTTCATCGGCTCGGCAAACGTCATGCCGTGCGCGATATCCAGAGCCTCACCCTCGGCGCGGTTCTTGTCCACGTCGATGAGGACCATCTCGGAGAACAGACCGCTCTGCATCAGAGCGAACGCCGAAGACGAACCGACGAAACCGCAGCCGACAATAGCGACCTTCTTCTCGTTAACCATTAGAAACTCCCATCTCTCTCCACAAACAAGCCGCCCGGGAACGACCCGAGCGGCTTGTCGTAATCCCAATACATCCAATCGGGACTTTGATTATGCCCCTATTCGCAGCCGAAAATCGACCGTTTACCGAAATTGTTTGCAGTATTCGTAAAATAACTGCACGAAATCGGTTTCGAGCTATTGACGGGCCGAAACAGGTTTCTAATACAGGCCCGCCTCGCGAATGGCCTCGACAGCCAAAGCGATCTGATCGGGCGGCAGGACCAGCGCCATGCGCACGTGCCCCTCGCCCGAAGGACCAAAACTCGCGCCCGGCGTCACCACAACGCCGGCCTTCTCCATGAGCTCCTCGCAAAACGCCATGGAATCGGTGCGACCACCGGGAAGCTTGGCCCACACAAACATAGAGCCATGCGCGTTGGGACGCTCCCAGCCCAGGCCCTCAAGACCGTCGCACAGGGCATCGCGGCGCTCCTGGTACTTCAGACGCTGCGCCTCGACCTCATCGCGCGGACCGTTCAGGCAGGCGATGGCGGCCTTCTGGATCGGGAAGAACATACCGAAGTCGATCTGGCCGCGCAGCTTGGCAAAGGCCGAGACTACATCCTCGCGACCGACCAAAAAGCCGATGCGGGCACCGGTGACGTTAAACGACTTGGAAAGCGAGAAGAACTCAACGCCCACCTCGAGCGCGCCGGGATACTGCAAGAAGCTGCCGCCCGGCTCGCCGTCGAACACGATGTCGGAGTATGCGTTGTCATGGACGATGAGCAGGTCGTGCTCGCGGGCGAAAGCGATAATCTCCTCGTAGACCTCGGGCGTACCCACCGAGCCGACCGGGTTCGCGGGCAGCGACACGATCATATACTTGGCACGATCGGCCACCTCGGGATCGATACCCGCCACATAGGGCAGGTAATTATGCTCGGCAACCAGCGGATAGTATTCGAGCTTGGCATCGGCGATCTTGGCACCCGCCTCAAAGACCGGGTAGCACGGATCGGGAACCAGAATGGTGTCACCCGGATCGAGCAGGGCCAGGCCCAAATGGCCCACGCCCTCCTGCGTGCCGTTGCACGACTGCACCATAGACGGCGTAATGCCCGAAACGCCAAAGCGACGCTCATAGTAATCGCACACGGCTTGCTTGAGTTCGGGCAGGTCGCGCAGGGCATACTTCCACATCTCGGGATCTTGGGCTGCCTGCGTGAGCGCCTCGACCACGTGGTCGTACGGCTTAAAGTCGGGCGTGCCCACGCTCATGTTGTAAATGGTCTTGCCCTGAGCCTTCAGCGCGAGAAGCTTGTTGTTGAGCGAGGCGAAGACCTCCGCGCCAAAGCGGTCGAGACGCTGCGATGCCTGCATGGTGCCACCTTTCGATATAAAAAACGCGGCGCTCCGACAAGAGCGCCGCGCGATACGGGCCATCAGATTGCAAAAGTGTAACGCTTGCAACCCCCGTATTGGTTCAATTTAGCCAACCTTAGTCAACTGGATTGAGCGCGTCGATCTGCGCAAGCCACAGACGCGAGCTAGCGTCACTCGGCATACGCCAATCGCCGCGCGGGCTGAGCGTCACCGAGCCCACCTTGGGACCATCGGGCAGGCAGCTGCGCTTAAACTGCTGGGCAAAGAAGCGACGGTAGAACGTACGTAGCCACGTGTGGACGGTCTTGGCGTCGTAGACGCCCTCGAAGCTCTTGAGCGCCATGCGGTAGATCTTGCCCGGCTCAAAGCCAAAACGCAGCAGGTAGTAGAGGAAGTAGTCGTGCAACTCGTACGGGCCCACCAAATCCTCGGTCTTCTGCGCAATCTCGCCGTCGCCCGTGGGCGGCAGAAGCTCGGGGGACACCGGCGTATCGAGGATATCGAGCAAGACCTCGGCAATGCGCCCGCCAAAGACATCGGCGGCATAGCGTACCAGATGGCGCACAAGCGTCTTGGGCACGCTCGCGTTGACGGCGTACATGCTCATGTGGTCGCCGTTATAGGTAGCCCAGCCGAGCGCCAGCTCCGACAGGTCGCCCGTGCCAATGACAAAACCGCCAGCCTGGTTGGCCAGATCCATCAGAATCTGCGTACGCTCGCGCGCCTGGCTGTTCTCGTAGGTCACGTCCTGCACAGCTGGATCATGCTCAATGTCCTTGAAGTGCTGCTCCACAGCCGCGTGGATCGAAACCTCGCGGAAGCTCACACCCAGGTCGCGAGCGAGCGACTCGGCATTCGACTTGGTGCGATGCGTCGTGCCGAAGCCGGGCATGGACACGGCTGTGATACCAGTGCGCGGCAGCCCCAGTACATCGAAGGCACGCACGGTCACAAGCAGCGCTAGCGTGGAGTCCAAGCCGCCCGAAAGGCCGATAACCGCAGCCTTGGTACCCGTGTGGGCAAGGCGGGTCTTGAGGCCCGCAGTCTGCAGATCGAGGATCGTCTCGCAGCGCTCGGCCAAGTCGCCGTGGTCGGCCGGCACAAAGGGCGCGCGCGGGAAAACGCGGTCGATATCGCAGGCATCGCGCAGGACAGGCTCTTCGGCCAGCACGCCCTCAAACGAAAACTCAACGGTCGTGGCCTCCGGCGCATCGTCGGTGCGCGCCCACGTCGTCGAGCGACGGCGCTCGGCAACCAGGCGGTCAAGGTCAACGTCGGCGATGGCCATATCGCAGGTAAGCAGTTTGGTGGCGGCGAGCTTGGAGCCATTTTCGTAGATAAGGTTCTCGCCCGCAAAGACCATGTCGGTCGTGGACTCGCCCTCGCTCGCGTCCGCGTAGGCATAGGCGCAGTACAGGCGTGCGCTCTGGTTAGAGATGAGGCTGCGGCGGTAATCCGCCTTACCGATAATCTCGTCCGAAGCCGACGGATTGAGGATCACCGTCGCACCGGCAAGCGCCATCTCGGTCGAAGGGGGCGCCGGCACCCACAGGTCCTCGCAGACTTCAACGCCCAGCACCATATCCTCGGCACCCTCATCACAGCAGCGGTAGACAAGCCCCGAACCCAGCGGAACCGGACCCTGACCGGCAAATGCAACCCACACGGGATCCGCAGGCGACGGAGCAAACCAGCGACGCTCATAGAACTCGCCATAGTTGGGCAGATACTTTTTGGCCGTAAGACCCAAAAGCTCGCCCGCGCAGCACACGGCGGCGCAGTTGTAGATGTTTTCAGCCACCGCAACGGGCAAGCCAACGGTAAAGACGATCGGCAGCTCACGGGTTTCATCGAGGATGTGCACCAGCGCTGCTTCGCAGGCATGCAGCAGCGTGCGGTTATGGAACAGATCGGCCGCGGTATAGCCGGTCAGGTTAAGCTCGGGCAGTACCAGCGCGCGAACGCCACGCCCGGCAGCATCGCGAACAGCCGCCAGCGCAACCTCGGCATTGCCCTCGACATCGGCCACGCGAATCCGCGGCGAGGCCGCCGCCACACGCAAAAAGCCATCGTTCTTATTAGCCGAAACGCAGCATTGCCTTGTTGATCTGGACACTGGAGGCCCCTTCTACCCTGAGATTCAGTCTAACGGACGTTCACATATCTCTAACTAGCCAAAGCAACCTCCCAGTTTACTGAGAGGCCAACCTGTGCTAAGAGCATGTAGTTCAAAAATATCTTTAATTAAAAAAGGAGAAATCGATAATCGACTTCTCCTTTAAGCGAGGCGAGTAAATTCCGAAACTAATGGCAGAATTTATCCATGTAGTCCTCAAAGTCGAACACTTCTACCACGACGCCCTCTTCCTGAAACTCTTTCAGCTGCTCCAAGAGATCTTTGTTAATAACGTCCATGCAGAAACCTCCTCTATCTAATCAATTGTAGTATATCTGCTTTCATGCAATTATCAACCAACTTGTTTAATTGCTCCTCGCTTGCCGATAGTCCCTCTTTTTTCAAAATGTCGCGCACCTCGTTCTTAGTAATCGGCTTTTCAAACAACGAAAGCAAAGCGAACGAAAAATCATTAACCGCACACATTCTATGGGTGGCACAACTCAGCAGTACTCTTAACCCCTCTTTTGAGCGTCCGACTTCTTTCACAAACGAACTTTTAACCAATTGAAAACCATTATCGTGCATTACATAATCGGCATCGATATTTGTATTCAGCAATCCATAATGCAACAGTTCTTCTATCGCCCTTGTCAGCTCGAGATCGCCCTGATCAAGGATAAGAGAAATGCTACAATCGGCCTCCAATAAACGGGCCAACTTAAGGTATACCAACTGGGAAACAGCATAGACATGATGGTATTCAGAATTATAGAAGTAGGCAAATGGCTCAACGAGCACGACAGAGGTCTTGGAATCCAGCCAGATTCGATCAGCTGGATTTAGACTAGTCAGCCGTCGCTTTACTTTGGTCAAATGTCCCTTATACCTGACAGCGTGAATAGAATCTAGGATCCAGGTCACCTCTGAAATATGAAGCCGCTGGGGCAAGTCAATTGTGTCGCTACCGTTTATGACTTCTTGCATATAAAAATCAATATGATGCTCATCAGATAAGGATTTTGCTTCATTTAAAGTTAAACCAGTGCCTGAAACATAATCCACTTCGAGGCGCAAATCCTCATATTGGGACTTCGGCATTACAGAGACACCATACTTATCGGGATGATTCCAAACATCCGACCCCATAACGAGACCAAAATTCGTAAATCCTCTCGTGGAATATGGAACACCACATACCTGTTTTGAATAATTCAAAACATTCTCTGTATAAGCTAAGGTGTTCAGAGCCTCTTCTTTAGTTTCGGTCGGAAAGCCAATCATAAAGAATAGATGAACAGGAATACCCGCATTGAGACAATCATGGATATTGCGATCAATCCAATCAACTCTCGTGTTCTTCTTCATTAGATCAAGAACTCTTTGGTTGTATGACTCGAGGCCAAACTGAATCTGCCTACATCCACTTTGGTATATCTTGTTGAAAACGTCTGTACTTAGGGTTGGAGAGAACCTCGTTTCTCCATGCCAGAAAAACGTTTTTCCCGATGCGTTTATTTCATCCGCGAGTTGCTCCATTCTTTTGCCTTCGAATGTTTCATCCACAAAAGAGAAAACTCTCGTGCCGTATTTTTCATTTAACCGACACATTATTTCAAATACTCTCGATATAGGCATCTTTCGGTAACAACCACCGGTAGCACCGGGAATGGTGCAGAAGGCGCAATGATTAAAACACTGCCTAGAGGAATAAACCGGCAATATTAACTCAGGCATGAAGTATTTAGAAAGGGCGAAGCCATCGAAATCGGGAACTGTATCGTTGATAAATGTTTGCTCAATCCGATGGTTTTTATATATCTTTCCACCTTTAGCATGGCAAAGGTTTGGAACACAGTCGAGATTGTCATCACCAGAGTCAAGAGCCTCAAGAAGACGTGCAAGCGGCTCTTCGCCGTCATACATCATTATCGAATCAATGTATTCAAAAAAGGGATGCCATTCTTTCATGCAGTCATCTGCTAAACGAGTAATGTAATTGCCGCCCAATGAGACGTGTTTAACAGATGGACATTCTTCTTTAATCAGTTTCGCTAACGTAACTGCAGAAATCAATTGGAAACAGCCGCTCACCGAAATCCCAATAAACTCGATTTTTTCCCTCTGAATACGCTTAAGAAAGGCAGTTTCATAGAAGGAAATAAACGGATTATGCAAGGTATCCGCAAGCGATTTCATTATTTCTGGTGTCGAATAATAATCATAGGGCAGATCTATGGAGTTGAACGTGTATTTAACTCCATATGAGACGTGATTTATGATATAGAGTGCATTTCTAAAAATGTTTTCAGCATATTGTCTTTCTTTTAGATTAAAGTATCTCTTCGATCTGAAAATATCTTTTGCCTCGTCAACATTAAGTGCTGACTATTGTATCAACTCGATTGTTAATTGAACATTCGAACTAAACGAATCCTTTGATTCCCGATACCTTTTACAGCACTCTTCGACATGTCTAAAAGATAGGAGGTCATCGTAAAATTCCACGTTTAAGTCAACAATGTCAACTTTGTATTGTTCAACCTCTTGAAGATATGACTTCAAAACAGGCAAGGCAAGATACGGCCCCACTGGACTCCATCCTGGGGGAAATACTAAAAGCGTTTTAGGCATATCAACGTCACATCTTTCGCAAATAATTCAATTGAAACACAACTACCATCATAATTGAAAATACACCAAGTCCTGTAACGAGAATTGAGAACATCGCGATGCTCGTGAACAGCGAAACAAGGAGTGTTGAAATAACAACAGCAACCGATTGCAAAGACTCCCTAATTGAAAACAGGCTTATCGATTCAGATTCGTCTCTCGCCAAATCCTGCAGCGATGTTATGAGAAGCACATCTTGAATGGCGTTTCCGGCACCGACGATAAAAAGGAAAATAAACGATATCCCAGACGCATAGCGATAGCCAAACGCCAGATACGCACCGAGCGCAAGATACGTCACAAAACAATATGATTTAACGCAATCGGAACCACTAATTAAACGACCATATATTGTATTTCCGAACAACAGTCCGATTGTAAGACTACTCTGAAGGAATCCGTATTGTATCGATGACGAGTCAAATTGCAATTGCGCAATAGCTGGCAAAAGAGAATTCAGAGAGCCGAATGCCACACCACTAGAAATATCGATTAATAGGAAACCAATTGCCAAGTGCTTCGCGCTAAGATCACTAAATGCAGTCCTGTTTTTTTCATTTTTGCTTATCCCCTCTTTATCATTAACCTCGATAACCGACGGAACATCTCGCAGCAACCAGAACGACGCGGCAAAAGAAAGCGCGTCTAATGCAAGAACAGCCTCCGCCCCAAATTGAGCGACAACAAAACCGCCGGCAACTGGCCCCAGAACCATCATCAAATTCTGCAGAAACCCAAACGAATTATTAATTACGTCGCGATTGATACTATTCGTATTGGCTCTTAACAACGAGTAAAAGCAGGGCATTTCAACCGTTCGGCAAAGCGATACCGCGCACGTAATAGCAAACATACTCCATTTACTATCAACAAAAATATAGCAAACGAATAATCCCGCGCGAATTAAGTCTGCCAATCTCATGGCCTGCAGTGTCCCGATACCCATCTTCTGAGGCAGCTGCGCGAGCGCAACTGAAAACAGAGAGGGGGCAAATCTGCAGCAGACCATCAAAGCAGTTGCAGAAACATCGTGAGTTACCTCGTAAATCAGCATTGGCAAAGCAATATTCGCACACCAATTGCCTATTTCGCTTATCCCTCTAGCAATATATAGGACCCGAACCGGACGGCTAGCTCTCAATACCGTGAACATCACGATTAACCTCGTATTTCAGGCCTCGCTCATCCCTTAATAGGAATCCATAATCAACCAAGTACCGCCTCAACACGGCATAATCAGGATAGAGCTGTGACAGCACACGATTAACCTGAAGCTCCGTATAACTTGTATTTAATTCAAAGAAAGAGACGGCCCATAGCAGCATGATTCTTTTATAGCTTTCCTTTTTTGGAATTGAAACCAGCTCGCCATTCTTGAGAAATCGTTTTTTAAAGTCTATTAGCTCATCCATTCACATCCTCCATTTCATACGCATCTAATACTAAAAATGCATACGCTTTAGGTCATCGCATTCGGCTTCTATATTCGAACTAAACTCGAACTAATCTAAATGATTTGCTCAAACACTCTTCGAAAGCTCGTTTTTCACTCTGAGTAAAACGCCCTTCCCAGTCAGTCCACGAACAGGAAGGCAACTCACAGCGAGCGGAGTCGAAGCCCTCTGCCGTCGGTCGTTCAAAATGCACGACAACCTTTTCGATATCCCCATCTGTAATCAGGTCAGAATGAACGACCTCGGTACCGTCTTCGAATGTCATATACGGGTACATCACGTAAACCACCTCGCAATCGTAAATCCAGTTTAGCATCAAGCTATTGCACCAAAGACAGCAAGCCCCCTTGATGAGTTGATGGTATCTGTTAAATGTCACGTACGATTCACATCTGGTGGGTACCCTGATGGCTACACGAAACGAAGCAGATTTACACCGGGAGGACCCCGTATGACAACCAAGTACACCGACGCGCCGCGCACGCGCGTCATGACGCCAGCATCGCTCAACAACGGCGTGCACGAGAACCATTCCATCGGACAGACCATGGCCATCGCGCCCAAAAAGGGCCTGTTTGACGACATTTCCATTCCCCAGATCATCGCCGGCGCCGCAGCTGCCGCCACGAGCGTCGCACTTGCCTCCAAGATTGGTATCGCTGGTTCAGTAATTGGCGCCGCCGTGAGCTCGGTCATCACCGTTGTGTCATCGCAGGTCTACCGCCACTTTATCTCTGCCAGCGCCGAAGCCATCAAAGGTACGCACGCCGCCGTCGACTACCCCGCCGGCGCCTACGAGCCCGTTGAGTTTAATGCCGAGGAGCACCTGGGCGGCGCCGCGACTACGCAGGAGATGCGCCAGATTGCGGGGCGCGCGACCACGGCGCGCGTTGCTCCCGACAGCCTGCGCGCCAAGGCGGCGGCAGAGCGCAGTCAGACGCAAAAGAAGGTCATCGTCTTCTCGATCGCCATCGCCATCGTCGCGGTCATCGCCTGCGCCGGCGCCATCCTTATCACCACCGCCGGTGAGGGTCTGGGCGAGCGCCCCGAGCCAATCCTTTCGTCGCGCACGACGGAAAGCGATGCAAATGGCAACACCCAGTCGCAAGACCAGCAGGCACAGACGGACGGCACGCAAGACAGTTCCACCTCTACCGATTCGTCCTCGAATACCCAAAACCAATCGCAGGGCGCCGATTCTTCTGTGAACAACAGCGGCGCGCAATCCGGCACGACCGACTCAAGCCAAACGACTGACGGTTCGCAGCCGAACACGGGAGGCCAGACGAGCGACACCACGTCGGGAACGGGCACAGCAGACAGCAACAACAGCAATTCGAGTGGCACCACATCGGGCACGGCATCTGACAGTTCAAGCCAAGGCACGACATCGGACAACTAGGCGCTGCATCCCCAGATAGGCAACCTGTACAACGGGCGCGAATCGATAGCGGTTCGCGCCCGTTTGCCTTGGGCGACGAGATGGCAAGCCCCGCGCGATGGTAAGATGCTTTGGTGTGTAAAGAGGAGATTTGCCATGAGCAAGACAATAGTTACGCCCACGCTTTCGCTGGGCAACCACATCTATCTGTATCGCCTGCTGCGCGATGCGATTGGATGCGGCAAGCAAACGTTTATGACGCAGGTCGAGGAGGCACTCGCCGCTGGTGACATGGCCGCTTATGACCTGGGCTTCGAGTCCACGCGCGAGCTGCTCGAGGAGCTCGACGACTGCATTAAGCTGACCGTCTTTAAGGGCGGTCGCCTGTATGCCACGGTCATCGCCAACGAGGCCTGGGATGCCGCCCTTGCCAAGGGCGAGGACAAGCCCAAGGCTGCCAAGGGAGCCAAGCAGTCCTACAAAAAGAAAAAACGCGGCGAGAAGGACCTCAAGGCCGTGCGCCCCAAGCACGTTAAGCGTCCCGAGCCTGAAGCCATGGTTGAAGCCGTGCCAGAATCCGAGCCCGAGCCCGAGATCGAAGTCGCTATTGAGGTAACGGCAGAAGCCGAAACCGAAATCACCGCTACGACCGATCCCGAAGTCATATCCGAGCAGGAAGCCACTGCGGAGCTCAACGAGGCTCCCAAGTCGACAGCAGAAGAAGCCGCTAGCCAACCTGAGGCGTCTGCGCTCCAAAACAGCGATGTCTTTGGCGACGAGGCCGAGGACGATCAGCCCGCCGATCAAGACGCTACCGAGTCGGCGCCGAAGCCCGAGACGCCGCAGCCCGCCATCTCGCTCACGGTCGTCTATGACCCCGAGAACGCCAACGCCGGCATCACCACTATGGCATCCACGCCCATCGAAGCAAAGTCGAGCGTCGAGAATGAGAGCGCGATGCAGGTTGAGTTTGAAACTGCAGCTGTAGACGCGCCCGTCACCGTGAAGCCCGCAGATTCCGCAGTTAAGCCGGAACCGGTGCCTGAGCCCGCACCCGTCATCGAATCCGTGCCCACCTCTACTTGCGACCAAGTTCCCGCACCGGCACCGGCTTCGGTACCCGCAGCGGCCCCAACCCCCGCACCCGCAGCGCCCGCCATCCCTGAGGACTTCCCCGTCGATTTCGCAACCGAGGTCTTCTGCCCCGGCCCGCTTCTGCACCAGTTGTCGACCTATCTCCCCTACGGCGCCGACACGCTCGGCATTGTCGGCGAGTACTACTGGATCGCCCGCGAGCGCGGTACCATCGAGGCCGCGCGAAACCGCGCAAACTTCCCCCTGTGCTACACGCAGGCCGGCGAGCGCCGCGAGGTTACCGTGCGCATCCGCCGCAACACCACCGGCGGTCTCGGAGCCGCCTGGGCCATCGACAAGGTCGAAGCCCCGGTCGAGTAAAAAACGGCCTCGGATAGCCAATTTGACCATCCGAGGCCGTTTGAATTCAGGCCTTTTAGTTGTCATCGGTGCATATAGACACCAGAGAAGCAAGCTCATCCTCAAGTTGCGGAGCAAAGTATCTAAAAGAAACCTGCGCTCCAGTCGGTATCGACTCAATCATATTCGCAGCATTATCTGAAACTCGGTACGATGCAGTTTCACCTGTCTTCAAATCCTCTATTGAGCAGACAGCGTCTTCAGCATCAATCGACCTAAGCACGCCTTTTCCTTGTAACATCACATCGGCATGCCCGCCAGCTATTTCTAATGAACCTGAGTCTGTCGCAGTCACTTCTCCGGAACCTCCGCGCGATATCTCTTCCTTTGTTGAACAGCCCACCAATGAAGCCATCAGCACCAAAGACAGAGCTAGTCGAATCGCCCTACTTCGAAAAAGTCGTTCCATAAGTCCACGCATAATAGCTCTGATCATACTTCAGGAAGGATAAAGATGAATTCCAGCCGTCCGCTATGCCAATCATCTGCCTTGTCTCTCCAGTTTTCTTACCAGTAAGTGTGGCGTAAGCCTCCGCTGTTACAGAATGGGCTGATCCGTTGTACAAACTCGCATGTAAAACATTCGGTCTATTAGAGTTAATCTCATTTTGAATGCTCGCGATAGCCGGAGAGGAGACAGTGCGGGCGATAAGAGTACTTCCTCTGCTTGCGCAGTAATTTGTAAACCCCGTTGCACAGGTTGATATCGGCGTTCCACCCAAAACAACGCCGGGAACAGTCTGTTCTTCATCGGAAAGAGCATGGGTATTGGTGTAATTCCATATCTGCATATATTGCGAAGGGTCGCTATATAAATTGGCAATGCCATACAGTTCCGCAACGTTCGAAAAAGCTGTCACCATACAAGCATAGTGGGCGGTAAGCCTCTTAATCTCGCTTTCATCATATGACATAAACTGAGAAATGGAACGAAATCCAGATACTGTGTAATCCTGCATTTGAGTTGCGTAAATTACAACATCGTTCCAGCTTGAAGGTTTATTCGATAAAACGACAGGCCGTCCTTCTATGGAAACAGCCGGGATTGTTCTTCCGCAATTTGTTGTTATTGAACCGTCCAAAGATTGCACGCCGAATTCGAATGGATTGATCATTACGACTGGGTTATTGAAAGAATAAGACTCGACACCAAGATCTCCTCCCCGATCCATAGGGCTGACTAAGCCGTCTCCAAAACGATATCCCGTAAGTATTTCATCATCTGAAGCATCTAAAACCAAATAGCCCGCGGCTCTATTGGATGTCACAACCGGAACAATGTAACCAAGCGGGGACCCATCAACATCTACAAAAGGAATAGGGTCAGAAGGCGTATACGAATAGCCGAGGAGTCCCTTTATATATTTATCGGCAAGCTCTTGCGCAATTTCAGAAGTAAATTGTATCTGCTCACCATCAATATTGCCCATCGAAGCAAAAACCTCTTTCGGACGTGCGGCTAAGGCGACAATTGAAGACGCGACAAGTTGCAGAAAACGACGACGCGAAAGCATATGTTCTTCTTTCTAGAGAAGCGACTTATAAGGTACTCCTATTCTATAATCTTTTTTGTAACGTTACAGCACTGGTTATATTTCAATTCGATTTGCTTATGTCCTTGCAACCCAATGCGTCTTTACGTTTTAAACGGAATTAGAAAATCACTCATAGCAAAAACGGGCTTTAATCCCAAAGAGATGACTTTGATTATGAATCAAACCCGCAGCCAGGGCATAGCTGCAGTGCAATTGCTACAAGAAAGGCCGCCCTTGGTGGCGGCCTTTCTACTTGCTACTAGTCGCGCGTCAGCTTGCGGTGAATACGATGCGGCTGGGCTGCGTCCTCGCCCAGGCGCTCGATACGGTTGGCCTGATAGGCCTCGAAGTTGCCCTCGAACCAATACCAGTTGCCCGGATTCTCGTCGGTGCCCTCCCACGCCAGAATGTGCGTGGCGACGCGGTCCAGGAACATACGGTCGTGGCTAATGACCACCGAGCAGCCCGGGAACTCGAGCAGCGCCGCTTCGAGCGAGGACAGCGTCTCGACGTCGAGGTCGTTCGTGGGCTCGTCGAGGAGCAGCAGGTTGCCGCCCTGCTTGAGCGTGAGCGCCAGGTTCAGACGGTTGCGCTCGCCACCGGAGAGTACACCAGCGCGCTTCTGCTGGTCCTGGCCCTTAAAGCCAAAGCTCGCCACGTACGCGCGGCTGGGGACCTCGGTCTCGCCCACCATCATGTGGTCCAGGCCGTCCGAGACGACCTCCCACAGGTTCTTATCGGGGTCGATGCCGGAACGGTTCTGATCGACATAGGAGATCTTGACGGTCTCGCCCACCTCGAGCTCGCCCGAAGTCAGCGGCTCCAGGCCCACGATAGTCTTGAACAGCGTGGTCTTGCCCACACCGTTGGGGCCGATGACGCCCACGATGCCGTTGCGCGGCAGGGTGAACGATAGGTCGTCGATGAGCACACGGCCATCGAACTCCTTGTGCAGGTGATGGGCCTCGAGCACTTTGTTGCCCAGACGCGGTCCAACGGGAATGCGAATGTCGGTCCAGTCGAGCTTCTGGCTTGCGCGGGCCTCGGCCTCCATCTCCTCGTAGCGTGCCAGACGGGCCTTGTTCTTTGCCTGGCGAGCCTTGGGCGAGCTGCGTACCCACTCGAGCTCGGCCTCCATGCGCTTGGCGAGCTTGGCGTCGCGGTTGCCCTGCGCCTCGATACGGGCGGCCTTGGTCTCCAGATACGTGGAGTAGTTGCCCTTGTAGGGATAAAGGTGACCGCGGTCGACCTCGCAGATCCACTCGGCAACGTTATCCAGGAAGTAGCGATCGTGTGTGACGGCAAGCACCGCGCCCTGGTAGTTGTGCAGGAAGTGTTCGAGCCACAGGATCGACTCGGCGTCCAGGTGGTTCGTGGGCTCGTCGAGCAGCAGCAGGTCGGGAGCCTCGAGCAGCAGCTTGCACAGGGCCACGCGACGGCGCTCGCCGCCGGAAAGTACGTTGACCGGCATGTCGGAATCGGGCAGCTGCAGGGCGTCCATGGCCTGGCCGAGCTTGGAATCGATATCCCAGCCGTCGGCGGCATCAATCTCGTCCTGGAGCTTTCCCATCTCGGCCATGAGGGCGTCCATGTCGCAATCCGGGTCGCACATCTCCTCGCCGATCTTGTTGAAGCGATCGACCTTGGCGATCATATCGCCAAATGCCATGCGCACGTTCTCGATGACGGTCTTGTCATCGTCGAGCGGCGGCTCCTGGTGCAGGATGCCCACGGTGTAGCCGGGGGTGAGCCTGGCATCGCCGTTGGAGACCTCCTCGATGCCGGCCATGATCTTGAGCAGGGTCGACTTGCCCATACCATTGGGGCCCACGACGCCGATCTTGGCACCGGGGTAGAAGCTCAGGGTCACGTCGTCAAGGATTACCTTGTCGCCATGGGCCTTACGAGCCTGATACATCTGGTAGATAAACTCCGCCACAGTCATTTCTCCTTATCTAGCTGCGGAAATCTTCTCACCCTCTCCGTTTTGGAAAAAGCGGAGAGGCAGTTCGCGCGTTCTAATAAAAAGGGGCATGGTTGCCCATACCCCCTAATACTACCTGGGAAAAGTCCCCCGGAACATACTATGAACTGCGTACGCTAGTTTTCCGCAACCTTAACGAGCGGCTCGCTGCGATTTGCGCCACAACAGATACGAGTAGACGTAGACGGCTCCAACCGAACCAAACGCCAGAACCGCAATCACCGCGGCGACGACTTCACTCGAAAGCACGCTGCCTGCCACGCCCATCACAATCAGGCCAATACCCAGCACCATAAAGCAGGCGCCGCCAAAACGCTGCGTACGGCGCCAGTTCTCGGGATCGGCAAGCGCCCAGGGTGTCTTGATACCGAGCGTATAGTTCTGCTTCACACGCGGCAAGTAGTTGCCTACGCCGATGAACAGCAAACCGACAACACCGGAAATCAGCACGTTGACCGAACCGACCGCCGGCACCACGCCCCAGACCGTAAGCTCTCCCAGCCAGCTTATGGCGCACATGAACAAGGTGAAGGCGATTACGAAGCCCTGGTAGAACTTGCCCGAGGTTCGATATGCCTCACCTTTGGGGTCGATGCGCGGCACCACGCAGAACATTGCGAGAAGCGCCAGAGGCAGCGCGCCGAGCGCGGAGGCCATCCAGCTAGGACCCCAACCGTCGACGGCGCCGTTCGCGCCCCAGTGCGTGGGAATCTGCGCAGGCAAGCTCGGCATCACCATGAGGTGCGCTACGACATTGGCGACGCACAGAGCGACCAGCGCAATCCACACGCGAGACGATACCCCCGTGGGGTGAATGCCCTTGTTTTCGTTATTCATCCTTATCACCTTCCGTGTTTGTAAAGCCCATAAACCAACCGATCAAGTCCTGCATGACGGTGGTGTTTAAGCTGTAAACGATGTTTTGGCCATGACGTTCGTCGGTTACCAACCCGGCGTTTTTAAGCGTCGCCAAGTGATGGCTCAGTGACGGCTTGCTAATGTCAAAATGCTCGGCAAGCTCCCCGGCCGTACAATTGCCCTCGCGCAGTAGTTCCAAAATGCGCCGCCGCGTAGGATCGGCCAGCGCCTTAAAACCCTCTCCCGGCATAAGACCTCCTCTCATCATCTCTCATGACGCGCACACTATACTCGATATTTAGATGTTTGTCTAACTATCTAATCGCAATGCTTCAAACCACATCAAAGCAAACGCCATCGCAACCTATGGGCGATTACCTATAATGACGATAGCTAAAACACGATTCGCTTCCCCATCGGAGGATATTTATGACCGAAACCACAGCCGCAACTCCCATCGAGACACGCGACACCAAGCTCGAGATCATCATGGGCCGCGAGGCACTCGATAAGCTCGCCGATGCTACGGTGCTGGTGCTCGGCTGCGGAGGCGTGGGCTCCAACTGCTGCGAGGCACTCGCCCGCGGCGGCATCGGACATTTCGTCATTCTGGACAAGGACATCATCGCGCTCAGCAATATCAATCGCCAGGCCATCGCCTTTCACAGCACCGTCGGCAAGCGCAAGGTTGACGTGATGGAAGCCATGATCCACGACATCAATCCCGCCGCTGCCGTCATCAAGCGAACTGAATACTTGCTGAGCGACAACATCGATGATTTCTTCGCGAGCGTTTTGGAGCAGACGGACGGCAAGCTCGACTACGTCGTCGACGCCATCGACACCATCTCGGCCAAGCTCACCATTGCCAAATATGCTCAGGACCACGACATTCGTTTGGTTAGCTCCATGGGCGGGGCCAACAAGCTCCATCCCGAGTGCCTCCGCTTTGCCGACATTTTCGATACGGTACGTGACCCCATGAGCCGTATCATGCGCAAAGAATGCAAGAAGCGCGGAATCAAGAGCCTGCATGTACTGTTTAGCTGCGAGGAATCGGTTAAGACACAGCCCCGCGACCCTTCCAACATCCACGAGCGCACCGAGCTGGGAACCGCCAGCTTTATGCCGCCCATCATGGGCCAGATGATTGCCGGCGAGGTTATCCGCCAGATCAGCGGCCGCGGCACTGAGCGCGTACGCTCCGATGGCCAACGTCTGGACTAGCGGAGCGCACCGAGATGGAGCCCCGGTTATTTGATGCACACTGCCATCTTGATTTAATGGCTCACCCGGACGCCGTTGCCGATGAGGCGACGGCGCTGGGCTTGGGTCTATTTGACTGCGGCGTCAATCCGCGCGACTTTTCGGCCGCAAACGAGCGCGCCTGTCGCCAACCAGGCATCATCGCCGGCGTTGGGCTTCACCCCTGGTGGCTCGCCGATGGCCACTGCGGTTTTGTCGAAGTCAATCTGCTTTGCGAAGTTGCTGCCCAAGAACGCTACATCGGCGAAGTCGGACTCGACTTTTCCGCGCGCTTTGCTGGAAGTGAGCCGCTACAAATACAGGCACTTAACCGGCTCTGCGATGCGCTCGTGCAGCATCCTCTTACCGGACGCGTGATATCAATTCACGCCGTTCGTTCGGCAGGAGCCGTACTGGACGTCCTCGAATCGCATGGACTACTCATCCCAAACCCCGACTCCCCCGTTATCATCTTCCACTGGTTTAGCGGTACTTCGGACGAACTCGTCCGCGCGCGTGATGCGGACTGTTATTTTTCCGTCAACCAGCGCATGCTCGCCACCAAACGTGGACGCGAATACGCCCGACAGATCCCACTCGATCGTTTACTGCTCGAGACCGATGCGCCGGCGGAGGCAAACACCGAAACAAGCGCACAGTCGCTTATCAGATCGCTCACATGGACCTCAGAACGCATCGTCTCACTCAAAAACCGCGACGCAGAGTGCATCGAGTCGGCAGTTTTAGCAAATGCGCACTCTGTTTTTGACCTTCGCTAGCCCCGGTGGGCAAAAAATGCCAAATATGAGTACTGTTGCAAATCCAGTCACATTATTTTACGGCAAAATAGTGCCTTGATAATGTACAGCTATCCATTATCAAGGCACTTTAAGGTGGTTAAAGTCATTTTTAGCAGGTTTTAATCACTCGCAGACACCCAACTAGGCCCTCAATAGCTTAATTTCGCTGTTACTAAATTAGTGACAGTACTCATATTTAGCATTTTTTGTCCATGGAGTCCCGGGGGGCGACAATTCGACTCCCCGGGACTGCTCACCTATTCGGAAATCGGCACTCCATGGCCCCAGGAGCCTTCCATGCCGCATACGGTCGAAGCAAACCCCGCCGCAAAGTCGAGTGCACGCTCGATGGCCTCGGCACCATCCTCGCCACGCTTGACGGAATCGAGATAACACATCAGGAACGAAGTCAGGAATGAGTCGCCCGCACCCATGGTGTCCTTCATATCCGTTACCGGCTTAGCCAGTTGGCGGTAATAACGATCGCCATCATAGGCAATGCAGCCCTCAGCGCCAGCCGTTGCCGATACGAAACGCGGACCTAGGCTCCTCACCCATGCCAGACGCTCGCGAATCTCATCCTCACTCGCGGCGTCTGCCGCGCTAAAGAACGCGAAGTCAACGTAGGGAGCAATCTGCTCGTAGTACTCGTCGGTCGAATCGTCCGAGAAGTCAAACGAAACCGTGATGCCCGCGGCCTTCAACTTGGGAAGTTCACGCTCGGTAAAGCAATAGTTGCCCGAGTGGACTACGTCGAACTGCTTCACGTACGCAAGGTCAAAGCGATCGAGCACATAGCGCGCATCACCACGGATGCCGCCCTCATTGGAGCCAAGGAAAACACGGTCGCCGTTAACGACGGTCACGCGTGCCGCACCGTTCTCGCCGATGAGCTGCTTGCACTTGGCAAGCTCAACGTCCTCATCCTCAAGACTCGCAATCACATGCTCAGCAGCAGCGTCATTACCAAAGATGCCCATATACGCGGAGCGCGCGGCGCCGCACTTCTTGGCATACACGGCAAAGTTCACCGCATTGCCACCCGGATACATTGTGTGGATATGCTCGTAGCAGTCGACGACGTTGTCGCCAAACCCCAGTGCGCTCACGTTAAATGCCATGACGCCGCCCCTCTCTCTTATGCCAACGGAACCACTGTTGTGACAGCAGTACCGCCCAGAATCTACGCGAGTTCCAGCAGCTCCGGCAGCTGGTCGATAATCTTGTCCGCGGCATCCTGGCTAAAGCCAAAGCGCTCCTCGCGCTTGGCAATAACCGTCAGGCCGGCTCGCTTACCCGCGGTAATGCCCGGAACGGAATCCTCAACGCAGCAGCAGCGATTCGCGGGCAGCCCCAGCAGGTCTAGCGCATGCAGGTAGATGTCGGGCTCGGGTTTACTCTCCTTAAACTGCTCGCCGCTCACCACATACTCAAAGGCATCCGACAGCCCGCATGCGTTGAGCACTTCCTCGATGCTAACCATGGGAGACGAGCTGGCAAGCGCCACGCGAACGCCACGGCGCGGCAGCTCTCGAATCGTATCCACGGCGCCTGGGTTAATCAAAGCCTGATAGTCGCGCGGACGCTCATGCGCCCACTCGTCCCAACGGGCCAACGCTTCCTCGCCAGTGAAGTGCCCCTTACCGGCGCGCTCAAACCAATCGACCAGCATATGCAGGAAGAACTGATGCGAGGTACCGACCTGCCCATTCAACTCCTCTTGAGTCAGATTAAGCCCAAGCTCCTTGGCAAACGCGGCAGTCTCGCCCAAGTAGTAATACTCGGTATCGACAATGACGCCGTCCATGTCAAAGATAACGGCGTCGAACGGAAATGCGGACACGGCACCCTCCCTAACAAAAGGACGCCCGCAAGCAGGCGCCCGAGCCATGCATTAATCGGCGATTCTAACCCAGCAGCTTATCCAGCGTCACCGCAATGCCATCTTCGTTGTTATCGGCGGTCACCATCTGGGCTACAGCCTTAACCTCTTCGACGGCGTTACCCATGGCAACACCGGTGCCGGCCCACTCAATCATGGACTTGTCGTTCTGGCCGTCGCCAAACGATACGACCTCACTGGCATCGATGCCGAGCTTGGGCAGGGCACCCTCGAGTGCGCGGGCCTTGTCGATACCGGGCGCCGTGTACTCAAAGTACCAGTCGGCCGTAAACATGCCCGAAAGCGTCTGCTTAAAGGGCGCATACATCTCCTCGTAATGCGCCTGCAGGTAGGCCGGATCGCCCGCCGTCAGCAGCTTGTCCACGGGATAAGCATCAGCGACCTCATGCAGGCTCTCCACCTCGCGAATCTTAAGATCGCACGCGTCGCGCTCATACTTGACGATATTCTTCTGCGAGCCGTCAGGCAGCGTGATCATGCAATGGTACGAGTCCTCGACGTGCAAATCGCGACCGAGCGAAATCATAGGGATCACGTCAAAATTACGCAGGTGATCAATCAGGCGATGCAATTCGTCGGCAGGCATAGCCTGATCGAACAGCACCTCGTCGGTCTGGGCATCGACGACGTGTGCGCCGTTAAAGGCCACCAGCAGACCGTCATGGTTTTGAAGGTCGAGCTCTTGCGCCAAGGCGTGCAGCCCCCATGCGGGACGGCCCGAAGCCAAAATGAGCTTAATGCCCGACTCCTGCGCCGCGAGCAGCTTCTCGCGCGTACGCGGGCTAATCACTTTCTGATCGTTGGTGAGCGTACCGTCGATATCCATCGCGATGGCTTTGATTGCCATATATGCCTCCCTGTCATTGAACAGCCTTGTCTGAGCCATCATACAGAACACCCATCGCGACTCCGTTTACAACGGGCAAAAAGTCATATTGTCTCGAACATGAACAGCGTGTGGTCGTGAAGCTTTATCGCTCAGGTCAAATACGTCTGCTAGCGACGCTCATCCGTCGGTGCGCCCTCGACGATCGCGATGCCCGCCGATGCACCTAACGCGCTGGCGCCGGCCTCGATGAATGCGCAGGCCTCTTCGTAATTATGGATACCGCCCGCCGCCTTGATTGCCACGGCATCGCCGAGCACCTCGTGCATCAGCCGCACGTCCTCGAGCTTAGCACCGCCAAAGCTTCTGCCGGTCGATGTCTTAAGGAATCCCGGCTTGGCCTCCAGCGCGATCTCGCATACACGGCGCTTGGCGGCGTCGTCGCCGTCCAGCTTGCACATCTCGACGATTACCTTGTCAGTGATGCCATGCGCGCGACAAAAATCAGCAATGGTAGTCATCTCGCGCTCGATGGCATCAAAATCGCGGTTCTCGATCGACCTCTGATTCAAAACGTAGTCAATCTCGGTAAAGCCACACGCAGCGTATTCCTCAAACCTCGCAAGCTTCTCCTCGAGCGCCATAGTGCCCTGGGGAAAGTCGATAGCGCCGGCAAGGATGATGTCAGAGTCCTCGAGCATGGCGCGGCCCGTCTCGTACTCCTGCAGGTTCGCAAATACGCAGCGAAAGTTGTACTTTAACGCCTTCTCGACATATTGCTCAAACGTGTCCTCGGGGGCATCGATATAGTCGATGTATTTGTTGATGGGTTTGGCAAGCGTCATGCTGGGCCTCCTTGTTCAGGACTGACAACCGATTCGTGGCTTCACGCGAAAAACCACGTTCAATGTACGCCCGGCATGCAAGGACAGCGTCCGCATTCCGACAAGTGGTATGAAATTAGCCGTAAACGTATAATTTACGGACAGCGAATGGCACCGCACGCGGATGCCGACAGCAAGACATCCCCCCTCAATACACCCTCATGCCCATTTAAATAGCAAGGGGCCCGTATCTGTTGGGATACGGGCCCCTTTCGGCCGTGACCTATCTCAGCAACAAAGACTACTTGCAGTGAGCGCGGTAGAACTCGATCGCACCATCTTATCCGAGCCGGGGCACGTTCGCATAGCGTGGCGCGTGACGGTTGCAAAACCACCCCATTTGAAACAAACGCAAAAAAGTAGGCTCTGTTAGACCAACATTGACATATAGGTGATGCCACCGTGGTATAATAGCCGTAAGCACTACGGCATTGGAGCATCATGAACGCCGAAGACCTGGTCATCACCTTCAAAAAGAACATGGCGAATCTCAGCAAAACCGAGCGCCGCCGCGCGATCGAATCCGTCAGGGACGTGATCCGCGCGGCGGCGTTCGATGACGCGGCCGGCTCCTCCTATGAAGTCGAATGCTGCCCGCGCTGCGGGTCAGTCGCGATTGTGAAGAAGGGGAAGGCCAAGAACGGAGAGCAGCGCTACCTCTGCCGAGACTGCGGTAGGACCTTCGGCATGGGCAGTGAGCGTATCCTGGGAACGAGCAAGCTCCCGAAGGAGACCTGGATGGCCTACGCCGAGTGCTTCGTGCTCATGCTGCCCCTGCGGGAATGCGCGAAGCGCTGCCACGTCTGCCTCAAGACCGCCTACACCATGCGCCACAGGCTGATTGAGTGCCTTTCGGCCTACTCCCCCTCGTTCAAGGTCGAACGGGGCTGCGGCTGCGAGCTCGACGAGACCTATTTTCCCGAGTCTTTCAAGGGCAACCACACGAAGGGGTCGTTCACGATGCCGCGTCCCTCCCGACATCGCGGCAAGCAGGTGCACAAGCGCGGGCTGTCGCGCGAGCAGATCTGCGTTATGACCGGCGTGAACGACTCGAACGAAACGTTCTTCGAGGTCTCGGGGCGGGGCGTCCTGTCGAGGAAACGCGCCATGGATGTGCTGAGGGGCCGCATCATGTCCGGTTCCGTCGTGGCGACGGACAAGGCGTCCGCCTACGTCGACGTCCTCGCCGAGCTCGAGGTCGCCGCGCATACTGCCTACGATTCCAAGGACCGCTCCGAGGGGACCATTAACCGGATCAACACCGTCCATTCGCTCCTCAGCACCTTCATGGAGCCGTTCAGAGGCGTGTCGACGAAGCACCTCGATGCCTACCTCGCCTGGTTCAAGTGGTGCCGGACCTTCATGGCGACCGATTCCGGCACCGCCGAGCGCACGGTCGCGCGACAGATCGCGAACGGCGTATGCAGGAGCCGCATCCGTGACATGTTCAACATCCTGCCGCCCTATATGGACTACTGGGTCGCATCCGCCGCATAGAGACGATAAAATGGTTGCACCGTGATATACGAGGAAAGGTACAACCATGCCGTCGAACATACCCGCCACGACGATTCGCATCGAACCGGAGGTCAAGAAAGAGGCTACCGTCATCCTCGACGAGCTCGGCCTGTCTATGTCCACTGCCGTCAATGCGTTCCTCAAGGCTCTCGTCCGGGAGGGCGGGATGCCATTCGAGATGAAGGTCAAGACGTCGGCATCTGACGGAAAAACGGTGAGATAGTTGGCAAATCAACTTGAAACGCAGCTGGCACTGGCCTCTTCGCTCGGATTGTCGGAGCTGTCGAAAACCGCGATCATGCGCGGGCTTTTCTCGCTGGACGGCACTCAGATAAAGTATTCCTTCCGCAGGACGAAAAGCTATCAGATCAGCGATCCCGAGGAAAAGGTCAGGGCCGACGCCGTAGCGTTTCTGGTCCTGTCGAAAGGCTATGATTCGCGAAAGATCGATACCGAGGTGGAAGGCTCGCACAACGATTTCGCGGATATCGTACTCTACGAAGACGACAGATGCACGAAGCCCTGGCTAGTCGTCGAGAACAAGAAAGAGGGCGCGACTCCGGCTGAAAGGGCGGAAGGGGAAGCGCAGGCCTTCGCCAACGGCATCGCGCTGGGCGCAAAATACACCATGAAGGACTACGGAGACGAGTCATGCGTCTGGCAGCTCGAGGGCTTCGGCGCTAGGGAGCGCAGGAGAAATAAGCTGGGCGACAGAGAACTTCTTCCGAGGAACTACTCTCAGGATATGGTGTATCCGCTTCACGCGGGCACGGAAATGGATATTAAGCCGGCGAGCGCCTTCGATATCAGCATCGCCATCAGGCGCGCGCACTCCATCATTTGGGCTGGAGGAAAACGCGATCCGCTATCGGCTTTCGATGAGTGGAGCAAGCTGATGTTCGCCAAGGTCCGCGACGAGCGCTACACGCGAAACGGCCACCCCCGCTCGTTCCAAGCTGGTGTCAACGAGTCCGACTCGGCTATCGCCACGAGGGTCCACAAGCTGTTTAGCGACGCTAAGGAGCAAGATCAGGCCATTTTCCCGCGTGATGAGAAAATCGAGCTTCCGGATAGCAAGGTCGCCCAGGTCGTTCGCGTCATTCAGGAGATTTCGTTCATCGATACAGATTCCGACGTCATCGGAACGGCCTTCGAGGATTTCTTCGGATCGGTCTTCCGCGGAAGCCTCGGTCAGTATTTCACCATGAGGCAGATAGCGAGATTCACGGTAGGGATGCTCAATCCCACGAGTGAAGATTACGTTCTAGATCCGACGTGCGGCTCGGGAGGCTTTTTGCTCGAAACCCTCCTTCAAGTATGGAACGATACCGATGCGGGCTTTGCCGGGCAGGGGAACCTCGCGAGAATCAAATCCGATTTTGCCGCGCAGAACGTTTACGGAATCGAAATTCACCCGACCCTGGCTAGAATCTGCAAAATCAGCTTGCTCCTGCACCACGATGGTCACACGAACATCGAGGCCGACAAGAGCTGCCTCAGCCCAAACCTGAGCAAGCCGAGACTCCAGAAGGATCGCCAGTTTGACCTGATTGTGGGAAATCCGCCTTTCGGAACCAAAGTCGCAAATGGAGATGAGGACCAGCTTGACGGCGCATTCCTAGATGACTTCGTCCTAGGCTGCGGAAAGCAATCGATACAGTCGGAACAAATTATCCTGGAGAAAAGCGTCTCCTGGCTCAAGCCGGGCGGCAGGCTCGGCATGGTCCTGCCCGACGGGGTTCTCAACAACAGCGGGTCTCAATCAAATTGTCCGGCCCTTCGTGAATGGCTCTTTAAATCGGGAAGAATACTGTCCGTGATCTCCCTTCCAGACTTCGCTTTTCGCAGGTCTGGCGCCACGAACAAGACTTCGATATTGATCTTTGAAAAGTTCTCCGACCTGGAATCGGCTAGATTGGGCAATCAACTGGAAGCCTGTGAGGGAGACATTGCGGTTGCTCTCAAGGATAGCGGACTAGACTACAACATCTTTTTCGGGGAGGCATCTCATATCGGATATACGCCATCCGGTCGACCTGATCCTAGAAACGACCTCTATATCGCCGACGAGAACGGCTATCTTTCAGACGACCAGACTGGCTCGATATTGGGAGAGTGGAACGTCTGGGAGGAAAACGGGGCGGTTTCCGACCCGAGATGCGTCGCCGAGAGGGCTTCGTCAGTATGGAGAAGCCATCCGAGTCATAGAGTGGACCCGAAATACCATGTCTACATGGCTCATAAGGGCGATTACGTGCCGCATGGCTGGTCATCTGCACCCATGATGGATCTAGTGAAACGGATGAGAAGGAACGTGGACTTCGGGAAAGAGCCGATGAAGGAATACAAGGTCTTGACTCTTTCCCAAACTGGTGTTGCAAGGCTTAGGGAACCAGGCGTCGGAAACAACCCTCCCGAATGGCGGGGGATGTATTTCTACGACTCAAGCAGCGACTGGTTTGAGGTAAGAACCTCCGACATCGTCTACTCCGGAATCGATCTTTGGAAGGGGGTCGTATGCTTCGTCACCGAGGAATTCGACCATGCCCTCGTAACGCAAGAATATCCGATCTTACGGGTCAAAGACCCAAATGTCATCGATCCGGAGTTCCTGTCGATACTCTTGAGAAGCCGCCGCTTCCAAAAGGCATTCCGCGCCATCAACACCGGCCACAGCAATCGAAGGAGAACGCAGTCTTCTGACTTCGGGAAGGTTCTCGTCTATTACCCTCCCATAGAGAAGCAGAAGGAGATCGCCTTAAAGGTGCGAAATGCACGGGAGAATATCGCGAAGGCCTATATTGGCGTTTCCGACGTAGAAAACGAACTTGATGCCATCTTACATGCGGATGACGAGTGGGATGAAACGACAGAGTCCTAACGATTGACTTATTCGAGCTTGAGAGTATCGCCCCTTTGCCGGTTTTAAATCCAGCAAAGGGGCGAATATTTTGCAATTACAAAAAGATGATTGGGCAAGATGTCAATCATGGTCTAACAGAGCCAAAAAGTACTTGCAAAGACACGTTCCGACATATAAGTTGATAAAAGACCGCCGTTGCGGTTTTAAGTAGATCGAGCATATGAAGTTTCAGTTTTCAGCGTGTAAGAGAAGGAAGATCGGCAAAGTACAACCCCAAACGCAATGACAACTTAATGAGGTAACTGCCACATGTGAGGCACCCAGGGCATTGCTGTCTCGATTTTGAGCACGATGCCTTCCGCCTTGCATGGGCCGTTCCATCCCGCCCCTGCAGCAACTGCCTCACGGGCTCATTGAAAACCGCATAGCACCCCAACGTCAGCACATCACCCACGGCAAGCACATCACTCACGACAACCAACACATCAACAAACAGCACGAACATCAACCGATTGGAGAAGCTATGACAAACCACCACGCTGAAGACGGCGATAAGAAAAGCATTCTGGATGCCCGCATTGAGCGAGCATATGCAAACGAATATGACGCCGCCTTTGCCGCCGCGACCATAAAGAACTACGCGTCGCTACCGCTCGCGACGATCTTGGCCGACCACCCTCAACTGCTGAAGCGCTGCACAAAGATCATGGGCGACCCCGACATTCGCAAGCTGACAGACCCCTATGCCCCAAAACGCGACAACGATTCGTACGTTCTTACCGTAGGCTGCCTAGCCCATATGCTTACGGCGCTCGACACGAAACTCAAGCTCGAATGGGAACCCGACGAGCGTCATGAACTCGAAAGCAAGCGGGACACCCTGCGCACCGCACTGTTCCTTCCGTTGGACGGCCTCAAGCGCTGCAACGTCGAGCTCAATACACAGGCGCGGCAAAAGCCCGGGACCACGGGACAGAAAACTCCAAGACCCCATGCGGCCATCGTCGACCGCAACCGATATAACCGCATGACCGCGCACTTTTCCGCCGAGGGAGCAGCCATAAGGACGCTGATCGATCTGCTGTGCCTCCTGAGCATCAACGAGCTATTTGAGGGCTATCTCGCCCTTGTTCCCGCGACGGCACCCAAGTCGGTAGCAAAGATCATCGAGACCTGCAGACGCCAGTTTGAGCGCCATCGCAATGGCAGCGAGATGAACGCCAGCATCGCGCAGTACTACGCGGCTCATTACAAAAATGACGGATGTGCCCCTGTCGAGCATCAGCTGCGGCTCGCCTACACCACGCCCGCCGCAACGCTCCATCGCTTTGGAGCCCTTGGCGCTTGCGAGCCGCACGAACAGGCAGCCTGCCCCACAACCGAGCTCGATCTCAGGCTCGGACGAACCCTGTAGCCCACCAGCCTCTGCGCGGGCTATAACCCTATTCCACAACACAACCAACAGAAAGGAGTCCCCATGGACACCAATCATTCCCCCATCATCAGCCCCCTCACCATGCGTGAATCCGCCCGAGGTATCACGCTCACCAGCATTTACGATGAGATGCTCGCCCGTCGCGAGCTCTCCGTCATGGGAAACATCGAAACCCCGATGGCCCACGACCTATGCCAGCAGATCCGCCTGCTCGATGCCACCGACCCCAGCCGCCCCATCACCATATTTGTCGCCAGCGCCGGCGGAAGCGTGCGATCGGGTCTTGCGATCTATGACGCCATGCGCCTCGCATCGTGCCCCATCCGCACCGTCTGCCTGGAATTCGCCGCGTCCATGGGCGCCGTGATTTTTATGGGCGGCGACGATCGCCGTATGGCGCCCCATGCAGAGCTCATGATTCACGACCCGCTGATCCCCCAGGGGGCAGGCGGCTCGGCACTTGCGCTGCAGGAAACCAGCCGGCGTCTCATGCAGACCCGCAAGACCCTCACGCAAATCCTCTCGGACCGCAGCGGCCTCACGCCCAAGCGCATCCAGTCCCTCACTGCAAAAGACACCTACCTTTCGGCCGAGCGCGCCGTCGAGCTCGGCTTTGCCCACGAAATCCTCTCGACCACCAAGGAGGTCGCCCATGTCTAACCTCGCCAGCCGCCTCGCCGCATCTGAGTCCGCATTGTCCACCATCCTCGCCAAGGATCGAACGCTTTCCTGCGACACCCGCCAAACGGGACTCAACAACAATGCACTTGTGATCGGCCCCTCGGGAGCCGGCAAGACCCGAAACGTCCTCAAGCCCAACCTACTGCAAATGAACGCAAGCTACATCGTGCTCGACACCAAAGGCACGCTCTGTCGCGAAGTGGGACCCGTGCTGGCAGCCCACGGTTACCGCGTGCAATGTCTCAACTTCGCCGACCTCAACACCGTCCCGGCCCTTGCGCCCGGCATCGAGCGCTGCGGCTACAACCCCCTGAGGCACATTCGCCGCAAGGCGGACGGCAGGCCCAACCAGCAGGACATCCTCTCGGTGGCAAAGGCCATCTGCCCCATCGAGGACAACAACCAGCCTTTTTGGGATCATGCGGCGGCAAACCTGCTGTCGTGTCTTATCGCCTACGTCACCGAACAGCTACCCGCCGACGAGCAGACGATCAGCTCGGTCATCAAGCTGATCGAGCACCTGCAGGACGGTGCCACGGGTCGATTGTTTGACGACCTGATCACGACCGACCCCCAAAGCTATGCCCTCTCGCTATGGCGGCGCTACGCCATTACGCAAAATGCCGAGCGCATGCACGCGAGCATCGTCGGCATCCTTGCCGAAAAGGTCATGTGTCTGGGATTCGACGGTGCGGCACAGCTCTATCGTGAGTGCCATCAGGTGGACTTCGCTTCCATGGGACACACCCCCTGCGCCCTGTTTGTAACCGTGAGCGATATTGACCGCAATCTCGATCCGCTGACCGGCCTCTTTATTTCGCAGGCGTTTATGGGCCTCATTCGTGAGGCCGATAGGCAGCCCGACGGCAGCCTGCCCGTGCCCGTGCGCTTTATGCTCGATGACTTCGCAAATCTGCAGATCCCCCAGATCGACAACGTGCTCTCGATTATCCGAAGCCGCAACATCTGGGCAACGCTGCTATTGCAGTCGACCAATCAGCTCGATGCGCTCTATGGCGAGGCACGCGCACGCTCCATCATGGGCAACTGCGACACGCATCTGGTGCTGGCGTTCCAGGATCCCGAGAGCGCCCGGGTGTTTTCCGACCGCGCCGACGCACTGCCCAGCACGCTCATGGCGACGCCGATCGATCGCTCGTGGCTCTTTGTGCGCGGCCACACTCCCGAACAGGTCGAGCGCTTTAGGCTCGAAGACCATCCGCTCTACGGGGAGCTGCCCGAGGCGCAGCGAGGCCATGCGGAGACCGAGATCTAGGCGCAGGGTTCTCGCAGCGCGCGGCGCCCCGGCGATGTTTCACAAAGGCCGTGCGCCCCGGGACCACGGCAAAGCAAAGGGGCCCGCATCCGATAGGATACGGGCCCCTGACTATAAGGCGCGATGCGTTAACAGCAGCGACTACTTGCGGTGAGCGCGGTAGAACTCGATGAGCGCCTGGGTCGAAGCGTCCTGCTCGGCCTTGGCAGCGTCGTCGTGGAAGGCCGGAGTAATCTGCTTGGCAAGCTGCTTGCCCAGCTCAACGCCCCACTGGTCATAGGAGTCGATGCCCCAGACCGTGCCCTCGACAAACGTGATGTGCTCGTACAGGGCGATGAGCTCGCCGAGTGCAAACGGGGTCAGTGTGTCGCCGAAGATCGAGGTCGTCGGACGGTTGCCCTCAAAGCAGCGGGCCGGGACGATCTGCTCGGGCGTACCCTCGGCACGAACCTCGTCGGCTGTCTTGCCAAAGGCGAGTGCCTTGGTCTGGGCAAGGAAGTTGCCCAGGAACAGCTCGTGCACGTCCTGACCGCTATCGGTCGCAGGGTTGGCGGTATTGGCGAAGGCGATGAAGTCGGCCGGAACCACCACAGTGCCCTGGTGCAGCAGCTGGTAGAAGGCATGCTGGCCGTTGGTGCCGGGCTCGCCCCAGAAGATCTCGCCGGTATCGGAGGTCACAGCGCTGCCGTCCCAGCGGACGTGCTTGCCGTTGGACTCCATGGTGAGCTGCTGCAGGTAGGCCGGGAAGCGGTGCAGATACTGGCAGTACGGAAGCACGGCGTGGCTCTTGGAGCCGAAGAAGTTGACGTACCAGACGTTGAGCAGGCCCATCAGCGCGACGGCATTGTTCTCGAGCGGCGTGTTGCAGAAGTACTCGTCGATGGCGTGGAAGCCCTCGAGGAACTGTTGGAAGCGCTCGGGGCCGAGCACGACGATCAGCGACAGGCCCACGGCGGAGTCAACGGAATAGCGGCCGCCAACCCAGCTCCAGAAACCGAAGGCGTTGGCGGGGTCGATACCGAAGGCCTCGACCTTCTCGAGTGCGGTGGAGACGGCGACGAAGTGCTTTGCCACGGCCTCGGCGTTCTGCTCATCGGAGCCGTCGATGGCGCCCTGAGCCTTGAGCTGCTCGAGCATCCAGGTCTTGACTTCGCGGGCGTTGGTGAGGGTCTCGAGCGTGGTGAAGGTCTTGGAGACGATGATCACGAGCGTGGTCTCGGGATCCAGGCCCTTGAGCTTCTCGGCCTGATCGTTGGGATCGATGTTGGAGATGTAGCGGCAGTCGATACCGGCGTCGGCATAGGGACGCAGGGCCTCGTAGGCCATGACCGGGCCCAGATCGGAGCCGCCGATGCCGATGGACACCAGGTGCTCGATCTTCTTGCCGGTAACGCCCTTCCACTCACCGGAGCGCACGCGCTCGGCGAAGGCATACATGCGATCGAGGACCTCGTGCACGTCGGCGACGACGTCCTGGCCGTCGACGATGAGCTGGCCCTTCTCGCTTGCCGGGCGGCGCAGCGCGGTGTGCAGGACAGCGCGGTCCTCGGTGGTGTTGATGTGCTCGCCAGAGAACATGGCGTCGCGGCGCTCCTCGAGCTTCACCTCGCGAGCAAGATCGCACAGCAGCTTGACGGTCTCATCGGTCACCAGGTTCTTCGACAGATCGAAGTGCAGGTCACCGGCGTCAAAGCTCAGCTTGTTCACGCGCTCCGCATCGGCAGCGAACCATGCCTTAAGGTCGATACCCTCGGCCTCGAGCTTCTCCTGATGGGCCTCGAGCGCCTTCCAAGCGGCGGTCGACGTAGCGTCGATAGGTGCGGCAACAGTTGCCATAAAGTCCTCCTCAACATACGGGCGCATACCTCCATGCGCCCGGATAATCAGATGACCCTATTCTAGCGCAGGTCAAGACCGTAATCAGCGAGCGTTGCCAATCCGCCCCTAAACGGCGACCGACCAAAAAGGGACAGGTTAATTTTGGCAGGTCAAACGCTTTACCTACCAAAATTAACCTGTCCCTTCCTGGCAGATATTAGGCCGCAGCGCAGACGCTACCGAGCAACTCACGCAAAGGAGACCCGATGCCCTCCAGCAGTTCGGGCGCGATAATGGCAAAAACGGGAACCTCGCCGGTGCCCACGACAGCAGGCACCTTGCCCTCCGAGACAATGCATCCATAAGGCACAAAGCCGTCTTCGCCGGCATCGAGCGCCGCCATGCGACGCGCGAGCTCGCGCGCAAAGCCGGCAGTATCGGCATCGCCAATCGCCAGGACAAAGTCCACGCCTTCGTCGGTCGCCAGGGCTACGGCCTCATCGACCAAATCGTCTCCCCCGTCGCCCCCGACCAAGCCGCAGCGGAAAAGCACACGCTCGAGTAGGGCTCGATCAAGCGAGCCGAGCGCCGCCGAGACGAGCTCATCGTGCGTATGTTTGTCACCGCCCAACACGACCAGCGCCTTGGTGCCACCGTAGTGAGCGACCAATCGTCCGCACCAGCGAGCCACGTCTCCATCCGCAACAAGGCGCGTCGGCATACCAAACCCATAATTGACCATCTTTTCCACAACCCTTCCGTGCGTATAGGCGGTATCGATCGTTAGGCTCATGCTACGAAGCGAGCTTTTCCGAGCTGTTTCGCGCTCTTTAGGGCTGCGTTAAAAACCCGATGCAGCCGCACGACCATACCCGCCAAAAAGGGACAGGTTTTGACGGTGTCTGGTCGAGCGGGTATTATCGAACAGGTATTCGATAAGAACATGTGTTTGATGGGAGGACGCGTGGCGCACGAGCAGCACACCTACATCTGCATCGACCTCAAGACGTTTTATGCCAGCGTCGAGTGCGTGGACCGCGGGCTCGATCCACTCACCACCAACCTGGTCGTTGCCGACGAATCACGCGGACGCACGACCATCTGCCTCGCCATCACACAGGCCATGAAGGACCTCGGGATACGCAATCGCTGCCGTCTGTTCGAAATTCCCGATGGCATCGACTACATCAAAGCCGTACCGCGCATGCAGCACTACATGGAAGTATCGGCGCAGATCTACGGTATCTATCTGGAATACGTCAGCCCCCAGGACGTGCACGTCTACTCCATCGATGAGTGTTTTATCGACGTAACGCCCTATCTGGACCTCTATCACACCGATGCGGAAGGGTTCGCCTGCACGCTGCGCGACGAGGTCTTGGCGCGCAGCGGCATCACGGCGACGGTCGGCATCGGCCCCAACCTATTCCAGGCCAAGGTAGCGCTCGACATTACCGCCAAACACGTACCCAGCCGCATCGGTATACTCGACGACGAGACCTTTCGCAAGGATATCTGGTCCCATCGCCCCATCACCGATATCTGGGGCATCGGCCCCGGCGTGGCAGCACGACTCGAAAAATACGGCGTCTTCGATCTGATGGGTGTCGCCGCGCTCGACGAAAACCTGCTCTACGACGAGCTCGGCGTCAATGCCGAGTATCTTATCGATCACGCCTTTGGTCGCGAGCCGACAACCATCGCTGATATCCAAGCCTATCGCCCGCAGGTGACCTCGACCACCACGGGACAGGTGCTCTCGAAGGGCTATGCCTACGAGCAGGCCTACACCGTCTTGCGCGAGATGATCGACAACGCCGTACTGGACTTGGTCGATAAGCACGTGGTCTGCGACAGCATCTCGCTCTTTGTGGGCTACGCGAACGAGCGGGCCGACATCCGCCGACTCGACGCCAGCGGAACGGCACAGTATATAGACGGCTGTGGGCACCTGCGCTCGAGCACCTCGGGCATCGAGCCCGCAGCGACCGACGGTCCCGAGCTCGCGCCCCGTGCTCCCAAGCCCGTCCAGCGCGATGACGAACGGCGCCGCCTGGTGCGCGAAGCGCAGGCAATCGATGGCATCTTTGTGGGAGAGCATGGCGGCAAACCGCGTGGTGGCTATGCCGCACTCTTTGCGCACTCCAACGCCTCGCGAAAGCTACCCGAGCGCACCAATTCGTTTAAGAAGATCATGGGCTATTTCGATGAGCTCTGGGCGCAGACTGTCGATCCCAAACGACCGGTCAAGCGCATCAACCTGGGATTTGGCAACCTCATGCCCGAGGAATTTGCCACCATCGATCTGTTCAGCGATATCGAGGCCGATGAGCGCGAGCGCGACCTGGCGCGCGCCGTCCTGGCCGTGAAAGGCAAGTACGGCAAGAACGCGCTCGTCAAGGGATTAAGCTTTACCGCCGGCGCCACCGCGCGCGAACGCAACGAACAAGTTGGAGGACACCGTGCCTAAACCCAAACAACAGCCCGTGCGCCCGCCGACCGCCTTCGAGCGCCTGGCGGACCCCGAGGGCAGACGCCGCGCCGCCGACCCCAACCTCACTGCCAATGGTGCCGTGCGCGCCAACCGCGCCGCACAGTTTATGCCCTTTGCCGCCCTCACGGGATACTACGAACTCGTGCGCAAGCAGGAAATCACCGTCGAGCCAAAACGTGAGCTCACGGAAGAAAAAGCCCTCGTGCTTTCTAAAAAACTCGAGGGTCTCAAACGTGGCGACTTGGTTCGTGTCACCTATTACGATACATACGGCTATCGCAGCCGCACCGGCATCCTCGACGAGGCGCTCCCCGCCTTCAAGCTCCTCAAGCTCCGAGACATCGCCATCGACTTCGACGACATCCAAGACATCGAACTGCGCGGACGAGCCTAGCCAAGGAAGCGCATCCAGAGCGACGCTTACAGCGTCATGACGTAGTAGCCCGCGTCTTTCACGGCCGTCTCGAGGACACCACGATCAACCGGCTGCTTAGAGCGCACGCGTGCCGTGTGGTCCGCATACGTCACCGTTGCCCACACACCATCCAGCGCATTGAGGGCATTGGCCACGTTCTGAGCGCAGCCGTCGCAACTCATGCCGCCGATGAGCAGCTCATCGCTATAGGGATAGTGTGACGCATCGGTATCCACCACAACAACCTTTTTGGCCTTCTTGCCGCTCGCACCATCGCTGCAGCAACTCTTCCCGTGTGTCGAAGCGGCAATGCGACGCAACCCAAAAAACATGCCGACGGCAATGACGGCCAGCACGATGAGATTCGCAGGGTTGAGCAAGTCACTCATGCGTTCCCCTTTCAAGTAGCACTATCTAGATACCCCCCATGGGGTGTCCCCATCTTAACCCAAAATCATGTCCGTTCGGTCAATAGTTTCCCTATTCAAACTTTTTAGTTGACCAAGGCTTACTTTCGTGTATAAGTTTTCCTAGGCTAACAAGTGAGGGCTCGAAAGGGGCAACGTGACTCGAACCATTGACATCCCAACATACCAAACGGCTGTCGTGCGCAACTGCTCCCCTACGCTCGCAGGTATCAAGCCGGCTTCACTCTTTACCTATCCCGGCGTTTACGCCAACCAAAACGGAAAACCCGGCGCCGCCCATATCGAAGAGCGACGCTCTCGCCTGCTCGCCGTCATAGCCCAATGCAACCGCGAGCTTCAGCCACTCGGGATCCATGTGAGCGTTTTGGTCTGGCGCCCCTGCGGAGCGCTCATCTATGTGTACCGCCCTGCGGACCTTATGCGATACCTCTCCGACCCCCGCGCCATGACGGCGCTTGTCACCGAAGGTTACGATGTCCACAACCTGCCCGCATCCTTGGTGCATCTCGCCGCGCGCATCACGCTGGCAAGCAGCAATGCCGCAGAAAGTGCCTATGACGGCAGCGTCTGCGCACTCGCGCGAAATAGGCACTGCGATACGGGCTGCACGTGCGAGTTCCCCCACGAAATTGGCTATTTTTTGGGCTATCCCTACGAAGATGTCCATCAGTTTATCGTCCAGCACGGCGAAAACTATAAGGTCTTTGGCGCATGGAAGGTATACACAAACGTTGAGCAGGCGCTCACGACCTTCGATTCCTATCGCGCATGCACGCAATACCTTACCTACATCTATCAACAGGGCTGCACTCTGGGACAACTTGTCCAGGCAACCCGATAGAGCATACAAAACGCGGCCGCACGCCGCACAACCGAAAGGAAGACATATGAGCAAGATCGCCGTCGTCTACTGGAGCGGCACGGGCAACACCGAGGCCATGGCAAACCTCGTCGCCGAAGGCGCCACGTCCGCGGGTGCCGAGACTGAGGTCATCCCCTGCGCCGACTTCTCTGCCGACAAGGCCGCTGAATATGATGCCTTCGCCTTCGGCTGCCCAGCCATGGGCTCCGAGGAACTCGAGTACGATGAGTTCCAGCCGATGTGGGATGAGGTCAAGGAGACTCTCGACGACAAGAAGGTCGTCCTCTTTGGCTCCTATTCGTGGGCCGAGGGCGAGTGGATGGACAACTGGAAGGCCGACGCCGACGAGGCTGGCGTCAACGTCGTGGACTCCACCATCTGCTACGACGCGCCCGACGACGAGAGCGAGACCGCTTGCAAGGCCCTCGGAGCCGAGCTCGCGTAACGAGCCCAGGACCTCCAAAAGAGCCTGCATCAAAGCGCATCCCCATCCCTACAAAAGAGCGGGGGCTGGATTCAAGTCCAGCCCCCGCTCTTTTGTAACGGCAGTTACATCAACCGGCTACGAGATGTTGCCCAAGAACGCCTTGGTGCGCTCGCTCTTGGGGTGGTCGAAGACCTCGCTCGGCGTACCCTCTTCCACGATAACGCCGCCGTCCATAAAGACGACGCGGTCGGCAACGTCGCGGGCAAAGCCCATCTCGTGCGTCACGACGATCATGGTCATGCCGTCGCGTGCCAGGTCGCGCATGACCCCCAACACGTCGCGGACAAGCTCGGGATCGAGCGCCGACGTGGCCTCGTCAAAGAGCATGACGTGAGGATTCATCGACAGGGCGCGGGCGATGGCCACGCGCTGCTGCTGGCCGCCCGAAAGCTGGCTCGGCATAAAATCGATGCGCTCGGCAAGACCGACCTTGGTCAGCTCCTCGACGGCGATCTTCTCGGCCTCTTCCTTGCTGCGCTTGAGCACCTTCTGCTGCGCGAGCATGACGTTCTTTTTGACTGAGAGGTGCGGGAACAAATTGAACTGCTGGAACACCATACCCAGATGCGTGCGCACCTTGTTAAGGTCGACGCCCTTGGCGCACACGTCCACGCCCTCGACGACAATCGAACCACTCGTAGGATGCTCCAGACGATTGATGCAGCGAAGCATCGTCGACTTGCCCGAGCCCGAAGGACCCAGAACTACGACGACCTCGCCCTTATGCACATCCAGATCGATATCGCGCAGGACCACGTTATCGCCAAAGGCCTTCTGGAGGTTCTTGATGCTGACGACGACCTCGTTCGAGTTATTGGTTTCGCTCATGATAGGACCTCCTTACAGACCGGCGATGTGATCGGCGGGCGTCGCGACAACCTGTCCGGCGCTCTTGGCGGGACGCTTCTTCTTGGTCTCGGTCGTGCCCAAAAGCCTCGCCTCAAGACCGCTCACCAAGCGAGCGAGCGGCAGGGTGATGACCAGATAGAACAGGGCGGCAACCACGTACGGTGTAATGGAGCCCGTCGTGGCCACGATGGTACGGGCGTTCATGACGATCTCGACCACACCCACGGCGGCAAGCAGCGACGTATCCTTGTAAAGCAAGATAAACTCGCTGGTCAGCGTAGGCAAAACATTGCGGAACGTCTGCGGAATCATAACGTAGAGCAGCGTCTGGAAGGCATTCATGCCCAGAGAGCGAGCAGCCTCGTTTTGGCCCTTGGGGATCGATTGAATACCGGCGCGGAAGATCTCACACAGATAGGCAGACGAATTCATGGCCATGACGATGACGCCGAGCACGTAGTCATCAACCTTGACGCCGGCCAACGGCAGACCGAAGAACGCGATATAGATCTGCAGGAACGCCGGCGTACCGCGAATGATATTCACGTAGATGCCGGCGAGGCAGCGCAGGATGCGCGACTTGGAGATGCGCATGAGCGACAGGGCGAAACCGAAGGGAATTGCCAGCGGAAACGCCACAAGCACGATCGAAAGCGACATGAGGAAGCCCTTGAAGACGATCGGCAGGCTCTGGACCAAAATGACCGGGTTCAGGAACAGGCGCAGGAACATATTGGAGTTCCAAGCCTCGACCCACGGCTGCTCTTTAAGGTCGGCCAAGAAGTTATCGAAGGCCGTCACGCCCTTGATCTCCACCGACGGAATCTTGGAGATCTTCTTGGTCGAGCCATCGGCCAAAGTGCAGGTGCCGCTAAAGGCCTCATCGCCGCCCTCGACGGGGAAGGTCACGCCGTAAACCTCGACACGGAAAAAGCCGCCGGCAGGCGCCGTCTCGCCAAAGTCGATCTTGAGCGTCTGGCCGTCAGCCTTGCACGTGGGCTTCATGGGCGTACGATCCATGAGGTCCTCGCCCGAGAGCATCGTCAATCGCGTGTCATCGGTACCAAACGTCGTGCCGTCGACAAACGTCAGCGAAAGACCGCTCAGCTCCTCATCGGCATCGGCTTGGACCTCCCAGGTAATGCGCGTCTCGGTACCGCCGACCACAGCGCTGCCCGAACCGGTGTTGGGTCGGGCGGTAATCTTTGCGGTCTCAAGCGCCTGGGCGGTCGTGGGCGCATATGCCCCCGCGCAAACCAGCGCGAGCGCCACGGCCATGACGCAGACTAGCTTTTGGAGCAAGGCGGGCAGTGGAAAATGCTGCTCCACGGCCCCTTTGTTCAGTCGAGACAAGGTGGCTCCTATCGTAGAAGTTGCCGGCAAAACGAGACGGAAACACTCTCCGTCGAGAGAAGCGCAAAGGCCCTCTCCGCAAAACGGAAAGGGCCTACACGCAATCAAGCATCTATTTACTTGATGCTGTACTTAGCCATGAGGGCGTCGACGGTACCGTCGTCGGTCAGGTCCTTGATGGCCTGGTTGATGTCGTCCTTGAGCTTGGTGTTGCCCTGGTTGATGGCGATGGCGTACTCCTCGCCGGTGCTGATCTGCTTAATGGTCTGGCAGGTGTTGAACTGCTCGGCGGTCAGCTGGCTGGCAACGGAGCGGTTGGTGACTACGGCGTCACCCTTATCGGACTGCAGGGCGCTGAAGCACTCGGTAGCGTCCTTGTAGGGGACGATCTTGGCCTTGGGGAAGTTCTCCTGGGCAAAGGACTCGGCGGTCGAGCCAGACTGAACGATGATGGTAGCGTCGGCGTTGTTGAGCTTCTCGCTGTAGTTGTCGGCCGTGATGTCGGTGTTATCGACCTTGGTCACGATAGCCTGATCGTCCATGTAGTAGGAATCGGAGAAAGTGACTTCCTTCTCACGCTCGGGCGTGTCGGTGATAGCCGCGATGGAGACGTCGTACTTGGCGCCCGAAGCGACACCCGGAACCAGCGTGTCAAAGTCATTGTTGACGTACTCGACATCCAGGCCCAGCTTGTCACCGATAGCCTTGATGAGCTCAAGGTCAAAGCCCTGGTAGTCGCCGTTGTCATCCTTGTACTCAAACGGCGCGTACTCGGCAGAGGTGCCGACGGTCAGCGTGCCGTCCTTGACGAGCGCGTACTCCTTGGAGCCGTCGACCTTCTCGACCTTAGCGTCGTCAGAGCTGCTGGAACCGGCATCAGAACCAGAGGTGGCGTTGGACGAACCGCAGCCCGTCAGAGCAAGGGCGAGCGCCATAGCACCCGTGGCGGCAAATGCGCCAAGCTTCTTCAGCTTCATAATCAGTCTCCTTCCGGTGACCTCGTTTGATTCAGAGGTCTGCAAAAACTGTTGGCTATTATGCACCCGGAATTACGAATCTGCAATGAGAAAACTGATTGAAACAAACCCATAACGTGAATGGAATACTCTACTTTGTGACAGTCATTACTGCTGCAATGACCTTAATAGTCTAATTTCAGCTGCATAACCTGCAAGTTCGTTCGGAGTCTCCAAAATAAACGGCAGCGAACGCAAGTGGCCATTCGATACAATATTCTGTATAACCTGCATACCGCCGCCAAACTCTTCACCACCCAGGTAGCCCTTACCGATGCACTCGTGGCGGTCCTTATGGGCGCCGCAGGGATTCTTGGAGTCATTGATGTGTACGGCGCGCAGGCGCTCGATACCCACCACACGATCGAACTCGTCAAGCACACCGTCAAGATCGTGGACGATGTCATAGCCGGCGTCATTCACATGGCAGGTGTCTAGGCAAACGCCCAGCTTGGCCGACAGCTCGGGGCGTTTGCCGGCAACACCCTCAATGATGAGCGCCAGTTCCTCAAAGCTGCGGCCCACCTCGGTGCCCTTGCCCGACATGGTCTCGAGCAGCACCGTCGTCTGCTGGCCCTCAAACATCACCTGACACAGGGCGTCGACAATCATCTGAATGCCGGCGTCGGAGCCCTGCCCCACATGCGCACCGGGATGGAAGTTGTAGTAGTTGCCGGGCAGCGCCTCCATGCGCCGCAGGTCCTCTGCCATAGCCTCCAAGGCGAACTCGCGCGCCCGCTCTTTGGCAGAACAGGGGTTGTAGGTATACGGGGCATGCGCCACCAGCGGTCCAAAGTCGTTTTGCGACATAAGCTCGCGCAGAGCCGCCACGTCATCCATGTCAAGTTCTTTTGCCTTGCCACCGCGCGGGTTGCGCGTAAAGAACGCAAAGGTATTGGCGCCAATGGACAACGCCGTCTCCCCCATTGCCCGATAGCCCTTCGTCGTCGAAAGATGACACCCGATCGTCAGCATCTCCAGCTCCCTCCTCATCAGTTGCGGTGAAATACGGTCTATTGGTGCCCTATTTTGGCGCAAACAGACCGTATTCCACCGCAAGTTATAAAAGGGGCATCAGGGGCAAAGGCCTCCAAGGCATTCCAGGCGCTGGCGCCATGCCCCCACGCACTAAAGTTTCAAGCGAATCGCATCGATAATGCGCGCGCAGCGCTGCGTGGCGGCAAGGGGCATGACGGGACTCTCGAGTTTCCCCGCCCGGATGAGCTGGGTCGCATGCTGGATTTCGCCGTAGAAATCATCGATCTCAAACGGGGCATTTATTTCGAGCGTTCGACCGTCGGAATACTTCACATGGGCGAGCTCGGGGCGATGGAGACGCTCGATTTCCAACGAGCCTCGCTCACAGACAATCGTTAAGCGGCTTTCATATGTTGCTTTGCCGTCGCACACCATATGAATGGGTATACCGCCGACGCTCATACGGATCTCGTCGGCCCAATCGACGCGGCCGCCTGATACGTCACGCCAGCGAACTTCACGGGATGAAACCTCGCACGCGCCCGCGAGCAAATCCTCAAACCAACCGACCGCATAGCAGCCCATGTCATATAGACAGCCGCCCTGCAACGAATCAAGCAGATAGCCCGAAGGAGGCTCGCCGTAATCGAGCTTTTGCACGCTTTCAATCGAGACAATACGGCCAAGCTCACCCGACGCAAGCAAGTCCTTCACGCGAGTGCGCATCGGGCAAAACCGATTCTTCATCGCCTCCATAAACAGCACGCCGCGCTCACGAGAGGTGGAGGCAATCGAGAGAGCCTCTTCCTCACTCAAAACGGCCGGCTTTTCGCACAGCACGGCCTTTCCCGCGCGCAGTGCCCGACAGACCCAATGCGCATGCATGCCATGTGGAAGAGCCAAGTAGATTGCGTCGACATCGGGGTCGGCAATCAGCGCATCATAAGCCACATCGCCGCTATCGTCAGCCGTGGCATAACTGTGCGCGGCATCAATCGAAAACGCCCTGCAAAACTCCTCAACATGCGAAGGAGTGCGGCCGGCGGCAGCCACAAGCCGTGCCCCGTCCACCTCCTTGAGCGACGATGCAAATCGATGCGAAATGTGTCCAGCGCCCAAAACGCCCCAACAAACCTCACGCAAATCATCACATGAATCCCGATGACCCACGACAGCCCCCTTCAGTTGCGGTGAAATAGTTCCTGTTTGGCCCCTATTCTGCCGCAAACAGGAACTATTCCACCGCAAGTTATAAAAGGGTCATGAGGAGCGCGTTTTGCCGAAGGCCTTAAGCACCGCCGTCACGGGACCAGGCTGGAAACGTCGGCGCACATCGTCGAGACGCTCGGGAATATCGATGTGCTGTGGGCAGTGGCGCGCGCATTTGCCGCACTTGACGCAATTGCTCACGAGCTTGGGCTCGCTCGTGCGCACCGCACTCGCCGTAAAGTATTGCGACAGCCCCGTAAACCAGCTGTGCGCATAGCTCGCGTTGTAGGCGGCAAAGCAGCCGGGAATGTTGATACCCTTGGGGCATGGCATGCAGTAGCCGCATCCCGTGCAGGGCACACGGTTCGATTTCTCAAACTCCATCAACACGCGCGCAATCGTGTCGAGCTGGTTGGCAGTCATCGAATTCGGCAACGCGAGGTCTGCCAGTGACGAATTCTCATCCACCTGCGCGATATCGGTCATACCCGAAAGCAGCATCGTCACCTGAGGATGATTCCACACCCACGAAAGACCCCAGGCGGCAGGAGTGCGCAAATGCGGGTCACGGGCACTATCGAGCACAGCGCGGGCCCGTGGCGGCAGCTTGCCCGCTAAACGCCCGCCCAGCAGCGGCTCCATCACAAACACCGCGAGCCCGCGCTCCGCAGCCGCCATGAGTCCTGCCGTTCCCGCTTGGTAACGCTCGCCGGCATAGTTGTACTGTATCTGGCAAAAATCCCAGTCATATGCGTCAAGCATCGTCAGGAAATCCACCGCGCTGCCGTGGTACGAAAAACCAATCTGGCGAATGCGCCCCGCCGCCTTTTGACACGCGATCCAGTCCTCAATGCCCAATGCCACCACACGTTCCCACTGGGCGGGCGAGGTAATGTTATGCATGAGGTAATAGTCGATATGGTCGGTCCGCAGGCGCCGCAGTTGCTCATCGAAGAACCGGTCGAAATCCTCCGCGCACTTGCACGAAGCATGCGGCAACTTGGTCGCCAGCAACACCCGGTCACGCAGCCCCAAGCGCTCAAGCGAGGCGCCCACGCACGCCTCGTTACCGGGATAGAGATACGCGGTGTCCAGATAATTAATCCCCTGCTCCACCGCACGGGAAATGATGGCATCGGCTGTCTTCGCATCCGGACGTCCCGGCGCACCGGGAAACCTCATGCAGCCCAGACCCAACGCCGAGATACGGTTGCCGCTTTTGGGGTCAACGCGATATTGCACGGCCCCTCCCTTCGCCATCAGCGCCCCGGCAAGGCGAAACACAATGGTCACGCAGCCGAAACATCGTGGAATCGCAATCGAGAACGTATCGTAACGCAGCAGAAATCGAGCTGTCACGGCACCGCTTTAACATCAGCAAAAAGCCCGATGAAAGGAGCCGGACATGACCACGCGCATGTCTTTGCGGTCTGCCCTGCAGCGTAGCGTCCAGGCAAACGTTTCTTTTTTATAACAGCCGCCCCGCGCACCCACCAATCACCCTGGCAGCATACAATCCATCAGGCGCCCCTTACGCGGGCGCCTTTTACATGGGGAGATGATTCACATGCAGATCAACAAGGTCGCCTTTATCGGCAAGGGCGGCGTCGGCCTGCTCTACGGCAGCATGATCGCCCGGGCGCTCGGCAACGACGCCGTCGAATACATCATGGATGACACCCGTTTTGAGCGTCACGCGGGCGATGCGCTCACTGTCAACGGCAAGCCCTGCGATCTCACGTCCGTCCGCGCCAGCGAGGCGACGCCCGCCGATCTGGTCATCCTGACAGTCAAGACCACCGGTCTCGACCAAGCACTCAAGACTATGGAGCGCGTCGTGGGACCCAACACGCTCATCGCCTCGCTATGCAACGGCATTACGAGCGAGCAAAAGATTGCCGAACGCTTTGGCTGGGAGCATACCGTTCTTGGTATCTGCCAGGGCATGGACGCCGTGTTCCTCAACGGCGCGCTCACCTTTACCAATGCGGGCGAGATCCGCTTTGGCGCGGCGGCCGGCACGGACCCCGCGACCGTCGCCGCTATCGACGGGCTCTACACGCGCTGCGGCATCGCCCATACCGTCGAGGACGACATCGCTCACCGCATGTGGGCCAAACTCATGCTCAACGACGGCATCAACCAGACCTGCATGGCCTACGGCGGGACCTACGGAAGCGCCACGGAGCCGGGCTCCGAGCAGCGTCGCTGCTTTGTTTCCGCCATGCGCGAAACGCTTGCGGTCGCCAACGCCGAGGGCGTTGAGCTGACCGAGGCAGACCTGACGCAAATGGTGCACCTCATCGAGGGAATCGACCCCGCCGGTATGCCCTCAATGGCTCAAGACCGCATCGCAAGGCGCAAAACCGAGGTTGATGAGTTCGCGGGCACCATCTGCCGGCTCGCAGCCAAACACGATATCCAGGCACCGCAAAACGAGTGGCTCTATCGGCGCATCCGCGATATCGAGAAAAACTGGTAGCGCCAACTCGCCGCATTCAACAGCCTTAACAGCAAAACCGCCGCAAGGGAACCTTTCCCCTGCGGCGGCCTTCATCTTCGTCTACGATCGGCGGCCGATCTCACAACAGTTAGCGTTGCGACCCCGGCACCTCGTCCTCATCGTCGCGACAAAGGACTACGCCCGCACTTCCCAGCAGCGCGGCCGCGATCAACACGCCAACCACGATAGAGGCAGCCTCACAAGACCCCTGCATGCCCGCGACGAGCGCGGCCGTGGGACCAAGGCAGCCAAGCATCAACGCGACGGCGGCAACGGCGATATCTCGAGCATTCACAAGACCACTTCCTCCAAGAGAAAGACCTTATTTCTCAAGAACCAGTGTGCCCCGCATCCATACGCCCAGCGTACCGCCACGGTAAGGGCTCTGTTAACTCGAACGCACATAAAGAACGGGCGGCTTTACGTTGCCTAAAAGCTCAGCAAAGACGCCCGCCCATCATGTGCCAATTTTCCTTATGGCAGATTACCAACCGGTATAGTAGTCGGTAGTTCCGGCGGCGCAGCCGGAGTCATAGACCTTGCACTCGCCCTTGGAGCCCGTAAAGGTCGAGCCCTGGGCCATATCGCCCGCGGCAACAACGTAATAGCCGTCGGAATCGCGCCAGAAGCCCTCAGAATCCTGAGTCCATTCGCCCGTGCGATAGTGATAAAGCACATTGCTGCTGTAATAGGTCTCGCGGCGCCCGTTGTAGTTATTGACACCCGCAGAGCGCGTCAGGCCCGATTCGTTCGCGTAGGACGCGGCAGACGCGTAGGACGGAGTGAAACCGGCGTTGTAGTACGAAGCCTGGGTGGCCTCGGCAGCCTCCGCCTCGGCGGCGGCCGCCTCGAGCGCTTCGCGCTTGGCATCCTCAAGCGCGGTGCGCAGCTCATCGAGCTCGGTCGACTTGGCGTCGACCTCCCCCATCGTCAACAGGCTGCCCGCACCGTCGATGCAACCCTGCAACACAGCGCGCTCGTCATCGGTAGCATAGTCGCCATACATATTCATAATGATCTGAGCACGCATCTCAAGGGAATCGCGCTTGGCCTCCATCGAGGCGTTCCACTCCTGCATGGAACCATAACCATCGCCGCGATAGTCAACGGGCTGTACCAGCGTCGTCTCGGACGGCGTAGATCCAACCGTATCGGACAGTGTTGCGGCGTGGGCATCAGTTGCACCAGCGCCCGCCAAAAGTGCCACGGCCAGAGCGGCGGAAAGGGCGGCGGCTTTCGGTTTTCGTGAATCGATCCTCATGTAGCTGGAAACCTCCGTAGTGCGTTTTTGCTGCGTTTGAGCTGCGTGTGATTCGATTGCGCTGCATAGTACCCCGAGCAAATCGCGACCTGCGGTTTTACTCAAAAGGCGCACGTCAATTGCGTAAAACTCACATCCTCTCAACAGGAGTTTTCCACAACTCGAATGCATAAAGCGTGTCAAAAACCCTGTTTTTGCACCCTCTCTATGCAAAAAAGGCGCCTGTGCAACCATTGTTCGCACAGGCGCCTTGAGCAGGCATTTTATGCAGTTATACCTATCGAGTCGCAAGGGGTCCTTGCACAAGTCGCTTTACTCGTCCAGCGCGGCGAAGGCCTGCTTCAGGTCCCAAATGATATCCTCGGCGTTCTCGGTACCGATGGAAAGACGGATCGTGGAGGGCGTGATGTTCTGCTCGGCGAGCTCCTCGGCAGACAGCTGGGAGTGCGTGGTGGTAGCCGGGTGCACAACGAGCGACTTGACGTCGGCCACGTTGGCGAGCAGCGAGAACACCTGCAGATGATCGATGAACTTCCAAGCTGCCTCCTGGCCACCCTTAATCTCAAAGGTAAAGATCGAGGCACCGCCGTTGGGGAAGTACTTCTGATAGAGCTCGTGATCGGGGTGCTCGGGCAGGCTCGGGTGGTTCACCTTGGCGACGTGGCTGTCACCAGCCAGGAACTCAACGACCTTCTTGGTGTTCTCAACATGACGGTCAACGCGCAGCGACAGAGTCTCGGTGCCCTGGAGCAGGACCCAGGCGTTGAACGGGCTGATGCAGGCGCCCTCGTCACGCAGCAGGATAGCGCGGACATAGGTTGCGAAGGCGGCGGGACCGGCAGCCTCGGCAAACGAAACGCCGTGGTAGGAGGGGTTGGGCTCGGCGATCTGGGCGTACTTTCCGCTCGCCTTCCAATCGAAGTTACCGCCGTCGACGATCACACCGCCCAGCGAGGTGCCGTGGCCGCCGATGAACTTGGTTGCGGAGTGGACGACGATGTTGGCACCATGCTCCAGCGGACGGAACAGATACGGGGTGCCGAAGGTGTTGTCGACGACAACCGGCAGACCGTGCTTCTTGGCGATCTCGGAGATGGCGTCGATGTTGGGGATGTCGGAGTTGGGGTTGCCGAGCGTCTCGAGATAGACGACCGTGGTGTTGTCCTTGATGGCGCCCTCGACCTCGTCCAGGTTGTGGGCATCGACGAAGGTGGTCTCGACGCCAAACTGGGAGAGTGTATGCTCCAGCAGGTTGTAGGAGCCACCGTAGATGGTCTTCTGAGCCACCACGTGGTCACCGGCCTGGGCAAGAGCCTGCAGAGTATAGGTGATGGCAGCAGCACCGGAGGCGACGGCGAGACCTGCCACGCCACCCTCGAGCGCGGCGATACGGTCCTCGAAGACGCCCTGGGTGGAGTTGGTCAGACGGCCGTAGATGTTACCAGCATCGGCAAGACCAAAGCGGTCGGCGGCGTGCTGGGAGTTGCGGAACACATAGCTCGTGGTCTGGTAGATAGGCACGGCGCGGGAGTCGGATGCGGGATCGGCGCTCTCCTGGCCAACGTGAAGCTGCAGGGTATCGAAACCAAAGGTGTGCTCGGGGTTGTTGATGAACTGGCTCATGATGATCTCCTTGATCGAACAAAAGTAAATAAATTAGAGAGAAGTAAGTCGCTGTCTCCTGATCACGCCGACGAGCGCAAACAGGAGCCCGGCATTCGTCTTGGTAAGCAATTCATATGCGGGCCTCCTTTCGCATCCCGGTTCCGTGGTCGGTTTAATTACCTACCGCCTTTGTGTGTTTTGAATAGTACGAGCATTGTTTCGCTCGGTCAATCACTTAAAAGCGCTAATCTGTTATCGGTTTTATAGATAGCAATCGAAAGGATGGCATCGATGACCCTTCAGCAGCTTCGTTTTCTGATTGCCGTGGCAGAGTCCGGCTCAATCAACGCCGCAGCTCAGCGCCTCTATACCGCTCAGTCCAACATCTCAAACGCCGTCAAAAGCCTGGAACAGGAGCTCCACCTGGAGATCTTTACGCGCTCCAGCCGCGGCGTCACCCTCACCAACGACGGCACCGAGCTTTTGGGCTATGCGCACCAGGTCGTAGAGCAGGCCGACATGCTCGAGGCGCGCTACGAGGACGGCGGTACCCCGCAAGCCCGCCTCGCCATTTCCGCCCAGCACTACGCCTTTTCGGTCGAGGCCTTTGTCAACGTGGTCGAGCGCTGCCGCGACAGCAAGTTCGAGTTCATCATGCGCGAGACCACCACATCGCAGATCACCGATGACGTCCGCGCGTTTCGCAGCGACATCGGCATCCTCTATCTGGACGACTTTAACGCCCGCGTTCTGCAGAAGGCTTTTGCCGATGCGCGCGCGAGCTTCCATCCCCTATTCGACGCGACGGTCCACGTCTTCGTTAGCGAGCGCCACCCGCTTGCCCGCCGCCCGCAGCTGTCCCTTGCCGACCTCACACCCTATACGCGCTACAGCTTTGAGCAAGGCACCTCGAACTCCTTCTATTACGCCGAGGAACCTTTTAGCTATATCCCTTGCGACCGCAACATACGAATCTCGGACCGCGGAACACTTACTAACTTACTTATCACGTCAAACGGTTACACCCTGTCGACCGGTGTCCTCTCCAATGAAATGCAATGGGGTATGGCATCGATCCCGTTAGCAGACGCCCCAACGATGCACGTAGGCTATATCATGCACGACGAGCGCAAGCCCTCTCCCCTCTTGCAGCAATACCTCGACGAGCTCAACCGCATCATCCATGCCAACTAACTGTCGGAAGACGGGGTAGAAATCGTAGATTGCTAGCCCCCGGCGGGCATGGCGCTACAATGGTCACTCACACGAAACGTACCCAACGAAAGGAAGCCCGTGAAGGTCATCATCTATACCGACGGCTCGGCCCGATCAAATCCGGGACGCGGCGGCTACGGCGCCGTGCTCAAATACACCAACCCCGCCGGCAAGACCTTCACCTCCGAGCTTTCGCGCGGCTATGCCAAGACCACCAACAACCGCATGGAGCTCATGGCGGTCATCGTGGCGCTCGAGGCACTTAACCGCCCCTGCGACGTCGAAGTCCATTCCGATTCGCAGTACGTCGTCAACGCCTTTAACAAGCACTGGATCGACGGCTGGAAAAAGCGCGGATGGAAAACCGCCAACAAGCAGCCCGTCAAGAACCGCGACCTGTGGGAGCGCCTGCTCACCGCCAAAAGCAAGCACAAGGTTGAGTTCATCTGGGTTAAGGGTCACGCCGGCCACGAGCTCAACGAGCGCTGCGATGAGCTCGCCACCACGGCGGCCGACGGCAGCAACCTCGATATCGACACCGGCTTTAACGAGAGCGACCTGTAACGGCGTTTTCGCACGCTATTTCCTGCCCCCTCGCGCTACACTCATCCTGTAAACCGAACGGCACGAGGGGGATACATGCTGCGTATAGCGACCATCGGCACATCCATGATTACCGACGACTTTATCCAGGTCGTCAACGCCAACGACCAAGCCGCGTTTGTGGGCACGCTCTCGCGCGATGCCGAGCGCGGTACTGCCTTTACCGCCGAGCGCGGTGGCGAGCGAAACTTTACGTCACTCGATGAGCTTGCGGCAGCCGGCGACGTCGACGCCGTCTATATCGGCAGCCCTAACGCACTTCACTACGAGCAGGCCCTTGCCTGCATCGCCGGTGGCAAGCATGTCATCGTCGAAAAGCCCTTCTGCGCCACCGAAGCGCAGGCGCTCGAGGTCTTTCGCGCTGCCGAGACAGCAGGTGTCGTGGCCCTCGAGGCTATGCGTCCCCTCCACGATCCCGCCTTCCACGCCATCGAGGACGTCCTGGGCGAGATTGCCCCCATCCGCCGCGCCTCATTGCGCTTTGGCAAGTATTCCTCGCGCTACAACGAGATTCTCGCGGGACGTGCCACCAATATCTTCGACTGCAATATGGCATCGGGTTCCCTCATGGACATTGGCGTCTACACCGTCGAGCCCATGGTCGAGATCTTCGGCATGCCCTCCGGTCTCACCAGCATGACCACGCTGCTCGACCCCTCAACGCAAGAGCTCACCCATGGCCCCATCGACGGCTGCGGCTCCATTCTCGCCAGTTATGGCGGAGGGCGTATCTCCGTCGAGCTCGCGCACTCCAAAATTACGAATGACCTGCTGCCCTCGCAGATCGAAGGCGAGCGTGGCACTATCCAGATCGACCATCTGTCCACGCCCCGCAACGTCCGCATCGACTATCGCGGCGACGTCGTACGCGGCTCGGCGACCGAGGCACCGCGCGAACAGGGAGACAACGGCCGCGTGCTCGACCTGCCCAAATCGAGCAACACTATGGAATACGAACTCACAGACTTTATCACCGCCATCGGCGGCATCGATAACGTTAAGGAAGAGATTTGGGAGACCCCGGCGGGACGCCACGAGCTTGGCCACTACCGCGATGTCACGCTCGTCTCACTGCGCATCATGGATGCCGTGCGCCAGCAGGCCGGCATTACTTTCCCGGCCGACGCAGGCAAGCAGGCATAGCGATGGGCCTCTTCGATACGTTCTTCTCCAGCGTCACCGGCGGCAGTCGAGAGCCTCAAAAACCATCAAACGTCGAGCTCGAGCTGCGCCGCAGGCTTACCGTACTCGCAAGCGACGAGGCCACTCAAGACACTCCCCTGCGCTATTTCCTGCACTGGACGGGGCAAGTCCAAGGCGTTGGTTTTCGCTTTACCAACACCAACCTCGCGCAGGCACGCTCCCTCACCGGCTGGGTGCGTAACATGGAAGACGGCTCAGTCGAGATGGAGATACAGGGAGCTCCGGCAAACATCCTATCTCATCTCGAGGCGCTTCATGCCTCCTACGAGTGCATGGGAACGCGTTTTCGCCTCGTAGACGCCCAGGCCCGAGCCCCACTTGCCAATGAAGACGGTTTCAGTCCTCATTATTAGTATTGTGTGCTAAATACGGTATCATTTACCTACGACCGTTAATAGAAAAGAGGCGAGGCGCATGGCGGTGCAAAGAAGGAATACCAGGCAGCGAAAGCTGGTTCTTGACGCCGTGCGCCAAAGTTATAACCATCCCACCGCCGACGAAATCTACAACGCCGTGCGCGAACAGGATGACAAGATCAGCCGCGGCACGGTCTACCGCAACCTCAATCTCTTGGCAGATGCCGGAGAAATCCTCTCGATCAAGACGCCGGGCGGGAGTCGCTTTGATCGCACCATCGAGCCGCACGCACATATCATCTGCACCTCGTGCAGCCGCGTCATCGACGTGCCGCTCCCCTTCGATGCCCAGCTCGACGCCGAGGCGTCCAAGCAAATCGGTTGGCACGTCACGTCGCACTACACCATCTTCGAGGGTCTCTGCCCCGACTGCCGGTAG
>JBKXPS010000009.1:0-12196 GCA_047014445.1 Collinsella aerofaciens | reverse complement strand
ATGCCACGCATAGAGGGGTTGCAGCTCTCCATCAGATAGGGATGGCCCACGACGTTGAGCATGTCGCGGTCGTTTTCGTTATCGCCAAACGCCATCATCTCATCGGGCGAAATACCCAGGGCACGACCGTAGTCGGCAAGCGCGGAGCCCTTGCCCGAACCGAAACCGATAAAGTCCGTCCATTCGGTTCCCGACGTCATCACGTCAACACGGTCGCTAAAGAGGCGCTCGAAATACTCCAGGGCCGCCGGCTGATCCACCTCGGGCGTCTGGAAGGCGATCTTAATGACGTCCTCGTCGATGTCCTCGGGGCGGTCGACCACCGCCACATCGCAGTGGACCTCATAGCGCAAATGGTCGACGAACGCATCGTTGCCGCTCATGGTGTAGAGGTGTCCCTCACACGAAAGGGTCACGTCGGCATGGGGATACGCAACCACGGCATTCGCGATATCCATAGCAAGACTACGCTCCATGGAGCGCTTGACAACGGCACGCCCCTCGCTCATCACCAGGGCTCCGTTCTCGCATACATAGGCGAGCTCATCGGCCACCGGGGTAAACAGATAGCGCAAGCTCGCATATTGACGACCGCTCGCCGGCATAAACACGATACCGCGACGATGCAGTTCATCGATGAGCTCAAAGGCCTCGGAACGCGGCTCGCGCTCCCCCCGATGCAGCAACGTGCCGTCCAAATCGCATGCAATCAGCTTGATTCCCTCAAGACCCATATGCTTTCCCCCCAAAGCACCTCATCAACAGTAAGACGGACTTTGAATAGCTGCCTCTCAAAGTCCGTCTTACTCATACGCACGTTAACCGCGCGCCTTTTTTACGATCGTAAAGTCGGGAGCCATACTCACAACGGCATCCGCCGCACTCGACGCAAAGCGCCGGTCCGCATCGAGTTCACGGGTAACCACCGAGAGCCAAACGCCCTCGACGCCCCGGAGCATGCGGCCCAAAACAGGCTGCACCGGCGTATACATGCGCACGGTATACTCGTCCGAATCGCCTCGGAAAAGCGGCGCGTGCATATTGCCGATCTCCCAGCACGCATGCGCGAGCGCAATCGGGTCCATGCGGTCGACTTCGACCAAATAAACCTCGGCACTGCGCAGGCGCACGACAACCGCCACGGGCACCATGCCCGAACGGTCGATGGCGAGCACATCGCCATCGGCAAGGCGATCGCCATCGGCAGCGCCCAGCCGAATATCGACCGTACGCCCCAGCTCCGTCACGCCCACAAATGTGCGGGCATCGGCCTGGTCCCAATCGAGTAGTAGCTCATCGACCTCAAAGACACCGCCCAGCTCCCGGCGAAGCAAAAGCTCATAGGACGGGTCGTTGAGATTTCCGAGACACGCTGTCGAAACCAGATTCACAGGCATAGCCTAGTCCTCGACCTCGACGAGCTCGATATCAAAGTTGAGGTCCTTGCCGGCAAGCTCGTGGTTGGCATCGAGCGTCACGGCCTCGGGCGTTACGTCGATGACGACGGCGGGGACGGGCATGCCGCTCGGCGTGGACAGGAAGAGCTTCATGCCCTTCTCGATCTGCTCGATGTTGGGAACCTGCTCGGCCGGGAAGGTAATAACCATCTCGGGATTGTGCTCGCCGTAGGCATCGGCAGCAGGAATGTGCACGGTCTTCTTCTCGCCCACCTGCATGTCGACAACAGCGGCGTCGAAGCCCTTGATCATCTGACCGGCGCCGCAGGTGAACTCCAGCGGCTCGCCGCGATCGTAGGAGCTATCGAACTGCGTGCCGTCGTCGAGCGTGCCGCGATAATGAGTCTTGACCTTCTTGCCCTGGTTGGACATGGTAACCTCCGTGATAAGGGCGGCGCACAACGCGGGCCGCCGTGAACATATGGCGCTAACTATACCCTAGTCATACAATTCAATGACAGTTTGCAAAGAAACGCTGCAACCGGAGGAACCATGGCATATCCCGTATTTGACCTACACTGCGACACCGCCGACCGCATCGGCTGGGCCACGCTCGATCTCGACCTGCGCTTTACCGCCGGCACCGACGGTTATTTCCCCGGCGACGAAACGCATCCGCAAGATTTCGACCTCATCGAGGGCAACGCCTGCGCCATCTCGCTCGCAAAGATCGGCAACACGCCATGGGCACAGTGCTTCGCCACGTTTGTCCCCGATGAGATTCCCACCGCCCACGCCGCGCGCTTCCAGGCGCAGATCATGGCGCATATGAGCGGCCAGGCAATGCTCAACCACGACCGCATGGTCAACGTACGCAGCGCGGCAGACATTCGCCCCGCGCTCAAAGACGGCAAGGTCGCCTGCATCCACACCATCGAAAACGCCACGTTCTTTGCCGAGGACCCCGCGTTGATCGAGGTGCTCAAGAGCTTGGGCGTACTCATGTCATCGCTCAGCTGGAATGCGCAGGGACCGCTCGCGAGCGGACACGATACCCACGCCGGCCTCACCGCCGCCGGCATCGAGGCACTTACGCAGATGGAGCACGCCGGCATGGTGCTTGACGTCTCCCACCTCAACGATGAGTGCTTTGACGAGGTTGTCGCCCACGCCACACGTCCCTTCGTCGCCAGCCACTCCAACTCCCGTGCGGTTTGCGGCGTCAAACGCAACCTTACCGACGACCAGTTCCGCACCATTCGCGACATGGGCGGTATCGTCGGCCTCAACTACTGCAGCGAGTTCCTTTCCAACGACGCAGCCGACAAGACCGCCGCAGACGTCACCTTCGACCAGCTGGCGGCACATATCGAGCACTGGCTCGACCTGGGCGGCGAGGACGTCATCGCGCTCGGCGGCGACTGGGACGGTGCCACGGTGCCCGCCTTCCTCTCCGATGCCAGCAAGATGCCCGAGTTCCAGAACATGCTCTCCAAGCACTTTGGCAAGACCGTGATGCAGAAGCTCTGCAGCGATAATGCCCTTGCCTTCTTCGAGCGTTATTAATTTCACATCCCCTGAGCGAGCCGGCATGCCGAACGGTCGACATGCCGGCCCGTCCCCAATCTGAAGGACCGCTTTTGACGCAGCAGTTTACGATTTCCGTATCCCGACCGGATGGGACGCCCATCCCCGTCGTCGTTACCAAAAAGTGCGTCAAGAACTTCAACCTACGCGTCACATCGAGCGGCGAGGTTCACGCCAGCGCACCACTTGGCGCCAGCCGCGAGCGTATTGAAGCGTTTGTGAAGCGCAACAGCGCCTGGATTATCAGCCGACGTGCCCAGCGCGAGCAACGTCAGGCGACGGCGCGAGAGCCGCTCAGTCCCTCGTCCATCATTGCACTTTGGGGCAAGCCCATCACGGTACAGGACGCACTCGACCACAACTTTGCATCACCCGCACCGCGGCCCAAGCAGGCTACCTTCGCAAGTTTTATGGGTACCGACGAGCCAAACGGACGTCCGCAGGCCAAGTGGAACGCGACCCTCGACGGCTTAACGCCCAGTGAGATCCAAGCCCATATTGACCAGCTCTATACGTCCGAGGTCACATCGGCACTGCGCGATATGGTGCACGCATACGAAATCGCAATGGGTGTCGCCGTATCCCGCGTTTCCGTACGCAGCATGAAAACGCGTTGGGGATCATGCACGCCCAAGACCGGAGCCATTCGCATCGCACGCGAACTTGCCGCCTATCCCATCGAATGCCTCGACATGGTTGTCGCCCACGAGCTCGTCCACTTGCTCGAGCCAAGCCACAACCAGCGGTTCCACGTCCTGCTCGACACATACTGCCCCAACAATAGAGCACTTTCTCAGCGACTCAAGCAGCCACCCATAGAGACGTATTAGAACCGGTTAGCGCACACGCTCGATCTCGACACCGCAGCTTGCCAGGGGAAGACCGACGGGCGCCCAAGGCTTATCGAGCTTAACGCGCACGCCAAGCAGCAGGGGGTAACGACGTAGCAGCATCTGGGCCACGCCCTCGGCTGCAGCCTCGATGAGCTTAAACGTATGCTCGCGCAGATAGCCATCGACATCGTGGCATACCGAGCCGTAGTCAATCGAGGCGTCCAGGTTATCGTGCTCCCCCGCTGCACGCAGGTCGGCATAGAGCACCAAGGACACGATGAACTTCTGGCCCAGCGCGTTCTCTTCGGGATATACGCCGTGGTTAGCAAAAACCTCAAGACCTTCAACGGTGATGCGGTCGGCATGGCGCAGATCGTCATAGCTCACGTGGGGTACCGCCGTTGCGGTGGATATTTCGCCCCTTCCACGGCGGGCGAGCTCGGCACCTTCAGTCTTGGTTGCATTCTCGGGCAGTTTCTTATTGCTCATCGCGATCGTCTCCTTCGTTTAGAACCCCGACCGCGCAAACTAACTACACGCGAATCGACAGGTTCTTTTTATCATCGCTCCAGTTGCAAGCATTGCGCGCGGGGCATGCAAAGCAGGCGCGCGACGCTTTATCGGCCGCATAGAGCAGACGCTCAAGCGGTTGGCTGTTCACGCGCAGCTTTCGATGGCCCAGAATGGCCGTCTTAATGGCTGCGGCATCGGCCGGCTCAAACGCCACATCATCGGGCATGCCGCCGAGAATCGCATCAGCGACGCGTTCGCTTGCAACATCATGGGATATACCCGATTCATACTGTTCATCTTTGCCGATATCGTGAAGAAGTGCCGTGGCGTAGATGACCTCGCGGTCAAATTCGAGCTGTTCCTCGAGATTCTTGATCCACATAATGCGAGCGACATCGAGCAGATGGTCAATACCGTGGCGGCAGAAGATGCGCCCCGATTCCAACTGCGCAATGTTGCCCAGGTGCCGCCGAAACAGCCCGTTGGCACAAATGTAATCAATGCGAGGCATGGCATCAAAGGGGGCCAGGCCCGAAGCCATGAAGCCGCGACGCGGCGTCCCCTCATCGGTCTTCGATGTAAAGTCGTTGACGACCCTCATGCTAACGGCCCAGCATCCTAAAGAACCGCTCCTCGAGCGACGGATCGGTCTCAAAGACGCCGCGGCGAGCGAGCGTCACGGTCTTGGTGCCAGGCTTTTGCACGCCGCGCATGGTCATGCACATATGCTCAGCCTCCATGAGCACAATCGCTCCCTGGGGAGCGAGATACTCCATGAGGGCATCGGCAACCTGTGCGCACAGCTGCTCCTGCAGCTGCAGACGACGGGCGTAGACCTCAACCGTGCGGGCAAGCTTAGAGAGCCCTGCGACACGGCCGTTGGGGATATAACCAATGGCGGCCTTGCCATAAAACGGCAGCAGATGATGCTCGCACAGCGAGTAAAACGTGATGTCGCGCTCGATAACCAAATCGTTCGAAGCGACGGCAAAGGTTTTGGACAGGTGCTCCTCGGCACTCTGGTCCATACCGCCGGCGATCTCACCATACATACGGGCAACGCGCGCCGGGGTCTCCAGCAGGCCCTCACGAGTTGGGTCCTCGCCTATGCCCTCAAGCAACAGCTTAATGGCGGCCTCGACTTTTTCCTGATCGATCATCTGGGCCTCACTTTTCCGATTTTGCGTTCGCGCTATGGTACCACGCCCTTTGGCATCGGCCACAAGCTACATAGTATGGGTCGAATAGACTGGATCGTCCCGCCAAAGTTCAACCGCATCACAAAGCGCAACACCCTCGCGCTCAGCACGGTCGCGCGTAGCGTTCATATCGATCACACGCTGGTTACTCGAGCCCCTAAAACGCAATGAAATATCGTACAGCTCCTGAACAAACGGGCCATCCACCAACATATCGAGGCAGGCAAGGATACGGTCCGTCGCCTCGGTATGGTGACGACCACCCGGCATAAGCTCCTCGAGCACGTCGCCGGTAAAACACCAAATGGTCTTTCCTGACCCCGCGGGATAGGCCGCACGCACGCGTTCGATAAAGTCAACGAGCCCCGTCTGATTCTCGGGCTCCATAGGCTCGCCGCCCAGAATCGTCAGGCCGTCAATAAAGGGATGATCGAGGCTCTCGATAATCTTGTCCTCGACGGCACGATCGAACGGCTCACCCGCAGCAAAGTCCCACGCGACAGAGTTAAAGCAATTCTTGCACCCACGACGGCACCCGCTCACAAACAGAGAAGTACGAACGCCTTCCCCATCAGCAATGTCGAAATACTTAATGTTCGCGTAGTTCATAGGTAACCTTCCTGGGGGTCTGGAGTATATCATCCCGTCCTCAGACATTCTCGGCCTTCGGCCTGCGAAACTGCGGGCGGGACGATATACTCCAGACCCCTCGCGAGCGATACTCAATGAACGTAGCGAACATCGAGTATAGGGTTCGAGGTCTAATAAAAACTTTGTTGCAGCTCAACCGTCATCGCAAGCAAAGCGTTGTTGCAAGTCAACTCATGTCCGCTAAGAACTTCGAGGAGTGAGCAGACCACGAGCTGCATCTCAGTTACGTCAACTTGACTGCCCCGTAGCGAGGCCCCGGACCTTTGCTCGATATGAGTTCCGCACGAACAGGAGGCGCCAGTGGCGCCTCCGTCGTGAGCCAGGACTGTCCGAAATAGCGAGTAAAGGTCCGGGGCCTCGCTACGGGGCGGCCTGGGATGGTTATTAGAGATGCAGCACGCGGTCGCGGATCTCCTCGGTTCGACCCTGGTTCCAGAACTGGGTACCGATGTAACCGCACGTGCGACGGGCGACGTTCATCTTCTCCTGGTCACGATTGCCGCAATTGGGGCACTCCCACACCAGCTTGCCGTCATCCTCGACAATCTTGATCTCGCCGTCGTAACCGCACACCTGGCAATAATCGCTCTTGGTGTTGAGCTCGGCGTACATGATGTTGTCGTAGATGTACTGCATCACGCGAATGACAGCCTTGAGGTTGTCCTGCATGTTGGGAACCTCGACGTAGGAGATGGCACCGCCCGGCGAAAGCTGCTGGAACATACCCTCGAACTTGAGCTTGTCGAATGCGTCGATCTCCTCGGACACGTGGACGTGGTAGCTGTTGGTGATGTAGCCCTTGTCCGTCACGCCCGGGATAATGCCAAAACGGCGCTGCAGGCACTTGGCGAACTTATACGTCGTCGACTCCAGCGGCGTGCCGTACAGCGAGAAATCGATGTCGCTCGCGGCTTTCCACTCGGCGCACTTGTCGTTCATGCGCTGCATGACGGCCATGGCAAAGGGCGTGCCCTCCTTCTCGGTGTGGCTGTGGCCCGTCATGTACTTAACGCACTCATACAGGCCGGCATAACCCAGACTAATGGTGGAGTAACCGCCCACGAGCAACTTGTCGATCGTCTCGCCCTTCTTCAGGCGGGCGAGGGCACCGTACTGCCAAAGAATCGGTGCGGCATCCGAAAGCGTACCCATCAGACGCTCATGACGGCACAGCAGGGCGCGGTGGCACAGCTCAAGACGCTCGTCGAAGATCTTCCAGAACTTATCCATGTCCTGATGCGAGCTCAGCGCGACATCGGGCAGGTTGATGGTCACAACGCCCTGGTTAAAGCGACCGTAGTACTTGGGCTTGTTCGGGTCATAGTTCAGCGCGTTGGCCACGTTGTTAAATCCGTTACCGGAGCGGTCGGGCGTCAGGAAGCTGCGGCAACCCATGCAGGTATAGCAGTCGCCGTTGCCCGCGGTCTCGCCCTTCGACAGCTTGAGCTCGCGCATCTTCTTCTCGGAGATGTAGTCGGGCACCATGCGCTTGGCGGTGCACTTCGCAGCCAGCTGAGTCAGGTAGAAGTACGGGGAATCCTCGTGAACGTTATCGTCCTCGAGCACGTAGATGAGCTTGGGGAACGCCGGGGTGATCCACACGCCGGCTTCGTTCTTAACGCCCTCATAGCGCTGACGAAGCGTCTCCTCCACAATCATGGCAAGGTCATGCTTCTCCTGGGGCGTACGGGCCTCATTGAGATACATAAAGACCGTCACGAACGGCGCCTGGCCATTCGTGGTCATAAGGGTCACGACCTGATACTGAATCGTCTGAACGCCGCGACGGATCTCGTCACGCAGGCGGTCCTCAACAACCTCGCGGACCTTTTCGGGAGATGCGGAAACGCCGAGCTCCTCGAGCTCGCGGGCGACCTCGCCGCGAATCTTTTGACGGCTCACCTCGACGAACGGGGCAAGATGGGTCAGCGAAATCGACTGGCCACCGTACTGGGAGGAAGCAACCTGAGCGATGATCTGCGTCGCGATGTTGCAGGCAGTCGAGAAGCTGTGCGGCTTCTCGATCAGCGTGCCCGAAATAACAGTACCGTTCTGGAGCATATCCTCCAGGTTCACCAGGTCGCAGTTATGCATGTGCTGGGCAAAGTAGTCCGAATCATGGAAGTGAATCAGACCCTCATTGTGAGCATCCACAATCTCCTGGGGCAGCAGCACACGCTGGGTCAGGTCCTTGGAGATCTCGCCGGCCATGTAGTCACGCTGAACGGAATTGACGGTCGGGTTCTTGTTGGAGTTCTCCTGCTTGACCTCTTCGTTGTTGCACTCAATCAGCGACAGAATCTTGTCATCGGTCGTGTTCTTCTGGCGCTTCAGGCTCTGAACATAGCGATAGATGATGTAGTGGCGGGCAACCTCGTAGCAGTCGAGACGCATGATCTCGTCCTCGACCAAATCCTGGATCTCCTCGACCGAAACGGTGTGGCCCGCGTTCTCGCATGCCTCGGCGACGTTTTGCGCCGCATAAACCACCTGGCGGTCGGTTAGACGAGAGCTCTCCTCGACCTCCAAGTTGGCGGCGCGGATGGCATTGACGATCTTATCGATGTCAAAGACAACCTCGGTGCCGCTGCGCTTGATGATCTTCATCCTCTTGCCTCTTTCGCGTCGTAGCCTCATTGCGCTTCAGAGCCAAACGATGCCCGGCAGGGCTTGCCCCTGTCTTGCGGCACCGTCGCGCAATCTGTGTTCTCGATAAACCATAAGTCCTCATGCGGACAATCCTCGCGGCCGATCAAGCGGCTCAAAGGCGTGTCCAAATGGGACGAATAAGGTCTTCGTTCTCTGTCCGCCATCTATCATACGACAAAGACGCATCTATATCCTGTATTCTTTTTTTAGTTCAAACACAACATATAGTGTTTCAGCAGGTCAAAGCAATTAGTCATTTTGCAGACGCATTAATTATGAGGGGTTCTTGGCAAGTCGGTAAAACGTTACCAACACGGCTACCTGCATGGCAGTTATAAAACCCCCTTAGTCAAGCCGCTGACAAATCCTACCAAAACCAAGCCGCTCACGCCAAAAGAATCCAAAAGATTGTGCTTGACCAACATGTTGCGGTCACGATCGGCCAGGACGTATGCAATCTGCCGGCACCCCTACGGGATGCGAAGACCATCGCGTACAGACCTTGGATCAATATTTGGTGGTTATTTGGCGGCGTGCTTGGCGGCATAAAACAAAACAGCCCAGAGACATAGCCTCTGAGCTGCGAACATTTGGTGGGCGTTAGAAGATTTGAACTTCTGACCTCTTCCGTGTCAGGGAAGCGCTCTCCCCCTGAGCTAAACGCCCAAATGGAGCGGACAACGGGGCTCGAACCCGCGACCCCAACCTTGGCAAGGTTGTGCTCTACCAACTGAGCCATGTCCGCCTGCGAGGATTTAATATACGGGATGATCCACCCAAATGCAAGAACTTTTTTTAAAAAGTTTTGCGACGCTCTCGCGAGGGCATCAGTCGTCACGAAAGGCACGGACAAACGCAGGCTCGCAGCGAGATGCCCCTACATCTCACCGAGCATGATCCAGGCAGAGCTGTCCTGCGTGAGCCTGCCGTCTGCAAGCGGTGATGAGGTGAGCAGGACCCTGCCCGCCGGCAGCTCCACGGGTGCTGCACCGAAGTTCGTCACACACGTCCAGCCGTTATCGCGGCGATAGGCGATGACGCCGCCCTCAGCGCCCTCGGCACCATCCGCAAGACCGGTGCGCCCGTCAAGATCGAGCCACGCAAGATCGTTGGCGCACCCGCGCAGCTTGCGCCGCAGCCAGAGGGCGTCACGATAGAGCGCAAGCATCGATGTCGGGTCCACTTCTTCCCTATCGGCAGCATAATCGGAAAACCATGCAGGCTGCGGCAGATGGGGCGCCGCATCGGCGTCTGCCGGCGAAAACCCAAACGATCCGCCATGCGCGGGATCGTCCGCCGCCACCCACGGCAGGGGCACACGACAGCCGTCGCGCCCCTTCTCACGCTTCGGTCCGTGCGTATTGGTCGCAGTAGGGTCTTCGAGTGCAGCCCACGGGATATCAGCCACCTCAAAAAGGCCGAGCTCCTCGCCCTGATACACGTATGCCGAGCCCGGAAGCGCCAGTTCAAGCAAAAGGGCCGCCCGCGCGCGGCGCTCGCCGAGTTCACGGTCCTCGTCATAAGACGACCCGTCACGTAAGAGCCAGTCGAGCGCAATCTGGTGGTAGCGCGTCGCCTTGATTTGCGGCAGGGCATAGCGTGTCGCCACGCGCGGCACGTCGTGGTTGGAGAGTACCCAGGTCGAGGCGGAATCGGATTCGACGGCTGCCTTCAAGCCCTTCTCGATTGCAGTGTGCATGTCATCATAGGTCCAAGTGGCCTTGGCAAACTCAAAGTTGAATGTCTGGCCAAGCTCGCTGGGACGCGCGTAGAGATACTGGCGCTCGGGCAGCACCCACGCCTCGGCAACGGCGCTGCGTGGCGGATTATAGCGGTCGAACACGCGGCGCCACTCTCGATAGATCTCGTGGACCTCGTTGCGGTCCCACAGCGGATGGGTGCCGTCGTCAACCATGTCATCGCCCTCGGCGAGATGCCACCGGTCGAGGTCATCGCGGTCGAGATCCTTGGCGAGACCCTGCGCCACATCAATGCGAAAGCCGTCGACACCTCGATCGCTCCAAAACGCCAGGACGTCGCAAAAGAGCGCGTGAACCTCAGGGCATGACCAGTCAAAGTCCGGCTGCTCGGGCGTAAACATGTGCAGATACCACTGACCGTCCGCAACACGCGTCCATGCGGGGCCGCCAAAGTTGGCATTCCAATTGGTGGGAGGCAGCTCGCCATGCTCGCCGCGACCATCGCGGAAGATATAACGGGCGCGCTCGGGCGATCCGGAGCCGGCGGCAAGAGCGGCTTTGAACCAGGGGTGCTGGTTGGATGAATGGTTGGGCACGATATCGACGATAATCCTGATGCCGCGCGCGTGAGCCGCAGCGATCATGTCATCGAAGTCGTCAAGCGAGCCGAGACGTGGATCGACATCGCAGTAGTCCGCCACATCATAGCCACCATCGACAAGAGGCGATGGGTAAAACGGGCTCAGCCAGATGGCCTCGATACCCAGCCGCTCAAGATAGTCCATCTGCTGGGTAATGCCCGCGATATCACCCAGACCCGAACCAGTCGAATCCTTAAACGAGCGCGGGTAGATCTGATAGATCGCGGCATCAGACATCCATGAGCGCGAAGAAGACTTTTCTGTAGCCATGGGACATATCTCCCTTGCAACGAGGTTATGCGAGATGCCCACGATGATACGCCCAAAGCGGACATTCGCGGCAAACAACGCCACAGCCACGCCCCAAAACGCTCGCTCCCTCTCGGGTTCGAGCCTCCTGGGACGAATCGACCGATTAGTGAAAAGAACGGAAGACCCACTTTCCCGGCCACGACAGACACTATGACCCAATCCGAGGGCACTAAAAAGATAGGAGCCCCCGCTCGTGGCCGCGGGTCGGGGCTGCGACAATGATGTTGAAGTGCCATAGGCGCAGCCGCGCCGCAACGAGGTTGGGAGGCTCCCATGCCAAAGTATTCTACCGCGTTCGGGATGGACGTCCACCTGAGGTCGACCACCGTCTGCGCCCTCGACGCGGACACCGGCGAGGCCGTGACGAGGAGGTTCCCCGGCAACCCCTGGGGCGAGATCGCCGGGTGGATGGATGGGTTCCCCGGGCCGTCGCTCGCGGCCTACGAGAGCGGCTACCTCGGCTTCGCCCCGCAAAGGGAGCTCGCCGGGCTCGGCGTCGAGTGCGTCGTCGCCGCGGTCTCGAAGATCCCCAGGTCGGCCGCCGACTCGGCCTCCAAGAACGACAGGAACGACGCCGCCAGGATGGCCAAGGCGATACTCGCCCACGACATCTCCCCCGTATGGGTCCCCTCCCCCGAGGTCGAAGGCATCAGGGACCTCGTGTTAGCGTCAATATAATTTTCACCATTTCCACCAACGCATTTTCGCCAATCG
>JBKXPS010000008.1:0-122367 GCA_047014445.1 Collinsella aerofaciens | reverse complement strand
AAAAGGCAAGGCATGACCAGAAGGTCTATGCCTTGCCTTTTTCATGCCAACTTGTACGTTCTGGACGGCGCTCGCTGTCCGTCCTCTGCCTGCGGCGCTTTCCATTGTTGGTGCAGAGGGCGCTTTGCCTACTCTGGCGGGCTTTCGCTGGCTTATGCTCAACCTGCGACGTTTCCATTATTGATACAAAGGCCAGGTTTGTTTGAACCAAAAAGGGGAAGTTGCGGTGGAATAGTTCCCGTTTGGCCGTCTTGAGGGGTTAAACGGGAACTATTTCACCGCAACTTATCGATGGCGTGTTTGGTTGGTGCCAGTTGATTGCTTGGGCGATGGGGAGGGTCTGCTCCGTTATAATCGCCTAGAACATTAATTGGAAACGGGACGGGAGCCATACATGCGCCAGGGTTTCGACAACGCGAAATATATCGAGCTGCAGGCCGCTCATATTAAGGAGCGCATCTCGCAGTTTGGCGGCAAGCTCTATTTGGAGTTTGGCGGTAAGCTGTTCGATGACTATCATGCGAGCCGCGTGCTGCCGGGTTTTGAGCCGGACAGCAAGTTCCGCATGCTCAAGAGCATTGCCGACGATGTCGAGGTTATCATCGCGATCAACGCGAACCACATCGAGAAAAACAAGGCTCGTGGTGACCTTGGCATTACCTATGACGAGGATGTGCTGCGCCTGGTTGACCTGTTCCGCGGCAACGGCTTTGCCGTCGCGGCTGTGGTCATCGCCCAGTACGCCGGCCAGCCCGCCGCCGATGTGTTCCGCAATCGCCTGAACGCGCTCGGCATTCCCGCCAAGTTGCACTATCCCATCGAGGGCTATCCGCACGACGTCGACCTGATCGTGTCCGACGACGGCTATGGCAAGAACGAGTTTGTCGAGACCACCCGTCCGCTCGTCGTGGTCACCGCGCCGGGTCCTGGCTCGGGCAAGCTCGCCACCTGCCTGTCTCAGCTCTATCACGAGCACAAGCACGGCACCGCCGCCGGCTATGCCAAGTTCGAGACTTTCCCGGTCTGGAATCTGCCCCTCACGCATCCGGTCAACATCGCCTATGAGGCCGCCACGGCCGACCTTGACGATGCCAATATCATCGACTCCTTCCACTTGGAGGCCTATAACAAGACTACGGTTAACTACAACCGCGACGTCGAGGCCTTCCCGGTGGTCCGTGCCCTGATGGAAAAGATCCTGGGCAAGAGCCCCTACCAGAGCCCCACGGACATGGGCGTCAATATGGTCGGCTTTGCCATCACCGATGACGATGCCTGCCGCGACGCTTCCAAGATGGAGATTGTCCGCCGCTACTTTACCGCGGTCGAAAATGTGCGCCGTACCGGCGTGGGCGATGAGCAAGTCGACCGTCTCAAGATCATTATGAAGAAGGCCGGTATCGACAAGAATTACTCGCCGGCACGCTCGGCCGCCCTTACCAGGGAGCAGCTGACGGGCGGCCCCGTAGGCGCCATGGTCATGCCCGACGGCTCCGTGGTGACCGGCAAGACTTCCACGCGCCTGGGCGCCGCGAGCTCGCTCATCATGAATGCACTTAAGCATGTCTCGGGCGTTGACCTTGAGCTCGAGGTCATTAGCGATGAGGCGATCGAGCCCATCAGCAAGCTCAAGACGCATTTCCTGGGCAGCAAAAACCCGCGCCTTCACACCGACGAGACGCTTATGGCGCTGTCGATCACCTCGGCCACGAGTGAGACGGCCGCTCGCGTCCTTTCGGGTCTGGAGCAGTTGCGCGGTTGCGATGCCTTCTTTAGCGTGATCATCTCGCCGACGGACGAGACGGTACTGCGCAAACTGGGTATCAACGTGTGCTGCGAGCCCAAGTTTGAGCGCCGCGGTTTCTTCCATCGCTAAGTTTGAAGCACCGCGGTAATTGCATTGCATTTTGGCCGTATCGGGTTAGCGCCCGGTACGGCTTTTTAATCAACAAAGCGCCTATTTCGGCGAAAAATAGCTGTTTACCTGCCTGGAAACAATTTGAGCGGTATACAATAACCGTAACTGTTTCATCCTTAGCGGGATGCCGCATGATGGATATTACCTGCCATCGTGAGGTGTGTCGGTCGCGCACGGCGCGTTAGATGCTCGTGCTCGGTTTGAGGAGGCTGCTATGGCGAGCAAGGGTCGTGCGAGTGTCAACGATATGAAGCGTGTCGAGGTGCTGGTGTTGATGGAGATCGACCAGCAAACTGAAGACAATGGCGGGCCGTATGGTTTCTCGCGCAAAACGCTTGCCGAGCGCGTGGGGGTTTCGCCGTATCGTGCCCGCGCCGCAATCGATCGCTTGGATTCCGAAGGCATGATCGATGTCGTCTCGCGTTATAGCGACGACGGCGGTCAGCTTGCAAATGGCATTTGCCTCACCGAACGTGGCGAATGGTATCTTGAGGGCGTCCGTACCGGCATGCTCGTTCAAGAAATGCTTGAGGACGCGGTTGCTGATCGATAGCAGCATGTAACCCTTGCCATAGCGACGCCGCCTGGGAAACCGGGCGGCGTTTTGTTTCAAGATTGAGAAATGCAATCGCACGCGAGAAAAATTGCGAACGGTCCGCGTCGCGAGTATTACAATGAAGACCCGTAAGATGTGTATGGACAACTTCTACGGGAAGCGCAGGTAACTCAATATGACCAAGCATGTGTTCGTGACCGGCGGTGTGGTTTCGTCTCTGGGCAAGGGTATTACCGCGGCCTCGCTGGGCCGTCTGCTCAAGTCGCGCGGCTACAAGGTAACGATGCAAAAGGCCGACCCGTATCTGAACGTCGACCCCGGCACCATGAGCCCGTTCCAGCATGGCGAGGTCTTTGTGACCGAGGACGGCTACGAGTCCGATCTGGACCTGGGCCACTACGAGCGCTTTATTGATGAGAACCTGACCCGCGATTCCAACTTTACGACTGGTGCCATCTATAAGAGCCTGATCGCCCGTGAACGTCGCGGTGACTTTTTGGGCGGCACCGTGCAGGTGATTCCGCACGTCACGAACGCCATTAAGGATAAGTTCCGTCGTATTGAGGAGCAGACCGGCTCCGACGTGGTCATCACTGAGTTGGGCGGCACCATCGGTGACATCGAGTCGCAGCCGTTTGTCGAGGCCATCCGCCAGTATCGCAAGGAGGCCGGCCCCGAGAACGTCTGCTACATCCACGTGTCGCTCGTTCCCTATATCGCCGCCGCCCACGAGGTCAAGACCAAGCCGACGCAGCACTCCGTCAAGGAGCTCCGCAGCTTTGGTATCCAGCCCGATATTATCGTTCTGCGCTCCGATCACCATATCGACGATGCCATCCGCGGCAAGATCGCAAGCTTCTGCGACGTCGACACCGACTGCGTCTTTACCAACGAGGACTGCGCGAGCATCTACGATGTTCCGCAGCTGCTCGCCGAGCAGGACTTTGACCTGCGCATTTGCGAGCGTCTGGGTCTGGACCCGCGTGAGCGCGACATGAGTCAGTGGAACGAGTTCCTGCGCAAGCAGAACCATGCCAACCAGCACGCCGACAAGGTGAAGATCGCCGTCGTGGGCAAGTATACGCAGCTGCCCGATGCCTACCTGTCGGTTATCGAGGCCCTGCACCACGCGGGCGTGTTCTACGATCGCCACGTTGACGTGCAGCTGGTCGATGGCGAGAGCCTCGACGAGCAGAACGTCTCCGAGGTCCTGGGTGACGCCTCGGGCATCTTGGTCCCTGGCGGCTTTGGCAAGCGCGCCCTGGAGGGCAAGATCCTCGCGGCCGAGTTCGCCCGCGAGCACAAGATTCCGTATCTGGGCATTTGCCTGGGTATGCAGGTAGCCGTGTGCGAGTTCGCCCGCAACGTGGTCGGCCTTGCCGGCGCCAGCTCTTCCGAGTTCGATCCGGACGGCCCGTATAGTGTCATCGACCTGATGAGCTCGCAGGAGGACGTGACCGAGAAGGGCGGCACCATGCGCCTGGGCGCCTATCCGTGCAAGCTCGCCGCCGATACCCTCGCGCGCGAGGCATACGGCGAGGAGCTCGTCTACGAGCGTCACCGTCACCGTTTTGAGTTCAACAACGCCTTCCGTGACCAGCTCGAGGACGCCGGTCTGGTTATCTCGGGTCTTTCGCCCGACGAGCGTCTGGTCGAGATGGTCGAGCTGCCGCGCGACGTACATCCGTGGTATGTGGCCACCCAGGCTCATCCCGAGTTCAAGAGCCGTCCGACCAACCCGCAGCCGCTGTTCCGCGAGTTCGTGCGCGCCTCGATCGGCCAGCACGAGGGTGTCGACCGTCTGCAGGTGACGCCCAAGAACCTCGCTACGGACTAAGGGTGCCGGCGAATAAGGAACATACCGAAGCTACTCCCTCGTCGCTCGCCGTGGCGGCGGGGGAGTATCTCGATTACCTCGCGGTCGAGCGGGGCTTGGCGCGCAACACGATTGCGGCCTATCGTCGTGACCTGACGACGTACTGCGCCTATCTGGAGCGGGCTGACATTGCGTCTTTTGAAGAGGTGACCCGTCAGGTCGTGGAGGGCTTTGTTGCCGATCGCCGCGACGGAGGCTATTCCGACGCCTCGGTGGAGCGCGCGCTTGCTGCCGTGAAGGGCCTGCATGCCTTTTTGGTGCGCGATGGGGCCGTGGCCCAAAACCCGACGGCGGCGTTGCGCCTGCCCAAAAAGGCAGATCGCCTGCCGGAATACCTTTCGGTGGAGGACGTCTCGGCACTGCTCGATCAAGACTTTCCCGAGGGCGAGATGGGACTGCGCGATCACGCCATCTTGGAAGTGCTTTACGGTTGCGGCTTGCGCGTGAGTGAGCTGGTTGGGCTCGATGTGGGCGATATCCATATCGATGACGGGTTTGTCCTGGTGCGCGGTAAGGGCTCCAAGGAGCGTCTGGCCCCGTTGGTGGGAAGCGCGGCGCGTGCCCTGACACGCTATATAGGTGACGGGCGCACTCTCCTGGCCGCCCATGCTCACGGGACGGAGACCTCGGCGGTCTTTTTAAATAAGAACGGACGTCGCCTGTCGCGCCAGGCCGTGCATGCGATATGCGAGCGGTGTGGGCGCCAGGTGGGGCTGGTTGGGCTCCATCCCCACACCCTGCGCCACTCCTTTGCCACCCACATGCTCGCGGGCGGTGCCGACCTGCGTGTGCTGCAGGAGATTTTGGGCCATGCCGATATTTCGACCACGCAGGTCTACACGCATGTCGACCGCACGCAACTGACCGAGGTCTATCTGGCGGCGCATCCGTTGGCACATCGCTAGCACCTCGCTGACCTGCATATTTATAAATATTAAATGGGACGGGCCCCAGATTGCCGAGACGCACTTTTGCGTGCATGGGCAATCTGGGGCCCGTCCCATTTTTCGCTAGACACCGACGTGGTGGGGGGCCGTGTGTACCGTGGGTGGGGGAGTTTGGGGGCGATGTGAACGGCGTGTAAAGGGACGTAAAAATCGCCTCAAGGTCAACTTGAAGGTTGAGGTTCGCGGGCGTGGTTCTACAGGTGGCATCCCGCCTTTGCTGTAAACACAACATATTGTGTTTTCGAACATATGCTCGGGGGTGTTTTACAACATATTGGGGGTGGAGTGGTGGGGCGGGGTGGGGGAAGGGGTGGGGAAAGGTGTTGAAAAATGGGGCGGTTCCCCATATTATTGATGACGTCGACAGGCGGGGTGGTTCCCCGCGTACGTGCCATCTGAGTAACCGAGGGGAGGGCGCACATGGGAATGACGGGTGCATACGAGCGCAATCTCGATGCAAAAGGTCGTCTATCCCTGCCTGCACCCCTTCGTGAGGAGCTTGGAGAGCACGTTCGCGTGTTCAAAGCCCTGGATGTCGATGCTCTGTACGTGTTCTCTGCCGAGGCCTTTGATAAGTGGGTCGAAGGACTCTTCGCGGGTCGTGAGGGCCACGAGGGTTTTAACCCGCGTGACATCAACGACCAGAAGCTCATGAGGGCGATCAACAAGCGCACCACGTCGATGGATGTGGACAGCGCAGGTCGTATCGGTCTTTCTGAGTCTCTCCGCAAGCAGGCGAACCTCGACCGCGAGGTCACGGTTGTGGGCAACTACGACCACCTTGAGGTTTGGGACCGCGCTACGGCCGATGAGGACGATGACGACGAGGCCCTGCTGGACCTCTTCTTCTCGTAAGGGCAAGGCACGAGTAACGGATGGAGCGTGGGATCTTGACACAAGAATATCGGCATGAACCTGTCATGCTCGGCGAAGTGCTTGAGTCGCTGCAGCTAAAGAGCGGTTCCGTCGTCTGCGACTGCACCCTTGGCGGTGCCGGCCATTCGGTAAAGATGGCCGCGCAGGTGGGGGAGACCGGCCTTTTGCTCGGCGTCGATCAGGACGACATGGCCCTCGAGGCCGCTGGCGCCCGTCTGGACCGCGAGGTTCCCGGCGTACCGCACCAGCTGCTGAAGGGCAACTTCGGCGACTTGGACGAGCTGCTTTGCTCGGCCGAGGTGCCCGGGGTCGATGGCTTCCTGTTCGACTTGGGCGTTTCGTCGCCGCAACTCGATATCCCTGGCAGGGGCTTTTCGTACAACGAGGACGCCCCATTGGACATGCGGATGGATCCGGGTAACAACACCTTAAACGCAGCTGAGGTCATCAACACCTATAACGAACACGACCTCGCCCGGATTCTACGCGTCTACGGCGAAGAGAAGTTCGCCTCGCAGATCGCACGTGAGATCGTGCGCCGCCGCGAGCATGAGCCGATCGAAACCACCGGCCAGTTTGTCGAGATCATCAAGGCTGGTATCCCCGCTGCCGCTCGCCGGCATGGCGGACACCCAGCCAAGAAAAGTTTCCAGGCCATTCGCATCGAGGTCAATCACGAACTCGATGTGCTCGAGCGAGGGCTTGACGCCGCCACAAGGTGGCTCAACCCGGGCGGACGCATCTGCGTCATCTCGTATCACTCGCTCGAGGACCGTATCGTAAAGAACCACTTTAAGGAGATGAGCCAGGGGTGCACGTGTCCGCCGGAGATTCCGGTGTGCGTGTGCGGCAACGTGCCGATACTCAAGGTCATCACCCGCAAACCCCTGGTTGCCCAACCCGATGAGGTTGCGCGCAACCCTCGGGCGAGATCAGCCAAGATCCGCGTGGCGCAGCGTCTGTAGACGCGACCGCGCGATATTGGACCTCCCGCTCGTACCACAAACGAAGCTTAAACACACTACCAACGTACTCGGGATGGGAGGCGGCATATCATGGGCTACAACACCTCAAACGCAGCACTCGCCTATGATATGAACGCCATGCCCGCCTATCGTGAGGCACCGCAGGCCCCCGTTGCTCCCCGCGAGCAGCGCACGCCGCGCTTTGATGTCTACACGGGCGCGGGCCGTCAGGCAAACCAGGCGGTAAGCCCGGTTTTCATGAGCGTTCTTAAAACGTTTTGCATCATTGCGGCCATCTTCATGACGATCGGTGTCGCCCGTGTGGCGCTCGCCGGCGTTACGGCCCAGGTGCTCAACAGCAACGCCGCGCTTACCAACACGCTCGAGAAGGCGACCGATGAGAGCTCCGACCTGGAGGTCATGCATTCGGTCTATGGTGCCGACACGCGCATTCGCGACCTTGCGGGCGCTTATGGCATGGTGGAGCCCAGCGAGAGCGTTACACTTGATTTTTCGCAGGATGCAGCCGCGGGCGCTAGCTCGACCGCGACCGCTCAGTAACAAGACGGTAGCTGAGTATGACAAATGACTATCGCCGCGGTCCCGACGGGGGTCGCGGTTCTGGACGTCCCTCATCGCGGGGACGTTCTGGTTATCAAGGAACGGGTCGGCCATCTTACAACGCGAGGCCATCCTATGGCAACGACCCCGCGTCGCGTCTTCGTGGCTCGAGTGGTCCTCAAATGCATAACACCAGACCGCGCAAGAGCTCGTCGACCGAATGGCTCACGGGCACGCCGCTGCCCCGTCGCAAAGCCGTCATGGGCTTTATCGGGTTTGGCTTGGGTTTGGGCGTCCTTCGCCTTGCCGACTATCAAATCGTGGAAGCCGATAAGTTACGCGACCGCGCCGATGCACGTCGCTTGCTCGCGCAGACGCTATATGCCAAGCGCGGTACCATCTACGACCGTAACGGCAACGTGCTGACGTCGTCGGTCGAATGCCGCAACATCGCCGTGAATCCGCAGCTTATCGAGGACGTTGACAAAACGGTATCGGCGCTGGTCAAAGCTACGGGCATCGATAAAAAGACCTGTCGCGAGCTCGTTGAGTCGGATGGCACCTGGGTGTATATCAAACGTCAGGTGGACGAGGACGATGTCGCGGCGCTGGAGAAGAAGAACCTGCCGGGCGTGCTCTTTGAACAGGCCATGAAGCGCGTGTACCCCTACGGCAACCTGGCATCGCAGGTGCTTGGCGTGGTAAACGTGGACAACGACGGTCTGACGGGCCTCGAAAAACAGTACAACAAGCTTTTGACCGGAACGAACGGTTCGCTGGTGCGCGAGCGGGCGAGGGACGGTAGCTATATCGCGGGCGGCGCCTATAAGAAGGTTGCCGCGGTGGACGGCGTGGACATCGTGACGACGCTCGATGTCAATATCCAGCGTGCCGCCGAGGACGCCCTGGCCGAGGCGGTCGAAAAGACCAAGGCCAAGAATGGCTCGGCCCTGGTCACCGATCCCACGACGGGCGAGATTCTGGCGGCATGCTCGTATCCGACATATGACCAGACCGATCTGGAAAACGCCAAGACCGAGGACATGAACTTGCGCCTGGTTACCGATGCCTACGAGCCCGGCTCGGTCTTTAAGACGCTCGTGGCGGGCGCCGGCTTCGACTTGGGTGTCGTGCGATCGAGTACGTCGTTTGAGGTGCCGGCGAGCATCAAGGTGGGCGACGATACCGTCACCGATGCCGACAAGCGCGACTACGCCATGACCATGGATGTGCGCGAGATGATGCGCCGTTCGTCCAACGTGGGCTTTGTCCTGGTGGGGCGCAAGATCGGTGCCGACGACTTTGCCGCCTATGTGGACAAGTGGGGCATCGGTCACAGCTCTGGTGTAGATTTTCCGGGCGAGAGCCTGGGTATCGTCAAGGAGCGTGACCAGTATGACGGCGCCACGCTGGGCTCGATGAGCTTTGGACAGGCACTGTCCGTCTCGCCGATTGAGATCGCACGTGCCGTGGGCGGCATCGCCAACGGCGGCGTGATGATGACACCGCACTTCTATAAGTCCAGCAAAGGCGACGAGAAGGACTGGGGCGAAGGCGAGCGCGCGATTTCTGAGGATGCTGCATCCCAGGTGACATCGTGCATGCAGACGGTCGTGTCCGAGGGAACGGGCGTTGGCGGCGCGGTTGACGGCTATGACGTGGCGGGTAAGACCGGTACGGCCGAACGTGCCGACGAGAACGGCGGCTACCTCAAGGAGAACTACATGTCGTCCTTTATGGGCTTTGCACCGGCACAATCGCCCAAGGTGCTGTGCTATATCACGCTCGACGGAACGCCGAGCGGCTCAGATGCCGCTGCGGTGCCGTTCCAGTCCATTATGGCCAACGCGCTCGACGTGCTGGGTATCCCGCGCACGAGGTAGGGGGTTACAATCTTTGGGGCGTGGTTTGTTGTCCCATATGAGGGGTGTTCACATGCCCTGCACCACGCATGCGCGGCGCTGGGATACAATACGCCGATAGCATTATTAGGTTTACAGGGGAGCTGCAATGATAGAGATCGCCGTCAACAACCTCGCGGCCGCAACAGGGGCCCGAACCGTGACGGGAGAAGCCGATCGGGTATGCCGCGGGTGCGTTATCGACTCGCGCCAGGTCGAGGAAGGGACGATTTTCGTCGCCTTTCCCGGTGAAAACGTCGACGGCAATGATTTTGCTTCCCGTGCCGTCCAGTCGGGTGCCGGCGCCGTCGTGATGACGCGTGAGCCCGAGGCCGAGCTGGTCTCGCTGGCGCAGGACAAAGGATGCGCCATCCTGTTGACCGATGATCCCGAGGAGTTTCTGCTGCGTTTGGCGCACGCGTATCGCCTGGAGCTTGGCTGCCTGGTCGTTGGCATTACCGGTTCCATCGGCAAGACGACGACCAAGGACGTGCTCGCCGCTGTGCTCGCCAAGCGCTATCGTGTCTGGGCCACCAAGGGCAATTTCAATAACCTGATCGGCATGCCGCTCACGGTGCTTTCCGCTCCGGCCGATACCGAGGTCCTGGTGCTCGAGATGGGCATGAACCATTTCCACGAGATTGAGCGCCTGTCCCAGTCCGCCAATCCCAACCTTGCCATCGTGAGCAAGATTGGTACCTCTCACATCGGCATTTTGGGCAGCCGCGAGAACATCGCCCGCGCTAAGGCCGAGATTGTCCAGGGCATGTGTGCCGCCGGCGACTTCTTGCCGCTGCTGGTTTTGGGCGGCGAGGACGACTTTACGCCGTTCATTCGCGATACGTTCGCCCAGCCTGCTGGTATCGACGTTATGCTGGCCGGCGTCTCGGACGACGATGAGGTCCGTGCCCGCGACATTCGTATTGATGACGAAGGACGTCCGGTCTTTACGCTCGATTTTGGCCAGGGTGAGACGATCGATACCATGCTTGCCATCCCCGGCGTGCAGTCCGTTCCTAATGCCGTTAAGGCCGCCGCGGTTTCCTATCGCCTGGGCGTGACGCCCGAGCAGATCGATGCTGCTTTTAGGGGCCTCACGATCACCGGTCACCGCCAGGAGATCAAGCGCGCCAAGAGCGGTGCCCGCGTCATCGACGATTCCTATAACGCCAGTGCCGAATCCATGGCTGCTGGCCTCGATCTACTGTGCTCGCTTTCGTGCACGGGGTCTCGCATGGCGATCCTGGGCGAGATGGGCGAGATGGGCGATGAGGCTCCTCGCATGCATGAGCTCGTGGGCGCCTATGCCGCCGCCAAGAAGCTCGACATGCTGGCGTGCGTGGGTGGTGAGCTGGCCCAGCTTATGGCCGATGCCGCGCGCATGATGGGCATGGACGAGGACCGCATCCAGGTGTTCTCCGATTATCAGCAGGTGCTCGACCGCATGGGCGGCGCGCTTGAAAAACATGATGTTGTACTGGTCAAGGGTTCCCGCTTTGTTGAGCTCGACCGCTTTGTGGAAGGTGTGTGCTAGCCCATGTTCGGCAATCCCTCGTATCCAACGTATCAGGCTTTTTTGGGGCTTGGCATCGCCGCTGCCATTGCGCTGCTGCTCATGCCGTGGTGGATCAAGCTGCTCAAGGTCGAGGGTATCGGCCAGCAGGTTCGTGCCGACGGCCCCAAGCGTCATTTGGTTAAGCAGGGAACGCCCACCATGGGTGGCGTTGTCATCCTCGTCGCGATCTCGCTGACCTGCCTGCTGATGGGCAAGCTCACCACCGAGCTCGTGCTCGTGCTGCTTGCCACGCTGGCGACCGGCGTGCTGGGCCTGATCGACGACCTGACCTCCGTTACGCATGGGCGCTCTCTCGGTCTGACGCCCCATGCCAAGATGATCGGCCTAACCATTATCTGTGTCACCTTTACGGTGCTTGCCGTCAACTGGTGCGGCGTCGCCCCCGAGATTCGTTTTCCCGGCGGCCTGACGATTGACCTCGGTGTTCTTTCGACCACCATCTGCGGCCTTTCGTTCCCGTGGCTCTACATTGTCTTTTGCTGGCTGATGATCGCCGGTCTTTCTAATGCCGTGAACCTGACCGATGGCCTTGACGGTCTTGCCGGCGGCACCTCCATGATTGCCATGCTCGCCATGGCTGCCATGGCGTTTTTGCACGGAGACGTGAACCTGTCCATCTTCTGCACCGCGTGTGCCGGTGCCTGCTTGGGCTTTCTGTGGTTCAACTGCTATCCGGCGAGCATCTTTATGGGCGATACCGGCTCGCTTGCCCTGGGCGCCGCGTTTGCCTGCACGTCCATCATGACCAACACCGAGGTCGTCTCCCTCATCATCGGCGGCCTGTTTATCGTTGAGACCCTGTCGGTCATGATTCAGGTTGTCTACTTCCACTTTACGCACAAGCGCGTCTTCCTTATGGCGCCCATCCATCATCATTTCGAAAAGAAGGGCTGGGCCGAGACCAAGGTCGTCATCCGTTTTTGGATTATCGCTGCGGCCTTTGGTGCCGTTGGCCTTGCCCTGTTCTTCCAGTTGGGATAGTGGTCTTTCATGCCTCTTGCTGATGTCTTTAGCCTGCTCGTTTTGGGTCAGGGCAAATCCGGTCTCGATGTCGCCCGCTGGGCGCTGGCACATCCCGAGCGCGTAAGCGCCGTTACCGTGTATGGCGGCGGCACCTCTGAGCCCAATGACGCCACGCGTGCGCTCGAGGCTGCTGGTGTGTCGTTTGTCTATGGGACCGAACAGGTCGAGGGCGCCTATGACGTATGCGTGACGTGCCCGGGCATCTCGGAGTTCTCGGGCTTCTTTAAGGCCGGGCGCGAGCATGCCGCCCAGATTATGGGTGAGCCCGAGTTTGCCTATCGCCTGTCGCCCGATAACTGGATTGCCATCACGGGCACCAACGGCAAGACGACCACCACGTCGCTGACTGATTATCTGCTCAAGGCTGCCGGCGAGGCCAGCGTTGCTGTCGGCAACATCGGCGAGCCGCCGGTCAACGAGATTGACGGCCGAGCCCACAACGAGTGGTTTGTGGCTGAGCTCTCGAGCTATCAGATTGCTACGACCACCGAGCTCCACCCCCGCGTGGCGGTTCTGCTCAACATCACTCCCGACCACTTGGGCTGGCATAAGAGCCATAAGAACTATGCGCTTGCCAAGGTCAAACTGTTTGACAATATGGTCGATGACGATCTGGTGGTTGTCGACGTCGAAGACGCCGGCATTCACGAGTTCGATGAGTACATCTACACGCCGGGTCGTCGCATCTGCAAGGTTGCCTTTGACGAGCCTGAGGGCGAGGATGCCGCCTTTGTGCGCGACGGCAAGATGGTCGTGCGCCTGAAGGGCGTCGAGACCCCGCTCATCGCTACATCCGAGCTCAAGATCTCGGGCCATCACAATGTTATCAATGCCCTGTGCGCCGCCACGGCTGTCTTGGCGGTCGGTGCCGATGTCGATGGTGTCTGCCGCGGTCTTGCCTCGTTCCAGCCGCTCGAGCACCGCGTGGAGCCGTGTGGCGAGATTGACGGCGTGCGCTACGTCAACGATTCCAAGGCGACCAACACCGATGCGGTCGAGAAGGCACTGACGGCATTTCCCGATGACGACGTGATCTTGCTGCTCGGCGGCCACGATAAGGGCACGCCGCTCACGGACTTCGCGCGCGTTGTTATGGATAACGTACGCTCGGTCGTCTGCTTTGGCGATGCGCGCGAGCGTTTCACCGCCGCTATGGACGAGGCCGATGTCGACGGCGATGTGGATATCGCCCAGGCGGATGACCTGCGCGATGCCGTGGACGTCGCCCGTTCGCTGTCGAGCCGTGGCGACGTGATCTTACTTTCTCCTGCCTGCTCTTCGTTCGATGAGTTCTCGGGCTATGAGGAGCGCGGCCGCGTGTTTAAGGACTATGTGGCCCAGCTTGCCGCTGCGGCGAAATCGCAAATGGAATAGGGGTTGCCGGTGAGAGAGGAGAGCCCCCGACAAGGTATGAGGAGGCCCGACTCGGACCGTGCTTCCTCGCGGCGCAGCACACCGCGTTCCGGTCGCGGCGGGCAGTCGTTTAGCGAACGCTATATTGCCGGCGTTCCCGCCCGTATCATGCGCCCCCGTTTGATATTCATGGCCTGCTTGTTTACCTTGGTATGCTTTGGCCTGCTGATGGTGTACTCGGCGTCTTCGGTCGAGGCGCTGCACGAGAATGGCTCGGCGACGTTTTTTCTGGGTCGACAGGCCGCGTTTGCCGTGGTCGGTGTTCTGGCGCTGATTGCCATCGTGCGCGTTTTGCCGGACAGCTGGTTTGGGGAGGATGTGCTCAGGATCTTCCTCATAGGCATGATAGGGCTACTGTTTCTGGTGTTCTTGGTGGGCAGCGGCAGCCGTGGCGCCACGCGCTGGCTTAACATCGCCGGTATTCAGTTCCAGCCTTCCGAGTTTTTAAAGCCATTTGCCATTGCGTATTCGGCCATCATGCTTGATCGCTTCTTTTCGCCCGGTGGCAACATCAACGAATTCCTTCGCAAGATGGGTATCTACCTGGGCATTTCGCTCTTTCTGATCTTTATCCAGCCCGATTTCGGTACTGTCCTGATCATCCTGTTGACCCTCATGTGCATGGCGTTGTTTGCGGGTCTCGACCCCAGATTTATCATCGGCGTGCTAATCTTCGGCATTCTCGTGATCGTGATTGCGCTTGTCGCAGAGCCGTACCGTATGGTGCGTATTCAGGTTGCCTTGAACCCTTGGGCCGACGAGTATGGTGACGGCTATCAGGCCACGCTTGCCATTATGGCCTTTGCCTCGGGCGGTCTGTTCGGCCGTGGCATCGGCAACTCAACCATGAAGTACTCGTATCTGCCCGAGGCGCACAATGACTACATCCTGGCCATCATTGGCGAGGAAGTCGGTTTTGTCGGAACCGTGCTGTTCTTCTTGGTGTTTGCGATGCTGATCTACTCGGCGTTTCGCATTGCCGAGCAGGCGACCGATCGCCGGGGCGCGCTTATGGCGTCTGGCTCCGCGGTCATTCTCGCAGTGCAGTTTTTGATTAACGCGCTGGGCATCCTCAACGTGTTTCCCATGACGGGCAAACCGTTGCCGTTTATTAGCTACGGCGGTTCGTCGATTATTGTGTCGCTCATGCTTGCCGGGTTGATCCTGCGCGTTTCGTACGAGAGCGCCCGCCGCGATGAGTATGACCGCCGCCGCGAGAGCTTTGCCGTTATGGATGAGAGTACCGCCGGCGTGCCCCACGTGCGCGGCGAGCGATCTTCGCGTAACGGTTTTACCGTCCTGGATGGCTCTGCGACCGAGCCGGCAGCCCGCCCGCGTCAGCGAACGGCGCCGCAAGGTCGTCCTCAGCGCCCCAGCCCTCGCAACGCGGGCGGCGGATATAATCGAATCGATTTGAACTCGGACCCGTCGGCGCGTCTGCGTACCGACGACCAGGGACCGCGTGTACGAAGGGACTACCATGACCGATAAAATGACCGTTGCTATTGCAGCCGGCGGCACGGCCGGGCACATCAACCCCGCGCTCGCCTTGGCCGAAGAGCTGCGTGACCGTGGCCACCACGTTGTGTTCGTGGGCCAGTCGCGCAAGCTCGAGGGTCGTCTGGTCCCCGAGGCTGGGTTTGATTTTGTGCCCATTACGGTCACGGGCTTCGACCGCTCCCGTCCTTGGACGGCGCTGACCTCGCTGTGGCGTGTCAACAAAGCCAAGCGTGCGCTCGCCAGTCATTTCTCAAAGGTCGGCAAGCCCGATGCCGCCATTGGTTTTGGTGCCTATGTCGAGGTTCCGCTGCTGGGGTGGTGCAAGGGCGCGGGCGTTCCGTATCTGCTGCATGAGCAGAACTCTGTTCCGGGCCTGGCCAACAAGATGATGAACTCCCACGCCGCCCGCGTGTGCATCTCGGTGCCGGCAGCGCGTTCGGTCTTTGAGCGCGAAGGTGACCCTGACCACGTGCTCATGACCGGCAACCCCGTACGTCGCTCGGTGATCGAGGGCGATCGCGCTCGCGGCCGCAAGGCACTTGGCGTTCCCGAGGACGCTACGCTGCTGCTCGTCTTTGGCGGTTCACTTGGCGCCCAGCACCTCAACGAGCGTGTGGCTTCGCTCAAAAACGAGCTGCTTTCGCGCAAGAACCTCTATGTGTTGCATTCGACGGGTGCCGACGGCTTTGAGGAGACCGAGCGCGCTTTGGCGCTGACGCCCGAGGAGGCGAAGCGTTACCGCGTCCAGCCTTACATCGACAACATGGGCGATATGCTGGCTGCTGCCGATTTGGTGCTCTCGCGTTCGGGCGCATCGAGCGTGGCCGAGATCGCTGCACTCGCCGTGCCTTCGGTGCTCGTGCCGTACCCGCATGCGACGGCCGACCACCAAACCACCAATGCCCGTTATCTGGTCGACGCTGGGGCCGGCGTGCTCTGCGCCGATGCCGATATCGACGGTTCTGCCTTTGCCGATGAACTGCTGCACCTGGTCGATGACGCGGCGGCGCGCGACGCCATGCGTCAGGCGGCGCGTGGTCTGGCTCAGGATAGGGCCGCCGCTCTTCTGGCGGATGCGGTAGAGGGTTTGCGTTAGTTAGACGGGATATCGTCGGTCGCCCTCGCGCTGATGCGGTAGGTGCGGTACAGTTAACGGGTTACAGGCAGTGTTTACGCAAGGAGTACACGAGCACATGGCTGATTCCCAGACTGCAACCTCCGCGCCCGAGTTTAAGAGCGCCCACTTTATCGGTATCGGCGGCGCCGGCATGAGCGGCATCGCCCTCGTTCTTCACGAGCGCGGTTATGCCGTTACCGGCTCCGACCTTAAGACGTCACGTTATATCCGCCAGCTTACCCGCGCTGGTGTGAAGGTGCATGTGGGCCATGAGGCCGCCACGATCGACGAGGTCAAGCCCGACGTGGTTGTTGTCTCCACCGCTATTCCGGAGTCCAACCCTGAACTCGTGCGCGCTCGCGAGCTTGGTATTCCCGTGTGGCCCCGTGCCAAGATGCTCTCTGCTTTGGGCCACGGCTACACCACCGTCGCTGTTGCCGGCACGCATGGCAAGACCACCACGTCTTCGATGTGCGCCACCATGCTCGACCGCATGGGTCTGGATCCGAGCTTCTTGATCGGTGGCATCGTCGAGGGCTATGACACGAACGGCAAGAACGGCTCGGGCGACTACTTTGTCGCTGAGGCCGACGAGTCCGACAGCTCCTTCCTGTTCCTGAACCCCAACGTGGTCATCGTGACCAACGTCGAGGCCGACCACCTCGATCACTACTCGGGTATCGAGGAGATCGAGGCAACTTTCGCCAAATTCATGAGCCTGGTGGGCGAGGACGGCACCGTCATCGTCTGCGGTGAGGACCCGCATCTGGTCGAGCTCGCCAAGTCGACGGGTCGTCACGTGCTTTCCTACGGCTTTGCCGAGAGCAACGACATCGTCTGCATGCACCCGGATGTCAAGGGCATCCAGAGCGATTTTATCGTTCGCTTTGAGGACGGCACTGAGCACGCTGTGGAGATCAAGAGCAATCCCGGTCGCCACAACATGCTCAACGCCACGGCGGTGCTCACCGTCGCCCATGTCCTGGGCCTTGACATCGACGCCGCCGCCAAGGCGCTCTCGAGCTTTGAGGGCGTCCGCCGTCGCTTTACCCACGTGGGCGATATCGATGGCATCACCGTGGTCGATGATTACGGCCATCACCCCACCGAGATCAAGGCGACGCTTGCTGCTGCTTCGTCGCTGGGCTACAAGCACGTCGACGTCGTGTTCCAGCCGCACCGCTATTCGCGCCTGCAGGCCCTGTGCGACGACTTTGCCGATGCATTTGCCAATGCCGATAAACTGCTGCTGATTGATGTGTTCTCGGCTGGCGAGATGCCCATTCCGGGTGTCACCTCTAAGATGCTCGCCGATACCGTGCGCGCCAAGCATCCTGGCAAGGAGGTCGTGTACTGCTCCAGCCGTCTTGAGCTCAATCAGGAGCTCGAGCAGATGGTGGGCGAGGGCGACCTGCTGCTCACTATGGGTGCCGGTGACGTTACGACCGTCGGTCCCGAGTTCATTGAGTATCTGACTGCCAAGAAAGACGCTTAAGTCTAATGGGTCTGTTTAACGCCGTCATGGCGCTCTCGGGCATGATCGACACGGATGTGATCGAGGACGAGCGCCTTGCGCGTCATACGAGCTATCGTATCGGCGGCAAGGCCGACCTCTTTGTGACGTGCCATAGCTATCATGCCCTCCGCCGCGCCGTGGCGGTGCTCGATCGCGAGCAGGTGCCGTGGGTCATCATCGGCAAGGGCTCCAATCTGCTGGTTGCCGATGGCGGTTATCGCGGCGCCGTCATTTCGCTCGGACGTGAGTTTCAGCGCACGGTTGTTGCCGATGACGGTTGTACGCTGACGGTCGGTGCGGGCGTGATGTTTGCGCGCCTGGTCAACGATGCCCTGTCGCGTAGCCTCTCGGGCCTTGAGTTTGCCGTTGGCATCCCTGGTTCGGTTGGCGGTGCGATATCTATGAATGCCGGCACACGGACCGAGTGGATTGGCTCGCTGGTTGAGGATGTCGTAACGTTTGACCCGGCATCCGGTATCAAACATTATGCGGGGTCCGAGATCACTTGGGGCTACCGCGAATGTAGCCTTCCCCGCAATGAGATCATCCTCGAGTGCGTGCTCAAGCTTAAACTGGCGCCCAAGGCCGACATTCGCGAGCGCATGGAGCGGTACCTGACGAGGCGCAAGCGTACACAGCCCATGGGTCGCGCATCCTGCGGGTCGGTCTTTCGCAACCCGCCCGATGCGAGCGTGGGCAAGCTTATCGAGGATTGTGGATTAAAGGGTTTTTCGATTGGCGGCGCGGAAGTTTCGCCCGTTCACGCTAATTTTATCGTTAATAACGGAACTGCCTCGGCCGATGACGTTGCCGCGGTTATCAGACATGTGCACGGAAAGGTGAGGGAGGCGTATGGCATCGAGCTCAGACCGGAAGTTAAATTCCTCGGCTTCTAGAGCATCGAAACCCACCTTCCGCCGCGCCGGAGGGCGTTCCGGCGCGCCTGCCAAACCTCAACGCAATACCGTCGCGCACTCTAAGTCTGTCGGGCATGCTCGACAGACCAGTCGTCCGGTCGTCGGCTCGCAGCTCGGTAATCGTCCGGCCGCAAAAAAGTCCTCGCGTCCCTCGGTGACGTCAAAGCCTGTTATGGGCGCCAAGCCTGCCCGTCCCATGGCAACTCCTAAGCCACCGACGGGAACTAAAACGCTGCGTCCGGGTCGCACGCTGGGCGCATCGAAACCGCGCTCGCTGACATCGGTGCCGGCTACCGCCAAGAAGCCTTCGGGTAAAAAAGGCGTCAACCCGTTGTCTTCACTTGGGGCGATGGCAAATAAAACATCAGACGCCGCTTCTGTCGTTACAGGCAAAGGCAAAATCGTGGGCGGCGTTCTGGCCGTCTTGGCCGTGCTCGTCGTCGTTGCCATCGTGGTGATTAACTCTGGATTGTTTACCGCCACTGATATTCAGATTCAAGGCAGCGAGCATGTGACGAAGCACGATGCTATCCAGCTGATCGATTTGCCCGAGGGAACGTCGCTTTTTAACGTCGATCCCGACCAGATTACCGAGGACCTCAAGCAGAACCCGTGGGTCTCGGGCGTGGATGTTCAGCGTCAGTTCCCGCATACGCTCATCATTACGCCTATGGAGCGCAAGGTCATCGCAATTGCCTATATCAGCTCCGATGACCTAGCCTGGGCCATCGGGGATGATGACACCTGGATCGCCCCGCTGTCGACGTCGGTCGAAGTGGACGACCAGGGCAACGTCATCACGACAGGGCAGGGCTCAAATACCCTGACCGGCATCGATGCCGCACTGGCGCTCGCTAAGCACTATGGCGCGGTGTTGCTGACTGATGTCTCGGCGGATGTCGCTCCAGTTTCCGGCCAGGCGGTGAGCTCCAAGGCCGTTAAGGCCGGCCTGGATTATGTGCGTGGTTTTTCGAGCGAGTTCTTGGGACAAGTCAAGGATATTTCCACGCCTTCGGTCGAAGCCATCTCGGCAAACCTCAATAACGGCATTGAGGTGTCGCTGGGCGATTCGGACGATATCGCCAAGAAGGAACGCGTAGTCACCAAGTTGCTTTCGCAGGTAGAGGGCGTAACGTATATCAATGTGCGCTCTCCGGGCAACTACACATTTAGGAATGCTCCGACCTCATAGCGCTGGTTGATGCTTTGTTGAGTGGCCATACCACGCCGTTTATCTGGTTTGTTTGGTTTTCACGGTCAATTATTTGACTGATACGTTCATAATGTGCAACCATAATACAGTTTACCTTTGCATTTACTTTCAACCTGAAGGTTAATGTGCGCAGGGGTCGACCCATGCTATGGCTATAACCTTTGTTCGGAGGACCGACATGCACGAGACAGAGATCAACAACTACCTTGCCGTCATTAAGGTGGTCGGCGTCGGCGGCGGCGGTACCAACGCGGTCAATCGAATGATCGAAGAGGGCATCCGCGGCGTCGAGTTTGTTGCCATCAACACCGATGCTCAGGCACTCGCGATCTCTGATGCCGATATCAAGGTGCACATCGGCACCGACCTTACCCGCGGCCTGGGCGCCGGCGCCAACCCCGAGGTTGGCCGCAAGGCTGCCGATGAGTCCCGCGACGACATTGCCGAGGCGCTCGCTGGCGCCGACATGGTGTTCATCACCTGCGGCGAGGGCGGTGGCACCGGTACCGGCGCTGCTCCCATCGTTGCCGATATCGCGATGAACGAGGTCGGCGCACTGACCGTCGCCGTCGTGACCAAGCCCTTCACCTTCGAGGGCCGCAAGCGCAAGAAGAGCGCCGAGGAGGGCATTAAGACCCTCTCCGATTGCGTCGATACCATGATCGTCATCCCCAACGATAAGCTGCTCGACATCGCCGAGAAGAAGACTACCATGCTCGAGGCCTTCGCGATTGCCGATGGCGTCCTTTCCCAGGGCACCCAGGGCATCACCGACCTCATCACCGTCCCCGGTATCATCAACCTGGACTTCGCCGATGTTAAGACCATCATGAAGCAGGCCGGTACCGCCATGATGGGTATCGGTACCTCTTCTGGGGATACCCGTGCCGTCGACGCTGCCCAGCAGGCCATCTCCAGCCCGCTGCTCGAGAGCTCCATCGATGGTGCCACACGCGTGCTGCTCTCCATCGCCGGTTCCAAGGACCTGGGCATCCAGGAGATCAGCGACGCCGCCGACGTTGTCGCCAACGCCGTCGACCCCGAGGCCAACATCATCTTCGGTACCGTTGTCGACGAGTCCCTGGGCGATCAGGTGCGTATCACCGTCATCGCTACGGGCTTCTCCGACTCCAACGTCAACCGTCAGGACGAGCTCTTTGCTGCTCAGCAGTCTCAGAGCAAGGCCGCTGCCTCCGCTGAGCCGCAGCGCACCGCTCCGGCCACCAGCCCGGCTCAGGCCGCTCCGACCCGCAACGTCGGTGGCACCGAGCTTCCTAACTTCGGCAACGATCAGTTCGAGCTTCCCGACTTCCTGAAGCGCGGTAGCTTCTAAGTCGTTCTTTGCATTGTTGCTCATGGGGGCGTGTCCGTATGGACGCGCCCTTTTTATTTCGACTTTGTAAACTAGAACCTCCAATCTCTTTACGTTCTCTTTACGATTGCCTCCAGTGCAGCAGGTATCCTTTTAGAGAAGTATGACAGCCGTATAAACGCGGGCTGTAGCGGCGATGCCGCGGTACTTGTGTTATTAGGAGGCTTTAGTATGGCAGCACGTGCGGACAACGTTTCGCGTGTCGACCATGATGGAGTTACGTTGGTGGAAGGCGCGACATCCGATGTTCGCTTTGCCTTCACCGAGCGCGCCGGTGGTGTTTCCGAAGATGCGTACTCCTCACTCAATTTGGGCTCGCATGTTGGCGATGACCCCTTTGCTGTTCAAGAAAATCGTCGTCGCGTGCTCGAGGCTATGGGTGCCGCCGAGTGCGAGCACAACTTGCTCGTTCCCAATCAGGTCCATGGTGACCATATCGTTGCGGTGACCTCGAACGGCGCCGATGACCTTGAGGACGTCCGCGAGCAGATTGCCGAGGGCTGCGATGCCATCGTCTGTACGGCGCATAACGTACCCGTGCTGCTCTGCTTTGCCGACTGCGTTCCCGTGGTGCTGGTGGCCCCCGGCGGATTTGCCGTGGTGCACTCCGGTTGGAAGGGCACGATTGCACGTATTTCCGCCAAGGCGTGCCAGGCGCTTTGCGATGCTGCCGGTTGCGATGCGAGCGACGTTTCCGCCTATATCGGCCCCCATATCTTGGGTGACGAATATGAGGTATCCCAGGAACTCATGGATCGCTTTGCCGCCGAGTTCTCTTGCATCGATGCGAATACCTCTCGCATGCTCGATCTTTCCGCTGCCATTCGCGAGGCGCTGGTAGATGTCGGTGTCGACGCGGATAATATCGTGGATACCCAGCTTTCGACCGTGCGTCAGAACGACCGCTTTTATTCCTACCGTAACGAGGACGGCACCTGTGGGCGCCATGCTGCGATCGGCGTGATGCTATGAGAAAGATCGTATCGGTCCTGAGCGCCGCTGTGCTTACGCTTACGCTGTGCGCCTGTTCTTCGGGATCTTCTAGCTCTTCCATTACCGTGGCCGGCTCCACGACCTGCCTTCCTATCGCCGAGATTGCGGCCGAGGGCTTTAAGGAGGAGACCGGCATCGACGTGCTCGTTTCCGGTTTGGGTTCTTCCGCTGGGATCGAGGCCGTCAGCGCCGGCACGGCCGATATCGCCAGCTCCTCCCGTGGACTCAATGCCGACGAACAGGATCTGGGCCTGACTCCCATTGTCATTGCCCACGACGGTATTGCGGTCATCGTGAACGACGACAACCCCGTCGATAACCTCTCGACCGAGCAGCTCCGCGATATCTACGCCGGCAAGATTACCAATTGGAAAGAGGTCGGTGGCGAGGACCTGAGGATTCAGGTCATCAACCGAGACGAGGCGTCCGGTACGCGCGAGGCCTTCCGTACCATCGTGATGGATGGCACGCCGTTCGATCGCCGCTCGGCCGTTCTTTCGGGTACGGGCCAGGTGCGCGACGTGGTATCTCGTTCGCGTGGGGCCATCGGCTACATTTCGCTGGGCTTCGTCGATAGCCTCAACGCCAAGACCTCGGTCAAGGCCGTCTCGGTCAATCATGTTGAGGCGTCCGAGAAGACGGTCGCGAGTGGCGGCTATCCCATCTCGCGCGACCTTTACTTCTTTGTGAAGGGTGTGCCTTCGCAGCAGGCGCAGGATTACATCGACTATGTGACGTCCGAAAAGATGGACAAGCAGATTCGCGAGGCGGGCTTTATTCCCGTCACCAACGACGAGAAGGGGAGTGAGTAGCATGGAAGCACAGGAAAACTCCCAGACTGAGCAGAATGTTCAGACGCCCAAGAAGCGCGAGCTGGCGCTCGTATCGCGCAGTACCTATATCAAGGAGAAGGCGCTGCAGTGGATCTTCTTTGCCTGCGCGTTCTTGGCGGTCGTTACCGTCATCCTGATTTTTGTCTTTACCACGTACTCGGCGCTGCCCGTCTTTACTGACATCGGTCTGGCTGACTTCTTTAGCTTTACGTGGGCGCCTTCCGAGGGCCACTACGGCATCTTGTCGCTGCTTGCTGGCTCGGGTCTGGTGACCGTCGGTGCGCTCGCCATGGGCGTGCCGCTGGGCGTGGGTACGGCCGTTTACCTGGTCGAGATTGCCAGCAAGCGCGTGCGCAAGCTCATCAGCCCCGCCGTTGACCTGCTGGCGGGCATACCCTCCATCATCTACGGCTTCTTTGGCATGATCATCATCCGCCCGTTTATCGCACAACTGACCGGCGGCCTTGGTTTTGGTGCGCTGACGGCGTGGTTTGTGCTCGCCATCATGATCGTCCCTACCATCACCACGCTCACCATCGATGCTCTCAATTCCATTCCCATGGGCATTCGCGAGGCATCGTATGCCATGGGCGCCACAAAGTGGCAGACCATCTATAAGGTCGTGCTACCTGCCGCGAAGCTGGGTATCGTTGATGCCATCGTGCTGGGTATGGGCCGTGCCATCGGCGAGACCATGGCCGTGCTCATGGTCGTAGGTAACGCCCCGGTTATTCCCGACAGCATTGCGAGCCCCATCTCGACGCTCACGAGCCAGATTGCGCTCGACATGAGCTATTCCTCGGGTCTGCACCGCTCGGCGCTGTTCGGCATGGGTGTGGTCCTGTTTATCATCTCCGCCACGCTGGTGGGTATCGTTCGTCTGATTTCCAAGAAGAAGAGGGGGTAGGCTATGTCCGATTCCGTTGACACGACGGTCGATACGACCTCGTCGCGCGAGCGCATCAAGCGTGCCCTTTCCCACGGCAAGAAGGGCCGCATCAACAAGGACCTGTCCAACAAGATCATGCTTGGCGTGTTTCGTGCCGCTGCCTACATCACCACGCTGGTGCTGGTCGCTATCATCGCCTACGTGGTCATCAACGGCCTGCCACACATCTCGCTCGACTTTATCTTCGGTTGGCCCCAGGGCGTCAACGCCGAGGGCGGAATTTGGCCCACGATCGTCTCGACCGTCTACGTGACGGCGCTCGCCATGCTTATCTGCACGCCGATCGCTGTGCTGGCAGCCGTCTATCTGGCCGAGTACGCCAAGCAGGGCAAGGTCGTCGAGCTCATTCGCTACGCTGCTGACGCTTTGGCCTCGGTGCCCTCCATCGTTATGGGCCTGTTTGGCTACGCCTTGTTTGTCGAGGCTATGGGCCTGGGCCTTTCGATGGTCTCGGCCGCTCTGGCGCTCGCGCTCTTGATGCTTCCCATCGTCATGCGCACCACCGAAGAAGCCATTCGCGCCGTTCCGCGCTATATCCGTTGGGGCGCGTACGGCCTGGGCGCTACCAAGTGGCAGGTCGTCTCCAAGATCGTGCTTCCTTCGGCCTTTGGCCGCATTGCCACGGGCATCGTCCTTGCCATCGGCCGTGCCATCGGCGAGACCGCCGTGGTGCTCTACACCATGGGCCAGGCCATCAATCTACCTATTTCGCCGCTCGATTCCGGTCGTCCCATGACCGTTCACCTGTACCTGCTTGCCAACGACGGCATCAACATGAACGCAGCCTACGGCACCGCGCTCTTGCTGATGGTGATCATTTTGGCCTTCAACCTGTTTGCGCGCTTCCTGTCGCGCAAGCGTCGCTAGTTAAGGAGTCCCATGTCCGTTTATCAGTCCGCTCCCACGCTGGAGCAAGCGGCCATTACGGCCAAGGATTTCAACTTTTGGTACGGTGACTTTCATGCGCTGACGGGGCTTGACCTCAACATCGCCAAAAACGCCATCACCTCCTTCATTGGCCCTTCGGGCTGCGGCAAGTCGACGTTTTTGCGCTGCATCAACCGCATGAATGACCTGATCGAGGGCACGCGCGTCGAGGGCACCATGACGCTCGACGGCAACGATATCTATGCCGAGGGTGTCGACCCGGTCGATCTCCGTCGTCGCGTGGGCATGATCTTTCAGCAGCCCAACCCGTTTCCCAAATCCATCTACGAGAATGTCGCCTTTGGCCCTCGTCTGCAGGGCGTGACTAGCAAAAGCGACCTCGATGACATCGTGGAAGAATCGCTCAAGCGCGCCAACCTCTGGAAAGAGGTATCCAATCAGCTCAACAAGGATGGTTTGGCGCTCTCGGGCGGTCAGCAGCAGCGTCTGTGCATCGCGCGCGTGCTTGCGGTGCAACCCGATGTCCTCCTGATGGACGAGCCCTGCTCCGCCATCGACCCCACTTCCGTCTCTAAGGTCGAGGATCTGATGGCCGAGCTGGCGCCCGAGATGACGATTATCATCGTCACGCATTCAATGCAGCAGGCAGCTCGTATCAGTGACTACACCGCGTTCTTCTTGCAGGAAGTTGCCGGCGAGCCCGCTACGCTCATCGAGTATGGTCAAACCGACGCGATCTTCACCAGCCCGGTGGACTCGCGGACGGAAGACTATATCACCGGCCGCTTTGGCTGATCGGTGCGACTAGTCCCAAGCCGATCGGATCTGGTCCGGTGCGTATTCACTGTGCGGGCGGCATGACCGCACCCAACTGATTGGAGTGAACCATGCGCAAACTGTTTTCCCGTCAGCTCATCGAGGCTCGTCACGAGATGCTGAGCATCTACGAGGCCGTCGATCTGGCCCTCCACGATGCCGTGAAGGCCTATGTGACCGACGACCGCAAGCTCGCCACCAAGACCAAGAAGCGTACGCTTTCGATTGACGCACGCTGCGCCAACCTGGAGGCCGTCTGCTACAACCTGATTGCCACGCAGTCACCGGTCGCCTCCGACTTCCGCTTGCTGCAGACGATCATCTACGTCGACTTTAACCTGCAGCGCATGACCGATAAGGTTCGCCAGATTTGCCGCGCCACGCGTCATATGATCAAGGCCGACATCTCGCTGCCCAAGGAGCTTGTCGGCACGGTCGAGGCCGAGGCTGAGGCCGTCTACCAGGTGCTGGGCTCTTCGCTTTCTGCGCTCGTCACCAACGACATGTCCATCATCTGCAACTTGGCCGTCGAGGACGAGCCAGTGCACGCCGCCTACGAGAAGTTCTTCCGCACCTTTAACCGCATGGACACGGGCGATTTTATGGACGACGACAGCAACTATGACGACCTGCGCCGCGCCATCATGGTATCGCGCTATCTCGATCGCATCGCCTCGATTTCCATCGATGCCGCCTGCCGTCTGACCTTCCTGTTGACCGGACAGCGTATGACTGCCGGTGATATCGCCTGCACTGATGAGGATGAGCTCGAGAGCATGCGCGTGCCTTCGGGCGAGGGTGTTATCATGAGGCCCGCCGTCGATGCACGCTACGTTGCCAAGGTGCCCGTTAACGAGGTCAGCGAGGGTCTTCGCTACCTGCTCGATCATCTTGAGGATGAGGACGATGGCGAGGACGACGAGGAGTAAGTAACCCCGTTCGTCGAAAGATTGTAAATACCTAAGTGAGCGCGGCCTTGCACATGCGGGGCCGCGCTCTTGCGTTAGCATGGGACTACTTGTTTGGCTGTCAGCGGAGGCGATTGGCAATGGATAACTATTTGGACTTGATGCGCGCTCGCCGCGAGCAGATTCTGGAACGTTTTTATGCGGCGCTCGATCGCGCGGGCCGTCCCCACGACGCCGCGCGCCTCATTGCCGTGTCCAAGACCGTTGGTGTCGATGAGACCGTTGCCGCCATCCAGGCGGGGTATCGCCATTTTGCCGAGAATCGCCCGCAGGAGCTGGTTCGCAAGCTCACAGGTTTGGCGGAGCATCCGGAGCTGCCCGAGGTGCGCTTCGATATGATCGGCAACCTGCAGACCAATAAGATCAATGCGGTGCTGGGCTCAGCCGAGCTGATTCACTCGGTGGGTTCGCTGCATCTGGCGCAGGCGATCTCGAGCCGTGCTGCCCGCAAGATTGAGGCAGGCGAACTCGCCGGCCCCCAGCGTGTGCTCATTGAGGTCAATGTGAGTGGTGAGGAGTCGAAGGGAGGCTTTTCGCCCGATGAGATTCGCGCCGCCGCGGGTGAGCTTGCGGAACTTGAGGGAATTTGCGTACAGGGGCTTATGACTATGGCGCCCCGGGGGAATAAGGATGTGGCACGCCGCACCTTTGCGGGGCTTCGTGAGCTGAGGGATGAGCTGGAGGCGGCGCATCCCGATTTGAACCTGCCTGAGCTTTCCTGCGGCATGAGCGAAGACTTTGAGCCTGCCCTTGAGGAGGGCTCTACGCTCGTTCGCCTGGGCAGGGTAGTATTTAGCCCGGAGTTTGCAGTAAAATAAGGCTCTGAAGTGCGCACTGATTATCGGGGCGCCTGCACTAAACCGCGAGAGGACACAACCATGGGCTTCCTTGACGAGATTAAAAATAAGATGCACCTGGGCGGCCAGCAGGGTTACGACCAGGGTTATGGCCAGGACGACGACTACGGCTACGATGATGGCTATGACGATGGCTATCAGGGCAACGGCTACAGCGGTGCTTCGGGCGAGGGCTTCTACACCCAAGACGAGCCGAGCAACGGCCTGCTTGGTCAGACGCGCCGTGGTGAAGCTGAGTCGGTTGCCGTGTATACACGCTCCGGGCAGCTGGTCGGCGATGACTCCCGCCATGCCACGACGTATAACCCGCCTTCGCGCTCGCAGGACAGTGTTGCGAGCGGTTATCGTCCTGGTGCCTATGACACGCCGTCGAGCTACGCCGAGAACACCCGCGCCCGTGCCGCCGCTGCGCCTGCGCCTGCACCGAGCGATGCCTCGGCCTATGCGAGCAATATCATCAACGCCACACCGCAGCTGCCGGCCTATGTCCTGCGCCCCGAGAGCTATGACGACGTGGAGACCGTGGTGCGCCGCGTTCGCACCAAGCAGCCTGTCGCACTGATTTTTGTGGGCGTACGCACCGAAGTTGCCAAGCGCGTCTTGGACTTCTCTTACGGCTTTGCCTGCGGTCTGGGTGCCACGGTCAAGGAGGTGGGCGACCGCGTGTTCATGGTGCTGCCCGCCGGTTGCGAGGTCAAAGATTCCGATCTCAAGAAGCTTCGTGCCGACGGCTACCTTAAGTAAAGACAAGACGAGGAGATTCCCATCAACATCTACACTATCGTCCAGCTGGTCAATACGCTGTTCAACTTCTATTCCACGCTCATTGTCGTCTACTGCTTTATGACGTGGATTCCCATGAAGCAGGGTGGTTTGCTTCAGGATATTGCCGCGGTGCTTGATAGCGTGTGCGGTCCGTGGCTCAACCTGTTCCGTCGTTTCATCCCGCCGATGGGCGGTATCGATTTTTCGCCGGTCGTTGCGATTATTGCGTTGCAGTTGGTGCAGAGGCTGGTTCTGCAGCTTCTTATAGGTATACTCGTGTAGAACTGTCTTAGTAACTTACGTCGGGCGTGTAGCGCCGAGGCGATGAAAAAGGAGACTTGTTATGGCTATTACCCCTGCAGACATCCAGGCTCAGACTTTCTCTGAGGCCAAGCGTGGCTACGATCCTGCTGAGGTCGACGTCTTCTTGGAGACGCTGTCCTCTGAGGTTGACGCTATGCTCGCTAAGATCGTCGACCTTAAGGGTCGTCTGACTGCTACCGAGCAGCAGCTTGCCGATGCGCAGGCTCAGCTTGCCCAGGCTCAGGATGCCCCCGCCCAGGCCGTTCCTGCCGCCCCCGTGGCTGCTCCCGCCCCTGACTTCTCCGCTCAGGAGCGCCAGATTTCCGCTGCCCTGATCGCTGCCCAGCAGACCGCTGAGACCATCGTCAACGATGCCAATGAGAACGCTGAGCGTATTCGCAACGAGGCTGACGCCAAGGCCCGCGAGGTTATCCGCCAGGCTCTGACCGAAAAGCAGGCTGAGCTCGAGGAGATCGATCGTCTCAAGGCTTCTCGTGAGGAGTTCAAGGCCGAGTATCTCAAGCTCATCCAGCACTTCATGGACGATGCCCAGAACTCCTTCCCGGCCGACCTCATGGCCTCCACGCCGGTCGGTTCTGCCGCTTCTCCTGCGGTGACTGTTCCCGCCGAGCCGCTGCCCGTCGCTGACCCGGTTGTCCCCGTGGCCGATCCCTTCGCCCCGATCGACAACTTCGCTGCCGACGACCTGGACTAACATTCGGCCTACAATTTAGTGCCTAGAAAGGACCCGCAGCTTGCGGGTCCTTTTTTATGACTGTACCGGGGCGCGCAACATAAAAAACCGAGCCCTGCACATAGTGGCGCAGAACTCGGCGAACCGGTGAGCGGTCAAGGATAGGTTTTAGGGCATGTCCCAAAATCTACTTGAGGAGGAAGTCGGAGAGGGGAATGGTACGGGCCTCGCGATGCTCGGAATCGGCGATGTGGTCGGCAGGATATCCACAGACAAGCATGTGATAGGGATAGACGCCCTTGGGCAGATTGAACTGCTCCTGTGCCACCTCAGGCTTAAAATGGCATACCCAGCACGTTCTCAGGCCCTGCTCGGTGGCCTCCATCATCATCTGATCGCACACGATGGACGTATCGATTTCACTGGAATTCATCTGATCATACGGGCGCACCCAAGCATCATCGGTAACGCTGCAAATAAGGAAAACAAGCGGAGCCCCAAAGATAGACCCATCACGAGCAAACCGAGGCTGACAAGCAGCTGCCTTCTCCAGAAGCTCAGGCGTATCCAACACCATCACACGGGTTGGATGGTTATTACAAGCAGAAGGAGCAATACGCCCAGCCTCAACAATGGCATCCACCACAGCCTGCTCCACAGCCCGATCTTCAAACTCACGACAAGAATACCGACCCCGAGCCAGATCCAAATAAGACATACAAGCCCTCCAACAATTAAAAATCAAACAAACCCAAAGTAACCCAAACAGTACCCAAAGCAGCAATCAGTCAAACGCTCATCGAGGGCCAAAGTGTCCGAACGGATACCAAAGGTCCCTTCAGCCAAGCCCCCATTGCACTATAACTATCAGCCAAAGTTCCCAATGGGGGTACATAAGGGAGCGGGCCCGACCACTAATAACCTTTTGAACGACTCTGCTTGCAGCCGGAGTGAAAAAGGTTATTAGTGGCCGGGCCCGCGACCGGTGGGACATGTACCCCCAATTAACTGTTCTTCATGACAATCGAATCCACAACATCGGCCACATTCTCACAGCAGTCAGCGCAGTACTCCAGGAAGGCGTAGACGTCACGCCAAGCGATGACCTCGAGCGGATCCTTGCCGTTAACGTGCAGGTTGCGCATGGCGTTGATGTAGAGCTCGTCGGCCTCGGACTCGATGGTGTTGATCTGGATGACCAGCTCGCGCAGCGTTTTGGACTTGCGGTAGTTGGGAAGCTCGACCATCAGGTCTTTCATGGTGCGGCAGGCGTCAGTCACCTTGTGGGCGATGACGATGGCGTCGGGATGGATGCTCTGAATGTTGGTGAAGTAGACGCGCTGCACGACGCCCTCAATACGGTCGAGCACGGTGTCGAGCGCGCAGCTCATCAGATCCAGATCCTCGCGCTCGAGCGGGGTGATAAAGGCGGTGAGCAGGGCGTCTTCGAGCTCGTGGTGCTTCTTGTCTGCCGCATGCTCAATCGCATGCATCTTATTGAGCATGTCGTGAATCTGCGCGGGATCGAAGTTCTCAAAAATCTTGGTGAGCAGCTCTGCGGCCTGGACGGCGAGGTCGGCGCAAGCGACGTAGTTGTCAAAGTAGAACGAATCGGGTTTCTTTGCCATGGGTGGGTCCTTTCGAGGCGAAGACGGGTGGGCGAAGTGTTGCGGTCCGGATGGACGTTCGGTTTGATTAGAGGAACATCATGAACAGCTTGGCCATGACAAAGCTGATGAGTCCGCAGGCGGGGAAGGTGAAGAACCAGGTGAACATCATGTCCTTGACGACTCCGAAGTTGATGGCCGAGAGGCGCTTGACGGCACCGACGCCCATGATGGCGCAGGTCTTGATGTGTGTGGAGGACACGGGGATGCCGGTAAGGGTGGCAAGCAGCAGGTTCGCGGCGCCCGCGAGGTCGGCGGAGAAGCCCTGATACTTCTCGAGCTTAACCATGCTCTGGCCGACGGACTTGATGATGCGCTCACCGCCCACGCTGGTACCGATACCCATAGTGGCCGAGCACAGCAGCATAATCCAGATGGGGATGCCGGCATCGCCGACGCTGGTCTGGCCGTTTGCGAAGGCCACGCCTAAAAAGAGCACGCCGATGAACTTCTGTCCATCCTGCGCGCCGTGCATAAAGCTCATGGCCGCAGCGCTCGCGATCTGAGCGTATTTAAAGAAGACATTGGCACGTCGCCTGTTGGCGGCGGCGAAAAGAATCGAGACGAGTTTGCACAGGACCCAGCCCATGACAAAGCCCAGGCCGATGGAGAGCGCCAGGCCGTAGATGACCTTCATCCACTCGTGGACGTTGACGCTGCTCGCGCCGCCGAGGGCGATAGCGGCACCGGTCAGGCCGGCGATAAGGCTGTGGCTTTGCGAGGTGGGGATGCCAAAACGCGACGCTGTGGCGCCGTAGACGACGATGGAGAACAGGGCCGCGCACAGGCAGGCGAGCGCCATGGTGCTGTTTCCGCCAAAGTCGACGATATGCGAGATGGTATTGGCGACGCTCGCATTAAAGTGCGTCATGATGAGCACACCGAGGAAGTTGAATGCGGCGCTCATGAGAATGGCGGCGCGGGCGGGCATGCAACGCGTAGTGACGCAGGTCGCGATGGCGTTGGGCGCGTCGGTCCATCCATTGACGAAGATGGCGCCGAGCGCGAGGATCACGGTGACGGCAAGGACTGGGTTCGACACAATTTGGCCGAGGAAGGTTGAGAACGTTACGTCCATATATGGGCTTTCTCGAAGTTTGCAGGCACGTTACAAAAACATGATAAATCGTATCACCTCCTGCGGGTTTCTTTACCGAGTTCTGATGGGAGAAGTGAATTTTTTGGCACTAATATTGAATATTAGCCCTGTTGACCGCGGGTGTTCTTTTTGCTAACACACCATGAGGACACGTGTGCGTGCCCCAACATCCCAAAACCACAGTCTGTTCGCTTTACAATATGCAAACATGCGTTCGATAATAGGAGGCATGGAATATCGACAGACAGATGGCAAAACTCGGCGCGTGCACAAGCAGTATGTGGACGTCGTGGCTCGCATCCTCGCGGGCGGACAGGTCGTGCCGGTCACCGTCTGCTGGGTCGACGGTCGTTGCTTTACGATTGACGAAATTATCTCGACCACCGGGTTTGGCCTGATGGTCCACGGCATCCGTACGGCAACCTATAAGGTGCGTTTTGGCGGGCACGCGACCGAGTTGTATCTGGAGGACCAGACGCGCGAGCGGGCGGACGGCTCGCAGGCACACGTGATGCGTTGGTGGGTCTGGGCCTTTGATCGCACGCTCGAGGGCGAGCGCCGTAGGTAAGGACGTACGGCATTCGGGTACAATGACAGGAATCTTGTCAGCTACTGCGCTGTCGCGGCGCTTTTGAAAGGACGAAATTATGAACGATATTCAGGGCTATCAGAACGGCCCCATCGAAACCGGCGCAAGCCGTGCCAAGGAGATGTCGCCGCGTGCGTATAATCTTGCCATGTCTGCCCTCATCTTCTTGGGCTTTTGTGCCATGGGCGTCGGTGCTTACTTTACGAGCACCATGTCGTTTGCGCGCATGATGATGAGCGGGGCTGCCCTACCGCTGGTTTTTGGCTCGTTTATTTTGACCATCGTCGGCATGGTCATGATGTCGGCCGCCGCCAGCAAGCAGTCCGTGGGCCTGTCCCTTGTGGGCTACGTAATCTTTGCGAGCACCTTTGGCCTGACCGCGTCGTTTGGCCTTGCCAACTACGACCTGCCCACCATCAACACTGCCTTTATCGCCACGGCCGCCATCACTTTTGTCTTTGGCGCCTTGGGCGTGACGTTCCCCAAGTTTTTCCAGCGCGTATATGGCATCGGTTTTGGCATTCTGCTCGCTACTATTCTGGTTGAGATCGTGCTGATGTTCATGGGCGTCTCACAGACCATCACCGATCTGATCGTGATCGTGGTGTTCGCCGGCTTTATTGGCTACGACACCTATGTTGCCACGACGGTGCCGCCTACGCTGCCCAACGCCGTGCTCATGGCGTCCAATCTGTTCGTGGATATTATCAACGTGTTCCTGCGCATTCTGAACATCCTCGGCCGTCGCGACTAGTGGCGAATTGCGGCGGTGCTTGCCGTACGTGCAAATCGATGCGAAAGGCGGTCCTTCGGGGCCGTCTTTTTTGTACGCGGCGGGGTATCATGGATGGGAAAAGCCGATAGCGGCAGAGGCCGAGAAAGGTGACCACTTATGGCAGACGTCGACAACAGGAACCGTAACCGCAGGTCCAACCGAGCGGGTCAGCCCAATCCCAAGCGCGAGGCCCGTGCCAAGGCCGCCGAGCGTCACGTGGCAACTGTGTCCGAAGCGTGCGCCAAGGATATCGAGCGTTCGCTTGCCGGCGTGTGCGAGTTCGATGGTATGCCTGCCGGTTTTGTCGCGGCGATGAAGGCCAAGGTTCAGAGTGCTGTGGCCGCCGAAGAACAGGTTGCCGAGGACGTCGAGGGCGCGGAGGCTGCCGAGACCGAGACGGCGCCCGAGACCGAGGCAGCGCCTGAGCCTGCCGAGGAAATCGCCGAAGCTGAGTCCGCGCCTGCTGAGGAGCCCGCTCCGGTTCTGCCTGAGGTCACCGTGCTCGATGCCTCCGCCACGCAGGCCATCCTGGACAACGGTCGTGGCTATGCGCAGTTCTGCGACATGGCCGTGCTCGCCTTTGCCTCGTTCACCAACCCGGGCGGTGGCTACATCCAGGGCTATCTGGGCCAGGAGGCCACGCTGTGCGCCGATTCGTATCTGTACAACGTTCTCGATAAGCAGCGCAAATGGTACGGCGAGAACCGTCGCCGCAACATCAACTGCGAGCTTTACCGCAACCGTGCGCTGGTGGTGCCTGCGGTGCGCTTCGACCGCAACCACGTGCATGCATACGCCGACGTGATCGTGGCCGCCGCGCCCAACGTTAAGCGCGCCCGCCAGGAGTATCGCGTGAGCGACGATGCTCTGCTGGACGCCCTGCGCGACCGCATTCGCTTTGTGCTTGCCATCTGCGACGAGCTGGGTCGCGAGAAGCTCGTACTGGGCGCTTGGGGCTGCGACAACAACGGCTTTGACGCCGAGGCCGTGGCCGAGCTCTTCCGCAAGGAGCTCGCGTCGGGCGACTTTAAGGTCAAGCAAGTCTTCTTTGCCGTGCCTTCTACGCGCTGGGATGAGGATTTTGCCAAGTTCGAGCACGTGCTGGCAAACTTCCCCGAGCGCAACGAGGAGTCCTATGCCCAGGTTGCCGCTCGCGCTGCGGCAGCTCGCGCCGCCGAGCAGACCCAGGCTGCTACCGAGGATGATGAGGACGAGGACGATTGGCGCAAGTACCTGTAATTGGTACGTGCTGACAGATGGGTCGAGCCGGCGGGAGAGGCTGCTTCCGTCGGCTTTTTACTGAGCGAGGGGCTTACGATGAAAAACGTTCTATGCTTTGGCGACAGCAACACCTATGGTTACGATCCGGCGGGCATGCGCGACGGCACCGCGGTGCGCTATGCGCAGGATGTGCGCTGGTGCGGCGTGGCCCAACGTGACTTAGGCGAGGGCTGGCATGTAATTGAAGAAGGCCTCAACGGCCGCACGACGGTACGCGACGACATGTGCCATCTGGACACCAATCTTAACGGCATCCGCGCACTTCCGATGCTGCTCGAGGCCCATAAGCCGCTGGACGCCATTGTGATCATGCTGGGCACCAACGACTGTAAGACGGTCTTTAACGTGACAGCTTCCGATATCGCCCGTGGCGCCATGGTGCTGATTCGCGCCGTCCGCGCGTTTCCGTGGACCGACGCTGCGCCTTGTCCGCGCATTCTGCTGATGGCGCCTATCAAGATCAAGCCGCAAATCGCCGATGTATATATGACCGATTTTGACGAGCGTTCCGTCGAGGCCTCGGAGCATTTTGGCGAGTACTACGCACATGTGGCTGAGCAGTTTGGCTGCGACTTTTTGAATGCCGCCGACTTTGCCGAGCCGGGCGATATCGACTATCTGCATATGATGCCCGAAAGCCACGAGAGCTTGGGACATGCCGTGGCAGCCAAGCTCCAAGAGATGCTCGGTGAGTAGCGCGACCCCAAGCCACCACAGAAGTTCCCCTTGCGGCGGCTTGTTTCGTTGCTTTGTCTCGATCTGTAACAGTTGTAAGGCCGAAAACGGGCTAGATGTTACAGATTGAGATTATTTAGGTCGATATCGGTCGTTTGTCTCGATCTGTAACATCTAGGGTCGATTTCGCCGAGTTACTGTTACAGACCGAGATTATCTTCTCAGCGGAATTTGAATGTCTCAATCTGTAACAGGTGGGCCGAAAAATGGACTCTAACTGTTACGGATCGAGATGTTTGTGGGAACCACCGCAAAGGTGCCTGTCCCCTTTGCGGTGGTTTTGGGCTGTGAATCTTAATACTGCCACATGTGGTTGACAGGGCCGGAGCCTTTGCCCATGTCAAGGCCGGCGGCGAGGGCGCCCGTTAGGTAGGCCTTGCCGGCGTTGACGGCATCGGCAAGATCCATACCCTGGGCCAGCGCACAGGCGATGGCGGACGAAAGCGTGCAGCCGGTACCATGCGTGTTGCCGGTCTCGATGCGCTTGTGGCGGAACCACGTGGTGAGCGGATCGCCCAGGTGGTTGCCCTCGTCATCGAGCGGTGCGGGCTCTGCTAGCACATCGTTGGCCTCGTTGACAAAATGCCCGCCCTTAACGAGAGACGCGCACCCAAAGCGGCGGGTGAGGAGCATAGCGGCATTTTGCTGCGTGCGCTCGGAATCGACCTCGTAATCGAGCAGCGCCATGGCCTCGGGAATATTGGGCGTGATGACGGTCGCCAGTGGGAACAGGCGGCGTGTAAGCGCTTCGGCGGCGTCCTCTGCGATCAGGCGAGCGCCCGAGGTGGCGACCATGACGGGGTCGACGACGATATTTTGTGCGTCCCAGGCGCCCAGGCGGTCGGCGATAACCTCGATAATCTCGGCAGAGGAAACCATGCCGATCTTGACGGCGCTGGGTCGGATATCGTCAAAAACGGCATCGATTTGCGCGGCGACAATATCCGGGGAGATGTTCTGTACGGCGGTGACGCCCAGGGTGTTCTGTGCGGTGATAGCGGTGATGGCCGTCTCGGCATACAGGCGGTGCGCCGTGATGGTCTTGATGTCGGCCTGAATGCCGGCACCACCGCTGGAATCTGATCCTGCGATGGACAGGACGGCGGGTACCTTACTGCGATCCATGTTCGCTCCCTTGTTCGGTCGGATTCAAATGGGTCTTTAAGCCAGCATTATAAAGATGCCCGGGCCGACTCTATGTCGAACCCGGGCGGGCGATGCAATCTTTACGCAAATGTAAGCAAATGTTCACACGTCAACAATTGAGGGGCGCCGGCTCGCCGCTAGAAGCGATCGCAGCGAGGAGTCTAGTCCTCCATGCCAAGGTCGATCGTCGTGCCCTCGAATACCTTGTTGACGGTGCGGACGGCGCACATCTTGCCGCACATGGTACAGGTGCCCTCGGTGGCGGCAGGGGACTCCTCGTAGCGCTTCTTGCCGGTGACGGGATCGAGGGCGCACTTCCACATGGCGTCCCAGTCGAGCTTGCGGCGTGCCTGGCCCATCTTGTCGTCCAGATCGCGGGCGTGCGGCACCTTCTTGGCGATATCGGCGGCGTGTGCGGCGATCTTGGTGGCCATGAGGCCATCGAGCACGTCCTGGGCGTTGGGCAGGCACAGGTGCTCAGCGGGTGTCACGTAGCACAGGAAGTCGGCGCCGGAGCTCGCCGAGATGGCGCCACCGATGGCGGCGGTGATGTGGTCGTAGCCCACGCCGATATCGGTCACCAGCGGCCCCAGCACATAGAACGGCGCATTATGGCACAGGCGCTTCTGCAGCTTCATGTTGGCGGCGATCTCGTCGAGCGCCATGTGACCCGGTCCCTCGACCATAACCTGGACGCCGGCGGCCCAAGCGCGCTTGCACAGCTTGCCCAGCTCGATCATCTCGGCGGTCTCGGTGGCATCGTTTGAGTCGTAGAGACAGCCCGGGCGGCAGGAATCGCCGAGCGAGATCGTCACGTCGTACTCGTGGCAGATCTCGAGCACCTCGTCGTAGAACTCGTAGAAGGGGTTTTCGTTGCCGGTGACTTCCATCCAGCCAAACAGCAGCGAGCCGCCGCGGCTGACGATGTTCATGAGGCGGCCGGTCTCCTTAAAGGTCTTGATGACCGACTTGTTGATGCCGCAGTGGATGGTCATGAAGTCCACGCCGTCCTCGGCGTGCGCGCGAACGACCTCGAGCAGGTCGTCCTTGGTGAGCTTGACCAGCGGCTTTTCCATGTAGCCGATGGCGTCGTACATGGGGACGGTGCCCACCATAAGCGGCGTCTCGTCGATGAGCTGCTGGCGGAACTGGCGCGTCTTGCCCGAGTTGGAGAGGTCCATGATGGCGTCGGCGCCAAAGTCCTCGGCAATCTTGACCTTCTTCCATTCCTCGGCGGCATCGGCCTTGTCGCCCGAGATGCCCAAGTTCACGTTGACCTTGGTGGACAGGCCCTCGCCGACACCAAAGGCGCGCATGCCCTTTTTGATATGCACGATGTTGGCGGGAATGGCGATGCGGCCGTCTGCCACGCGCTCGCGGATGTACTCGGGGTCGCGATGCTCGCGCTCGGCGACCTCTTTCATCTGAGGTGTGATCTGCCCAGCGCGGGCGAAGTCGATTTGCGTGACGAGCTTGGGCTCGGTCTGTGTGCTCATTGGCACGGCTCCCTTCGTTGGCATTACCCATATCAGGTTTGCGGGTCAGGGCGGGCGCGCCCAGTCTCAGCCTGCCGTCTTGTCCTGCAAGCTCCCCGTTTATGTGGTGGGCTCAAGTATAGCTCGAATGGGTACGATTGACGCGATGAGCATGCCCGTGGGGAGGCGAACATGGAAGACAAGCATCTATATCGAGAGATGCAATGGGACGTATCGGCCGAGGAGGGCCGTGCGCACCATGGCCTTGTCGCGATTGGTTTTGCGATCCTTGTCGTGATGGTGATTGCCTGTTGTATCTGGACGTTTGGTGGTCGCGGCGGCGCTGCATGGGAGTTCGAGGCTGATGATAGCCTACCGATTATGACGGTGAGGAGTACTGGCGGTAATGCCAATACGCTCGCCATTCCGGGCGATTATTGGTACCCGCGCGATGAGTTTGTGCAGTTGCAGCTGAGTGGTGGGTCCATTCCGGGCGAAGAAATCGAACGCGTGACGTTTGACGCGGCGCTCAAAACGCTGACGGTGAAGCTCAAAGATCAAGGAGATGTGCCCACGACCATGGATATCGCCCTGACGGAATGGCGTCTGGAGCCTCCGACGGGTGTTGCGGTTTCCGAGGTTGAGCACGTCAAGATTATCTATCAGGACGGTTCGACAAACGGGATTGCAAAGGCCGACGGTCTAGCAGAATAGGTGTCGAGCCTAGCCAGCCAATTCATAAAAGTTGCGGTGGAATAGTTCCTGATTGTGCGATAAAAGGCTCAAATAGGAACTATTCCACCGCAAGTTATATAGAGAAGGCTGAGCGGGTCAGTTTTGGGTGGCGGGTCTAGAGCATCTGTTCGTTGATGAACACGAGGGTGCCTGGGTATGAGATCTCGGGGGCGTGGCGATAGCCGATGTTGAACTCGGTAAGACCGGCGGCGTCCTCGAGCTTGTTTTCTGCCATCCAGCGCACCATGGAGCCGCGCGCCTTTTTGCTGGCGGTCGAGCGCTGGATGGGCTTGCCGTTGCGGACACCTTCGCCAAAGAGACAAGTGACGGTTGTGGCGTCGCCTGCGAGATGGGGTAGAACGGCCTTGGCGTACTCCGCGCTGGCAAGGTTGACGACCGTGGTGTTGGAGCCGGTCGGCGCAATGGCGCATGCAAGTTTGTCGCCCCAAAACGCATAGAGGTCACGGGCGTTGTTGACGGCGAGCTTGGCTCCCATTTCGAGCCGATAGGGCTCAACGCCATGGAAAGGCCGCACACATCCGTACAATCCGGAGAGGATCCAGAGATGGTTTTGCAGCCAGTCGAGCTGTGCAGCATCCATGACCTCGGGCGCCATGCTTTGGTATTGGATGCCGTGGTAGGACATGACGGCGGGGGAGATTCGGCGCGCGATATCGGGATCGGCGAGGTCGGCATCGCTCAGGGCGGGCATAAATTCGTGAAGCGTATCCAGGCACGTTGTAAGCAGCCTGTCGCTCACGTTCCAAAGGGCCTGAAGACCTGCTGCGCCATCCTCGCGTTCGATGCCCAGCAGTGCCTGATGGAGCCGGGCCGTCTGATGTGCAAAAGGCGGTATGCCCAAAACGTCAAAGGCATCTTGAGCTGTCCGCATCTGTTTGGCGGGCGAAATGACGACCTGTAGCACGGAATCCTCCTCCCGCTAAAAAAGTTGCGGTGAAATACAGACCGCTTTCCCCGTTGGAAGGCCTGATGAATCCGTATTTCACCGCAAGTTACAAGGGTTTGGTTAGGCGCGCTCGAGGAAGGCCTTGTAGCCGCGGTAGGCCTCGTAGATATCGGCCTTGTTAGCGACCTCCCACAGGGCGTGCATGGACAGGACGGCAACGCCAGAGTCGATGACGTTCATGCCGTACTTAGCCATGATGTATGCGATGGTGCCGCCGCCGCCCGCGTTGACGCGACCAAGCTCGCAGGTCTGGAAGTCCACGCCGGCCTCGTCCATGATGTCGCGGATGAGGGCCACATACTCGGCGTCGGCGTCGTTAGAGCCGCCCTTGCCGCGGCTGCCCGTGTACTTGTTAAAGCACAGGCCGCGACCCATAAAGGCTGCGTTCTTGGTTTCGAACTTGCCGGCGTAGCCCGGGTCGAAGCCGGCGGACACGTCGGAGGAGAGCATGCGGCTGCGGGCGAGCGCGCGGCGCAGGGCCAGCGGGCTATCCTCGCCGGCGAGCGTCATGATCTCGGCGACGGTGTTCTCGAAGAAGCGGCTCGTCATGCCGGTGGCACCTACGGAACCGATCTCCTCCTTGTCGACGATGAGTGTGATGCTCGTGCGCTCCACGTTGGCGACGTTGATCTGGGCGAGCATGGACGGATAGGCGCAGACACGGTCGTCGTGGCCATAGCCCAGAATCATGGAGCGGTCGAGGCCCATGTCACGGGCGGGGCCGGCGGGCACGACCTCGATCTCGGCGGAGAGGAAGTCCTCCTCCTCGACGTCGTACTGCTCCTTGAGGATATCCAGGAACATCTGCTTGACGGGCTCCTTGGGAGCGTCCTTGTCGTCCTCGTCAAACTTGACGGGGCGGCCGCCCACGATCACGTCGAGGATCTCGGCGTCGACGGCGTCCTTGGCGGGCTTGGCCATCTGCTCGCTCGAGAGGTGGATCAGCAGGTCGGAGATGGTAAAGACCGGGTCGTCGGCCTTGTCACCGATGTTGATGTCGACGGTGGTGCCGTCCTTTTTGCAGATGACGCCCACGAGTGCGAGCGGGGAAGCGACCCAGTGGTAGCTCTTGACGCCGCCATAGTAGTGCGTGTCGAGATAAGCCATGTCGCCGGCCTCGAAGGCGGGATTCTGCTTAAGGTCCAGGCGCGGCGAGTCCACGTGGGCGCCCAGGATGTTAAAGCCCTGCTCGAGCGGGGCGGTGCCCAGGTTGACGAGCATAAGGTCCTTGCCGTGGTTGGCGGCGTACACCTTGTCGCCTGCCTTGAGCTCGCGGCCCTCGGCGATCACGGTCTCCAGGTCGACGTATCCCGCCTCCTCGGCCATCTTGATGCCGGTCTTGACGCACAGGCGCTCGGTCTTGTTCTCGCTCAAAAACTGCTTATAGCCGCGGCAAAGCTCCTCGAGCTCCTCGACTTGCTGTGGCGTGTACTTTTTCCATGCGCAGGGACGCTCCATGACGCAGACTCCTTTCGGATCGATCGTGCTGGTTGATGTACCGTGAGCCATCGTATCACGCGCGGGCCCGCGGCGGCAGGGAAGCCTGATGTGCGGTGGCCGCGGGGCGGGGAGCGTGTAAACTGGTGTGAGCAAACCGTGCCCAGCCCAAAGCGAGGTATTCAATATGTCTGACAAGCGCCGCACCTTTGCCGTTATCGACGGCAACTCGCTCATGCACCGCGCCTTCCACGCCGTGCCGCCCACCATGAATGCGCCGGACGGCCGCCCCACCAATGCGATCTTCGGCTTTCTGAAGATGTTTCTCAAGATGATCGATGCCTTTAACCCCGACGGTGTGGTCGTGGCGTTTGACAAGGGCAAACCGCGCGTGCGCATGGAGATGCTGCCGCAGTATAAGGCGCAACGCCCGCCCATGGACCCCGATCTGCATGCGCAGTTTCCGATGATCAAGGAGCTGCTCACCGCGCTCAACGTGCCGATTCTGCAGTCCGAGGGCTGGGAAGGCGACGATATCCTGGGAACCATGGCGCGCCTGGGTGAAGAGGCCGGCTGCGACATGCTGCTGGTGACCGGCGACCGCGACATGTATCAACTCGTGACCGAGCACGTCAACGTGGTCTCGACCCGCAAGGGCCTGTCCGACGTGGCGATCATGACGCCCGAGAGCGTGGACGACCTGTATCACGGCATTACGCCGGCGCTCGTGCCCGATTTTTACGGTCTAAAGGGCGATACGTCGGACAACATTCCCGGCGTACCGGGCATCGGCCCCAAAAAGGCGAGCGCGCTCATCGCACAGTACGGCAGCTTGGACGAGGTCATCGCGCATGCCGACGAGGTCAAGGGCAAGATGGGCGAGAACCTGCGTGCGCACATCGACGATGCGCTGCTGAGCCGCAAGGTCGCAACCATTCGCACCGATGCGCCCGTCGAGCTCGACTTTGACGAAACGTCCTTCCCGGCGTTTTCTGCCGACGAAGTGTCCGCGGCGCTGGGCACACTTGGTATCACCGCCATGCAGAACCGTTTCTTGGCGCTGGTCGGCGGCGAGGGCGGGGCTGCTGCTGCCTCCAGTGTGGTTGAGATACCTGCTATGGTTCGCGCAGCCGCCGGCGATGCCGACGCGCTTGGTGCCGTTGCGGCTGAGGTCTCCCGCGCGATTGATGCCGGCGAGTGGGTCGCCGCCGTGGTGGACGACGACAAGGAAGAGGGCGCGCTCTTTGGACTGACGCGCACGCTGTGGTTGGCGACGTCCAAGGGCCTGTTCGCGCTCGAGGAGGGCGACAGCTGTGCGGCGGCTGAGGTTGAGGGCTTCAACTTCGTTCACGGCGTGATTGCCGGCGTGCTCGCGCGTCTGTTTATGGAGGGTCGCGTGGCGAGCCCGGATATGAAGGCGCTGTTGCACGAGCTTTCGCCCGTCGATTCTTCTGAGCCCGAGCTCATGGATCCGCTCGCTACCGATTCCACGCGTATCTTCGATACCGTGGTCGCTGCCTATCTGCTGGATTCCGATCGCTCCGAGTTCGATGAGGCATATCTTGCCGATACGTATCTGCAGATGGCGCTGCCTGCGGCGCGCGGCGCAGAGGGTGCCGGTGAGGACGCTCCGGCGCCTGCCGCCCGTACTGCGGCTCTGACGCTGGCGCTCGTGGCACCGTTGCGCGAGTGCATGGCCCGTGAGAATGCCGCCAACGTGTTCGATGGCATCGAGATGCCGCTCGTTCCGGTACTTGCCAAGATGGAGCGCGCGGGCATGCTCGTGGACCCCGACCGTCTGCACAGTCTGTCCGAGGGTCTGGCGACCCAGATTACCGAGGTTGAGCGCAGTATTCGCGACCTGGCGGGTGACGAGACCTTTAATATTGGCAGTCCCATGCAGCTGTCGCACGTGCTCTTTGATGTGATGGGGCTTCCGACCAAGGGCCTCAAGAAGACTAAGCGCGGCTATTATTCGACCAACGCCAAGGTGCTGAGCGACCTTGCGCGTGACCACGAAATCGTGCGTCTGATCTTGGACTGGCGTGAGAAGTCTAAGATCAAGTCCACCTATCTGGACACGCTGGGCCCGCTACGCCGTGGTGACGGTCGCGTACACACTACGTACAACCAGACCATCACGGCAACGGGGCGTCTGTCCTCGAGCGACCCGAACCTGCAGAACATCCCGACGCGCTCGGAGCTGGGTCGTACCGTCAAGACGGCGTTTTCGGCAGGCGAGGGAAGCGTCTTTTTGGCGGTGGACTACTCGCAGATCGAGCTGCGTCTGCTGGCGCATCTCTCAGGTGACGAGCACTTGGTGCGCGCCTTTAACGAGGGCGAGGACTTCCATGCCGAGACGGCGGCGCGCGTGTTTGGCGTGCCGGTGTCCGAGGTAACGCCCGACTTGCGCAGCCGCGCCAAGGCCGTGAACTTTGGCATCGTGTATGGCCAGCAGGCCTACGGCCTGTCGCAGTCGCTGCATATCTCGATGGCCGAGGCGCGTGGCATGATCGACCGCTACTACGAGGCCTACCCGGGCGTGCGCACGTTCCTCGACAACGTGGTGGCGCGCGCCAAGCAGTCAGGCTATGCCGAGACCATGTACGGTCGCCGTCGCCATATTCCGGAGCTTAAGGCCAAAAACCCGCAACTCCGCGGCTTTGGCGAACGCACGGCCATGAACCACCCCATGCAGGGAACCGCAGCAGACATCATCAAGATCGCGATGGCCCGCGTTAGCCGTCGCCTGGAAGAAGAGGGCTTTGCCGCCCACATGATCTTACAGGTGCACGACGAATTGGACTTTGAATGCCCCATCGACGAAGTCGAGCGCCTAACCACCATGGTCCGCGACGTCATGGAACACGTAGTAGACCTCCGCGTCCCCCTAATCGCCGAAGCCAGCACCGGCATAACCTGGGCCGACGCTAAATAGGGAAGCATCCACAATTCCAAAGTAACCAAAACCAGAAGGGGGCTCCTTGCCAACAAGGAGCCCCCTTCATTCCAAAAAAATCAGCCAAGTATCTAGACGCCAAGACGCCATCCAGGCGGCAAGCAAGTCACCGCAGGACCTGGCCGGGCGAGGCGGGTAAGTTTTTCGTAGATTCCGCACGAGCCGGAAAGCACTTAATGTGCTTTCCGAGCGAGCCCAGGACCTGACCGAACGAAAAACTTACCCGCCTCGCCCGGCCAGGTCCGACGAGCAACGTTAACGAGCCGCCAGGATGGCGTCGATGAGCGTCAGTACGCCCCCGTCGTTGTTGCTCGGAATGCGCCACTTGGCGTGCGCGTTCATGTGCTCCTCGGCATTGTCCACGATAAAGCTATGCCCGACGCGCTCCAGCATGGGGATGTCGTTGTAGGTATCGCCCACGGCGGCAGCATCGGCAATATCGATGCCCAGGTGCTCGCACAGGTGAGCGACGCCGGCGCCCTTGTCGACGCCCAGGTTCATAAAGTCGATCCACTCGCGCCCAGCGTTGGTGACGTAGAGTTTGTCCGAGAACTCGGGGCTATAGGTCTCGCGGAAAGCGGGCTCGGCGTCGTAGCCGGGGAAGAAGACCGAAATCTTGTTGGACTCGAAATCAATGCCCTCAAAGCTGTCTACGTAGTTGATTGTGTTGTAGTAGACGCTGATCTCGTCGTGGTATTGATGGTCGCGGGCAAGCACGTAGAACTCGTCGAAGCAGCACAGGACGGGGACAGCGCGAGGATCCTCCGAGGCACGGTTCAAGACCTGCTGATACAGCTCCACGTCAATATTGCTTTTATAGATATAGCTGCCGCGATAGATCACGCAAGCTCCGTTGTCGGGACAAAAGGCGAGGCGGTTCTTGATGCCCTCGAACATCTCCTCGAGCTTGGGGGCGGGACGTCCGCTGGCGGGGCAGAATACGATGCCGGCGTCGGCGAGCTTGTCCAGGCGCTCATCAAGACCCTGGGGCAGCACACGCTCGTCGGTCAGCAGCGTCTTGTCCATATCGACGGCGAGAATCTTAATGTTGCCGATGTTGGCGTCCGATTCGTAAGTTTGCATAAAAATGCGCCTTTCGTTTCGAGATTGTTTCAGACGTTATAACCATCAACTAGTAGTCGAGCGTATTTTCGCAGGAATGGTGCGTATTTGCACCACGCTTCACAAAGTAATGAAAAAACTTTTCAGAAATGTGAATTTGTCGCTTGTGCTGCGGGCACTTTAGCGTAATATAGCGACCATCGAAAACGGAGACGGAAAAACAACCGCTTACCGAGTAAAAGGTACCGTTTAAGATATTTGAATTGCGCCCGGCGATACGTGAAAGGAGAGGCAGATGCAGTTCGTAAAGATCATCACCACTGCAGACAATGCCATCCGACGCCAGCGCGCAATTTCCCGACGACGATAACAATCGTCTCTGTCCGCATGGGGCGAATTGCCTCAACAGAGTCATTTTGAGGTCGTTGGGTTTTAGCACGACATTGCTGCATGTTTCTAGGGCATGTATGTGCTGATTTTTGCTATTTAACCTGATATTGCACGGTATATGACCTTGAAATGACTTGCAACTGACCGATGTTCTAACTAGCTACCAAGGGCGAAAGGAAACAGCCATGAGCAAGGAAAAAGTCGTTCTCGCATATTCCGGTGGTCTTGATACATCCGTATGTGTCAAGTGGCTCCAGGACGAGAAGAATCTCGATGTCGTTTGCGTCTGCGGCAACGTGGGCCAGGAAGAGACCGGACTGGATGCCAAGAAGCAGAAGGCGCTCGACCTGGGCGTTCTCGATTGCCAGGTGCTCGACCTGCGCGACGAGTTCTCCGATGAGTTCCTGACCAAAGCCATCGCCGCAAACTCCATGTACGAGAATAAGTATCCGCTGCTCTCCGCCCTGTCTCGCCCGCTGCTTGCCAAGAAGCTTGTTGAGGTCGCCCACGAGTTTGGCGCGACCTACGTCGCCCACGGCTGCACTGGCAAAGGTAACGATCAGGTCCGTTTTGAGGCCGCCGTCAAGGCCCTCGACCCCGAGCTCAAGGTTATCGCCCCGGTTCGCGAGTGGGACCTGAAGTGCCGTCCCGACGAGGTCGCCTATGCCCACGCCCACAACGTGCCGGTTCCCGAGGGTGCCAACGACAACCCTTACTCCATCGACGACAACCTGTGGGGTCGCGCCATCGAGTGCGGTCACCTGGAGGACCCTTGGAATGAGCCGCTCGATGACGCTTGGGTTATGACCAAGAACCCCGAGGACACGCCTGACACCCCGACCTATACCGAGATCGAGTTTGAGGCCGGCAAGCCTGTCGCCGTCGACGGCAAGAAGATGAAGCTCTCCGAGATCGTCATCGCCCTCAACAAGATTTCGGGCGACAACGGCTTTGGCCGTCTTGACCTGGTCGAGGATCGTCTGGTGGGCCTCAAGAGCCGCGAGTGCTATGAGGTTCCCGGCGCCCTGACGCTCATCACCGCCCACAAGGCGCTCGAGGACATCTGCGTCGAGGGCGACCTGCTCAAGACCAAGATCAAGCTCGAGCAGGATTGGGCCACCGCCGTGTACAACGGCCAGTGGTACAGCCCGCTCAAGAACGCGCTCGACGCCTTTATGGCCGATACCCAGAAGTTCGTGACCGGCACTGTCCGTCTGAAGTTCTTTAAGGGCAACTGCCATGTCGTCGGCCGCAAGAGTCCCTTCAGCCTCTACGACTACGGCCTGGCTACCTACGACCGCGACACCACGTTTGACGAGAAGGCCAGCGCCGGCTTTATCGAGATCGATACGCTGTCGCTCAAGACGTGGGCAAAGGTCCAGGGCCCCAGCTCTGCTGCTGCCCAGGCCTAGCGCCTCCTTCCCTTGGTATCCGCGCGGCCCATCCGCGTGATACATAACGGGCGCACGGGGTCCCTACCTTTCGTTATGCTTGCTGACACTTCTTAACATCGGTGGCCCCTACGTTCCGCCCGCATATATGATGCCGCGTCTGCGGCTGAGTCCGAGCCCCGCCGGGGTTGTCCGGCGGGGCTCCTTCTATCAATTTGGCGGCTCTGTGCCTATATATATGAGGAGTATCCATTATGTTCAATGCTATCGCGCATGCTTTGCTTGCCCTCGCGCCCGAGTTCGATGCTGTAAGGGTCGAGGACGTTCCTATGAGCCTGAAGGCCTGGATCGATGGTTCGCAGGGCAACATCCGGAGGGAGACGTTGGGCGCCAAGTGCATGGTGCGTCACTTCTTTGCAAATTAGCCACATGGCCCCGCGCGCGGCAGGGAGTGTGTAAAACTAGCGGTTGATAAATCGCTTTAGCGACAGGGCACATTGCTTTGGACGCTTGTTTTGGTATTTGGAGAAAGGAGACGGTTCCATGGCTCTTTGGGGCGGTCGTTTTGAGGCGGGCGTGGCCGAGGTCACGCAGGAGTTTGGCGCGTCGCTGCCGGTCGACAAACATCTCTATAAGCAGGATATCGCCGGCTCTAAGGCGCATGCCAAGATGTTGGCCGCCCAGGGCATCATCAGTGCCGAGGACGAGCAGGCGATTGCCAAGGGCCTGACCGGAATCGAACAGGATATCGATGCCGGCAACTTTACCTTCGACATCAACGATGAGGACATTCATATGTCCATCGAGAGCGAGCTGACGCGTCGCATCGGCGAGGCTGGCAAGCGCTTGCATACTGGGCGTTCGCGCAACGACCAGGTGGCGACCGATACGCGCCTGGGTGTCAAGGCGCTGGCCAAGGAGCTCATGGAGGCCAATCTTGAGCTGCGCCATGTGCTGGTGGATGCGGCCAAGAAGTACGACAAGGTGATTCTGCCGGGCTACACGCACATGCAACATGCTCAGCCCGTGCTGCTGTCGCATCACCTGCTGGCGTATTCCTGGATGTTCGCGCGCGACTTTACGCGTTTGAAGGCCGCCTTTGATGCTGCCGACAACTGCCCGCTGGGTGCCGCTGCGCTTGCCGGTACGAGCTATCCGCTCGATCGCCAGATGACGGCTGCCGAACTTGGCTTTGCGGGCGTGATCCCCAACTCGCTCGATGCCGTTTCCGACCGTGATTTTCTGCTCGATCTGCATTACGCCGGATCCGTCATGGCGATGCACCTGTCGCGTCTTTCCGAGGAGATCGTACTGTGGTCGAGCTCCGAATTTGGCTTTATCACGCTTTCCGACTCGTACTCCACTGGCTCGTCCATCATGCCGCAGAAGAAGAACCCCGACTTTGCCGAGCTTATCCGCGGCAAGAGCGGTCGCGTGTACGGCAACCTGGTGCAGCTGCTGGTAACCATGAAGGGCCTGCCGCTTGCTTATAACAAGGACTTGCAGGAGGACAAGGAGGGCGCGCTCGATACCGCCCATACGCTCATGCAGTGCCTGTCCGTTATGGCCGGAATGATTTCGACTTGGACCGTCAACGAGGATGCCATGGCGCGCGAGTGCGGCGTGGGGCACCTTGCCGCCACCGATGTTGCCGATTACCTGGCCAAGCGTGGCCTGCCGTTCCGCGAGGCACATGCCGTGGTGGGCCATCTGGTCCTGATGTGCGAGAAGCGCGGCTGCAATCTTGAGGACCTGCCGTTTGAGGTGTTCCAGGAGGCAAGCCCGCTCTTTGAGCGCGACATTACCGAGGCGCTCGATATCCCGTCGATTGTCGCCGCGCGCACGACCGAGGGCGGCACCGCTCCTGCCGCCGTTGCCGTGCAGTTGCAGCGTGCCGAGGCACAGCTCGTGGCTGACGAGGGCGTGTTTGGATCGCTGACCAAGGTCGTCGAGATGGGTCACGGGGCAAAGTAGAGGTTTGGCTGAAGCCGTTTTGGCCATGTATTGATAAATCGTTTTCGCTTTACGGGCGCCTGCTGATGTGGGAGCCCGTATTTTGTTGCTATGGGGGAGGGGCTTGTCGAGAACTTCTGTAGGACCTTTGGGCAGGTTGTGAAGGGGATACGTTCGCGGGCGGCAACCGACCGCCTGCTCTGTTCGGCGCGGTTGATGGGCGGTCGGATGGTACTCTAATCGGGCTTCGAAACAGAAGTGACACATATGGAGCGCTTTAATAAATTGCAACGTTTCAATAAACAGCTTTTTGTTTAACTGCAGCTAAAACTCTGTTACGATGCAGTCCAGGCGGGTGCCGGAATGGGACTTGGGCACGCGCGAACCTACTTGAAAGGCTACTTTTATGGCTATCGAGAAGACCTTCATCATGATTAAGCCCGACGCCGTGCGCGACCGCAAGATCGGCGAGATCGTTGCTCGCATTGAGCGCAGCGGCCTTGTCATCGAGCGCATGGAGATGACCACGCTCGAGCGCGCTACCGTCGAGGAGCACTACGCCCATCTGGCCGACAAGCCCTTCTTTGGCGGTCTCTGCGACTTTATGACGAGCGGTCCGGTCGTCAAGATGGTCGTTTCCGGTCTCTCCGCTGTTGCTAAGATGCGCACCCTCATGGGCGCTACCAACCCGCTTGAGGCTGCTCCTGGTACCATCCGCGGCGACTTTGCCGTCGATGTCAACGCCAACGTGATCCACGGCTCCGACTGCCTGGAGAACGCCGAGATTGAGATCAAGCGCTTCTTTGGCTAAACCAGCTTTGACTCCTTAAAGCTGTTAGCGTGTGGCTTGGGCGCCGCGGAACTCCATCCGCGGCGCCCTTTTATTCCAAAATCTATGCAGGGGCCCGCTCGGACATGTGTTCCGAGCGGGCCCCTGCTGTTAGCTTGTGGCACTGAATAGTTTAGGCTTCGTCGACGATCTTAAGGGCGCGCGTGTGATCGATCTCGTTGAGGAGATTGACGCGACGCTCGTGGCGGCCGCCCTCAAACTCGGCGTCGAGCCACTCGTCGACGATCATCTTGGCGAGCTCGGAGCCTACGACGCGGGCGCCAAAGGCGAGCACGTTGGTATTGTTGTGCATGCGCGAGAGCTTAGCGCTGAAGGGTTCGGAGCACACGACGGCGCGTACGCCCTCGACCTTGTTGGCAGCCAGGCTAATTCCGACACCGGTGCCACAGATGAGGATGCCCAGGTCGACGTCGCCGTTGGCAACGGCCTTACCCACCTTGTAGCCGGCGATGGGGTAGTCAAAGCTCTCGGAGGTGTCGGTGCCAAAGTTCACGACCTCGCAGCCGCGCTCCTTCAGGTGCTCGGAGATGATGTTCTTGAGCTCGACGGCGGCGTGGTCGTTACCGATACCGATCTTCATGAGTGGTTCCTCTCTGGTCCGTGCGGCGGAATTGCTAAAGGTTTTACCGCGTTCGACTGCATGATAGCGCGACTTTTGTGTAAACGCTCGGGCGTTTTTTGGTCAAACGCTTTAGCATGCAACAAGACGGGCTTCTCATGAATAATTCCGCCAGTTTGCGCTTGGGCGCCGTCCGCCGGAACCATGGTTGCGGTTTTTGATGCATTGTTATCAAATAAAAGAGCTAACTATTTTTGAGAGGCCAGCCCGTTATACAAGTAGGAGATACCTATGCCTGCCGATTCCCTTCGTGATACTGCGTTTTGCGATGTTTTGAACCGCGAGCTTGTCTGTGCGCTCGGCTGCACCGAACCCATTGCCGTTGCCTATGCGGCGGCGCTGGCGAGCCAGACGCTCGGTTGCGAACCCGATCATATGGATGTTGCCTGCTCGGGCAATATCATCAAGAACGTTAAGAGCGTGACCGTGCCCAACTCGGGTGGCATGCACGGTATTGAAGCCGCGGCCGTGCTGGGTGCCGTGGGCGGTGACGCCAAGAGCGCGCTCGAGGTGCTCGAGAGCGTTGACGATAAAGACCGTGCTCGCGTGACCGAGCTCCTCGCCGATGCCGGTTACTGCGATGTGTCGCTTGTCGAGGGTGTGCCCAACCTCTACATCAAGGTGACTGCCGCAGCCGGGGGCCATACCGCGGTCGTCGAGATTACCGACCACCACACTAATGTTACGTGCCATACGCTCGACGGTATTCCGGTATGCGGCAAGTCGGCGGGGGAGTGTGCCGCCTGTGCCGAGCGCGTCGTGGCCGAGCGTGCGGCAGATAGCGCCGACACGCCTATGTCGATCGAGTCCATCATCGACTTTATCGAGGACGGCGACATCGAGGGCGCCCGCGCTGCCGTTGAGCGTCAGATTGAGCTGAACGGCGCGATCAGCGCCGAAGGCCTGGCGCACGCTTGGGGTGCCGAGGTTGGCCGTACGCTGCTGGGCGCTCGTGCCGATGACGTCGCCTGCCGCGCCCGCGCCCGTGCAGCCGCCGGGTCCGACGCCCGCATGAACGGCTGCGCGCTGCCGGTTGCCATTGTGTGCGGCTCGGGCAATCAGGGCATTACCTGCGCACTGCCCGTTATGGAGTATGCCGAGTACCTGCGCTGCGACCACGAGCGCCTGGTGCGCGCCGTGATACTCTCCGATCTCATCGCCGTGCATATCAAGAGCTATATTGGTGCGCTCTCGGCGTTTTGCGGTGCTATTTGCGCTGCGTGCGGCGCCGGCGCTGCGATTACCTGGCTGTGCGGTGGCACGCGCGAACAGATTGGCGCGACGGTCTCGAATACGCTTGGCAACGTGGGCGGCATCGTGTGCGACGGCGCCAAGGCGAGCTGTGCCGCCAAGATCTCGGCTGCCGTCGATGCGGCGATTCTGGGCCACGATATGGCCATGCAAGGCCGCGGCTTCCGCGCCGGCGAGGGCCTGATCCAAGATACCGTTGAGCAGACGATCGCCAGTATGGGCTACGTAGGCCGCGTGGGCATGAAGGACACCGACGTCGAGATCCTCAACATCATGATCGGCAAAACCCAGGTCTGTTAGTTACGCGGTTTTACCAAACCGCGTAACCAGTCGACGCTGCAAACGCCCCGAAGCGGCAATCTGCCTTTCAATCGTCGGGCATGGCCAGAAAGCCTATGCCCTCCTCTTTCAAGGCACATTGCTCGCTTAGGGGCGTTTTCGCTGACTTATGCTCAACCTGCGGCGCTATTTTGTTTGGAGCGAGCGGTTCTATGACAGTTCGTCGGCTACTTGGTGTTCGTAGAAGGCTTCTACTACGGCGTTGAAATCGCGGGCGAAGTCTTCCATGGTTCCGTGCCAGGTGGCTCGGCTGGGTTTTCCCTGGCCAACATAGGCAGTTTGAATGCCGCAGGCGGGACTGGGGAAGTCGCGCTTGGGATCGTTGCCCACCATAAGGACCTCGTGCGGCTCGAGCCCCATCACCTGAAGCTGCTCTAGATAGTAGGTGGCATCGGGCTTGCAGCGGGTGGTGTTTCCCATGTGCGTGACGAGCTCAAAGGGAGCGTCGGCCAGGTCGCCCCAACCCATGCGGCACTCGATGGCCCCCTGGGGAAAGCTGGGGTTGGTAAAGAGCGCACAACGCAGCCCTGCGTCCTGTACGGCCTGGAGCGCGGCGTGTGCGCCCGGCATGGCGTGGGCGTTAATGACATCGTCGTTCTTGTACGGAAGAACTTCGCGGTCATAGTAGGTAAACGCCTCGTAGATGAGGGGATCGGAGAGGCGGATCCCGCATCGGCGCTCGACCTCTTCTTGGTAAAACTCAAGATTGGTGCGGTTGTCCGTGCCGCTGCGGCGATTGGCGTTGAGGTCGACCAGGATGGTGCCGAGGCGTGCCATCGTGCCACCGCGGCTGCGGCGCCCGATATCCGCGAGCATCGAAGAGACATCCTTAAAATAGCGAAGGATGAACGCGTTGAGGTTGATGCTAAGAAGCGTTTCGTCCATATCGAAAACGACTGCTTTGAGCACGCGGGCACCTTTCTCGTAAATTTGATCTAGAGTCGTTGGCTCCGGATACTTTACCCCAAAGCGAATTGCCTGGCTGGTTATCGTCAAGTTGCGGAGACGTGTGTTCATAAGATTACGAAAAAGTCTCCACACGAGTAAAAAATCGCAGTTCACGCTTGAAATCGAACTCATTTCCCCGTAACCTATACGAACGTGATTGCATAAGCGTCACATTAGTATCTGTCGGCTCCCGAGTGTTCCTAAACGTTGTGTGCTTGTCGCACCCTTCTGTAGGTCCTAGCAATCGGGGCCCCGTAGTTCGAAAGGGGTCCACCTTTGAGTGAGATTCAGAACTCGTCCATTTTCTCTCTTGACGATGTCAACGAGGAGGAGATGAACAACCTCATCGACGGTACGATTACCGACTTTGATGAGGGCGATCTCGTTAACGGCACTGTCGTTAAGATCGAGCATGACGAGGTGCTCGTTGACATCGGATTCAAGTCCGAGGGCGTTATCCCGGTCCGCGAGCTGTCCATCCGCAAGGACGCTAACCCTGCAGACATCGTTGCACTCGGTGATCCCATCGAGGCTCTGGTTCTCCAGAAGGAGGACAAGGACGGTCGTCTGGTCCTGTCCAAGAAGCGTGCCGAGTACGAGCGTGCTTGGAACCGCATCGAGGAGAAGTTCAACTCCGGCGAGAACGTCGAGGGCGAGGTTATCGAGGTTGTCAAGGGCGGCCTGATTCTCGACATCGGCCTGCGTGGCTTCCTGCCTGCTTCCCTCGTCGACCTCCGTCGCGTTAAGGACCTCACCTCTTACATGGGCACCCGCATCGAGGCCCGCGTTATCGAGATGGACCGCAACCGCAACAACGTCGTCCTCTCCCGTCGCGTCGTGCTCGAGGAGTCCCGTAAGGCCGAGCGCTCCGAGATCCTGTCCAAGCTCAAGTCTGGTATGCGTCTCCAGGGCACCGTTTCCTCCATCGTCGACTTCGGCGCCTTCGTCGACCTCGGCGGTATCGACGGCCTCATCCACATCTCCGAGCTCTCCTGGAACCACGTCAACCATCCTTCCGAGGTTGTCAAGGTCGGCCAGGAGGTCGAGGTCGAGGTTCTCGACGTCGATCTCAACCGCGAGCGCATCTCCCTGGGTCTCAAGCAGACCACCGAGGATCCGTGGCGCGCACTGGTCAAGAAGTACCCCGTCGGCGCTATCGTCGAGGGCACTGTGACCAAGCTTGTCCCGTTCGGCGCTTTCGTCGACCTGGGCGAGGGCATCGAGGGCCTGGTGCACATCTCCGAGATGGCCAACAAGCACGTCGATCAGCCTTCTCAGGTCACCCATGTGGGCGACAAGGTTCAGGTCAAGGTCATGGAGATCGACCTCGACCGTCGTCGTATCTCCCTGTCCATGAAGTCCGCTGCTGAGACTCTGGGCGTCGAGATCGAGGTTACCCCGCTGCCTTCCGAGAAGAAGGACGAGGAGACCGACGCCGAGTAAATCGGTTTGACGATCACTTGTTTTAAGGGACCCGTCCGCAATGGACGGGTCCCTTTTTGCATTTGGTGCCAAGATGCATGATGCTGCCCATGCTATCCACAAGCTATTTGGTTGTCGGTGCATGAAAAATGCCGACATCCCGCCTCGGGGAGGAGGCGGGAACGCACCGAGTAGACGGAGGGGTGCGGAGCGCGGTCGCGTCTCGACTGGCGACGTTGCCCATCGACACCCCTATTGTACTGCATAGCGCGGTTCTTGGTTTATGGTTCTTGGTTTATCGTGTCGAACGCTTGTGTTGTGCCATTGCCTGCGGCAACGGTGTGCTACACTCTTGCACTGCTGAGTGGGCCAGACGGTCGCGCGATGTGCTGCTTGCAGCACGCGTGAGGAAAGTCCGGGCTCCAGAGGGCGGGATGCCGGCTAACGGCCGGGCGGAGTGATCCGACGGAAAGCGCCGCAGAAAAGAAGACTCCCACCTGCGCCGCAAGGCGTAAAGGGAAAAGCTGAAACGGTGGTGTAAGAGACCACCAGCGTCGTGGTAACACGGCGGCTTGGCAAGCCCCATCCGGAGCAAGCGCGAATAGGAACGCTATGGGCCGGCCCGGTCCGCGTTCGGGTAGCGTGCGTGGAGCTGCACGGTAACGTGCAGACAAGATAAATGACCGTTCACGACAGAACCCGGCTTATAGGCCCACTTGGCATTTTTGTTACCCTAACAATCGATACGGTCTTTGCCGTATTATTGAGGCTGTTTGTTGCTTTGCTTGTGTTTGAGGGGCTTTGTTGGACAGCTATTTTACTCTGCAATCGAATATTGAGGCTTCGGGCGAGTTTGTGGACCGCAAGAGTCGGTTTATTGCTCAGCTGGTCCATATTGAGTCCGAGGATGAGGCGAATGCCTTTATCGAGATGGTTCGCAAGCGTCATTATGACGCTCGGCATAATGTTCCCGCGTGGATTTTGGTCGATGGACGCGAGCGCCAGAGCGATGATGGTGAGCCGAGCCGCACGAGTGGTATGCCGACGCTCGAGGTGCTGCGTGGCGCGGGGCTCAAAAATGTTTGCTGCGTAGTGACGCGCTATTTTGGTGGCACGCTGTTAGGGCCTGGTGGCTTGGTGCGCGCCTATACCGCGGCGACGCAGGCGGCGGTGGCCGCGGCTCAGGAGGCCGGGCAGATCGTCGAGATGACAAGCGTCGTGCCGGTTGACGTGTATGTGGCCTATCCACAGTATGAGCAGGTGCTTCGCTTGGCGCAGGATTTGGGTGCCAAGGTTTCGGATACCGATTACGCGGATACCGTTACACTTCACTTGGTGTTTAAGGCGGGGGAGCAGGAGCCATTTTGCGCCAAGATGCGCGAGCTTATGGCGGGACGCGAGGAGATCGAGGTCGGCGCTCCCGAATTTGCCGAGTTCTGACGGCGACGGCCGGCGTGCTTTTGGATGGATCCCAAGCGCGCCGGCCGTCGTTTTATGTTGATGCCGTCTACTCGGCGAGCTGCTTTAGCACATCGCAGGCGATCTCGATGGCATCGTCGATGCAACCGGGGCAGCTGCGGAGCGGACCCTTATCCGATCCGATGCCCTTGAGCGTGCCGCAGACGGTCGTCGTGTTCTTCGTTTTAAAACGCTTGGCGATTTCGCGCGACAGCTTGTAGGTCTGGCCCTTGGTCTTGGGGTTTTCCATGCCGTCGCTCATCACGAAGCCCATGATGGCCACGGCGCCCGAGATGGCGCCGCAGGTTTCGGTCATGCCGCCCATGCCGGCGCCAAAGCCCTCGGTGAGGGTAAAGGCGACCTGAGGGTCGAGTCCGACGGCAGGTGCGAGCGTGCAGGCGACGGCCTGCGCGCAGTTAAAGCCACGGGCGTGGTATTCGGCAGCCTGAGCCTGACAGGCGGTGATGTCGAGCTGGGCCGTATCGATTTGCTTCATCGTTGTCTCCTTGGTCACGGTGTACCCGCTTATGGTACCCGTGACGGTGCGTGTAATCATCGAGAGCTTCATGGATGCCTCATTTTTCTCTGTCGAGCAAATGCCCAAGGCTTGAGATAAATACCCCTGATCGATTTGTCCCATAACCTACCTTGGGGATGGGTTGAGAGGGCTGCGGGGTAGCGGTATCGTGAACCGAATAAATCAAAACCCAAGCAAGGGAGCTAGATATGAGCGAGCAGACCATCGGTACTACCTGTGTTCAGGGCGGCTACCGCCCGGGTGACGCGGAGCCGCGCCAGGTGCCTATCTACCAGTCCACCACGTGGAAGTATGATACGTCCGAGCATATGGGCAAGCTGTTTGACCTGGAGGAGTCCGGTTACTTCTACAGCCGCCTGCAGAACCCCACGTGCGATCTGGTTGCTGCCAAGATCTGCGAGATGGAGGGCGGCACCGCTGCGATGCTCACGAGCTCGGGCATGGCTGCGAACTTCCTCGCGATCTTTAACGTGGCTGGTGCCGGCGATCATGTGGTCGCGAGCTCTGCCATCTATGGCGGCACCTACAACCTGCTGGCTCACACTATGGGCCGCATGGGCCTGACCTGCACGTTCGTCGCACCCGACTGCACCGATGAGGAGCTGGAGGCCGCTTTCCAGCCCAACACCAAGCTCGTCTTTGGCGAGACCATCGCCAACCCCGCGCTTGCCGTGCTCGATATTGAGCGCTTTGCCAAGGCCGCGCACGACCACGGCGTGCCGTTGATGGTCGACAACACCTTCCCGACGCCCGTGATGTGCCGCCCCTTTGAGTGGGGCGCCGACATCGTCACGCACTCCACCACCAAGTATATGGATGGCCACGCGGCCTACCTGGGCGGCGTGATTGTCGATCACGGTCAGTTTGACTGGATGGCCCATGCGGACAAGTTCCCGGGTCTCACCACGCCCGACGAGAGCTATCACGGCGTGACCTATGCCGAGAAGTTTGGTCGCGAGGGCGCCTTTATCACCAAGGCTACTGCGCAGCTTATGCGTGACCTCGGTCCCATGCAGAACCCGCAGGCGGCGTTCTTCCTGAACAGCTCGCTCGAGAGCCTGCACGTGCGTATGCCGCGCCACTGTGAGAACGGCCTGGCGGTCGCCAAGTTCCTGCAGAGCCACCCCAAGGTGCGCTTTGTGAGCTATCCGGGCCTGGAGGGCGACAAGTACTACGACATGGCGCAGAAGTACATGCCCAACGGCACCTGCGGTGTCGTGAGCTTTGGCTTTAACGGTGGTCGTGCGGCGGCCGAGACCTTTATGAAGAGCCTTAAGCTCGCCCAGATTGCCACACACGTGGCCGATGCGCGCACCTGCTGCCTGCACCCGGCAAACGCCACCCATCGCCAGATGAACGACGAGGAGCTCATCGCCTGCGGCATCTCCGCCGACATGGTGCGCCTGTCGTGCGGCCTTGAGGACACGGCCGATCTGATTGCCGACATTGAGCAGGCGCTCGAGCAGTGCTAGGCTAGCGTGCGTGCGAGGCGTGGGACGGCTTTTCGGCTGACGACGTCCTCATAGTTCCGATTCCGTAGGCGGGACCCCGATCGTGACCGTTTGTAGGCGATTGGGGTCCCGTTTTTGAGTTGCACGATAGAAAGGATATACATGGAGAAAACTGCCGAGCAGCTGCGCCGCGAACACATTGCCCTGGAGGGCGACACCCACGGTAAGAATAAATGGGCGATTCTGTTCACCGTGCTCGTCATGACCTTTATGGCGTGTCTGGATGCGAGCATCGTGACGGTGGCGCTTCCAGTGATGCAAAAGGAGCTGGGGGTGGGTCTCGACCGCATTCAGCTCGTGAGCTCGGTGTACCTGCTTGCGACATGCGTGGCTATGTTGCCGTTTGGCCGTCTGGGTGACGTGCGCGGCAAGGTGAATGTGTTCCAGCTTGGTGTGATCGTCTTTACGGGTGGCTCGCTGCTTTGCGGGCTTTCGGGTTCGCTCGAGGTGCTTATCTTGGCGCGTTTCGTGCAGGGCATTGGCTGTGCCGCCGCGATGGCCAACAATATGGGCATCATCACCGAGTCGTTTCCGGCGCGTGAGCGCGGTCGTGCCATGGGCATTCTGGCGACCTTTGTGGCTCTTGGCATGATGTGCGGCCCCGTGCTCGGCGGCGTGCTGGTGGCGAGTTTTCCCTGGGAGAGCATCTTCCTCATCAACCTTCCCATTGGCGTCATCTCGTTTATCGTGGGACTCTACACGCTGCCGCATGTGAAGCCGGAGGCTGACGAACGCCCTATGCCGTTGACAGAGGCGGCGCGTCGCTGCTTTGCGAGCTCGGCTTTCACGATTAACCTGGCCTGCATGCTTATCGTGTTCGTGGGTATCGGTGCCTCCGAGTTTATCCTGCCGTTCTATTTTCAGGACGCCCATGGCTTTGGCTCCGATATCTCCGGCCTGTTGTTTTTGGCGATGCCGGTCGTGAATGCCTTTGTGGGCCCGCTTTCGGGCTCGGTGTCCGACCGTGTTGGTTGTGAAGCGCCCACGGCCGTTGGCCTGGGCGTGTACGTGTGCGGTCTCTTTGCGGTGAGCACGCTTGACGAGCATTCTTCCATCTTGATGATCGTGTGCTGCGTCGCGTTTATGTCGTGCGGTACGTCGATCTTCCAGAGCCCCAATAATTCGCTGTATATGGGTTCGGCCCCGCGTGAGGCGCTTGGCTTTGCGGGCAGCTTGAGCAGCTTGGCGCGCTATGCGGGCATAGCGCTGGGTATTACGGCGGCGTCGCGCATCCTGTATGGACAGACGAGCGCGGCGATGGGCAAGACGGTCACGAGCTATGTGGCGGGTCGTCCGGACGTGTTCCTCTTTGGCTTCCGTTTGGTATTCTACGTGCTGATGGCCGTTGCTACCGTGGGCTTTGCGCTCACATTGGTACGTTTGGTGAGGACGCGCGCCCGGCATTAGCGTGTTGGGAGGCTGTCTGCCACGAATCGGGCCTATCTACTGGTCTTGCAGCTTTATGGTGCGATGCGGCTTGTGGGGCGGGCGGGGGTCGGTCCGTGGTAGACTATCGAACAACGTTTATTAATCGCGCGGTATCGTTGCCGCGAGAAGGGGTTGCGCCATGCAGGAGCTTGAGGATCGTATTCGCCATGACGGCATCGTAAAGGCCGGTAACGTCCTTAAGGTTGATGCCTTCCTCAACCACCAATGCGACGTTGAGCTGTTCGACCACATGGGCGCCGAGTGGGCCCGTCTGTTCGAGGGTGTCGAGATCAACAAGATCCTGACGATCGAGGCTTCGGGCATTGGCATGGCTTGCATTGCAGCCCAGCATTTTGGCGGCGTGCCGGTGGTCTTTGCCAAGAAGGCCCAGTCCATCAACCTTGACGGCGAGCAGTATGCCACGACCATCTACTCCTTTACCAAGCAGAAGGAGTACCCGGTTATCGTGGGTAAGCGCTTTCTGTCCGAGGGCGATAAGGTCCTGATTATCGACGACTTCCTGGCCAACGGCTGCGCGCTTGAGGGCCTTATTAAGATCTGCGAGGCTGCGGGCGCCGAAGTTGCCGGCATTGGCATTGCGGTGGAGAAGGGCTTCCAGGGCGGTGGCGATAAGCTCCGCGAGCGCGGCTTCCGCGTCGAGAGCCTGGCCCGTATCGCCGATATGGACTGCGAGACCGGCGAGATCACCTTCGCCTAAGCGCGCAACACAAGCGATTGGTATGCGATGTGACAAAGGGACCGTCCCTTTGTCACATTTTTTTGTATGAGGGGAGGTGTTGATATGGATGAGAACAAGATGGGATGGCGCGAGTATGCGCGCTATGCCGAGATGTCGGTCGAGGATTTGGCGCGCGATTGCGAGGTGCAGGTATTTCGCGCGACGGGTCCGGGCGGACAGGGCGTGAACACGACTGATTCGGCGGTACGCATGAAGCATGGGCCCACGGGGATTGTCGTGACGGCGCGCGAGAGCCGCAGTCAGTTCCAGAACCGTAGCTGCTGTCTGCGTAAGCTGCGCGCTGAGCTTGAGCGTCGTGGCCGTCCGCCGCGCCGCCGCGTCAAGACCAAGGTGCCTCAGCGGTCTCGCCAGCGCAGACTCAATGACAAGCACTTCAACGCCATTAAAAAAGCCAACCGTCGCAAGCCGGGTGGGGAGGAATGATCTTCTCAATAAGTTGCGGTGAAATAGGGACTGTTTGGGGGTGCGGACGATTTCTTGGACCGCGCCTAGGCGTATCCAAGCTTCCTGCGGTACTCCATCGGGCTGAGCCACCCGAGGGATTTCTTGATCCGCTCCTCACGATAGTACACGAGGTAGGCCTCGAGCCTGCCCATGAACTCCCCGGCCGTCACGCCCTCCCAGTCCCTGTAGTGGAAGAACTCGTTCTTGAGGCGGCCGAAGAAGCCCTCGCAGGCCGAGTTGTCCGGGCTGCAGCCCTTCGCGGACATGCTCCTGACCAGCCCGTTCTCCTCGCAGATCCCGATCCACTCCGGCCAGCGGTAGTGGCCGCCGCGGTCCGAGTGGATCGTCGTGCGGGCGCCCGCCGGCCTGGCCGCGCAGGCCTTGAGCAGGCTCGAGTTCGCGAGGCGCTTGTCGGGGTGCAGCCCGATCGACCAGGCGACGGGCATCCCGTCGAAGCAGTCGACTATCGGGCTCAGGTAGACCTTCTCGCCGCCCGGGAGCCTGAACTCGGTGATGTCGGTGAGCCACAGCCGGTTGGGCTCGTCGGCGTGGAAATTCCTGTTCACGAGGTTCTCCGGTGCCTTGGAGACCTCGCCGGCGTAGGAGCTGTAGCCCCGGGCGCGCCTCTTGTTGTAGACGACCTCGAGGCCCTCCTCGCGCATCACGCGGGCCACGCGCTTCTCGCTGGCGCGGACCCCCTCGCGGCGCAGGCGCGCCCAGACGGTGCGGTACCCCCAGCACCCCGAGCCCTCGCGGAAGATGCGCACCACGCGGTCGCGTATGTCGGCGTCGCGGTCGCGCGGCACGGCGACGCGGGGCCTCCAGTACTCATAGGAGCTCTTCGATATCCTCAAGAAACCTGTGATCGAGCGGAGGGGCAGGGCGGTCGCCCGCCTCAATCTCTCGCCGAGCTCGCACTTGCTCCTGTTCGAGATCGAAGCCGGGTCCCACCCTTCCGCTTTTAGGTCGGCCAACACCGCCCTGAGCAGCAGGTTCTCTATCTGGTCCTCGTTGAGCCCGGCGAGCGGGCCGGTCGCGGGCGGGGCGTAGATCGACTTGTCGGGGCCCAAGCTGGCCTCCTTCCGGCGCGGTTTCCTCGCACCGATTCTACAGCGCGCCCCGGTGTAGCTGTGCGGGAGGTGGCCCGTCGCCCACTTCTTGGCCGCGCCCACCGTGACCCCCGCGAACTTCGCGGCGGCGGTCGGCCCCATGCCGTCCTCCGTCGCCAGGAGGAAGAGCTCGACCTTCTCCCTGCTGTACATGCGAACCTCCAGTCCGGACCGCTTCACGGTCCAACTTTCTGTCCGCACCCCCTTTTGCGGCTTTAGCTGCATATACAGTCCCTATTTCACCGCAACTTAGGTGGGGTTAGCGGGTTGGGTGCCAGACGTGGAGGGCGGCGGGAAGGATGTCGACCTCGATGCGCGAGGCGACAACGGGCTCGCCGTCGGCCTGGATGGGGTAGTCGGGCTCCTCAAAGGTAAGCTCGGCATGGCGACAGCGTCGCATGCGAACCGGTGGCAGCTTGGTGTGGTGGCCATCTTTGGCCGAAAGGAACATGGGAAGCGCGACCGCGCGCGGAACGGGGCCGCAGGCGTAGCAGATGTCGAATATACCGTCACAGGGGTCGGCGTCTGGACAGATGCGATAGCCCGAGCCATAGGTGGGGCCCAGCTGAATTGCCATGATGATCGCCCTCACGCGCTCGGCGGGCGCGCCGTCAAAGCTGGCTGTCATGGGGTAGTTGCGATAACGTAGGCCAAACTGCTCAAGTCCCGAGAGGGTGTAGAGCGGCGCGCCTGTCAAGCCGGTCTTTTTGCGCAGCTCGGTGGTGCCAAGGCCGATGGCGGCATCGATGCCGACCGAAAGCGTCTGGTCGAAGTACGCAACGGCAGCCTCGCCGCTACCGCTTGCGGGATACCATGAGCGAATGCGCCCGATGTCCTGACGTTGCAGCTCGCAGGTGAGCAGCGCGCCAAAATCCTTGCCGGAAAAATCGTCGATGCCGAGCGTCTGGGCAAAATCGTTGCCGGAGCCCACGGGCAGGACGGCAAGGGCGGGGCGGATCGCCTCATCCTGCGTCATGAGTCCATTGACGACCTCGTGGATCACGCCGTCGCCGCCAAGGGCGATAACGGTGCGATAGCCCGTTGCCTGGGCGGCCAGCTCCTTGGCGTGTCCCATACGCTCGGTCAACACCAGGTCAAACTGGGATGCGCGTGCAGTCATGTCCAAAAAGCGTTGCAGGCGCTTGGCAACTTCGCGCGCTGCACCCGACTGGGCGGCTGGGTTGGCGATGATGAGCGTGCGACCAAAATCAGTTGCGTGCATGGGGCGACTCCCGGCGTGTGACATGACAGTGCGGTCGCGATCAGGTCGAATTGCCCCCGATTGTGGCTGCACGGCGATTATTACATCTACTCTATCAGGTCGTTGTGGCGCTCGATAGCATCCGCTACCGTACCGCCCTCATCCACAATAAGCGAACGGCGCTTGGGTGAGATGATGCGCTGGGCGGGGTACACGCCGCGGTGCCCGCCGGTTAGGTAGCTGATAAAGGCCACGATGACAAAGAACCCGGCGGCCGTGCCGTGGAACAGGTCGATGCCCATCATGCAGGTGGTGATGGGCACGTTGAGGCCGGCACAGAACACGCCGAGCATGCCCAGCGCCGCCAGAAAACTGGGGTCGAGCCCGGTAAGGCAACCGATCCAGCCGCCGAGCGCCGCACCGATGCCAAACAGGGGCGTGACCTCGCCGCCTTGGAAGCCCGCGCCCAGGGTAAGCGCTGTGACGACCAACTTGATGGCTGCGTCCGCCAGGGTGGTGTTGCCGGCAAATCCGGCGCCGGAAAGCCATGTGGAAAGGCCGGCGTAGTCCCAGGCGTCGAGGAGGGCATACGCGGCCAAAACCACGAGTGCGCCTATAAGTGCGCGAACGAGGTAATTGGTGATAAAGCGACCGTACAGGCTCTTGACGGTTCGAACCGACCACGCAAAGAGGCGTGCCGTCAGACCGAAGATGATGGCGCTGATAACAACGATGACGACCGTTTTGGGCGTCATGGCGGGAACGCTGGCGATGACATTCGCTTCGTACTCGGTACCCAGGGCGATTGATGTAAAGTAGCCGGTAAACGAGGCGACCAGGCAGTAAATGCCCGCGGTGTAGTCAATCTTGCCGATAAAGCACATCTCCATGCCAAAGAAAGCTCCGGCAAGGGGCGAACCGAATACGGCACCAAAGGCCGACGAGATGCCGGCGAGCATGAGGTCGTGGTGGTCATGCTTTTTGAGGTGGGCGAGGCTCGAGATGTTGCTGGCGATGGTGCCGCCGATCTGCACCGCGGCCCCCTCGCGACCGGCCGATCCGCCCGTTAGGTGCGTGAGCGTGGAGCACACAAACGTGAGGACGGCCATGCGCATATGGATGAGGCGTGTGCCCAGAGCGGAGTCGATGACCAGGTTGTTGCCACGCTTTGCGGCGAGACCGTGGTTCTTGTAGACCCATGCGGTGGCCATGCCCACAACGGGAAGCAAGGCGTAGACCCACGCATGGTGCTCCCGATAGTCGGTCGCGATATTCAGCGAGGCCAAAAACGCCCAAGCGGCAACGCCCATGGCGAGCGAGACGATGACGACGAGTGCGAGCAACTTGGTGCTCGCGAGTAGGTTGCGGGCGTTGCGGCGCGTGTCGGCAGCCAAGAGATGCTCGGAGCGGGTAAGTTGATGCCTGCCTGCCGTGATGACGTCGTTCAGGGAGAAAAAGCCGCCGTCGTCGAGCGGCTGGGAATGATCCTGCGCCTCGTTTGCGCTTTCGGGTTTGTCGGTAAAAGCCATACGTTCCTCTTTTTGGTTGCATCACGAGCATTATAAAACGCGGTAAACGCGACGAGCCGATGGGTTGGTTTCCATTCTGTTTCGCGGCTTGCGGCCGACAGGTGTATTTGCGGGTACAGGCCAAGTCGCGGTCGCGCGTCGGGGATTATACTTAGACAAGCATAAAGAATCGGCGCCCCCGTTGTGCGCCGTGGCATTAAGAGGTGCATATGACAGAGAAGCTCATTCCGCTGGAGGACGCGCAGTCGATTGTTCTGTCGCACGTTGCTCCGACCGATCTCGTCGAGAGTCCCGTGTGGCAGGCCACCGGTCTTCCCTTGGCCGAGGACGCGGTGGCCGATATCGACATCTCGCCGTTTGCCAACAGCGCTATGGACGGATATGCCGTGCGCTCGGCGGACTTGGCGCAGACGTCTGGCGAGGCGCCGGTGACGCTCGACGTTATCGGACATGAGGCCGCGGGCCATGTGTTTGAGGGCACAATCGGAGTGGGCGAGACGGTCCGCATCATGACAGGCGCGCCGGTGCCCGAGGGCGCCGATGCCGTAGTGAAATACGAGATCGTCGACGTGCTCGATGGCGACGGCAACGAGGGCTCGCACGTGAGCTTCTCGGCGCCTGCTAAAGTGGGGGAGAACGTTCGCTCTGCTGCCGAGGAGGCCCATGCCGGCGATGTTGTGATGCACGCCGGCGAGGTCGTGGCTCCGGCGGGCGCGGGTCTGCTGGCAAGTGCCGGATACGCGAGCGTGAAGGTGCACGCTGCCCCACGTGTGGGCATCATCTCGCTGGGCACGGAACTGGTCGCACCGAGTAAGGTGCCGGCGCGCGGTCAGATTCGCGATTCCAACTCCTCGGCGCTGATGGCCGAGGCGCTCGATGCCGGCGCCGAGCCCGTGTTCTACGGCATTGCGCCCGATGATGAGCAGGCGATTGCCGATCTGGTGCATCGCGCCGTGCAGGAGTGCGATTTTGTCATTACGAACGGTGGCGCCTCGGCGGGCGACTACGATTTCGTGACGGCGCTCGTCCGGCGCGAGGGCGAGGTGCTGTTCGATCGCATCTCGATGCGTCCGGGCAAGGCCATCACGTTTGGCTTGCTCGGAGGTAAGCCCTACCTGGGGCTTTCAGGCAATCCGGCCGCGGCGTATGTGGGCTTTGAGATGCTCGCTCGTCCGGCGATCCGCAAGATGCGCGGCTTTGCCGAGGGTGCGCGTCCCGTGCAGCAGGCGATATTGACGCACTGCGTGAAGAAGCGCCAGGACCGACGCTTCTTCGATCGCGCCACGGTTTTGCGCGACCCCGAGACCGGTGAGTTGTTGGTGACCGAGGCTAAGACACAGAATTCGGCGCTGCTTGGAACTATGCAGCGTGCGAACTGCCTGTTGCGTATTGACGAAGGACCGTGCGAGCTCAAGGCGGGAGATGCCGTGGACGTTGTTCGCGTCGACCTGCCCGAGGGCGCCGTGTTGTAGGAGGAATGCTATGGAGCTGAAGATATCGATCGTGACGTGCTCGGATACGCGCGATCTTGCCCAGGACGAGGCTGGAGCCGCCCTCGAGGAACTTATCGAGGCGCAGGGCTGGACGGTCGCCTCACATGTGGTCGTGCGCGACGACGTCAGCGAAATCGGTGATGCCATTGTGGAAGCCGCCGATGAGTGCCACGCCAATGTCGTGCTCACCTGCGGCGGCACGGGTCTTTCGATGCGCGATGTAACGCCCGAGGCGACGCGTTCCGTCTGCGACCGCGATGTGCCGGGTATTGCCGAGGCGATTCGCGCGTACTCGATGACCAAGACGCGCCGCGCTATGCTCTCGCGTGCCGTGTGCATGCAGCGTGGGTATACACTTGTCATCAACTTTCCGGGATCTACGAAAGCGGCCCGCGAAAGCTGGGAGGCCGTGAGCGATCAGCTGGAGCATGCGGCCCAAATGACGGCGGGCGGCGGACATACCAACTAAGCGGTTTACCTGCGGCGGGGCGACCAGAACGGCTGCTCCGCTTTTGTTTTCCGCCGAAGCGACGCCAAGGTGCACGGCAACTCGAAACTATATTCTCTGGCGAGAATAATTTCTCACTATCATTATTCTCGTAGAAGTATAATCTGATTGCAGTTTAAAGCCCGCGGTGGGGTACCCGGGCACAAGGTCCGAAAGGGTTGAATATGTTCGATATGGTTTCACGCCGCGGTTTTGTCTCGCTTTCTGCTGCCGCTGCCGCCGGCTTTGGCCTTGCTGGCTGCTCGGGCAACAAGACGTCCGAGCCCGCTGGTTCCGATGCCGGCTCCGCCAAGTCTTCCTCTAAGAAGAAGGCTGTCGAGCTGCAGGTCTTTGCCGCCAACTCGCTCGAGAAGGCTCTGCCCGAGGTTCAGGAGCTCTACACCGAGCAGACCGGTACCACGTTTGCCGACACGCAGTTCAAAGCGTCCGGCGACCTTGTCGAGCAGATGCGCGCCGGTGCTGCGGTCGACGTGCTCATCACCGCTTCCAAGGGCACCATGGACGACGCCGAGGCCGCCGAGCTCGTCGACGCCGACACCCGTGAGGATATGTTCGTCAACGATCTCGTGATCATTCGCGCCGAGGGCTCCAACACCAAGGTCGAGGTCATCGCCGACGTCGCGAATCTGGACGGCAAGATCGCCATCGGCGACGCCAAGACCGTTCCCGCCGGCAAGTACGCCAACCAGGCCCTGGCCTCCGTGGGCCTCTACACCGGCACCGAGGGCGACGATGGCGAGTATGCTCCCGAGATCGCCGACAAGGTCGCGCTGGCCGACAAAGTTGGTACCGCCGCCGCCTATGTGTCCACAGGCGACTGCGTGGCCGGTTTTGTCTACAGCTCCGATATCTTCCGCTACGACGGCATCGAGGAGGCCTTCGTGTGCCCCGAGGATTCGCACAAGCCCATCGTGTACCCGGGTGCCGTTGCCGAGAGCTCCGAGCACGCCGACGAGGCCAAGGCGTTTATCGACTTTTGCCTGACCAACAAGAAGGCTCAGAAGATTTGGGCTAAGTACGGCTTTGAGCTTTCCGCGTAGTGCGGCTTGGCGCGATAATTCCATCGTTTTGTGTTTCACTCCGTCCTTGTATTCGCTTGGAGCTTTTCGTGCTTAATAGATTCCGCATCCTTGTCGCCTGTGCTTTAACCTTCACGCTTTGCTGGGTGCCGGGATTTGCGTTTGCTGGAGACGCTGAGGATGGAGCTCAGGTTGCTGTGACCGCCCATGGGCTTTCCTATGGGATCGAGGGTTTTGAGCGGTTGGCCAAGGGGACCGCTCGTTCCATGGAGGGCCAGCCTGAGGGCTACCGGTTTCCCGTTGACGAGGACGTGGACCTTGTAGTGGCGCCTGCTGCCGATCGCGTTGTGGTGTGGATATCGCCCAAGGCGGTCGAGAAGTATGGATTGGATCCGCAGGACAACGAGTGCGTATCGGGTCTCAAGGCCCTCGTCTGTGAGCTCGACAGCGCAAACTGCATGGGAGGTGCGCAGCTGGGGGACGTGGATCTTCCTTGGTATGTCACGGCGGAAACAACGTTTAATGCCGGCGGGTATACCTATGGCTTTGACGAGCGCGGTGCGGATGGGGACCGCTATGTGGTGATTGCATCGGCCTCGGGTGATGCCAAGGGCGGCGCGCGTTGGCTTGATAGCGCTCAAATGGTAGAGGCATCGTCTGTCGTGTTGCGGGATGAGCAGGGGCCCTTGACCTCTCTGGCCTCCTTTTTAGGTGGTATCGACTACCGCCCGTTTTGGGTGTCTATCAAAACGAGCGGCCTTGCCCTGGTGATCTCCTTTGCGCTGGGCCTGTCCGCCGCGTGGAAGACTATGGGTACTTCGAGTCGCATCAAGGGCCTGCTCGATTCGGTCTTTACGATTCCTATGGTGCTGCCGCCCACGGTCTGCGGCTTTTTGCTCCTCATGCTGTTTGGCCGCTCGACCGGGGTGGGCCAATGGCTCATCGCGCACGGCATCTCGATCGTCTTTACCTGGCCCGCGGCGGTGATATCTGCCGTGGTGGTGTCGTTTCCCCTGGTCTACCGTACGGCGCTCGGTGCCTTCGAGAGCCTCGATACGCAGATGCTCGACGCCGCGCGAACCTTGGGATGGTCCGAACGTCGCATCTTTGCCAAGCTCATGATGCCGCTCGGCTGGCCCTCCATCGCCGCCGGCACGGTGCTCGCCTTTGCCCGCGCGATGGGCGAGTTTGGCTGCACGCTGTTCTTTGCGGGCAACTACGCCGGTATTACGCAGACCATCCCCATCGCCATCTACTTTGAGTGGATGGGCGGCAACACATCGGTGGCCCTCTTTTGGGTCGCCGTCGTGATCGTGTTCAGCTTCCTGGTCATCCTATTCATCAACATGTACACGGCGCATTCTCAAAAGTATCGCGAGCGCGGTCTCTCCCGTGCGGAGCGCAAGCAGGCCAAAGAGCTCGCCGGACAGGGCGATTCGCTTGACCCGGTGGGCGGTGATGCCTTGCGTATCGATCGCGAGGCGCTGGCCGAGCTTATGCGCGATGGCGCGGTCGCAAAGGGAGGTCGATAAGCCATGTCGCTCGTTCTGGATATCAAAAAGCGCTATCCGGGCTTTACCCTCGACATTCAGCTCGATGCCGGCGAGGAGCGTGTGGCGCTGCTGGGCGCCTCGGGTTGCGGCAAGAGCTGCACGTTGCGCTGCATTGCCGGCGTGGAGACACCCGACGAGGGCAAGATCGTCGTCAACGGCGTGACCTTTTTTGACTCGGCGGCGGGTATCAACCTGTCGCCCCAGGAGCGAAAATGCGCCCTAATGTTTCAAAACTATCAGCTGTTCCCTAATATGACGGTGGCCGATAACGCGTGCGCCGGCGTTGAGGGCGCAGGTGACGCCGCAGCGCGCAGACAACTTGCCGAGCGCTACCTGGGTATCTTTGGACTGGCCGATTTTGCCGACCGCTATCCCGCGCGTCTCTCGGGCGGCCAGCAGCAGCGTGTGGCGCTTGCTCGCATGGTGGCGGCACACCCGGGCATTTTTATGTTTGACGAGCCCATGAGCGCACTCGATTCCTATCTTAAGAGCGCCCTCGAGCAGAACATGCTCGACCTGTTCGATGTGTGTAACCGTACCGTGCTCTACGTGAGCCACGACATCGATGAAGCGTGCCGCCTCTGCCAACGCATCTGTGTGATGCACGACGGGCATGTTGAGGAGATCGGCTCCATCGAGGACGTGGTTCGCCGTCCGCAGACGCTGGCGGCGCTGCGCCTGACGGGCTGCAAGAACACAAGCCAGGCGTGCAAGATCGGCGACGAAGAAGTTGAGGCCCTCGACTGGGGCATGACCTTTAACGTGGGTCGCGAGGTTCCCGATACTGTGGCGTACCTGGGCATTCGCGCGAGTTACTTCCATGTTGATAACCGTGCCGAGCGGGGTCGCAACAGTTACGACTTGCATGTGGCCCGCGTGAGCGATTCACGTTTTGAGCGCCTGGTGCTGCTGGACGTGCCGCGCGCCGACGCGCCGACGCGCCTGCAGTGGAAGGTCAACAAGGTGGGCATGCCTGTCGACGAGCTGCCGCAAGCAGGCGAGACGCTGCGCATGCATTTTGATGCCAGCAGGATCCATTTGGTTTGTCGATAGTGTCGGGTAATGCTGTCGGGGATATAAGCCTCGGTGGCTTTGTTTTTGCCGTTCGCCAAATGAGGGATGACAAACTCTTATCAATCAAGATAATAATTTATTAAACGACGGCACACGACGCTGTCGTACGAATGTCAACGGTGTTCGCATGGTCGATGACCGTTGATATAGTTGACCTTAACTTGTAAGGGAGGGTGCGCACATGCCACAAACGACATACATTCGCCGCGTTGCCGCGCGTGCCCTATATATGGCTCGGAGTCGCATATGAGCAGGTATGTTCACGGCTCCGGGAGAGACGACGCACAACTAAATAGTCAACCGCAAAGCAGGTTCCCCAAAATTCCGGGTTTAGGCGCGGCTGGGTTTTCGCCACCCACCGTGCAGCAATACCGTAGCTATTCATTTTTGGTTCGAGAGGGGAACCGTCATGGCTGAAGAATTCGATTTCCATCCGATGTGGGAGAGCCTCGGCATGAATCTTGCCGACCACGACATGCTGCTGGGCGCCGTGGGCCAGATGTACGGCGATATGTTCCTGACGCAGAACAATCGCCCCAAGTCCACGTCCTACCTGGACTTTGTGGCCACCAACATCCACAGCGGCCGTATTAAGGAGATGCTCGACAAGAAGGAGGCCGGCGAGGCCACCAAGATTGTTGGCAGCTTTTGCGTGTACGTGCCCGAGGAGATCGTACTTGCCTGTGACGGCATTCCCGTGGGCCTGTGCTCGGGTGCCGACTGGGCAACCGATAAGGTTGAGGAGCACCTGCCGCGCAACACCTGTCCGCTTATCAAGAGCTTTGCCGGCTTTAAGCTGGGCGAGGTCTGCCCCTACATTGAGTCGAGTGACTTGGTGGTAGGCGAGAACACCTGCGACGGTAAGAAGAAAGCCTACGAGTTCTTTGCCACGCAAAAGAACATGTACGTCATGGATATTCCCAACGTACACGACGAGTCGACGCTCGTGACCTGGAAGGCCGAGGTCAAGAAGCTCGCCGCCAAGATCGAGGAAGAGTGCGGCGTCACGATTACGCCTGAGCGTCTGAAGGCCGCCATCCACGCCGTCAATGAGAAGCGTCGCGCCCTGCAGCGCCTCGCTGCCACGCGCGCTGCCGACCCGGCGCCCATCAGCGGTCTCGACAGCCTGCTGACCGTTCAGGCCGCCTTTATGGACGACACGCCGCGTCTGACCGGAGCCATTAACGATATGGCGGCTGAGTGCGAGCAGCGTGTCGAGGCCGGCGAGGGCGTGGCGCCCAAGGGGACCAAGCGCATCCTGTACACCGGTACGCCCATGGCCGTGCCCAACTGGAAGCTGTTCAACCTCATCGAGAAGGCCGGCGGCGTTGTGGTGGGCGAGGAGTCCTGCACGGGCTCGCGCTACTACAAGGACCTGGTCGACGAGTCCGGCGAGACGGTCGACGAGATGCTCGATGCCATCGCCGAGCGCTACTTTAGGATCAACTGCGCCGTCTTTACGCCCAACGACCAGCGTATGAAGGACATTGTCCAGATGGCCAAGGACCTGCATGCCGACGGCATCGTCGACGTGGCTCTGCAGTTCTGCACGCTCTACGAGATGGAGTCGTTTGCCGTGGAGAAGGCCGCCGAGGAGGCCGGCATTCCGTTTATGCACATCACGACCGACTACGCCGGCGAGGACGCAGGTCAGCTGCAAACCAGGATCGAGGCTTTCTTGGAAACCATTTAGAGCTATCCGTCTCGGCGGCTTCCCCAGGCACCCGGTCTTGCCGTTCAAACCGTCGCTTGCGTACCAAAGTACGCGGCGCTTCTCTTTCACGGCAACCTCGGGCACCTGGGAAAGCCGTTTCCTTGGTTGGTTAAAAGGTTTGTTAAGGAGCTATATGCCGGAATATATTGAGCAGCCGTTGCCGTCCACGTTTGAGGAGTTCAACGAGCAGCGCAAGGCGGCGTTTATTCGCGTCAAGGATTACAAACAGGCCGGTAATCGCCTGATCGGTTTTCTGTGCAGCTACACGCCGCTCGAGATTATCGATGCCGCGGGGGCTGCGAGCGTGGCGCTGTGCGGCACGTCCGACGAGGTGATTCCCGAGGCCGAGAAGGTGCTGCCGGCAAACCTCTGCCCGCTCATCAAGTCGACGTACGGCTTTGCCTACTCGCAAAAGTGCCCGTTTACGTACTTTAGCGACATGATCATCGGCGAGACCACCTGCGACGGCAAGAAGAAGATGTACGAGCTACTCAACGAGCTCAAGCGCACGCACATTCTGCACCTGCCGCAGGGTCGCGATCGCGCCTACGAGCGTGAAGGCTGGTACGAGGAGTGCCGCCTGCTCAAGGAGGAGCTCGAGAACTTCTACGGTATTACGATCACCGATGATGACCTGCGCGCTGCCGTTCGTCGTCGCAACCGCTTGCGTGCGGCCCAGCTCGAGATGTTCGCGCTGCAGGCTAACCAGCCGGCGGCCATGAGCGGTGTCGACCTGATGAGCACTATGTTTGCCGGTACGTTCAGCTTTGATATCGAGTCCTATACGCAGCAGCTGGAGCAAAAGGTTGCCAAGCTGCGCGAGGCCTACGACGCGGGCGAGCGCCAGGTTGCGGCGGATGCCAAGCGCATCCTGATCACCGGTTGCCCGGTGGGCGGTGTGATCAACAAGATCGGTCGCACCATCGAGTCCAACGGCGGTGTGGTCGTGTGCATGGACGACTGCTCGGGTGAGCGCACGGCCGCCATGATGATCGACCCCGACGCTCCCGATATCCTACGCGCCATTGCCGATCGCTACTTGGACATTAATTGCTCGGTCATGACGCCAAACGACGGCCGCATGGACAACACCTTGGCCATGTGCGAGAAGTACCACGTGGATGGTGTGGTGGAAAACGTGCTGCAGGCATGCCACACCTTCAACGTTGAGAGCGCTCGTATGCAGGAGGCCGTCGAGGGTGCGGGCATTCCGTACATGAAGATCGAGACCGATTACAGCAACGGTGATATGGGCCAGATCGAGACGCGCATCGCCGCCTTCATCGAAACCCTCTAGCTTCCTCAGGCACCGGATCTTGCCCCTCAAACCGTCGCTTGCGTACCAAAGTACGCTGCGCTCCTCTTTCGGGGCAACCTCCGGCACCTGAGAAACCTAGAGCTAAGGCGCCTGAACGCGCCGCTACCTTTGATGTTCAGATTGGGAGAGAGCCATGATAGGGATCGGGATCGATATCGGGTCTACGGCGGCTAAGGCTGCTGTGGTCGACGGGGAGGGTTCGGTGGCGTGGACGTGCGTGCAGCCAACCGGGTTCTCCTCGGTCGATGCGGCCGAGCGCCTACGCGGCGAGCTCGCCGCAGCCGGCTATGACGTGACGGGCGACGGTGTTCGCGTGGTCGCGACCGGCTACGGCCGTGTCGCCGTGCCCTATGCGCACAAGGTCGTGACCGAGATTACCTGCCACGGCACCGGTGCCGTGCGCCTGTTTGGCGATCACGGCACGGTGATTGACGTGGGCGGCCAGGACACCAAGGTCATCCAGGTTAAGGGCGGCCGCGTGGCCAAATTTACCATGAACGACAAGTGCGCTGCCGGAACGGGGCGCTTTTTGGAGATCATGGCCGACCGCCTAGGCATTTCCCAGCAGCAGATGGCCGACCTGGCGCGTTCCGGCGAGCCCACCAAGATCAGCAGCATGTGCACGGTGTTTGCCGAAAGCGAGGTCATCAGCCTCATCGGTCGCGGTGAGCCGCGCGAGAACATTGCGCGTGGCGTGATCGACAGCGTGGTCTCGCGCGTGGCGACCATGGCTGGGCAGGCGGCGGGCGCTCCGTACTATCTGACCGGTGGCCTGTGCGAGAACGCCTACGTTGTGGAGCGGCTGGCCGCGCTGCTGGGGTCGCCGGTCACCACCTCGCCCCAGGCCCGCTTTGCCGGCGCTATCGGTGCGGCGATTCGCGCACAGGCGCTCAATTAATGCATCCGTCGCAGGCTCGCATTCATGCGTATACTGGGAGAAAATGATTGACCGATGAGAGGAGGTATCGATGGCTGACGATCAGATTAAGCTCACGTCTATGACTGCCGCGAGCGGTTGAGCCGCTAAGTTGGCTCCTGGAGCCCTCGCCCAGGTCCTGGGCGACTTACCCAATGTGCATAACGACAACCTGCTCGTGGGGTTCGATACCTCCGACGATGCGAGCGTCTTCCGCGTTGGCGATAACTTAGGCCTCGTGCAGTCTATCGATTTCTTCCCGCCAATGGTCGACGATCTGTTTCTGTTTGGCCAGATTGCCGCGGCCAACTCGCTGTCGGACATCTACGCCATGGGCGGGCGGCCGAGCCATGCCATGAACCTACTCTGCATACCCAGTTGTCTGGGCATCGAGGGTGCCGGTCAGATTCTGGCGGGCGGCGCCGACAAGTGCGTCGAGGCGGGTTGCTCCATCGCGGGCGGCCATACCATCAACGACGACGAGCCCAAGTATGGCCTGTCTGTGAGCGGCTTTGTCGCGCTCGACCGCATGCTCGCCAACAGCGGCGCACGCGTGGGCGATGTTCTGCTGCTGACCAAGGCGATCGGCTCGGGCATTATCACCACGGCCATTAAGGGCGAGCTCATCGAGCAGGACGAGGCCGCGGCCATGTTTGACTCGATGCGCACCCTCAACGAGGCTCCGATTCGTCTGGCCGAGGGACTTGAGCTTCACGGCTGCACCGACATTACGGGCTTTGGTCTGATCGGGCACGCGTGCGAGATGGCCGAGGGCTCGGGCGTGCAAGTTGAGCTTGCGTCGGGGGCGGTACCGCTCTTTGACCAGGTGCTCGACATGGCGCGTCTGGGCATTATCCCCGCGGGCTCCTACCGCAACCAGGACTTCTTTGGCCCGCGCGTGGCTGCCGACGAGGACCTGGAGCCGGGCATGCTGGATGCGCTGTACGATCCGCAGACGTCTGGTGGCCTGCTTATCGCGGCACCTGCTGCCGATGTGGATGAGCTTGCGCGCCGTCTGCATGCCGAGGGTCGCATCGCCGCCGTCGTCGGTCGCGTGTGCGAGCCGGTGCCAGGCGGTCCTGCCGTTCGCGTTGTGCATTAAGGAAAACCGTTTATGCGACCGCCTACTGTTCTGGGCGGTCCCTTTTGAAAGGAAAAACTATGTCTACCAAGATTGAAGTCAATGCCATGGGCGATGCCTGCCCGCTGCCCGTCGTCAAGACGCTCAAAGCTCTGAAGCAGCTCGATGGCGAGGGCACCGTCGTGACCTCGGTCGATAACGAGACCGCCGTCAAGAACATCTCCAAGATGGCGCAGGAGAAGGGTTGCACGGCCTCGGTCGAGAAGGTTTCTGACGCCGAGTGGCACGTGACCGTGGCGACCTCTGGCGCCGTTGCCGTGGCCGATCCCGAGCAGGATGGCGCTGCCTTCTGTGATGCCAGCGCCGGCAAGGGCAAGCTCGTCATTTCCGTCTACACCGACTGCATGGGCCGTGGCGACGACGAGCTGGGCCACAAGCTCATGAAGGCGTTTATCTTTGCCGTGACGCAGCAGGAGGAACTGCCCGCGACCATGCTGTTCTACAACGGCGGTGCCAAGCTCACCGTCGAGGGTTCGCCGGTGCTCGACGACCTGAAGGGCCTGGCGGAGCAGGGTGTCGAGATTCTCACCTGTGGCACCTGCCTCGACCACTATGGCATTAAAGACCAGCTTGCGGTGGGCGAGGTCACCAACATGTACGTGATCGTGGAGAAGATGGAGCAGGCCGTGCGCGTCGTGCGCCCGTAGCGTATTGGTTGGAGTTGCCATGAGGGAGAAGCGCCCGGCGCTTGTCATCACGTTTCCTACCACGGCGGCCGCCATGGGTTGTGAATCCCTGTGCATCGAGCGCGGTCTTCCCGGGCGGACGATTCCCGTGCCCGGGGAGGTCGCTGCCGGCTGCGGTTTGGCGTGGAAGGCGTTGCCTGCCGATGAGGAACTGCTGCGCGGCGAACTCGCCGCGGCGGGCGTTCCCACCGAGGGCTTTACGGTGATCGACATGTGGGAGGTCGTGCGATGATCTACCTGGATAACGCGGCGACGACCATGCACAAGCCGCAGGCGGTCATCGATGCCGTGACGCAAGCGATGTGCTCGCTCGGCAATGCCGGGCGCGGCGCCACGTCGGGTGCCCTCGACGCCGCTCGTACCATTCACGGTTGCCGTGCCAAGCTCGCGCGCCTTTTGGGTTGCCCGAGGGCGGACCATGTGTGCTTTACGCCCAACTCTACGGCGGCGCTCAACACCGCCATCTGTGGCGTGGTGCGCCCCGGCGACCGCGTGGTCACCACGGTGCTCGAGCATAACTCCGTGCTGCGTCCGCTCAACCGCCTGGCAGCGGAGCGGGGTGTGACCGTTGAGCATGCGAGCTGTGACGCAAACGGTGTGCTCGACTACGACGAGCTCGAGCGGCTAGTCACGCCCGGTACGAGTGCCGTGGTTGTGACGCACGCCTCCAACGTGACCGGCAACGCTGTCGACATTGTGCGTGTGGCGGCCATCGCCCATGCGGCCGGTGCGCTGGTGATCGTCGATGCCTCGCAGTCTGCCGGTACGGCGCGTGTCGATACGCAGGCCATGGGCCTCGACATAGTGTGCTTTACCGGCCACAAGGGGCTCATGGGTCCGCAGGGGACCGGCGGCCTGGCCGTGGCGGAGGGCATTGACGTGGCTCCGTGGGCCATGGGCGGCACGGGCGTGCACAGCTTCGATGCGCTGCAGCCGCTTGAGTGGCCCACGCGCCTTGAGGCGGGCACGCTCAACGGCCACGGCATCGCGGGCCTTTCTGCCGGCCTCGACTTTATCGAGGCCGAGGGTGGGGTCGAGGCGATTGCTGCCCACGAGCGTGCGCTCGCTGATCGCTTCCTTGCCGGTGTGCGCAAGATTCCGGGGATTAAGCTCTACGGTGCCTTTGACCAGCAGGCGCGCTCTGCGATTGTGTCGCTCAACGTAGCCGATATCGACTCTGCCGAGATTTCGGACGCGCTCATGCAAGGGTGGGGGATTGCGACGCGCCCCGGTGCCCATTGCGCTCCGCTCATGCACCGCGCGCTGGGGACCGAGCGCCAGGGCGTCGTCCGCTTCTCGTTTGGGTATTTCAACACGGACGAGGAAGTCGACACCGCGATTGACGCTTTGCGCGATTTAGCCTGCTAGAGCGTATATACTTGCGGGACGGGCCTTTTGCCCGTCCCGTTTTTGTTTCGACCCGAAAGGTGTGCATATGGCCTCATCCGCTCCGCGCGGTTTGCGCTCCGACCATGTCGTTACCGTCGGCATTGCGCTGTTCTCGATGCTCTTTGGCGCCGGCAACCTCATTATTCCGCCGCTGCTGGCGCTGCAGGCTGGTTCTGCCACGCCGGTCGCCATGCTCGGCTTTCTCATCGCCGCCATCGGCCTGCCCGTCATGGGCTTTATTGCCGTGGCGCTTGCCGGAACGGCGCGCGAGCTTGCCGGCCGCGTGCACCCCAAGTTTGGCGAGTTCTTTGTTGCGGCAGTATATCTGGCAATCGGTCCGTGCCTTGCCATTCCGCGTACGAGTTCCACGGCGTTTGAGATGCTGGTGCCGCTACTGCCCGAGGGCGTTTCACTCGGCACGGCTCGCCTGGTGTTTGCCGTTGGCTTCTTTGTCGTCGCGTTTGCGCTCACGCTGCGTCCGGGCGTTATCACGCGCGTGCTCGGGCGCATTACGGGTCCCGCGCTCATTGCGCTCATCGTGCTGGTCGTGGGTGCCTCCGTGATCTCGCCGCTGGGACCGGCTGCCGCCCCGCAAGCTCCCTATGATGCCGGTGCTGCCGTGCAGGGCTTCTTGACCGGCTACCAGACCATGGACCTGCTTGCGTCGCTCGCCTTCGGCATCATCATCGCCGAGACCATCCACGAGTTGGGTGTTACCAATGACAAGCGCGTGGCCTTTGAGATTTCCCGCTCCGGTGTGATCGCCGGTGTGCTCATGGCCGTCATCTACTGCGGCCTGGCGCTTGCCGGCATGCAGCTCGGCACGGTCATGCCCGATGCCACTAACGGCGCCGCCATCCTCGCCCGCTCTGCCTCCATGCACTTTGGCCTTGTCGGCACGGTCGTGGTCTTTGCAATCTTTTTCCTCGCCTGCATGAACGTGTGCATCGGCCTCATCAGCTGCTGCTCGCGTTACTTCTGCGAGACGTATGTGGTCGAAGGGGGAGCGGAGGCTTCCGAGGAGGCTATGCGCCGTCCCTTTGCGATTCTCGCCTTTGTGTTCGCGGCGTTTTCGTGCGTGCTCTCCAACGTGGGCCTCGACATGATCCTCATGTTCTCGGTGCCCATGCTCAACGCCTTGTATCCCGTCGCCATCGTGCTGGTACTGATGGGCCTGGTGCACGGCTTTTGCGACGCTCATCCGCAGGTGTGGGTCTGGGTCGGCGGCGTGGTTGCCGTGCAGAGTGTGATCACCTCGGTTCGCGACGCGTTCCTTGCGGGCGCGTGGCTGCCGTTCGATGCATTGCCCCTGGCGGATATCGGTGCCGCGTGGGCGCCAGTCGCCGTGGTGGCGTTTGTGATCGGCCTGGCCCATAGTCAGTTTGTCGCACATTCGAGGAGCTAGGGTATCGTCGCTTGCACAGGCGCGAAGTCTCCCCTATAATTTCCTTCGCTTTGGGACACGCAAGGTTTAGACCTTAGCTGCTCAACACCTTCGGGACGTGGCGCAGTTTGGTAGCGCGCCTGCTTTGGGAGCAGGATGTCGCAGGTTCAAATCCTGTCGTCCCGACCATATCTTGCGGGCGTAGTTCAATGGTAGAACCCCAGCCTTCCAAGCTGATGACGCGGGTTCGATTCCCGTCGCCCGCTCCATAGGATAGTTTTAACGGCTTTGGCTCCATTTGGTGCCAGAGCCGTTTTCATATACATGCCGGGGACCCCACATCCCCTCCTAAGTTGCGGTGAAATAGTTCCTGGATGGGGGTGCGGACGATTTCTTGGACCGCGCCTAGGCGTATCCAAGCTTCCTGCGGTACTCCATCGGGCTGAGCCACCCGAGGGATTTCTTGATCCGCTCCTCACGATAGTACACGAGGTAGGCCTCGAGCCTGCCCATGAACTCCCCGGCCGTCACGCCCTCCCAGTCCCTGTAGTGGAAGAACTCGTTCTTGAGGCGGCCGAAGAAGCCCTCGCAGGCCGAGTTGTCCGGGCTGCAGCCCTTCGCGGACATGCTCCTGACCAGCCCGTTCTCCTCGCAGATCCCGATCCACTCCGGCCAGCGGTAGTGGCCGCCGCGGTCCGAGTGGATCGTCGTGCGGGCGCCCGCCGGCCTGGCCGCGCAGGCCTTGAGCAGGCTCGAGTTCGCGAGGCGCTTGTCGGGGTGCAGCCCGATCGACCAGGCGACGGGCATCCCGTCGAAGCAGTCGACTATCGGGCTCAGGTAGACCTTCTCGCCGCCCGGGAGCCTGAACTCGGTGATGTCGGTGAGCCACAGCCGGTTGGGCTCGTCGGCGTGGAAATTCCTGTTCACGAGGTTCTCCGGTGCCTTGGAGACCTCGCCGGCGTAGGAGCTGTAGCCCCGGGCGCGCCTCTTGTTGTAGACGACCTCGAGGCCCTCCTCGCGCATCACGCGGGCCACGCGCTTCTCGCTGGCGCGGACCCCCTCGCGGCGCAGGCGCGCCCAGACGGTGCGGTACCCCCAGCACCCCGAGCCCTCGCGGAAGATGCGCACCACGCGGTCGCGTATGTCGGCGTCGCGGTCGCGCGGCACGGCGACGCGGGGCCTCCAGTACTCATAGGAGCTCTTCGATATCCTCAAGAAACCTGTGATCGAGCGGAGGGGCAGGGCGGTCGCCCGCCTCAATCTCTCGCCGAGCTCGCACTTGCTCCTGTTCGAGATCGAAGCCGGGTCCCACCCTTCCGCTTTTAGGTCGGCCAACACCGCCCTGAGCAGCAGGTTCTCTATCTGGTCCTCGTTGAGCCCGGCGAGCGGGCCGGTCGCGGGCGGGGCGTAGATCGACTTGTCGGGGCCCAAGCTGGCCTCCTTCCGGCGCGGTTTCCTCGCACCGATTCTACAGCGCGCCCCGGTGTAGCTGTGCGGGAGGTGGCCCGTCGCCCACTTCTTGGCCGCGCCCACCGTGACCCCCGCGAACTTCGCGGCGGCGGTCGGCCCCATGCCGTCCTCCGTCGCCAGGAGGAAGAGCTCGACCTTCTCCCTGCTGTACATGCGAACCTCCAGTCCGGACCGCTTCACGGTCCAACTTTCTGTCCGCACCCCCGATTAGCCGCAAAAGCTGTTATCCAGGAACTATTTCACCGCAACTTATTGAGGCCGAGCGGGGTGGGTCGATGATGGGTTCTGTTATCGAGAAGATGAGGACAGCCGGTCAGGAGTCTGCGTAGGGTTTTGTGGTTGGTATACCGTAGCCGCGCATCATGGAGCCGAATGCTTTGACATCGTAGGTGTCTGAGAGCTTGAAATGAATGACGTTGTGGCCCATGGCGCGCAGGTTCGCGTCGCGCATGAGGGCAGCTCGATAGGTTTTTGCCGCAGTATGTTCCGGATCATTTTGGGACTCGTCCTCGAACTTGCCTAGTCCATGCAGCTCAGCCAGCATCCAAGAGCCGTTTGGCATCTGCCAGCCGTAATCTGCCAAATAATAGCCGGCGTTTCCCGGTCGAGTGATTTCAACCTGAAGTTCGGGTGCGGCAACTCCCGCCAGAATCATTGCCGCCCGTGCTTCGGATTCTCCACCGTTATCCGATCTGCCATCCATATGTTCAAAAACGTCAAATGCGCGCGCGATGCCATGCAGTCCGCGGCAGTTCGCTTGTGCATATGCACGCAATTCTTCACGCTCGACACCGTACTCACGAGCCAACCCGTCGACATAGCCTAGTGCATATCGAAAAGCGCTCGTTCGGGCGATGTCGACCACCGTGCGATATGGATCCGTTAACGTAAACGGGCCGAGCTGCCATACGTCGCCCGGCCGCCAGCGTCGGTATTCAACGAATTCGTACATATCGCGTCTGGTGGAACGCGGCAGCAGCACTTGCACCTTGTCGAGAAGCGAATATGCAGAACCGATGCCATAGAGCAGTGCCGCCGTTGCTCCACAAAACACGGCATCCGGTTCAACGACCGCAATAGCGGATGCCAATTGAAAGATGCGATCTTCGACGCCGAGGTCATTCCAATACGCGGAATCTGCGTAGACATGGTTGTAGAGTCGAATAATCATCTCTTTTTGCATGAGCGCGTAGGCACAGCGTTCATCCCATTTTTTGGTAGCCACAAACAGGTGCCCGCCGTGATGGGCCTCGAATAACCGGAAGAACAGCTCTACTTGCGGTTTGGAACAGCGTTTATCATGACTCATGTTCGACCCCATGGTCTTGAGGGGGAGTGAATGACACTACGCTAACCCATATTTGGTCCGCCAGACCTTGCCATGAACTGACCAAAAGCTTGACGGGGCAGGTCAGAGTCATGAGTTAGAGCCAAACATATCGGCAAACGGTTGATTGGTGCCCCTCGGCGGCACTAAAAACCACCCTTACAGAAAGTTGCGGTGAAATAGTTCCTGAATGGGGGTGCGGACAGAAAGTTGGACCGTGAAGCGGTCCGGACTGGAGGTTCGCATGTACAGCAGGGAGAAGGTCGAGCTCTTCCTCCTGGCGACGGAGGACGGCATGGGGCCGACCGCCGCCGCGAAGTTCGCGGGGGTCACGGTGGGCGCGGCCAAGAAGTGGGCGACGGGCCACCTCCCGCACAGCTACACCGGGGCGCGCTGTAGAATCGGTGCGAGGAAACCGCGCCGGAAGGAGGCCAGCTTGGGCCCCGACAAGTCGATCTACGCCCCGCCCGCGACCGGCCCGCTCGCCGGGCTCAACGAGGACCAGATAGAGAACCTGCTGCTCAGGGCGGTGTTGGCCGACCTAAAAGCGGAAGGGTGGGACCCGGCTTCGATCTCGAACAGGAGCAAGTGCGAGCTCGGCGAGAGATTGAGGCGGGCGACCGCCCTGCCCCTCCGCTCGATCACAGGTTTCTTGAGGATATCGAAGAGCTCCTATGAGTACTGGAGGCCCCGCGTCGCCGTGCCGCGCGACCGCGACGCCGACATACGCGACCGCGTGGTGCGCATCTTCCGCGAGGGCTCGGGGTGCTGGGGGTACCGCACCGTCTGGGCGCGCCTGCGCCGCGAGGGGGTCCGCGCCAGCGAGAAGCGCGTGGCCCGCGTGATGCGCGAGGAGGGCCTCGAGGTCGTCTACAACAAGAGGCGCGCCCGGGGCTACAGCTCCTACGCCGGCGAGGTCTCCAAGGCACCGGAGAACCTCGTGAACAGGAATTTCCACGCCGACGAGCCCAACCGGCTGTGGCTCACCGACATCACCGAGTTCAGGCTCCCGGGCGGCGAGAAGGTCTACCTGAGCCCGATAGTCGACTGCTTCGACGGGATGCCCGTCGCCTGGTCGATCGGGCTGCACCCCGACAAGCGCCTCGCGAACTCGAGCCTGCTCAAGGCCTGCGCGGCCAGGCCGGCGGGCGCCCGCACGACGATCCACTCGGACCGCGGCGGCCACTACCGCTGGCCGGAGTGGATCGGGATCTGCGAGGAGAACGGGCTGGTCAGGAGCATGTCCGCGAAGGGCTGCAGCCCGGACAACTCGGCCTGCGAGGGCTTCTTCGGCCGCCTCAAGAACGAGTTCTTCCACTACAGGGACTGGGAGGGCGTGACGGCCGGGGAGTTCATGGGCAGGCTCGAGGCCTACCTCGTGTACTATCGTGAGGAGCGGATCAAGAAATCCCTCGGGTGGCTCAGCCCGATGGAGTACCGCAGGAAGCTTGGATACGCCTAGGCGCGGTCCAAGAAATCGTCCGCACCCCCAATAGCTCGAATAAGCCTAAATCCAGGAACTATTTCACCGCAACTTAGGAGGGGATGGGGCTGAGCGGCGGGCGATGCCGTTGCCTGTCGGTTAGTGGCGGGATTGGTGGCGGAGCTTGTCGATGGTGGAGTCGGTGCTGCGGCTGCGGGCTTCGGCGACGCGGTCGCGAGCGTCGGCTGCGGTTTGGCGCTTGCGGCGGTAATCGATCATGCCTTGGATGATGGGCTTGCCAAAGCTTACGACATCATCGTTGTAGATGGCGGTTCGGGCTGCGAGGAGGCAGTCGGTAAAGTCCATATGGGTCTTGCCAAAGAGTTTGACGGCAAGGGCGACAACGGTGGGCTCGTCGACCATGACGTCATCGAGCAGCCTTTTCAAGGCCGCAGCAATCTCAACGCGGGGAACCTTATAGACGTCGCGCAGCGTGACCACGACGCGTGTGATGATTTCGGGGTAGACGCGAGCGGTGCGCGTGGCGATGACCTTGGCAGCGCGCGGTGACAGAACTTCGTCGTCGTCAAGCAGGTAGCGCAGGATGACGGTCTCGTCGATGATGGTGCTACTCATGGATATCTACTTCCTCGGGACCCAAAATCGAATCGTCGCTTTCTGTAGCAAGGTACTCAATCCAGGCATTGCGCTCCTCGGAGCGGCGATTGGGGTCCCCATATGCTTTGAGCGATCCATAGGCGGCGGTGCCGTCCTTTGAGCGCACGGCGACCGGTTGAAAGGGAAGCTTGCGCATCAAAATGCTCTGCGCGACAAAAAGGCGGACGGCCTCGGCAAGCGATGTGCCCATGGCGTCGTAGAGATGCTCGGCATGCTGCTTGTCTTCCTCGCGAATGCGCACCTGCAGGATGGCTCTTTTTTGAGTCGATGACATCACTGGCCCCCTTAATGAGCGTGCAATAGAGTCGGTCAAATGCGGCATATGCCGATACCTGAGCATCTTATAACGATTACTTTATTACGCTCAAGTAAATAACCATTAACTTGAATACAAGCGTAGTACATCCAAAATGAGAGCGCGTAAAAATCTCAGAGGTGTACGCATGTAATACACTCACCTTTATAGCTTCTAGAGAATAATTCCAACCTGCCAAAACCCCTGCAATACACCCGTATTGCAGGGCCTATGCTCAAGTTTGCCACCTGCAACTGCGTATATTTAGCCTGTATATCGTTGGAGGAACTCTATCGAAGCGCCTGTTTCGCCGCATGCGCTTCGATATGCCGATGCCGGACCACGGGCGGTCCGGGGCAACGTCGACAGGGTCTCTCCGGCATGGGATTCAGGAGGGAGTGAACAACATGGGCAATAAACGAGTCGTGGCTGATTCTTCACGCTGCATTGGATGCCAAACCTGTATGGCGGCGTGCATCGAGGCACACGATATTCCCGGCAACATCGCCGCGCCGCGCCTGCGCGTGACGCGTACGTACGAGATCTCCGCACCGGTGGCTTGCCATCACTGCGAGGATGCCCCGTGCGCCAAGGCCTGCCCCACGGGTGCCTTGTTCTTTGATCCAAAGAACCATCGCATCGGCGTCAACGAGGACAACTGCATCGGCTGCAAGAGCTGCGTCATGGCCTGCCCCTTTGGCGCCGTGAGCGTTGCGACCACGCAGGTCCCCGTCTTGATGGGTGATGTGCGCGTGGGTTCGCAGACCAAGAGCTTCGTGCTCAAGTGCGACCTGTGCGTGGACCGTCCCGGCGGTCCGGCGTGTGCCGAGGCGTGCCCGACCAAGGGCCTCACCCTGGTGGACGAGGAGCGCCTGGCAGAACTGACTGCCGAGCGTGCCCGCGCCACCATCGAAAACGAGGCGTAGGCGGGTGGCCATACAGGCCCAATGATTGTCAAATAAGTACCGAGCATTCGGTAGCAGAAAAAGGAAGGAGGGTGTCATGGAGAAGCATAAAGTGATCTGTCCGTACTGCGGCGCCGGTTGCCAGTTTAACCTCCTGGTCCAAAACGGCCAGGTCGTGGGTACCGAACCGCTCAACGGCATCACCAATCAGGGCGAGCTGTGCCTTAAGGGCATGAGCGGCTACGACTTCATCAACGACACCAAGATCTTGACTCCTCGCGTACTGCACCCGATGATCCGCCGCACTAAGGGCGCGGATCTTGAGCGCGTAAGCTGGGACGAGGCACTGGATTTCACCGCATCTAAGATGCAGGCCATAATTGACGAATATGGTCCTAACGCTGTCATGACCACTGGCTCTTCGCGAGGCGGCGGCAATGAGGCGAACTACGTCATGCAGAAGTTTACGCGTGCGTGCATCGGCACCCACAGCGTGGACAACTGCGCCCGTACTTGACACGGCCCTACTGTCCTCGGTCTGATGGACACGGTTGGTTCAGGTTGCATGTCATGCTCCATCCCCGGTATGGAGGATGCGGGCTGCATTTTCCTCTTCGGCTATAACCCTGCCGATTCGCACCCCATCGTCGCAAGGCGTATCGTGCGAGCCAAAGAAAAGGGTTGCAAGATCATCGTCGCCGACCCGCGCCATATCGAAACCGCGCGTATCGCCGATCTCTACCTTCCGATCAAGAACGGTTGCAATGTTGCGTTCCTCAACGCCTTTGCCAACTGTCTGGTCAACGATGGCCTCTACGACAAGGAATTCGTCGCCGAGCACACGAACGGCTTTGACGAGTGGTGGGAGACCATCAAGAACTACACTCCCGAATCCGTACAGGACATCACGGGTGTCGATCCCGCGCTGATCCACCAAGCTGCCGAGATGTACGCCACGGCGAAGCCTTCTGCCATCATTGGCTGGGGCATGGGCGTATGCCAGCAGAAGCAGAACCTGAAGACGGTGCACACCATCGCCTCCATCGCCTGCGTTGCCGGCCAGATCGGCAAACCCAACTCCGGCCTCGCGCCCGTGCGTGGCCAGAACAACGTCCAGGGCTCCTGCGATATGGGCATGCTGCCCAACCTGTACCCTGGCTACCAGAAGGTCACCGACCCCGCCGCTCGCGCCAAGTTTGCCAAGGCTTGGGGCGTGCCCGAGGAAAAGCTCCCCTTGGAGGAGGGCTACAAGCTCACCGACCTGGGTCACCTGGTCGACGAGGGCAAGGTGCACTGCTTCTACAACTACGGCGAGGACCCGGTGCAGACCGAGCCCGATTCGGCCGGTATGCGTAAGACGCTCTCCGAGCTGGATCTGTTCATTTGCCAGGACATCTTTATGACGCAGACGACCATGCTCGCCGACGTCATCCTGCCTGCCACCTCTTGGGGCGAGCACGAGGGTGTCTTTACCGCATCCGACCGTAGCTTCCAGCACTTTGACGCGGCCGTTCCGCCCAAGGGCGAGTGCCGTCACGACTGGGAGATCTTCGCGGACCTGTCCACGCGTATGGGATACCCCATGCACTACGACAACACCGAGCAGATCTGGAACGAGTGCATTAGCCTGTGCCCCAACTTTGTGGGCGCGACCTACGAGAAGATGGCCCCCGAGGGCGGTTACGCCCAGTGGCCGGTCAAGAGCACCGATGTGAACGACCATGGCACGGCCGACATGTTCGCCGGTGGCAAGTTCACCACCAAGGACGGCCGCGCCAACCTGATGGCGCATGACTGGGAGGCGCCCTCCGAGCTTCCCGACGATGAGTACCCGCTCATCCTGTGCACCGTCCGCGAGGTCGGCCACTACAGCTGCCGTTCGATGACCGGCAACTGCAAGACGCTGGCGCTGCTTGCCGACGAGCCCGGCTTTGTCCGCATGAATCCCGCGGATGCCCAGGCGCGCGGTATCAAGAACGGCGACATCGTCTCGATTCACAGCCGCCGCGGCCAGGTATACAGCCGCGCCGACGTGAGCGACCGTATCAACAAGGGCACGGTCTATATGACCTACCAGTGGTGGATCGGCAAGTGCAACGAGCTGACCATGCATAAGGTCGACCCGGTCTCGCACACGCCCGAGGACAAGTTCTCCGCCTGCCAGGTCGACGCCATTGCCGACCAGGTCTGGGCCGAGGGCGAGGTCGAGCGTCAGTACACCGAGCTCAAGAAGGCTCTGGTGGACGCCGCCGCTCCCCAGGACGTTGAGCCCGGCGCCGCCAAGTTCGACGACGAGACGCACGTGAATCAAATCGTGTAGTCCCGTTCTCGTTGGCTTTTTGGGCCGGGCGTCCCGTACGTTCGGGAGCCCGGCCCGTTATTTTGAAAGGAAGTGGGGATGAACCGCTTCATCGACATCAACCCGGAGAGGTGCATCGGCTGCGGAACATGCCAGTCCGCCTGCGCCGACGCCCACCGGATGCAGGGTCTTCAGGATACGCCGCGCCTGGCGCTCGTGAAGACCGGCGGTATTTCGGCCGCCCTTGCCTGCCATCATTGCGAGGGTGCTCCCTGCGCCGAGGTTTGCCCGGTGAATGCCATCGAGCACGATGGCGATCGCATCCACGTCAAGGAGCAGGAGTGCATCGGGTGCAGGCTGTGCGCCATCGCGTGCCCCTTCGGAGCCATCCATCCCGATGGCACGTCTATCGCCGGTGTCGCAGGCATGTGCGACCCGACGCCTTCGTATCCCAAGTCCCTGAGCAGCCTGCTTACGTGGGCTCCCGGCCAGTACACCTGCGCTGTGAAGTGCGACCTGTGCGCCTTCGATCCGGACGGCCCGCATTGTGTGACGGCGTGCCCCACCAAGGCGCTGACCGTCATGGGCGGCGCGGCCGATCGCGAGCTTGACGAGGCCAAGCGCCTGCGCTCGATCGAAAACGGTCCGGCCGTCGACGTTACCGCTGTGGCCCAGGGCCTGTCCGAGAAAGCAGAAGGGAGCGAAAACAATGGATAGCATGACGCTGTTTATCGCATCGCTTGCCGCCTCGTGCATCGGTGCGCTCGCCTCGGTTCTGCTGATCAAGGCCGATAACGCCGCCAAGACCGCCGGCTGCCTTATCGGCGCCGTCGCCGCGGTGCTTTCGTTTGTAGCCGGTATTCAGGCTGTGCTGGGCGATGTTTCGTCCCTCAACACGGTCTTCTTTTTCCCGTTCGCCCGTCTCGAGCTCTTGCTCAACGGCCTTGCGGGCCTGATCGTGGTCCTCATCTCAATCCTCGCCTTTGCGGGCTTCATCTACGGTCTGTCCTACTTCGATGAGTACCCGGGCAAGGTCGGGCGCGCCGGTTTCTTCATGAACACCTTCGTCGCCTCGATGATGCTCGTCATCACCGCCGACAACGTGTTCTGGTTCCTGGTCGCCTTTGAGCTCATGTCCCTTACGAGCTACTTCCTTGTCGTTATCGAGGAGAACAAGAACTCCATTAGGGGCGGTTGGCTCTACTTCGTCATCGCGCACGTGGGCTTTGTCCTTATCATGGCGAGCTTCCTGCTCATGACCAACGGCGTGGGCGGTTCCTTCAGCTTCAGTGATTTCCGTACGCATGACTTTGGACCCGCCGTCTCCTCCGCGTGCTTCGTCCTCGCGTTCTTCGGATTCGGCGCAAAGGCCGGTATCATCCCGCTGCACTCCTGGCTGCCCCAGGCGCACCCCGAGGCGCCGTCCAACGTGTCCGCCCTCATGTCCGGTGGCATGATCAAGATCGGCATCCTGGGAATCCTCAAGGTCGGTCTCGACCTGCTCGCGGGTTCGGGCGTCCAGCTCTGGTGGGGCCTCATGGTCCTGGTCTTCGGATCCATCTCGTCGGTCCTGGGCGTCGTCTACGCCCTCCACGAGCACGACATTAAGCGCCTGCTGGCCTACCACTCCGTCGAGAACATCGGCATCATCTTGCTCGGTGTCGGCGCGTCCATGACGGCGCACGCCCTGGGCAACGACGTCATCGCGACGATCGCGCTCATGGCCGCCCTCTACCACACGCTCAACCACGCCATGTTCAAGGGCGAGCTGTTCTTGGGCGCGGGCTCCCTGCTCTATGCCACGGGTACGCGCAACATGGAGAAGATGGGCGGCCTGTTCCGCCGTATGCCGGTCACGGCCGTCTGCTTCCTCATCGGTGCCCTTGCCATCTCGGCTATCCCGCCGCTCAACGGCTTCGTTTCCGAGTGGTTCACCTACCAGTCCCTGTTCAACATCTCGACGCTCTCCGACCCGGTCGTCATGGTATTCGCCGTCGCCTCCGCGGCCGCCCTCGCCATCACCGGTGCCCTGGCCGTCACGTGCTTCGTGAAGGCCTACGGCGTCTCGTTCGCGAGCAGCCCTCGTTCCCAGGAGGCCGCGAACGCCAAGGAGTCCCCGGCTCCGATGTTGTTCTCGCAGATGCTCCTCGCGGCCATCTGCGTGGTGCTGGGAATCGGCTCTCCCGTCATCGCCCCGGTTCTGGGCGACGTCGCCCAGAGCGTGCTTGCCGGCTCTGCCGTCACAGCCACCTCGGGCGTGTCTCTGGTGAACGAGATTTCCGGTGCCGCCACCTCCACCCCCGCGATCGCCATCGCGCTCGTGGTCCTCACCGGCCTCGCGTTCGTGTTGAGGTCCTGCCTCGGTACCAAGGCCCCCGCTAAGAAGACCGACCCTTGGGCGTGCGGCTACGAGCCCAACGAGCACATGCCCGTCGTCGCCACGAGCTTCGCGTCAGACGTAGAGCTCTTCATGGGCCCGCTCTACACCCTGCGCGAGGTATGCACCAAGATCTGCTGGTCCATCGCGCACGTGTTCCAGAAGCTCACCGGTGTCGCCCAGGGCGTTGAGCCCCTGCCCGACCGCTTCCTGGTCGATGCACCGAGCGAGGGTGCCGATAAGCTGGCCGGCCTCGCCTCCAAGATCGAGGGCGGCAACTACTCCGTATACATCTGCTACATCGTCGCGGCGCTCGTGGTCTTCCTCGTGCTCGCCGTGGTCATGGTCTAGAGAGGGGAGAGGATATTATGAACATCGTTCTTGCGATAGCGCAGGGCCTCGTGGTCATGCTGGTCGCGCCCTTCTTCTCCGGCCTCGCCCGTGTGATTCGCGCGAAGATGCACAATCGCCGCGGTCCGTCCATCCTTCAGGATTACCGGGACCTCGCGAAGCTCATGGCGCGTCCCGAGTCCGTGAGTTCCGACTCGAGCTTCGTGCTGCGCATCATGCCGCCGCTGTTCCTCGCGGTGTCGTTCATGCTCGCCATGGGCCTGCCCATGTTCACGCTCGAGAGCCCCATGCCCGTCTTTGGTGACGCCATCACCATCACGTACGCGCTCGCGCTGTCCCGCTTCTTCTTCGCGCTGTCCGGCGTGGATTCCTCCAACGCCTACGCGGGCTTCGGCGGTATCCGCGAGCTCCTCATGAGCGTGCTCATCGAGCCGTCCATGCTCATCGCGCTGTTTACCGTCGCCATCGTGTGCGGCTCCACGGACATTGCGACCATGGGTCAGCACATCGTTACGGGCAACGTCTCGAGCGTCGTCGCCGTCATCCTCGCCGGCGTCGCCTTCGCGGCCGCCTGCTATATGGAGCTCGGCAAGCTTCCGTTCGATCAGGCCGAAGCCGAGCAGGAGCTCCAGGAGGGCCCGCTCGCCGAGCTCTCCGGCCCGTCCCTGGCCATGATGAAGCTCGCCATGGGCATGAAGCAGGTCGTGGTCGTCGCTTGGTTCACCTCCATCTTCATCCCCTGGGGAGAGCCCGCGACCATCGGCGTCACCGCTCTCGTGGGCGCCGTCGTCTTCCTTGTCAAGTGCCTGGTCGATTTCGTTGTCTGCGGCGTGCTCGAGAACTCCGTTTCCCGTTCGCGCTTCAAGGTGCTCGGTAACCAGACCTGGGCCGTCGTCGGCATCGCGGTCCTCGCGTTCGTCTTCGTCGTCGTAGGCGTGTAGGGAGAAGGGAGAAACTATGTCAATCGAATCGAGCTTGTCCCTCTTTGCCATGGTGGCGATCGCCGTCCCCATGCTGGGCTCCCTGCTCATCGTCATGCTGCCGCGTCCCTACGCTAAATGGATCTGCGCCTTTGCCGGCGGCATTGCCACGGTCGCTTCCGTTGGCTTGGCCGCGACGTTTGCCGGAAACGGCATGAACGCGGTCGATGTAACCTGGGCGAGTATGGGCCAGACCTTGGTCATGGGCTTCATATTCGACCGGATGAGCACGCTGCTCGCACCCGCGTTCGTCGCTATCGGCCTGCTCGTCGTCATCTATTCGTTCCCGTACATGAGCGATAAGAACAAGGAGCATCCCGACGCGCCCCGTCGCCGCTTCTACGTGTACTTCTCCACGTTCATCGGCGCCATGGCCGGTCTCGCCTACAGCTCCACCATCGTCGGCCAGCTCGTTTTCTTCGAGATCACCGGCGTGTGCTCCTGGGGCCTCATCAGCTACTACATGACGCCCACGGCCAAGAAGGCCGGTATGAAGGCGCTCATCATCACCCATATCGGCGCTCTGGGACTCTACATCGGCGCGGCCTTCCTGTTCGCCGGAACCGGCACGTTCGCGCTGAGCGCGATCTCCCAGCTCGATTCCGGTATGAAGACCGTCGTGCTGCTGCTCATCCTGTTCGCCGCTTGGGCCAAGTCCGCCCAGTTCCCGCTCTACATGTGGCTGCCCTCCGCAATGGAGGCCCCCACGCCCGTTTCCGCCTACCTCCATGGCGCGTCCATGGTGAAGGTCGGCGTGTGCGTGTTCGCCCGCGCTCTTGCGAGTGCCGGCGATATCCCCGAGATCGTCGGTTGGGTCGCCATCATCGACGCCGTCGTGACCATGCTCTTCGGCTTCCTCATGTACCTGCCCCAGAAGGATATGAAGCGCCTGCTCGCCTTCTCGACGATCGCGCAGCTCGCCTACGTGTTCTTCGGCCTGGGCCTCTCCGTGTTCGGAAGCCAGATGGCGTTCAACGGCGCCGTCGAGCACATCTTCAACCACGCGTTCACCAAGACCCTGTTCTTCCTCATCGCCGGCTCCCTCAGCTTCACTCTGGGAACCCGTATGTTGCCCAAGATCCAGGGCCTCATGAAGAAGTACCCGGTCACGGGCGTGGGCTTCGCGGTCGCCGCGACCGCTATCGCCGGCGTGCCCCCCATGAGCACGTTCTTCTCCAAGTTCCAGATTATTTCCGGTGGCTTCGCGGTTGGTGCTTCCAACACGGTCATCTTCGTCCTCGTGTGCGTCATGGTCGTCGAGACCGTCGCCACCTTTGCCTGGTTCCTCAAGTGGATGGGCTATTGCCTGCCCGGCGAGCCGAGCGACGAGGTCGCTGCGGGAGCCCCGCTTCCCCGTGCGATGGCGTTCGTGTTCATCGTGCTCATCATCATGGTTATCGTCAGCGGCCCGCTTTCGGCCAGCTGGATCGGTTAGGAGGTAGAACGACATGGGTTATTCGATCGTCAACATCCTTGGCGGCCTTCTGATCGTCACGTCCACCATGGTGGTCGTCTCGAAGACCATCCCGTCCGCCATTAAGTGGTACGCGATCCAGTCGGTTGTCCTGGTGGGCGTGCTGCTCACCCTGGGCCTCACCACCGGTGCCACCGAGCTTCTCATGTGGGCCGCGTCGGCCTTCGTCACCAAGGTGATCCTCGTTCCGTTCATTCTCAACCGTGCCTACAAAAAGATGGGTTCGCCTGCCGATAGCACGCTGACCTCCTCCATCAAGCCGGCCTGGACCATCATCCTCACCGGTCTGGAGGTGGCCATCTGCTTCGCGGTGGTCACGCGCCTGAGCCTGCCCACCGCTGAGGTGGCTACTCCGGCCCTCGCCATCAGCTTCGCGCACTTCTTCGTCGGCCTCACGTGCATCATCTCCCAGCGCAACATCCTCAAGCAAATCTTCGGGTACTGCCTTATGGAGAACGGTAGCCACGTGACGCTCGCCCTGCTCGCGCCCACGGCCCCCGAGATCATCGAGATCGGCATCGCCACCGACGCCATTTTCGCCGTCATCATCATGTCCGCCGTCGTCGTGAGGATCTGGAACGACACCAAGTCGCTCGACTCCCACGGCCTGACCGAATTGAAGGGGTAGGCCATGGATGTTTCAATGCTGACGGTCGCCCTGCTCGCTTGTCCCCTCGTGTTCTCCCTGATTATGGCTGCGCTCCCCAAGACGACGTCCTACAGCGTCTTTGCGGGGCTCAACACCATCTCCGTCGCGGCGACCCTCGTCCTTTCGGTCGTCACCGCGGGAACCATGCTCTCGAGCGGGCAGAATATCGACGCTTTGGGCCTGTGGCTCCATCTCGATTCGCTCTCGTCGATCTTCGTCCTTCTGGTAGGCATCATCGGGTTCATCACCGGCGTGTACTCCATCTCCTATATCAAGATCGATATCGAGGAGAAGACCATGCCGGCCGAGCGCACCAAGCAGTACTACGCGCTGTTTAGCCTGTTCGTTTTCACGATGCTGCTCGCCTGCCTGTCCAACAACATCATCCTCACCTGGGCGGCGGTCGAGGCCACCACGCTGTCGACCGTGTTCCTCGTGGGCATCTACAAGAACAAGCAGGCGCTCGAGGCGTCTTGGAAGTACGCGATGGTCTGCACCGCCGGCGTGGCCTTCGGCCTGTTCGGCACGCTGCTCATCTACGCGAACGCCGCCGATATCATGCCCAACGCGCATGAGGCAGCCTTCCTCACCTCCATCATGCCCTACGCCGACCAGTTCGACCCGATGCTCGTGCGCCTCGCGTTCGCGTTCATCGTCATCGGCTTCGGCACCAAGGCGGGTCTGTTCCCCATGCACACCTGGCTGCCCGATGCGCACTCCCAGGCTCCGAGCCCGGTCTCCGCGCTGCTCTCGGGCGTGCTGCTCAAGTGCGCCATGCTGGTGATCATCCGCTTCTTCTCCCTGTCCATCATCACGGTGGGCGATACCTATCCGCGCACGCTCCTGCTCATCCTGGGCACGCTGTCCATCCTGGTGGCCGCCTTGTGCATCTTTAAGCAGGACGATATCAAGCGCCGCTTCGCGTACTCCTCCGTCGACAACGTCGGCGTGGTCGCGCTGTGCCTGGGTATCGGTGGTCCGCTCGGTATCGCCGCCTGCCTGCTGCACTGCATCTTCCATGGCTTCACCAAGGCGCTCGCCTTCTGCATGGCCGGTAACATTCAGCACATCTACCACACCCGCGACCTGAACAAGATCAAGGGCGTCGTCGAGATCGCGCCCATCACGGCCGCGCTCACCATCGTTGCTCTGCTCGCGCTCGCCGCCTTCCCGCCGTTCGCTCTGTTCATCTCCGAGTTCCTCACTTTCGTGGCCGGCGTCCAGTCCGGTCCCATCTGGGTGGTCGTGCTCGTGGCCATCGGCCTCACCGGTGTGTACTTCGCCCTTACCGGCATCGCGCTCAAGTCCATCTTCGGCAAGGCGCCCGAGGGCATGAAGCGCCACGAGGTGCCCGCCCTCATGATCATCCCCGAGATCGCCCTCGCGATCGTGGTCATGTGGTTCGGTATCGCCACCCCGGTCGCCATCACGAGCGGCGTCGAGGATGCAACGTCCGTCGTTTTGAACCAGAGCGTCGAAGAGCTCCACGAGGCTCCTCTCTACCGCATGGTGTTCAGTTCCCAGACCAAGACAAGCGAGGTGAATTAGCACCATGGCAGAACCTGAAAAGAAGGACTACGCTCGTCGTTGCGAAAGCCACGTCGAGGCCCTGCGCGCCGCAGTGCCGGGCGCTATCGAGAAGGTTGAGTGGCAGTGCGAGGACCAGCTGACGATCACCGTCAAGCAGGACAAGCTGCCCGAGGCCGTCCACTACCTGTACTACGAACGCTACGGCTGGATCCCCGTGATCATCGGCAACGACGAGCGCAGCCTGTGCGGCCGTTATGCCGTGTACTACGTCATCTCCATGGAGGGGGAGGACCCCGGCTGGGTGACCGTGCGCACCGAGGTCGATCCCGCCAAGATGACGTTCCCGTCCGTGACGCCGTTCGTCCCCGCCTGTGTGTGGGGCGAGCGCGAGCTGCGCGACATGTTCGGCCTGATCCCCGAGGGTCTGCCCGACCGTCGCCGCCTGGTGCTGCCCGATGACTGGCCCAGCGGCCTGTACCCGCTGCGCAAGGACTCCATGGACTACCGTTTCCGTCCCGCTCCCGCGAGTGACATGGAAAACTACGAGTTCTTGGCCGATACCAAGGGCAAGGAGACGACGCTCGTCCCCATGGGCCCGTTGCACATCACCTCCGACGAGCCCGGCCACTTCCGCCTGTTCGTCGAGGGCGAGACGATCGTCGACGCCGACTACCGTCTGTTCTACGTGCACCGCGGTATGGAGAAGGTCGCCGAGACGCGCCTGAACTATGACGCTGTGACGTTCCTCGCCGACCGCATCTGCGGCATCTGCGGCTGCGCCCACTCGGTGGCCTACGCCGAGGCCGTCGAGCGCGCCCAGGGCATCCATGTCCCGCCGCGCGCCCAGTACATCCGCGCTATCATGCTCGAGGTCGAGCGCCTGCACTCGCATCTGCTCAACATTGGCCTGGCGTCGCACTACACGGGCTTCGATTCCGGCTTCCAGCAGTTCTTCCGCGTCCGCGAGAAGTCCATGGACCTGGCCGAGAAGCTCTCCGGTCACCGCAAGACCTACGGCCTCAATGTGATCGGCGGCGTGCGTCGCGACATTTTGGCCGAGCAGAAGCTCTCCACGCTCACGACCATTCACCAGCTGCGCTCCGAGGTTCAGGAGCTCGTCGACGTGCTGCTCTCCACGCCCAACTTTATTGAGCGTACGAGTGGCATCGGCATCTTGGACCGCAAGATCGCACGCGACTTCTCGCCGGTCGGCCCGCTCATGCGTGGCTCGGGCTATGCCCGCGACGTGCGCTTTGATCATCCCTTCGACGGCTACGCTGATCCGGACGTCCAAAAGATGCACGCCGCTACGGCCGACACCTGCGATGCCTTCGGCCGTACCGCCGTTCGCATCCAGGAGGTCTACGATTCGATCGACATGATCGAGACCATGCTCGAGAACTGCCCGTCGGGCCCCATCCTCACCACGGATTGGGAGTACACCCCGCACAAGTACGCCATCGGCGCCACCGAGGCGCCGCGCGGCGAGGACGTGCACTGGGCCATGCTCGGCAACAACCAGAAGTGCTACCGCTGGCGCGCCAAGGCCGCCACGTACAGCAACTGGCCGGTCCTGCGCTACATGTTCCGCGGCAACACCGTGGGCGACGCGGCGCTGATCGTCGGCTCGCTCGACCCGTGCTACTCCTGCACCGACCGCGTGACGGTGACCGATGTCGCCGCCAAGCGCGACCACGTGCTCGACAAGGAGCAGTTCGAGAACGTCTGGCGCGACAAGTCGCCGCTTGCGGGCGAGGGCACCATGGCCGCTCCGCTCGATGAGGAGGCGCTCTAATATGCTGAAGCTTTGGAAGGTTAACGCCAAGGCCGGCGACGCGACGGTCAAGTACCCGTTTGCGCCGTTTCCCACCAACAAGGACATGCGCGGCAAGCCCGAGCACAACGCCGAGCTCTGCATCGCCTGCGGTGCCTGCGGCGTGGCGTGCCCGGCCGATGCCATTCGCATGGACACCGACCTTGCGGCCGATACTATCACCTGGTCGATCGACTACGGTCGCTGCATCTTCTGCGGTCGTTGCGAGGAAGCCTGCCCCATGGAGGCCATCAAGCTCACCGAGGAGTTTGAGCTGGCCGTCATGAGCAAGGACGACCTCACCAGCAAGAGCGTCTACACGCTCGAGCACTGCTCGCGTTGCGGCAAGCCGTTTGCCCCGCACAAGGAGATCGACTACGCTAAGCGCCTGCTGCAAAAGGCCGGCGGCATGGAGGCCGAGCAGGCTGCCCGTACCGTCGGTATGTGCCAGGAATGCAAGCGCGAGCTCGACGCCCTGCGCGCCGCCTCGGCCGTAAAGACCGGCAACGCGCGCGGCATGGCTGCCAACGAGACGCTTGCGTCCGGTGAGCCCCAGGGCCCCGGCATGGAGTATCTGGGCGGCCACGGCGTGAACCCGGAGTATGTCGACCGCGAGCTCAACCCCGATGCGCCCGAGATCCCCGCTGGACCTGCACCGTTCGAGGGCATCATCATGGATTTTGATACGAAGGAGGAGTAACCATGGCCGAACCCACGCTTTTGCCCGAGCGGCTTCAGTACCGCCCGACCAAGATCGAGCTCGACGAGAGCATCGAGAAGGCCAAGGCGACCCTTCTTAAGAAGATCAAGCGCTCGGTGTACGTCTACCGTGTTGACTGCGGCGGCTGCAACGGCTGCGAGATCGAGATCTTCGGTTCCATCACGCCCGTCTTCGACGTCGAGCGCTTTGGCATCAAGGTCGTGCCCTCGCCCCGTCACGCCGACGTGCTGCTGTACACCGGTGCCGTGACGCGTGCCATGCGCATGCCGGCCCTGCGCGCCTTTGAGGCCGCACCCGATCCCAAGATCGTGGTGTCCTATGGCGCGTGCGGCTGCACCGGCGGCATCTTCTACGACAACTACTGCGTCTGGGGCGGCACGGACAAGATTCTGCCGGTCGATGTCTACATCCCCGGCTGCCCGCCTAGCCCCGCGCAGACCATCTACGGCTTTGCCATGGCGCTCGGTCTGCTGGACCAAAAGCTCCATGCCGAGACCACGGTGGAGGCCGCCGGCGAGCAGGCCGATATCCTGCACCCCGGCGTGCCGTACAAGCTGCGCGTTGCCATCGAGCGCGAAGCTCGCGCCATGAGCGGCTACCGTTACGGCCGCGACCTGGCCAATGAGTTTATGGATACGCTCGAGGGCGCGCCCAAGGGCGATATCCGCGGTGCTATGGCGCTGCTCATCGACAAGCAGGACGATCCGCGCCGCGTTGAGGTGTACTCGGCGCTGCAGGATCTGGTGCTGGCCGGAGGTCGCTAGATGGAGCTCACGGACCGCTCTGGTTACTTTGCGGGCCCCGGTATGCTCGGCGGCTCCTTTGGCGATGCCTCGCGCGCAAGCGATGAGGCCGCCGAGGGCGTCGCCGACCCCTGCCTGGGCCATGCGCCTGACCAGGTGGTCTTCTATGAGCTCACGCGTAAGTTTGTGGAGACCGAGGAAGACGTTCCCCAGGAGACCTGCGACGTGCTGTACTACACGCTCGCCGTGGGCCACCACACCGGCGTGCTCGACTGCTTTGAGCCGCGCCTGTCGGTGCCGGTGGATGTCTTCTATTCGCTCGTCGACGCGCTGCCGGAGGGGGAGGCTAAGACAAAGTTCGAGGCCATCCGCTCCTTTGGCGAGTGCCAGCTCGACAAGGCGGCGGTGCCGTCGCTGCTCGAGGCCTGCGATGCACTACTCGACGAGCGCGGTTTTCGCGGGTCGGCCAAGGCCGGCATCTCGGTGTTCGACGACGACTTTGGCCTGCATGCCCAGCAGGTCGCGTTCTTAATGAAGTTCCGCGATCTGGTTGAGCGCGTGCGCGATGTGTCGGGCGTGTATCTGACGGGGAGGTTGCAGTAATGGGTCGCGTTGTGGATGGACGTGTGAACGGCGCCCCGTTTGCGGGTATCGTGCTCACGGCGGGAAGCGTGCTGCGTGCCGATGATGCCGCCGGCCCCGTGCTCTCCAAAAAGATGGAGGACGCGCCCATCGCCGGTTGGTACACCATCGACGGCGGGCAAACGCCCGAGGACGACATCATCGAGGTCAAGCGCGAGCGTCCGCCTCGCCTAGTCTTGGTCGATGCCGCCGACATGGCACTGCCCGTCGGCGCCATCCGCTTGCTCGACAAGCGCGATGTGGCCCGCAAGTCGATGTTCACCACGCATTCGCTCCCTTTGTCGATTCTGATCGAGGAAATCGAGCAATCGTGCGAAGATATCGTCTTCATAGGGATTCAGCCGGGCGATACGGAGTTTTACAACCCCATGTCCCCGGAGGTCTTTGACGCCGTCGACGCCGTGTACGACGCCGTGGCCGCCAACGACTTTTCCCACTTTGTCCGCTTGGGACAAGAGCAATAGGTGCGCTTGTCCCTGCTGATTAGGAAAGAAGTGATTGACATGGCAGATTCCAAGGCGGAGTACCCCGCTCCCGATTGCCTGGCGCCCGCCGCGATCGAGGCCAAGACCGAGGCCGCCGGCGTGACCAAGGCCAACCTGCCGGTCGCAAAGGCCTTTCTGTTGGCAATGTTCGCCGGCGCGTTCATCGCCTTCGGCGGTCTGTTCTTTACCGTGTTCTTGAGCGATAGCACGCTGGGCTGGGGCGCCCAGCGTGTCGTGGGCGGCCTGTGCTTTTGCCTGGGCCTGGTGCTCGTGCTGGTGTGCGGCGCCGAGCTGTTCACCGGTAATTCACTTATGGTCTGCGCGCTCAAGAGCAAAAAGATCACCCTGGTCCAGATGCTCAAGGCTTGGGTCGTCGTGTGGCTTGGTAACTTTGTCGGTGCCCTGTTCATCGTCTTTTTGGTGTACATGGCCGGCATTTACAAGCTCAACGGCGAGGCGGTCGCCAATTCCATGGTGAGTGTCGCCGCTGGCAAGGTGACGGTCGACTGGGTGACGATCTTCTTCCGCGGCATCCTGTGCAACATCTTTGTGTGCCTGGCCGTGTGGATCGGTACCGCTGGCAAGACCGTGGTCGATAAGGTTGTGGGCATTTTGCTGCCCATCGCCGCCTTTGTGGCCTGCGGTTTTGAGCACTGCGTTGCCAACATGTACTTTTTGCCCATGGGTGCCGTGATGCACGCGTGCGGCTATGGCGCCGACGTCGCCGGCGCCGATGCGCTCAACGCTGCGGGCATTGCGTTTAACTTGTCCGCCGCCACGCTGGGCAACATCGTGGGCGGCGCGCTTTTGATCGCGCTCGGCTATTGGTTTATCTACGCCAAGAAGTCCGAGGCGTAAGGTACCGTCTGTTTGACGTTGGGCCTCCCGCGGGGCGTTGCCGTGCGGGAGGCTTTTTGGGTCTGGGGCCCGTTGCTGGGCTGTTGGCCTGTTGTGCTTGGCTTGTGAAAGGGGTAATCGAGATGGCATCTGCTGTGAAGCGTGACAGTCGCGCCGTAGTGACGACATGCGGGGGATGCTATGCCGATTGCGCCTTTGCGGCCCATGTTGAGGATGGGCGTGTGGTGGCTGAGTTGCCGGTGCCGGGGCATCCGTGCGCGGCGCGTGCCCTGTGCGCCCGCGGACGGCATCGCCTGTCCATGCCGTTTGACGAGCGAGACCGGATTTTGCATCCCATGCGCCGCCGAGCTGATGGCTCGGGGTTCGATGCGATTTCGTGGGACGAGGCGTTCGCGCAGATCGCAGCGCGCCTCGGGGAGATTGTTGACGGGCATGGTCCGCGTGCGCTGGGCATGACGCTCGGCGTGCCCTCGTTCGACCGTTACTGGGGCTATCGTCTTATGCATGCGCTGGGTTCGCCCAACGTGTACGGTGCCGATGGCGCCTGTGAGGTAAGCCGTCTCACTGGTTGGGAGCATAGCTTGGGCTATAGCCCCGCCTCCGACCTGGCGCATACCGATTGCATCATGTACCTGGGGCGTTCCATCGTCGATTCGTCGACGATGGGGGCCGTTGATGTGCTCAACGATGCCCGCCGCCGTGGGGCGAAGATTATCGTGGTTGACCCCCGGCGCAGCGGCTCGGCCGCGCTTGCCGACCGTTGGCTGCGCGTGCGCCCGGGCTGCGACTTGGCGCTGCTGTTGGGTATTGCCCATGTGTTGATTGCCGAGGACCTGTACGACCACGAGTTCGTGACCCGCTATACCACGGGCTTTGACGAGCTGGCGCAGGCGTCCCGTGCTTGGACGCCCGAGTGGGCCGAGTCGATGTGTGACGTGCCGGCCGCAGAGATTGTCGCCACGGCGCGCGATCTAGCTGCCGCGGCGCCTGCTGCGGTGGTGGACGCCGGCTTTCACGGCGGCATCGGTATCGCGTATGCCAACAGCACCCAGACCGCGCGCGCGATTTGTCTGGTCGATGTGCTGCTGGGCTGTATTGGACATGCGGGCGGAGCGCTCAATCCACCCACACTGCTTGCGCTGGGCGACCTCGATCCCGCACGCTTTGCGACGCCGCCGGTGCCGCGCGGGCCCAAGCTGGGGTTCGAGCGCTATCCGCTGGTCGATCCGGTGCGCGGCCTGTGCACGACTATCGGTCAGTCGATTCTTGCCGGCGATTTGCGTGGGCTCATCGTCTATGCCAGTAACCCCGGTGCGGGCTATGGCAATGCACAGGCTTGGTTGAGTATTTTGCAGCAGCTCGACTTGCTCGTGACGATTGATATTCGCTGGTCCGAGACGGCGCGTGCTTCTGATTTCGTGCTGCCCGACGTGACGTATCTGGAGGCTGACCGCGGCGTGGGAACGGTGACAGGCGTCAACGATGCGCGCGTGTTCTACCGCAACGCCGTGCTGCCTGTGCAGCATGACGACACGAGACCGGGGCGGGAGATCTTTGCCGGGTTGGCTGCGGCCTGCGGCGTTGGCGAGTGCTTTGACTTTACGTCCGACGACCTGGCGGCTGCCCAGGTGGCGTCGTTTGGGATTGATCTGGACGAGCTCAAGGAGCGCGGTTGGGCCGATACGGGCGTGGAGCTGCCGTCGCGCACGGGTGAGCCGGCGATTCCCCTGGATGGCGGCAAAATTGCGCTGGCAAGCGACGTATGGGAACGAGCCGGCCTGGGTCGTGTACCCAACTGGATCGCTCCCATGGTGGAGCCCGGCCCGGGGATGTTTCGCCTCATTAGCGGTAACCGTCCCTTTGAGTCGCATACCTCGCGAAGGCTTGCAGCCCAAGGTGCCGCCGAGGCTGGGTCGGACCTGGATGCCGTGCAGATGAATGCCGATGCTGCTGCGCACATGGGCATCGCCGACGGCGAGATCGTCGAACTCGTGAGCGACATGGGCCGCGACCGCGTGCGCGTGGAGACGACGCCGTATCTGCATCCGGCGTGCATCTTCACCTCGGCCGCCCCCGGTGGGCGTTCGTTTGGCGCCGATGCCGGTGGCGCTCAGGCCCTGGGCGTCGGGCCACTCGACCACACGCCGCTGCGCTGGGACCCGTTGACGGGTGCCGCGCTTACTCAGGAAAACGCCGTTCGCGTGGAAAAGATCACGGAGCACGTGGATAATAACGACTGATTGATTCAGCAGATTGATTCGGCTGGTTTTTGATGAACGACCGACTGATCTGCCCTTGGTTTTGAAAGGCTGCACATGAGCGATAGCCAGAACATGTCCGATGAGGTACGCGCCCGCTTGCGCGCCATTCCTTCCGTTAACGAGTTGCTCGCTGAGTGGCCGGTTGTGAAGGCGGCGGGGGAGACCTGTGACGCGGTGGTCCATGCTGCCGTGACGGCCGAGCTCGACGAGGAGCGCGCCGCCATTCGTGCCGGCGCCGACCCGCGCTCTAAGCGCGACCTTGCTTCGGCCATTGAGTGGCGTGCGCACCGCTCCGCGCTGCCGAGCCTGCGCCCTGCCGTCAACGCTACAGGCGTGGTCATCCATACCAACTTGGGTCGCGCCCCGCTCGCGGAGTCGGCGGCAAAGGCCGTGGCCGAGGTCGCGCGCGGCTACAGCACGCTCGAGTACAGCGTGGACACCTGTTCGCGCGGGTCGCGCAAGGAGCACGCCGCGCAACTGATCCGCTCACTCACCGGTGCTGAGGACGCGCTTGTGGTCAACAACAACGCCGCCGCGGTGCTGCTGGTGCTGGCGACTCACGCTGCGGGCAAAGAGGTTATCGTCAGCCGCGGCGAGCTTGTCGAGATCGGCGGCAGCTTCCGTATCCCCGATGTCATGGCGGCTTCGGGCGCCAAGCTCGTCGAGGTCGGAGCCACCAACCGCACGCATTTGAGCGACTACGAGCGCGCCATCACGCCCGATACGGCCATGATCCTCAAGGTCCATCCTTCCAACTATCGCATCGAGGGTTTTCACGAGGAAGTGAGCTCAAGGGAGCTCGCCGCACTGGCCCATAAGCATGGTCTGCTGTTCTACGAGGATCAGGGGTCGGGCGCGCTTCTGCCCGATGACATCCTGGTGCGCGGCGGCGAGGAGACCACGCCGGCTTCGGTCGCGGCGGGGCTCGATATCGTGTCGTGCTCGGGCGATAAGCTGCTGGGCGCCGCACAGGCGGGCATTATCATGGGTCGCCGCGATCTGGTCCAGGCCTGCGGGTCGCATCCGCTTATGCGCGCTCTGCGTCCGGGTAAGCTCGCACTGGCGGCGCTCGAGGCTACACTGCGCATCTACATGGACGGGGCGGATGTGGCCCATCGCGAGGTACCGGTGCTCAACATGCTTACGCTTCCGCAGGCTCATCTGGAGCGTCGTGCCCGTAAGCTGCGCGAGCTGATGGTGACGGGCCTCGATAAAGCTGGCTGCCCGTGTGCCGTGCAGGTGGAAATCGTCGAGGAGTCGTCGACTCCCGGCGGCGGCTCGCTGCCCACCGTCGAGCTGCCCACCATGTGCGTTGCCGTGCGCCTCGTTGATGAGCGTTTTTCCGTTGACGCGCTCAAGCGCTCGCTCGTCCAGGATTTCGACACGCCGGTCGTCACGCGCGCCTCGCACGATCGCGTCCTGTTTGATGTGCGCACGCTCGTGGGTGACCGCGATATCGAGACGGCGGCATCGACGCTCGTCGCGTGCGTTAAGAAGGCGATTGCTCGATGAGTGAGGTTCAAGCGCTGGTGGAGTGTCCCGTTATCGTTGGCACGGCGGGCCACGTCGACCACGGTAAGTCGGCGCTGATCGGGGCGCTGACCGGCAAGAACCCCGATCGCCTAGAGGTCGAGCGTCGTCGCGGCATGACGGTGGAGTTGGGTTTTGGCGAGCTGGCGCTGCCGAGCGGCAAGATCGTCGGCCTGGTCGACGTGCCGGGCCACGCGCATTACTTGCGCGCCATGGTGCAGGGTGCGACGGGCATTGATGTTGCCGTGTTGGTGGTATCGGCCGTCGAGGGCGTGATGCCGCAGACGCGCGAACATGTGCACGTGCTGGAGCTGCTGGGCGTCACGCATATGGTGGTGGCGCTGACGATGTGCGACCTGGCCGACGCCGAGATGACCGAGCTTGCCGAGCTCGATGTCGATGACTTTTTGTCGGGTACCGTGTTTGCGGGCGCGCCGATCGTGCCCGTGTCGTCTAAGACGGGCGAGGGAATCGACGGGCTGCTTGCGGTGCTCGACGAGCAGGTAAGTGCCTGCTGGGATGCCTGCCGCGACCGTTCCGATCGGAGCGATGCCGCGCCTCGCCTGCCGATTGATCGCTGCTTTACGATCAAGGGCGTCGGCACCGTCGTGACGGGTACGCTGCACGACGCGCCGATTGCCGTAGGCGATGAGCTGGTCGCGCTGCCGTCGCGTACGGCCTGTCGCGTGCGTGGGATTCAGGTGCATGGCGATACGCCGCGGGCGTTGCCCGGTCAGCGCGTGGCACTCAACCTGGTGGGCGACGGTGCCGCTTCGCTCGATCGCGGCGAGATGCTTGGTGTGGAAGGCCGTTTTGGCCAGACGCTGCGCTTTATGATGACATTGACCTACCTGGGCCGTGAGGGCGCCAAGCCGCGCGTGCTCGAGTCGGGCGCGCGTGTGCACGTGATGGCGGGTACGGCCGAGGTTGTCGGTCGCATCATGCTTATGGAGGGCGAGGCGCCCGTGGCGGTGGGCGAGACGCGTACCGTTCAGGTGCGTCTTGAGGACCCGCTGCCGCTGCGCGCCGGCGACCATGCCGTGGTGCTGTCGTATTCGCCGGTCATGCTTATTGGCGGTGGACGCGTGCTGCTGTCGCGATGCCGTCGTTCACGCGAGCTCTCCGCGGGGGAGCGCGCGCTGTATATGGCGCTCGAGGCTGCGGATGTTACTGGCGCGGTGGATTCGTGGCTGGCGCTGCAGGCACTGCCGGTGGCGGCTGCCGATGTTGCTGTGGTGTTGGATATGGCTGCCGGAGATGTTGAGGCTGCGTTGCGTGCGCTGGTGGACCAGGGCACGGTGTGTGAGCTTGCCGCGGGCGACGTGGCGCTGTACACGAGTACGGCCGTGCTCGACGCTGCGATGGACACGCTCGCGACGACCCTGTCGGCCATGCACGCGGCGGCTCCCAAGGAGACGGGCTTTACGCCCGGCGCCATTGCCCATGCTGCCTGGCCTGCTGCCGACGATGCCGTTGCCGCGACCTTGATTGCCGAGGGCTGCTCGCGCGGCGTTTGTGCTGCCGAAGGCGCCGAGGTGTTCGACCCGCACTCTGCAGCCGCCGCGGCGCGTGTGGTGCGCGAGGCCTGCGAACGTATCGTTGCCTTGCTGGACGAAGCCGGCCTCGATGCACCGGCGCTTCCCGAGGTGGGCGAACAGCTGCAGCTCGGTCGCGACACCATGACGCGTGCCCTGCGCGAGCTTTCGCTCAACCGCGCAATCGTTAAGGTCGAGCGCGACGTTGCCTTGTCCGCTGCCGCCGAGGCCCATGCGCGTGAGCTTGTTGCCGCCGCCATTGAGGCAGCCGGCGGCGCAGCCACCACGAGCGTGCTGCGTGAGGCTCTGGGCGTGTCGCGCAAACGTGCCATCAGCATCTTGGAGCACCTAGATGCCGTGCGCTTTACAGTGCTCGACAAGGATGCCGGCGGCCTGAGGTCCCTGCGCTAGGCCGGTCACTCGCTCCCACCTCCTCAGTTGCGGTGAAATAGTTCCTATTTGGAGGCTTTGGCAGCAAATAGGGGGTGCGGACGATTTCTTGGACCGCGCCTAGGCGTATCCAAGCTTCCTGCGGTACTCCATCGGGCTGAGCCACCCGAGGGATTTCTTGATCCGCTCCTCACGATAGTACACGAGGTAGGCCTCGAGCCTGCCCATGAACTCCCCGGCCGTCACGCCCTCCCAGTCCCTGTAGTGGAAGAACTCGTTCTTGAGGCGGCCGAAGAAGCCCTCGCAGGCCGAGTTGTCCGGGCTGCAGCCCTTCGCGGACATGCTCCTGACCAGCCCGTTCTCCTCGCAGATCCCGATCCACTCCGGCCAGCGGTAGTGGCCGCCGCGGTCCGAGTGGATCGTCGTGCGGGCGCCCGCCGGCCTGGCCGCGCAGGCCTTGAGCAGGCTCGAGTTCGCGAGGCGCTTGTCGGGGTGCAGCCCGATCGACCAGGCGACGGGCATCCCGTCGAAGCAGTCGACTATCGGGCTCAGGTAGACCTTCTCGCCGCCCGGGAGCCTGAACTCGGTGATGTCGGTGAGCCACAGCCGGTTGGGCTCGTCGGCGTGGAAATTCCTGTTCACGAGGTTCTCCGGTGCCTTGGAGACCTCGCCGGCGTAGGAGCTGTAGCCCCGGGCGCGCCTCTTGTTGTAGACGACCTCGAGGCCCTCCTCGCGCATCACGCGGGCCACGCGCTTCTCGCTGGCGCGGACCCCCTCGCGGCGCAGGCGCGCCCAGACGGTGCGGTACCCCCAGCACCCCGAGCCCTCGCGGAAGATGCGCACCACGCGGTCGCGTATGTCGGCGTCGCGGTCGCGCGGCACGGCGACGCGGGGCCTCCAGTACTCATAGGAGCTCTTCGATATCCTCAAGAAACCTGTGATCGAGCGGAGGGGCAGGGCGGTCGCCCGCCTCAATCTCTCGCCGAGCTCGCACTTGCTCCTGTTCGAGATCGAAGCCGGGTCCCACCCTTCCGCTTTTAGGTCGGCCAACACCGCCCTGAGCAGCAGGTTCTCTATCTGGTCCTCGTTGAGCCCGGCGAGCGGGCCGGTCGCGGGCGGGGCGTAGATCGACTTGTCGGGGCCCAAGCTGGCCTCCTTCCGGCGCGGTTTCCTCGCACCGATTCTACAGCGCGCCCCGGTGTAGCTGTGCGGGAGGTGGCCCGTCGCCCACTTCTTGGCCGCGCCCACCGTGACCCCCGCGAACTTCGCGGCGGCGGTCGGCCCCATGCCGTCCTCCGTCGCCAGGAGGAAGAGCTCGACCTTCTCCCTGCTGTACATGCGAACCTCCAGTCCGGACCGCTTCACGGTCCAACTTTCTGTCCGCACCCCCATACAGGAACTATTCCACCGCAACTTCTTGTTCGTCTTTTTGGGATGGAGCCGTTTCGGTTTGGTAAAATACCGCCGCACTTGGGAACGGATGGGCTCCGGTGGGCTCCGCGGTCCTCAAAACCGTTGCGAGGCGTGCAAAACGTCTTGGATGTGTTCGATTCACATACGTTCCCGCCATACGCTACCAGCGCTTTTGTGCTCGCGGTCTTGCTGCGTGCCGCAAAGGCGCTGTTTTGTTTTTGCACAGGTTTGCCGTACCGCCCGCTTTATCGGCGACGGTATTTGGCTTCGCGTGCCGGGTTTTGAGCATGCCGATGGGGGTGGTTTGCCGTATGACTACCGTAAGACGGGCCGATCTTTCTTGCGTCGTTCAAGCGGGCGGGATGTCCTCGCGCATGGGCTGTGACAAGGCACGAATGTTGTTTTGCGGCGAGCCCTTGATCGAGCGCGTGCTGTGCCGCCTGGCTCAGGTTGCCGGCGAGTTGGTCGTGACGACTTCGCGTCCCAGTGAGCTTGCCTATCTTGAGGAGCTTATGTTTGATGGCCTGCGCCCCCGCGTGGTGATGGACGTCGACGGTCCCGCCGGTGCCATGCGCGGCATCGCGAGCTCGTTGGCCGCGGCCCGATTGCCGCTCGTGGCGATCGTCGCCTGCGATATGCCGTTTGTCTCGCCGGAACTTATCGGCGCGCTTGCCGATCGTGTTGAGGCCGAGGCGCTCGACGTGTGCGTGCCGCGCGAGGAGCGGGGGATTGAGCCGCTTTGCGCCGTCTGGCGCCGTGACGCTTGTGCGCCGGCCGCCCAAGAGCTGCTCGCCTGCGACCGCCAGCGCATTCGCTGCCTGATCAATCGCGTTCAAGCTGGTTATATGGATGAGCCGCAGATCGTTAAGGCCGCGGGCTCGACGCTCTGCTTCGAGAACGTCAATACGCCCGAGGAGTTTGCGGCGGCCGAGTTACTCGCCTAGACGATTGGAGTTGCCATGTCTCACGATATTTGTCCCGACACGGGAGAACCTTGCACTTGCGACGGGTCCGAACCCTGTACCTGCGGTTGCGGTGGCTGTGGACATACTGCGGAAGAGGAAGCGGCCGCCGCGGCGTATCGCGATGCACACCGCGAAGGCCCGTCCGGTGATGCTCTCGACCATGAACGCAAAATCATCGTGTCGTTCGACAGCACCTTCGATGTGATGGAATGCGAACAGCTGTGCCTTGCCGCCGGTGTTCCTGGGCGCATCATGCCGCTGCCCGGCTCCATCACCGCCGGCTGCGGACTGTGCTGGGCCATGCCGTTCTCGGGCGATGCCCTCGCCGCCTTCCGCGCCGCCACCGAGGGCCGCGTAACCCCCGCCGACTACCACCAACTCGTCCTCTAACCACCAAAACCACCACATTGGGGACAGGCCCCTTTGTGGTGGTTTGGAACACGTGGACGAAACAGGTTTGAAACACGGGTTTTGCACGTCAGGCACTCAAAAACGCCTCTACCTGCATCGTAATCAAAACGAAACATCTGCCCGTCGGCTTATGCGTAACTTTGCTGCAACAGTGCGATATTATCCATACTCGATAAAGTTCACGGCGCATGGGGCGCCGCGAACGACACTTTTCGTTTCCCATCATTGGAGGAAGCATGAGCTACACGCAGAAAGTTCTCGAAGAGCTCAAGGCCCGCTATCCCGAGCAGCCTGAGTTCATCCAGGCCGCGACCGAGATCCTCGGTACCATCCAGCCGGCGCTCGACGCCCACCCCGAGTACGAGGAGGCCGCCCTGCTGGAGCGCCTCGTCGAGCCCGAGCGCATCGTTATGTTCCGTGTCCCCTGGGTCGACGACCAGGGCAAGGTCCAGGTCAACCGCGGCTACCGCGTCGAGTTCAACTCTGCCATTGGACCCTACAAGGGCGGTCTGCGCTTTAACCCGACGGTCACCCTGGGTATGCTCAAGTTCCTGGGTCTGGAGCAGATCCTCAAGAACAGCCTGACCACCCTTCCCATGGGCGGCGGCAAGGGCGGCTCCGACTTTGACCCCAAGGGCAAGTCCAACAACGAGATCATGCACTTCTGCCAGTCCTTCATGACCGAGCTCTATCGCCACATCGGCCCCAACACCGATGTTCCCGCTGGCGACCTGGGCGTTGGCGGCCGTGAGGTTGCCTACATGTTCGGTCAGTACAAGCGCCTGACCAACGAGTGGACCGGCGTCCTCACCGGCAAGGGCCTCTCCTTTGGCGGCTCGCTCGCCCGTACCGAGGCCACCGGCTACGGCCTGGTCTACTTTGTGGACGAGTACCTCAAGAGCCGCGGCGACTCCTTCGAGGGCAAGAACGTCGTCGTTCACGGCTCCGGTAACGTCGCTATCTACGCGGTCCAGAAGGTCGCCCAGCTCGGCGGCAAGGTGCTGGCCTGCTCCGACACCCACGGCTGGGTCGAGGATCCCGACGGCATCGACTACACCGTGCTCGAGCATGTCTACAACAAGAAGCGCTCCGGCCACGACAAGGGCGTCACGCTCGCCATGTACGTTGACGAGAAGCCCAACGCCGTGTGGCACGAGGGTGACGGCCGCGGCGTGTGGCAGCTGCCCTGCGACATCGCGCTGCCCTGCGCTCGCGAGAACACGCTGCTGCTCGAGGACGCCCAGGCGCTCGTCGCCAACGGCTGCAAGGTGGTCGGCGAGGGCGCGAACATGCCCACGACCATCGAGGCCACGACCTACTTCCAGGAGAACGGCGTCGCCTTTATGCCCGGTAAGGCTGCCAACGCCGGCGGCGTGCTCGTTTCCGGCCTGGAGATGAGCCAGAACGCCGAGCACCTGTCCTGGACCTTCGAGGAGGTCGACGGCAAGCTCGAGCAGCTCATGCGCGGTATGTTCCACAACGTGGACGACACCGCCAAGGAGTACGGCGAGGAGGGCAACTTCGTCATGGGCGCCAACATCGCCGGCTTCCTGAAGGTCGCCGACGCCATGCTCGCCCAGGGCGTCTGCTAAACCCTGCCTGACATAGCATTTGATGAGGCTCCCAGCTGTCGCGGCTGGGAGCCTTTTTCTTTCGCGGAGGCGTGGGACAAATTAATCAGTAGTTCTTGTCCCAGGTACGATAGTTAGTTCGAGCTTGTTGCCGCAAGCGACCCTGGGACAAAAACTACTGATAAATTTGTCCCACGTGGCGTTCTTGTCGCTCGACGGTGTGCGGCCCCTCGTTTGGTACACTTAAAAGTACTGGACAAGTGGAGAGATGGGGGAGAACGTGCTCAAGTTCGGTACCTACGTCCGTGTTGGAAACGCGGCCGAAGCCTATGAGCTCTTACAGAAGAACCGCAACAACAAGATTGTGGGCGGCGGCATCTGGATGCGTCTGGGTTCGCGTCGCGTGGCGACGGCGATTGACCTTTCGGCCTGCGGACTCGATCAGATCGAGGAGACCGAGACCGAGTTTCGCATCGGTGCCATGTGCACCCTGCGCCAGATCGAGCGTCATGCCGGGCTCAACGTGCTTGTCAACAATGTCTTTGAGTTCGCCGTCCATGACATCGTGGGCGTGCAGCTGCGCAATACCGCCACGGTGGGCGGCAGCATCTACGGCCGCTTTGGCTTCTCGGACGTTCTCTCCGCCTTTCTCGCGCTCGATTCCTATGTTGAGCTGACGGGTGCCGGTCGCGTGCCGCTCGCCGAGTTCGTGGACATGGGCTACGTGCGCGACGTGATCGAGCACGTGGTGGTCGTTAAGCACGATTACCGCGCAAGCTATGAGGCTGTGCGCAAGGCCGCGACCGACTTCCCCTCGCTCAATGTCACCGCCGCCTGGTGGGACAACAGCTGGCATGTCACCGTGGGCGCCCGCCCGCTGCGTGCGACCCTGCTGCAGGGCGAGGCATGCGGCCTGGTGAACGAGCGGCCTTCCGAGGACGAGCTGCGCTCCCTGGCCGCGTCCGTGCGCGCGCTGAGCTACGGCACCAACATGTGGGGCTCGGCCGACTACCGCCGCCGCATCTCGGCCCCGCTTGCCGTGCAGGCCGTGCGCCGCGCCGCCGGCATCGAGCTTTCGGCCGCGCTTGCCCGCGAGCTCGAGGGCGTGCAAGTGCCTAAGTTTGCCACGGACGAGTATTCCTGCCGCCGCGTGCCCGGCGTCGATTCTAGCGAGGTGCGCTAATGGCTGCCAAACTCATCGATCTTTCCTTTACGCTCAACGGTCGCAAGGTCAAGGTTCAGATTGCCCCCGATACCATGCTCTTTGCGCTGCTGCGCGAGCAGGGCTGCGCGTCGGTGCGCTGCGCCTGCGAGACCACCAACTGCGGTCTGTGCACGGTGTGGCTCGACGGCGACCCGGTGCTGAGCTGCTCGGTTCCCGCCGCTCGCGTCGAGGGCCACACCATCACCACGCTCGAGGGCCTCAAAGCCGAGTCTGAGGCGCTGGCCCGTGCGATGGCTGCCGAAGGCGCCGAGCAGTGCGGTTTTTGCGCCCCCGGCCTCATCATGAACGTGCTGGCGCTTGCCCGCGCTGCCAAGGAGGACCCGAGCCTCGTCGCCACGCGCGAGGAGCTGTCGCGCCAGCTCGCCGGCAACCTCTGCCGCTGCAGCGGCTACGAGAGCCAGCTGCGCGCCATCGTTCGCTTCCTCAACGAGTCCGGCGTGCAGGTGGGCTTTGAGATGCCCGAGCTGCCCGTCAACGAGACGAGCTCCGACGGTGTCGCGTACAAGCAGATCACCAAGAAGCAGCCCAAGAAGGACTCGAAGGCCCTGCTCGAGGGTCGTCCCGTCTACACCGGTGATATGGTGCCCGCCGGTGCGCTCATCGTCAAACTCAAGCGCAGCCCCTATGCCCGCGCCAAGATCCGCTCCATCGATACGTCGCGCGCCCTGAAGGTGCCCGGCGTCGTGGGCGTCTACACCTACGAGGACGTGCCCCAGCGCCGCTTTACCATCGCCGGCCAGAGCTATCCGCAGCCGAGTCCCTACGACCGCCTGATTCTCGAGAACCTCGTCCGTTACCAAAACGAAGAGGTGGCGATCGTCGCCGCCGAGACCGAGGAGGCCGCCGACAAGGCACTCAAGCTCATTAAGGTCGACTACGAGGTGCTCGAGCCGCTGCTCGACTTTACCCAGGCACTCGATAACGACATCGTGGTCCACCCCGAGGGCGACGTGACCTTTATGTTCCCGCAGGGCGGCGACGTTGCTCGCAACCTGGTGTGCAGCGGTACCAGCGATTATGGCGACCTGGACGAGGCCTTCGCCCAGAGCGACATCGTCTTTGAGCGCACCTACACCAGCCAGGCCACGCAGACCGCGCCCATGGAGACCTTCCGCGCCTTCGCGACGACCGACGCGTTCGGCCGCATCTCGGTGACCACCTCTACGCAGGTGCCCTTCCACGTGCGCCGTATGGTCGCACAGTCGCTCGATATCCCTCAGTCGCAGGTGCAGGTCATTAAGCCGCGCATCGGCGGCGGCTTTGGCTCAAAGCAGACGGGCTGCTGCGAGATCTTCGTGGCGTTCGTCACCCAGCAGACCGGTCGTCCGAGCTACTGCTGCTACACCCGCGAGGAGACCATCACCGCGGGCAACTCGCGCCATCAGATGCAGATGACCGTCAAGCTGGGCGCCATGAACGACGGCACCATCACGGCCATCGACCTGCATACGCTGTCCAACGCCGGCGCCTATGGCGAGCATGCCACCACGACGATCGGCCTTTCGGGCCACAAGAGCCTGCCTATCTACAACCATGTGAAGGCGAGCCGCTTTAGGTGGGACGCCGTCTACACCAACACCAACCGCGGCGGCGCGTATCGCGGCTACGGTGCCACCCAGGGTCAGTTTGCCGTGGAGAGCGCCGTCAACGAGCTTGCCGACATGCTGCACATGGACCCCGCCGACCTGCGCCTTAAGAACATCGTGCGCGAGGGCGAGGTCATGCCGCAGTACTACAACGAGAAGCTCAACGCCTGCGCGCTCGACCGCTGCCTGCTGCGCGCGATGGACATGATCGGCTGGCGCGACAAGCCGCTGGCCGTGGACCTGGGCGACCGCGTGCGTGCCCTGGGCTGCGCGCTCACCATGCAGGGCTCGGGCATCTCCAACGTGGACATCGCCGGCATCGACATGCGCCTGGAAGAGGACGGCTTCATTACCATCGGCACCGGCGCCACCGATAACGGCATGGGCGTCGACACGATCCTGGCGCAGATTGCCGCCGAGGAGCTGGGCGTAGAGAGCTCGCTGATCGTGGTGCGCGGCGTGGACACCGATGTGTCGCCGTTCGACGCCGGCTCGTACGCGAGCTCCGGTACCTACGTGACGGGCCTTGCCGCCAAGAACGCCGCGACCGAGCTGCGCGAGAAGATTTGCGCCAAGGCCGCCCAGATGTGGGACGTGGACGCCGCCGACGTGGTCTTCGATGGCCAGTACGTGCGTCTGTCCGACGAGCGCGCCGCTCGCGAGCAGAACCGCTACCTCACGCTGCGCGACTTTGCCAACCTGTGCGTCAAGAACATCGCGGGCGGCGACGCGCTTACCTCGCATGCCTCTGCCTGCCTGCCCGTTTCGCCTCCGCCTTTTATGGCCGGCATTGCCGAGGTAGAGGTCGACAAGGCCACCGGCAAGGTGACTGTGGTGGACTATGCGGCGGCTGTCGATTGCGGCACCGTGATCAACGAGGCGCTCGCGCGCGTCCAGGCCGAGGGCGGCATTGCCCAGGGTATCGGTCACGCGCTCTACGAGATCGTCGAGCATGATGAACGCGGCCGCCTGCGCACCGGCAACTTTATGAGCTACAAGCTGCCCACGCGCCTGGATATCGGCAGCATTCGCGTGGCCTTTGAGCCGAGCTACGAGCCGACGGGTCCGTTTGGCGCCAAGTCGATCGGCGAGGTCGTCATCAACACGCCGCTCGCCGCCGTGGCCTCGGCCGTTGCACACGCTACCGGCCATCAGGTCCGCTCGCTGCCGATCACGCCCGAGAAGGCCCTGCTGGGGGAGTAGCGGGTCGGCGAACAAGTCGCAATTGGCGGGGCGGGGCAACTCGCCCCGCCTTTCGCGCTCGTGGTGAGGTCGTGAGCCTGTAAAAGGTGTGCGTGCGCTTGTCGTTCGTATCTGCTATCATTCCTAGTCTGTGCGCTCATGCGGGCGTGGCGGAATTGGTAGACGCGCCAGATTTAGGTTCTGGTGGGATTCCCGTGAAGGTTCGAGTCCTTTCGCCCGCACCAACGCACCTGCGTCGGCTCCCGCCGTCGCGACTCTTTGTTGCATAAAGGTACCAGCACCTCAGATAAGCTGGGCAGTATGAGGAGGAACGTGTTGAACATCACCGCTTCTGACGTCAAGGACGCCAAGCTCACCGCTACGGTCACCATCCCGGCCGCCGACGTCGACGCCGCGATCAAGAAAGCCTACAAGGACACCGCCAAGAAGTACCGCTTCCCGGGCTTCCGTGCCGGCAAGGCTCCCCGTCCGGTCATCGACTCTGCTCTTGGCGCCGAGGCTACCCTCGCTCAGGCCACCAACGACCTGATCGCCGCCAACGAGCCCGTCGTCCTCAACGAGCTGGACATCGTCCCCACCAAGAACGGTGACTACAAGGAGCTCGACCTCGCCAAGGATCACGAGGACTACACCTACACCGTCGAGTTCTCCCTGCGTCCTGCCGCTGAGCTCTCCTCCTTCGACGCCGTCGAGATCGAGATGCCTCCCGCGGAGGTCACCGAGTCCGAGATCAACAACCAGGTCGAGATGCTCCTCAACTACCGTGCCACCTTCGAGGACGTCGAGGGTCGCGCCGTCGAGGCTGACGACTACGTGACCGTCGACCTCAAGGCCGTCGAGAACGCCGACAACTTCGCCGCCGAGGGCCGTATGCTCATCGCCGGTAGCGACAGCAACCCCAAGGAGTTCAACGAGGCCCTGATCGGCGCCAACGTCGACGACGTCAAGACCGTCACCTGGACCGACGAGGTCGAGGAGGGCGAGGAGGCCGAGACCCACACCGTCGAGGTCACCGTCAAGGGCATCAAGGTCCGCAACACCCCCGAGCTCACCGACGAGCTCGTCAAGTCCGACTTTGGCTTCGACAGCATCGACGCTATGCGCGACGCCATCAAGATCGAGATCGAGCAGGACAAGGCTTCCCGCCTCCCGGCCGAGAAGGAGAACCGTTGCGTCTCCGCTCTCGCCGAGCGTCTGCAGCTCGACGAGATGGACGCCGACTACGAGCAGTCCGTCTTTGAGGAGCTTGGCCAGAACTTCCTGTCCAACCTCGCTGCCCGCGGCATGACGCTCGACACCTGGCTGCCCGCTTCCGGTCTGACCATGGAGCAGTTCATCGGCGACCTGCACAAGCAAGCCAACGACGTTGCCCGTGAGTCCCTGGCGCTCGACGCCCTCGCCCGCGAGCTCAAGATCGAGGTCACCGAGGACGACATCAACGCCGAGTTCGAGAAGGCTGGCGTCAAGGACGTCGAGGCTTCCAAGGCCGAGTTCATCGCCGATGGCCGCATGCCTGCTGTCCGCGAGTCCATCCGTCGCTCCAAGGCCGTCGACCACCTGGTCGAGAACGCCAAGGTGACCGAGGTCGACGAGACCGCCAAGGACGCCGAGTAATTCTCGCCACCTTTTCCGCGAGCGCATGGATGCGCCCGTGATGGGGTAAAGTTATAAGCCGGTTATCCGGTTGCTTCGTACGGTGCCAGCCAATGCATAGCATGCGGGCACCGTACGTTTGTCTAGAACCACTATTGGTCCGTAAGAGAAATGGAGATGCGTATGATCGCCAAGTTCGATTCCGCCCTCGTGCCATACGTTATCGAGCAGACGCCGCGCGGCGAGCGCAGCTACGATATCTATTCGCGCCTGCTCAACGACCGCATCATCTTCTTGGGCGAGGAGATCAACTCCGTCAGCGCCAACCTGGTCGTTGCCCAGCTGCTGCATCTTGAGAGCCAGGATGCCGAGAAGGATATCTCGCTCTACATCAATTCGCCCGGCGGCGAGGTCTACTCCGGTCTGGCGATTCTGGACACCATGAACTTCATCAAGCCGCAGGTCTCCACCATCTGCGTCGGTATGGCCGCGTCTATGGCTGCCGTGCTGCTTTCGGCCGGCGCCAAGGGCAAGCGCTTCTGCCTGCCGCACTCCAAGGTCATGATTCACCAGCCCAGCGGCGGTGCCCAGGGTCAGCAGACCGAGATCGAGATCGTGGCCGAGGAGATCAAGAAGACCCGCCGCGAGCTCAACCAGATCCTGTCCGATGCCTCGGGCCAGCCGATCGAGAAGGTCCAGGCCGACACCGAGCGCGACAACTACCTGACCGCTGCCGAGGCCCTCGACTACGGCCTGATCGACCGTATCGTCACCTCGCGCGATCTCGCCGCGAAGGACGCCTAGGATGGCAGGAAACATGCAGGACAACTTTGACGAGAATGGCAACCCCATCCGCTGCTCCTTCTGCGGAAAAGAGCAGGGGCAGGTTCGCCGCCTTGTAAAGGGTCCGACCAACATCTTTATCTGCGACGAGTGCGTTGCCGCCTGCTCCGAGATCCTTGAGGAGTCGCTGGCTTCGGACTTTATGGACGCTGCCCGCAACGGCAAGCTGCCGGGCTTCCTCAACGACCACGGCCAGGCTGCCGGGCAGCCTGCCGTGGATCCCGAGGCCGAGGGCTTTGAGCTCGAGGACGATGCCCGCCAGGTCATTACGCATGTGCCGACGCCGCACGAGATCTATGACGAGCTTTCGGCCTATGTTATGGGCCAGGAGGACGCCAAGCGCGCCATGTCGGTGGCCGTGTACAACCACTATCGTCGCGTGATCGAGGGCGGCGCCGCGGTGTCTGCCTTTGACGACGACATGGGCTCGCAGTTCGACGACGATATGGACGAGGTAGAGCTCGCCAAGTCCAACATCTTGCTGCTCGGTCCCACCGGTACCGGTAAGACCCTGCTGGCCCAGACGCTCGCGCGCATCCTCGAGGTGCCGTTTGCCATCGCCGACGCCACTGCGCTTACCGAGGCCGGCTACGTTGGCGAGGACGTGGAGAACATCCTGCTCAAGCTCATCAATGCTGCCGATGGCGATATTGAGCGCGCTCAGGTGGGCATTATCTACGTGGACGAGATCGACAAGATCGCCCGCAAGGCCGAGAACCTCTCCATTACCCGCGATGTCTCGGGCGAGGGCGTTCAGCAGGCGCTGCTTAAGATTCTTGAGGGCACGGTGGCCAGCGTTCCGCCCACTGGCGGCCGCAAGCATCCCCAGCAGGAGCTGCTGCAGATCGACACGACCAATATCCTGTTCATCTGTGGCGGTGCCTTTGTGGGTCTGGACAAGATTATCGCCGATCGCGTGGGCAACAAGGGCGTGGGCTTTAACTCCGAGATCGCCGGCCCCACCTCGGTCGACGAGAACGACCTGCTGCGCCAGGTGCTCCCGCAGGACCTCAACGCCTTTGGCATGATCCCCGAGTTCGTGGGCCGTACGCCCGTCGTCACCCAGACACAGGCGCTCGACGAGGACGACCTGGTGTCGATTCTGACCGAGCCCAAGAACGCCGTGGTGCGTCAGTACCGCAAGATGTTCCAGCTCGAGGACGTTGAGCTTGAGTTTGAGGATGCCGCCCTGCACGAGATCGCCCGCATGGCGCTTGCCCGCAAGACCGGCGCCCGCGGCCTGCGCTCCATCTGCGAGGACGTGCTGCAGCAGACGATGTTCGACCTCCCCAGCGAGGAAGGCGTCACCAAGGTCATCGTGACCGAAGCCTCCGTAAAGGGCGAAGAACAGCCCCAGCGCATCTACGGCTAAGCCAGCCTAAAACGTGTTTGCAAATAGCCTCCGGCCACCCGCGGTCGGAGGCTATTTTATATATACGCAATAACCCCAACTACCTGTGTTATTCTGTGTGTTTGTTTAAGCCTCAGCGAAGTCATATCAGACTGAAGTAATCGATACCTAAGGGGAGGAATGTAGGCCCGATTTTCGTAGATTCCGCACGAGCCGAAGACCACTTAATGTGGTCTTCGTGCGAGCCCAGGACCTGACCGAGCGAAAATCGGGCCTACATTCCTCCCCGGCGGGACAGGGAGAGATATATGGAAGAAATGCCCAAGAATTACGATCCGTCGACCAACGAGCCGGCGATCCTGCAGAAGTGGCTCGACGGCGGTTACTATAAGCGCCGCGAGGGCGTGGGCGACTGCACCGTCACCATTCCGCCTCCCAACGTGACCGGCAAGCTCCACATGGGTCACGCCACCGACGACTCCATCCAGGACGCCATCATCCGTATGGCCCGCATGCGCGGCAAGTCCACGCGCTGGGTGCTCGGCACCGACCACGCCGGTATCGCCACGCAGACCAAGGTCGACAAGAAGCTCAAGAGCGAGGGCATCAGCCGCCTGGAGATCGGTCGCGACAAGTTTGTCGACGCTTGCTGGGATTGGACCCACGAGTACGGCGGCATCATCGTCGAACAGATCAAGCGCATGGGCTGCTCTGTCGACTTCGACAACGAGCGCTTCACCATGGACGAGGACTACGCGCAGGCCGTGCGCATGGTCTTTTGCGACTGGTACCACGACGGTCTGATCTACCGCGGCAAGCGCATCGTCAACTGGTGCCCCAACTGCACCACCGCCATCTCGGACGACGAGGCCGAGTACAAGGACGAGAAGGGCCACCTGTGGCACCTGCGCTACCCGCTGACCGAGCCGGTCAACGGCCAGGACTACATCGTCGTCGCCACCACGCGCCCCGAGACCATGCTCGGCGACACGGGCGTTGCTGTCTCCCCGAAGGACCCCGAGAAGGCCGCCTTCGTGGGTAAGACCATCAAGCTGCCCATCGTCGACCGCGAGATCCCCATCTTTGAGGATTGGCATGTCGATGCCAACTTTGGCTCTGGCTTTGTCAAGGTTACTCCGGCCCACGACCCCAACGACTACGCCATGGGTCAGGCTCACGACCTGCCGCAGATCAACATCTTCGACGAGCACGCGGTGGTCGTCGAAGGCTACGGCGAGTTCACCGGCATGACCCGCGAGGAGTGCCGCGAGGCGGTCATCAAGTGGTTCGACGAGCACGGCCTTCTCGACCACGTCGAGGAGCACGACCACTCTGTCATGCACTGCTACCGCTGCGACGCCGCGCTTGAGCCGTGGCTGTCCGAGCAGTGGTTTGTCGCCGTCGACAAGCTCAAGGGGCCGGCGCTCGACGCCGTCAACTCCGGCAAGGTCACCTTCCACCCTGCGCGCTGGACGCAGACCTACACCACCTGGATGGAGAACCTCAAGGATTGGTGCATCAGCCGCCAGCTGTGGTGGGGCCACCGTATCCCCGTGTTCTACTGCGAGGACTGCGGCTGGGAGGACGCTCTGACCGAGGACACCGACGTGTGCCCCAAGTGCGGCGGCCATCACGTGCATCAGGACGAGAACGTGCTGGACACCTGGTTCAGCTCGCAGCTGTGGACCTTCGCCACGCAGGGCTGGCCGCAAAAGCCGGAGCTGCTCGAGGGCCATCACCCCACGACGGCGCTCGTCACTGCGCGCGACATCATCGCGCTGTGGGTCGCCCGCATGGTCATGAGCTCGCTGTACTTCCTGGACGAGGTGCCGTTTAAGGACGTCGTCATCTACCCGACGATTCTTGCCAAGGACGGCAGCCGCATGTCCAAGTCCAAGGGCAACGGCGTTGACCCCATGGATCTCATTGGCATGTACGGTGCCGATGCCATGCGTTACAACCTGCTCACGCTGTGCACCACCAACCAGGACGTCAAGTTCGACGCGAACATCGACAAGAAGACCAAGAAGCTTATCGACAGCCCGCGCACCGAGCAGGCCAAGTCGTTTGTGACCAAGATCTGGAACGCCAGCCGCTTCCTGCTTATGAACATGGAGGGCTACACGCCCGGTGAGCCCGTCGTGGAGACGCCGGCCGACGCCTGGATGTTCAGCCGCCTGGCCAAGGCCGTCAAGATGGTCACCGAGGGCATCGAGAACTACACCTTTGGCGACATGGCCCGCGGCGTGCAGCAGTTCTTCTGGAACGAGGTCTGCGACTGGTACGTCGAGGTCACCAAGGCCCGCCTGAAGGGCGAGGGTCGTCTGCAGGCTCAGCGCAACCTGATCTTTGTGCTCGACACCTCCATTCGCCTGATGCACCCGCTTATGCCGTTTGTCACCGAGGAGATCTGGGACAACATGCCGGCGAGCGTGCTCGATCTGGATGCCGAGGGCAACGTGGACCGCGCCGAGGCGCTCATGATCGCCAAGTGGCCCGAGCCCGCCGACTACGCCAAGTATGTTGACGAGGACGCCGAGCGCGCGTTTGAGCTGTGCCGCGCCGTCGTTTCCGCTGCCCGCGCCACGCGTTCGCGTTATCGCTTGAGCCCCAAGGCCGAGCTCGACGTGGTCGTGCGCGCCGGTGCCGAGGACATCGAGAAGCTCGAGAGCCTGCGCTCCACGATTGAGCCGCTGGCCAACACCGCCTCGCTGGTCATGGGTACCGACGTCGAGAAGCCGGCTGCGAGCATTGCCGTGGTCGACAGCGGCGTCGAGGTCTTTGTGGTGCTCGAGGGCAAGGTCGATCTTTCGGCCGAGAAGGCGCGCCTGGAGAAGGAGATCGCCGCGGCTCAGAAGGAGCTCGCCGGCTGCGAGAAGACGCTCGCCAACGAGGGCTTTGTGGCCAAGGCCGCGCCTGCGGTGGTCCAGAAGAAGAGGGACCGTGCGGCTGAGCTCAAGGAGATCCTGGCGGCGCTGACTGCTCAGGTTGCTGACTTCTCGTAGGCCTAACTTGGGGGCGCGTCCCGACGCTTTGCTCTCCGCTGCGGACAGTCCTGCGCAAGACGGACAGCACATTAAGTGCTGTCCTTTGCGTGCGGAACTTGCGGCGAGCAAAGCATCGGGCCGCTCCTAGTTCGTTTACGTGGTTGTTTGCAACTGGTTAGTTAGGGCCACTTGGTTGTGGTCTTGATTCTGCTGCAAAGCGGTGTTTGGCTGATATTTTGAATGGGAGGGGCTCGTTGTTGCTTGCGGGCCTCTTTTTATGTTGAGGGGACTTTGGTTTATGCCTAAGCGTTCGGGGTCGTATTCTGTGCCGTTCTCGTTTGAGCTGCTTTCGTTTGATGAGGCTGTGGGGCTTGCTGCCGACACGGGGCGGATTTCTGGGGATGCTGGTCCTCTGCTCGAGACGGTTGTCGATATGCTCGATGAGCTGGGACGTCCGGATGAGTATTTCGATTGCATTCAGGTTGCCGGTACCAATGGCAAGACTTCGACCACGCGTTTTTCGGCTGCTATCTTGCGTGGTGAGGGGTTAAAGACCGCGCTGTATACGTCGCCGCAGCTGGTGCGCTATCCCGAGCGCATGGAGGTTGACGGGCGCGTTGTGAGCGACGAGGCCTTTGCCCGTGGCGTTTCTGCCGCCGTCGAGGCAGGTCGTCGTGTGAATGCGTGTCGTATTGCGGCGGGTGAGCGTGCCTATGCCATCACGCCGTTTGACCTGCTGACGGCTGCCGCACTTGTCGTGTTTGCCGAGGCTGCAGTGGATGTTTCCGTGCTCGAGGTTGGCATGGGCGGCCGCTGGGACGCCACGAGTGCGACCGATCCCGTCGCCGTTGCCATTACGGGCATTGGGCTCGATCACACACGCATTTTGGGCGATACGCTCGAGGCCATTGCGGGGGAGAAGGCTGCGGTTATTAAGCCTGGGCGCTTGGTTGTTTTAGGCGAGGGTACGCACGAGGCGAGTGTTCAGCGCGTGATGGATGCGCGTTGTCGCGAGTGCGGCATTGTGCCGCTGGTGGTGAGCCATGCCACGACCAAGGTGCCGGCGCATGTGGGCGATACGGTTGAGTTTAGCTGCACTACGCCGCGTGCGATTTATACGTCGAGCATGGTCAAGCCGGCGTATCAGCCGCAGAATGCTGCGTGCGCGATTATGCTGTGCGAGGGGTATCTGGGTCGCGAGCTCGATCATGACAAGCTCGATGCGTCGCTTATGGGCTGCCCCACGCCGGGCCGATTTGATGTGCTGGGAACTGATCCGCTCAAGCTGATCGACGCCTGCCATAACCCCCAGAGCTGCGATAACTTTGTGAGCGCGCTGGACGAGATCGATCCGTGCGTGGAGAATCGCCCCACGCTGCTGTGCGCCGCGCTGGCCGACAAGGACGTAGCGGGCATCGTCGACGTACTGATCCCGGCCTTCCCGCGCGTGGTCGTGACCCAGACCGATTCCGACCGCGCCCTGCCGACAGAGGAGCTCGCCGCACTTGTGGACGCCGATAAGCTCGCGGGCGTGTATCCCAGCGTGTCCGAGGCCCTCGCGGCTTTCGATGCCGCGGGCGAGCCCTTCGTTGCCGCCGGCACCATCACCCTAGCCGGCGAAGTAGCCGGCCTGCTGCGCTAACCTATCCCCTCATCAGTTGCGGTGAAATACGGACTGTTTTATGGGCCAGAAGCCTTAAACAGTCCCTATCTCACCGCAGCTAAAAAGCAGTCAATTTGGGACGGGGCTTTTTTAGCTGCTCTGTGCTCCGAGTTGTCTCGTTTGCCACGAAATGGGCCTATCTACTACGTTTTACCGGTCACCCTCGACCACACCGAGAATCGCGAAAACAAAACCGACGCTCCTATAAGTTGTCAAGAGGCAGTTTGCGGGAGCGCTCTCTCCA
>JBKXPS010000007.1:67132-128290 GCA_047014445.1 Collinsella aerofaciens | reverse complement strand
CGCCTCAATCGTAGCCCGAGACGGGCCCGGGCTGACAATTTCGACTGTAATGGACGTTCTTGTTTGACTAGTCGTTTAAGAACGTCCCCAATGACTAGTCAGAGATGAGCGTGGGTAATCTCCCGGTTTTGGCCTGTGTGGGGGCTCAAAGTGGGAGATTATCCACGCTCGTGATTTGAGTGTCCGAAAATCCACGCTCGTTTGGTCGGTGCATGTCTACGCAGCGTAGGTTGTCGAGGGCTGTCTTCAAATGGATACTGGCTCTTGAACCGGTTCGCTCCATTCTTCCAATCTGATCGGACATCTCATGAACCAGACACCGCAAAGCAATGTCCCCCATACTTTTTTGGCAGCACATGCCATCAAGCGGCTGCGCGAAGATCGCGGCCTCACCCAGCGCGCCCTGGCGGAAAGCCTTGGCGTGACCGATAAAGCCGTCAGCAAGTGGGAGTCCGGCCGCGGCCTTCCCGACATTTCCCTCGTTGAGCCTTTGGCCCAGAGACTCGGCATAAGCGTGGCTGAGCTTTTGGCTGGTGACATTCGGGCCAACGCCAACCGTGCAGGCAATATGCTCAAAGGCGTCTTTTACGTTTGCCCTATCTGCGGAAACGTTGTGCACGCGCTCGGAGAAGGCAGCTTTAGCTGTTGCGGCTCCACGATGTTTCCCCAGGAGGCCGAAGAGCCGGACGCGGATCACGCCTTTTCCATCGAGCGCATCGAGGACGATTGGTACGTCACGCTCGACCATCCCATGACCAAGGATCATTACATTAGCTTTGTGGCATATGCGACTATGGATGGCATCTGCCTCAAGAAGCTCTATCCAGAGCAATCGGTGCAACCGCGTTTTCATATCACCGGACGCGGCAGAATGTACCTCTACTGTAACCAGCACGGACTCTTTGTTTTGCCGACGCCTCGCAAGTAAAAGCCCGCTGTCCGCCCGATGCCCCTGCGCCAACGAGTTGCGGTGGAATAGTTCCTGAAAGTGCTGGTTTAGAGCCTAAACAGGAGCTATTTCACCGCAACTTAGGAGGGCGATTGGAGGCGCGGTGGGGCCGGATTGTTATTTGAGGCCGGGGAGGCGGGTGTAGGGGAACGAGCGCTCTAGGAACTCGGCGCAGCGGGCGTAGTCTTTGGCAAAGTAGCTGCTGTAGAGCGAATCGAGCACGTATTGCACGGCGATGTGGCTGGCGAACTGCGTGATGCGGTGCGTCATGCTCTCGTGGTCGCTCACCGTGAGGTAGGCGGCAAAGCCGGGGTGCAGGCGCGCACAATAAGGTGTGCCGATGACAATGACGGGAACATGTCGGCTGCTGAGGATCGGCAAGATTTCCTTGAGGTTGGGTGCAAGGCCGCTGTAGGAGATGACGATCGCCACATTGCTGGAATCCGAGGCGAGCGCCGTGCGCACCTGGGCCTCGGTGCTGCTGTAGCATGTGGCGCTCTTGCCGGACGAAAGTAGGCGGTCGCGGAACATCCCCGCTGGATAGAGGTTGTGCGAGCCGGTGTAGATATCGACCTGCCGTGCCTTCGCGATCAGTTTGGCGGCGTGGTCGAGCTGCGCGGGGTCGAGCAGCTCCTGCGTCTCGGCCAGCGTGGTCTGGTAGAGCCCTTCCATGCGCTCCATAACCTGCGCGGGCGTGGACGTGGCATCGAAGGGAAAGTTGATGTCCACGTCGCGGCGGTTGCCTGCTTCGGTCGCCAGGCGGATAAGCTCGACCTTGAGGTCCTTAAAGCCCTCGAGGCCGAGCTTTTTGCAAAAACGGTGCACGCTTGCGACCGAAACATTGGCGCGGGCGGCAAACTCCTTAATGGAGAGTCCGCGGATGTCCTCGCCCATGGCAAGGGCCGAGATGCCGAGCTGCTGCTCGGTAGGGGTTAGGCCCTGCGCCTCGGTAATCTTGCGTTTGATATCCATTCGAACTCCCGCACTCGCCAAACCTGCCAAAAAGAGACGGGTTTATTTTGGCAGGTTTTGCCCGAGAAGGGTAACGGGGCCGAGGACACCGCTGGGCGCGACGGGCTCGGTGAGGGCGAAGATGTCGGAGGTCGCATGGTCGAGCGTGTTGATGACATCGATGGCGAGCTCGTGTGCGCCGGCGGTAAGCGCGCCTGTCGCAAAGCGGTAGGGCGGGCAGATGCGCGTGCCGAGCGTTTGTCCGTCGAGTGTGAGCGTTGCGACTTCGTAGACATCCCCTAGGTCAATGACGGTGTGGGCGAGGTCGTCGGCCAGCTCGAACGACGTGCGATAGCGGAACGTACCACATACGCCGGGGAACTGCTCGGCCGTGAGGTCGCACAGGCGCTCGAGCTTTTGCGGCTCGCCAAAGGTTCCATCGCTGCCGGCAGGGGAGAGGGCGACGGTCCAGGAGTGGCTGATGTCGAGGGCGAGCGTTGCACGTGTGCTCGTGTCGGTGCAGTCCGCGGGCTCGATTGCGCCGCTTGCCTCCAGAACAACAACGCAGCTCTCGTAAGGCGCCAGCTCCGGCACGCCGTCAAACGCAACGGGCTTGGTGCTGTTCAGCAGGTCGAGGCGCGTTCCGCAAAGACACTTGTCTTGCGGAAGCGAAACCGTGCAGCAAATGCTTTCACGTGGGTGCTCGTTGACCAACATGACGTAGGTCTCGCCGGCACGCTCGTAGCGAAGCGCGCGTAGCCAGGGCTGCGGCGTATCGGTCACAACAGTCTGCAGCCCCGCGCGTGCAAGCGCAGCCGCCACATCGGCAAGCGGGGTCGCGGCAAGACCGCTCAGCTCGGCTGCGCCATCCGCGTCGTAAAGCGCGCCGGGCACCTCGTCGACGGCAAGCGCCATAACCCCCGCGGCCATCATGCGCCCGACGGCACGTGCTGTGACAGCGCCAATAAACGAAGCCCCGGGCATAACAAACGCCTGGTAGCGACAGCCATTAACGGCAAACGTCCCATCGGCAATCGAAACCTCGTAACGCCCCTCATCCTCAAAAGCCTCGGCAGGCACAAAGTCAAAATCGATCTGCGCGCGCGTGAGCTCGGCCGCCACGCGCTCGACGGGCATGGCGTTGCCGGCCCATTCGGCGTCGGCATGGTACAGAATGGCGACGGGGCGAGCGGCAGCGCCTTCCGAAAGGAGCGTCGCCGTGCGATTCATATAGCGCATGAGCTGGCCAAAGTGCGGCCATTGCGGGTTGTTGCCGTGCGCGTAAAAGTGCGGCGGGCAGTCCCAATCGGGGAAGGGCGCCATGCTAAACGCGTGCGGCGTAAACCAGTTAATACCGCGGACGAGCATATGGTCGGCAATCCATTTCATCTCGCTCAGGCCCTCGTGCCAGCCAAAGGCGCCAAAGACCTCGGCCATGCAGCGCCCCTGCTTTTTGGGGTCGAGGCGCGCGGCCGAAGAGCCCAGCTTGGCAAGCGCGTACGTAAAGAACTCCATGTTCCATGCGCCGTGGAAGTAGCTGTAGCGCCCGCGGTCAATTCCGGGGGCAAGCTGGTTGATGACCACGTCGACACCGGCCATGTCCTGTCCTGCGACCGCGCGGAAGTAGTGCCCAGCGCCCTGACCCAGGCGCGTGTGACAACTCTTGTCCTCGATCACGTGGCCAATGTGCATGACGCCGTGCGCGCGGCACCAACCGCCAATCTGCTCGTCAAAGCAGCTGCGGTAGAGCTGCGTAGCAAGGTCCATATAGGCGTGGCGAACCTGGGCGCCGTTTGCCTCGCGCGTCCAAAGGCCGTGCAACTTAGCAAGCCAATTCTCGCCAAGCGCATCGCGCAGGCGGTGGGCAAGCTCGTTCGACCACGGCAGCGCTAGGTCGCCTCGCCCGATAAAACTGCTGGTAGAAGCATCGTCGAGCGTGGTGCCCTTCTCGTTCATAAAGCCGGGCTCGTCGGTGAAAAAGCCCAGGATGGTCTTGCCGAACTCGTCGCCCAGATGCTCAAACGTAGGCTCATAGACAGCGTCGATGAGAACACGGCATGAGGCCATATCGACCATGTTGATGTACTCATCGCGAAAGCCGGTCTTTTGGCTGGTGGCGTACAGCACGATCGTAGTGACGCCGGTGGGGGCGTCAAAACGCAAGCGGGCGGGCGTTCCATCGTCTCCTTGCTCAACAGCGAGCGCAAGGTCGAGCGGCGCACCAGCGGCATCAAAAGCTGCCACGCCCACAAAGCGCTCGGTGGGGTCCATGAGATTACCGAGCTTGATAGTCGTGGACGGTTGGGGACCAACAACCGTAATCGTGCGATGCTTGAGCACGGTTTTCTTGAGCGCGGGGTCGACGTCATCGCCTTCGAGTGCGCCGTTGGCATAGCCTGTGGGGAAGTGGGCGTCGTCGAGCAGCCAGATCTTTAACCCCAGGCGCTTGCACTCGCCGATGATAAAGCGCAGGTCAGACCACCAGCCGTCGCGACAGAAATCGGGATGCGTGCGCGATTCCAGGCAAACCTCGCGGATGTCGGCCCCGGCAATCTGCTCCAAATACTCGGTAATCGTCTCGCGCGCCTCGCCCTTAAGCCACAAGAACGGAAGCACATGGTTGTCGTAGGTGCCGCCAAGCACCTGCTCAAAATACGCCGCCATATACGCTCCTCCAAAACCAGCCTTTCAAATTCATTGAAGTCAGAGTACGCCGAGCGCGCAGCCCTGCTAATATCAAAACCACGGCAGAATATGACCGAATCAACGATGGTGATGTAATGGATATCGCACGGCTGGACAACCTTCTGCTCGAGCTGACCAACAGTGAGCGAGCCTATCGCGCGGGCGCCCATTACGACTGGAGCGATGCACTCGGTCAAGGTAATCAAGCAGATGTCGATGGTCGGCATATCCGTAAAATCGGCAACCCAGCGCTCGCTCTGCACCAAGAAGGCATGCCCGAGGGTCTATCGATTGTTCGCAACTCGCGCTTCAATCCTGTGCCGGAACACGTGCACGATTATGTCGAAATCAGCTATGTCTATCGAGGTCGAGCGCCGCAAATCGTCAATGGCGCGGCGCTCACGCTTGCTCAAAACGAGGTCCTCTTGCTCGATGCCGCCTGCCCGCATGCTGTCGGCGAGCTCGGCGAGCACGACATTATGCTGAGCGCCATCATCTCGCGGCCAATGCTGCGCCGTAGCCTGGAGCAAAGCCTTTCGCCCACAAGCGCGGTCTCGAGCTTCCTGCTCAACGCCCTCACGGACGAAACGGACCACCGCGGACACGTGCATTTCCATACGGGCGGCAGCCGTCGCGTGCGCCGCTACATGCAGGAGATGCTGTTCGAGCGTCTGGACCCCACGCCAGCGAGCCCCCAGATTGTCTCGAGGCTGTTTGAGCTGCTGTTGGTCGAGCTCATGCAAAGCTACGAGGCCGGTCTTCTGCGATCGGACGAGCCCGCGCTGCCATCGGCGCAGGTCGCGGCTGCCATGGGCTTCATCGAGCGCAACGCCTGCGACTGCACCCTCGATGACCTAGCCCGCCACCTGCACCTGAGCCCCAACTACGCAAGCGCCCTGCTCAAGCGTCAGACAGGCCGCACGTTTATGCAGCTGGTGCAAGAGAGCCGCCTAGCGCGCGCGGCGACGCTGCTCGATGCCGGTGCCACTGCGGAGGTCGCAGCGCACGAGGCGGGCTATGCCAACATGAGCTTCTTCTACAAAAAGTTTGCCGAGCGCTATGGCTGCACGCCGGCTGCCTATCGTCAGCGTTTGCCCAGATAAAACCGACCAAAATAAACCTGTCCCTTTTTGACAGGTATCAGGAAGTGTCAGGGGCGGGCAGGCGGCGGGGCGCCGCTGCGAAAAGAAGTGTCGGGTTTGGCGCGGCCGCTCCCGCATGCCCCGCGCGTGGGCGATACTCGGCTTATCGACCCACGATGCAAAGGAGATGCTCATGGCAAACATCAAGTTCCCCGAGGGTTTCTATTGGGGTGGCGCTACCGCCGCCAACCAGTTTGAGGGCGCTTGGAACGTGGACGGCCGCGGCGCTTCCGTCGACGACCACTTCCTGGGCGGCAGCTACAAGGAGCCGCGTCAGATCACGATTGACATCGACCCCAACCGCTTCTACCCCAACCATGACGGCATCGATTTCTACCATCACTACGAGGAGGACATCGCGCTGTTCGCCGAGATGGGCTTCAACATGTTCCGCATGTCCATCTCCTGGAGCCGCATCTTCCCCAACGGCGACGATGCTGAGCCCAACGAGGCCGGCCTCGCCTTCTACGACCGCGTTTTCGACTGCCTGCGCGCTCACAACATCGAGCCGCTCGTGACCCTCTCGCACTACGAGATGCCCTATCACCTGGTCGAGAAGTACAACGGCTGGGCAAGCCGCGAGCTCATCGGTTTCTTTGAGAAGTATTGCCAGACCGTCTTCGACCGCTATCAGGACAAGGTCAAGTTCTGGCTCACCTTCAACGAGATCAACTGCGGCACCATGGACATGGGTGCCATGATGGAGACCGGCCTGATCCAGGGCTTCGAGGGCCCGGCAAGCGCCATCAAGACCACCGCTCAGCAGCGCTTCCAGGCCCTGCATCACCAGTTTGTCGCCAGCGGCCGCGTCGTGCGCTACGCCCACGAGCACTACCCACAGTTCAAGATGGGCAACATGGACTGCTTTATCCTCTCCTACGCCGCCACGTGCGATCCGGTCGACGTGTTCGCCACGCAGCAGCAGATGAACTCCATGAACTGGTACTGCTCCGACGTGCAGGTGCGCGGCAAGTATCCGTTCTATGCCAAGCGCTTCTGGGCCGAGAACGACGTCGAGCTCGCAATGGAGGACGGCGACCTGCAGGATATCGCCGACGGCAAGGTCGACTTCTACACCTTTAGCTACTACATGTCCGGCACCGTGGGCACCCACAAGGACCACGAGATGACCGAGGGCAACATGACCTTTGGCGGCAAGAACCCCTACCTGGAGTCCACCGACTGGGGTTGGCAGATCGACCCGCTGGGCCTGCGTATCGCCCTCAACGAGATCTACGCCCGCTACGAGATTCCGCTGATGGTGGTCGAGAACGGCATGGGCGCTTACGACGAGGTCGAGGAGGACGGCTCCATTCACGATCCGTACCGCATCGCCTATCTGCAGAGTCACATCAAGGCCATGGGCGAGGCCGTCGCCGACGGCGTCGACCTGATCGCCTACACCTGGTGGGGCCCCGTCGACCTGGTGTCCGCCGGCACCGGCGAGATGCGCAAGCGCTACGGCTTCATCCACGTCGATAAGTACGACGACGGCACCGGCACCTACGAGCGCCGCCGCAAGGACAGCTTCTTCGCATACCAGAAGATCATCAAATCCAACGGCACCGAGGGCTTGGAGTAATTGAGTTCCGGCGTTCTGACGAACGCCGGACCGGCGGCCGATTTCGTGACCACGAATGTCGACGACGGCATCTGGAACGCCTTTGTGCACCTGGGGCTCATCGAGGATTAATCAGCAAAACGGGTATCGATGGGGCAAAGACGTCGGCGGAGTTTTCGATTCGACTCCCCACCTTAGTTTTTGGTCCAATTGGCACTATAATCACCATAGGCATGCGCACTACGTTGCGCTTAATCAAGAGGAGAAAACGTATGGGTCTGTTTGACATGTTCAAGAAGAAGGCTGAGCCCGCGGCTGCCGCTGCTCCGGCCTCCATCTCTGCTTCTGCCGGCGCCGACGTGCTGTGCTCGCCCGTCAAGGGCAAGGTCATCAAGATGGCCGATGTGCCCGATCCCGTCTTTGGTGGCGAGGTTCTGGGCAAGGGCTGCGCCGTGTGGCCCGAGGACGATCTGGTCTACGCTCCCTGCGACGGCAAGGTGACCGTCACCATGGGTCACGCTGTGGGCCTGCAGTCCGATAGCGGCATCGAGGTCCTGGTGCATGTTGGCGTCGATACCGTCAACATGAATGGCGACGGCTTCGAGGGCTTCGTCAAGGCCGACGATGTCGTGAAGGCCGGCCAGCCCATGCTCAAGATCGACCGCGCCAAGATCGCCGCTGCCGGTTACAAGGACTGCGTCGTCGTGGCCGTGTCCAACACCGCCGAGTTCGCCGATGTCGAGCTTGCCGTCGAGGCCGACTCCGCTGTCGCCGCCGGTGACGCCATCGTCAAGGTTGTCCGCAAGTAAACTGCGGCATCCAAAGGATGTGCAAGGGTGGTCGGATTGTCCGGCCACCCTTTTTTATTGCACCGCGGGGAAGCGTTTTATTGTACGTTGGGCGGGCTTGCAAACCGTTCGGACGCTAAAACGAACCGACCGCGCCTTCGTGCCGTCGAGGGTGTTCATAAGTGGATAGTATGGGCTTACTTATTACAACGTGCGCCGTGTCTGGGAAGCGCGGTGCCGCTTATTGGGAGGAACAACATGAAAAAGAAGCTGCTGCTTGCGCCCCTCATGGCCGTCTTGGTTGCGTGCGTGGTCGTGCTCTCCGGCTGCGGAGGCCCTTCGATCGAAGAGCTCATCACCGAGGACCTTACGACTCAGTTCGATGAGGTCAAAAACGGTGGTGACGATTTCCTCTCTGGCCTGGAGGAGGCTTCGGGCGACGAGTTCGAGCAGCTGGGCATCGATCCCAAGGAGTATGCCAAGACCTATCTCGAGGGCTTTGATTACGAGATCGGCGACGTGACGGTCGACGAGGACAAGGGCGTTGCAACCGCCGAGGTCTCCATCACCTGCAAGTCCATGAACAAGATCGTCGAGGACTTCTCCACCCAGTATCAGGAGAAGGTCGCTGCGCTTGACACGGTTCCTTCCGATGACGAGCTGTACAAGATGGCCGGCCAGGTGATGGTCGATGTGACCAAGGCCACCGAGCCCAGGAAGACCACGGTTATCTTCAAGTACACCTGCAACGATGACGGCGAGTGGTCTGCTGACGACTCCGTCAACTCCGAGATGATGGATGCGATGCTGAGCTAGGGGAGTTACGCGGTAGTTTGTTACGGCGTTTTACCAAACGCCGTAACTGCTCGACGCTGCGCGGGCACCAGAGCGACAACTTGTCATTCAAAGAGGACGGCATGACCAGAAGGTCTATGCCGTCCTCTTTTCATGCCAATTTGTTCGCTCTGGTGCCCGCTCGCTGTCATTGCCGAAACATCGGCGTTGCCATGGCAGTCATTGGGGACGTTCTTAAACGACTACTTTCCGCGCGACAGAATCTATGCAGCCGTGTTGAGCGACAGCCCCGCTACTCGCCCAGAATCAGCGCCGCGAGCTCATCCTGGGTGTCCACCACGTAGTCGGCGCCGGCGGCTTCTAGCTCTGCGCGGCCACGGAAGCCCCAGGTGACGCCGGCGCTCTTAAGGCCGGCGTTGTGGCCGGTCAGAACATCGACATTCGAATCGCCTACGTAGAGCGTGGTTGCCGGATCGGCGCCGAGCTCTTCCATCACATGCAGTGTGACGGGCGCCTCGGGCTTGGGCGGAAACGCGTCGACGCGGCCCTGCACCAGCGCAAAGCGGTCGGGGCCAAAGTACTTTTCGATAAGCGGGGCAGCCGAGACATGGTCCTTGTTGGTAAGCACGGCCAGCTGAACGCCCGCGGCGCGCAGACGGTCGAGCATCTCGATCGTGCCGGCGTAGGGGGCGGTATGGTCCTCCTTGTGCTCGCCGTAATATGCCCTAAACTCGGCAAGCGTCCGCTCAAACATGCGACCGTTGCCCGCGTACTCGGCGGGCATAAAGCGCTCGACCAGCTTGAGCATGCCGTTTCCTACCTTGTAGCGGTACTCGTCCACGGCAAACGTAGGCCAGCCGTGCATCTCGCAGGTATGGTTGCCGGCGGCCGCCAGATCCTCGAGCGTGTTGAGGATGGTGCCGTCCAGATCAAAAATCACATGGGAAAACGCTGCTGCCATGGGTGCTCCTGCCGTTTGAGTTGTAAAGCGCACCTCATGATACTGGCCTTGCGCGTCGGGCGTGCCTGGAATCTGAATATCTGTAACAACCTTGAGTTGCACTGCGGCGGCTGCGCGCCGTGTCTGCTAGCAAATCCTCGGCAGCTGCTCTCCCACGAGCATGTCGAGGATACGCGTCGAGCCCCAGCCGGTGCGCACGCGCACGGCGGGACGAGCGTCTTCGGCAATCGGTAGCACGCGCCCGATGATGGCGGCGTTCTCGCCGTAGCGGGCGGCACGCATGGCTGCCAGCGCCGCGTCGGCCTGCTCGGCGGGCACCACGGCGACCATCTTGCCCTCGTTTGCCACCTGCAGCACGTCGTAGCCGAGCATCTCGCAGGCGGCCTGCACGTCGGGGCGCACGGGCACATCGTCCTCGTCGATTTCCATGGCAACGCCGCTGGTCTGCGCAAACTCGTTGAGCGTCGAGGCCAGGCCACCGCGCGTGGGGTCGCGGAAGCAGCGTGTGTCGGGTGCTGCGGCCAGAACGTCGGCAATCAGGTGGTTGAGCGGTGCGGCATCGCTTTCGATCGTGCTCGAAAACGCCAAGCCCTCGCGTTGGCTCATGATGGCGATGCCGTGGTCGCCCAGTGTACCCGATACCAGAATGACATCGCCGGGGCGGCAGTTGGCGCCGCTGAGCGCCACACCCGTGGGAACCTCGCCCACGCCGGCGGTATTGATGTAGACGCCGTCGGCGCCGCCACGCTCGACTACCTTGGTGTCGCCCGTGATTATGGACACGCCCGCCTCGCGCGCCGTTTCGGCCATCGTCTGCACAATCTGGTGGAGCTTATCCATGGGATAGCCCTCTTCGAGGATAAAGCCGCACGACAGGTAGCGCACGTTGGCGCCCGAGGTCGCGACATCGTTGACGGTTCCGCACACGGCAAGGCGGCCGATGTTGCCACCGGGGAAGAACTGCGGCGAGACTACAAAGCTGTCGGTCGACATGGCGATGCGCCCGCTCGCGGGCAGTGCGGCGACGCCGGCGTCGTTGCCCTCGAGCAGCTCGGGCGACCCAAAGGCATCCAAAAAGACCTCGTCGATGATGCGTTTCATCATCTGGCCGCCAGAGCCGTGGCCCAGCAAGACAGCGCTATCGGAGATACTATGGGACATATCGAAAACTCCAATCATGGGAGGTGTCAGCGCGCGGGGGCGTTCGGGCTAGACTCGGTAACGGTAGTATGCTGCGCAGCTGCCCTCGGAGCTCACCATGCAGGGGCCGACGGGATGCTCGGGCGTACAAGCGTGGCCAAAGAGCGGGCAGCTGCTCGGCGTAATGGCCCCGCGCAGCACGTCGCCGCAGCGGCACCCACGCGGCTCGACCGTCGCCTCAACGGGCACGTCAAAGCGAGTGCGGGCATCAAAGCGCGAGAACTCGGGGCGGATGGAAAGGCCCGAGTTGGCAATCGGCCCCAGTCCGCGCCACGTGGTGTCGCATGGCTCAAACACCTGCTCGACCAGCTGGCGCGCCACGGGGTTGCCGTCTGCGTTAACGCCACGGCGGTAGGCGTTGTCGATCGCGGGCCTGTCCTCGACAACCATCTGGACCAGCATGCAGATGCCTTGCAGGATATCGACCGGTTCAAATCCCGTGACCACGCCCGGGGTATCGAACTCGTCGACCAAAAAGCTAAAAGGCGCCAAGCCCGTGATGGTGGCGACGTGGCCCGGCAGGATAAAGCCGTCGATGGTGGTCTCGGGATCGTTGGCAATCGCGCATAGCGCCGGCGGCGTGGTCTTGTGGACGCAATAGACCGAGAAGTTTTGGAGTCCGCGTGCATCGGCCTCCAAAATGGCGGCGGCGATGGTGGGCGTCGTGGTCTCAAAGCCGACGCCCATAAAGATGACCGGGCGATCGGGGTTGTGTTCGGCGATATCGAGTGCATCGAGTGGGGAGTACACAATGCGAATATCGCGCCCCGCCGCCTTTTGCGCAGAAAGTGAGGTGGACGATCCGGGCACGCGCATCATGTCGCCAAAGGTGGTGATGATGGCGCCGTCTATGTTGGCGAGCGCGATTGCGTGGTCGATGTCGCGGTTGGCGGTGACGCAGACGGGGCAGCCCGGTCCGCTCAGCAGCTTGAGCCCGGCCGGCATAATGGAGCGAAAGCCATAGCGGCCGATGCTCACGGTGTGCGTGCCGCAGACTTCCATAAGGTTGATGGTGCGATCGCCGACAAGCTCATGAATGCGCTCGATGAGCTCGCGAGCCAGCTTGGAATCGCGAAATGCCGAAAAGTCGATACCGGAGCGCGCCGGCTGTCCGGCCGCCACTAGTATGCCTCGGCCGGGTTGCTGGCCAGTTGGTCTTCTTCGGCCAGTTCGGTCATGGCATTAACGAGCTCGAGCGTTTCTTGCGCTTCCTGCTCGTCGACGATCTGGATGCCAAAGCCGGCATGCACGAGAACATAGTCGCCCACCTGCGCCGACGGCACCAGGCGCAGCGATACCGGGCGCTCGATGCCCATCATGTCGACAGTTGCCTTAAGGTTGTCGTCTCGTTTGATTACTTTACCGGGAACGGCAAGGCACATATTGTTCCCCTTTATCCGTATGCGCTGGATAGGCGCTCAATAAACCATCGTTTGATGGTAGCGCTCGAAGGGGGCAGCGAGCAAACGCGTTACGCCTGTGTGACGGCCGGCGTCGGACGTGTTGGGCGGGCGGTTGATGGTGGTGCCGGGCGAAATGGGCCGGCGGTTTAGTGCGATGCGGCCTGTGCGAGACGAGCACGCGCGATAGCGGCCTGCCCGTAGGCAATGCAGCCGTCGTTGACGGGTATGGTGCGCGGGAGCAGGACGGTGAGCCCCGCGCCTTTGAGCTCGCGGGTAAGGAGCTGCAGTAACAGGCGGTTCATGAACACGCCGCCCGAGAGCGCGACGGTGTCGAGGCCAACCCGCGCGCAGATTGCGCATGCAATGCGGGCCGATGCGCGGGCAATGGCGATATGAAAGTCGAGCGCGATCCTGTCGGGCGACGCGCCCGCTTCGATTCCTTCCAAAAGTGCCTCAAAATGCGGTTTAGAGTCCAGACAGGTCGATTTGTCTGCGGAAAAGCTCGCCTCCTTGTCGATAGAGCGGGCGATTTCGCCGTCGAGTGCACGCCAGGCGGCGGCTTCGAGCTCGATGGCGGGCTCGCCCTCATAGGTCGCTTGGCCGCAGATGCCTAAGATAGCGGCGGCGGCATCGAACAAGCGACCCATGCTGCTGGTGCGCGGGCTGTTGATGTCACGCTCGATCATCGTGGCGGTGACGCTGCGCGTTTGCGCGTCGAGGCCGCCCAAGAGCCGTGCGGCGCCCGGGTGCTCAAGCAGTCCGAGCTCACTCAACAAGGCAAAGGCGTTGCGACGAACATCGCGAATGGAGGCAACGCCGCCGGGGAGCATCCAAGTGCGCAGATGCGCGGCTCGCTCAAAATCGGCGAGGCCGGCGACGAGAAACTCGCCGCCCCATATGGTGCCATCGGTGCCGGCGCCAGTGCCGTCAAAGGCAATGCCGAGGACGCGGGTATCGAGTGCAAGCTTGCCGGCGGCAATGGCCTCGGCCATGACGCTCGCGATGTGCGCGTGATGGTGCTGAACCTCGACAATCGGCACATTTCGCTCGCGCGCCTGCATGCGCGCCCACTGACTTGACAGGTAGCTGGGATGTAGGTCGCAGGCGAGCGCGACAGGCTTCAGGTCAAAAAGAGATTCAAAGCGTGCGCGCACGGCGTTCCAGGCATCGAAGGTCGCGCCGTTTTCGACGTCGCCAATATGCTGCGATACAAAGCAGGCCGCGCTGCCGTTGTCGGCCTCGCGCGTGAGTGCAATCGTGGCCTTTTGCTGTGGGCCGCATGCCAGCAGGCAGGGCGCGCTGCCGTCAATCGCCGGCAGCGGCAATGGCTGCGGCGCATAGCCACGAGCGCGGCGAACCGGCATAACGGTGCCGTCGACCACACGTACCACGGAGTCGTCGTAGCGCGAGAGGATCGCGCGGTCATTGCCGAGCAGCGCGTCGGCGATGCCGGCGGCAACGAGATGCTCCCAGGCAAGATCGTCATCGGTCTCGATGGGCTCTTCGCTCAAGTTTCCGCTGGTCATAACCAGCGCGTGCAGGCCGTGCGACGCGGCGGCAGCAAGCAGCAGGTGCTGAAGCGGCGTGTAGGGAAGCATAACACCGAGCTCGGGCAGATCGTGCGCGACGGATGGAGCGAGGTCGGGTGCGCCGGGGGCGCAGCATTCGCTGTCGATTGCAACAACGCGGCGGCGCAGCAACACGATGGGGCGGACACTGCCGGTAAGCAGGTCGCGCTCGGTATCATCGATCCGGCACAGGCGCTCGGCATCGGTAAGGTCGTGTACCATGACGGCAAGCGGTTTGTTGCTGCGGCGCTTGCGACAGCGCAGCTTGGCCACCGCCTGCTCGTTGCTGGCGTCGCACGCCAGGTGGAATCCGCCCAGGCCCTTGATGGCGACAACATCACCGCAAGCCAGCAGCTTAACACAGCGCTCGATGATGGCGTCGCTGGCCTCGCGCGTGGCACCGACGGCCGGCGCCGGGGCGCCAGAGGGGGCGTCGTCTTTGTCTACACCCGCCTCGCGCCATGTAATGTGCGGCCCGCAGTCAAAGCAGGCGTCGGGTTGTGCGTGAAAGCGTCGGTCGAGCGGGTCGGCATACTCCGCCGCGCAGGCAGGGCACATGGGGAAGCGATTCATCGAGGTGGCCGCCCGGTCGTAGGGCAGCGACCGGATGATGGTAAAGCGCGGCCCGCAGTTGGTGCAGTTAATAAAGGGATAGTGGAAACGCCGGTCGTCGGGGTCGAACAGCTCGCGCAGACAGTCATCGCAGGTGGCGATATCGGGCGAGATAAGTGTGGTGTGCGCGGTCTGGTCCTGCGATGCCACGATGTGAAAGCCCTGTTCATCGGCAACATTCCAGCTGCCGGGCGCGAGGTCTGCAACATCGACCTGCTCCACGCGAGCTGCCGCCGGCGCATGGGTGCGGAGTGCGGCGGCAAAGCTATCGAGCGCGGCAGCCGGTGCATGTGCCTCGATATGCACGCCGTCGCCCGCATTGAGCACCCAGCCGCAAATGCCATGCGCCATGGCCTCGCGATACACGAACGGTCGCATGCCGACGCCCTGCACAATGCCCGTCACATAAATATGCGCATGCCGCATGCGACCCTCCTCAATAGAAACCTACCAAAAAAGGCAGGTATATTTTGGTAAGTAAAACGTTAAACCTGCCAAAACAAACCTGTCCCTTTTTGGCAGGCGCGCTACAGGCCCAGGCTCTGCTTGGTGGCGGCGCAGGTGAGCTCACCGTGCTTTACGCCGCGCAGACCCAGCAGGCGGTCGGCCAGCTCGTAGACACGCTCGCCACGGCCCTTAAGTGCCAAGATCTCCAGGCAGTTGTGATGGTCCAGGTGCACATGCATGGTCGACACGATCTCGTCGGTGTAGTCGTGCTGCACCTCGTCCAGGCGGCGTGTCAGGTCGCCGGTGTGGTGATCGTAGATCATGGTGAGCGACCCGATAACCTGCTCGTCGGGCGTGCGCATCTGTTCCTTGGCGATCGAGGCGCGAATCAGGTCGCGTACGGCCTCGGAGCGGTTTGCCACATCGCCGCGGCGCGCGATCTGCTCGTCAAAACGGCGCAGCAGATCATCGGGCGCGGTGACCGAAAAGCGCACCAGCTCGGAGCCGGAGCCGCCGCAACGGCAGCTCGGCTCGTTCGCCACGCCGAGCTCGTGTTCGTGCCCGTGCCCGCAGCCGTGCTCGTGCTCGGCCACGTTACACCAGCTTCACAGAGCCGACGGAGTTGTGGTCGGCCTCGATGGCCTCCTCGTAGCCCTCAAGCGCATCGTGCGCCTCGTGCAGCGCGGCCATGGCAGCCTCGAGCTTGGCGCCAATGCGCTCCATGTCAAAGTTCTCGGTCGCATGAAGCAGCTGATGGCTCCACTCGTGGGCGAGCTCGATCGTGTCGTCGACCTGCTTGACGCTCATGGCAAGCTGGCTCATGTTCATTCCGACGTCATGCATGGGAATCTCCTTATCCTTATGTATGGGGTAATCCAATGGTTCAGATTCTACTACGCACACCATCGCGCACCATCGCATAGAAAACGGGTGCGAGTCTATCTGACCCGCACCCGTTCACTGGGGGCTGTTTGTGTCTTCCATACTATCCGTGGTGGGATGGGGTGTGCCGAGCACTCCGGCGAGCGGTCTAAATCCGCTCATGGACGGCAGCTGCGCAGCGTAATGTAACCAGCGTATTACAAATGCTTCTCCAGCAATGCCTGAAGCCTTGCCTTGGGCAGTGCGCCTACCGAGCGGTCGACTTCCTGGCCGCCCTTAAAGACGATGAGTGTGGGAATGCTCATGACGCCATACTTCATGGCCAAGTCCTGGTTATCGTCGACGTTGCACTTGGCGACGGCAAGCCTGCCTGCCAGCTCGTCGGCCACCTCGTCAACGATGGGCGACAGCGAACGGCAGGGGCCGCACCAGGGAGCCCAAAAATCAACCAGCACGGGAAGGCTGCCGTTGACGGTGGCGTCGAAGTTCTCGGGGGTAATCTGCTTAATGTCAGCCATGGTGACCTCCATAATGCGACGCGGCTCGGCCGCGTAAAACTCAGTACGACCGTGCTTATACCCAGCGGCCCGCAAAGCAACCACTCGCGGGCGGCTCTTTTATATAATGGTGCCCACGCAAACGATTGGAGAGCGCATACCTATGTCACAAAGCCAGAAAAAAGAAGCCATCGCTCAGGCGGCCGAGCAGGAGCTCGCATCGCTTGCGGGTCGTGGCGTGCGCATCGCAGGCAACGCGTGCTCGCCAATTGTGCTGGTAAAAGGCGATTTGGATGAAGCCGAGCGCTCGGGCGGCGAGCTTGCCGCGGGCGCGGATGGCGCGGCGCTGCGTAAGGCGCTCGGGGCCATCGGCTATGCGCCCGAGGATTTTTGCGTGCTGGCAAGCGTCGCCGGCGCGGGTGACGGAACGGTGGCGGTGGGCCAAGCCCTGCCGTGCGAGCTGTTCCGCGAGGCGCTGGAGGCCCTGGACCCCGAGGCGGTACTGCTGCTGGACAACAGCGCGGCCGACGTCATGCGTGAAACCTATGCCGATATGCTCGTGGCGATCGATGACTTTGACACCGCCATGCTCAAGCCCGGCCTGGTCGCCCACGTGCAGGGGCGTCGCGTACTCGCACTCGATGGCTTTGAGGCCGCTCTGACCGACAAGGCGGCCAAGCAGCGCATGTGGGCCTACATTAAGCAGCTGACCCCGTCGGCCGCTCCGCTGTAACGGGCCTGCGCCGGCAAGGCGACCCGGGCGGTTGAGCCGCACCGCGAGTCCAGTGTCGCGCCCCTACATCACGGCGCGCAGCTCAAACCGGTCGCCGTTGATGCGGAACTGGCAGTTGCCGTTCATGCGCTCCACGGCAAGCTTAATGCTCTTGGTGCCAAAGCCGTGACCGGCATGTTGGGTCACGGGCATGCCGTCGACCATGCGCGGCGCGCGCCCAAACGTATTGGAAACCAAAAGCAGCAGCTGGCCGTCCTCAAACCGCAGGTCCAGGTCGACAAAGCGCTTGCCTTCGGGGGCGGCGCTTGCAGCGATGATGGCGTTTTCCAGGGCGTTCGAAAGCACGCTGAACAGGTCGGCATCGCCCACGTGAACGGTTTCGGGCACGGCGGCGCGCAGGTCGGCGGTGATGCCGTGCTTGTTGATATCCGAGCTAAATGACGAAAGCACGATATTGATCGTCTCGTTGGCGCAGTAACGGCGTACGGCGGTGCGGTCGTTGGCCTCGCAGAGCTCATCGATGCGCTCGAGCGCCTCGTCGATGTGACCTTCCTCAATAAGAACAGCCAGGCCGCGCAGGAAGTGCCGCATGTCGTGGCGAAGAATCGACAGCTCGCGTCCGGACTGGCGCCAGGCCTCGAGCTCTTTGATGGCGGAGTTGTCGCGCGTTTCGAGCATCCAGCGCTCACGCTCGGCGACTTCCTTTGCTTCGTATTCGCGCAGGTAGACGGCAAGAAACATAAGGTAGAAGGCGCAAAGGGCAAAGGCCAGAAACTCAACGGTCACCACCGAACCCGAGTGGAACAGCGTGGTGTAGACGTTGGTGGCATAGTCAAAGACGTAATAGACGAGCGGCAGGATTAAAAGGATGCCCAGCTCGGTGGTGCTTTTAATCGCCAAGCGCGGACCGATGTCGCCGGCCCAATGCAACAGGACGGCAAAGACGGCGAGTGTGGTCGCGATGCGCGCCAGATAGTACGCGATCTGAGAATCGGTTGCGGCAAATGCGGCGATGCCCATCCAATTGCTGAACTGGCAGCTCAGATAGGCGCTGGTGACGCCCAACGCCGCGAGCAGCGGACTCAAGTGGTAGCGCGCGCATAGGTAGACGGTAAGCGGCAGGTGTACGACGAGTGGGTAGGCCTGACGGGCAAACAGTTCTCCACCAACGGCATTGGCGATCGAGAAGGCGGCGCCGGTTGCGGCGCCGATCCCCAGCAATTCGAGCGCATGGCGTCGATTGATTTTGACACCGCAGAGCGCCGCCGAGGCAAAAACGCCAAAGAGCAGCGTCGTGGCGTGGTGAATCGCCCAAAGAACCATTTCGACCGATGCAGGCATCAGCGCCTCCCGCCCTCAAATCGCACCGCAAAGTAGGCGTCCTGGAATCCCTGCTTGCTGCTGCGCGAAAGCGGGATGCTCGCGCCCGAGCGCATGACGATCTCCGTCCGATCGAAATGATCGATGTTGCGCAGGTTGACCTGGTAGCTGCGATGGCATTTAAAGAAGACCGCGTTTTGCGCCAAGCGGTCCTCGACGCTGCGGAACGATTCGAGCGCCTCGATATCGCGTCCGTCGCGCAGGTGGAAAACCACGTGCTTGTTGCGTGCCTCGGCATATTCGATGTCGGACAGGCGCAGGGCATGGTAACCAAAGGACGTTTTGATGACGAACTCGTCGGTCGCCGACGGGCGCATGCTCGAAAGCTCGTCGAGCAGCTGCGCCAGGCGTTCGTATGCCACGGGCTTGAGCAGGTAGTCGAAGGCGCGGACTTCGTAGGACTCCAGCGCAAACTCGGGCGACGAGGTGAGGAACACCAGGCGCACGGCGGTATCGGACTGGCGCAGCTCGCGCGCGGTGTCCATGCCGTTGACGAGCGGCATGATCATGTCGAGCAGGATGATGTCGGCGCGCGACGCGGCATGGCGCGCCAGCAGGTCCTCGCCGCGCGTAACGAGCGCAACATCGACCGCCGTGCCCTTCTCGGTCGACCAACGGTCGATCATCCGGTGCAGTCTATCTAGAAAAGCGACGTCATCGTCGCAGGCAATAATCTTGAGCATTCGGGCCCCCTTAGTAGTTCGATTTTGCCACATTGGGCGCGTGCCGCTCGCGGGGGAGCGCCCGTTCGTGCCTCATGGTGCGCAACTCGCGCCGAGCGGTATTGCGGTGGCGAAAGATGCCTCCTGCGCTATCGAGAGCTCGGCTATCCTCAGCTTGCCAGTTCGAAAATGGACCTGCCGCATGATTGAATCTTTATTTCAACTTTACACCTAGGTTTACAGCTGTCTTGTCAGCTGTAAACCTAGGTGTCATACTAAAGCCCCAAGATTCGCCAAAAGAGAGGGGCCTTGATGGCACAGAGCGCGAACATGGATGCATCGGAGCTTGCACGCGACATTGCGGCCGGCCTGGCATCGGCAACGACGGCAACGGAGTGCGCGGCATTGGTGCCCGCAGAGCTCGTCGAGGCCATTCAGCAACTAAAAACCCAACGTGACGCGGTGATTCTGGCTCACTATTACGTGGCGCCCGAGGTCCAGGCCGTTGCCGATTACGTCGGCGACAGCTTCTACCTGGCAAAGCTCGCCAAGAGCCTGCCGCAGCAGACCATCGTGCTGTGCGGCGTGGAGTTTATGGGCGAGAGCGCCAAGCTGCTCAACCCCACCAAGACCGTGCTGCTGCCCGAGCCGGGCGCGGATTGCCCCATGGCCCATATGGTCAAGCGCGAGACGGTCGACGCGGCGCGCGCCGAGTATGGCGACGACCTGGCCGTGGTGTGCTACGTCAACTCGACGGTCGAGATCAAGAGCTGGAGTGACGTGTGCGTTACCAGCTCCAACGCCGTCAAGATCGTGTCCGAGCTGCCGCAGCAGCACGTCCTGTTCATTCCCGACCAAAACCTGGGCCGCTTCGTAGCCGAGCAGGTGCCGCAAAAGCACGTCATCCTCAACAACGGTTACTGCCCGCGCCATCACATCATCACCGTCGAGCAGATCGTCGACGCGACGGAGGCCCACCCCGACGCGCTCGTGCTGGCGCATCCTGAGTGCAAGGCCGACGTCCTTGCCGAGGCCGACTACATCGGCTCCACCGCCGGCATCATCAAGTATGCCGAGGAGTCCGACGCGAGCGAGTTTATTATCGTGACGGTCCGCGGCGTGCTCTACGAGCTCGAGCGCCGCTGCCAGGGCACCGGCAAGAAGTTCTACTTCCCCGCGGTGCAGCCCACCTGCGTCAACATGGATCTCATCACGCTCGAAAAGCTCGTGCACTGCCTGGAGACAGGCGAGGGCGAGGTGCAGATCGGCGTGTCGGACGAGGCCGCCGACCAGGCCAAGCTCACGCTCGACCGCATGCTCGAGTACGCAGCGCGCTAAAACAATGTGACAAAGGGACAGTCCCTTTGTCACATTCAAGGGAGAGGATTCCTGTGGAAACCAAGCAATACCCCGATATGGAGTGCGACGTCGTCATTGCCGGCTGCGGCGTAGCGGGCCTGTACGCGGCTCTCAACCTGCCGACGAGCACGCGCGTGATCATGCTCTCCAAGGGCGCGGTCGACGAGTGCGATTCGATGCTCGCGCAGGGCGGCATCTGCGTACTGCCCGAAGGCTCGGACTACGATGCCTTCTTTGAGGACACCATGCACGCCGGCCATTACGAGAACCGCCGCGAGAGTGTTGACATCATGATTCGCTCGAGCCGCTCGGTCATCAACGACCTGCTGGCCATGGGCGTGGACTTTGAGCGCAAGGCCGACGGCAGCCTCGACTTTACCCGCGAGGGCGCGCACAGCCGCCCGCGCATTGCCTTCCATGCCGATATTACGGGCAAGGAGATTACGACCAAGCTGCTCCAGGCTGTCCGCAAGCTGGACAACGTGCAGATTTTGGAGCACGTGGCCATGACCGACATCCTGACGGTCGTGCGCGATGGGGCCACGGTGTGCACTGGTGTCGTTGCCGTTTCCGTGGACGAGGACAACTCGGTTCGTCCCGCCGACGAGCTGACAAATGCCGCCGAGGGCGTGCATGCCGGCGAGCCGTTTAAGATCCATGCCTGCCACACGCTGTGGGCAACGGGCGGCATCGGCGGCGTATATGACCACTCGACCAACTACCCGCAGCTCACGGGTGATGCCTGCTACATCGCTCAGGAGCATGGTATTAAGATGGAGCATCTGGACTACGTGCAGATTCACCCCACGGGACTGTTCTCGCCGCAGCCGGGCCGCACCTTCCTGATCAGCGAGAGCTGCCGCGGCGAGGGCGCGATTTTGCTCAACGCCGCCGGCGAGCGCTTTACCGACGAGCTTCAGCCGCGCGATGTGGTCGCCGCCGCCATTCGCGAGCAGATGAAGCAGGACGGTACCGAGCACGAGTGGCTGAGCTTTGCCCCTGTCGAGCGCGACGTGGTGACTGGGCACTTTGCCAACATTCGCGCACGCTGCCTGGAGGACGGCCGCGACATCTTGGACGAGCCCATCCCCGTTACGCCCACGCAGCACTACTTTATGGGTGGCGTATGGGTCGATAAGGACGGCCGCACCTCGATGCCCGAACTCTACGCAGCCGGTGAGACGGCCTGCAACGGCGTTCACGGCAAGAATCGCCTGGCTTCCAACAGCCTGCTCGAGGCGCTGGTCTGGGGTCGTCGCGCCGCGTGGTACATGCGCACCGGCGAGTCGCTCGCAGTGGAGCAGGCGGGCGATCCCGCGCTCGATGGCCGTCATCGCGCCCTGGGCGCCGACCCTCTGGCAATCGATGATTTGGCCCGTGCCGCCGGCACGCAGGCCGTGGAGGAGTAGACCATGAATCCCATTACCATGAAGCTCGTCGTCGATGATCTGATTCTGCAGGCTCTGCGCGAGGACATTACGTTTGAGGACGTGAGCACGGCGAGCGTGTGCCCCACGGCGCGTCCCGCCACGGTGGAGCTCATCGCCAAGGCCGACGGCATCATCGCCGGCTTGGATGTGTTTGCCCGCACCTTTGAGCTGCTGGATTCGCAGAGCTCCGTGTTGTTTGATGTCGCGGATGGCGACGAGGTGCACGCCGGCGATCACGTGGGCCAGGTTCGCGGCGACGCGCGCGTGCTGCTTTCGGGCGAGCGCGTGGCACTCAACTACCTGCAGCGCATGAGCGGTATCGCCACCTATACGCACAGGATGGCCTCGGCGCTCGAGGGCACCAAGACGGTGCTCGTCGACACGCGCAAGACCACGCCGGGCATGCGCGTCTTCGAGAAGGCGGCAGTCGAGATCGGCGGCGGCAGCAACCACCGTTATAACCTGTCGACGGCTGTCATGCTCAAGGACAACCACATCGACGCCGCCGGTGGCGTGGCGCGCGCGATTGAGATGGCGCGCACCCACGCGTCGTTTACCACGACGGTCGAGATTGAGTGCGAGAACCTGGACATGGTGCGCGAGGCCGTGGAGGCTGGCGCCGATATCATCATGTTCGACAACATGACCCACGACGACATGGCTGCCGCGATCGAGCTTATCGCCGGCCGCGCCAAGACCGAGTGCTCGGGCAACGTGGATGCCGGCAATATTCGCGCCTTGGCCGACCTGGGCGTCGACTTTATTAGCTCGGGCGCCCTGACGCACTCTGCGCCGATCCTCGACCTCTCGCTTAAGCACCTGCGTCTGCTGGACGGTAAATAGTGGACGCCCGCGAGCGTCGCCGTGCCATCTTGGCCGTGCTCGAGGGAGCCAAAGATCCCGTCTCGGGCAGTGCGCTTGCCCACGAGGTGGGCGTGAGCCGTCAGGTCGTGGTGCAGGACATCGCCCTGCTGCGCGCCGACGGGCACGATATCGTCGCCACCAATCGTGGCTATGTACTACAGGAGGCGCCGAGCAGCCCGGCTGTGCCCACGCGTCTGGTCAAGGTACGCCATGGCGTGGAACAGGCGGGCGATGAGCTCACGAGCATCGTCGACGCGGGCGGTGCCGTGCTCAACGTGATCGTCAACCACCGCGTGTACGGCAAGATCACGGCCGACCTGGACATCCGCAATCGTCGCGATGTTGAGCGCTACCTGCACGATATCGAGAGCGGTAAGAGCTTTCCGCTGCTGACGGTAACCAGCGGCTACCACTTCCACCGCATCGCGGCAGAAGACGAACAAACCCTCGACGAGATCGAGGCCATGCTCAAGGAGAAGGGCTACCTTGCCGATTTAATGCCCTACGAGGATAATTTGTCCTAGCCCGATACCGTCTTTATAAGTTGCGGTGAAATAGTTCCTACAATCGGCACCTAAGCAATGAGCCAGGAACTATTCCACCGCAACTGCCCACATATGCAAAAGGAGGCCTCCGCGGCGATGCGGAGGCCTCCTTTTTTGTGCACGGTGTACTTTTGAGTGTGCAAGTGGGGGAGTTGTTACTCCTCGACGATCTCGGTGATCGCGCCAGCGGGGCAAGCGTCCTGGCAAGCGCCACAGGCGACGCAGGAATCCTCGTCAGCGACGGTAGCGACGTCCTGGAGCTCCAGAACGCCAGCGGGGCAGGAGTCGACGCAAACGCCACAAGCGATGCACTCGTCGGCATCAATTACGGGATGAGCCATGGTAGTTTCCTCTCTGTTGACCGACGCTACAGGCGATGTGCGTCGGTTTGATTCGGGCAAAAACATACCACGGGAGCGACCGTTTGCAATACCCTCTGACCGGCATCTTCATACCGTTCGCCGAGTATGCCAAGGTTTACTAAAAAACGCGCAGGTGGGGCCGTTGAGCTGCGCAAATGTTAGCTAAAGGTGACTCGTAATATTGAGCGATTGAGCGAGCTTTTGGAAAGCGTGTCCCGGAATCGACGCCCAAAACGGGTCACGCCTTCCTCGGGGTCGCCCAAGACCGCCCCAGGCACCCCCGGACCCAAACCTCAGCCATCTCTACATAGATCTCGATAGATTTGCCGAGAACTCAATCAGCACATCTACCTGCGCATTTGAGAACCTAAACTCTCAGCAATAAGAAATCTTATATGAATTGACTTAGATTTTGTATATTCCGGCCCATAAGGGGATACACTACATCCTGAAAGACAAGCCGAAGCGCCGCGCGGCAGACCGCCGAGTCGGCGCGAACGCACAAGAGAGAGGGAATTTCTAATGGGCAAGATTCTTGGTATCGACCTTGGTACTACCAACTCCGCTATGGCCGTCCTCGAGGGCGGTTCTCCGACCATCATCGTGAACGCCGAGGGCGACCGCACCACCCCGTCTGTCGTGGGCTTCCGTGCCGACGGCGACCGCGTCGTGGGTAAGGCCGCTAAGAACCAGGCTGTCACCAACCCCAAGAACACCGTGTTCTCCATCAAGCGCTTCATGGGCCGCAAGTACTCTGAGTGCACCTCCGAGATCAAGACCGTGCCGTACGAGGTCAAGGAGGGCCAGGGTGGCCGTGCCGTCGTCGACATCGAGGGCAAGGATTACACCGCCGAGCAGGTGAGCGCCATGACGCTCGCGAAGATGAAGGCTGACGCCGAGAAGTATCTGGGCGAGACCGTCACCGACGCCGTCATCACCGTCCCGGCCTACTTCAACGACGCTCAGCGTCAGGCCACCAAGGACGCCGGTAAGATCGCCGGCCTCAACGTCAAGCGTATCGTCAACGAGCCGACCGCTGCTGCTCTTGCCTATGGCCTGGACAAGCAGGGCACCGACCAGCGCATCCTGGTCTTCGACCTGGGCGGTGGCACCTTCGACGTCTCCATCCTCGACCTCGCCGACGGCGTGTTTGAGGTTCTGTCCACCTCGGGCGATAACCACCTGGGCGGCGACGACTGGGATCAGCGCGTCATCGATTGGATGGCCGATAAGTTCCAGCAGGAGAACGGTGTCGACCTGCGTCAGGACCCCATGGCCCTGCAGCGTCTGAAGGAGGCCGCCGAGAACGCCAAGAAGGAGCTCTCCGCCGCCCAGCAGACCACCATCAACCTGCCGTTCATTACCATGAACCAGTCCGGCCCGCTGCACCTCAACTACACGCTGACCCGCGCCGAGTTCGAGAAGATCACCCGCGACCTGCTCGAGCGCTGCAAGCAGCCTGTCACCAACGCCCTGCGCGACGCCAAGCTTAAGCTCTCCGATCTGACCGAGGTCATCCTCGTCGGCGGCTCCACCCGTATGCCCGCTGTCCAGGAGCTCGTCAAGACCATGACCGGCAAGCAGCCCAACATGTCCGTGAACCCCGACGAGGTCGTTGCCGACGGCGCTGCCGTCCAGGGCGGCGTGCTCACCGGCGACGTCGAGGGCATCCTGCTGCTCGACGTTACCCCGCTGTCGCTGGGTGTCGAGACCATGGGCGGCATCATGACCAAGATGATCGACCGCAACACCACGATCCCGACCTCCAAGACCGAGGTCTACTCCACCGCTGCCGACAACCAGACCAGCGTCGAGATCAACGTGCTCCAGGGCGAGCGCGAGCTTGCCCGCGACAACAAGTCGCTCGGTAAGTTCCAGCTGACCGGCATCCCGGCTGCCCGCCGCGGCGTGCCGCAGATCGAGGTTACCTTCGACATCGACGCCAACGGCATCGTCAAGGTCTCCGCTAAGGACAAGGGCACCGGCAAGGAGCAGCAGATCACTATCTCCGGCTCCACCGCTCTGTCCGACGACGAAGTCGATCGTATGGTCAAGGACGCCGAGGCTCATGCCGAGGAGGACAAGAAGCAGAAGGAAGAGGTCGAGGTCCGCAACCAGACCGACAGCCTGTGCTACTCCACCGAGCAGACCCTCAACGAGCTGGGCGACAAGGTTTCCGCTGACGTGAAGTCCAAGGCCGAGGCCGCTATCGCCGACGCCAAGAAGGCGCTCGAGGGCTCTGACGTCGAGGCCATCAAGGCTGCCGGCGAGTCCCTGCAGTCTGTGGCCTACGAGCTGGCCCAGGTTGTCTACGCCGACGCTCAGCAGCAGACCGACGGTGCCGCCGGCGCCCAGCCTGCCGACGATGACGTTGTCGACGCCGACTACGAGGTTGTGGACGACGAGGACAAGTAATCATGTCCGCCCGTAAAGCTCGCACGGAGGCGGCCGCCGCTGGCGCCGCCCCCGTTGACTCTGAGGAGAAGGACGTGAAGATTCCCGTAGAGGCCGTCGACGATACCGAGGCCAATGAGGCCCCGGCCGCCGAGGCTGCCGAGAACCAGGTAGAGGATTCCAACAAGGAGGCGACGATGACCGAGGACGAGATGGTGGAAGCCGCTATCCGCGCCGGTGAGGAAGCCGCCGACAACGACTTTAAGCTCAAGTTCGAGCAGGCTCAAAAGGAGCTTGCCGACGTGCGCAATGAGCTCGATGCTGCGGCAGAGGCTCAGAAGGCCGCCGAGGACAAGGCAAAGGACGCTACCGAGCGCACCGCCCGTCTGCAGGCCGACTGGGAGAACTTCCGTCGCCGCACCGCCAACGAGCGCATCGCCGAGCGCGAGCGCGCGACCGAGAAGCTCGTCACCGCGCTGTTGCCGGTGATCGACGATATCGAGCGCGCGATCGACCATGCCCGCAGCCAAGAGCTTTCCGATGACTTTAAGCAGTTCGTCGATGGCGTTGACGCGGTACATGCCAAGCTGCTCGATGTGTTTGCGCACGAGGGCGTTGAGCCCATCGACCCCAAGGGCGAGGCGTTCGATCCGCTCGAGCACCAGGCTGTGGGTCGCGTCGAGGACGCATCGCAGTACGACGAGACCGTCAACGATGTATACCAGAAGGGCTACCGCATGGCGGATCGCATCCTGCGTTCCGCTATGGTGACGGTGACCTACGGTGGCGAGAAGCGCCCCGCACCGGAGCCCGAAGCGGCGCCCGAGGATGCTTCGGCCGATACGGCCGAGAGCACCGAGGAGTAATTGAGAAGGGCCCCGGGGCAACACCCGGGGCCCTTTCTGGCCTAGTGCCATATGAAAGCATGGGCCGTCGTCTGCATGGACGGCGGACGTAACAGGAGAGGAGCTACGATGGCTGCAGGCAAAACCTTCTATGACATCCTGGGCGTATCCAAGAGCGCCTCCGATAAAGAGATCAAGAGCGCGTTTCGCAAGCTCGCGCAAAAATATCACCCCGATGCCGGCGGCGACGAGGCCAAGTTCAAGGAGATCAGCGAGGCCTACGAAACGCTTTCGGACGAGAAGAAGCGCAAAGAGTACGACCAGATGCTCATGTTTGGCGGCATGCCGGGCGCGGGCGGCGCGTATGGCGGCGGCTACGGTGCCGGCGCGGGCGCCAGCGGCTGGGGCGACATCTTCGACAGCATCTTTAGCGGCAACGGCGCCTGGGGCAGCGATTGGGGCTCGGGCTTTGCCGGGGCTGCGGGCGCTGCCGGTGCCGGCGCGGGTCGCAGCCGCGCTCGCAAGGGCGGCGACCTGTCGCTGACCGTCGATGTGACGGCTGAGGACGCGTTCCGCGGCGTGACGCACAAGGTCACCTATCGCATTCCCTCGACAGGCGAGCAGCAGACCATTACGGTCTCGGTCCCCGCGGGCGCGGTCGACGGCGGCAAGCTGCGCTACAAACGTCGCGGCGAGTATGGCGTTGCCGGCGGCGAGCGCGGCGACCTGGTCGTGACCACGCACGTGGAGGAGCATCCGCTGTTTAAGCGTAAAGGTGCCGACGTGACCATGGAGGTACCGGTCTCGGTCTATGAGGCGGCGCTCGGCTGCACGGTGGACGTGCCGACGCCCGGCGGCGCGACGGTTCGTCTGAAGGTGCCCGCTGGCACCCAGACGGGCAAGAAGTTCCGCTTTAAGGAGATGGGTGCGCCCGACGTTAAGCATCGCGGGCGCACCGGTGCACTGCTTGTCGAGATCAAGGTGCAGGTTCCCACGAACCTGTCTGATGACGAGCGCGATGCCATGACCAAGCTGCGCGAGGCCGACGCGCGCGACTATCGCGAGAAGGTCAACCGTTACAAGGCGACGTACTAGGGCGGTCGTGGCGCACGCCCGCGCCCGCGGGCTTATGATGGACGATAACGAGACGGAAAGGGGTCAGGTAGCATGGCCGAGGACAATAGGAACAAACCGCTGTACATGATCAGCGTGGCGGCCGAGCTGACCGGCATGCACCCGCAGACTCTGCGCGTCTACGAGTCCAAGGGCCTGGTGAACCCCCAGCGCTCGGGCGGCAACACGCGTCTGTATTCGCGTGCCGATATCGAGCGCTTGGAGCTCATCAACCAGCTGACCGACGAGGGCATCAACCTTGCCGGCGTGGTGCGTATCCTCGATATGAAGGAGCGTGCTGAGGAGCGCGAGCGCGAGAACGAAAAACTCCGTGCCCGCGTACGCCAGCTCGAGGACGAGCTGCACGAGTACAAGATGCAGAAGAAGATCACCGCCCTGGCCCCGCGCGACGGCTCAGTCAACCCCGAGCAAGTCATGCGCAAACTTTTGGGCGCGGGAACCGATCTTTAGTTACGGCGGCTCTACGACGCAAATCCTAACAATATGAGAGTGGATAATCTCCCACTTTTGGTCCGCTTGAGGGCTAGAAACGGGAGGTTATCCACTCCCATTTTTGGCTGGCACTTGGGGACGTTCCTTTTGTGCTGGCACTTTGGGACACTCCTTGTCAGAAGAGTGATGCAAGGTGCTCGTCCTTTGCTTTACCGAGATAAAGTGAACGTGCAGATTCGTAACCCGCTGGCAACCGTTCTATGGCACGATATTGAACGAATGTATGCTATGCGCCCAAATCTTTTGGGCAGAGTGGGAGACAGTATGGTCAAGCTGTACGAGGACGGCATCTACCTGCGCGGCGGCAGCGAGGTTGTGCCTGCGGCCGAGGCTGCCGAGCGCGGTATTACGCAGACGCCCGAGGATGCCAAGCGCGGCACCATCGCGTATTCGATCCTTCAGGCACACAATACGTCCGGCGACCCCGAGGCGCTCAAGATTCGCTTCGATGCCATGGCGAGCCACGACATCACCTTTGTCGGCATCATCCAGACGGCGCGCGCCTCGGGCATGGAGCAGTTCCCGCTGCCCTACGTGCTCACCAACTGCCATAACTCGCTGTGCGCCGTGGGCGGCACCATCAACGAGGACGACCACGTCTTTGGCCTTTCTGCGGCCAAGAAGTACGGCGGCATCTTCGTTCCGCCGCACATCGCCGTCATCCACTCCTTTATGCGTGAGAACTTCGCCGGTTGCGGCAAGATGATTCTGGGTTCCGACTCGCACACCCGCTATGGTGCTCTGGGTACCATGGCCGTGGGCGAGGGCGGCGGCGAGCTGGCCAAGCAGTTGCTGCGCGACACCTACGATGTCGCCTATCCCGGCGTCGTTGCCATCTACCTCACGGGTGCCCCGCGCCCCGGCGTCGGCCCGCACGACGTGGCGCTCGCCATCATCCGCGCCGTCTTTGCCAAGGGCTACGTTAAGAACAAGGTCATGGAGTTCGTGGGCCCCGGCATCTCGAGCATGACGACCGACTACCGCAACGGCGTCGACGTCATGACCACCGAGACCACCTGCCTGTCGAGCATCTGGGCCACCGACGAGGACACGCACGCATTCCTGACCATGCACGGCCGCGGCGACGACTACCGCGAGCTCAAGCCCGCCGATGTCGCCTACTACGACGGCTGCGTCGAGGTCGACTTGTCGAGCATCAAGCCCATGATCGCGCTGCCGTTCCATCCTTCCAACGGCTTTGAGATCGACGAGCTCAATGAGAACCTCGAGGACATCCTTCACGAGGTGGAGCTCGAGGCCGCCAAGATCGGCGAGGGTAAGACGCACTTTAGCCTGCTCGACAAGATCGTCGACGGCAAACTGCACGTGCAGCAGGGCGTTATCGCCGGCTGCTCGGGCGGCAACTACGACTCCGTGGTCCAGGCTGCCCGCGTGCTCAAGGGCGCCAACACCGGCTGCGGCGAGTTCTCGCTGTCGGTCTATCCCACGAGCCAGCCCGTGGCGCTCGAACTCACGCGTCGCGGCTATATCTACGACCTTATGGAGGCCGGCGCGATCGTGCGCACGGCGTTCTGCGGCCCGTGCTTTGGCGCCGGCGACACGCCTGCCAACAACGGCCTGTCCATCCGCCACACCACGCGCAATTTCCCCAACCGCGAGGGTTCCAAGCCGGGTAATGGCCAGCTGAGCGCCGTGGCCCTGATGGACGCCCGCTCCATTGCGGCGACGGCTGCCAACGGCGGCGTCCTGACGTCGGCGACCGACCTGCCCGAGGAGATTTGGGACGAGGCCTGCGAGTACGCCTTTGACGACGCGCCGTACAAAAAGCGCGTGTACTGGGGCTTTGGCAAGGCTGAGCCGGCCGACGAGCTGGTCGAGGGTCCCAACATCAAGCCATGGCCCGCGATGGAGCCTCTCGGCGACGACATCCTGCTCAAGGTGTGCTCCAAGATCATGGACCCGGTCACCACGACCGACGAGCTCATTCCCTCGGGCGAGACGAGTTCCTTCCGCTCCAACCCGCTGGGTCTGGCCGAGTTTACGCTGAGCCGCCGCGACCCGGCCTACGTGGGCCGCTCCAAGGAGGTCGACGCCGTAGAGAAGCGCCGCGTTGCCGGCGAGTCCGCGGGTGACCTGGCGGCGCTCGATGCCGAGCTTGCCGGTGTGTTTGAGGCGCTGACCGGCGCGGGCGTCGCGGCCGATGCCAAGGCGACCGAGTTTGGCTCCATGCTCTATGCCAAGAAGCCCGGTGACGGTTCCGCCCGCGAGCAGGCCGCGAGCTGCCAGCGCGTAATTGGCGGCCTGGCCAACATCGTCCACGAGTACGCCACCAAGCGTTATCGCTCCAACGTGATGAACTGGGGCATGGTGCCCTTCCAGATGGAGGCCGAGCCCAACTTTGAGGTGGGCGACTACGTCTTTGTGCCGGGTATCCGTGCCGCGCTCGATGGCGACCTCAAGAACATTGCTGCCTACGTGGTGCGCGCCGACGGTGCGGTCGAGCAGATTGAGCTCTATATTGCCGATATGACGGCCGAGGAGCGCGCCATCGTCAAGGCCGGCTGCCTGATCAACTACAACAAGTTCAAGGCCGCTGCCGAGTAACGCACATACTTGTCCGCCCCGGTTATACCTTTCCCTGCCGCTCACGCGCTTCGCGAGGGTCGCGTCAGAGAAAGGTATAACCGGGGCTACTTGTTAAGTGCTGCTCGTTGGGTCTTGAGGGGCGCTAAAATCGAGGTTGCAACTCTTCTCTATGGGGGAGTGCGCCTTTGTTCATATGCTATCTAGAATTGACAGTATGAAGTTGGCGCTTTAAAGTGAGCTCAAAACACTCTCGTTTGTGGAGTTGAAGATGAAGCGTTGCACTTCTGTTTTGTTGCTGTTGGTGGCTTGCGTCGTCGCTGCTGCGGGCGTGGTCCTATTTGGCTCGCTTATCTTCTATGGGCCGAGTGGGGTTGAGCAGACGGTCGAGATGGCGTCCCTTGTTGCATCGATGCCCGGGCAAATGATTTCGGACGTTACAAAGCCCGATGAGATAACGCTCGATATCGAGGAAACGCCGGGCATTCTAAGCATAAGCAACTACCCCATGATTGAACTTGGCTCGTCTCGCTATACCAAGGACGAGAAGTTGTCCCGACAGGCGCTGGACTTGCTAAACGGGCGTTCGTTCAAACGCTGGGACGGTTGGGATGCCTATGAGCGCCGACGTGGTTTTGTGAACGGTGGCTACTATACAACGCTGAAGTTGTATTCATCTGATGGCAAACTGATGCGCACCGTTAACTACAATCCGGAATACGCAAAAGCCGGAGGTGGGGACGGCGCCTATATCCAAGATGGCGGCGTGACCTACATTCTTGAAGGCGACCAGCAGCAGGTGATCGATTTTTTGGATCGTTGCGTGATGGACGCGTACGACCAGACCTGCTTGCCCGACCCGCAGACTGCACGCGATAGTGGATCTGCCCGTACATGGCTGTTCGAGGATGAGATATCCTGGACCGCCGAATCGGGAAGCACGGGCTCGGCGAAGGAGTAGAGACCGCGACCACCACAAAGGCGCCCGTCCCCTTTGTAGTAGTTCTCGGTCTGTCTCGATCTGCAACATCTGGGCCGCTAAAAGTGGGTTTGGTGTTACAGATTTAGATTATCGGTTCAGGCATTTTCCGTTTGTCTCGATCTGTAACAGGTGGACCCTTATTTACCGAGTAGTTGTTACAGATTTAGATAAACGGGCGCCGCTGAGCATTTCATCTCAATCTGTAACATCTGGGGTCAAAAATGGCCGCTAGATGTTACAGATCAAGATGTTGAGCGCCGGAGCCGAAAACCACCACAAAGAGGACAGGCACCTTTGTGGTGGTTTCGGCTATGACGGCCAACATTGTTGCGCTCATTGAGTACAACAATGAAAGTCTCTACAGGATTTCATCTGGGGTGGCGGGTTTGGTTGTTTTGGGGATGCCGAGTTTGGATGATGCGAAATCGTCAACATTTTCTTTGATCCCATCCTTGGTATAGACGGTGACCATATAGGTGCTGTGTCCGAATTCGCACTTGTCGCGTGTTGCCCAGGCCTGCCAGTAGGCGGCCCCACTTCGCCCCTCGATTTTTCCGACACGGCGGAGTTCTGTTCGCTTTGATTTCTGGTAGCTGTAGATGGTTCGACCGGCCTCCTCGGTGAGCCCGCACTGTCCAAGCATCTTGTCGAGGACTTGGTTCATGTGGCGCTCATCGGTGTTTGGTGCGTAGTCGTAGGCGAGGGTGATGGAGTCGAGTGGCTGGTCGTCGATCAGATAGTTTAGCGCCTGAGGTTCAAGACAGAAATAGGGGGAGCGTCCGTCGATCTGACCGAGCAGTGGCAACTTTGACTGCCAAATTCCGGTGGGAATTGCATCTTCGTAGAACAAGCCACGGCAGACAAAGGAGAGCGAGGTGGCACGCGAGCCGGCGTCGATCATCCCGCAAAGATCGAAGGGCGAGGCGATACCAAAAGACGATATGAGAAAGCCATTGGGGGCCGCCTCCCCCGCGGCGCAGCTTCTTTCCGCGGGCTCGGGGTGCCACAATGGGCTTTGAGTATCGGCCCGTGCGGTAGCCCTTACCGCACCTGCGGGGAGGAGGCTTCCCATGCCCCATGTTACCTCCATCGGCCTGGACGTCCACGCGCGATCGGTCGCCGCCGCGGCGTTCAACCCCTTCACCGGCGAGGTGGTGCGCCGCAGCTTCGGCACCGACGCCTCCGAGATCGCGGAGTGGGCCCTCGGCTTCGAGGACCCGAGGGCGTGCTACGAGAGCGGCCCCACCGGCTTCCACATGGCGCGCGAGTGTTAGCGCTAATCTAAAATTAACCACTTTCGCAAACGCATCTCGCCGAATGCGCTAACGCGCTTTCGCCGACCCCGCTAACGTACTTTCACCAACTGCGCTAACGGAACTATGCTCCGATCGGGTATCCGACCCGGGAGGAGCGGGATATGGAGCGAAACGTAATGGGAGAGCTGAACGTCTACAGGGGGTCCGGCGCGAAGCCGAACTTCAGCGAGATCGCGAGGAGGCACGGCATGGACCGGCACACGGTCGCCAAGTACTGGCGGGAGGGCGAGGCCGCCGCCGACGGGAGGTCCGCGAGGGGCAGCGCCTTCGACCCGCTCGAGGAGGTGATCCGCGCGAAGGCCCAGCTGCCCGGGATGACCAAGATGGCCGTGTACGCGTTCCTGCGCGAGGGCCGCGGGGAGGGGCTGCCCGGGTACGGCGCCTTCACCGCATGGTGCCGGGGCCGCGACGTGCCCTTCGGGGGTGTGGGCGGCCGCGAGCCGCACCCGCGGTTCGAGACGCCCCCGGGCAGGCAGCTGCAGTTCGACTGGAAGGAGGGCATGAGGCTCGTCGACTCGGAGGGCGAGGTCTTCGAGTTCAGCGTGTTCACCGCGACGCTCGGCTATTCCCGGAAGCACCGCTTCATACCGGTCAGGAGCCGCACGCTCGACGACCTGCTGTCCTGCCTGCTCGCCACCTTCACCCGCCTCGGCGGCGTCCCGGAGGAGTGCATCACGGACAACATGTCGTGCCTGGTGACCGTCTCGGGCCGCAGGAGGACCAGGCAGGAGAGGGCGTGGCGGTTCGCGCGGGAGGCCGGCTTCGAGCTCAGGCTCTGCGCGCCGTGCTCGCCGCAGACCAAGGGCAAGGACGAGTCGGCCAACCGCTTCCTGAACCGCCTGCTCGCCTACGGCGGCGAGTTCACCGGGTGGAGCGGCCTCGCCGAGGCGGTGGCCCGGATCGAGGCCCAGGCAAACTCGGAGCCGAACCGCACCACCGGCCTGCCGCCTGACGCGCTGTTCATGCGGGAGAAGGAGAGCCTGCGACCCATCGGGAACCTCCGTCTCCTCGAGTCGATGGTGGGCGACGTGAGCGTCCAGACCGTCCCGCCGACCATGCTCGTCAGGGCCGCCGGCAGGGAGTGGTCCGTGCCCAGGCGCTGCATCGGCCGGCGCGTGAGCGTCATAGCGATGCCCGGCGGCCAGGTCGTGGTGAGGATGGCCGGCGAGGAGGTCGCCGTCCACGACGCCGCGTCCGGGCCGTCGAGGCCCATCAACTACGACCCCGACCACTATGGGCAGGCCCTCGAGGGGAAGCGCGGCCTGGCCGACGCGGACATCGCCGAGGCCGCGCGCGCCAACCTCGCGCTGCTCGACTCGCTCGGAGGGGCGTGATGGGCGCCGTCGCGGAGGGCAGCCCCTCGATCAGGGCGCAGGCGAACCTCTCCGCGCTCGGGCTGCACGAGATGGCGGCGTCCCTGCCCGACTACGTGAGGATGGTCGCCGCGGGCGAGCGGGGCTTCGCCTCCGCCCTCGAGGAGATGACGCGCGTCGAGGTCGCCGCGCGGGAGGTCAGGATCACCAGCCAGCGCATACGGTCGTCGGGGTTCCCCTACGTCAAGGGGCTGGCGGACTTCGACTGGGACTTCCAGCCGTCGGTCCCGCGCGCCGAGATCGAGGAGCTCGCGACCCTGAGGTTCGTCGAGCGGGCCGAGAACGTCCTGTTCGTGGGGAGCCCCGGCGTGGGCAAGACGCACCTCGCCGTCGCGCTGGGCATCGAGGCCGTCAGGGCGGGGCGCGAGGTCAGGTTCGTGGACTGCGCCCGGCTCGTCGAGGACCTGGAGGACGCCTCGTCGCGCGGCATCCTCAAGAAGAGGCTCAGGTACTACGCCCACTCGAGGCTGCTGATCATCGACGAGCTCGGCTACCTCGACGTCGGCAGCGCGGGCGCGGACCTGCTGTTCCAGCTGATATCGACGCGCTACGAGCAGCGCTCGACGATCATCACCACCAACGTGGGGATCAGCGGCTGGGGCAGGGTGTTCGGGGACGACGTGGCGGCGAGCGCGATCGCGGACAGGGTGTGCCACCACTGCCACCTGGTCAAGATAACGGGCAGGTCCTACAGGCTGAAGGACCTGCCGAGGGACGGTCCCGTCAAGCCGTGACCGAAATCGGTGAAAATACGTTAGCGCAACCGGTGAAACCGCCTTTGCGCGAACGGCACGCCTGTTTAGCGAAACTGGTGAAAAATAGATTGACGCTAACAGCGAGCTGCGCGCGCTCGGCCTCGACTGCGCCGTGGCCGCCGTCTCCAAGATGCAGAGGCCGGCGGCGGACGCCCGGCGTAAGAACGACCGGCGCGACGCCGAGTTCATCGCCCGCATGCTCGCCACCCACAACATCGTCGAGGTCCCGCTGCCCGACATGGCGGTCGAGGCCGCCCGGGACCTCGACCGCGCCCTCGACGACGCGACCCGCGAGCTCCGCCGCTCGAGGCAGCGCCTCAACATGTTCCTGATCAGGCTGGGCCACGTCTGGGACGAGCGCAACGCCGACGGGGCGAGGAAGAAGGCCTGGACGAGGGCCCACTGGAGGTGGGTCTCGGAGATCAGGCTCGAGGGGCCGCAGCGCGACGCGCTGGAGTACTACGTCACGGCCGCCCGCTGCGCGGAGTCGGACAGGCGGCAGCTCGAGAGGAGGGTCGTCGCGCTGGCGGGCACCGACCGCTGGCGGGCGACGGTGGAGGCGCTGTCCTGCATCAAGGGGGTCGACACCCTGACGGCCTTCAGGCTCGCGGCGGAGGTCGGGTCCTTCAGCAGGTTCCGCTCGGCGCCGGCCTTCGCGAGCTGGTGCGGGCTGACCCCGTCGGAGCACTCGAGCGGCGAGTCCGAGCGGCGCGGCGGGATAACCAAGGCCGGCAACGCGCTCGCGCGCACGGCGCTCATAGAGTCCGCATGGCACTACTCCACGTGCTCCCCGAGGCCCAAGGCCCCAGCCCCCGGCACCGACGTGCCCCCGGCGATACGCTCTAGGGCGGACGACTGCACCGCCAGGCTCCACCGCCGCCGCGAGGCGCTGGCCGCGGCGGGCAAGAGCGCGTGCAAGGCCAACGCCGCCGTGGCGCGCGAGCTCGCCTGCTGGGTCTGGGAGATCGGGTGCAGGTCCGAGGGGACCGTCCTCTAGCAGCCGGCGACAACCGACTCCCGCCGGGAGGGCCCGCGCCTCGACGCATCGCCGGCGCGAGTTCACGACCTTTTTGATGGGCAGCCCCGGGGCCGCGCCCGACAAAAGACTGGATTCGTACGATAGCGCCGGACGGAGAATCGAAATGCGGTGGGGTGCGCGGACATACCGGGCTGACCGCCGGAAGCGCACCCGCAAGAGCCCGCGGATATTAGCTTGCCAGGCAAGCGTCGACTAAGCCATGCAGCGTGCGCGGGCTCTCCCGACGGGAAACGAAAAAGCCCGGTTTCAAACCGGGCTCGAACGAACATGTCTATTGACAATGGCTTTCTCATATTAGAAAAGGGCGTGACGACGATAAGGAAGAGCATCACGATGGGTATGGCGAGAATGGCGATGACGTTGCGACCGGTGGAATGAGGCGGCTTCATATGCGCTCCTCGAGACAAAGATCTGTTGAGGATAGGCAGAAATGGATATGTTCAGAGAACAATTCAAGTTTAATCTCATGGCGCGAGATAGTCGACCGTTAGCGTCGAAAACCACCACAAAGGTGCCTGTCCCCCTTGTGGTGGTGAGGAGCACGCGGCTTCTTTTGGTAATAGTGTTAGCTGGCAGTATCATTAGTGCAGGTGGCGAAGGTTTGCATTGTGGGGTGTTTTGCCGTGAGCCGTTCTGCCCGTATTGGATTGATTGTCTTGGCGCTTGCGATCGCTGTGGTTGGCGCGGGCGCTGTCGGTATGGCATTTCTACCTGCTGCGGTGACGGAGCCGGTGGTCAAGCCTGTGACTCAATCTGTCGAACTTCTGACCGGCGACGACAAGCCCGAGACCATTACCGTTGATTTTGATGAGCAGCCGGCTGTGCTGGGTATTAGCAATTATCCGCGTATTCAGCTTGGGGCCATGCGCTATACCACGGATACAAGCCTGATCGATAGGGCGTTCGAGCTACTCAAGGGCAAAACATTTAAGCGTTGGTACGGATATGCGTCCTATCGGGCAAAAGCGAACGACATGGTTGGCGGATGCCACTCTTCCATCGAGCTGGACACTGCAAACGGAGCAAAGTTATGTGATGTCTCGTACGATCCGGGCTACGAGGGCAATGAGGGTCCGGGCATCTACATCATGGACGGCGATGTCGCCTATGTCATGGAGGGCGACCAGACCGAGCTCAACGATTTTATGGGTCAGTGTATCCAAGATGCCTATAAACAGACCTGCTTGCCTGACCCGCAGACTGCACGCGATAGTGGGTCTGCCCGTACATGGCTGTTCGAGGATGAGATGCCCTGGACCGTCGAATCGGGAAGTACGGGTTCGGCGAAGGAGTAGAGACCTCGACCACCACAAAGGTGCCTGCCCTCTTTGTGGTGGTTTTCGGTCTGTCTCGATCTGTAACATCTTGGCCGCTAAAAGTGGGCCTGGTGTTACAGATTTAGATTTTTGATCCGGGTGTTTTCTGTTCGTCTCGATTTGTAACAGATAGAGCTCTATTTGCTGACTAGATGTTACAGATTTAGATAAACGGGTGCCGCTGATCATTTCATCTCGATCTGTAACATCTAGAGCCATAAACAGCCACTAGATGTTACAGATCGAGATAGTGAGGGTACGAGGCCGCAGCGGGTGAGCGTGCCTGCCCCCTATCTCTTAATCACTCAGAAAATCTTATATATAGAGACTTAGATTTGTGTATAAGATCGTACAAAGCTGGCAACAATACTTCTCGAACAACGTGAAGCCGCCCCGTAGGGCGGCCGCCCCAAGAGAGGTGATTCCATGAGAATCGATAAACTAGCTATGACGTCGCGCGAGGCGCTGCAGACCGCCATGAGCACGGCTGCCGATGCACAGGCCGGCGCGGTGGAGCCGATTCACCTGCTGTCTGCCCTGCTCGGTGCCGGCGAGCGCAATATCTCCGTGATCATCGAGCGTATCGGTGCCGACCCGGCCCAGCTCGCACGCTCCACACAAGATGCCATCGACCATGCGCCCAAGGTCTCGGGCGAGGGCCAGCAGATGGGCCTTTCCAACGAGCTCGTTCGTGTGATCGAGAAGGCCGAGAAGAAGGCCACCAAGATGGGCGACAGCTTCGTGGTGACCGAGCATCTGTTGATGGCACTTGCCGAGGACAAGGGCGAGGCGGGCCGCGTGCTGCGCGACGCCGGCGTTACCAAGGAGCGCATCGAGCAGGTCTACGAGGAACTGCGCGGCGATGACCGCGTGACATCTGCCGAGGACAAGACTCAGTTTGAGGCGTTGGAGCAGTACGGTCGCAACATCTGCGATCTGGCCCGCGCCGGCAAGCTCGACCCGGTCATCGGCCGTACCGACGAGATCCGTCGTACCATCCAGGTCCTGTCCCGCCGCACCAAGAACAACCCCGTGCTCATCGGCGAACCGGGCGTCGGCAAGACGGCCATCGTCGAGGGTATCGCCCAGCGTATCGTGGCCGGCGACGTGCCGAGCACCCTGCGCGACCGCGACCTCATCGAGCTCGACATGAGCGCGCTGGTCGCCGGCGCCAAGTACCGCGGCGAGTTCGAGGACCGCTTGAAGGCCGTGCTCAAGGAAGTGCAGAAGTCCGAAGGCAAGGTCATCCTGTTCATCGATGAGCTCCACACCATTGTGGGCGCGGGTGCTACCGAGGGCTCCATGGACGCCGGTAACATCCTCAAGCCGGCGCTCGCTCGTGGCGACCTGCACGCGATCGGCGCGACTACGCTTGACGAATACCGCAAGTACATCGAGAAGGACGCGGCGCTCGCCCGTCGTTTCCAGACCGTGATGGTCTCCGAGCCTACCGTCGAGGACACCATCTCGATTCTGCGTGGCCTCAAGGAGAAGTACGAGATCTTCCACGGCGTGCATATCACCGATAGCGCGCTCGTGGCGGCTGCCGACCTCTCCGATCGCTACATCGCCGACCGCTTCCTGCCCGACAAGGCCATCGACTTGGTCGATGAGGCCGCAAGCCGCCTGCGCATGGAGCTCGACAGCATGCCGGTCGAGATCGATGCCACCACGCGTCAGCTAACCCAGCTGCAGATCGAGGAACAGGCGCTCATGAAGGAGACCGACGACGCCTCCAAGGAGCGTCTGGAGGCCCTGCGCCAGGAGATTGCCGAGGTCCAGGAAAAGCTCAATGTGCAAAAGGCCGGCTGGCTTAACCAAAAGAACGCCATCGACCACGTGCAGGAGCTTAAGAGCCAGCTTGACGAGGCCAAGAGCGAAGAGGCGCGCGCGACGCGCAACGGCGACCTGGGCCGTGCGTCCGAGCTGCGCTATTCCGTGATTCCGGGCCTGCAGCAGCAGATTCAGGATTCCGAGGCTGCGCTCGAGGCGCAAAAGCAGCAGGACGGCGAGGGCCTCAACGAACAGGTGACCTCCGATGAGATTGCCGAGGTCGTGAGCGCTTGGACCGGCGTGCCCGTGTCCAAGATGATGCAGGGCGAGCTCGACAAGCTCAAGGGCCTGGAGGGTGAGCTGCATAAGCGCGTCATCGGCCAGGATGAGGCTGTGTCCGCTGTCGCCGCGGCCGTGCGCCGCAGCCGTGCGGGTCTTTCCGATCCGGACAAGCCCATCGGCAGCTTCTTCTTCCTGGGCCCCACCGGCGTAGGCAAGACCGAGCTCGCCAAGGCGCTGGCCGAGTGCCTGTTCGATGACGAGCGCGCGCTCGTGCGTATCGACATGTCCGAATACATGGAGAAGTTCAGCGTCCAGCGTCTGATCGGTGCGCCCCCGGGATACGTGGGCTACGACGAGGGCGGCCAGCTCACCGAGGCCGTGCGCCGTCGTCCGTACTCCGTGATCTTGCTCGACGAGATGGAGAAGGCTCATCCGGATGTCTTTAACGTGCTGCTGCAGGTGCTTGATGACGGCCGTCTGACCGATGGCCAGGGTCGCCAGGTGTCCTTCAAGAACACGATCATCATCATGACGTCCAACGTGGGCTCCAAGGCCATCGCCGATCTGTCCGGTAAGGACGAGGAGGAGATGCGCCATCAGGTCGACGCTGCCATGGCTCAGACCTTCCGCCCCGAGTTCCTCAACCGTATCGACGATATCGTGGTGTTCCATCCGCTCGGTATGGCGCAGATCGAGAAGATCGTCGACATCCAGCTCGCCGACGTCCGCGCGCGTCTGGCCAAGGAGCGCATGACGCTTGCCATCACCCCGGCGGCCAAGCAGATGCTCGCCGTGGGCGGCCTGGACCCGGTCTTTGGCGCCCGTCCGCTCAAGCGCCTGGTCCAGCGCGAGGTCGTGGACGCCATCGCCGCTGCCATCATCGACGGCACGGTGCGCGAGGGCGATCAGGTGACGGTCGATGTCGACAAGGACGGCGGTTTTACCGTCGTTTGCGACAACACGCCGGCGGCCACCTACGAGGTCCCCGACGCCGAGTAGATTTTTGGGCCATGCCTTAAAATCTGCCAGTCGTCCCTAAACGCCAAGGGCGGCGGATCCAATTGGGTCCGCCGCCCTTTTTCGTGCGACAATCGATGGTGTTGAACATGAGTACATGGCAAGGAGCTATGTAGATGAAAGACGAGAACAAGACGAACGCGCCGGCGGCCGATGCCGCACCCGCCGCACCCAAGCCTGCACCTAAGCCGGCACCTAAGCCGCGCGACCCCTACATCCGTGCCGAGAACGAGGACGACGACGGCTACGATCCCTACAGCGATCGCCGCCCCGAGCGCGAGCCGATGTTCGAAGCCGACCCGTGGAACTAGGAAACGTCCTCTAGCTGACTGAACCGCGCGTTTCTGTTGGCTAGAGGCGTTTGTGTTTGGCCCCTCAGCCGTTCGACATCCTTCGGGGCGGTAGCAGAAAACTTGCTTAATCATTAATCAAGTTAAACGAAATCTTGTTTTCAAGCTAATCAAGAAACAGTATAATCTTGATTAGCCAGAGAGCAAGATTGGAGAATCATGGCATTCAACGACTTGATCGCCCAGAAAATAAAGGACTTTGAACAGCAGGGGGTTCCGCAGGTCTTTGAGCGAGACCTTGATCTAGGAAACCCACAGGAGCCAAAGCGCGACAACATCGTAAATGTGATTGTGGGGGCCCGCCGTTGTGGAAAGACGTATCGCCTGTATCAGGAGATGCGGCGGCTTCAGAGCCGGGGCGTCGAGCTTGACCGGATGCTTTACTTCAATTTTGAGGATGAGCGCTTGCGCCCGTATGAGCCATCGCTGCTGGCGGACGTGCTCGACACGTTCTATGCGCTGTATCCTGTTGCTCGAACCGAGGGCGCTTACATTTTCTTTGACGAGATCCAGGAAATTCCCGAATGGGGTGCGTTTCTGCGGCGTGTAGTCGATACGGAGAAAGCGACCGTCTATGTGACGGGATCTTCTTCCAAGATGCTGTCCTCAGAGCTTAAGAGCGAGTTCAGGGGTCGTTCTCTTATACGGGAGCTTTTTCCGTTGAGTTTTTCGGAATACGTTCGATATAAGACGGGGAACGTTTTCGAGCCAGATGCGACCTTTTCCCCAAGCGATGCAGCGCTGCTTCGACATCATCTGATCGGATATCTTGAACGAGGGGGATTCATCGCGACGCTTGAGCAGACGCCCGCAGACGCGATTCAGCTGCTACAGGAATATGCTTCGCGAACAGTCGCTATGGACGTCGTTGAACGTTACGACGTCAAGAACCCTCGCCTGGCATCTCTGTTCCTGACGCGGTGTATGGCATCTTCGGGACGAGAGCTGTCGGTGAACAAAGTGTACAACGAGTTCAAGAGCAGGCAGATACCCGTCAGTCGTAATTCGCTCAGCGACTTACTTGAGTATTATGAGGATGCCTACCTGCTGTTCTCCGTGCCGGAGTTCACGCGTTCACTGGCAAATAACATGCGGTCTGCGTCTAAGGTCTACGCTGTCGATCCTGCGATGTTTGGAGCATTCTCTCCCGCATCGGCATTGGACCAGGGTCAGAGGCTCGAGACCGCAGTGTTCAACGCGCTAAGAAGAAGGACTCCCGCGGTGAGGGTCGGATCGGTCTGCCGCTTGCTGATCAAAGAGAAGAGCAAAAACCATGAGGTGGACTTTGTGGCTGGGGACGCACTTCTCATGCGGGCTTATAGCCTGATTCAGGTGAGTGCGGATATGGCAAGTGAGAAAACGCGCGAGCGCGAAATTGCCGCGCTTGATGCCTCGATGGCCCAGTTCGATCTTGGCGAGTCGGCAATCGTTACCATGGATGAGCAGGCCGATATTCCATGCGAGCACGGTGTGGTACACGTTGTTCCCGCATGGAAGTGTCTCCTTGCCTAACCATCTACGGATCTGTGGGGCCAGGACCTCCTGGCCCCTTCATCACGGTTGGGGAGCACCATGATGCGCCCGGCTAGTCCTGGGCTTTGATGCTCGGCAGGAGAATCTGGGCGAGGTAGTCGGTCTCGAGTTTGGTCGCGGCGTCGGCTTTGCCGTCTTTGCCGACCAGTACGTTCTTGATCTGGCTATAGGTGTAGCGGTTGCCGGTCGTAAGCTCGACAAGCTCAATGGCCGTGTCCATGGGGTAGGTTGACACGGGGTTCTGCGTCCGTCCGTTGATAGTCTGGGGCACCACGTACGGATAGACGGGGCCGCTGGCGTAGACGGTATAACCGTTGCCTAGATTGGCCGCACCCAAAACCGTATCGCCCTCATCGGGCGTAAAGCTCTCGCCCTCGCGCACCGCGACAAGCGTCACGATTGGCGTATTGGTGTCATCGCCCAGATAGATGCACAGCGTGCTGCCGTTTTGCCAGGTAGCAACCTTACCGTACCACTCAACCGGAATATCGAGCTGATACAGATTCGTCGCCTTGTGCCGAGCGTCGGCATCGCGGGCGGACTGCGCCTCGCTTGCGGTCACGGCGTTGGCGGCGGCATCGCGGCGCGTGATTGCGGCCTGCTGAAGTATCTTGGCGGCAGCGGCAGAGCTCGCGCCGCCTTCCTCGGCATACTTGGCGGCAGCATCGATCTGGTCGTCGGTCACCGTGTCGGCCGAAGGCACCTTGAGCTTAAAAGTGGCCTGGTCGCGCAAATCCTGGCCGTCGGCCTTCACCGTGATCTGCGCCTTGGTGGTCGGAACGGTATAGATAGTGCCGTCGGCCGCGATGGGGGAGGCGGCGATGGAGAGCGTGTAATCGCCGGGCAGCAGCTTAATGCCGCGACCGTGTTCGTCTACATAGAGCGTCTCGCTCACGGAAGAACCGTCGGAATCCTGACCATTCACCTGCACGGGAATCTTGGAGCCAGTTGAGCAATTGAGCCCCGCGGCGCGCACGCCAATCTGCACCGACATCATCGTGTGCGCATTGGCGGCGACAACGGCAGCCTGTTCTTGCTGAGATCCGTTCCAGGCGGCATAGCCCGCGCCGCCGGCAACGAGCGCGACGGCTACAACGCCTGCCACCATCAGATTGCGGCGCTTGGGCGTCATCTTGCGATGGCGGTCTTCGGCTTCGCGCGCCGAGGGAACAGACGGCAGGGGAATATCGCCCATGGCGATGGTCTCGTCCACGGCCGGCGCAGAGCCCAGGCCGGGGAGTTCGCGGGTCAGCGAATCTTCGGCCGGCAAGCTGTCGAGCAAGATGGTTTCCTCGCTCGTGTCGGATTCGGGCTGGTCGTCGGCCTCGCTTTCGGATTCTTCGTGCCCCGCTTCGTCTTCGGTGGGCGCGGCACCACCGTCTTCTGCATTCTGATCATCGGGCTGCGCCTCGATATTCGGCTCATCCTGCATATCAACGCTCGAATCGTCAAACGCAATCTCGGCCAGCGCGATCTGGTCTAGGCTCTCCAGGGCCTCGGCACACGCTTCTGCATCTTGGGCCGCATCCTCGCGGCCCATCGTCTCATCGCTCATATATCCCCCAATGCAATATCGGCTCAACACTGTACCCAAAATCGATGCCATATAGAGCCGCCGCGCAATTTGAAACTCATTTTAATTTGAGAGCAAGCCCGACCCAAAGCCGCGACAACAAAAAGCCCCCGGAAAGCGAGCGAAACGCTTTCCGGGGGCTCTGCGAGACATTGGATTGAAAAGCCTGGCGGGCGGGCCTATGCCCAAGTGCCAACAGCGACCAGCGCGTTACTCGGCGTGCGCGTAATCAACCTTGGCGCGGCGGGCAGTGGCCTTCTCCCAATCGCTGGTGCCCTCAAAGACATCCTGCTTGTAGGGGTTGCGGCCGAGCTTCTTGGCACGGTAGGCGATGTAGATGATTGCGGCGACGTTGGCGATCAGCGCGGCGATCGAGACCGCGGTAGCGGCGCCGGGGTCGAGCGTGGAGTGGGTCACAAAGATGGACTCCTCCTGGAAGTACGGGAACACCTGGGCAAACATGCACCAAATGGCCAACGTAAAGGCGCGGTTCTGAATCCAGCCGCCCTTGTTCCAGATAAAGGCGGCGACGGTGGGCGCCAGCAGCAGCGCAAAGCCGCAGAACCAGGAGTGGGTGGGCAGGCAGTTGTAGGTGTAGCAGAAGTTCCAGATATCGTAGGCGATGATGTAGACCCAGGTCATGTCGGGCCACAGCATGTCGGTCTTGTCCTCGGAGGCGTAGACGCTCCACCAACCGGTCATGCAGAAGATGTTGATGATGCCCGCGATGCCGTTGAACACGTTGTTCCAGCCGGCCAGCTGCGTGGCGCCCTCGGAGGTGACCCAGGTGGACTCGCCCAGGACAAAGAAGTGATAGGCGCTCTCGAAGTCGGACACGACGGCGATCATGATGTTGATGGCGACGATCACAAACGGCCACGCGCGGAACCAATGCGCCTTGCCGATCTTGCCCCACTGGTACTTAATGGCAATGAAGCCCCAGCAACCGGCCAGCGCAGCGTATACCTTGGCGTAGTGGAACCAGCTGTTCTGGTACACATGGGTGGGGTTGGTGAGCGCCCACTCGGCACCCTGCGAGACGCCGATGGCGATGGCGACGCAGTAGATGGTCATGGCCAGCGGAGCCACGCCAAAGATGATTGCCGCGCCCAGCTTGGTGCGGCGGCCGACCTCGTTGAGCACGATCAGGCCGATAAAGACCATGGCCCAGCCGGCCCAGTGGATAAGGGTATCGCTACCCCAAACATCGAACAGCATGCTGCTCTCCTTTCACACGCCCGCGGCCCCTCTTCTGATCGCGGGCAGTTTGGCCAAATGTCGTCAGTTCTGGGGCTTGCGCTCCGGATACTTGGCGGTATAGCCCTCGATGTGGAGCGTTGAGGCAATGATTTCCTTGACCGTCTCGTCGGGCACATCGGGGTGCGTGCGGATATACATCAAAAGGCCCATGATGAGGGTGTAGAACGTTTCGTAGACATGGTCGATGCGCAGCTCGTGGTGGGCGACAAAATCCACCACGGTGGTGTCGCAGATATACTGCGCCACACGCTGGACCACGTTGTGCAAAAAGCCGCCGTAGAGCGCGCCGCTGTTGGAGGTCAGAGTGTGCGGCAGTTCGTGGCCGCTGGCGACCAGGCGCTTAAAGAGCGGGGCGACGGTGTCGAGCGCGCCCTCGATATCACCGACGGTGCGGTTGGCATTCCACTGCTCGAGCTCGGAGATAAAACCGTCGATTGCCTCGTCCATGACGGCGGTGACGGCGGCGTCCATGTCGGCGAAGTAGTGGTAGAACAATGAACGCGTGCAGCCGGCTCGCTTGGTCACGGCCGATACCGATAGGTGGGACACGCCCAGCTCGGAGCTTACGGTGCGCACGGCATCGAGGATCTCGCGACGGCGTTCGTCGCCCGTCAGGCGCTTTGCCGTGCTGTCGGGCGCGGGGACGGCGTCGGCCACAGAGGTGTTCGCTGCGTTACTGCTCATGTGCTTGCCGCCTTTCATCCGTTTGAGCCTGACCGTTCGCCTAACAGTCTTGAATATTGTTGACGGTTCGTCAATACTGTTTTTGACACAATGTCAACAATAACGGGTGAACGGCGTGGGGGCATGTCGAGCCCGTAAAAAGAGGGGCGCTGCGTGCCTGCCAGGCTGCGGCAAGAGAAGGGACGACCATGATTCTCAACGGACCGGGGATTAGCTACACCGAGCCCGACATCGGTTCGGAGTTCGTGCCGTCGCTGCCGGAGCATCCGCGCGAGGCCATCGTCAAGCTGTGCGAGCACTGCACCAACCGTCTGCTGCATCGCGACGAGCTGCTGGGCTACGAGTACTGGTCGTTTGCCGAGGCCGCGACCGACGAGCAGGCCGAAGTGCTCTGCAAGATGAAGATGCGCCGTCCCTATACGCTGCCCGAGATGGTCAAGCTCACCGGCATGCCCGAGGCCCAGATTGAGAAGATGCTCGACGACATGAGCTACACGGGTCTGCTCGAGTACAACTGGGAAAATCCCGAGCGCGCCAAGCAGTGGGTGCTGCCCATGCTGGTACCGGGTTCCGCCGAGTTCCTCAATATGCGCGTGGGCCAGCTCGATGAGCATCCGGTCTACGCCAAGTTCTTTGAACAGGCATCCAAGGGTCCGCTGTCCAAGGCCACGCCGATGGTGCCGCCCGGAGGCGCCGGCATCGGCATGCACGTCATTCCGGTCGAGAAGGCCATCGATGCCGCGAGCACCTCGGTGCCTATTGAGCATATCGAGCACTGGCTCGACAAATACGAGGGTAAGTATGCCGCCAGCACCTGCAGCTGCCGTGCGAGCCGTCGCGTGATGGGTGAGGGCTGTGCCGACGACCCGGCCGATTGGTGCATCGCCGTGGGCGATATGGCCGACTACGTGGTCGAGACCGATCGTGGCCATTACGTGACCCGCGACGAGGTCTACGACATCCTGCGCCAGGCCGAGGACAACGGCTTTGTGCACCAGATCACCAACATTGACGGCGAGAACAAGATCTTCGCCATCTGCAACTGCAACGTCAACGTGTGCTACGCCCTGCGCACCTCGCAGCTGTTCAACACGCCCAACCTGTCGCGCTCGGCCTATGTCGCCAAGGTCGAGAAGGACAAGTGCGTGGCCTGCGGTCGCTGCGTTGAGGTGTGTCCGGCCGGCGCCGCCAAGCTGGGCCAGAAGCTCTGCAGCAAAAAGGCGGGCGGACAGGTGCCCGAGTATCCGCGCCAGGAGCTGCCCGATGCCACCAAGTGGGACCACACCAAGTGGTCGCCCAACTACCGCAACGACAACCGCATCGAGACGCATGAGTCCGGCACCGCGCCCTGCAAGACGGCCTGCCCCGCGCACGTTGCCGTTCAGGGCTATTTGAAGCTCGCGGCTCAGGGTCGCTATGACGAGGCCCTAGCACTCATTAAGCGCGAGAACCCTCTGCCCGCTATCTGCGGCCGTGTGTGCAATCGCCGCTGCGAGGATGCCTGCACCCGCGGCCGTGTGGACGCCGCCGTGGCCATCGACGAGGTCAAGAAGTTCATCGCCCAGCGCGATCTGGATGCCGCGACCCGCTATGTCCCGCCCGTGGTGACGCCGACGCGCGCTGGCGGCTTCGACCAGAAGATCGCCATTATCGGTGCCGGTCCGGCCGGCCTGTCCTGCGCTTTCTACCTGGCCGAGAAGGGCTACAAGCCCGTCGTGTTCGAGAAGAACGAGCGCCCGGGCGGCATGCTCACCTACGGCATTCCCAGCTTTAAGCTGCAGAAGGACGTTATCGAGGCCGAGGTCGAGGTTATTCGCCTGATGGGTGCCGAGTTCCGCTATGGCGTGGAGGTCGGTCGCGATGTGACGCTCGATGAGCTGCGCGAGCAGGGCTTTAAGGCCTTTTATGTTGCCATCGGCTGCCAGGGCGGCCGCCTTGCCGGTATTCCGGGCGAGGATGCCGAGGACGTGACCGTGGCCGTCGACTTCTTGCGCGAGGTCAACAGCGGCAAGATCGACGCGCTGCCCGGCCGCACCATCGTGGTGGGCGGCGGCAACGTGGCTATCGATGTCGCGCGCAACGCCTGCCGTCTGGGTTCCGAGTACGTTGAGATGTTCTGCTTGGAGAGCGAGGCCCAGATGCCCGCCAGCGAGGAGGAGCGTCGCGAGGCCGTTGAGGACGGCGCTCACATCAGCTGCGGCTGGGGCCCCAAGGAGATTCACCTGGACGAGGCCGGTCGTGTGTGCGGTATCACCTTCAAGCGCTGCACGCGTGTCTTTGACGACGAGGGCCGTTTTGCGCCCGAGTACGACGAGAACGACCTGCGTCGTGTCGATGCCGACCGCGTAGTCATGTCGATTGGCCAGTCCATTGTGTGGGGCGACCTGCTGGCTGGCTCCAAGGTGGAGCTTGGCCGCGGCCAGGGTGCCCTTGCCGATCCCCAGACCTATCAGACCGCCGAGCCAGACATCTTTGTGGGCGGCGACGTCTATACCGGTCCGAGCTTTGCCATCGATGCCATCGCCGCCGGTCACGAGGCCGCCGTGTCCATCCATCGCTTCGTGCAGCCGGGCTCCACGCTCACCATCGGCCGCAACCAGCGCCGCTACACCGCGCTCGACCGCAACGACGTTGTGCTCGAGAGCTACGACAACGCGAGCCGCGAGGTTGCGCATGTGGACCGCGAACGCGAGAAGGCTGCGCCGTTTAGCGAGTATGTTGAGACCTTTACCGAGGAGCAGGTGCGCGCCGAGACCGCCCGCTGCCTGGGCTGCGGCGCCTCGATCGTCGACCCTAACAAGTGCATCGGCTGCGGCCTGTGCACCACCAAGTGCGCGTTTGACGCCATCCATCTTGATCGCGATCGCCCCGAGTGCTCCACGATGGTCAAATACGAGCAAAAGCTCCCAAGCCTGGGCAAGTACGCATTGAAGCGTGCAATTAAGATCAAATTTGGGAAGAAGTAAGAAACGCAACAAGCAGGAGAACGGCGCAGAGAGCGGTTGGACAGCGAGCGAGTCCCAGGCGTGGCGAGGTGCCTTGAAAGAGGAGGGCATAGGGCTTTTGCCCATGCCCGACGATTGAAAGGCAGATCGCCCGTCTGGGGCTCGCGCAGCGTCAAACCGACCGCCGTTCGGTAGAACGGCGGAAGGAATTAAAAGTGCACGAGCTCGGAATCGTGTATCACATCATTCGCGATGTCGAGAATGTGGCGCGCGCTCATGGCGTGCGTCGCGTTTCGAGCGTAACGTTGCTGTTGGGCGAGGTCTCGGGCGTCGTTCCCGACTTGCTGCTCGACGCTTGGCGCTGGGCAGCAGATAAAAAGCCTATCGCGCAGGGCGCGGAGCTTATCGTGGAGCCCGTCGAGGCCGTGACACATTGCGAGGCGTGCGGCCGCGACTACGCGACGGTCGAGCACGGCAAGACCTGTCCCCATTGCGGTAGCGGCGAGACATACCTGCTGCAGGGCCAGGAGGTCATGATCAAGCAGATCGAGACCCCCGACGAGGACCCGGCAGACGCTGTCCCCGACGGTCCTTCCGACGTCCCCGACGCCGTCGACGCCGCCAACCCCCTCCACATCGCCTAGGATTCCCTATAAGTTGCGGTGAAATAGTTCCTAAATTCAGCCTTCTGGCTCTTAAACAAGAACTATTCCACCGCAACTATTTTGAGTGGTTTCATAGATCATAAGTCACGAAAATAGTCAAGCCATGTCTGTTTAAACAAAATAGCGGCAGTACAAGCGCATTCGCGCTTGCCTAAAATCGATATTAATGAACAGCCTGTTTGTATCTGTAAAATGCATGGCTTGATGTGCGACGCCTTGGCGTGTAATAAGCCAAAAATCAGCAATGTAATGAACTTGTAACAAACACGGACGTTTAAACAAATAAACCAACCTTTTGCGAATTTAGCTATAATTCCACAAACCAAACAGGTATACTTCCTTAATGTCGTGTAGGAAATACGTAGACAAAAAGGAGGTTATGTGATGGTAAGTATTGTTCTTGCTAGCCACGGGGACTTGGCTGCTGGAATCAAGCAGACGGGCTCGATGGTCTTTGGCGATCAGCCGTCTGTAGCCGTGGTCTCGCTCGAGCCGAGCATGGGCCCCGACGACTTCCGTGCCAAGGTCGAGGAAGCAATCGCTTCCTTCGAGGACCAGGAGCAGGTGCTCTTCCTCGTTGATCTGTGGGGCGGCACGCCGTTCAACCAGATCAGCGGGCTCATCGAGGGCCACGATTCCTGGGCTATCGTCACCGGTGTCAACCTGCCTATGCTCATCGAGGCATATTCGCAGCGCTTTGACGCAAAGAACACTGCACATGCGATCGCAAAACATCTCGTGACTGAGGCTAAGGCTGGCGTACGCGTCAAGCCCGAGTCTCTGGAGCCCGAGGAGAAGAAGCCGGCTGCGGCCGCCGCTGCTCCTGCAGGCGCCATCCCTCCGGGAACGGTCATCGGCGACGGGCACATCAAGATTGCCCACGTCCGTATCGACACCCGTCTGCTCCATGGCCAGGTGGCCACCACGTGGACCAAGCAGATCAACCCCAACCGCATCATCGTGGTTTCCGACGGCGTTGCTCACGACGAGCTCCGCAAGACGATGATCGAGCAGGCTGCCCCTCCGGGAGTCCATGCCAACGTCGTGCCCATCAAGAAGATGGCCGAGGTCGTCAAGGACACGCGCTTTGGTGACACCAAGGCGATGCTGCTCTTCGAGAACCCGCAGGATCTGCTCAAGGCCATCGAGGCCGGCGTCGACATCAAGGAAGTCAACATCGGTTCCATGGCCCACTCCAAGGGCAAGGTCGTCGTCACCAACGCCGTCGCTATGGGCGATGACGACGTCAAGACTCTCGAGGCTCTTAAGGCCAAGGGCGTCAAGTTCGAGGTCCGCAAGGTTCCTTCGGATTCCTCCGAGGATCTCGACGCCATGTTGAAGAAAGCTAAGGCCGAACTGGCCGCTCAAGCATAGTAAAGGAGGGTCCGATACATGTCTGCAATCACTATTCTGCTTGTTGCGATTGTCGCGTTGCTTGCCGGTATGGAAGGCATTCTGGATGAGTTCCAGTTCCATCAGCCGCTCGTGGCATGCACGCTTATCGGTCTCGTAACCGGTCACCTTCAGGAGGGCATCCTCCTGGGCGGTTCGCTCCAGATGATGGCCCTTGGCTGGGCTAACGTCGGCGCCGCTGTCGCGCCTGACGCCGCTCTGGCCTCGGTCGCTTCTTCGATCATCATGGTGCTCGCCCTCAACGGTGGCGCCACCGATTCGGCCAAGGCCGTTACCACCGCTATCGCCGTCGCCGTCCCGCTGTCGGTCGCTGGTCTGTTCCTGACCATGATCTGCCGTACCCTGGCTACCGCTATCGCTCACGCCATGGACGGTTGCGCCGAGAAGGGCGACTTCTCCGGCATCGAGCGCTGGCAGTATGCTGCCATCCTCATGCAGGGCCTTCGTATCGCCATCCCGGCAGTGCTTCTGTGCGTCATCCCGGCCGAGGCCGTTACCAACGCGCTTAACGCTATGCCCGACTGGCTGTCCGGCGGCATGGCTGTCGGCGGCGGCATGGTCGCTTCCGTCGGTTACGCCATGGTCATCAACATGATGGCCACCAAGGAGACCTGGCCGTTCTTCGTCCTCGGCTTTGTCCTTGCTGCCATCCCTCAGCTCACGCTGATCGCCCTTGGTCTCATCGGCATCTCCCTTGCCCTCATCTACCTTGGCCTTAAGGATCTGGCCAAGCAGGGTGGCGGCATGGGCGGTGGCTCCGGCGACCCGCTCGGCGACATTCTGAACGATTACGAGTAGGAGGGGAGTGATACATATGGCAGAGAACAAGATTCAGCTCACCAAGGCTGACCGCAAGAAGGTTTGCTTCCGTCATCAGTTCCTTCAGGGCTCGTGGAACTACGAGCGTATGCAGAACGGCGGCTGGTGCTTCGCAATGATCCCTGCGATCAAGAAGCTCTACACCAGCAAGGATGACCAGATTGCCGCTCTTAAGCGCCACCTGGAGTTCTATAACACCCACCCCTATGTTTCCGCCCCCGTCATTGGCGTTACCCTCGCTCTCGAGGAGGAGCGCGCCAACGGTGCCCCGATTGACGACGTCGCCATTCAGGGCGTCAAGGTCGGTATGATGGGCCCGCTCGCCGGCGTCGGCGACCCCGTCTTCTGGTTCACCCTTCGCCCGATTCTGGGCGCTCTGGGCGCTTCCCTGGCCATGTCCGGCAGCATCGTCGGTCCGCTGCTGTTCTTCTTCGCGTGGAACATCATCCGTTACGCTTTCCTGTGGTACACGCAGGAGTTTGGCTACAAGGTCGGCTCCTCCATCGCCAAGGACCTCTCCGGTGGTCTGATGGGCAAGGTCACCGAGGGCGCTTCCATCCTGGGTATGTTCATCATCGGCGCCCTGGTCGAGCGCTGGGTGTCCATTTCCTTCACCCCGATCGTCTCCACGGTCAAGCAGTCTGCTGGCGCCTTTATCGACTGGGCTAGCCTGCCCTCCGGTTCCGAGGGTATCAAGGAAGCGCTGACGATGTACAACTCCGTCGGTGCTACCGCCCTTGATCAGATGAAGGTCACCACGCTCCAGGGTAACCTCGATCAGCTCATCCCCGGCCTTGCCGCCGTGTGCCTGACCCTGCTGGTCTGCAAGCTCCTCAAGAAGAAGGTTAGCCCGATCGTCATCATCCTGGCTCTCTTCGCCGTCGGCATCATCGGTCGCTTCTGCGGCTTCATGTAAGCACGCTTCGGCTTAAGACCGAGAGTTGCTAGGTAAGGGCTTTTGAGCCATTGAAACGGACCGCACCCGGTGGGTACACTGGATGCGGTCCGATTGTTTTTATTGGAGGGCGAGGCGCGTATGGCGCAATCTCAGAACAGCAAGGTCGATCTGGCAACGCCGGCAACCTGCCTGATGGGGCTTACCAGCCACGGTAACGTGATGGTGGGCAATAAGGCGTTTGAGTACTATAACGAGCGCAATCCCGAGGATTATATTCAAATCCCGTGGGACGAGGTCGACTATATTGCCGCCGAGGTTTTGCGCGGCACCAAGAAGATTACGCGTTTTGCCATCTTCACCAAGGACAACGGTCACTTTACGTTTTCGACGCGCGACGACAAAGAGACGCTTCGTGCGGTCCGCAAGTACGTCGACGAGGATAAGCTCGTGCGTTCGCCCGACTTTATCGACGTGACCGCTAAGGGCGCCAAGAGCATCCCCTCCGTTATCAAAAACCTTTTCCACAGGGGTGACTAGTTGCCTGCGATAGATGGCGGAAAATGCATCCCGGAATTTATTCTCATTCCGGGATGCATTTTCCTTTTGAGCGCCAGTCGGGAAATTTCCTTTTCATGTGGTTAGAGGAAACTCCATCCCATTTCTTCGCTTTATTCTTTCCGATATTGAGGATTATCTACGGCGACAATTCGCTATAAAGCCTTCTTGATGAGTGGACATGCGCTACATGGCAAAGGGGCAAATCTGCTACACTAGTACAACATGCCTCCGTAGCTCAGGGGATAGAGCACCGCTCTCCTAAAGCGGGTGTCGACGGTTCGAATCCGCCCGGGGGCACCAGAAGTAAATGCAGGTCAGACGGTATAAATCGTCTGACCTGCTTTCTTATATAAGGGCATCGTTAACGTCAGTTGGGTAGAATTTGGGTAGAAAGTTTTTTTGTGAAGGGCTATGCCCAAAGTCCGGTTTCCAACCCTTCCCACAGCCTACGGGCTTATAAGAAGCCCTTCGGCCATGGAAAGCGTTGAAAACCTAGGGTGACGCTGCTGTGAGATGGGCGAGTTTCCAACAGCCCCCGGCGTCTTCGGGTTTCGCCTGGGACCCTGCGACACCGTGGACCGTTGAAAACTCGCCCTTCCGCTTGGAAGAGGGCTTTTACCCCTTAAAATTGTCCGAAAGTGACAACGACGCAGGAGGTCCGGTATGCCTGCCAGCAAGAAAGAGGCAAAAGAGTTCGTCAAACGGTGGCAGAAGCGCCTTGCCGCCATCCCCGCGGGCTCCAACAACGAGCAGCAGGACACGCAAAAGTTCTGGGTAGATCTGCTCATCAACGTCCTGGGCATCCCGTCCAACACCATAGACAGCTTCGTCGACTTCGAGCGGAAGGTGAGAGGCCGCCGCATCGACGTGTTCGTCTCCGACCACAACTTCCTGTGCGAGCAGAAGTCGTGGGGTATCGACCTCGACAAGCCCGAGCCCAGAAACGGCGGCATGGAGACGCCGCTCCAGCAGGCCATGTGGTACGCGCGGCACCTGCCGTACTCCGAGCGCCCCCGCTGGGTGATGACGTGCAACTTCGGGACCTTCCGCCTTTACGACCTCGACAACGAGCGGCCCGAGGATACCGTGCAGGAGTTCTCCCTCGAAGAGCTCTCGGACAGCCTGTACCTTCTGTCCTTCCTGACCTCCAACGAGACGAGCCGCCTGCACAAGGAGCAGCAGCTCTCCATCGAGGCCGGGGCCTACGTCTCCAGGCTCTACGATGCCCTCGCCAAGCAGTACCACCACATCGAGGAGAAGGACGAGCGGGCGCAAGAGGAGCAGCGCTCCCTCAACGTGCTCATCACCCGAATCATCTTCCTGCTCTACGCCGAGGACGCCGACCTCCTGCAATCGCACCAGGCGTTCGGCAGGTACTGCGAGGGAGACCCTGCGAAGCTCCGCCGAAAACTGGTCGATTTGTTTGAGACGATCGACACGCCCCTAGAGCAGAGGGATGAATACATGGACGAGGACCTCGCGGCCTTCCCCTACGTGAACGGCGGTCTGTTCGCCGACTCCTCCATCATCGTCCCGCAGATGACCTCGGAGATCCTCGAGGCCATCGCTGACGCGTCCCAGGACTTTGACTGGCGCGAGATCTCGGGCGTCATCTTCGGCGGCGTGTTCGAGGGCACGCTGAACCCCGAGACGCGCCACGCCGGGGGCATGCACTACACGAGCGTCGAGAATATCGAGCGCTGCCTCAGGCCACTCTTCCTCGACGAGCTGTGGGATGAACTGCACGAGGCCGAGGGCGAGAAGACAGCTGCCAAGCGCAAGCAGGCCCTGGCGAGGCTACACGACAAGGTGGCCTCCATCACCATCGGTGACCCCGCGTGCGGCTCGGGCAACTTCCTTACCGAGGCGTACCGGCAGCTGCGCACCATCGAGAACCGAATCATCGAGGACGAGCTCAGCGAGGAGACCGGCAACGCGGGGCAGACATCCCTCGTCGTTGCGCAGGACAGCCCTGTCCGCGTGTCCCTGGACCAGCTGTACGGCATCGAGATAAACGACTTCGCCGTCTCGGTCGCTAAGACCGCCCTTTGGATCACCGAGGAGCAGATGCTCCGAAAGACGCAGGAGATATACGTCGGTTATGACTTCGACTTCCTGCCGCTCAGGAGCCTCAGCAACCTCCATGAGGGCAACGCCCTCAAGACCGATTGGTCCGAGGTGTTCCCCGATGACCTCACGTACCTCGTGGGCAATCCGCCTTTCCTTGGGGCCCGCAACCAGTCCAAGGAGCAGAAGGCCGAACTCCTTGAGGTCTTCGACGGCGCGAAGAACGCGGGCAACATCGACTACTGCGGGGCCTGGTACATGAAGGCCGCGAGGTTCACGCAAGGGAAGCGCACGCGCTGCGCCCTGGTCTCGACCAACTCGATATGTCAGGGCGAGCAGGTCGCCAACCTCTGGAAACCCCTGCACGACCTGGGTATCCACATCGACTTCGCGCACAACACGTTCAGGTGGGACAACGAGGCTGCGGACAAGGCACACGTGTTCTGTGTCATCGTCGGGTTCTCCCGCGAGTCGGGGACCAAGACGCTCTTCTACCACGCGACCCCGGACAGCGACGAAGAACAGATTCCCACGGCTCGAATCAATGCGTATCTGAAAGACGCCCCTGATGTATTCATCTACAGCCGCAGCAAGCCTATTTGTGATGTTCCGGAAATGGGCATCGGAAATAAACCTATTGATGGGGGATTCTACCTGTTTACCGATGAGGAGAAAGACGATTTCCTGAAGAAAGAGCCAAAGGCCGAAGGCTTCTTCCATCCATGGCTTGGATCAAAAGAGTTCATTCATGGCTATCATCGCTGGTGCCTGTGGCTTGGGGAGGCAACCTTCTCAGATTTAAAGCAGCTTCCTGAGTGCAGAAAGAGAGTAGAACAGGTTCGTGAATACAGGCTTGCAAGTAAAAGCGCTGGAACCCGAAAAATAGCAGATAAGCCAACGAGATTTCACGTTGAGAACATGCCCGAGGGAAGTTCCATCATCATCCCAGAGGTGTCTTCAAGCAGACGGAAACGTGTTCCAATGGGCTTTGTTGGTCCAGAGATATTTTGCAGCAACAAGGTTAGATTGATACCCAATGCTTCTCTCTATCACTATGGCATTCTGCAATCTCAATTCCATAATGCATGGGTTAGGATCGTAACCGGAAGATTGAAGGACGATTACCAGTATTCGGCCAATATTGATTACAACAACTTCGTCTGGCCCGAGCCCACGGAATCCCAACGCGAGGAAGTCGAGCGTTGCGCCCAAGCCGTGCTCGACGCCCGGGATGCCCAAGAAGGTGCGACGCTCGCGGACATGTACGATCCCAAGAACGAGACGTTCTTCCCCGAGCTGATGACAGCGCACAAGGCGCTCGACGACGCCGTCGAAGCCGCCTATGGCGTCGACTTCGGCGGGGACGAGGAAAAGATAGTCGCCCATCTTTTCAACCTGTACGCCAAGAAGGTCGGTGAACTATAGTGCCCAACTCTATCTACAATCCCATATCGCTGGAGGTCGGTAACATCCTGAAGGATGTTCAGACGGGCAAGATTGGCCTGCCTGATCTGCAACGGCCTTTCGTGTGGGGCAATGAAAAGGTTCGCGATCTGCTTGATTCCATGCTTCGCGGATACCCTATCGGCTATGTGATGCTGTGGGACTCTCCGAGCGATGATGCGGGCAAGAAGTCTGCCATAGGCTCGAACCAAAAGGTGTATGCCGTCCCCAAGTCCCTTGTCATCGACGGACAGCAGAGGCTCACTGCCCTCTTGAGCTCTCTGTACGGCGTACCCGTGCGAGACAAGAACTTCAGGGAGCGAACGGTGAAGATCGCCTACGACCCCATCGCACGCTCATTCAAGAATGCCGATGCCTCGACCGAGAAGGATTCGCGCTATGTGCCCGACGTATCCGAGGCCTTCGCGGCGAACCACGACAACAAGCTGAGCGCCTATCGCAGGGCGTTCATCAAGCGCCTTAACGAGGCGAATGCCAAAAAGGGAGAACCCGAACTCGACGATGGCGGCGAGGACGCCGTCGAGAGCGGGCTCAACGCATTACTCGGGCTTGAGCGCTATCTTCTGCCGACACTGGAGATTTCAGAATCGGCTGACGAGGAGACCGTATCGGATATCTTCGTGCGTGTGAACTCGCAAGGGCAGGCGCTTAAGCAGGATGACTTCATCATGACCCTGCTTTCGGTCTACGAACCTGCCATGAGGGAGCGCATAGAGGAGTTCTGCGCCATGAGTCATGCGCCCGCAAAGGGCACCTCGTACAACCCGCTCATGACCGTCTCGCCGACGCATATCATTCGCGCCACGGTGGGCGTGGGGTTCAAGAGGGGTCGCCTGCGTTATGCCTACCAGATTCTTCGCGGGCGAGATCTCAAGACAAAGGAAACGACGCCCGAGACGCGGGCCGAGAACTTTGCCACGTTCGGTCGCGCCCTCGATCTCGTGCTCGACTTGAACAACTGGCATGCCTTCATCAACACGCTGGCGGAGGCGGGTTATGTCTGTTCCGATCAGGTGGGGTCGGGCAATGCGCTCATGTTCTGTTATGCGTTTTACCTTATCGGGCGCTACGAGTTCGGTATGGAGCCGTTGGCTGTGCGCAGGCTCGTGCGGCGCTGGTATTTCGCCGCAGCCATAACGGGGCTCTATGTGGGGTCCTTCGAATCCGAGTTCGAGCAGCAGCTTAACGACGTCTCGCGCCTTGAGACCGCCGATGAGTTCCGGGCGTACTTCGACCGTAGGCTCGCCGCCATCATGACGGACGATTATTTCTCCATCACGCTGCCCAGCTCCCTCGACGCAAACGAGGCGGCGGGCCCGACCTGGTGGGGCTTCGTCGCGGCTCAGGTCGTGCTCGGTGCCAAGGTGCTGTTCAGCACGGCCCCGCTGTCCCAGCTCCTGCTCATGGGCTCGTCGGGCTCGAAGAAGGCGCTGGACAAACACCACCTGTTCCCGGACAACTACCTGAAGTCCAGGGGCTACCTCTCGCAGCGCAGCAACAGGGGCAACTTCACCCTCGTGGACTACCAGAACAACATCTACATCTCGGACGACGCCCCGAGCGAGTACGTCAGGAAGTACCGCGACTCGCTGGGGGAGGACGAGTATCGCCGCAACTGCGAGGAGCATGCCCTGCCTGTTGGGTTTGAGGACCTCGATTACGAGGAGTTCCTAGGCAAGCGAAGGCAGCTTATGGGCGAGCTGGTGAAGGGGGCCTACGAGCGGCTTTAGGTCTCCATTGTGGATCGGGGAGAGGTTACTGTCGACTCCTCCCCGACGCGCAGGTCGAGAGGGCCGAGGCGTGGCAATCGGCCTTGCGGCCGATGGGTCCCGCTTATGGGCGGGACCCCCGCGACGCACGGCGTCGCTCTCGCTGCGGCTCCCTGGCAACGCTCCCCAGGGTCGCGTTTCGTCCGCCTCCGCTCACGCCGGCCCAGCCCGCCGAACGGCTGCGCTCGATGGCTTCCAGAAGTCGCCATCGCTCCGCCGTGGTCGCCGGGCTGGGCCTCTCGCGCCGGGTCGCCGAGCGCCGTCGTGCGACGCTCCCCAGGGTCGCGTCTCCTCGGCGTCGGTTCAACCGGCGCTCACCTGCCCGGGCTCGCGTCGCCTTGGGCAACCGGCTCGCTCCGTGCAGGCAAGATATGGATTCCGTTGCACGGAATCATCTTGCCCGCCTGCGGCGGGACGGCGAACCGCTCCGAGGTCGCTCTCACCGAAGGGCAAAAGAAGGGGCCGGAACGCCTGTTGCGCCCCGGCCCAAATGCTCAGTCGTCTCGGCCGTTCTGGTTCTCCAGCGCCCTGCGCTCAAGCTCCCAGAACGCCCGCATCGCCGTCGCTATCCCGCGCAGCGTGAAGCGGACGGCGATGCCAGTCGAGCGGTCGACGGCAAAGCCGAGCCTTCCGCCGTTGACCTTCCTCATGCCCCCGAGAGACTTCGAGGGGAAGCGGTACTGGAGGCTCCCGCCCTTCGACCTGGCGAGCTCGATGCCGTCCCGCTTGAGCCGTCGCTCAAGCTCGCCCATCCGGTCGGGGCAGTCGCGCATGCGCCCGACCTCCTCGATTCGGCGGGCGACCGCGACGCGGATGCGGGCGTTCTCCGAGCGCGCGGCCTGCCCCTTTCGGGCCATGTCGCGCTCTTCCGTGCCGGGTTGCCTCGCGTGGACGCGCGAGTTGGCCTTGCCGCGCTCAAGCTGCCTGAGGCCGTACCTTTCATCCAGGGTACGGACGGTCTTCACGCGTGATGCCGCCGCCTTTCGGGCGGGGCCCTCGTCGAGCCTTCGGCCGGTTTCCAGATCACTGCGGTTGATGCCGAGGTGCACGGCGTAGCGGTCGGTGGCGTCCGCGCGGCAGCGCTCGCGGTGCAGCACCATCACGACTTCCTGGTTGGGGTAGCGCTCGGCCACGTACTCCCTCGCATAGCGCATGCACAGCTCCGGCGTCATCTTCCCGCCGTTGAGGTCGCACTCGTCTGGGAGGAACCCGAGTATCTGGTGCTGCATGTAGGTACACTTGGCACCGGCCTTGCCGGGCCTGTCGTGACCCATGGCCGCCCTCGTGCCTGCCATCTCCTGAAACCAGCGGTTATCGTCGATGATGTTCTGCGTGCCGTGGGCGAGCGCCTTGTCGCGGTCCCAGGAGAGGTAATCCCTGAGTCTCGCGAGGTGCTTCTCGCTGCAGACGCTCGTCTGCTTTATCGCCGTCATGGTCGCCTCCCTAGTCGAGCGAGAGCCCGCTGAATTTGCCGCCCGGCTTGCTCCCGTTCTTCTTCTCCGGCTCGGGCCACTTTGGGCACCAGGTCGAGGCCTCCTCGCGCATCTTCCCAGCAGCTGACTCGTCGAGGCGGCGCTGGTAGGCGCGACGGTTCTCCGCCTCGTGCTCGGGGGTCCCGAGGTCGAAGTGCTCCCTTGTGGGCGTGTTGGTGCAGTCGGTGACGGGGGAGCGGAAGACGCCGGCTCGACATGCGGGCATACCGTTGTCCGCGTGCTTCACGACGATGATCCCGTCCCGGTCCGGGGCCATGTCGCGCCACTCCCAGGGGTGTATCACGTCGTCGGCGCTCTCGCTGTAGGACGTCGAGGAGGACGTGCCTGACGCGGCCCTGCCGTTGCTCGTGCCCTGCGTGTGGCGCGTGGTCTTGCCGATGAGCTCGGTGAAGTACCGGCGGTCCTCCTCCTCGGCGAGCTTCATCGCGACCTTGATGCCGCAGTTCGCGAGGATCTTCCTGCGGCCGTCTTTCTCGCCGTACTTGTTGAGCTGGGATACGTCCTGCGTCGCGCCGACCCAGAAAACGCCGTAGCTGCGTCCTAGGCTGAGGAGCGCGGGCAGGCACTCGACGCGTGTTAGCGCTACTGTAAAAACAACCAATTTCGCCATCGCACTTTAGCCGATTCCG
>JBKXPS010000007.1:0-64952 GCA_047014445.1 Collinsella aerofaciens | reverse complement strand
GCGATTGGCGAAAATGCGTTGGTGGAAATGGTGAAAATTATATTGACGCTAACAACGCGGGGGAGGTTGCCCCACTCGTCGCCGAGTATCTGCACGGGGCGGGGGAGTTTTCCGCCGTTCACGTCCGCGACCGCCTGGACCGAAGCCCAGAGCTGCGAGAGGAATATCGCCGCTATGCAGTTGTAGGGGGAGCCCTCGTCGAGCACGTGGAGGAAGACGGCACTCTTCTCCGTGAGCACCGTTCGCGGGTCGATGTCGGAGCCAGAGGTCATCCATGCGACCGGCGCGGACGAGAACGGGCGGAGTGCCACCTTGAGCGTCGAGAGGATGCTCCTGAGCTCGTTGCCGCCCGAGGAGACGAACTGCGACGCCCTGCCCTTGGCGGGGTGACCGCTCGGCAGGGAGCGGAAGACGGCCTTCAGAGGCTCGGCCGGGTCGTCGCCCTCGGCCTCGGTGCCACGGTCCAAGACCTCGCAGACGGTCGCGAGGTGCCTCGATCTCTCGGGACACTCGTCAGACATGGAGACCAGCAGGACCAGGGCCGAGAGCAGGCCCCTGGCCGATGCCGTCCAGTGCGAACCCTTGCCCTTCTCGTCATCCTGCACCACGAGCTCCGCGATGGCGTCCGCCGCCTGCTCGGCCTCCTGGTCGCGCCCCTCGGCATGGAGGTCGAGAACCTGCTTGAGCGGGTTGAACCTCTGGCCGCGATAGGGGTGCTGCGTATCGAGCAGGAGGACGCGGTGGCCACGACGGGCAAGCTCATCGCCCGTGAGCTCAATGAGCTCGTTCTTTACGTCGGAGATGACGAGCGTCGCGGGCTCGGAGCCGTTGGAGGCGTCGCCGTAGGAAAGTAGGTCGATTGAGGGGAGGTAGAGGAAGCGTGATTTACCTGACCCAGTGGCCCCTGATACGAAAATCATCTTCTTCGGCTCGTAGAAATAGCAGGGCTTACCGCGATATTTGGTGAAACCGTAGACGAACCCGCGCGACGAGGGGTTCGTCGAGCCGCCCCATGTCATGGACCCCTTCACGACCTCACGACCCGTCTTGACGTGGGCGTCGCCGAGCACGCCGCCGTCCTCGGCTCGTGATTTGAGGGCGCTTGAGTAGGCGATGAGGGCGCAGGCGCAGAGTGCAAGGAGGAAGACGAACAAGGCCCCGAGGGGATGGGTGACGAACCCGTCCGAGAGCCACCAGCCGAGGACGGTCTCCGCGTCGAACGTTGTGGGAATTGCCGATGCGTCGAGTCCGTACCCGGCGACGAGCATGTCGATGGGGGCGGCGAGTACGGGGCATGCGAGGATCGCTAGGAAAAGGGATGATAGGAGCGCTGTGAGCATCTTGGTTTTCATGATAGTTCTCGATTCTTGGAGATGAGGTTTGAAAGCTGCGAGGCCGTGCTCGACACCAGTCGGACGGCCTCCGTGAGCTGTCGGGCCGTCTGCGCATCCACGCCATAGGCGTTTGCGGCATGGACGGCCTGGTTGAGGTTTCCGCCCTGCTTCTTCATCTGGTGGAGGATTTGCCGCAAGGTCGCCTCGTCGGCGACCTTGACGGGCTTCTGCCCGATGCGGAGGGCAGCTTCGCGCATGAACGTCGATGGGGCCATGTCAAAAGAGGAGGAGCGCGCCATGATGACGGCACGCTCCTCCTCGGTCATGCGGACGTTGATATGCGCGGTCTTGCTGTTGCCGCGCATGGCCTAGCCCTCCTGGTCATAGAAGGTGGCATGGGGCGCGTCGAAGGTGAGCTTGGCGCTCCCAAGCGTGCCATAGCGTGCCTTAAGGACGCGAACGAGCAGGGGACGAACATCTAGCTCTGAGTTGTACCTCCGCTCCTTCTTGTCCTTGCCGTCGACCTGCAGGAAGAGAGCGTTGTCGGAGCCGTAGTCGATACCCTGCGAGCCAGCGAAGACGTTGAGCTCGGTGTTCGCATCGTTGTACTTATCGCGCGCGACGCTGCTTATCAGGAAAACGGGGACGTCATACGTCCGGGCGATGTTGCCCAGGGCTTGGACGCAAGCGGTGATGACAACGCGTTCTTCCGCGCGAACATTGAAATTGGTTGCCGCAATGAGTTGAAGGTAATCCACAAAAACGGCAGGGCGCTGCCCACGTTCGTGAATGCAATCACCGATGCAACGCCCGAGATCTTCCATGGACGTTTGGCTGTCCATGATGCACGAGTTAGGTGCTACGGTCTCGGCGTAGATGGCGCAGGCGTGCTCAAATGCCTCCCTCTTCTCGGGGATAGCCCCGGTCGCTTCGGAAAGGCTGAAGTCTCCGTTGCCGAGGCGCGTGATGCCCTTCTGAGCAATGCGATACGCGGGGAGTTCCGCGGAGTAGAAGACGGTGGGCACGCCTTGGGAGGCAAGGTCGTCGGAGATAACCTTGAGGAGCGTCGTTTTGCCGGCAGCGGGTGCCGCTCCGACTATGGTCAGGATTCCGGGTACGACGCCTCCGATGAGCTTGTCGAGAGAGGGGAGGCTGCGTATATGAGCCATGGGCTTACGCCCGTTCATTTCCTCGATATAGGTCTTGAGCTGATCGGCTTCGACGTTGAATGAGCTATTGGCTACAGGCTGCACGGATCCGACACCTCCAACTCGTGAAGGTACTCAAAAAAGCTGGACTCGATGACGAAGAGGCGGCTATGAAGCTTGAGGCAGCGACCGCTCTCTTTCATGAGCGATGCGGCGGCAACCTCCCCAAGCCCGGTCAGCTCACGAATCTCGGTGACGCCGAGCAGACGCTCGCGTCCCAGAACGACGCGAGGAGGAGCGGGTACGATACCCGCTTTGGGAACAACGGAATCTACCATGGTAGAATCTCCTTTGGTCTGCTCACTCCTCCCCACCTCAGTTTGGCGACTAGAGGGGAGGGGTGGGCGGCTTTTTGTTTCTATGGCCTTCTTTGGGCACCTCCATTCCGGCATTCGCTTATCTGTGCAATTCGATGATACTGCTTCTGGCAATCGAGGCGCTGAAGATTCAGAAAAAGTTCCGAAAAGTTTCGGATAAGCACTTTTACCTCGAAAAACAGGGTTATACTTACAATGAAAATCGATTGGGGGATGAAATGGAACGCTCCAGGAAACCGAAAAAACGAAAGTTTGGGACGACCGTCCTTGAACAGACCGATGACAACATCAGCATGTTCAAGGAACAACATCCGCAAGAGTTTAAGACTCCGGGGGAAGTGGTCGACCTTCTCGCGAGTCTATGTCTCCGCGTCAACAAGGGTGCGGCTGCAGAGCTGAGCGCTTTTTGTGCGCAACGGGTCAAGTCTATTCAGGATGAGCTTAGTGGATATGGCGATGCTGAGTCCCTGTCGCTCGCTGCCGACAATTTAAACGACAAGCTCTCTTATTACAAGGCTCTTCGTAACCATATGCTGCGATTTGTTCCGCAAGACAGCCTTGTTGATAAGGGGCCGTCAATGAAACGCGTGGACCTGCGAGGTGGCTCGTATCTCGTTGTCCCCGACGATTGGCCGGTGGTCAATGAGTCGAATGCTGCGTCATGCGACTATGCTTTCGTTCTTGAAGTGCGGAATGCAAGCGATGCAATTCCGCACTATGTTTATCTTTCCTCAAAGGAAGTCTGCCCTACGGATGAGGTGCTTGATGCGATAGCTGATATATGGCCGGGAATTCGTGATGTCCAGACTTCTCAGGTTGAGCCAATCTATGACAAGGACGGCATGATTCTGAATGCTGACGAATGGATGAAGGCACCTATAATCGGCGTCTTCCCCATTCGTGACGCCTCATCGTTTTCCTGGGAGGATAAAGCTCCATATGGAGCGATGGTCTATCGCCATTAGCCTATCTATGTTCAAAGCAAGGGAAGGGCCGGGCATATCTCGGCCCTTCCTTTATGAATTGCTCTCTTGGGAAATGAGCTCGCCGAAGGCATCTGCTGCCTTACGATCGTTTGCCTCGATGGCGTGGGAGTAGATGGAGAGCGTCGTACTTGGAGATGCGTGTCCAAGTCTTGCCTGGACAGTCTTCACGTCTGCGCCTTCTCCGATTAGGAGCGTCGCCTGCGTGTGCCGCAGGGCGTGGGGGACGAGCCCACTGTATCCCGTGCCCCTCACGTGCTCTTTGCCGTTTCGCTGGAATCTTCTGGTGATATTGCTGTAGCTCCCAAAGCCGTTATCGACGCAGAAGTCGCGGAACCATCGGTCGAAGTTGTGGCCGTCTACGTTGACGACTGTGGCGTATATGCCATCCTCGGTCGTGACGACCTTTATGCCGTTAACGATAGGCGTCTTGTCGTCCTGATCGAGAGTGTATCGGTTGAGCTGCGCCCGCTGTTCCAGCTTCCATTTGCCGAGATAGCGGGCCAGGGAGTCGTTGATTGCTATGGTGCGTCGGCTCATCTTCGATTTTGGCGGTCGGAGAGTCTTGTCATTGGTGAACTGCTTCGACACGCTCAACGTGCGCTGCCCAAAATCGATGTCGCCCCAAGTCAAGCCGAGCATTTCGCCGCGTCGGAGACCACATTGGAGCAAGAGCATGGTGCCCGTTGCCTTGGCCGACAGTGGTTCATCCATGAGGCAAGACAGAAATCGTGAAGCCTCGTCTGCTGTAAGTGGAGTTCTTTCCCTGTAAGTTGGTTTGGGGAGCTTGATTGGCGTGCATGGGTTACGAAGGATGAGCTCGTTGTCTACGGCGTCTTGGAGAATCTGTCGCAGCTTGACATGCGTCCCGTGTAACTCGGCTTCTGACATTCCTCTTTTGCGGGCGTTTGCGTAGATGTGTCGTATATCGTCAGGGTGGAGGTCGGTAAGTTGGATATGGCCGAACATCTCTTGAATGTGGCTAATATAGTTGCCCTCACGGGCATAGGCGAGCGGTGACTTGAAGCCGCCCTCTTCCCTTAGGCTGTGGAAGTTCTCGGCGTACTTTGCGACGGTGAGGTTTCCGCTGTCATGAACGATACCGGAGTTCAACTCCTCCTTGTATTCTTCCATGGCTTTGCGGAGCATTGCCTGTTGCGTGCGTCTGCTCAGACCTTCGCAGTGTAGCGTTCTCTTGGATGAGTAGGCGTATTTTCCGGTCTTGGGGTCCTTGCCGAGGTTGAAGCGGTATTGGAATACCCCTTCTTTAACTTGATATACGCTGCCGTTTCCGACGACTCGTGGTCTGGTGCTCATGGTGGGATTCCTTGGGATTAGGCTAGGGGCAAGCCCTTAAAGGCTTGCCCCTAGCCTAATCCCAAAATTCTACCCAGGCAAGAGTATCTGGGTAGAATTAGGGTAGAAAGTTTTTGAAGCCTATATCTCGCGATTCTTGAAACATACCGTTTTACATGCGGTTATATGAAGTTGTATAAAATTATAAAACACCAGCTCAAATAGAAATACAAGACCTCCTAAAGCGGGTGTCGACGGTTCGAATCCGCCCGGGGGCACCAGGGAATATGACGGCGTCGCGGGAGCGGCGCCGTTTCTGGTTTGCGGGGGCCGCCGTGCTGCTCGCCCGTGGGGGATGGGCATCTGTTTCCTAGAGTGTGCTGCGGTAAATCTTTCTCGCGTCGTCCAGCGTGAGCTTCTTGAAGCTGCCGAAGAGCTCTCCGCGGTTGATCTTGAGGTCCGGAATCATCTTTTCGATATCGTCCTCGGTGACTCCGAACTCCGATAGCGTGCGCGGCATTCCCAGCGAGACGTTGAAATCCTGCAGCTCGTCGATGGTCGCTTCGACCGCGTACTCGATTGCCTGCTCGGGGGTTACCTCCACATCGAGCTCGTCCGCGTCCGAATCGACGGGTTCGACGCCAAAGGCCTGGGCGCTGAACTCCAGGAAGCGCTCGGGGTGCTCTCGCCATGCGTAGCGCAACCAGGCGGGGAAGATGACGGCGAGGCCGGCGTCGTGCGTGATCTTGGTGTCCAGTGCGGACAGCTCGTGCTCAAGGACGTGGCAGGTCCAATCGCCGTCGCGCAGGCCGGGGACACCCAGGCCGCAGCCGGCGAGGCCGTTATGGGCGAGCGTACCCACCCACATGATCTCGGCGCGGGCGTCGTAGTCATCTGGGTTCTCCATCACCTTGGACGCCGCCTCCATCGCAGCGCGCACTGGCCCGCAGGCGCTGTTGTCGGTTACGCCCACGGCGGGCTCGCCGGAGAAGAGTCGCTCCATGTATGGGCGATCATGTCGGTCACTCCCGCGGCGGTCTGGTAGGCGGGCAGGGTGAAGGTCAGTTCCGGGTCGAGGAAGGCGATGGCCGGGCGGTTGAGGTCCGTGTTAATGCCGCATTTGAGGTGCTCCTCGTCGTTGCTGATAACGCAGGAGTTAGAGGCCTCGGACCCGATGCGGGGATGGTCGCCACGCAGGCGACGTCGATGCGGTCGGCGGGAACGGCGCGCTTGCGGAAGAAGTCCCATACGTCGCCGTCGTATACCGCCCCCAGCGCGATGGCCTTCGCGCAGTCCATGGCTGAGCCGCCGCCCACGGGCAGGATGATGTCGACGTCGTTTTCCCGTGCGAGCTCGACGCCTTCTCGCACCAAGCCTATTTCGGGGTTTGGACGCACCCCTCTAAGCTCGATGTGCTCCACGCCCGCGGCGTCGAGCGATGCCTTCACGTGGCCGAGCGTTCCGCAGCGGACTACGGAACCCTTGCCGTAGACAATGAGCGCTCGGCGGTGGCCGGAGACGGACAGGGTCTCCCCAACCTTGTCGGTCACTTTTCGTCCAAAGACAAAGCGGGTGGGGGAGTAGAGGGAGAAATCGTTCATGGAGCTCCAATCTGGCGTTTCGCCCTACATGCGCGGAGGAGTTTTTCGGGCGCATCGCCTGCATTCGCGTCGCAATCTCGGCGGCGCGGTGCGGTCCGTGGATTCCATCGTATCGCCCGCGGCATCCCTTACCGACGATTGGGGCGAGTCTGCATTTCGCGGCGCGACGTCCACCTGGCGGACGATATCCGTTCGCGACACGTGGCCGTCCCGGTCGCAATAGCGTATGCGCACCGGGTCGCCGAGATGGGCCTGTGACCCCTTCTCCTGATGCGAGCGCGCGAGACGGACGAGCAGCGGCGCGAGCACCTGCTCGACCGTCTCCTCCCGATACCACGCCGCCACGGGCAACCCGTTCACGTCAAACCCGTACGTTCGCCATGCCATTCGCCTCGCCGCCTTCGCCGAACGAAACCGCGTATCCAGACCGCCGGTCCCCAACCCAGCACTTCGACGAGCCTTCGCGCGCACTTCTGCGGTCGGGATGCGCCCGTGAGGCGCTCGGCAGGCAGCGCCATTGCCGCTCGCTGTGTCGAGCGCGAGTGTCGAGAAGTCGCCACATGCCACTCAGATGTAGCATGGAGCGCCGAAGCGCACGCGCCCGTGACGAAACACTGGCGCCAACCCGTTCCGCGCACCACCCCGCCCGTAAGGTGTGTGGCGAAAGGAGGACCAGCCGCATGAACATCCCCGAGACACAGAGCCTACCTCGATCGCATTCCGCACGAGCTTCTCTGACATTTCCGCCCATTACCACGTGGAGGTCCCCGTCACGGAGATCGCCTACGCATACGACTACATCAATTCCCGGCATGCCCCTCGCAGGCAGGCCACGCTGAACGACGGGTCCGCGGCCCGGCAGGAAGAATGACGCGCCTCGGCACAGGCCATGCCGAAACGCGTCACGCAAGCAAAGGAAGGAAGCCAACATCACATGAGCATCATCGCAGCACGCATCGACAACCGCCTGCTACACGGCATAGTGGCAACCCAGTGGGTACCCGAGTTCCGTCCGCAGCGTCTCATGGTCATCGATGACATCGTCGCCAACGACCCGACCAAGAAGGCTGCCATGCGGATGGCAAAGCCCTCGGGAGTCGCCCTCTCCATTATCAACAAGGAGACGGCTCTCGCGAACTATCGGGCGGGCAAGTACGACGACCACACGGTCTTCATCGTGGCGCGAGACCCCCAGACCATCCTCGACGTCATACAGACGGGCCAGGTTGTTCCCACACTCGTGGTCGGAGGCACAGTCTTTCCCGAAGAGGGGTCAGACGCCGTCCAGGTGAGCAGTCGCGCCTACGTCACCAAAGACGAGCTGCCCGCATATCGAGCGATTGCTGGCACCGGCTGCGATATCACCGTTCGCTATGTGCCGGCCGACAAGCCCGTAGAGCTCTCCAGCATCATCACGCTTTAGCAAGGGAGTGAACTTATGACACCATCCATCATCCAGATAGCCGTCGTTACACTCATCGCCTTCATCTACGGAGCCGAGAAGAACGCGGGACAAATTCTCACGAACATGTCCGTCACGCCAGCATGGTTCGTCGGACTTGCGCTCGGCGACCCCGTAACCGGCCTCGCCGTCGGCGCCATCGTCCAACTCATGAGCCTGGGCGTGGCGGCCATGGGAGGAGCCTCCGTCCCCGACTATCCCACTGCCGCCATCATTGGCGCCGTCGTTGCCATCACCTCGGGTCAGGAGGCGAGCGTCGGCGTTGCCGCCGGAATCGCAGTCGGCATGCTCGGCCTTCAGCTCGACGTCATCGCCAAGACGGCAAACGGCTTCCTCGGGCGTGCCTCGCAGCGCTTTGCCGAAGAGGGCAAGTACTCGCAGATGAAGAGCGTACTTTTCCTCGGTCCGGTCTTCTATGGCCTTACGGCGGCCATCCCCACGTTTGCCGTACTGCTCTTTGGCGCCGATGCCGTCAACGCTTTCCTCTCCGTCATGCCCTCCTGGTTCACGACCGGCCTCTCCATCGCCGCCGGTATCCTCCCCGTCGTCGGCCTTGCGATGCTTCTGTCCTTCATGCCAATGAAGAAGTTCATCGCCTACGCCATCGTTGGCTTCGTTCTGGCCGCCTACCTGCAGATAAGCATTCTCCCCATCGCCCTGCTCGGTGCCGCCGCGGCCATCGAGTACTACAAGTCGCACAGCAATCCGTCCGTAAACGCCCTCGACGCTGGAGGTCTGGAAGATGAGTAACGAAGTTAACGCCACCAAGGCAAACGAAGCGCCAACCTGCCTGGCAGACGGAACGTACCAGCCAGTCCTCACCGTTTCCGATCTCGACCGTTGCGGCCGCCGCTGGATGCTCGGCGCGTCCATCTATAACTATGAGTCCCAGTGTGCCCCGGCGGTCATGTTCGCAACCGAACCCGCCCTGCGCAAGATCTATGCAGGAGACGAGGAGGGCTACCGCAGGTCACTTCTGAGCACCTATCGCTATTACAATGCGACTCCCCAGGTAAGCGGCCTGCTCCTCGGCGCCGGCCTAGCCTTGGAGGACAAGGGGCACAATGACGCCATCGACGCGGTCCAAGACCTTAAGATTGGCCTCATGGGCTCCCTCTCAGGAGTCGGCGACACGATCTTCGCCATCCTCATTCCCACCATCTTCGGCTCCATCGCCGCCTACATGGGACAGGCGGGAAACCCCGTCGGCGTGCTTCTCTGGCTTGCCGTCGCCATCGCCATCTTCGTATGGAAGCTCTTTGACTGGCGCATAGGCTATAGGTTCGGCGACAAGCTCTTCACGACCCTTGCCGAGAAGATGTCCGTTTTCACCGAGTCGACGTCGGCACTTGGCATGATGGTCGTCGGTGCGCTCATCCCCACCGTCATCAAGGTCTCGTGTGGTCTCACGTTCACCATGGGTGAAGTTACGCTCGACGTCCAGACGGGCATCCTCGACCAAATCATGGTCGGCATGCTGCCCGTAATAGCCACAGCCATCGTCTACGCCCTCGTCAAGCGCAAGGTCAGCATCAACAAGATTGTCCTCGGCATCCTCATCATCTCGTGGGTGTGCGCGGCTTTCGGCATTCTTGCTGCCTAGCCTAGGGCTAGACCAACCCACAAAGGACGCATTATGAGGCACATCATCATTGCATCGCACTACGGCCTGGCAGCCGGACTCGGAGACACGCTCAAGGCCATCATAGGACCGGGGCACGACATCAGGGTTGTCTGCGCGTTTACAGACGAAACCCCGCTCGAGGAGAAGCTCGCCAGCGCATTCGAGGGCATCGCCGAAGATGACGAGACCCTCGTTCTCACCGACATCCTTCAGGGCAGCGTAAACCAGCTCGTAGCCTGCTCGGCTCCGCGAGGCGCGTTCATAGTGACCGGCGTAAACCTTCCCGTGGCCCTCGAGCTCTCGCTCCACGCCGGACAGCTTACTCCCGATGTGGTGAGGCATGTCGTCACCCAAGCCAAAGAGCAGCTCGTCTACCTCGGAGATCTGACTCCGGACGTTGACGAAGAAGACGAATAGGAAAGACGCGACAGTAAGGAGGACGAGACATGCGCAAAGTCCCGACCAATAACCAGCACCTGTTCTACCAACCGAAGGACGTGTGGGTGGGAGACGTCATGCCCTTCGGCAAGGACGGCACGTTCTATCTATACCACCAGCGTGACACGCGCGACCCCGCTCCGCTTGCCGAAGGACAGCCCTTTGGGTGGTCGCTCGCGACCACCCAGGACTTCGTGACGTACCAGGAACACGGAACGGCGATCCCCCACGGCGGAGAAGACGACCAAGACCAGTTCATCTACGCCGGAACCGTCTACGAGGCAAAAGGGGAGGTACGCGCTTTCTATACCGGGTTCAACCGCAACTACCTGCGAGAAGGCAAAACGTCCCAGGTGCTCATGCAGGCGAAGGCCTGCTCGGATGATTATGCGACGTGGAAAAAGACGGGTGTTGCAGCAGAGCTCACGCCTCAGCCAGGATACGATGGGCGCAACTGGCGCGACCCTTTCGTAATATGGGATGACGACCGGAAGGAATACCTCCTCGTACTGGGCACGCGTAAGGGAGACGACCCCTCCAAAACCCTCCAAACTGGCAGGCTCGTTCACTTTACGTCGAAGGACCTCGAGCACTGGCAGTTCAAGGGCGACTTTTGGGCCCCCGGCCTCTACACCATGTTCGAAATGCCAGACATTTTCAAAATTGGCGATTGGTGGTACCTGGTCTACTCTGAGTACAGCGACGAGAACAAGATCGTCTACCGCATGAGCCGCGATCTCTACGGTCCGTGGGAGAAGCCGAGAGATGACGCCTTCGACGGGAGGGCGTATTACGCCGGACGGACCGCCTTCGACGGATCGCGCAGGATTCTGTCCGGCTGGGTCCCCACGCGCGAGAACGACGATGACCGGGCCAACTGGCTTTGGGGTGGCTCGTTTATGCCCCATGAGGTGTACCAGCGCCCCAATGGCACCCTCGGCGTTCGCCCTCCCCAAAGCATAAGGGATGCGTTCGAGTGCCCTGATGCCGTCCCGGATATCGAGCTTCGCGGAGACCACGAACGAACGGAGTGCGTAATCACCGAAAACGCAGGCGAGATCTTCTGCTTCGAGGCAGACGTGACGTTCAGGGACGCTTGCGACTTCTCAATTCGAGCCTACAAGAATCTCGAGACCGACGAGTCGTACGAATACCGCTTCGACCTCGACGCGAATCGGCTCTCGTTCGACAAGAGTCCCTGTTACAAGTGGTTCCGCGTAATGGATAAGGGGCTTTGGAGGCCAGTCTGGCTCGAGTCCGGGCGTTCTTACCACCTGCAGCTCATCGTTGACGACAACATCCTCGTCCTCTACCTCGACGGTACCGCACTCACGACACGCGTCTGCGAGAAGTTCGGCCACTCGCTTGCTGTTACGGTAACGAATGGCGAACTCAAACTGTCCAACATAGCCTTGGCGAAGGGGCTGCGCGAACAGGAAAAGTAAGCCAGTGAACCTCGTCGCCACAGCGACTCCCCCAGCAAAACATGCGAACAACGGGTCCGGCCGCATTTCGGCGACCGGACCCGTCCTGCGCCCTGATGGCACATGGCCCCAGGCTGCCGACAGCAAGGCGGCCTTAGGGGCCTCGCTTACAGGTTGCGGAGCGCGTCGACGAGGGGGCCTTGTCCTCGGCGACTCGTTGGCCTGCTTGATGACCTTCGCGGACACGCCGGTCACCACGGCACCGGCCGGCACGTCCTCCACGCATACGGCACCGGTGGCCACCGTGGCGCCCTTGCCCACGCGAACATGCGCATGATGTTGGGGTGGGCGGCCAGACGCTCCACGTTGGCCGCGCTGATGCTGCAGCCGGTGCGCCCGGGGATGTTGTAGATGATGCAGGGGATGTCCACCGCGCTGGCCGTGTGAACGAGGCACTGGTAGATGTCCTCCTCGTTGGACTTGTTGCAGTACGGCGAGATGATGAGCGGGGCGTCGGCGTTCAGCTTCTAGTACGTGAGGCTCTTGCGCGCCTGCGTGGCCGTGCAGTTGGAGCCCGAACCGGCGATGGCCGGCACGTGCCCGGCCACGTGCTCCACGACTAACTTGACGACCTCGTTGTTTTCCTCGTCGGTCATCGTGGCTGACTTGCCGGTGGTGCCCAGTGTGAGGATGGCGTCGGTGCCGCTCTCGATCTGGAGTTCGAGCAGCATCTCGAGCTGGGCAAAGTTGACGGAGCCGTCCTCGTCGAATGGCGTGACGAGCGCGATTATGGAACCCTCGAGCTTGCGGACGTCCATGGTTTCCTGCCTTTCCGAGCCGTCCGGGCGCGGGGCGTCCGCGCCAGCGGCAGAGTCGGTTCGAGCGATGTAGCCAGAGACGGAGCAAACGGCGAGGCGCTCGGCGGACAGCGCCGTTGCCGCTCGCTGTGTCGAGCGCAAGTGTCGAGAAGTCGCCATATGTCACTACAGATGTATCATGGAGTGCCGAAGTGCACGCGCCCGTGACGGAACGCGGGCGCCAACCCGTCCCGAGCACCACCCCGCCCGTAAGGTGTGGGACGAAAGGAGGACCAGCCGCATGAACATCCCCGAGACACAGAAAGACCTGCTTGCCTACCTCGATCGCATCACGCGCGAGCTTGGCAGCACGCGGGGCGGGCGCATCCAGAACCGTCTCGACCACTTCACCACGGCATCTATAACCGACTCGCTCGCCATCTCGCGCAGCCTGGCAAGTCAGTATCTCAACGAGCTCGTGCGCGCTGGCCTCGTGGTGAAAGCAGGGGCGCGACCGGTGTGCTACTTCCACCGCCGCTCCCTCGAACGCTTCTTCCAGTCTCGCATTGAGCGTAGCACCTACCCTTCGGTCGAGCAGCTCTTCGCCACGCTCGGAAACGGCGAGCGACTCGACTTTGACCGCGCAATCGGTCACGAGCTGAGCCTTGCGCCCTGCATCAGCCAGCTCTGCGCCGCGCTCAAGTACCCGCCAGCTGGCCTGCCCATCCTGCTCTGTGGCGCTTCGGGAACCGGCAAGGGTCTACTCGCCGAACTTGCCCTCGAATACGGCAAGAACGTCGGCGTCCTGCAGCAGGAAGCCAAGCTTGTGAGCATCGACTGCTCGCATTACGCAGACGATGCCCGCGCGCTCACTCACGATCTGTGCGCAGATGGCGGGCCTGCAGATCGGGCGAGCGGCGGCATCGTTTATCTCAAGGACGTCGACACCCTCTCACCCGCTGCCCAGGACGCGCTCTTGGAGTGGGCCTCCGCACAGGCGGGCGCCATTGTGCCAGCCCCTGCTGCGCGCCTTATCTTTGCCACCTCAAACGAGGCAGACAGTACCGAGTGCCGCAGCCTCACGCGTCGCATCCCCATGTCCGCCCAGGTGCCGTCTCTGCGCGAGCGCACCCAGGAGGAGCGTGAGGAACTGACTCTCCACTTCCTCAAGGAGGAGGGCCGACGCATAGGACGCGACATCCTCATAAGTCGCGGAGCCTTCCGAGCCCTCGCCGGCACCAACTTCGAGGAGAACGTACGCGGCCTACGCGACTGCATCACCAACTGTTGCGCCGAGGCCTATCTAGACACGAAGGGTGACAGCCTGGAGATTCGCACCTACCAGCTTCCCTCCGCAATCCTTGCCGGCTCCGCACTTGAGCGCAGCGAGAACGATATGCAGCTCATCGACACCACCCGGAGCATCCAAAGCCAGGCGGACGACCGCGCACGGCATGTACTCGACGCCATGCTGGAGCCATACGAGAGCTATCGCGAAGGCACGCTTGATGGGAGCGCGTGCAGCGCTCAGCTGGTGGAGCGAGCCCGCGACCTTGAGGACTACCTGGCGTTCGGGCAAAACCCGGGCCGCTCGAAGTCCGACGCATACGAGCAGATCGCCGACAGCGTCGTCACTTCCGTGAACGAACTCTACTCGATCGATTTGTCCCGAAAGAGCTCGCATCTAATCGCCCAGGGCATCTGCCTCCAGCTGTGGCCGCCCGCAAACCTCTCGCGTTGGAAGAGCTCCCATGCAAGCGAGCTTTCCGGCATGCGCGGCGTCGTGGCCCAGCGCAACCGCTTTGCCGTTACTGTCTGCGCCTGCATCGCTGATGAACTCAAGGCTACGCTCGGCATCGCGCTCGACGATCTCACGTGTCTGCTCGTCCTTGCGCATGCGGCACTCGCACTCGACCCGTCTAAGCGTCGTCGGAGCGTCGGTATCGTCCTCAGTCATGGCTACTCGACCGCCACGAGCATCGCCGACGCTGCCAATCGGATTCTTGACACGAGGGTCTTCGAGGCCATCGATATGCCCTACGACCAGAAGGTTACGGACGTCGCTGCTCCTCTTCAGCAAATCATCGACCGCTTCTCCTACGCAGACGAGGTCGTCATCCTCGTGGACATGGGATCGCTCCAGGATATTTATAAGAGTCTGGAATCCACCTCCGGCATGACACTCGGCATCATCAACAACGCCTCTACCGGCCTTGCGGTGGAGGTTGGCGCCGGACTTATCGCGGGTCGCTCCGTGCGAGAGGTTCTCGACGATGCTGCGGCAGCTTGCACCTGTAATTATCACATCGTGGCGCGCAACGCCCGACCGGACGCGATTGTCTTCTGCTCCGAAGGCGGACTTGACGCAGCTGCGCGGATCCGCGATCTCGTGGCGCAGAGCCTGCCTGGCGAGTCCCCCGCGCGGCTTGTCGCCGTTGACTGGCGGCAGCTCGCCAATAACGGATCTGAGGATGCCGCCTTCTCCCAGTACAACGTGCGCTCGGTCATCGGCACGGACAATCCGCACGCCGACGGAGTCCCGTTCATTTCGCTCGAGGAACTCATCGCCGGCGAAGGAACGGCCCAGATAGACCGCGCCTTCGCACGCTTGCTCGACGCTGACGGCTTGCGCACGTTCCACCAGAATCTCGTCAAGAACATGACCCTCAGGAACGTGGTCGAGTCCATCACAATCCTTAACCCCAACAAGCTCTTCGGCGAAATCGAGAGTGCCGCGGAGCGGCTCCAGCAGCTCACCGGAGACGTGATTGGCGCTCGTGTGAGCATGGGGCTCTACGTGCACCTGTGTTGTCTCGTGGAGCGCCTCGTGACCAGAAGCCCCATCGAGAACTACGCAGACGAGCAGCGCTTCGCCAATGAACACAACGATTTCGTCGAGGCATTCCGCACGAGCTTCTCTGACATTTCCGCCCATTACCACGTGGAGGTCCCCGTCACGGAGATCGCCTACGCATACGACTACATCAATTCCCGGCATACCCCGCGCAGGCAGGCCACGCTGAACGATGGGCCCGCGGCCCAGCAGGACGAGTGACGCGCCTCGCAAGCAAAGGAAGGAAGCCAACATCACATGAGCATCATCGCCGCATGTATCGACAACCGCCTGCTACACGGCATAGTGGCAACCCAGCGGATACTGGAGCGAACGGCGAGCCGCTCGTCGGCCGGGAAGCAGTCAAAGGTGGCAAAGTAGTCGCGCGGCTCCTCGGCGCAGCGGATGAGCTGGCCCGACCCGTCCGGACGCATCAGCACCTCGGCACGCTTGAGCCGGCCGTTGTAGTTGTAGCCCACCGAGAACCCGTGCGCGCCCGCATCGTGGATGACGAGCAAGTCGCCCTCCTCCACTTCGGGCGGGCGCCGGTCGATAGCGAGCTTGTCGTTGTTCTCGCACAGCGACCCCACCACGCCGTAGGTGTGCTCGGCAGCACCGCTATGCGGAACGCCCCGCGATCTCGACCGAGAGCACGTCGGAGAACGGGATGTCTAATTGCTGGGGCCTGTCAGCTTGGGGCCTGCCGCCGCGGGTGTAGCCGGACTGCATGCGTTCGGCGCTGCTAGGCACGATGTCGGGCATCGCCGCGGGCAAGACGGCGGGTCTCACCGTGTTCGCCAAGCGCGAGGAGCGTTTTGGTTTTTCGCAAGCAAATGCGGACGAAATCATCGACCAGATTCCCGATCTGCTCAAACATGCAGGGCCCCTATGTGTTTAACCTCATTTTTCCGTGTGCGGTAGAATGGAGTAGTTGAGATCGCGAACGCCTTAAAGGGAGAGTTTTTGTGGATACGCATCTGGATGGGGGCTCTTCCGCCCCGCTGTATCAACAGGTGCTCGATTTGCTCAAGAGCGATATCGAACAGGGGACATATCCCGTTGACTCGCAGATTCCAACGGAACTTGAGCTTTCTAAGATGTACGGCGTGGGAAGGGTCACGGTTCGTCGCGCAATAGAGGAGCTTGTGGGCGAGGGGTATCTCACCAAGCGGCAGGGGCGTGGTACGTTTGTGACCGCGACAAAGATAATTCGCAAGGTGCATCAGAAGGACGATGTTCAGAGTTTTACCCAAGCATGCGCTGAAAACGGCATGAAGGCGGGCGCTCGCGTCGTTGCCCGCAAGACCGTTGCCGCCGATCGCGACCTCGCTTCTTTCTTTGGCTTGGATGAAGGCTCTGACCTCATCTTGGTCTCACGCGTGCGTACCGCAGACGGCGTGCCGGTCCTGTTCGAGAACAACTACCATCCTGTTGACGGATTCGAATTTCTCAAAGATATCGGTCTCTCCAATTGCTCGATATTCGAGGCCGTGGGGGAGCGTACGGGTAGGTATCCCTGTTCATCCGATCCCTGCAGGCTAGAGATCGCCCGTGCGGGAATTGATACCGCCCGCGAGCTCAAGGTCCCAGTAGGGGAGCCGCTATTCTTCATGAACGCGGGCTTTCTCGATTCCAACGGAGAGCGCTTCTGCTATGGCAGGCAGTACTACGTGGGTTCGCGCTACAGCTTCGATATCTAGCGGCTCTGTCTCGCGCAGCGCTGTTCTCGCCATCGCCGCAACAGGTCCGTTTAGCGCGTAAAAGTTACCACTTATAGAACAACCTAATATGTTTCTTGACCGGCACCTTCATGCAGGTTATACATAGGACAACCTAAGATGTTTGCTTATACGTGAGGGTTTTTTGGCAAGCATCGTTGCTCTGACAGGAGGTTAAGAATGTCGGATGCCAAACAGGAGAAGCCCAAGCGCAGATTCCATCTCCAGCTTCCCCATGTGTACACCATCGCGTTCATGCTGATTGTGTTCTTCGCGGTGCTCACATGGATCGTCCCATCGGGTCAGTTCGACCGTCAGACCATTCAGACGGCCGCGGGCGAGCGAGAAGTCGCCGTAGCCGGAACGTACCAAGAAGTCGACAAGGTCTACACCGATTCGGAGACGGGGGAGACCGTCGATCTGCGACAGGGCATCGATGCCGTCCTGCAGGCTCCCGCCAAGGGCATCCAGGCTGCGGCCGATGTCGTCGCGTTCGTCCTGCTGATCGGCGGATCGTTCGCCATCGTCACCAAGACCAACGCCCTAAACGCCGGTATGAGCCGCGTGATCAAGAAGTTGAAGAACAAGGACATCTTGATCATCCCCATCTCCATGGTCCTGCTCTCGATCTGCGGCACCACGTTCGGCATGTCCGAGGAGGCGCTGCCGTTCTACGCGATCTTCATCCCCATCATGCTGAGCATCGGGTATGACTCCATGACCGCATTCATCATCTGCTTCCTCGGCCCCAACCTTGGTTACTGCGCATCCACTATCGATCCTTTCAACGTGCTGATCGCCCAGGGCGTTATCGGCATCGAGGGAAATCCCCAGCTTTGGCTCCGCGCCATCCTGTGGGCCATCTTCACCGCCGCGGGCATTTTCTGGGCCATGCGCTACGCGCGCCGCGTCAAGCTCGATCCCAAGTCCTCCATCACCTATGAGGACGATAAGCAGAAGCGCATCGAGTTCTCTGTCACCGACGCCTCTATCGAAGAGGAGTTCACGCTTCGCCACGAGCTCGTCCTCATTGATTTCGCGGTCGGCATGGGCGTTATCGTGTGGGGCCTCGTTACCCAGGGCTGGTATATGGACGAGATCTCTATGGTGTTCCTGGCCATGGGCCTTCTTGCCGGCATACTCGGCGGCTTGGACGAGAAGACCATTGCGGAGGAGTTCGTCCGCGGAATCGCCGACTTCGCCTACGCAGCCTGCATCATCGGTATCGCCCGCGGCATCCTGGTCGTTGCAGAGGGCGGAATGATCATCGACTCTATTCTTAACTGGCTCGTCGGACTCCTTGCGGGCGCTCCGTCCTTCATCTATACCACCTTCATGTACATCGTCCTCGGCCTGCTTTCGCTGCTGGTTCCTTCCAGCTCCGGCCTCGCTGCACTCACCATGCCAGTCATGGGCCCGCTGACCGAGCTTATGGGTCTCAATCCCGAGGCTGCCGTCACCGCTCTGCAGTTCGCGAACCAGACCATCAACACCATCAGCCCCGTTGCGGGCATGACCGTCGCGGGTCTCGCCGTAGCGAAGATCTCCTTCGGGCAATGGTGGAAGACCATCTGGAAGTTCTTTATCTTCATGGTCCTGTTCGGATTGGTCGCGACTACGATCTCCGGCCTACTGCCGATGTAGGAGGTGCCCGGTGTTTGATCGTTCGCTAGTATTGCTGTCCCGCAGCATCTTTACCGGCCTTTCCGATGAACCGATCGACGGATATGTTTCGATTCGCGGTAATCGCATCGAATCCGTGGGCGCCTCTGATCGGGCTGCCGAATATACTGCGCATGCGGACGAGGTTCGCGACCTTGGCTCCAGAACCGTCATGGCAGGCCTTGTCGACGTGCACACGTTCTTTACCGGCTGGGTGCTCCGTCGCATCGGCGCCGATCTTATCGATGCGACCTCGGCAGATGATGTTTTCACCGCGATGTCGAATTGGAAGGAGGAGCGGCCCCAGGCCCCTATGGCGTTGGGCATGAACCTTCCGGAGACCCTTATGGGTGACGACTTGGTTGATATGTTGGACGAGAAGTTCTCATCCACGCCTGCCGTCGCCTTTACTGCCGGCGCGGAGACCTGCGTGCTCAACTCCGCCGCATCTGCGCGCTATGGTTTTACGCCCGAGGCTTGCTATGCCGAGATGATTTGGCACCTTATGCGCGATTATCTACCTCTTCAGGAAGTCCGCGATGCGTATGGCGACTACATGACCATGCTTAACTCCCGTGGCGTCACCGCCATCAAGGAGATGTGCTTTGACGATTATTACGGATTTGCGGACGAGATGTATCGCCGCGAGCAGGAAGGCGAACTTACGGTTAGGGTCGACATGATGAGCCAGCCCGTCGGGCATGGAGCCGACCTTGATTACGCCTGCTCGGCGCGCGACCGCTTCCAAGGAGACTTCGTCAGGTTCTCCGGCTTCAATCGCATGACCGATCGCGGCGTGTGGTGCGGCCTGGCCGAGATGATCGATCCCTACGAGGAGGGGGCCGATGCGGGTGCCGGCGGAAAGACCGTGGTCGAGGAGCCCGAATGGGACCTCATCTCTCGCGAGCTGTCCGAGATCGATGCCCAGGGATTCCGCTACTCCCTGCATTGCCAGGGGGATGGGGCCGTTCGCAAGACGATCGACCTGTATGAGCGGCTACCGCGTGATGAGTCGGGAAGGCTCGCTCGCAGGCATTCGATTACGGACCTTGAGAACTCCGATCCAGCTGACCTGGCGCGCATGGGCGCCATCGGCGGTATCTGCGAGGTCTATCCCCAGATCCTTACTCTTGATAAGCGCGAGGATTGCCTTTCGACCATGCGTCGCCAGATAGGAGAGAAGAGGCTCTCCCGCAGCTGGAACCGTCGCGCCATGGTGGATGGCGGATGTGTGCTGTGCTGCGGAACCGATCTTCCCCTCCTTATCCCGCATCTAGGAGATTCGATCTACAGCGCCTGCGGAGGGTACTTCGCCGACGGTTTGGACGTCAACCCGCAGAATACCGTTAGCGTTGCCGAGCTGCTGCGGGCATGGACTGCCGGGGGTTCCTACGATCTGGTTCGCGAGAACGATTTCGGCACCCTCGAGGCGGGCAAGCTCGCGGACATCTGCGTTTTGGACCGCGATGTGTTTGCGGTGGACCCCAAAGATGCCAGAGACATCCAGGTCTCGCTCACGCTGAGCGATGGTCGGGTCGTGTACGAAGATTGCTAGGAGAGGAGATGCCCAGCATGGATTTAAACGCTTCCGCGCCCCGCCTGCGTCGCGAGCAGGTCGCCGGCATGAACATTCACTACATCATGTGGTCGCTCGATTATTTCCTTGATGTTCAGCAGCGCCTTGGCTTCAAAACCATCGAGCTTTGGGCGGCCGAGCCGCACGTGACGCTGGACCACACGGGGTATTTCGAGGCCGACAAGCTTCGCCGCAAGATCGAGTCCCGCGGACTCTCCGGGAGCTCCCTGTGCCCGGAGAACGTGGTGTATCCGTGGCAGTACGCTGCCAGAAAGCCCCTCCACGCGCAGCGGAGCCTCGCTTACTTCAAGCACGGCATCGAGCTCGCCGAGGTGCTCGGCGCCCCGTATATGTCCATCAACTCCGGTTGGGGCGATTGGGACGAGGACCGCGAGGAAGCTTGGAAGCGCTCTGCCGAGCACTTGGCGATTCTTGCGGACTATGCCGGCGAGCACGGCGTGACCCTCTGCATGGAGAGCCTGAGGCCGGAAGAGAGCAACTTGGTGGTTACACTCGCGGATGCCAGGCGCATGCTTGACCAAGTAGCCAACCCGCACCTTACTCCAATGGTGGACACTACTGCTATGGGAGTCGCCGGCGAGAGCCTTGAAGAGTGGTTTGCCGAGTTTGGCGATGGTGCCATAAGGAACATGCACTTCATTGATGGCGACCCATACGGCCATCTGGTTTGGGGCGATGGAAAGCACAGCATGGACGATTTCGTGCGTGTCCTCAACGCGCATGGGTTCGAGGGCTATCTTGGCCAGGAGATCACCGATGGAAGGTATTTCGATGATCCCGCAGCAGCGGACCGGCGCAACATGGACGCCTTCGAGAGGTATTTTGTCGACTAGCGCGTAGCTCCCATTCGCGTGGGGCAGTCAACACGCTTGACGAGAAGACTTGCAGTAAACGTTGGCGGATTCGTCCGCCGTATCGAAAGGAAGAATAACAATGAACGCACATGGTCTCATCGCCGACGCAATCGCCGAAAAGGGCGGTTTCGATAGCGTCTTCTGGGTTGCCTGCGGCGGCTCCCTCATCGACCTGCTGCCCGCCCATGAGCTGCTTAAGCGCGAGGCGACTACGTTTGCCAGTGAGGCGTATACCGCCCGCGAGTTCGATATCATGCGTCCCAAGCGCCTGGGCGAAAAGTCCCTTGTTATCGCTTGCAGCCACTCCGGCAACACTCCCGAGGTAATCGATGCGTGCTCGATCGCCAAGGCGGCGGGCGCAACCGTTATCGCACAGACCGACAACGCCGGCTCCGGCATCGATAACGGTGAGTGGACGTGCTGGGTATATCCGTGGGGCGAGGGAGTTCCGCAGGCGGAGGTACCCGCCGGCATCTCTTTGGCTCTCGCTGCCGAGCTCTTGGATCAGCAGGAAGGTTATGCTGACCTTGCCGATATGTACGAAGGCATCGCCAAGATGGACCGGATCCTGCCTGCGGCTCGCGAGAAGGTCAACGCCGAACTATGCGACCGTTTCGCTGCCCTGTGCCAGGACCACAAGTTCCTGTATATCTTGGGATCCGGTCCCGTGTTTAGCCAGACCTATGGCTTCGCTATCTGCTCGCTTATGGAGATGCAGTGGCAGAGCTGCGCCTATATCCACTCCGGCGAGTACTTCCACGGCCCCTTCGAGGTGACCGAGCCCGGAGTCTTCTACTTCCTGCAGATGTCTTCCAGTGAGTGCCGAGCCATGGATGAGCGCGCCCTCGCATTCCTCGAGACCCATACCGACACTCTTATGGTGCTCGACGCCATGGAGTACGGCATGGACCAAGTACCGGCAAGCGTTCGCGCGTTCCTTGATCCAATCCTGTTCTACGCGATGAACTGTGAGCTGCGCTCCGCTCGCGGCAAGGTGTTCGACCATCACCCGGACGTGCGTCGTTACATGGGCATCGAGAAGTACTAGCGATTTTAGAACGGGGCGCGAAGCGCGTTGAGACGTGCGAATCCTCGCGCCTCTTCTGCTCGCCGTAGCCACGGCGGTTTACCTGAATGGAGATAACCATGGCAGCCTATCCTATAAGCGTGCTCGGCTTTGGAGACAACGTTGTCGATAAGTACGAGCATATCAAGACTATGTATCCCGGCGGCAACGCAGTCAACTTCGCCGTCTTCGCCAAGAAGCTCGGTGTCGATCGCAGCGCCTACATGGGAATCTTCGGATCAGATGAGGAGGCCGAGCACGTTATAGCATCGCTTGAGGACGAGGGCGTCGAGCTTCTTCGCTGCCAGCAGGTCCTGGGCGTCAACGGCGCCGCTCGCGTGACCGTTGACAAGACCGGGGACCGTATCTTCCTGGGCTCCAATGAAGGCGGCATACGTGGCGACATGCGCTACGTGATAGACCGCTTCGCCGCCGAGTACGTCAGCGGCTTCGATTTGGTGCACAGCGGCAACTACTGCTTCACCGAGCGCGAGCTCCCCAAGATCAAGGCTGCCGGTGTGCCTATCAGCTTCGACTTCTCCGATGACTCCACCGACGAGTACTTCGAGCAGATTGCGCCATTTGTGACGTACGCCTTTATGTCCATGGGCGACGCTTCCCTGGAGGATATCAAGGCGAAGCTCGAGTGGGTGAAGGCCCTTGGCCCTCAAATCGTATGCGCGTCGCGCGGGAGCAAGGGTTCCGTCGCCTATGACGGCGAAAACTTCTACGAGCAGGGCATCAAGCCCGTGGCGCCCGAGGAGCTCAAAGACGCTATGGCGGCCGGCGATTCACTGCTGACGGCGTTTTTGGTCACCTATCTTTCCAAGAAGAAGGCCGGCGAGTGCGGCGAGGCCGCAATTCGCGAGAGCTTGGACTTCGCTGCCGGTTTTGCGGCGCAGACCTGCAAGATCGAGGGCAGTTGGGGCCACCCGCTGGTCTACGAGAACTAGTTTTTTGTCGTGGCGGGGTGTCTTGGGGCGCCCCGCATTGCGTTGGGAGTCAAGATGTCCGTTCGTGCCTGCGCGGCAGGATTTTGCTGTGCCGATGTCTACCAGAATCTGGATCCCCTGGGTTGCATCCAAGGGGGCCTCTCAGGAGCGCTTCGAGGGGTGCTTCTTGAGTATATGAAGGCAAAAGGGATATGCAATCTTCATATACGGCCTTCTTTTAGAGGGCGTTGTCCTTACTCTTTCATCTCCTTGCTTCTGGACATTTTGTCTATAGGCAAGAGTCCATGGTCGAGACCATGGTGAAGTTCTGCGGCTAGTAATTACTGCATCACATATCTGTTGTTACCTGAGAGGCTCGCTTTTGCGGGCCTCTTTGCGTTGCTATGGAGCCCTGGCCTGTCGATAAATAACGCGCCCGCTTGCTGGGGAGCAAGCGGGCGCCGTTGAGCGAATATGTTTGCGGCCATAGCCGCTGCAGGTGATGGGTTGTCGACTAGTTAGTCGTCGTGTCGGAATCGTCACCCGAGGCAGAGCCAGAAATCGAAACAGTCAGCGTGATCGTGCTGTCGGTGGACTGCTTGCCAGTGGGGGAGACGCCCGTCACGGTGGCGTTTTCGTTGCCACTCACGGGGTTGCCGTTCTGATCGCAGAATGCGATGTTGTAGAATCCGGCGTTGTTGAGCGCTGTGACAGCGGAGGAGATACTCTTACCGTACAGGTTGCTCGGGACGTTTGCCTTGCCGGACTTCTTGGCGATGACGACGGTGATCGTGGCACCGGGCTTCTGCTTACCGCTGGGGTTCCAGCTAATGACGGTGCCCTCGGTGACGGAGTCGTTCTCCTGGTAGCTTACGTCGACGCCAAAACCGGCCATGTCGAGGGCGTTGCGTGCCTGGGCCTCGGTCATGTCGGTCAGATCGGGGACGGAGGTGGTGTCGGGTCCGCTGGAGACCTTGTACGAGATGGTCGTGCCCTTTTCGACTTCCTTGCCGGCATTAGTGCCCTGCTCAAAGACCTGGCCTTCTTCGGCCTCGTTGGCCTCCTCGGTTGCTTCGCCCTTGAGTCCCACGCTTGCCAGCGCGGCCTCAGCCTGATCCTTGCTCAGGCCAACGAGCTGCGGAACCTCAACCTTCTCGGAGGGCTTGGGGCCCTTGGAGATCACCAGGTTCACCTTGGTACCCTTGGGCTTCTTGGTGTTGCCGTTGGGGGTCTGCTCGGCAACCTTGCCCTCGTCGACATCGTCGTTGTAGCTTTGGTCGATGGTTCCGACCTCAAGGCCGGCCTCTTTGATCTGCTCGATAGCGGTCTGCTGGTCCTTGTTAAGCACATCGGGCACCGTAACCTGCTCGCCCCCAAAGAGTCCGGTGGCGAAGGCCACCACAACGCCAACAACGGCGATTGCGGCGACTACGGCGGCGATAATCTTGTTCTTGTTGGACTTGGGCTGATCGACCTCGTAGGAGCCCGTGGAGCCCGAAACGGCGCTGTGGGCGTTGCTCTGGCCGCTCACGCCCGAGACAGGACGCACCATGGCGCGCGTCTGATCGGAAAGCTCACGAGTCTTGGTGGCGCCCAACTCACCGGGGGCACCGATGATGCGCGTGGGCTCCGAGACGTTGACGGCACGGCCCGACAGGTAGCTGTTGAGCACCTGACGCAGCTCGTCGGCGGTCTGGAAGCGGTTTGCCGGATCCTTCTCCATGCACTTGAGGATGATGCGCTCAAGGTCGGCGTCGACACCGGAGTTGATCTGGCTCGGCGGAATAGGCAGCTCGTTGACCTGCTTGAGTGCGACTGAGATAGCGTCGTCACCGTCAAAGGGAACGCGGCCGGTGGCGCACTCGTACATCACGACGCCCAGCGAGTAGATATCCGAGGTGGGGCCGAGGTCCTGACCACGGGTCTGCTCGGGGCTGACGTAGTGGGCGGTGCCCAGTACATTGTTGTCCTGCGTGAGGTGGCTGTTCTTTGCGCGCGCGATGCCAAAGTCCATGACCTTGATGTTGCCGTCGGGCAGCACCATGATGTTTTGCGGCTTAATGTCGCGGTGGATGATCTCGTGCTTGTGGGCGACCGAAAGCGCGGAGCTGATCTGCGAGCCGATCTGCGCGACCTTCTTTGGATCGAGGGCGCCGTGGCTCTTGATGCCGCTCTTAAGGTCGGTACCGCGCAGGTACTCCATGACGATGTAGTAGGTATCGCCATCCTTGCCCCAATCGTAGACGCCCACGATATAGGGGGAGGAGAGACCTGCTGCTGCCTGGGCCTCCTGCTTAAAGCGGGCGGCGAAGGTGGCGTCGCCGGCATACTGCGGCAGCATGATCTTGACGGCAACCGTGCGGTCGAGGACCTGATCTTGCGCACGGAAGACGGTCGCCATGCCGCCCGTTCCCACCTTATCCTTGAGGAGGTATCTTCCCCCGAGGACCCTCTGTTCCATTCCTGCTCCTAACTAACTTATTCGCTCAACGATGTGTGTAGTACCGAATGTGTGGCCGCTGGGGCCGTGTGGCGCGTTGCCGCTAACCCTTAGGCCGCGGCGCGCCTCGGGTGTCCGATTCGATCATGGGCATCACGCTCCCTGTGCGGCAAGCGCCGCGGTCAGGACGATACCGGCGATCTTGGCGGCCTCGACGTCATGCTTGTCGAAATTCTCCAAGGCCACCGAGATGGCGACCGTGGGTGAATCGTAAGGTGCGAAGCCGACGAACATCGAGTTGACGTTGGTGCCGCCGGTCTCGGCCGATCCGGTCTTGCCGGCGACCTTGACGCCCGGAATCTGGGCATCGGTGCCGGTGCCGGACTGGACAACCGCGAGCATGGCCTGCTTGACCTGATCGGCCGTGGTGGCGCTGACGGCCTGGCCGAGCGAGCGGGATTGCGTGGTCTTGACCACGGTTCCGTCGGGGGCGAGCACCTGGGCCACGAAGAACGGGTCCATGACCACGCCGCTGTTGGCGATGGCCGCCGCTATCACGCAGTTTTGCATGACGGTGGTCTGCGGACCTGGCGTGTGGTCCATGCCGACAGGCTGGCCGGCGCCTGCCCAGGCGGTCTCCCACTCGGTCATAAGCGACGGGTCGGCCATGATGGAAGCTGCGGTGGTCAGATCCTGACCGAGCTTTTGACCGTAGCCAAAGGCGTTGGCAAACTGGACGAGCGAGTTGGCGCCAATCTCGTTTGCCACCTGGCCAAAGACGACGTTGGACGACACGGCGAAGGCCTGCTGCAGGCTGATGGTGCCGTAGCTCTCGTTGGCAGAGTTGGTGACCGGCGCGTTGCCAATATCCATGGAGCCGGGCGCCTGGTACGTGCTGGTAAGGCTGGCGGTGCCGGTCTCGAGCGCCGCGGAGAGTGTGACGACCTTAAAGGTCGAACCCGGGGTGTACAGCGCGTCCATGGCACGATCGTACATGGAACCGTCCTCGCCGCCGCCCGACTGGAGCAGCGCATCGATGTTGGTGTTGTCGTAGGTGGGCGAGCTCGCGCACGCAAGGACCGCACCGGTGCGCGGATCCATGACCACCACAGCGCCCTTAAAGCCCTTGAGCGCCTGCTCGGCAGCCGTCTGGATGCGCGAGTCGATGGTGAGCTTGGCGGTATTGCCCGGCTGGGTCTGCCCCGCGAGCGACGCGATGGCGTTGTTCCAGCTGGAGTAATCCTTGGAGCCGGTGAGCGTATCGTTCATGACGCTCTCGATGCCGGCGGTGCCGTATTGCTGGCTCACGTAGCCCACCACGTGCGCGGCCATGTTGCCGTTGGGGTAGGAGCGGGCGTAGGTGCCGTCCTCCTGCTGCAGCGACTCGGCTAGTGTCACGCCGTCGGACGTGATGATGGAGCCACGCTGGATGTACTTGGAGCGGGCGATGGTGTGGTTGTTGGTCGGCATGTCCTGGTAATCCTTTGCCTTGATGACCTGGACATAGGTGAGGTTGCCGATAAGGATGGCGAACAGCGCCGTAAAGGCAAACACGGCACGAGTCAGACGGTTGGCAAGTGCCACGCGGCCGAGCACGCCGGACTCTGGCGTGTCGAGCAGGCGACGACGCATGCGTGAACCCGCGGAGTGGTTGCCGTGGCTGTAGGAAGGTGCGCTGGCAAAACGCGTACCGGTCGGGGCAGCGGCGGATGCGACCTGGTCATCGGTGATGGCGGCCATGGTGCCGGTGCCGGTGAGCTCGGCTTCGCGTCCGGTTGCCTCGTCGCCGGCGCGCAGCAGCAGCGCGACGATGATAAAACTCGCCAGCAGCGAAGAACCGCCCTGGCTCATAAAGGGCAGGGTGACGCCGGTCAGCGGGATTAGGCGGGTTACGCCGCCAACGATTAAGAATGCCTGGAAGCTGATGGCCGCCGTAAGGCCGGTCGCGCTAAAGGCAGCAAGGTCGGACTTGGCGCGGGCTGCCGTGGTGAGGCCGCGCACGGCAAAAAGCATAAACAGGATGAGCACGGCGCCGCCGCCCAAAAGGCCCATTTCCTCGCCGATGGCCGAGAAGATAAAGTCGGACTCGACGACGGGGATGTTGTTTGCCATGCCATTGCCGATGCCGACGCCAACCAGGCCGCCGTCAGCCAGCGAGTAAAGTGACTGTACGATCTGGTAGCCCTGGCCCTGGGCGTCCTTAAACGGATCGACCCAGACCTGGAAACGCACCTGAACGTGCGACAGGAACTTGTAGGCGCCCACGGCTCCAACGGCTAAGAGCGCAAGGCCGATAACGACATACGAAAAGCGCCCCGTGGCAACGTAGAGCATCAGCAAGAAGATGGTGTAGAACAGCACGGCCGAACCCAGGTCGCGTTCGAAGACGACGACGAGCAGGCACACACCCCACACGGCAAACAACGGCAGTAGCAGTCGCAGGCGAGGGATCTTAAAGCCCAAGATCTTGCGGTTGGAGATGGAGAGCAGCTCGCGGTTCTCGGCCAGGTACCCGGCCAGGAACAGCACGATAAAGACCTTGGCGAACTCGCCGGGCTGGATGGTAAAGCCCGCGATGCGAATCCACAGCTTGGAGCCCGAGATCGTGGTGCCGATAAAGATAGGCAGCATCAGCAGGATGATGCCGATGATGCCAAAGGTGTACTTGTAGCGCATGACCACGTCGAGGTTTTTGACTAGTGCAAGCGTTCCCACCATGAGCGCCACCGAGACAAACAGGATGATGAGCTGTGAGATGGCGAGAGCGGGGGCGAGACGCGTCACGAACGTGATGCCGATGCCCGAAAGTATAAATACGATGGGCAGGATGGCGGGGTCGGCACCGGGCGCCAAGATGCGCACGGCAATGTGGGCCGCGGCAAAGGCGGCAAAGAGGCCGATCGGTACGGCGAGCGTCTCAAAGGAGATGGCAGCGCCCGCGGTGAGGACGTACATCGCATACAGCAGGATGACGGGGAACGCCGAGGCGATGAGCAAGAGCAGCTCGGTGTTGCGGCGACTCATAAGCGGCACTCCCTTTCTAATTCTTATCGGAGGCTTCGGCCTCGGCGGACTGTTCGGCGGTTTTCTCGGAATCTGATTCGGAGGTCGATCCCTGATTGGTGTTGTCGCGAATCGTTTGCGCGTCGATCACCTGGCGGGTCTGCTCCTCGTCGATCTGGTGGCGGTACTTGGATATCGTGTCCTGCGCATCGTCGACACTTGTTTGCGGAATGCCCGCCTTGAGGCGGTTTTGCGTGTCTTCGGGCAGGTCGGACAGCTTGATGCTGGTTTCGCTTTCGAGCCAGTGGAGCTTGAGTCCGAGTGGCTTGCCGGGCAGGCCGCGCCAGACGGCGACATTGCCCTGGTAGGTACCCAGGTAGTACGAGCCGGTGACACCCGTGTAGGCCCAGATGCCAGCTGCTAGCACAAAGACGAGGGCCAGGATGGCGGCGATAGTAACATTGCGGCGACGCACGCGTTGCGCCTCGCGCATAACGCCATCGTCAACCAGGTCAACGACTACTACGGTTACGTTGTCGTGGCCGCCGGCGGCAAGCGCCGCGTCCACTAGGTTGTCGACGCAGATTTGCGCGGTTGAGGACTGCGTGGCGATGTTCTCGATATCGCTATCGGGAATCATGCTCGAGAGGCCGTCGGAGCACAGGATCAGGCGGTCGCCTTCCTCGATATGCAGAGTGAAGTGGTCGGCATACATGGCGGGGTCCGAGCCCAGCGCGCGGGTGATGACCGAACGGTTGGGGTGGACGCGAGCCTCGTCTGCCGTGATCTCGCCGGCGTCCACGAGCTCCTCCACGTAGGAGTGGTCGCGGGTCACGCGGATGAGCGTGCCCTCGTGGAGCAGATAGGCGCGAGAGTCGCCCACGTGGGCGATGGCGAGCGTGTCGTTTTCGATGTAGGCGCAGGTGGCTGTGCAGCCCATGCCGGGCTTGCCCAGGCCGTTCAGGGCCGCCTCGATTACGGCGGCGTTGGCTGCCTCGACGGATGCGGCCAGGCGTGCTGCGTCGGCGGACTGTGGGGCCGTCTTGGCTATAGTCTCGACGGCGATAGAAGAGGCTACCTCGCCGGCGGCGTGACCACCCATGCCGTCGCATACGCAAAAGAGCGGCGACTGCACCAGGTAGGAATCCTCATTGTGCGGGCGCACACAGCCAACGTCGGAGCGGGCGCCCCACATGAGTTGCGTGGTGGTGCCGGCATCATAGGTCGAGTCGGTCTCGATGCGCTCCTCGGTTAGGGGTTCAAAGCTCATGGTCGAGCCGGGGTCTTTGAGTTTGGCCTCAACGGCGGCAACGTCGATTTCGGCTGTGTCACCGGGAGAGACGGTGTCGGTCTCGGCGTTTGATTCGGAATCGCCGGTGTCCGGGGAGTCGGGCTCCTCGGAAACGCGGGCGGTCGACTCGTCATCTTGCGGGCTGACGTCTATAGGCTCGGGCGTCGCAAAGTGCGACGGCGCGGGCGTGTTTTGCGACTGGGCGGCGGGCTCGGCCACGGCATCGGACTCGCTTGCGGGCGCAGGCTGCGGGGTCTTGGGTGCAGGGCCGTCCTCGGGGGATGTCCCCGCCTCGGGCGCCGGCGTAGACGCGGGCGCAACCTCGGATGCCGGGGCTATGGGAAACGCCGGCGCGGCGGGCTCGGGTGCCGCAAACACCGCAGCGCTCTCGTTGATTGCCGCGGCGACGGGCTCTGCAAAGTGAGCCGGCGCCGGGGTTGCTTCGGGCGCTGTGGGCTGTTCCGCAGCATGTGCGCCGATGGGCGCCGCTACGGCATCCTCTTCGTCCTCGTTATCGGCGAGATCTGAAATATCATGCGTTACATGCGAAAGAGGCAGGGAGAACACGGTGTCCTCGGGCTCCACGGGTGTGGAGTCTGCCGGAGCGGCGTGGGCCGGTGCAGCTACGGCGGCAGCCGGTGCCTCGGTCATGGTTGCGGACTTGTTCTCCTCGTCGATCATCGACGGTTCACCTTCATGACCACGTCGCCAATCTGGACTTCGTCGCCCTCACGCAGCGTCGCGGGCTCCACGAGCTGGCGGCCGTTGACGAGCGTGCCGTTAAGCGAGTTGAGGTCCTCGATGATGAGCGCCGGGCCCTGCAGCGAAAAGCGCGCATGCGAGGCCGAGACAAACGGCTCGTTGATGCAGATGTCCGAAGATGGCGAGCGGCCGACGATGACGGGGCCGAGCATGTCTACGTGGATGCCGCGGATGCCGCGCGGACCCTTGTCCACATCAATCGTCCAGATAGCCGAGTCACGGCGCTGCCCGCGCACGAGTCCCACGCCGGTCTTCATGACGGCGAACAGGAAGATATAGAGCAGGGCGACCAGGACGATGCGGCCTGCAAAAAGGACGATATCGATGTTCATAAGCGACTATCCCCTAAATTCAAAGGTGCTCAGGCCAAACGTCAGCAAATCGCCGTTGCGCAGCGGGCAGCGCGTAATGCGGCGGTTGTTGACGAGCGTGCCGTTGGTGGAATTGAGGTCCTCGATCGACCAATCCGAGCCCGTAAAGGTGAGCTGGGCGTGGCGGCGCGACACGTTGGGGTCGCGCAGGGCAATGTCGGAAACCGAGCGCTCGCGACCGATGGTCACCTGTGCGGAGGTGATGCTATGGCTCTCGCCGCTCACGACGTCGACGAGCTGGGCGAGCGGGCGCTGCGGGGCGCGAGTGCTCGCCATGTTGGAGGCGATGCCGGCTGCGGCACCTAGGCCCACGGCGGCACCGGTCGCGGCGGCTCCGCCCATGCCGGCAAGCGCGTCGCGCGAGACGGTCTGCGGCACCGGGATAGGAGCGGCGGGGTCGGGGACGCTAGGCGCGAAGGGGTCTGCCACGGCAAGCGGGTCGGGAGCGGCGGCGCGAGGCGTCGGCTGCTGCTGGGGCATGGCGGCGGGGCGCTGCTGCTGCGGGGCAGCAAACTGCTGCTGGCCGGCGCGCGGGGCGCTGGCGGCACGGCTTGCCGCGGAGTTGTTCTGGCCCAGGCCGTTTTGATAGGCGCGCTCTTCTTCGTACAGGCGGCCGAGCGTGGGGGCATCGACGTTCTCGGCAAAGACCGAGAACTTGCCGGCGCGCAGCTGCGGATCGATCATAAAGCGCACGAGGGGCTCGCCGACAAAGACATAGCGGCGCTTTTCGGCCTGCGCCTTCACAAACTCGCGGACCTCGCGCGAAAGCTCGGGGTAGAACGGGGCGAGCATGGGATCGTCGTCGGCGGCGATCAGGATGGTATAGAGTGCCGGCGCCGTGTTGACGCCGTTGATCACCAGAGTCTGATCCTCCATGTCGCGAGCGGCCTGCTTGGCAAGCTTCTTAAAGGAGAACGGGGCACGGGTGGCACCGAAGATGCCGGCCACGTGGTCCTCGAAGATGTTCAGGAAGTTCACGAAAGATCACTCTCCGTATAGGTTCTTTGGTATCCGAGCAAATATAGGCATATCCCAACGATTATAGAGGATAGGATTCCCGCAACCGCCGCCTTGGCGATGACCGCGGCTGCAAGGCTGGCACTTTCCATATGGTGTGCAAGACAGGACGCCGCTGCGCAGCCGATGCCGGTGACAGCGATGGCGGCGATTGCGGCAAGGTTTGAGCTCTGATTGGCACGCTTGGCATGGGCATTGAGCAGCGCGGATGACGCTGCGGCAGTTGCCGCGGCCAGCCCAAAGGCAGCCCAAAGGAGCGGGTCTCCCAGCGCTGCGGCAACGTTACCGAGCCCCAGCACGCCTCCGGCTGAAAGCGCGACTGTCGCCAGGCGGGCAAAAAGCGCGCCCATGCCCGTTGCCGCGGCGGCGCTTGCCGGGCCGAGCAAAAATGACGCGACGCCGGAGGCAACCCCAGCTGCCAGGAAGGTATTGCCGGTCAGACAGCCAAGCGCGAGTGCGCAGGTGAGTGCGGCGCTCGCGGCAGCCTCGGTGCGACCCCAGGCAATCCACCAACCGGACATGGCAGCGGCAAAGATCACCGCGACGGGCAACATCGACAGGATGCCCTGCGCCTGCATGGTGGCGTTGGCCATGAGCACCAAAAAGCCCACAGCCGAGATGGCCGAGCCGATCTGGGGGGCCAGGCCGGCCGCCGCTCCGATTGCGATAGCCGCAATGACCAGGCCGGGAAGCGCCGCGACCCCGGCCGTTTGCATCAGCAAAAAGCTAAAGGTGCCGCACGCTAGCGCCGAGATAGCGCGCATGGTGTAGTCGCGCGCATGGCTCCAGCGCGTGCCCGCCCAGCCGAGTGCGGGGTCGATCTCGATGGCGTCGTCCTCGTAGTGCGACGGCTCGATATCGTCGAGCTCCTGCTCGTCATCCGAAAGTTCGCCAACCATTTGCTCCAGGCTGCGACGGCCCTCGCGCACGCTGCCCAGACCGGCAAGGAGCTGGTCGCAAAATGCCTCGATGCTGTTGGGGCGGTCCTGCGGCATGGGGGAGAGCGCGCTCATGAGCGCGGCCTCGGCTCCCGGGGGGAAGTGTGGTATCAGCTCGCTGGGATAGGTGGCGCCGCCGATGATGCGGCCGAGCGAGCCGGCGGGCGTGGCCGCCATAAAGGGAGCGCTGCCGCACAGGCCCTCGTAGATCACACAGGCGAGGGCAAAGACATCGGCGCGCTCGTCGACCGTGCCGGTCTCGATATCGAGCTGCTCGGGCGGCATGTAGCCGATGGTGCCGCCGCGCGAGCCGCCAAAGCCGCCGGCAGACGACAGCCGCGCCATGCCAAAGTCGGTGAGCTTTACATTGCCCGAATGGTCGATGAGCACATTGGCGGGCTTTATGTCCAGATGAAGCACGCCGTTTGCATGGGCAAAGGTGAGTGCCTGACCCAGCGCGTCGGCAATGGCCGCGGCCTCGTCAAAGGTGAGCGAGTGGCCGTCCACGCGATGCAAAAACTCGGCCAACGACATGCCGTCGACATACTCCATGACCAGGTAGGCATAGGCGGTGTCGTGCGTAAAGTCGATAACCTGCACGATATTGGGATGTTGAAGCATGGCGGCGGTATGCGCCTCGCGCAGCACGTCCATGATGTCGCTGGCGGGCATGCCGGCGCCGTTGATAAGGGGAATGCGCTTAATGGCCACGCGACGGCGCAGATGCGTGTCGCGGCAAATCTCGATGGAGCCAAAACCGCCGGTCGCAAGCGTCTCGAGCGGCTGGTACCGCTTGAGCAGCTCGCGAGAGCTAGTGCCCTCCAAGGGAACGTCCGGCGAGAACCGGGCGGTATGTTGCGAGAAAAGCGGCATGGCCAACCCTCGTGCGTTTAAAGTTCGTTTGCGAGTGGCGGGCACGGGGCCGAGCCATTCGCGGTGGCATAGATGCTGCTAGTGTAGCACGCGCAGGTGGGCGACATTCAATTTAAGCTCCGTCTGGGGTCTGGACCTTGCGTCCGGCCTAGCGCTTCTTCTTGTTCTTCTTCTGCTTGCGCTGCTTGCCCTTGGTCTCCTGGGGCTTGTCGCCCTGCTTGGCCTCGGCGGCGGCCTTCTCGGCCTTCATTTTCTTCTTCTTGGTCTCGATGCGGAGTTTTTTGTTGATGCGCGCCTTAAGGAAGGGGCCGAACTGTTCGGCATCGCCACGGACGAAGGTGTCCTTGGGGATCGTCACGCCCTGGTCGGCGAACATGGCCACAAAGATGCGCTCGCCGTCGAGCACGTGGTCGAGCTTGTCAAACGGGAAGAACTGTGACTTGCCGCTCTTGCCCCAAACCATCAGGCCGTCCTCGTTGGCGGCGACGCGGCGATAGCGGCCACCCATGGACTCGTCGGCCTCGACGGCGTCGATAAAGTCGCGGGCGAGGGTGTGGTGCAGGTTTTTGCTCCACCAGGCCAAAAAAGCGCCGAACACGATCAGCACGACGCCGAACTTGATCCAGCTGCCGCCGGCCACCAACATGCCGATGCCGATGAGCGCGGCAATCGCGGCGGCGACGTACAGGGAGCCACGGCGCCTGGGCGAGGCGACCAGGCGCGCAAAGTCGGTGACCAGGTCGTTTTCGTACTGGTACTCGTTGAGGTACAGAATGCCGTCATCGGCCGCGGCCTGCTTCTCGAGCGCGACCTCGACCTGGTCGGCTGCTTCGGAGGGAACGAGGTTGCTCTCTGCGTCTGCCATGCTCTTTGGACTCCTATCGCGGCGGGCTCGCCGTACGGGTTATTATGAATGCAGTATGCCGTGCGACCGCATGGCCGTCGCGGCAACAAGACTCAGTATACCCGGGGGAGCACCCATGGAATCGTTGTACCGAAAGTATCGCCCGCTCACCTTCGACTCCGTGGTGGGCCAGCAGCATATCGTCTCGACGCTCGAGCACGCCATCACCGAGGGGCGCCTGTCCCACGCCTACCTGTTCTGCGGACCGCGCGGCACGGGCAAGACCACCATGGCGCGCATTCTGGCCAAGGCGCTGCTGTGCCGCAATGCCGAGGCGGCGCGCGCCGAGGGTGCAAGCGGCTGCATGCCCGACGGTACTTGCGAGGAGTGCGAGCTCATTGCCGAGGGTAACCACCCCGATGTCTACGAGCTCGATGCCGCAAGCCGTACCGGCGTGGACAACGTGCGCGAGGAGATCATCAACTCCGTCAACTTTGCCCCAGTGCGCGGCAAGTACAAGATTTATATCATCGACGAGGTCCACATGCTCACGACGGCGGCGTTCAACGCGCTGCTCAAGACGCTTGAGGAGCCGCCGGCACACGTGATCTTTGTGCTGTGCACCACCGACCCGCAAAAGATTCTGGAGACCATTCTCTCACGCTGCCAGCGCTTCGATTTCCACCGCATCGGCAACGAGGATATCGAGCATCGCCTGTCTTACGTGTGCGAGCAGGAGGGCTTCGATTACGACGACGAGGCACTCGCCATTGTGGCGCGCCATGCCAAGGGCGGTATGCGCGACGCGCTTTCCACGCTGGAGCAGCTGAGCGTCTTTGGCAACGGTTCTGTGCATGCGGACGACGCCCGCTCGCTTTTGGGCGAGGTTTCGGACCAGATTCTGGGCGAGTTTTCCCGCGCCATTGCCGATCGCGATGTTGCCGAGCTCTATGGACTGATCCGTGCGCAGGTCGAGGAGGGCAATGACCTGCTGGAGCTGACGCGCGACCTGGTGGCGCATGTGCGCGACGTGTACGTTGCCTGCGTTGCCGGTGCCCGTGCCGAGCTGTTTGAGGGCGGCTCCGAGCAGGCCGAGGCGCTTGCTGCCGAGGCCGCTGCCTTTGGCGAGCATCCTGCCGACCGCCTGGCCCGCGTGCTGACGGTGCTCGACGATGCCGCACTGGAGATGAGGGGCGCGAGCGACGTGCGCCTGGTGCTCGAGATTGCCTGCACGCGTCTGGCGCGTCCCGAGGCCGATTTAACGATTGAGGCATTGGCCGAGCGCGTGGCACGCCTGGAGGCCATGATTGCCAACGGCGCCGTGCCGGCGAGCGTGGCTGCTGCTCAGGCCGCCGCGCCTGCAGCATCCGTACCCGCTGCTGCCCAACAGCCGACGCTCATTTCGGGCGCTCGTGCTGCCGCTCCGGCGGCATCCGCTGCCCCCGCTGCTACGTCCGCGCGCCAGGGCGGTATGCCTTGGGACCGCGGCGCTGCTGTTCCGGCTGCCCAGCCTGCGACCAAGTCCGCGGCTCCTGCGCCGGCGCCCAGACCTGTAACGCCTGCACCTCAGCCCGTTGCGGCTCCGGCTTCCGCGCCTGCTGCATCGACCGTGTCGGTGTCCAAGCCCAACAACGCCGCCCAGGTTGCCGCCGCCGGTGCTGCCGAGACCCCCGCGGTTGAGGACGCCGGCGAGCTCCAGCGCAAATGGGCCGAGGTCGTCGAGCGCGTCAAGGCTCGTCAGGCCTCCTACGCAGGGCTTTTGCTCAACGCCCGCGCCACGGCCGACGACGGCTCCAAGCTCACGGTCTCGTTCCCCGCGGGTTCGACTTTTGCCATCAAGATGCTCGGTCGCGCCGATACGCAGTCGGTGGTCCTGCCGACGGTCTGCGCGGTCTTCGGTCGTCGTACCGTCGACTATGTCCTGGATGGGGGTGGCACGCCGGCTCCTCAACATGAGGAGCATTCTCCATCTGCACGGGCTGCGGTATCTGCGGACCCGCAACCCGTGTCCTCGGTGCCCCCTGCATCCTCGAGCGCCAGCGCGACGCAGCCAAAAGCGGCGCCGGTAGCGGCACCGACCCCGTCGGCGCCTGAACCCGCTGCGCCCAAACCGGCTGCTCCGATCCCCGCGCCCAAGTCCGCTGCCGCGCCTGCGCCCAAGTCATCCGACCTGGCCAAGGCCCCTTGGCTGCGCTCCGACAACCCTGCCGGTGCTCCTGCCACGGGCAAGCTCCCGACCGAGCCCGCGCCCCGAGCGCCCGAGCGCGCGTCCGTCCCCATGGCTCAGCCGCCTGCGCAGGCTGCGCCATGGGAATCCGAGCAGGTGCCCTACGACGATGCTATGGTCGGTGGTTTTGCTGCCGATGCCGGCGGGGACGATCTGCCCCCGTTCGACGTGCCGGGTGCGGCGTCCGCGACCAAGGCCGCTGCTGTGGCATCCGCAGCCTCTGCAAACGACGACGTCCCCGCCGCTCCCTGGGAATCCAATCCCGGTGCTGGCAGCCCCTTCGGCCATCAGGGCGCAGCCCCGAGCATCCCGCAGACCGAGGACGAGGCCAAGGCCCTCATCCGCAGCGTCTTTGGCCAGGCCACCATCTTCAAGCCGGTGGAGTAGCTGCGCAGGCGGGTATACTGCTCAAGAAGAGGACCCCTTGTCCGGGCGCATCTGTATTTCGGACATGTGTAGTGTGGTGCCGCGTATCTCGCATTCGAGCAGACAGGTGCGTGACGGTCGGCCTAGGATGCTGAGGTCGATGCGATACGTCGCATGGCTGTCCGTGTACTCGACTTGCTCGGCGTTAATGGTTGCTCCGATTGCCAAATAAACGCCTAGCTCGGCATCGACAATCTTGAAGTCCTTTATCTTGACCTTGAACTCTTGATAGAGGGACGGGCTGTTGTAGTAGACGGTTCGGGTTCCGTCGGTGCACTCATCGGTCGTCTCCCATTTGACGACGGGCTGGTCCGAGCTGGCTATCAGCAGTTCTGCTCCAAAAGCTATGGCATGGGTGATGACAACCAGCAATGCCCAGCCGACAAAGAGATAGAGAACCACATATGCAACGGGGTGTTTTGAGCGGATGTTTTGGAGCGCGTTGGGGGCATTCATGGGGCACCTCCAAATTACTATCTATGGCAATCAAATTATACCCTGCCGCCATGTGCGCCGCCTCGAGCAGCGGTTCGGCATTTAGCTATTTAGTGGCGCACATGAAATGCCGGATTCGGCTCTACTAGATTGAGTGTGCGATATTATGCAACCTTGCATAATTCGACCTTGCATAATCTTTGAGTGCGGTTTGTATTGGAGGACATGTATATCGACTGAGGTAACACGTCCGCCCCGCTCTCTCGCCGCGCGCCGTGGTACGATTTTTGAGTTTGAAAGTCCCGCCGTGCTCCGGCTGCCCTTGCAGCTCGGCGTGCGGCCGCACGTAAAGGAGCCATCATGGCCGGTATGAACATGCAGCAGATGATGAAGCAGGCTCGCAAGATGCAGGAGCAGCTTGCCGCCGCGCAGGAGAACCTCAAGTCCCAGACCGTCGACGCCTCTGCCGGCGGCGGCATGGTCAAGGTGACCGTTAACGGCGAGATGGAGCTCGTCAACCTCACCATCGATCCCGATGCGCTCGATCCCGAGGACGTCGATATGCTGCAGGATATGATCATGGCTGCCGTCAACGAGGCCGTCCGCGGCGTCAACGAGCTCGCCAACAAGCAGATGGGCGCCATCACCGGCGGCCTCAACATCCCGGGCATGCCGTTCTAAGACACGCATATATATGAGTGCCAACCACAGTCTGCAAAAACTGCTCGATGAGCTGGGCCGTCTGCCGGGCATTGGTCCCAAGTCGGCCCAGCGCATCGCCTATTACCTGTTGGAGGCCGACGCCGAGGAGGCGCGCCGCCTGGCCGAGGCCATCCTGGAGGTCAAGCAGGAGGTCCACTTTTGCAGCCGCTGCTTTAACTACGCCACGGCCGACGAGTGCTCCATCTGCCAGGACCCGATGCGCGATACCACTCGCATTTGCGTGGTGGGCGAGCCGCGCGATGTCCAGGCGATCGAGCGCACGGGCAGCTACCACGGCCTCTACCACGTATTGGGCGGCGTGATCAGTCCCATGGACAAGATTGGCCCCGAGCAGCTGCACATTCGAGAGCTGCTGGCACGCTTGGGCCACGAGGACATCCACGAGGTCATCATCGCCACCAACCCCAATATTGAGGGCGAGACCACGGCGAGCTATCTGGCCCGTACCATCAAGCCGTTGGGCGTCGAGGTGTCGCGTCTGGCAAGCGGCCTTCCCGTGGGCGGCGACTTGGAGTATGCCGACGAGCTTACGCTTGGCCGCGCCATCGAGGCCCGTCGCGCGATTTAGGTGGCGAGCCTGCTCCTGCCGTATGTTTTCCTCACAGTCGCACGGGGTAGTCATAATTTCCCCGTGCGACTGTGAGTTTGTTGTGCAACAAAGATGCTTCGTATCCGCTTATCGCATGGATGCTTCCGCTCGCATCCTTAATTTGCTCATTCGTTGCGCAACCTTTTGGGTTCGCTGATACACTCAAATATGGATTCGAATGAATGCGCCGCTCCCGAGCGGCGTGTTTTTGTTGGAGGAGAACGCATGCGGCCCGGTGGCACTCAGACAAAGCGCGGCGCCGCGGTGCGCATACGACGCCGACTGGGCTTGGCGTCGCGGGCGTACGCACTGCTATCGTGCTCGCTGGTGCTGGTCATAGCTGGCGTTTCTGCCTATGGCATGACCGTGCCGTCCATGATGCAGGCGCATGCCGCACGCGAACCGCGCGTGGGGCATGAGGTCAAAAGCGATCTGGGCACCACGACTGGATATGCTTGGGCAAGTGTGGTCGGGCATATTGTGTTTGGCACCGACGATGCGGACGGCGCCGAGGCCCCGGACAACGAAGTCACGCTTGCCAATGGCAAAACCATCGTGCTCACCAACACCAAGATCATCGATCGATTGTCCAACAATAGCGTGGCGGCAACGGTGAATAAGGTCGAGCAGCAAAAGGAGCAGGACGCCCAGCAGTCCGGAAAGCCCGGTAGCTCGGATACTTCTGGCTCCGGCTCGGATTCATCGAGTTCGGGCGGCGGCTCTGGGTTGGGTTCCTCTACCGGAGGGCCTGGAAACGGCGGCTCGACGGGCGGCAACACTGACAACGATGCAAACTCCGGCGGCCTTTCCGCTGCTGAGGAAGAGAGCATTCACAGTTGGCTTGTGACCAAGTACAACATGCTCGACGGCTATGTTTCTCGTGCCAATGACGTGGTCTCGACCTATAACTCTACGGGAGATCCCAGGCCGTGCGACAGCCTGGTCGGGGAGATGTTTGTCATTCGAGCCGAGTTCGGTCGTCAGACATTCTCGCCCCGGTCAAGGTGGTATCAGCAGTATGCCAATCTGTGGGGCTGTTACACCAACCTATGTCAATGGGTCGGCCATTACGGCGATGATGACGTCGCGCTCGGTAACTTCAACAATAACGTGGCGGCGCTTGCCCTATGATGACCGATCTTGCATCCACCACACCACAATCGCTCGGTCGCGATCCCATGGTCGGCCTGCGCCTGGCGCGTGTCGACGGGTTTGAGCCGGCCATTGCGCTCGGTCAGGACGAACTGCCTGCCTATCTGCGTCGTTTTACGATACTGTTTGCCGACGATGCCACCATGCGCCGTGGCGGTATCGGCCGCGTGACGCGTGCCGTCAACGCCCAAGGCGAGGACGTAGCACTCAAACAGCTCATCTTGCCGACGCGCGATGAGTTTGACGACGATGCCGCCCATGAGTCGCTGGTCGCCAAGTTCAAAGCGGCATTTCGCGAGGAATATGAATGCCATCGCGCCCTTTCGGGCCTTAAGGGCTTTCCCCGCCTCTATGGCTGGGGCGAGGTTGACGGTGTGCCTGCAATTGTCATGGAATGGGTCGAGGGCGAGACGCTCGCCCGCTTGCGCTCGCGACTCGCCGTGGACGATGCCGGACGCCTATCGCCGCTTGTGGCGGCGCGTCTGGGTCGCGACCTGTTCGATCTGCTCTGCCGTATGAGCCTGGTGGGCGAGGGCTTTGTCCATCGCGATATCTCGCCCGCTAATATTATGGTGCGTACGGCGCGTCTACCGCTTGACCGGCAGCTTGCCGAGGGCACCTTTGACCTGTGCCTGATCGACTTTGGCTCGTCGCTGGCGCTTGAGCCTGCGTCGGCCGTGGCCGGTACCGGCGGCAAGGCGTCGTTTACGGAGCGTTATGCCACGCTGCGTCGCGCGACGGTTGCCTATGCCCCGCCCGAGATGCTCACCGACGATATTCCCGACCTGCGCGCTTTGCGTATGTCGCCGGCGATTGACGTCTATGCCGCGGCAAGCACGGTTTACGAGCTCATTGCCGGCGTCGTGCCATACGAAGCCGCGCCGAGCACTTCGGGCACCTCGGGTTCGCGCAAAAAGACGCGCGACATTGCCAGCCCCTACCGTCTCAAGACGGACACACGGCCCGACTATCCCATTGGTGCCCATGCGCCCGGTTGTGATTTGACTCAGCTGCTTCGTCGTGAGCCCGATGTGGCGCTCGCCGCGGCCGAGCAGGCCCAGCAGCTGGGGCTTGAGCCGGATTCCGAAGAGCTACGCGATGCGCTGGCGTTTGTCGATGCCCAGCTGTTCGACGTGGTGATGGCCTGTCTGTCCAGTCATCAAAAAGATCGTCCCGAGCCGGCGGCGGTCGAGGCGGCGCTCTCGGCGTTTTGTGACCACTATGCGCAAAATGTCGGTCGTTCGCTTCGCGGCGAGCCGCTCACGCCGTGCCCCATGGATGCGTCTGGCCGCGCGGTTCGTCGCGCGCTGATGGTCGGCGCGACGGTCGTCTGTGGCGTGGTTTGGGCTGTGGTCGTGGTTTCGGCCGCGCTGCTGGCGTCGGGCGCCCGCGTGACGGCGACTTTGGGATCGCTCGTGTGGTCTGGGTCGCTACCGGGTATTATTGCCGCACTGGCGTTGGCGCTGCCAGGCATAGCCGGCGTTACCGCGGGGGCACTTGCGCGCAATCGGCGCTCGGGGTTCCTGCAGGGTGTGCTTGCGCTTTCTGCCTGCGAGGTTCCGGTGCTGGTTGTGGCTGCATGTAGCGTATTTTCCCAACGCGCCGTGATGGGCGGCCTTGTTGCCGCTCTGGTTGCAACCTATACGCTTACGTGGTTTTTGCTTGCGATGGGCTTTGCCTTTGAACTTCCCGTTTCGGCACCACGACGCACAAAAGCCCAGATGGCGACTCCGCTTGCCGGTGGAGCCGCAGCTGCCCGTACTTTTGGCGGACCTGTCGAAGTATCGTCCGATTCTATTTCTACGACCAAGGAGGCCTAGGTCATGGCATCTCAAGTTGAGCTCACCCCATGCGGGGCCATGTTTGACATCTTTAAGCGCGCGGCGCATCTGAGCCATATCGAGCTGTGCGGCTTGGTGCTTTCGTCCCGTCCGCTCGCCGACGGCCGCAGCCCGCAGAGCCGAGCCGCCGATCGCTCTTGGGTTTCCCGCTTTATCGTTCGCGCGCCGGTCGGCACGCTTCAGCAGCGCTACTTTGCCGAATACGGTACCTCGGCTGCGCGTATTATGTCGCAACTGGCCCTGCGCCAGCGCAATCCCATGGACTCCACGGCTGTGATCAATATGGTGTGCGGTCCTGCAGGTGAACCGATGGTACGCGCGCTCGAAGAGTGCCACCAGGACACGAATCTCTATCGCAACGCGCTCGATCGCCTGTCCCAGGCGGCGGAACTCATGCCCGCCGAGCGCGCCGAGGCCGTGCTGGTGCTGTTTGTCGCCGTCGGTTGTTCGGCGGATGTGCGGTCCTCGGTGAACTATGCCATCGACTACGCGCACGCGACCTGTGGCGGAGGCGCATCCACGCCGCGTTCGCTTGGCATGTCGCTGACTGCGGGCGAACGCGAACCCGCCCCGGCGCACCCCTTGGGCTTGCTGCGCGTGCAAAACAGTTTTGTCGTGAGCGCCCCGCGCTGGATTCAGCCGAGTGAGCAGGGTGTTGAGATTGGCGCGCTGGCCACTGGTGAGGGCGATATTACCGACGTCGGCGACGATGTCTCGGCCCGCCATGCCCATATCTGGTGCGATGCTCAAAATATCTGGCACGTCGAGGACTTGTCGTCCACCAACGGAACCGTGGTGGTAAACGGGGCCACGCGCGTCTGCATTCAGGTCGAGCCCGGCCGTTCCGCCCAACTCAATCCCGGCGACGAGCTCAAGCTCGGCGAATCCACTACCTACGCCATTCTCTTCGGTGCCCTTTAGCCAGTCCTGCCAAATGGTCCCTCCGTCCCCAAGGGATCATTTTGCTCCCGGCAGTCACCCAAGGTAAACCTTTACCGCCCGCCTATATTTGCCGAAATTACACTTGAAGGCGGGGTACAATAAACCCGCATGCGGATTTCCGTTGCGGGCGCTTCCCATCGCCGGGGCGTGCCCGGGAGCATCCGGCATGCGGCCTTTGCGGCGCTCGGTCATGTGCAAGACGGGCGGTCGGGCCTGTAGGGCGCATCAGCTGCCCCTCGCCTCGGCATGTCTTCTCTCCACGCCATGTACCTGCTGCTGAGCCTGCCTGCCAGATGATTGGAAGCAACAGCGTAAATCCCATCACGCCAACATCCCGGCGATCGCCGGGGCCTGTATACCTATATGAGAGGAGAGGGGTATATGGCGCGTAAGTTTAAGTCTATGGACGGCAACGAGGCGGCCGCATATGTTTCGTATGCGTACACCGAGGTAGCGGGAATCTATCCCATTACGCCGTCCAGCCCGATGGCCGACCATGTCGACCAGTGGGCGGCCCAGGGTCGCAAGAACATCTTCGGCACCCCGGTCAAGGTCGTCGAGATGGAGTCCGAGGCAGGTGCAGCCGGTACCGTTCACGGTTCGCTGGGCGCCGGTGCTCTGACCACCACCTACACGGCTTCCCAGGGCCTGCTCCTGATGATCCCGAACATGTACAAGATCGCGGGCGAGCAGCTCCCGGGCGTCTTCCACGTCTCCGCGCGTTGCGTCGCTTCGCACGCCCTGAACATCTTTGGTGATCACTCCGACGTCATGGCCTGCCGCCAGACCGGTTTCGCCATGCTCGCCGAGGGCAACGTCCAGGAGGTCATGGACCTCTCGCCGGTGGCTCACCTTGCCGCCATCGAGGGCAAGACCCCGTTCCTTAACTTCTTCGACGGCTTCCGCACCAGCCACGAGATCCAGAAGGTCGCCATGTGGGACTACAAGGATCTGGCCGAGATGTGCGACATGGACGCCGTCCAGGCTTTCCGCGATCACGCGCTCAACCCTGAGCACCCGCATACCCGCGGTAGCCACGAGAACGGCGACATCTTCTTCCAGAACCGCGAGGCCTGCAACAAGGTCTACGACGAGCTTCCCGCCGTCGTCGAGGGCTACATGAAGAAGATCAACGAGAAGCTCGGCACCGATTACGGCCTGTTCAACTACTACGGCGCTCCCGATGCCGACCGCGTCGTCGTGTGCATGGGCTCCTTCTGCGACGTGCTCGAGGAAGTCATCGACTACCTCAACGCTCACGGCGAGAAGGTCGGCCTGGTCAAGGTTCGCCTGTTCCGTCCGTTCTCCATCAAGCACTTTGTCGACGTTCTCCCCGAGACCGTCCAGAAGATCGCCGTCATGGACCGTACCAAGGAGCCGGGTTCCATCGGCGAGCCGCTCTACCAGGACGTCGTCTCCGCTCTCTACGAGGCCGGCAAGACGGGCATCAAGGTCGTCGGCGGCCGCTATGGCCTGGGCAGCAAGGACACGCCTCCCGCGTCCGCGTTCGCTGTCTTCGAGGAGCTCAAGAAGGACGAGCCCAAGCGCGAGTTCACCATCGGCATTGTCGATGACGTGACCAACCTGAGCCTGCCCGAGGCCGAGGATACGCCCAACACCGCAGCCCCCGGCACCATCGAGTGCAAGTTCTGGGGTCTGGGTGGCGACGGTACCGTCGGCGCCAACAAGAACTCGATCAAGATCATCGGCGACCACACCGACAAGTACGTCCAGGCCTACTTCCAGTACGACTCCAAGAAGACCGGCGGCGTCACCGTCTCGCACCTGCGCTTTGGCGATTCTCCGATCCGTTCGCCGTACTACGTGACCAAGGCCGACTTTGTCGCTTGCCACAACCCCAGCTACATCGTTAAGGGCTTCAAGATGGTCCGCGACGTCAAGCCGGGCGGCACCTTCCTGGTCAACTGCCAGTGGAGCGACGAGGAGTTCGCCGAGCACATGCCCGCCGTGGCCAAGCGCTACATCGCGAACAACAACGTCAACGTCTACCTGATCGACGCTATCGACCTGGCCGCCAAGGTCGGCATGGGCAAGCGCACCAACACGGTGCTCCAGTCCGCCTTCTTCGCGCTGGCCAAGGTCCTGCCCGCCGAGGACGCCCTGCAGTACATGAAGGACGCGGCTACCAAGTCCTACATGAAGAAGGGCCAGGCTATCGTCGACGCCAACCACAAGGCCATCGATGCCGGCGCTACCGCCTTCCGTAAGTTCGAGGTTCCGGCCGACTGGGCTACCGCCGAGGATGCCGCTCCCGTCGAGCTCTCCGAGGAGACCAAGTCCGCTATCGCCCAGCAGGTCAAGAACCTGCTCGAGCCCATCGATCGCATGGACGGCGACAGCCTGCCCGTTTCCGCCTTCGTCGATTGCGCCGATGGCCAGTTTGAGCTGGGCGCCTCCGCATACGAGAAGCGCGGCGTCGCCGTGGTCGTTCCCCACTGGGACGAGACCAAGTGCATCCAGTGCAACCAGTGCGCCTACGTGTGCCCGCATGCCACCATCCGTCCGTTCGTGATGACCGAGGACGAGGCTGCCGCCGCGCCCGAGGCTACCCGCACGCTCGACGCCATGGGCCCCAAGGCCAAGGGCATGAAGTTCACCATGGCTGTGTCCCCGCTCGACTGCATGGGCTGCACCAACTGCGTCAAGGTTTGCCCCAAGGGCGCCCTCGAGATGGTTCCCACCGAGCAGGAGATGGACCAGCAGCCCGTTTGGGACTACATGGTCGAGAACGTCTCCGAGAAGAAGGAGCTCATCGCGGCCAACGTCAAGGGCAGCCAGTTTAAGCAGCCCTACTTGGAGTTCTCCGGCTCCTGCGCCGGCTGCGCCGAGACCGCCTATGCACGTCTGGTGACCCAGGTTGCCGGCGACCGCATGTTCATCTCCAACGCTACCGGCTGCTCTTCCATTTGGGGCAACCCCGCTGCCACCGCTCCTTACTGCAAGGACAAGGACGGTCACGGCCCGGCGTGGAACAACTCCCTGTTCGAGGACAATGCCGAGCATGGTCTGGGCATGGCCGTTGGCTATGAGGCCGTTCAGCACAAGCTGATCGCCGCTACCCAGGACATCATCGCTGCCGATGGTCCGTCCGACGAGCTCAAGGCCGCCGGCCAGGCTTGGATCGACTCCGTCAACGACGCCGAGGCCTCCAAGACCGCTGCCGCTGCCTACGTTGCCGAGCTCGAGAAGTGCGGCTGCGACGCTTCCAAGGCGATCCTCGCCGACAAGGCTTACCTCACCAAGAAGTCCTTCTGGATTTTCGGCGGCGACGGCTGGGCCTACGACATCGGCTTCGGTGGCCTGGACCACGTCCTGGCTTCCGGCCACAACGTCAACGTCTTCGTCTTCGACACCGAGGTCTACTCCAACACCGGTGGTCAGGCCTCCAAGGCCTCGAACCTGGGCCAGGTCGCTCAGTTCGCCGCTGCCGGTAAGGTGACCAAGAAGAAGTCTCTGGCCGAGATTGCCATGAGCTACGGCTACGTCTACGTGGCGCAGGTCGCCATGGGCGCCAACCCGGCTCAGACCCTCAAGGCCATTCACGAGGCCGAGGCCTACGACGGCCCGTCCCTCATCATCGGCTACAGCCCCTGCGAGATGCACTCCATCAAGAAGGGCGGCATGCAGAACTGCCAGGCCGAGATGAAGAAGGCTGTCGAGTGCGGTTACTGGAACCTCTTCCGCTTCAACCCCGAGGCTGCTGCCGGCAAGAAGTTCTCGCTCGATTCCAAGGAGCCCGCGGGCGGTTATCAGGAGTTCCTGATGAACGAGGCCCGTTACGCTTCGCTGACGCGATCCTTCCCCGAGCGCGCCGAGGAGCTCTTCAAGGAGAATGAGCAGGCCGCTATGGACCGTTATCAGCACCTGCTGAAGCTCAAGACGGTGTACAACGAGGCCTAGGTCTCCCACCGCAGGATCTGAGGGCTGACCTTCGCGGACGTCCTCGGACATGAAAGAACCCCCGCTGCGCACTACGTGCGGCGGGGGTTCTTTCGTCCTGCGGAGTGTCCGCGAAGGTCAGCCCTCAGATCCTGCTACGACTATGTCCTCGGATTGTGTGGGCGGATGAAGGACGTAGTTGGCCGGGTATCCCGTTCCTTTCGCTGTTTCGCGGCTTTGCCGCGAAACCTCGCGCCACTTTGGGGATGGATGGGGGACTTGGCTGTTGCCGCCTTTTCGGAGCGCTTCTTTATTCCTTTTGCTGGATGAAAAGCCCCTTGTTTTTGCAGTGGTGCATACTTGACTTATAAGTGCATAGAATCTCGCATAGCGCGAGTAAGATATTGCGCTGTCCGTTTTGTGTTTAGCAGAGATGTAGTTTGCATAATCCGACATAATCCTCGCTTCATTTAAATAAAGTCGCACGTAAATTACGTAGATATGTCTGAGCTGGAGTTCTGTACGCTGAGCGGACAAAAACGACCGTTCACCGTTCCGCTATTTTCAAAATGAATAAAATGAGCGATAAAGAGAATATAAACCTTAATAAACTCGCGTATCGCACGGACGCAGGTTATTAATGGGTTGTAGGCCTTTTACAGAAAGGATTCCAGCAATGTCTAAGCCTCTTGGCAAGCCCGATCGTATCGTCGTCGCCCTTGGCGGCAACGCCCTCGGCAACAACCCCGTTGAGCAGATCGAGGCCGTGAGCAACACCGCTCACGCTCTTCTCGGCCTGATCGAGCAGGGCAACGAGATCATCATCACCCACGGCAACGGCCCGCAGGTCGGCATGATCCAGAACGCCTTCGCCGCCGCCCACGACGCCATCGGCACTCCCGAGATGCCGCTGCCCGAGTGCGGCGCCATGTCCCAGGGCTACATCGGCTATCACCTGCAGCAGGGCATTGGCCGCGAGATGCACAAGCGCTATAAGCGCTGGCACGCCGCAACCGTCGTCACCCAGATCGAGTGCGACCCGGACGATCCCGCGTTCAAGAACCCGACCAAGCCGATCGGCCCCTTCTACACCGAGGAGCAGGCCAAGGAGTTCATGGCCGAGGACCCCTCCAAGGTCTTCGTCGAGGATTCCGGCCGCGGCTGGCGTCGCGTCGTCGCTTCCCCCGATCCCAAGAAGATCGTCGAGGCTGACTCCATCCTCAACCTGCTCGACAACGAGTTCATCGTCATCGCCTGCGGTGGCGGCGGCATCCCCGTCGTCCGCGACTACGAGAACAAGGGCTGCTACAAGGGCGTTCCCGCCGTCATCGACAAGGACCTGGGCGGCGAGCTGCTGGCCGAGGACTGCGACGCCGACGTCCTGTTCCTGCTGACCGCCGTTGAGCATGTCGCCATCAACTTTGGCAAGCCCAACCAGGAGGAGCTCGAGGACATCACCGCCGACGAGGCCGAGCGCCTGGCCGACGAGGGTCAGTTCGGCAAGGGTTCCATGGAGCCCAAGGTTCGCGCTGCCATCAAGTTCGCGCGTTCCCGCAAGGGCCGCACCTGCATCATCGGCGCCCTGGACAAGGCCGCCGAGACCATGGCTGGCCTCTCTGGTACCCGCATTCACGAGTAGTCTCTACTCTGTTGCCTCTCTCGTGGGCGCCAGGCAAAGCGCCCACAAACTAGCCTCTCTTCATGAGCTCCGCAGTCCGCTCCGACTGCGGAGCTTTTGCTATTGAGGTAGCTGTTCATGAAACCCGGCACTTGGGGACGTTCCCTTTCTGCCGGCAGCTTGGGACAGTCCTTAAAGGTAGCTCCTGACAGCTGGGAATGGGCCTATTCGTCCGCCCATGAGCGGCATCCGCAAGGGCTGTCCACAGTGGCTGGTCATTTATGTCTGTCCCCAATGACCACTCATTTAAGTCTGTCCCCAATGACTAGTAGTAGGCCCACATGGCTTCGACTTCGTTGAGGACCTCTACGACGCCCCAGCGACGGGCGCTGCGGCTGGCCGAGTTGGGGTCGTAGACGCCAATCTGGTCGGCATCGTCGATGCCGTAGAGCACGATGTAGTGGCCTACGTTGGTAAACGTACCGGGGCGCACTGCGGCGATGACGGGCGCACCCGAGCGAAGTGCTTGAGTAATCGATTCGCGATCGTTATAGAGCTGTGTTCCGTTGAGCCCCAGCTGCCACGCACCGCCTGTCATAAACGACCACTCGGTGGCACCAGTGGGGGCGTAGTTGCCGGCTTCGGCCAGCGCGCATATATCGACCGGCGTCTTATCGGTATGGCCGGTCTTAAAGATATAGACCATGGTGAGGCAGGTAGGACCGCAAGCGTTTTCGCGAATAGTGCCGCCGGCATAGGGCAGCTCCGACCATGCGGGGTCAATTTGGTAGATGTGGGGCATGGCGCCGGCCTGCCATTGCGAGCGTGGGGTCGAGAACGCAAAGGAGTAACCGGGCGCGACGGGAGCTTTAAGCAGCTTGTCTTCGGCAGTGGGCTCAAGACCGGCTGATCCGTGGGAGATACAGGATCCCAAAAACACAAAGACGAGGCAGGCGGCGATGGAGCAAAGCGTAAGGCGTAGGCGGCGGGCCGGAAGCGCGTGGCTTGTGGCGTGCGACGCAGGGTGAGGGGCGGAATTGCCGCGATCGCGTTGAGGTCGCGAAAAGGAGCGCTTGACGTAGTAGTCGGTCTTACGGCGATCGTAGCGACGTGGCTGCGATGTGTCGGTCTGGCGTTGGCGTGTGCTCGTACTCACGCGGTCTGACTGCTGCACGGTACGGCTTTGTTGCCGCGAAGAAGCCCCGGGCTGCTCTTGGGGGCGCTGCGGGTTGTCGTTGTCGGAGGTGCTTCTGGGCGTTGGTGTGGTGCGGCCGGCAAGGCGCACGCTTTGTGGCCGTTGGTCGCCGTCATTGTATCCGTATGCCATTCGAATCACCTTGCCTCATGTGTAACTTGTCTATCCTACATAAAAAGATGCACGACACATGGGCATGTGCGCCAAAAGCCTGACAAATGGTATGAACGTTGCCGCGCCGCGCGCCAAGCGCCACGGCAACAGGTATTCAAAAGCAGACAAGATGAAAGCGTCCAAGACGAATGACGTCTCCCGCCGTTCGTCCCAAAAATGGCGCCGCTCGTTTTGCAGTTCTGCCTTCGGTCGAGCTACAAGCGGCGCTGCTGTGCCAAGGCCGTATCTTAAAGCCACGAAATAAAAGCGCGCGGCAAAACAGACCGCGCAAGGGGTGACGTCAAGGGGCGTCAAAAAGGAAAGGAGGGGAACAATGGCGGACAAGAACGCAGAAGTTGCAGTCGAGGATAACGGCGGCATGAAGAAAACGCTTTCGCTCTGGAACTTCTTCACCATCGGCTTTGGTGCCATCATCGGTACCGGTTGGGTTCTGCAGGTCGGCGACTGGATGGTCGTGGGCGGCGGTCCCGTTCCCGCTATGATCGCATTCCTCTTGGGTGCAATCTTCCTCGTGCCCGTCGGAGCTGTTTTCGGTGAGCTCACGGCTGCTATCCCCATCTCAGGCGGCATCGTCGAGTATGTCGATCGTAGCTTTGGCCGTACGCTGAGCTACATCACCGGATGGCTTTTGGCCCTGGGCAACGGCATCCTGTGCCCGTGGGAGGCCATCGCCATTTCGACCCTCGTGTCCGAGATGTTCGGCAGCCTGCCCGGCCTTGAGTGGCTGCGCGCCATCAAGCTCTACACCATCCTGGGGGCCGACGTTTACCTGTTCCCGACGCTGATCGCGCTCGGCTTTGCAGTCTACGTCATCTTCCTTAACTTCCGCGGTGCCAGCTCGGCTGCCAAGCTCCAGGCCTTCCTGACCAAGGCTCTGCTCTGCGGCATGCTGCTCGCCATGGGCGTCTCGCTGTTCACCGGCTCGCCGGACAACGCCATGCCCGTGTTCTCCCAGGTCACCGGCGCTGGCGGCGGCAAGGCCGCTACCGAGAGCACCAGCCTGTTTGCCGGCATCGTGTCGGTCCTGGTTCTGACCCCGTTCTTCTACGCCGGCTTCGACACCATTCCTCAGCAGGCTGAGGAAGCAGCCGAGGGCCTTAACTGGAACAAGTTCGGCAAGATCATCTCCCTGGCCCTGCTGGCCGCCGGCGGCTTCTACATGGTCTGCATTTACTCGTTCGGCACTATCCTTGACTGGCACGAGTTTGTTAAGAGCCCGGTTCCCGCGCTTGCCTGCCTCAAGGGCATCAACATGCTCCTGTACCTGGCCATGCTCGTCATCGCTACGCTTGGACCCATGGGTCCGATGAACTCCTTCTACGGCGCCACGAGCCGCATCATGCTCGCCATGGGCCGCAAGGGCCAGCTGCCCGAGCAGTTCGCCGAGGTCGACCCCAAGTCCGGCGCTCCCAAGCTCGCCTGCGTCGTTCTGGGCGCCATCACCGTCGTCGGTCCGTTCCTGGGCAAGAACATGCTCATCCCTCTGACCAACGTGTCGGCTCTCGCCTTCATCTTCTCCTGCGGCATGGTCGCCCTCGCTTGCCTGCGCATGCGCTTCACCGAGCCCGACCTGCCTCGTCCCTACGAGGTGCCCGGCGGCAAGTTTGGCATCGGCCTCGCTATCGCTGCCTGCGCCATCATCATCGGCCTGCTCGTGATTCCGTTCTCTCCCGCCTCCCTCAACATGGTGGAGTGGAGCATCGTGATCGGCTGGCTGGCCGTCGGCCTGGCTCTCATGGCCTTCACCAATTCCCGCAAAAAGTAACGCCGAGCCGGGGCGGATCAGGTGCGCGGGACCCTCTCTTCCGCGCACCGAACCCGGCACCACTTGGGTAGCTTTGTGAGGCCTTAACCCAACGCGGCCTCGCCCACTATATGGATCCATAAGGAGGAACCATGTCCACTAAGTATGCAATCGTTGGCGGCAAGCTCATCGACGGTACCGGTGCCGAGCCGGTCGAGAACTCCCTCGTTCTCGTCGACGACAACGGCAAGATCGAGTACGCCGGCGCCATGCAGGACCTTCCCGAGGGCGTTGAGGTCATCGACGCCGCCGGCAAGACCGTCCTTCCCGGCCTGATCGACACCCACCTGCACTTCTCGGGCAACTTGACCGACGATGACACCGACTGGGTCATGCAGCCGCTCCTCGAGAAGCAGGCCGTCGCCGTCAAGCAGGCCTACGACTGCCTCACCCACGGCCTCACCACCGTCTGCGAGATCGGCCGCTTTGGTATCCAGATCCGTGACTGCATCGACAAGGGCGTCTTCAAGGGCCCGCGCGTTCTGGCCACCGGCCTTGGCTTCTGCCGCGTTGCCGGCCACGGCGACTCCCACCACTGCAGCCAGGAGCTCAACAAGGAATCGCACCCCTGGGGCGATCAGGTCGACGGTCCTTGGGATCTGCGCAAGGCCGTCCGCCGTCGCCTGCGCGAGAACCCCGATGCCATCAAGATCTGGGCTACCGGTGGCGGCATCTGGCGCTGGGACTCCGGCCGCGACCAGCACTACTGCTCCGAGGAGATTCAGGCCGTGGTCGAAGAGGCAAAGATGGTCGGCATCCCCGTGTGGAGCCACTGCTACAACAACCACGCCGCTGCCTACGATTCCGTTCGCTTTGGCTGCGAGCAGCTGATTCACGGCTTCGATATCGATGAGCGCACCATGGACCTCATGGCCGAGCAGGGCACCTTCTTCACTCCGACGATCGCCTTCCTGCCCACCTGGTACGCCACCTATCCGCCCGTCTACGTTCCCGAGCTGCACGACAAGTACGAGGGCACTCTGGTCGAGAAGGAGCTGCAGCGCAACTACGACTGCCTGCGCGAGGCCAAGAAGCGCGGCGTCGTCATGACGATCGGCTCCGACTCCTTCTCCTTCGTCACCCCGTACGGCACTTGCTCCATCGAGGAGATGTACGAGTTCGTCGACAAGATCGGCTTCACTCCGGTCGAGACCATCACCTGCGCCACCCTCAACGGTGCCAAGATGTGCCACATCGAGGACGAGACCGGTTCCATCGAGGCCGGCAAGTGCGCCGACCTGCTGGTCGTCAACGGTGACGTCGCCGCCGACATCCACGTGCTCAACACCGACAACATGGACGTCATCATGAAGGACGGCTGGATTGTCGAGGGCGGCACCTTCGGCGAGGCAAACAAGTACAGCGCCTAAGCTACCGTTCATCGATGGCTTGATGTAAAACACAGTATTTGATTGCATAATGCAATGGAGAGGGTCGCTTGCGGCCCTCTTTATTGCTATGGGGTGCGTCGGTAAGAAGGAGATGACGGTGGATCTCAATAGGCTGATTCTGGGCAAGAGCTACAACTCTACCAAGGTCTTTCGTACCGCTCAGCATGTGGTTCAAGCCATCTTGCTCGGTATTGTCGTTCCGCTGCTTATCCTGCTGCTCATCTGGGATCTAACCGATAATCCCAATCCCGTTCCGGCCGTTGTCGTCATTGCCGGCTTGGTCATGCTGTGCTTCTTCTTCTCGTACGTCTTTGTCGTTCCCGACGACCTCACATCGAGCGCAACCGACCGCACGCTCGCCATCGCTTCAAAAATATTCGCCTACACGTCGCGCGGCCTTACGCCCGAAGCTGCCCTGGGCGCCTCTAAGATCATCCTGTCCGAAACTATCGCCTCTGCCATCTGCTTTACCGACGGCAAGCAGGTGTTGGCAAGCTGGGGCGAGGACTCGGCAAAATGCCCCGCGGGCACCCCGGTGGTGCTGCGGACTACGCTCAACGTGATCAACAGCGGTGAGCAAAGCGTGTTCTCGCGCGATGCCTCGACCGAGACAGGTGGCTACTTTCCGCGCCTGCGCGCCGGTATTGTCGCACCGCTTACCGTGCGCGGGCATTGCGTGGGCACGCTCGAGCTGTATTATCCCCGTCTGAGCAGCATCGATATGCGCCAGACGGCGCTTGCCTCGGGCTTTGCCGACCTCATTTCCACGCAGCTTGCGAGCTTTGAGCTCGAGCGCCAGGACGAGCTTACGGCCCGCGTGGAGCTGCGCGCCTTGCAATCGCAGGTCGATCCTCATTTTCTGTTTAACACCATCAGCACCATCGTGTCACTCGTTCGAACCGAGCCCGACAAGGCGCGATCGCTGCTGATCGACTTCTCCAACTACTACCGTCAGACGCTTTCTGATTCCGATACCCTCACAACGCTCGAGCACGAGGTGGAACAGGGCACTCGCTATATCAATCTTATGCAGGCTCGTTATGGCGACGGCCGTCTGCGCGTCTCGGTCGATATCGACTTTGAGGTGCGCGATTGCATGGTGCCGCCGTTTATCTTGCAGCCGTTGCTCGAAAACTGCATCAAGCACGCGCAGCGCGAGACCGAGCCGCTTTCTATTCATGTTAGGGCTTTCGAGACCGATGACGGTTTGGAGATCATCGTCGAGGACGACGGCATCGGTATGAGCGAAGAGGTCTGCGCGCATCTGTTTGAGCAACATCGCCTGGAGGAGCCCGAGAGCATTACCGCCGACGGCTCCGTCAAGCGAGGTTGCGGCCTGGCGCTCTTCAACGTGCTTCAGCGCATCCATTTCTTTTACGGAGAAGATTCCGGCATGCGCGTGAAGTCCCAGGAGGGCGTGGGAACGCAGGTCATCGTCGAGCTGAACGGCGAGCCGCATGAGCCGGCGCCGTTGACGGCGTAGCACGCGGTTGGATTGAGAGAAAAAGAGGGGAAGCACATATGTCCGAAGGCTGGAACATCTTGGTGGTTGATGACGAACCTCCCATTAGGGCTGAGCTACGCTATCTGTTGGAAAAGGATACGCGTGTGGGCCAGATTGCCGAGGCGGGCAATGTCACCGAGGCCGTGGAGTCGATTCTCTCGAACAAGCCCAACGTGTTGTTTTTGGACATCACGATGCCCGGCCGCTCGGGAATTGAGCTTGCCGAGACGCTGCAGAACCTAAAGACGCCGCCGGTGGTTGTGTTTGTGACGGCGTTTGCCGAGTTTGCCGCCGATGCGTATAACCTCGATGCGGTCGACTATGTCGTCAAGCCGGTCGAGGACGCACGCCTGTCAAAGGCACTCGACAAGATCGAGGCAGCCTTGGGTGCCCGTCGTGTTATCCACGCTCCGCGCCAGCCTTTGCGTCTGACGGTGGACCGCGGGGGCAAAAAGGTGTTCATTCCCGCCGCAGACGTCTGCTACTTTGAGGCGCGCGCCGATTTTTGCAACGCCATCTGCGCCGAGGGAACGTACCTGATCAATGAGTCGATCTCTTCGCTCGAGCGTCGCTTGGTCTCCGAGGGCTTTATTCGCGTTCATCGCAGCTATCTGGTCAATTTGGAAGACGTGCACAATGTCGAGATCGGTTCCACGGGTCTTATGGAGCTCAGACTCGATCGCGTAACCTCGACGGTGCCCGTGTCCCGCCGTCGCGCTGCCGAGGTTAAAGCACACTTGGGGCTTGCGTAGACGGTCTGCGTGCCGTCGTTTACCATCGCAGGTTTGGCATGGGCGCGCGGTGGGCATAATGGGTGGCATCGAATGAAATCGAAAGGATCATTATGCCCGCGCTTATCACCCATCATCTGTTTGGCGAGGAAAGCATCGACCGTCTTCCACAGGGCGTCATCACGTCCGATGAAGAGCGCATTGCCTTTATCTTGGGCAACCAAGGCCCCGACCCGTTTTTCTTTCACATTCTGACACCGCGTGTTTCCGACTGCACGCTGCTGGCGCAGGTCATGCATCGGTCGCGCATGTCTCGTCAGTTTGCGTGCCTGCGCGACGGCGTGTCGCATCTGCTGCCGCGCGACGCCAGCTTGGGTCGTGCCTTTGCGCTGGGCCTGCTGTCTCATTACGTGCTCGACCGCAACGCTCATCCCTTTGTCTATGAGCAGCAGTTTGGCATTGTCGAGTCCGATTCAGAGCTTGAGGATTCGAGCAGTCAGGTCCATGCCGTGATCGAGAGCGACCTGGATGTGCTGATGCTGCAGCTTAAACGCGATGGCGCTACGGTTGACGATTACCCGCCGGCGGGCGAGATCGTCACCACTGATCGCATCAATCGCGTGGCCGGCGTGCTGATGAGCTATGTTGCCGGACGCGTGTACGGCATTGACATTCCGGCGGGGGAGTACGGTGCTGCCGTTGCCAATATGCAGCGACTTTACCGCGCGATTGAGCCGGCCGGCTCCGCAAAGACGCGCGCGATCTCGCTGGTTGAGGGCTTGGTGCACGATTACTCGCTGCTCGACGGCCTTGCTCATCGCGTGACGACGGAGTTGCCCGAGCGCACCGGTAACCTGGGCCATCTGACATGGAAGAATCCCTTTACCGACGAGGTCTCGAACGAGAGTTTCCCCGAGGTCTTTGATCGCGCGCTGGGCGATTACGAGTGCACGGTCGCACGTTTTATCGAGACCGGTGACATGGATGCCGTGACCAGTCACGTCAACTACAGCGGTCGCGTGCTCAATGCCGATGAGGAGTTCGACCGCGAGGAATAGGGCCCGTGCGTGCCCCTTTGCCGAATCCTTACCGGCGGTTCTGGACAATTGGGGTACGATGAACTAACTGCATATCGGGCGAATACGAAGGGTCCCTGTCCATGAAATACACCAAGCTCGAGCGTAACTGGGTTATGTATGATGTGGGCAATTCGGCCCTCGTGCTGCTCAATACCTCGGTGGTGCCCATTTACTTTAACGCCATCAATACCGGCGCTTCCTCGGCCGACCTGGTGGTCGCCTGGGGCAATGCACAGACGATCGCCTCGCTGGTCATCGCCATGCTCATGCCCATTCTGGGCGCACTTGCCGACTACGCTGGCAACAAAATCAAGTTCTTCTTGGGCTTTTTCCTCACGGGCCTGGTTCTTTGCCTGGCGCAGGCTATCCCAATGTCCGCCATGGCATTTTTGACCGTGTACGTGCTGTGCACCATCGGCCTTAACTCTTCTATGACGTTCTACGACGCCATGCTGCCCGACGTTACCACCGACGAGCGCATGGACGCCGTGTCCAGCTCGGGTTATGCCTGGGGCTACATCGGTTCCACCGTGCCGTTCGTCATCTGCCTGGCGCTCATCATGGGTGGCCCCGCTCTTGGCGTCCCCACCATGCTGGCAACGCGTCTGTCTTTTATCATCACTGGTGCCTGGTGGCTCATCTTTACCCTGCCGCTCATTCACACCTATAAGCAAAAGTATGGTCGCGAGCGCGGTCCCGAGGACACCATCGGCCACATCGTTGGCGGTGTGTTCTCCGAGGTCGGACACACCATGCGCGAGATCGCCCACAACAAGACCGTGCTGGTCTACATGATTGCGTTCTTCTTCTATATCGATGGCGTCCACACGGTCATTTCCATGGCTACCAGCTACGGCTCGGCTTTGGGCATCGATTCGACCCAGCTGGTACTGGCGCTGCTCGTTACGCAGTTCGTGGCCTTTCCGTCCGCCATCATCTACGGCAAGCTCGCCGGACGCGTGGGCACGCTCAACATGATCCTGGTGGCGGTCGCCGCCTACATGGGCATTGTGCTGTTCGCCGCGTTCTTCCTAAAGACCGCCTTTGAGTTCTGGGTGCTTGCCATTATGGTCGGCCTGTTCCAGGGCGGCGTGCAGGCGCTCAGCCGTAGCTACTTTGGTCGCATTATCCCCAAGGAAAAGTCCAACGAGTACTACGGCTTCTTTGACATCTTTGGTCGTTATGCAAGCGTCATGGGTACCTTCCTAGTGTCGGTCGTTACCTCGCTGACCGGCAACCCGTCGCTGGGCGTCCTTTCTATTGGCGTGCTGCTGATCGTTGGCTTTATGCTGCTGGTTCGCCTGTCCCGCATGACTCGGGCAGCAGGGCATGCCGCATAGGAGCGAGCGGCTATTGTGCCTGTCCACGGTACTCTTTTGGGGTTATCCGCAATAAACATTGCGACTTGCGAGCAATGATTTGCCCAAGTGGGTATGATGGAATCAGCTAGGTCGCGGGGCGTCGCCTGTGTTTGGCGGCGTCCCGTTTTTGTGTTGCAGGGAGGGTAAGGCATGAACGCCACAGTCGTGATTCCAACGTATTGGGCGGGCGATGACGCTTGCGCAAACGCCCCTGGCACCTATGACCATTCGACGCGACTCAACGCCGACAATCCCGAACTCGACCGCTGCCTGGCCTCGCTTGAGCAGGTACGTGACATCCCGCGCATCATCCTTTTGGTGGTCTGTCCCGTTTCTGCCACAGCCGATGTGTCGCTGCGCGTGCACGAGATTGTCGACGCGCATCCCACGCTCAAGGTCACCGTTGTCACCAACACCCAGGCCTCGCGCATCGCAGACCGGGTTGCTCAGATCGCGCCCAAGGGTTCGGGCGAGTGCGTGAGCCTGCGAGGCTACGGTTCCATCCGCAATATGGGGCTAGCCTGCGCCGCTGTGCTGGGGCATGACGCGGTTATCTTCTTGGATGACGATGAGACTGTCATCGACGCCGACTTTATGAAGCGCGCGACCTATGCGTTGGGGCAGCAGACGCGTCAGGGCTTGCCGATCTTGGTCAAGAGCGGCTATTTCTACGATCGCGACGGCTCGCCGCTGGCTCCCACGGACAAGGCGGGCATCTGCCATCGTTGGTGGACCAAGCGCATCGAGTTCAACCGTTGGATGAAAAAGGCGCTTTCGGGCACCCGCATCTCGCGCTCCAACTACGTGTGCGGCGGCCTGATGGCCCTGCACGCCCGCGCCTTTACGCGTGTGGCCTTTGACCCGTTTATCACCCGCGGCGAGGACTTGGATTACCTCTTTAACATGCGCATGTTTGGCTACGACGTGTGGTTCGATAACGAGTGGACCGTGCGCCATCTGCCTCCGGAGTCCGAAAAGCGCTCACCGCGCTTTATGCAGGATGTATACCGTTGGTACTACGAACGGGCCAAGTTGACATTCGCCGCGCATCAAAAGGAGCTCATTCCCGTTACGGCGGCATCGCTCATGCCCTACCCGGGCCCGTGGATTTCGCGCGAGCTCGACGACCGCGTGCGCAAGACCGCTATGGTCCGCAGCGTGTTTACCCGCGAGCATGAGGGCTACCTGCGCATCTGGCGCCATGGTATCGACGAGGCAAAGGCCTATGCGCGCCAAAACGCTGCAAGCTACCTGCGTTTCCAGAGCTTTTGGCCCAAGATCATGGACGGGCTTTGGCGTGACGCACAACTGATCAGTATCCTGGAGGGGGCCGAATGATCGACCGCCGCGCCCAGCGCGATAGTTCAATATCAATCTTTCGCATCATTGCCGTTGCCTGCGCCATTTGTGTGCTGGTGTACTTTATTTTTGCCTTGGTGACCGGTATCGAGCCGATCGCCACGGTGATTGCCTGCGCGCTGCTGTGCATCTTTCTGTGCATCTTTATCTTTTTGACGCTCAATCCCGATTCGGTGCGCTCCCAGTACACCGAGGAGACGCTCTCGGTGGCCTCGGCCATGCTCGAGGACATTAAGGGCGGTCTGACGCAGGAGTCGGCGCGTTTGGTGTGCCGGCGCATTTTGCCCGAGACGCGCGCCATGACGGTGGCCATCACCGACGAGGACAACGTGCTTGCCTGCGCGGGCGAGTTTGAGGAAAAACTGCTGCCCGATACTCCCATCCACACGCTTGCCACACGCTACGTTATCGAACATGGCATCGTGCAGTCGTTCAACCGTATGGTGGATGTCGTGGGCTCGGACGGCTCGCACAACCAAGTCCCCGCCGGCATTATCGCCCCCATCAAGGTGGGCGATCGTACCGTCGGCACGCTCAAGTTCTACTACAAGACCCCGCGCGCCGTCGACCGTACCCAGTATGCGCTTGCCTCGGGCTTTGCCGAGATCTTGTCCACGCAGCTCGCCATCCACGAGCTCGAGGTGCAAAAGGAACTCACGGCGCGCGCCGAGGTGCGTGCGCTGCAGGCGCAGATTAACCCGCACTTCCTGTTCAACACGCTGAACACCATTGCATCGTTTACGCGCACCGACCCGCTGCGGGCCCGCGAACTGCTTCGTGAGTTCTCATCGTTCTATCGTGCCACGCTCGACAACTCGGGATCGCTTATTCCGGTCTCGCGCGAGGTCGCACAGACCAGGCGCTACCTTACCTTTGAGAAGGCCCGCTTTGGCGAGGACCGCGTGCTTGCGACGTTCGATGTGTCCGAGGACGTGGAAGATACGCTGGTGCCGGCGTTCGTGATCCAGCCGATTGTCGAGAACGCCGTACGTCATGGTATGGGCGATGACGACGCCCTGAGGATCGACGTGACCGTTCACCAAGACGGCGAGGATGCAATCTTGATTGCCGTGGCCGATAATGGCGTGGGCATGGATGAGGGTACCGCCGCCAGACTGTTTGACGAGCGTTCTGCCCGTCCCGACGCCAGCTCTCCCCAGGGTGGCGGCGCCGGTGTGGCCATGCACAATATTTCGGAGCGCATCCATCGCTTTTATGGGCCGCACTCCTATACGCGTGTCGAATCGGCGCCGGGCAAGGGCACCAAAGTGCTCCTTCATCTTGATTTGTCAGAGAGCATCTTCGACATTCAAGAGTAAAATAAAAGGCTACGGGCTCAACGTCATGCGACGGATGCCCGGCGTAGTTAGTTGACGAAAGGTTTTATCCCTATGCTGCGTGCGATGATTGTGGATGATGAGGCGCCGGCTCGCTCGGAGCTTCGCTTCCTGCTCGAGCAAACGGGCAAGATCGGCACGATCACGGAGGCGTCGAGCGTCCGCTCCGCCATCGAGATGCTTATGGAAAGTCGCGTGGATGTCGTGTTTCTCGATATCTCGATGCCCGGTGCCTCGGGCCTGCAACTTGCCGAGGCGCTGCATAAGCTCAAAAATCCGCCGGCGATCGTGTTTGTGACTGCGTATAGTGACCATGCGGTCGAGGCATTCGACGTGGATGCCGTCGATTATCTGATGAAGCCGGTCGAGGAAGCTCGCTTGGATCGCGCGATCGAGAAGGTCATGCAACGCACCAAGCCGGTTACGGACAGCAAGGTGACCATCGAGCGTATCCCGGTGGAAAAGGGCGGCCGCAAGGTGCTCATTCCCGTGGACGACATTCGCTTTATCATGGCCAAGGACGATTACTCCTGCATCTATACCGTCGATGATCGCTTTTTGTCGACGACCTCGCTGGCGCAGTTTGAGGCCAAGCTCTGCGATTTTGGCTTCTTCCGTGTTCACCGCCGCTATATCGTCAACTTGGCGTGCGTCACGGATGTCGAGACGGTGCCCTCGGGTGCCATCCAGCTGGGCATTACGGGCGTCGACGAACGCGTGCCGGTTTCGCGCCGCCGCGTCGTGCCGCTTAAGAAGGCCCTGAGTCTCTAGCACACTGGCCCCGCAGCCCTGTAGACCCATCGTCTGCGGAGCCGTGGGGCCTTTTTGTATGTATCTGCCGAATCGTTTTTTGCGGAAGGGATCCCATGAACAGTGCAAGCGCCAAGCGCATCGACATCATCTCGGACACCCACGGCTATCTTTCGCCTGCGCTCTTGGATGAGCTTGAGGGCGCAGACCTGATTATCCACGCCGGCGACCTCACGTCAGAGATGGACTACGAGCACCTATGCACCATCGCCCCCGTGCGGGCCGTACTGGGTAACAACGATTACTACCGCGACTACGGCCCCGATGTAGACCGTCTTGCACTCTTTACCTACGAAGGCCTTAAATTCGCCGTAGCCCACTACCGCGAAGACCTTCCGGTGGGATCCGTAGACGTAGCCATCAACGGCCACACCCACGTAACCAAAGAAGCCCAAGTGGGCCGTTGCTTAGTCCTCAACCCGGGCAGCGCCAGCTACCCCAGAGGCACCCGAGGCCCCACCATGGCCAGAATGCTAGTAAAAGACGGCAAGATCCTAAGCACTAAGTTTATTGACCTAGAGTAATCACAACAAAAACGGGGGATGCAGATGCGTCCCCCGTCTCCATTTGAGCCAATGGCGGAAGTTCAACAAGATCCATCAGACCAACCCCGCCGAGGAGCATGCGGGCTAGCCGCGCAGCGGCGCACGCCCGCAAAACTGATTGAACAATGTGACGGCAGGGAGGGTCTCCGGGGCTGAGGGCGGGGGTTAAGTTTGTCGCGAGTTCCGCACGCAAAGGAAAGCACTTAATGTGCTTTCCGTCTTGCGCAGGACTGTAGAGCAGCAAACTCAACCCGCGCCCGCCGGCCCCGGAGACCCTCCCGGAGGGACCGAAAAATTTTTTCAAAAAAGTTGTTGCGCGCCGGACAGACTTCTGTGTATACTAATCCCCGCAGCGCACGCGAGCGGAAACAAACGCGAACGTCTGCCTGGGGAGTTAGCTCAGTTTGGTTAGAGCGCCGGCCTGTCACGTCGGAGGTCGCGGGTTCGAGCCCCGTACTTCCCGCCAACGCAATTAAAGCCACGTCTTCGGACGTGGCTTTTTGCGTTTGATGCACTTTGTTTCGATAGAACGATCGCCCTGGTGCATCTTCGCCCAGAATCCCCGCGCCTTCGGGAACGCAAGTAAAATCTAATAAGTATATCTGTCTGAACAACAGCTTTGTTGCGCAGCACCTGTTCTACGAGACAGGGGGTTAGGTTATACTAAATTGCACTGTGCGCCGCATCTGATGCATTTCGCTCCAAGCGCGGCACTCAGTGGATATCCGATTTACCATTTGGATGTCCTGGCGGTCATTTAGCGTCTCGACACAAGCTCGGCCCCGGAGCTCGTTCGAGCTGTTCGTATTCCTTGAAAGGGGAAAAATGGACATATCGAGGAAGACTGATTACGCCCTTCGCATGCTGGCGATGCTTGCCGAGGATCCGGAGCGTTTGCTTTCTGTTCGCACCGCTGCCGAAGAGGTCAATGTCCCGTATTCGTTTGCCCGCTCGATTCAGCACGGTTTGGTCCAGGCCGGTATTGTGGAGAGCCTGCGTGGCGTCCACGGTGGCATGCGTCTCAAGGTCAGTCCGGACGACGTCACTATCCGCCAGGTCGTCGAGGCCGTTCAGGGTCCTATGGTTATGAACGATTGCACCGCGCCCGATGGTGACTGTGCGCGCATGGGCGCGTGCTGCTATCATCCCCTGTGGGCCGGAGCCCAGGCGTTGATGCGCGACTACCTCGATTCCGTTTCGCTCGGCGACATCGTCGCTCACCGCCAGTTCCCGGCCGTCGATCCCAAGTTCGCCGACCGCGAAGCGTTTCCCGAGTACGCCACCTGCGCGTGCGCTTACCGGGAGGAATAGCGCCGCATAAGGAGCATAGCCATGATTCAGGACCCCTTTCGTTCGATGATTCGTTCGGAAGGGGTCCTGCGTTATCGCGACCTTCCGTGGCGCCGCACACGCGATCCGTACATCATTTGGCTTTCTGAGGTCATGCTGCAGCAAACGCAGGTGCCGCGTGTGGAGGCGCGCATGCCGGTGTGGCTCGATCGTTTTCCGACTGTGCAGGCGCTTGCCCAGGCCGCGCCTTCCGATGTTTTGGACGCTTGGCAGGGCATGGGCTACAACCGACGCGCTCTGGCGCTTCATGGGGCCGCTCAGCGCGTTGTAGAGGACTGGGACGGGGAGTTTCCGCGTGAGACGCGTGACTTGGTCGCTCTGCCCGGCATTGGCCCGGCAACGGCGCAGGGCATCCGTTCGTTTGCGTTTGATCTTCCAGGCGTGTATCTAGAGACCAATGTGCGCACGGTCTTTTTGCATCATTTCTTTCCCGATGTGCCGGCCGTTCCCGATCGCGAGCTGGTGCCGCTGATTCAAGCCGCCTGTCCGGCGGCCCCCGGTGCGGTGGCGGATGAGATCGCGCCCTTTGCCGTGCCTCAAGACGATGCCGACACGCCGCGCGCGTGGTATTACGCGCTGCTAGATTATGGCGCGTATCTTAAGAAGACGCTGCCCAATCCGTCCAGGCGTTCGGCGGGCTATAGTCGTCAGTCCAAGTTCGAGGGCTCGCGTCGCCAAAAACGCGCGCATATCGTGCGCATGTTGCTGGCAGCGCGCGATGGCCAGCCGGCGGGGATTACGCTTGCTGATGCCGTGGTGGGCGTTAACGAAATGGAGACGGCAGCCGGTCGCGGGCCGGTCGAGTGCGACTTGATCGCGGGCATTCTAGCCGACCTGGAGCGTGAGGGCTTTTGCCGAGTCGAGGGCGATCGCTGGCTGAGCATCTAGCCTATGCAAATCTGAAGAACGGGATTGTTAGGTTTAGATTTTCGGCATGAGGGCATCCTAAAGACGAGGCCGCTCGAAGCCTGCGGGCGGCATATGTTGAAGGGAAGTACACCTATGGATTTTGAGAACTCTCAGACCAAGAAGAACCTCGAGACCGCTTTTGCCGGTGAGTCCCAGGCACACACCAAGTATCGCTACTATGCATCCAAGGCCAAGAAGGATGGCTACGTTCAGATTTCGAATATCTTTGCCGAGACCGCAGGCAACGAGTCCGAGCACGCCAAGCTGTGGTTTAAGTATCTGCACGACGGCGCCGTCCCCGATACCCTGGACAATCTGCGCGATGCCGCCGCAGGAGAGAACTACGAGTGGACCACGATGTACGACGAGTTTGCCAAGACCGCCGAGGAGGAGGGCTTTGCCGAGATCGCTGAGAAGTTCCGTGGCGTCGCCGCCGTCGAGAAGGCCCACGAGGAGCGCTACAACAAACTCGTCGAGCGCATCGAGTCGGGCGAGGTGTTTGAGCGCGAGGGCGTAAAGGTGTGGAAGTGCCTGAACTGCGGGCACCTGCATGTGGGTGCCGAGGCGCCTGAGGTGTGCCCGGTGTGTAACCACCCCAAGGCGTACTTTGAGGAGCAGGTGGTGAACTACTAGCGCTTGACCTGGCTGCGGAGCGCGGGGCGGGGAATACCTTTCCCTCTCGCTCACGGCTCCGCAGGGTCGCGCGAGGCAAAGGTATTCCCCGCCCCGCGCTCCGGCGTTGAGTCGTCGCGTGCTCGCTACTGAAAAGCTGATGAGAAGCTTGCGTGCCGCCCCTTTTGGGGCGGCACGTTTTTGTTCAAGACTTTAGTCTGCTGGGCGCGCAGCGGCCAGCTTCAACCCACCC
>JBKXPS010000006.1:23738-157901 GCA_047014445.1 Collinsella aerofaciens | reverse complement strand
GCAATTACAAAAAGATGATTGGGCAAGATGTCAATCATGGTCTAACAGAGCCAAACAAAATGGCCCGCGCATCACACATCGATGCACGGGCCATTTATTGTCTGCAAGCGGCAGGTGGTGTCAGCGTCTTATGCCTCGAGGTTTTCCTCGATCCAGGCGACGGCACCCTTGGGATCCTTAGTGAGGTCGATGTACTGTTTGCCCTTGGGCGACAGCAGCGTGATGCCCAGGCGGTCGGTGTCGGCCTTCATCTCGTTGTAATAGGTGCGAACCTGCGGAGCCAGGACGATGACGTTGTACTGGTCCATGATGGCGTAGTGGCTGCCGTAGGCACCGGCGTTGGCGGTAATGTCGATGCCCAGCTCGTCGGCGCCTTCCTTAAGCGCGTTGGCGAGCAGTGCAGAGGTGCCGGCGCCAGCGCACAGAACCAGAACCCTCAGATCCTTGCCCTTAAGGGCGGACGGAGCTGCGGAGGCCTCAGTGGCAGAAGCGGTCTCGACAACAGGAGCCTCAACGGTGGGGGCGGCAGCGGTCTTGACGGCCTTGGTCTCCTCGGCCTCTTCTTCGGCCAGGGTCTCGGCCTCCTGCTTGCACAGGACGTTGTCGTAGGCCTTGCAGAACGGGTAGTAGATCAAGAAGTCAACGACCAGCAGGACGACAACCAGGACCAGAGAGATCGGCTGGAAGTTGGTGTCGATGAAGGTGCCGATCGGTCCGGGGAGTGCCCACGGCATGGCATAGATAAAGCCGTTCATGCCCAAAAAGTCGATGAAGAACTTACCAATGAGGACGTTGGCCACGGGGGCAAACAGGAACGGGATCAGGAAGTACGGGTTGAGGATGATGGGCGCGGCGAACAGCAGCGGCTCGTTGACGGCGAACATCACGGGCACGACAGAGGCTTTGCCGACGGCCTTGAGCTGCTTGGAGCGCATAAAGAGCAGGAAGATAATCGGGACAATGAACGTGGCGCCGGTGCCGCCGAGTTCGCCGATGTAGTTACCGAAGTTTTCGGTCAGGGCGAGGGCGGGGTGACCGCCGGCCTGCAGCGTGGCGAGGTTGGTAGTGATGTTGCCAAACAGCGCGGCGTTGAGGGCAGGCTTAACGACCGAGGGGCCGTGGATGCCCATGAACCAGAACAGAGGGATCATGAACCAGATGAGGGCGAGGCCGGCGTAGGAATCGGCAGCGGCGAACAGCGGGCTCACCAGCGTGGAGATGACGTTGGCAAACGGGACGGCCAAGCAGGTGCGGCAGATAACGTCGATGACGGCGACAAACAGGATGGAGAAGCTGAAGGCGAAGATGTCGCGGAAGTTCTGGGCGATGGCGCCGGGGACTTCTTTGGGCAGCTTGATGGTGATGTCTCGCTTAATGCAGAAGGCATAGATGTTGACCGTGGCAAATGCGGCGACAAAGGAGCTCAGTAGGCCCTTGGTGCCCATGTTGTCGGTAAAGAACACCGAGACATCGGCGCCGTCGATCTTGGCACTCGTCTGGGTAACGGCCAAGATGAGCATAGCGCACATGGCGGCGACCATGGTGCTCGTGGCGTTGATGGCCTTGCCGGCAGGCATGCGGCGGTTCTTGGAGCCGGTCAGCGCGCTTGCGGTGGTGCCGGCGACCATGATGCCCACGACGCCCATCGTGAAGTTGTAAACCTTGTTGCAGAAGTTCACGACGTCGACGTTCCACCAGTCGGGCAGCGTAAAGCCGCCGACCGTGGCGACAACGCCCGGCAGGGTCGAAATAAGCAGGAAGACAGAAGAAGACAGGATGATGGGCATTGCTGCCAAAAAGCCGTCTTTAATGGCCTGAAGGTAGATGTTCTTAGAGACCTTGTCGAAGTACGGCTGACCTTTCTCCAAGAACTTAACGATCGATTCCATAGTTCACGCTCCTCTTTGCATGAAATCTTAATGGCATGGACGTTGAAAACCTATATGGTCTCCCGCTTGCTAAAAGCCCGGGTGCAGGCGGGGTCGGTCCCAGGGGGAGAGAGGGGAGCGGCTGGGTTTGTATCGCATAGGGCCGCTCCCCTCTCGGGGGAAAGCGAGGCGATGCGCTACTGCGCGTCCGCCATAGTGTCGGCGAGCTCCTTGTACCAGAGTGCCGACTGCTTGATGTAGCGTTTTTGCGTGTCGAAGTCGATGTAGAACAGGCCGTAGCGCTTGTTATAGCCGTTGGCCCACGAGAACTGGTCCTGCAGGCTCCAGATAAAGTAGCCCTGGACGTCGACGCCCTCGGCGCGCGCCCGGAGCACCTTCTCCATGTGCTGGTCGACAAAGTCGATGCGCTCGGGATCGGCGACGATGCCGTTTGCGTCGGGCTCGGGGTCCTTGTGGCCCAGGCCGTTTTCGGTGATATAGATGACGGGGAGGTTGGGATAGGTGGCGCTGATGTGCTTGAGCGTGTCGTAGAGGCCTTGCGGGTAGATGAGCCAATCCCAGTCGGTGGTGGGGATACCCGGCATATCGACCTGCTGCCCGACGCCCTTAAACTTAAAGCACGAGGTGCCCTTGTCTCCGGTGCCGTTAAAGCTGTTGGTGGACTCGCCATCGTAGGCGGCGATAAACGCCGACTGATAGTAGTTGAGGCCGAACATATCGTTGCGGGGCGCCGCCTTGGCGAGCTCCTCCATGTCGCTGTCCTCAACCGTAAGCGTGGCGTTGTTGGCACGCAGAATCTCGTTGATGAGTGAGAGGGTGCGCGCGGAGTAGTGACCCAGGAAGGCGCCGTCCATGATGAAGTCGGTGTAGAAGGCGTTGTACAGGTCGGCGGCGTGCTGGTCGGCGGGCGAGTCTGTGGCAGGATATGCCGGCGTCAGGACGTTGACCATGCCAATGCGTCCGCCCAGGTGCTCGGTCTCGTCAAGATCCTTATACAGGTTGACGGCGCGGGCGTGGGCAACGAGCTCGTTGTGCTGGCTCTGGATGCCGCTCGTCACATCAAAGTGATGGTTGGGCGGGAAGTTGCCTTGGATGTATTGGGAGTGCGAGAGGCTGATGAGCTCGTTGATGGTGAACCAATTCTTGACCTCGCGGAACTCGCGGAAGCAGAACTCGGCATAGCGCACATAGGCGTCGACGGTCTTGCGGTTGAGCCAGTCGCCCTGGTTGAACAGGGCGGCGGGGGAGTCAAAGTGATGCAGGGACACATAGGGCTCGACGCCATACTTTTTGCAGCAGGCGAACAGCTCGTGGTAGTGCTTAACGCCCTCGGCGAGGGGCTCGGCATCGTCGCCGTTGGGGAAGATGCGGGTCCAGGCGATGGACACACGGATGGCGTTGAGTCCATGCTCGGCAGAAAGGCGGATATCTTCCTCGTAGCGGTTGTAGAAATCACTGGCCGGGTCGGGCAAAAAGCGACCCTGGGCGACAAGGTAATCGTCCCACATGGTCTTACCCTTGCCTGCCACCTTCGTGGAACCTTCCGTTTGGTACGCGGCGGTTGCGGCGCCCCAAACAAAGCCCTTCGGCAGCTGCTGTACGCGGTTTAGCAAAGACATATGCATACACCCTCTCGTCTCGCTGTTCGATATTGTGCGTTTGCGCTCAGGAGGCTCCCTGGTTAGCGTTCAGCGGTGAAAAAGCCCGATAAACACTATCTTAAAATGATTAGAACCAAAATGAGCACGTGAACATTTGACAATGAGCACGTTAACATCCGGCTGGGATGTATAGAAACAAAACAACTTCAAACAGCCGCGAACGGTTGTATTTGTTCGGTAAGCGGTTTTGATTGACAGAAGTTTTCATGTTGTGGTATATGGCTCGGGTATCATGAGCACGTTATCGATGTATGTACGATGCGCCATGGGCGCGGGGAATAGTTGGGAAGCAGGTTAGCGTGGAAGGCATGGCTCAGCAGACAAGGAATGGTCATTCGGCGAGCGCGGCAGAGGTTGCGGCGCTCGCTGGCGTGAGCCGCCAGACTGTGTCTCGCGTGGTCAACGGTATGCCCAACGTGACGGAAAAGACGCGCAAGCGTGTGCTGGCCGCCATGGAAGAGCTGGGCTTTCGTCCCAATTTTGCTGGAGCGGCGTTGCGCGGCGGGTCGTATCGTTCTATTGGCCTGTGCATGTACAACATCACACGTGTCGGTAACCTGGCGACGCTCGAGGGTATCATGCAAGCGGCGCGCGAGCATGATTTTGCCGTCACTATGATCGAGATGGGCGGCGACAAGCCCTATGCACTTGCCGATGCCTCGCGCCGCATGGTCGAGCGACCCGTCGACGGCATGATTCTCAACATGAACCGCATGGCTCCCGATTTTGAGGAGTTTGTTCCCCAGCCGGGAGTGCGAACGGTCATCCTGTCCATGTATGCGCATCCGCGCTGCACGACGATCGACTCCGACCAGTATGGTTCGTGCGAGCTGTTGACCAATTATCTGCTGGAACATGGTCACTCGAATATGCGGTTTGTGGCGGGTCCGGAAAACTCGATTTCCTCGCGTTTTCGTGAGGCCGGTTGGCGCGATACGCTGGGTCGTGCTCATGTCGATGCCGCTCCGATGCTGCGTGGCGATTGGAGTGCGGACAGTGGGTACGCCATGGGCGAGCGGATTGCGGCCGAGGTGCTTGCCGGCGGGTCGCAGACGCCGACTGCCGTGCTTGCGGCAAATGACCAGATGGCGCTGGGCGTTATCGCCGCGCTCGAGAACGCGGGCCTGTCCGTGCCCGACGACGTGAGCGTGGTTGGTATCGACGACGCACTCGAGGGACTTGTTCCTTACAATCGGCTGACGACGCTGCGATTTGATTTGCGCGGTGTCGGTAAGCTTGCGTTTGAGGCGGCGATTGGAGAGAGCTCGTCTATCGAGGCGATTCATGTGCCGAGCACGCTGGTCGAACGCTCGACTGTTAGGGACATACGGGGTTAGGTCCTACTCCGTCTGTCTCGATTTGTAACAGGTAGACGGTCAAAAGCGGGCTACGTGTTACAGATTTAGATTCTTCGGAAAGAGCAATCCTGTTCGTCTCAATCTGTAACAGCTTGGACCCAAAAACTCGGCTAGATGTTACAGATTGAGACAAGCGGCCCCCGAACCGCCCAAAAAAGGCCGGGGGCGGCGCGCCGTGTGACGTGCCGCCCCCGGCTGAGAAATGGGGACAGGTTATGTGGGCAGGCGACCCCGCCAGCCGCTAGTCCAGACGACGGGTCTGCGCCACGTGCTTATACCAGTATGCGCTTGCCTTGGGCGTGCGCTTCTGGGTTTCAAAGTCAACGTAGAAGAAGCCATAGCGCTTGTTGTAGCCATTGGTCCAGGAAAACTGATCCTGCAGGCTCCACAGGAAGTAGCCGCCCACGTTGACGCCCACCTCCATGGCCTTGAGCAACCAGCGCAGGTGCTGCTCGATGTAGTCGATGCGCGGCTGATCGTCCACAAAACCGTCCTTGTAGGGGTCCTTGTAGCCCATGCCGTTCTCGGTGATGAAGATCTGCTTGTAGTTGGGGTAGCGCTGCTTAATGTAGACGAGCAGATCGAACAGGCCCTCGGGATAGATGATCCAGTCCCAGTCGGTGGTGGGGACGCCGGGCTTGTTCACATGCTCGCCAATGCCCTTAACGCGCCAGCGGCCAGTGCCCTTCTCGCCCGTACCGTTGTGGTGCAGGTCGTTCTCGCCATCGTAGGCCTTCAAGAAGCGGCACTGGTAGTTGTTAACGCCCAGGTAGTCGTTGTAGAGCGCGGCCTCGCGCATGATTTCCAGATCCTCGTCTAGGATCTCGATGGTGCCGCCCGAGACGGCAGCCAAGCGGTTGGCGCACTCGAGGGTGTCGGGCGCGTAGTCGCCGCGGAAGGTGGCGTCGAGCAAGAACTGGTTCTGCAGCACGTGCTCGTTGTTGGCGGCTTTGATGTCGGCGGGGTCGTTCTCGTTGAGCGGATACTTAAACTCCAGCGACTGGATGACGCCGATCTTGCCCTTAAAGCCGCCGTTGTGGAAGGCCAGCACGGCCTTGGCGTGGGCGAGCATCATGTTGTGCTCGCACTGGAAAGCCTCGGCCAGATGCGCCTTGACGCCACCGGGGAAGGTGCCCTCGATGTAGGTGTTGGAGGCGTCGGCCCAGATCTCGTTAAAGGTGAACCAGTAGGTCACCTGGTCGGCGTACTCCTTAAAGCAGAAGGTGGCAAAGTCCACAAAGGCGTCGATGGTCTCGCGGTTGAGGAAGTCGCCCTTCTCAAAGAGGGGCAGCGGCGTATCGAAGTGATGCAGCGTGACAAACGGCTCAACGTGGTGCTTGTGGCACTCGGCGAAGAGGTCGTGGTAGAACTGGACACCCTCGGGGTTGATTTCGCCGGTACCGTTGGGGAAGATGCGGCTCCAGGCGATGGAGAGGCGGATGCCGTTGATACCGAACTCCTCGCACAGCTCCAAGTCGACGGGGTACTGGTTGTAGAAGTCCGAAGCGGGATCGGGGGAAAAGCGCCCCTGGGCCTCCAAGAAGTCGTCCCAGGCGACTTTGCCCTTACCGTGGGTGCGGGTCTCGCCCTCTACCTGGTAAGCAGCAGTGGCGCCGCCAAAGACAAAGCCCTCGGGAAACTGCGCAGGCGGGTTGGTGACGCTAGCGGGGTTAACGGACATGATGATCCAATCGTTTAAATCGAAGGACCAGCCGGTCTTGGATGGTCGGCTGGCCCTGAGCGTTACTTACTTCGAAAGCTGCTCGGAGACGAAGGCGAGAGACTTATCGCCGTTCTGGGAGAGCTCGATGTACTGCTTACCGCGACAGGCGACGCACTTGTTGCCCACGCGCTCGCAGTCCTTCTGCAGGTCGGCCAAGTAGCTGGCAGCCTGCGGGGCCAGGACGACCAGGTCAAAGTCGGGGAGCATGTCGACGTGGTTACCATATGCCTCGGCAGCGGTCTCAAGATTGATGCCGCGCTCCTTGGCGGCCTTGGCCAGCGCGTTGGCGAGCAGGCCCGAGGTTCCGCCGCCCTGGCAGAGCACGAGCACGCGCTTGCCGTTGAGGTCGCTGGCGGTCGTTGCCTCGGTGGCGGCGGGAGCGACGTCGGACTTCACGGCCTCGGCAGCAGCGCCGGCGGCAACGCTCTTGGCGTCAGCCTTGCCCTGGAAGGCATCGTTGAGCTTAGCGGCCTTCTCGGCGTTCTTGGCTGCGAGCTCCTCCTGGGAAATCTCGGCCTCCTCGGCGCACTTCTGGGCGTCATAGGCACGGAAGAACGGATAGTACAGAACGAAGTCGACGACCAGGATAAGGGCGAGCATCACAAAGGCGAGCGGCTGGAAGCCCAGGCCCATGATGGTGCCGATGGGGCCGGGGACGGTCCAAGGCAGGGTGTACATAAAGCCGTTCATGCCCAAGAAGTCGATAAAGATCTTGAGGATCCAGATGTTGGCGATCGGGGCAAAGACAAACGGGACAAAGAAGACGGGGTTGAGTACGATGGGCGCGGCGAACAGCAGCGGCTCGTTGACGGCAAAGCAGACGGGGACGATGGCGGCCTTACCGACGGCGCGCATCTCCTGAGACTTGGCCAGGAAGCAGAACATAAAGACCAGGACGAGCGTGGCGCCGGTGCCGCCCATGCAGACGACGAAGTACTGGGCACCCTGGGTCAGGACAGCGGAAGCGTGCTGGCCGGCCTGGAACGCAGCCAGGTTGTCGGTCATGTTGGCAACGAGAGCGGCGGCGATGGCGGGCTCGACGATTGAGGGGCCGTGGACGCCCACGAACCAGAAGAGGCTCATGGCGCCGTAGATCACAGCGAGGCCGATGTAGCCATCGGCAGCGGTGAACAGGGGCTGGAACACCTGGATGACACCCTGGGCAAAGCAGAAGCCAAAAGCAGCGCGGAAGACGATGTCAAAAACCCAAAAGACGGTGATGCAGACGGAGAAGGGGATGATGTCCTTAAAGGTCTGCGAGATGTTGGGCGGAACCTGCTCGGGCATCTTGACGGTGATGTTGCGCTTAATGAAGAACTTGTAGATGATGCCAGTCACAAACGCAGCGATGAAAGCGGTCAGCAGGCCCTTGGAACCAAGGTAGGTGGTGTTGAAACCGCTGGCGGCGTCCGTGGCGATCGTGTCGCTCGAAAGGAGCAAGAAGCCGATGATGGCCGCGCACATGCACGAGATGAAGTTGATCTGGTTGTTCTTGGGCAGATCGCGGTTCTGAGCGTCGGCGAAGTGCTTGGCCGTGGTGGCGGCGCAGGCGATGGCCAGGATGCCCATGGAGTAGTTGTAGCACTTCCACAGGGCGTTGTTGATGTCATCGGGCCAGTAGAAACCCCAGATGTTGGGGACCGAGGCTACCAGGCAGAAGATGGACGAGAAGATGATGATGGGGATGACGGAGATAAAGCCGTCGCGGATCGCCTTGAGGTACTTGTTGCGGGCGATCGCGTTGAAAAAGGGCTGGCCCTTTTCGATGATGGCGATGAGTTGCTCCATGCAATGCTCCTAAGAGTCGGTGGGTTAGCAACGATGGTAGCTTTTGACTTTCGGTTGCCAAAATGTTGACGTTGCCATTTTGTGACACAAAAAAAGAAGCGAACCGGTGGTTCCTGTGCCTGCGAACCGTCGATTCCTTACGCGTAAACGTTTGAGCCGCCCGGTGGCTCTGTGTTTGCACAATGGCAACGTTAACATTTGGTCGACAAAAGCCGTTTGGGGAAGCAAAAATGTCGGTGAACGGTAGGTTTTGGGTGGTGAGCGTATGGTGGGGGAGGCGTTGGATATACTTGAAGGCGGTAAAAATGACTGCGCAAGGTGCCATCAATGGCATCGTTGACATAGAAAGATCGACCTATGGCCGCTGTTAAAAAATCGGTATCCGTTAAGGATGTGGCGCGTCTCGCGGGCGTCTCGGAGCAGACGGTCTCGCGCACCGTGCACGATTCGCCCAGCGTGCGCCCCGAGACCAAGGAACGCGTGCGTGCCGCCATGCGCGAGCTGGGGTATCGCCCCAATTTTGCCGGTCGATCGCTGCGCCGCGGTAAGTTTAAGACCGTCGGCGTCGCCATGTTCAACATTACCGGCACCGGCAATCTCGACCGTATGGAGGGCTTTGCCGCCGCGGCCGATAAGCACGGCTATGCCATCACCCTCACTAAAGTAGACGGGCATCCGTATACCCTCGAGAGCGCATCGTCGCGCATGAGCGCACTGCCAGTGGACGGTATGGTTGTGATCATGAATCGCATGCCGGCAGACTTTGGCACTTTTGAGCCGCTGCCCGGCATGCAGACGGTGCTCGTTACGATGTTGGAGCACCCGCTCTGTTCAACGGTCGATAACGACCAGTTCGATTGCTCGCGCCAGGTGGTCGAGTACTTGCTGGAGCGGGGGCACAAGACCGTGCACTTTATCTCGTGTCCCGAGCGCTCGCTTTCGGGCATGCGGCGCGAGGAAGGCTGGCGCGAGACATTGCGCGCGCATGGCATTGAGCCACCGCGACTTATCCGTGGCGATTGGACGGCGCAGAGCGGATATGCCGCAGGTCAGGCCCTGGCGGATGATCCGACCTGTACGGCCATTTATGCTTCCAACGACGCCATGGCCTACGGCTGCATTCGCGGGCTCGAGTCGCGCGGAAAGCGCGTGCCCGAGGACGTGAGTGTGGTGGGTGTTGATGACAGCCTGGGCGATATCGTGCCCGACCGTCGCCTGACCACGGTGCGCTTTGACAACAAGCGCGTCGGCATGTGGGCGGTCGACAAGATTGCCGGCGCCGAGGGCGTTGCGCCCGGTGTGGAGCACATGCTGTTTCCGGGCGTGCTCGTCGAGGGCGATACGGTGCGCGATGTACGCTAGGGCGCAGGTCTGTTTGGGCTGCCGCTAATTGTGTTCGATATTGTTCAGATTGGTTTAAAAACCGTTCACGGGCGAAAAGCGACCGTTCATAGCTCGAAATTACGTTTTACGCTGTTCTTTTTTGTTTGAATGTTATTGTTTCTGTCATACACAACGCAGCGCGTATGCCCGGACGCGATGCTCTCCATTGGTTCATATGTGAAAGGAACGCAATATGGCAACCAAAGAAGAAATCTCGATGGTTGGATTCGAGATTGTCGCATATGCAGGTGACGCCCAGACCGATCTGCTTGCAGCGCTCGATGCTGCTCGCGAGGGTGACTTTGAGAAGGCCGAACAGCTGCACAAGGATGCCAGCGATGCGCTCATCGGTGCCCACGACACGCAGACCAAGCTGCTTTCGCAGGAGGCCGGCGGTGGCGAGATGGAGATGACCTTCATCATGGCTCACGCTCAGGACACTCTCATGACCACTATGATTCTGGAGAAGCAGGCCCGCTTTACCATCGATGCTTACAAGCGCATCGCCGAGCTCGAGGCCAAGCTCGCCTAACGAGTCCGCACAATCAAGTCCCCTTCCAAAAGCTCTGCCGCTACCCGCGGCAGAGCTTTTTCTGTCCTCCTCCAAGTTGCGGTGAAATGGGGACTGAATAGGGGCCGGCGGGCGCAAAACAATCCCTATTCCACCGCAACTCATCCCGAGACAGTCATTGGGGACGTTCTTAAACGACTAGTCGTTGGGGGCAGTCTTGGAGCTTCTGCACGCCCTCCCGTTCGGTTTTTCGATGGGTGGGTATACTTCCATCCGCAATGCAGGCCGGAATGAGGAGGTGTCCAAATGCCGGACAACGGATTGATTCAAAAGACAGATGCGCACGAGATGGCTCATGGGCGTCCTGTCCAGATAACCGAGCATACGACGGTAACCGAGCTGCAGCCCAGCCTGTCCGATGTCGTGTGCGCAAACAAAAAGCTGCAGATTGGCTTTATCGTTGCGCTCGTGGTACTGGCGCTGCTGTCGGGCTTTGTAGCTCGTCCGCATTTCGCCGATACCAAGACTTGGGACTCCACCATCGAGGTCATCGATCAAAAGAAGGGCAACGTTTTGGCGCTCACGACCTCGTGCGTCGCCCTATCTGCGGGTATAACTGCGCTGCCGGGCGATACGGGAACGCCAGTTGCCGAGCAGCTCGCGCAGCTTTCGGGAAACTTGGGCATCGTGCTTGCCGTGCTCTACCTCGAAAAATATCTGCTGACCATTTTATGGTCGGTCGGGCTGGGCATCCTGATTCCGTTCTCGCTCGTACTCTTCGCGGTGTCGCTTGGCATTCACGGACGCTGGAGCACGAGCGCGGTCATTCGCCGCGTGGCAACGCGTGTGCTGGTGGTCGCCATAATTGGCATGGCGTTGGTGCCTGCAAGCGTTTGGGTGTCGCAGAAGGTCGACGAAACGTATCGCGTTAGCATCGAGGCGGCCGAGCAAAAGGCGGCCGACGCTGCGAGTGCGGCAGATAGCGATAGCTCCAAAACAAGCAAGAAAAAGACCGAGTCCGCAGAGTCCAAGAGCGTGCTCGAGCAGCTTGCCGACGGTGCCTCGGGCCTCGTCACGTCGGTGACCAGCGGCGCCAAGCAGATGACCGATGAGATCGTGCAGCAGGTGACCGACCTCATCGAAGGCGTCATCGTGATGATCGTGACCTCGTGCGTTATCCCGCTGCTGGTGCTCGTGGCGTTCCTGTGGCTGGGACACGTGCTGCTGGGGATCGATATTTCCGGCCCGGCGAACTATTTGACGGGCCGCTTTCTGAGTGCTCCGTCCAAGCACGCCAAAAAGGGCGGGCAGTCCGAGTAGCTAAAACAGCTGTATATACCGGGGAATACCGCCGAAGGGCGGACGAGACACGTTCTCGGCCGCCCTTTTGTTTGTTGAACACATGGTCGCTACGTCCGTGCCCAGTCCAAACGGTCAGCAATCATCTGTGAACGGTATTTGTTCAAAAAAGAACAAAGATAAACAAATAGTTGTTGCAGTTACTGTTCGAATGTGTTCAAATAAACATGAACAGTGAAGAACCGCACATTCAGATGCCCGGACCTGAACGCGATTCAACACTTCCAAACAGAAACTACGCACCTGCGTATCTCTCAAGGAGGATGTCATGAGGGTTGTAATCGCTTCCGATGCCGACGGTATGTCGATGAAGGAGTCCATCAAGGAGATGCTCATCGCCGACGGTCACGAGGTCGTCGACTATTCCGAGACCCCTGCCGCGGACTTTGTCGATTCCGCGACCGCCGTTGCCAAGGACCTGCTGGAGCACAAGGATTCCCAGGGCTTTGCATTCGATAAGTACGGCGTCGGCTCCTATATGGCCGCCGTCAAGATTAAGGGCATGGTCGTCGCCAACATTTCCGACGAGCGTTCTGCCTACATGACCCGCGAGCACAACGGCTCGCGCATGGTCACCATGGGCCCGGGCGTTGTGGGCACCGAGGTCGCCAAGAAGATCGCCCGCGAGTTCCTGCGTGCACAGTACGCCGGCGGCCGTCACCAGATCCGTGTCGACATGCTCAACAAGATGGCCTAACGAGAGCCACCGAGAACTCGAACTTCTACCTCAACTTGTGAATTCAGACGAAAGGACGTTCTGATGAAGAAGACCATCGCAATCGGTTGCGACCATATCGTTACGGACGAGAAGATCTATCTGGCCGACCGCCTGGAGCAGGCTGGCTACAAGGTGCTCGACTGCGGCACCTACAGCCACACCCGTACGCACTATCCCATCTACGGCAAGGCCGTGGGCGAGGCTGTTGCCAGCGGCAAGGCCGACTTTGGCGTGGCCCTGTGCGGCACCGGCATCGGCATCACCAACGCCGTCAACAAGGTTCCCGGCGCCCGCTGCGCCCTGGTCCGCGACATGACCTCTGCCCTGTATGCCCGTCGCGAGCTCAACGCCAACATCGTGGGCTTTGGCGGCAAGATCACCGGCGAGTTCCTGATGGCCGATATCATGCTTGCCTTCCTGGAGGAGCCCTACGAGAAGACCCCCGAGCACGATGCCCTGATCGCCAAGATCGATGCCTGCAATAAGGCCGACGCCGAGGCTCAGGCTGACCCGCACTTCTTTGACGAGTTCCTCGAGAAGTGGGACCGCGGCGAATACCATGATTAGCGGGTATCCGGCGTAATTAACTAGTCCGTTGACGGCTCGCGTTTCTGTGGGGGGGGCGCGGGCCGGTTTTCTATCAGCCCTATTGACTTGGCGGGCTGTCGTAAGAAAGGGAAGGCTCCTATGGAGTTTGTTCTTGATAACGGTTCTATCCGCGTAGCACTGAGCACGGCGGGCGGCTCGTTCACCTCAATTGTGGCCGACGGTCGCGAGTATCTGTGGCAGGGCGATCCGGCGGTGTGGTCGGGCCAGGCACCTATTTGCTTCCCGATCTGCGGCGGTCTTCGTGACGGTCGCGCAATGACCATGGGCGGCCGCGAGGCTAAGCTCGCCCGCCACGGCTTTGCGCGCAAACAGGAGTGGAAGCTCGAGGAGCAGAGCGACAACATGGTTGCGCTGAGCCTAAGCTCTGCCGACCATGCCGAGTTGCTCGAGCAGTACCCGTATCCGTTTAAGATCGTTGCTCGTTACACGATCGATGCGGCAAAGGTGGCCGTTTCGTACGAGGTGACCAATGAGGGCACCGAGGACATGCCATTCTTTGTGGGCGGTCACCCTGGCTTTAAGTGCCCGCTCGACGAGGGCGAGTCCTATGACGACTACGAGCTCCGTTTTGAGCAGCGCGAGGCCGCCGAGCTCTGTACTGCCGTTCCCTCGACGGGCCTGATTGATGTTGAGCGTCGCAGCAAGAACCCGATGGTTGGCCATGACCTGCCGCTGACCCACGAACTCTTTGACTTCGCGGAGACCATCTTTGACGTGCTCGAGAGCCGCGTGGTTACGCTGACCAAGAAGACCGAGGACAAGGGCGTGCGCCTGACGTTCCCCGATATGCCGTACCTGATTGTGTGGAGCAAGCCCGAGGGCGACTTTGTGGCTGTTGAACCGTGGGGTGGTCTGTCCACCTGCTCCGACGAGGACGATATTCTGGAGCACAAGCGTGGCTGCCTGGTGGCCAAGCCGGGAGAGACCGTCACTCGCGGCTTTGAGATCGAGATTCTTTAACGAGTTATCGTATGTTTGGGGCGGGTTATGCCGCCCCGGAACAGGAGTTCAACATGATTCTGACCGTTACCATGAACCCGTCGATTGATACGCGCTATCAGCTCGACAAGCTGATCATCGACGATGTTAACCGTGTGACGCCCGAAAAGACCGCTGGCGGCAAGGGCCTCAACGTGAGCCGTGTGCTGCTGCAGTTGGGCGACGATGTGCTCGCGACCGGTCTGCTCGGCGGCCACATGGGTGCCTATATGGCCGAGCTTATGGATGCCGACGGCGTCAAGAACGACTTTGTGCCCATCGCCGGTGAGACGCGCATTTGCCTGAATATTCTGCACGAGGGTAATCAGACCGAGCTTTTGGAGAGCGGCCCGCAGATCGCCCCGGCCGAGCTCGAGGCCTTTACGGCCAAGTTTGCCGAGCTCGCAGCAAAGGCGGACGTCGTGACGCTTTCGGGCTCGCTGCCGCGTGGCGTCGATGCTGGCTACTATGCCGAGCTCGTCAAGATCGCCGAGGAGGCGGGCGCCAAGGTGCTGCTCGACACCTCGGGTGCATCGCTGGAGGCCGCGCTGGAGTCCGACGCTAAGCCTGAGCTCGTAAAGCCCAACCTGACCGAGATTAACGGCCTGCTGGGTACGTCCTTTACGACCGATGATGTCGATGCCCTGCGCGAGGCGCTTGCCGCCGATGACCGCTTTGCCGGTATCCCCTGGGTTGTCGTCTCGATGGGCGCTGCCGGTTCGGTGGGCTTCCATGAGGGCCGTGCGTTCCGCGCCAAGACGCCCGCGATTGCCGCTGTCAACGCGACGGGTTCCGGCGACTCGACGATCGCCGGCTTCGCGCACGCCATCGCCGCGGGCGCCGACGACGTCACGGTGCTCAAGACCGCCAATACCTGCGGCAAGCTCAACGCCATGGATCCCAAGACCGGGCATTTGGTTATGGACCGCTGGGACGAGGTCTACAACAGCGTTGTCGTGACTGAACTGTAGGGTTACGCGGTTTTACCAAACCGCGTAACGGCGCGACGCTGCAAACGCCCCTAAGCGGCAATCTGACGTTCAATCGTCGGGCATGACCAGAAGGTCAATGCCCTCCTCTTTCACGTCACCTTGCTCGCTTAGGGGCGTTTTCGCTGTCGTTGCCAAGACACCGGCGTTGCCTTGGTCGCAAGTAGTCATTGGGGACGCTCTTTAATGACTAGTCGTTTAAGAACGCCCCTTAAGAATGACCCCAATGACTACACTCAAAAACGGCGCCCGCCGGCGATGTTGCCGGCGGGCGCCGTTGTCGTGTGGGCGGTTATGTCGTGCGGGCTGCGGTTGAACGCCCGGTCCTGCGCTCTATAGCGAGTCGATGAAGCGCTGCTGGGCGGCGCGGCCGGCTTCGTCCCACTTAAAGACGCCGGCGTTGTCGAGCACGTGGCCAAACACCACGCCGACCTCCTCGTGCAGGATGTCGATGGCGTTATCGGCAGTAAGCTCATCGGCGCGACGGGCAAAGACATCCTCTGCCCATGCGGCGTGGCTGCGGCAAAGGTCGTCGCTCTCGAGCGCGGCGGCAAGATCGTAGCTTGCGTCGACCTTGGCGGCCAGCAGGTGCTCGCGAACGGCGCCGAGCTCGGGAACCAGGCGCGGTGGCAGAATGGCCAGGCCCATGACCTCGATCAGGCCGATGTTCTCCTTCTTAATGTGGTGGTATTCGGCATGCGGGTGGAAAACGCCCAGCGGATGCTCGTCGGTCGTGATGTTGCAGCGAAGCGCCAGGTAGGCCTCGTAGATCTCGCCGCCGGCATTGCCGCGGGAGTCGACGCGGCGGATGACGGGCGTCACGGTGTTGTGTGCCACGCCGTCGGCCGTGTGCGCGATGACGCCCACGGACTCGTCGGTCCACTCGCGCCAGGCAAGGATAATCTTCTCGGCGGCATCGAGCAGCTGGGCGCGGTCGTGCGAGCGCAGGCGCAGCACTGAGAGCGGCCACTGCAGCACGGTGCCGGTGACCTGGTCAAAGCCGGGCACGCTAAATTGCGAGACCTCGGCTGCGTGCATCATGGGGAACTCGTGCGCGCCGCCCTGGAAGTGGTCGTGCGACAAGATCGAGCCGCCCACGATGGGCAGGTCGGCGTTGGAGCCGATAAAGTAGTGCGGGAACAGGTCCACAAAATCGAGCAGGCAGGAGAGGCCCTTACGGTCGACGTGCATCGGACGATGCTCCGAGCTCATGGCAATGCAATGCTCGTTAAAGTACGCGTACGGGCTGTACTGGAAGCCCCAGCGCTCGCCGTTGAGCTCAATAGGAATAACACGCAGGTTCTGGCGAGCGGGATGAGCGCCACCGTCGGCTGCGGCGGAACGTCCGGGATAGCCCTCGTTTTCGATGCAGAGCTGGCAGGCAGGATACTTCTCGCCCGTGTTCTTGGCGGCACCGGCTGCGGCAATGTCGCGCGGGTCCTTCTCGGGCTTGGACAGGTTGATGGTGATCTCAAGATCGCCCCAGTTGGTGGGGGTGCTCCATTTGATGTTGCGCGCGATGGCGGCACGGCGCACATAGCCGGCGTCGCAGCACAGACCGTAGAACCAGTCGGTCGCGGCGCGGGGCTCGTTGACGCCCATGCGCCCATTGAACTCCTCGTTAACAACCGAAGGCCTCGGCATGAGCACGCCCATGATGCGCATGGTGATGCGATCGCGGCCCGACGCCGTGTCCTCGGTAGCGCCGTTGGCAACGGCGGCCTCGGAAAGTACGGCGAGTGTGCCTTCAAGGTCAAAGTCGGGGAGGGTATCGGGGTGCAGAAGCGAAATCTTCTCGGTCTTGAGCGCCCAAGCCATGTCGAGTGCGGGACCCGTGGCGCCGATGCACTCCAAAATGGTGTTGTATGCCCAGATGCGATCGTCCTGGCCGATCATCGATCGGTGGATAGCGTACTCGATCAGGTTCTGCGCGGCCTCGCGCACGTCAGTCATTACAGCCATGCCGCGTAAGCCCCCTTGTCAGAAATTGCGTAGTGGCGGGCAGAGCCCTCGCCCAGCCAGCCGTTCATCTTGGTGATAAAGGTGTCGACCAGGTCGAGCGGCACGAAGGCCTGGATGGTGCCACCAAAGCCGCCACCGTGGATACGGACGGCGCCACGGCCGTCGAGCACGTGCTCGGCCAGTGCCAGGGCATACATCGAGGGCTGCTCGGAGCCCAGCTTGGCAACGACATTCTGTAGGTACATGGCAGAGCTGGCGCCGGACTCGCGCGTCAGGACCAGGAACTGATCGATGTCGCCGGCGTTCAGGGCAGCCCAGCGCTTGTCGACCAGGCCGTTTTCGTACCAGTAGTGAACGGCGCGCAGGCAGGCGCGGTCGCCCAGCTTGGCGCGCAGCTCGGGAAGCTTGGCGTCAAAGTCGGCAACATCGACCTCGCACAGGCGTTCCTTGCCAAACTCGGCGGCGACGTCCTGCATCTCGCGCGGAACGGCGGCGTAGTCGTCGGTGGCGGCCACGTGGTCGGCACCGACCTTAACGAGCACGAGCGCATAACCGTGATCCTCAAAGTTGAGCTCGAGCTTCTGGGTTTTAGGCTGAGCCTGGTCCTCAAAGTCCATGTAGGCGAGGCCGCCCAGGCACACAGCGGCCTGGTCCATCAGACCGCAGGGCTTGCCGTAATAGTTGTTCTCGGTGCGCTGGCTCATCTGGGCGAGCGCGACGGGCTCGATGGCGGGTGCTCCCCAGAGCGTCTCCATGGCGCGACCGTATGCCGCCTCGACAGCAGCGGAGCTGGAAAGGCCGCCGCCCGAGGGGACAGAGCAGGTGAAGGCGAAGTCGAAGCCGTGGGGCTCAACGCCAAGGGCTGCAATCTCGTGGGCCATGCCGCGGACGAGGCTTGCGGACGTGCCCTTCTCGGACTCCTGAACGTCTAGCGTGTCGAGCGCGATTTCAAACGTGGGATAGCCCTCGTCGGCTACGCGAACCGTGTTGGAATCGGTTGCCACGGCGATGCCGTCGACGGCGACATCGAGCGAGCCGGCGATAACGTGGCCACCCTCGTGGTCAGTGTGGTTGCCGCTGATCTCGGAGCGGCCGGGCGCGTGCACGTAGAGCACCTGGCGGTCGCCGATGGGGCCAAACTCCTCTTCGAACAGCTTGGTGAGCGTGGCGAATGTCTTTTCGTCGGGGGTGGTCATGGGAGTCCTTTCCTTGGCGCGCCCGGGTGGGTTTTGCGTCGTTATGAGTACGTTAACAACTTAAAGCGGCATGAACCAAGTGTTCATGATACCGCACGTTACGGGCTATGTTAACGTACTCATAACACATCGCTTGTCACTTTTTGAGAATCTGGTAATCGGTAGAAATACAGCCGTGAACGGTACTGCCGTATGGACTTATAAAGCAGAAGAGATGCAGATAGAAAAAGTAGAGTACGTTAACATGCGTCCGACGATAGCGGGCCTCGGCGCGGGATGTATTTCTGCCCGGGCCGGCATTCACGCTATTCAGATCTCGCAAGGGTGAAGGTGATCCTGTGGCAAGGCGCCCGTCCAACGATACAGGTACGCGTCCGGTCTCCATGGCCGACGTCGCCCGCGCTGCCGGTGTTTCGCAGCAGACGGTTTCGCGCGTTGCCAACGGCTTGCCCAACGTTAACGAGCAGACGCGCCAGCGCGTGCAGGCCGCTATGCAAGAGCTCGGCTTTCGTCCGAGTTATGCCGGTCGCTCGCTGCGCGATGGCCGTTACCATTCGGTCGGCCTGTGCGTCAACGATGTCACCAAGTTTGGCAACCTCTCAATGATCGACGGCATCGCCAGCGCTGCTCGCGAGCATAACTGCGCCATCACGCTGGTCGAGATGTCCAAGACCGAGGAATTCTCGCTTGCCGAGGCAACGCGTCGTATGGCCGCGCTGCCCGTGGACGGCATCATTATCGGCATGAGCCGCATGGCTCCCGATTTTGAGACGTTCGATCCGTTGCCGGGTATCGGCACGGTTATCGTCACCATGTATGCGCACCCGCGGGTGACCACGGTCGACTCCGATCATTACGGCTGCTCGCTGCTGCTCATGGATCACCTGTTTGAGCTGGGGCACGAGCAGATTCGCTATATTGGCGGCCCGTCGTTCTCGGTCGACGAGCAATTTCGTCGTGCCGGTTGGCAGGATGCACTCGAGCGTAAACACATCGAGCCGGCAGAGCCGCTCGAGGGCGACTGGTCTGCCAACAGCGGTTACGAGGCCGGTAGGTACCTGGCCGAGCACGATCGCACCATGACGGCGATCTATGCGGCAAACGATCAGATGGCAAATGGCGCCATTGCAGCGCTGCGCGATAGCGGCTTGCGCGTGCCCGAGGACGTGAGCGTGGTGGGCGTCGACGATTCGCTCGATGATTTTGTCGCACACAACGAGCTCACGACCGTTCGATTTGATTTGCATCAGCGTGGACGCGAGGTGTTCGAGCACGCGGTTCCCAAGGCGGGGGCAACGGACAAAACCGTCGCCATTCGCATCCCCGGTCAGCTCATCGTTCGACATAGCACGGCAGAGCCTCGCGCATAGTTTTTGCAGGTCAAAAGCGGTATATTCCGCATCAATAACAATCGATAAGGATGCCGGTAGATAGCTGTGGCTCTAAAGGCGAGTGTTATGATAGACGGGTTCTTTTGTCTATCTAGGAGGCTTTGCCTGATGGAGATCACCAAGGATATCCGCTATATTGGCGTCGACGATCACGACATTGACCTGTTCGAGGGCCAGTACGACGTGTCCGAGAACGGTATGGCATACAACAGCTACGTTATCTTGGGCGACAAGATCGCTGTCGCCGATTCGGTCGACGCCGGCTTTGTCGACGAGTGGCTCGGCAACCTCGAGGCCGTGCTTGATGGCCGTACGCCCGACTACCTGGTCGTTCACCATATGGAGCCCGATCACTCCGCCGGTATCGCCGCCTTTATGGAGCGCTACCCCCAGGCGCAGATTGTGGCCAGCATGGGCGCTTTCCGCATGATGGTCAACTACTTTGGCACCGACTTCCCCGAGCGCAAGATGGTCGTCAAAGATGGCGACGTGCTCGACCTGGGCGGCCACAGCTTGACGTTTGTCGGCGCCCCCAACGTGCACTGGCCCGAGGTGCTCTTCTCCTATGAGGCCACCGACAAGGTGCTCTTTAGTGCCGACGGCTTTGGCAAGTTTGGCGCCAACGACATCGAGGATCCCGAGGGCTGGGCTTGCGAGGCACGCCGCTACTACTTTGGCATCGTCGGTAAGTTCGGCAAGTTCGTGCAGGCCGTGCTCAAGAAGGCCGCCGACCTGGACATCCAGATCATCTGCCCGCTTCATGGTCCTGTTCTTAGCGAGAACCTGGGCTACTACCTCGACACCTATAACACCTGGTCGAGCTATCAGCCCGAGGACGAGGGCATCACGATCGCCTATGCGAGTGTGTATGGCCATCTGAAGGCTGCCGTCGAGGAGCTCGCCGCAGCGCTTGAGGCTCGCGGCCAGAAGGTCTCCGTCTTTGACCTGGCTCGCGACGACATGGCCGAGGCCGTTGAGGATGCGTTCCGCTACGACCGTCTGGTGCTCGCTTCCATCACCTATCAGGGTGAGATCTTCCCGTTCATGAGCACCTTTATCCATACGCTTGCCGAGCACGCCTATCAGAACCGTACGGTGGCACTCGTCGAGGCCGGCTCCTGGGCGCCCACCGCTGCCAAGGTTATGGCCAAGGAGCTCGAGGGCATGAAGGACATCACCTTGGCGCAGAACAAGGTGACCGTGCTGGGCTCGCTCAACGACGCCTCGCGCGCTCAGATCGAGGTCCTCGCCGACGAGCTTTCCAAGTAGCGATATTTCGCTTTTAACGAGCAAAACCACCACAAAGGGGACAGGCACCTTTGTGGTGGTTTTTGTTTAAGCGCCGGCGATGACGAGATTTGGGCGGGCGTCGTCGACGGTCTCGGCGATTGAGGTGGCGACGGCGCCATCGGGATCACGGTCCATCACGATGGTGTCGACATCGGTCAGCTCGGCAAAGCGGTACATGCCGCGTCCGTTAACCTTGCTGGCGTCCATAAGGGCGACGCTTTGACGGGCGGCACCGACCATAGCCGCTTTGGTCTCGGCCATCTGCGGAAAGTCGGTCGTAAAGCCGCAGCTGGGGACAAAGGCGCCGGGGCACATGACGGCCAGATCGGCATGGACCATTTGGAGCGCCTGCATAGTGAGCGGTCCGTACAAATAACGATGGCCTTTGCGCAGCGCCCCGCCCAGCATGACGACATCGACTGAGGGCATGCTCTCGTCGATGTAATCGGCAATGGTAATGTCGGCCGTGATGACGGTGATACCGTCGCGCTGATCGAGGAGCCGAACGAACTCGAGCGCCGTGGTGCCCGAGTCGACGAGCAGCGTGTCGCCGTCATTGACGAGCTCGATGGCGCTTTGCGCGATGGCCTGCTTGGCGGCGACGTTGACATTGATGCGGCGATCCTGCGTGGAAACGGTCAGGCGTTTGTGGAGCGATACGGCACCACCATGTGTGCGGCGCAGCTTGCCTGCTTCGGCGAGCGCGTCCAGGTCGGCGCGGGCGGTGACGGAGGACACGCCAAAGGTCTGGGCAATTTCTGCCACCTGCACCGAGGCGTTGTGCTCGAGCATTTCCATGATGGCGGCGCGGCGTTCGTCGGCAAAAGCACGGTTGGTAGCTTGGGTCATGTCTGCTCCATTCTCGGCTAAATTTGCAGGAATTGTGTTGACTCTATTTTCGTTCATTTTCTTTTTGAGTAAGAAAACACCTTTCGATTACTTATCTTTTCTATAAAAGAAAGACGCTCAACGCCCAAAATTCAATATCGAACACGCCCACTCGGCTCCAATTCCTTCCGTTTACTTTTCAAAAATGACGGTATTGACCTGCATGGGCTCAATATCTCGCACGTGCAAAGACGCTGAATTTCATACAATGAGCGCAGTAAAACGCAAGGTAAAACGCCTTGTGAACAACTACGCCCGATGTCCAGATGCGGGCGAGGGAGAGGAGCAAACGCTCATGGCACTTGTTACCACCGAAAAGATGCTCAAGGACGCTCAGGCCGGCCACTACGCCGTCGGCGCGTTCAACGTCGAGAACCTCGAGTTTGTTATGGCCGTTCTGGCCGCTGCCGAGGAGACCAAGTCCCCCGTCATCATGCAGACCACCCCGGGCACCATCAAGACCGCTGGTCTGGACTACTTCTACGGCATGGTCAAGGCTGCCGCCGAGCGCGCTTCCGTGCCCGTTGCCCTGCACCTCGATCACGGCGACGGCTATGACCGCTGCATGCAGGCTTTCCGCACCGGCTACACCTCCGTCATGATCGACGGCTCGCACGAGTCCTTCGAGGATAACATTGCCCTGACCAAGTCCGTCGCCGACGCTGGCCGCGCCATGGGCGTGCCCGTCGAGGCCGAGCTCGGTAAGGTTGGTGGCAAGGAGGACGACGGTCCTGCGGTTGAGGGCGAGAGCCCCTACACCGATCCGGCCGAGGCCAAGGAGTTCGTCGAGCGTACCGGCTGCACCTCCCTCGCAATTGGCGTTGGCACCAGCCACGGCGTGTACACGAGCGATCCGCACATCGAGCAGTCCGTGGTCAAGGCCATCCGCGACGCCGTCGACGTGCCGCTGGTTCTGCACGGCACCTCCGGTGTGCCCGATGAGCAGGTCGCCGAGGCCGTGAAGAACGGCATCTGCAAGGTTAACTACGCCACCGAGCTGCGTCAGGCCTACACCAAGGGCTTCATGGCCTACATGGCTGAGAACCCCGCCTGCTTCGATCCCAAGAAGCCGGCCAAGGAGGGCATGCGTGAGATCACCGAGCTGGTTAAGATCCGCATGACCAACCTCAACTCCGTGGGCAAAGCAGAGTAACAGCAAGGGTACTCCGACTCGCTATATATCCCGGGGAGGGACGAGGGCTTAGTTCCCCAATCGTCCTCGGGCATGCAAAAAGCCTCGCTGCGCACTTCGTGCGGCGAGGCTTTTTGCCCCCTGCGGAAAGATTGGGGAACTAAGCCCTCGTCCCTCCCAGGTTGACCTACTCGAGGTCGTCGCCCTTGTGGCGTTGGGGCGGAAAGGGGTGGGGCGCGAGGGGCGCTTTGTTGATGAGGGGCTAGTATGCCCGGGCTTGGTTGGGGAATGACTTGTTTAGGGCTGCTTGGAGCTTTTCGAAGGATGCTCGCAGGTTGAGATTCTGATCGGTTGAGCGTTTTGCTTTTGTGGTGGGGGAGTCGAGGAGGCCGTTTCTCTGTGTCGGGGGGAAGGAGAAAAGGTCTGCATGTTTTAGGGATGGCTGCTGTGCTGCGTCATTGGAAGAATGCATGCTTATGCGGCCTCCTCGATGTCCACCAAAAGGTTGCGCACGGGGTGTGCTGCTAGGTCCCGTGCGTTGGCAGTATTATGCCGCGGCTGCTGCAAAGAAGCGCTAAAGAAAGGCTTAACCTGGTTTGATGTTACGATGAAACTGCAGGTCAGAGGTATCGAGTAACACTCTTGAAAGGTTTTGAGCTTAAGGGCTTTCTAAGGTTTGTGACGTGGATGTGGCTCGCCTGTGTGGGGCGTGTGGACGGCTCGCTCCTAGCGCTGCGGCTCTGCGGCGCGCACCTGCTCGATGACCTTTTCCATGGTGGCGTCGATGCGGTCCTTTTTGAGCTCACATTCCCAGATGGTGATGCGCGTCCAGCCCATTTGGGTAAGTGCGTTGATGGCAGCGCGGTCGCGCTCGACGTTGCGACGGAACTTTGCCTCCCAAAACTCAACGTTGCGCTTGGGCTGGCTCGGGTTGCACTTGGGGCAGCGGTGCCAAAAGCAGCCGTTGACGAAGATGGCGATCTTGCGCCCGGGAAAGGCGATATCGGGCTTGCCGGGAACCTTCCATTCCAAGCGATAGCCCGTAAGGCCTGCTGCGCGCAGGCGCTGTCGTACGAGTAGCTCGGGTTTGGTGTTGGCGCGCTTGTTGCCCTTCATGGACTTTTTGATGGCGGCGCGACGGCGCACGAGCTCACGCTCGTCGGCGGAGAGGTCCGAGGTGTCGATGCCGTCGAGCAGACCGGGCTTGGGACGTTTTTTGCTGCGGCGCTTAGGTGCGCGCTTGGGTTTGGTGGCGGGCTCGTCGGTCGTGGCGGCCTCGGCGTCGTTGGCGGCGCCGTTGGCCTCAAGCCGATCTTCCTTCAACTCAATCAGAGCATCGATAAGCCCTTTGTCGGCGGGCATCCATTCCACCGTGGCAAGCGAGGTGCGCGGAATCCAGCGGATATCGAGCTGGCGGTCGTGTTTCTGGGGCTCATCGGATTCATCGGCGAGCGAGCAGTAGTAGCACTCCATGGAGAGATGAAAATCGGGGTAGTCATACTCAACGGTGTAGAAATCGCGCAGGTTGGTGACTTTTACCTGCAGGGGGGTGCGGACAGAAAGTTGGACCGTGAAGCGGTCCGGACTGGAGGTTCGCATGTACAGCAGGGAGAAGGTCGAGCTCTTCCTCCTGGCGACGGAGGACGGCATGGGGCCGACCGCCGCCGCGAAGTTCGCGGGGGTCACGGTGGGCGCGGCCAAGAAGTGGGCGACGGGCCACCTCCCGCACAGCTACACCGGGGCGCGCTGTAGAATCGGTGCGAGGAAACCGCGCCGGAAGGAGGCCAGCTTGGGCCCCGACAAGTCGATCTACGCCCCGCCCGCGACCGGCCCGCTCGCCGGGCTCAACGAGGACCAGATAGAGAACCTGCTGCTCAGGGCGGTGTTGGCCGACCTAAAAGCGGAAGGGTGGGACCCGGCTTCGATCTCGAACAGGAGCAAGTGCGAGCTCGGCGAGAGATTGAGGCGGGCGACCGCCCTGCCCCTCCGCTCGATCACAGGTTTCTTGAGGATATCGAAGAGCTCCTATGAGTACTGGAGGCCCCGCGTCGCCGTGCCGCGCGACCGCGACGCCGACATACGCGACCGCGTGGTGCGCATCTTCCGCGAGGGCTCGGGGTGCTGGGGGTACCGCACCGTCTGGGCGCGCCTGCGCCGCGAGGGGGTCCGCGCCAGCGAGAAGCGCGTGGCCCGCGTGATGCGCGAGGAGGGCCTCGAGGTCGTCTACAACAAGAGGCGCGCCCGGGGCTACAGCTCCTACGCCGGCGAGGTCTCCAAGGCACCGGAGAACCTCGTGAACAGGAATTTCCACGCCGACGAGCCCAACCGGCTGTGGCTCACCGACATCACCGAGTTCAGGCTCCCGGGCGGCGAGAAGGTCTACCTGAGCCCGATAGTCGACTGCTTCGACGGGATGCCCGTCGCCTGGTCGATCGGGCTGCACCCCGACAAGCGCCTCGCGAACTCGAGCCTGCTCAAGGCCTGCGCGGCCAGGCCGGCGGGCGCCCGCACGACGATCCACTCGGACCGCGGCGGCCACTACCGCTGGCCGGAGTGGATCGGGATCTGCGAGGAGAACGGGCTGGTCAGGAGCATGTCCGCGAAGGGCTGCAGCCCGGACAACTCGGCCTGCGAGGGCTTCTTCGGCCGCCTCAAGAACGAGTTCTTCCACTACAGGGACTGGGAGGGCGTGACGGCCGGGGAGTTCATGGGCAGGCTCGAGGCCTACCTCGTGTACTATCGTGAGGAGCGGATCAAGAAATCCCTCGGGTGGCTCAGCCCGATGGAGTACCGCAGGAAGCTTGGATACGCCTAGGCGCGGTCCAAGAAATCGTCCGCACCCCCCAGCTCCTCAATGAGTTCGCGGCGTACGGCGTCTTCGGGCGTCTCGCCGCGCATGAGCTTGCCACCGGGGAACTCCCAAAGTCCCTGCATATCGCCATAGCCGCGCTGCACGGCAAGCAGCTCGTCAGATCCTTCCTTGCGAATGATTCCAGCGGCAACATGAACAGTCTTCAACAGGAGTCCTCTCTCAACATCAACACGTGGCAGGGCGGCTACCCGTACCTTACACAACGGTAGGGCAAGCGTAAGCCATATCGATGGTAGCCGACTCGTCTTCTTGCGACTATAGATGCCGTAGACTAATCGCAAGAAAGGACTCGGTATGCAAACCACGCACATGGCGACCCCGGTACTGGAGGTCGCGCATCTCGAAAAGGTATACGGAGCGCTGGGCAACGTGACCCGCGCGCTCAACGACGTCAGCTTTACCGTCAATCGCGGCGAATTTGTTGGCATCATGGGCGCTTCGGGCTCGGGCAAGTCGACGTTGCTCAACTGCGTGTCGACCATCGATAGCGCCACAAGTGGCACGATCCGCATCAACGGGCAGGACGTAACACGCATGAAGCAGGCTAAGCTTTCGCAGTTCCGCCGCGAGGAGCTCGGCTTTATCTTCCAGGACTCCAACCTGCTCGATACGCTCACGGCACGCGAGAACATCGCCCTGCCGCTCACCATCGCCCGCACAAACTCGGCAGAGATCTCGACCCGCGTGCAGGATGTGGCCGCGCGCCTGTCCATCAGTCAGGTGCTCGACAAATATCCCTACCAGATGTCCGGCGGTCAGCAGCAGCGCGTTGCCGCGGCTCGCGCGCTCGTCACCGACCCCACCATGATTATGGCCGACGAGCCCACCGGCGCCCTCGATTCCAAGAGCGCTCGCCTGCTGCTCGAGAGCCTAGAGGCCCTTAACCGCCGCCTACGCGCCACCGTGCTCATGGTCACGCACGACAGCTTTGCCGCCAGTTACACGAGCCGTGTGCTGTTTATTCGCGACGGCAAGATCTTCACCGAGCTGCGCCGCGGCGACACCGACCGCCGAGAGTTCTTCGACCGCATTATGGAGGTCGTTGCCATGATGGGCGGTGAGGGCTCCGATGCTCTGTAAACTCGCTTGGGGCAACGTCCGCCGCGCCGGCCGCGACTACCTCGTCTACCTTTTGACGCTCACCCTGGGCGTCACGGTCTTCTATGCCTTTAACACCATCTCGATGCAGGTCGACATCGCCGGAATCGATGAAGAGGGCTTGGCGCAGGTTATGGGCAGCATGCTCGGCGACCTGACGTACTTTTTGGCCGGTGTCATGGCCTTTTTGATGGTGTATGCCAATAACTTCATCATGAAACGCCGCAAGAAGGAGTTTGGCCTGTATCAGGTGCTCGGCATGGGGCGCGGACGCGTCGCCACGATCATGGCGCTCGAGACGGTGATTGTCTCGGTCGTGGCCTTTGTCGCCGGCATTGTGCTGGGTGTGGGACTCTCCCAGCTCATGACGTTCTTTACGGCCTCGCTTTTTAAGACACAGATTGCCAATTTCCACTTCTTTTTCTCGGTGCATGCGTTCAATCTGACTCTTGCCTGCATGCTCGTAATGTTTGTGCTCACGCTACTGCTGAACCTTCGCGCCGTGCGTCGTACCAAACTCATCGAGCTTATGGGTGCCGAGCGTCGCAACGAGAGCATCAAGACGTGCAACCCCTGGATTGCGATTGCCATCTTTGCCGTGGGCGTGGTGCTTGTGGGCGTGGCCTATTACCGTCTGCTACGTGATGGGTTCCCGCTAACCGCGACGGACAGCAAGCTGCAAGAGGCCATGAACCAGTTTGGTATTACGACCGCTATGGTTACCGTGGGCACCTTTGCCCTGTTCTGGGGACTCTCGGGCATGCTCATTAAGCTGCTGCAGAGCCTGCGGGGCGTGTATTGGCGCGGCCTCAACATGTTTACCGTGCGCCAGCTTGCGGCCAAGGTCAACACGGTGTGCTTTTCGATGGGCGTCATCGCGATGCTCCTGTTTTTGGCCATCACCTCGGTGACGTGCGGTATGTCGATTGCCAGCGTGATGAACGAAAACCTGGAGCGCTATACGCCGGCCGATATGTCGCAGACGTATGTCTATTACACGCCCGAAACGCTCGACTACTACAAGGAGTATGTCAATCCGTCTGAGGCCGATCGCATGGTGTTGGCCGATACAACGGTCGATTTGTACCCCGCATGGCACGGCAAGGGCAAGTCGGCGGACAACAACGACGAGACCGGCAAGAAGGTCGATATCGCCGATGTTGCCGGTGAGCATGTGCAAATCGATTCGTATCTGAGTTACCCGCTTGGCGGTTCGGATCCTTCGGTGACTCCAAGTGAAATGTGCAAGGCCATGGGCGAAAAGCTTCCCAAGGCGTTCGGGGGTGGCAATGCCGATACGATGGGTCTGTTTGTGACGCCGGCGAGCCAGTACAACAAACTGCGTCAGATGATGGGCGAGGAGCCGGTGCACATCGGTCACGACCAGTATCTGCTCACGTGTGATATGGGCGGCGAGCTGGTCGACATGTACACCAAGTATATGGCTGGCGGCCATGCCCTTACCTTGGGCGGGCATGAGCTCAAGCCCGCAACCGATAAGTCGGACGAAGATACGGCGGCCATCGCCAATTCGGCGATGGGCAGTAATCCGGGTACCGTCGTCGTTGCCGACGAGCTGTTGTCCCAACTTAATCTGCAGCCGTATTCCAGTAGCCTGCTCGTTAACTACAAACAGGGGATGGATACGACCGAGGCAGACGAGAGTATTAAATACACTGTGCTCGACAATCTGCTCGTTGACGGCAAGGAGCCGGGGTTGTGGGGAACCTTCATCACACGCTCCGAGATGTACGCGCAAGCAGCGCAAATGAACGGTCTTATTAGCTACCTAGCCATCTACATCGGCTTTGTATTGGTCGTTGCATGCGCGGCGATTCTGTCGATCCAGCAACTCTCCAACGTGGCCGACGGCAGCCGCAGCTATCGTGTGCTGGCACAGATCGGCTGCGACGACCGCCAGATTCGCCATTCGGTGATGGCGCAGCAAGCGGTATTCTTCCTGTTCCCGCTGGCAGTGGGCCTGGCACACTCCTTTGTGGCACTTAAGGTGATCATCGAGCTGGTGAGCATTTTCGGAAATATGAGCATCGGCGGCACCGTGGGCCTCACCTGTGCAATCTTCCTGGCAGCCTATGGTGGCTACTTCTTGGTGACCTACCTTATGAGTACCGGAATGGTGCGAGCTGCCATCGCCACCCGCTACAGCGAGTAACTCGTTCAGCTTGGAATTATCGTAGGTTGACCATAGGTCAGCGAAAACGCCCCTAAGCGAGCAAGGTGACGTGAAAGAGGAGGGAAGCGTACTTCGGTACGCGACCGACGATTGAACGTCAGATTGCCGCTTAGGGGCGTTTGCAGCGTCGAGCCGTTACGCGGTTTGGTAAAACCGCGTAACTTCATCGTAGAAGCACGCTTGCGGGCGGCGGATGCTCGTCTCCTGTCGCCCGCTCACCGAGGCCCGGCAATTGCCTTAATATCTTAAGGACCTCGATTTGTCCAAGACTGAGCGAAGGAGCTCATCATGAGCGACGGAAAGAAAAAGCTTTCCTTCTTGACGGTCATCTCGACCATCATCTGCGTCGTCTTCGTTTGCGAGGCGGCCGCACCTGCTGCTGCCATTGGCAACCAGCAGTTCTTCTGGTGGATCTTCCTGATTCTGACCTTCCTGCTCCCTTATGGCATGGTCGTTGCCGAGCTCGGCACTACCTATGACGGTGAGGGTGGCATTTACGACTGGGTACGCGATGGCCTGGGCGACAAGTGGGGCGCCCGCATTTCGTACTACTACTGGGTTAACTACCCGCTGTGGATTGCCTCGCTGGCCACTATGTTCCCGGACATTTTGGGCATGGTCTTTGGCGTCGAGTTCAATCTGATTGCCAAGATTGGTATCGACCTTGCCTTTGTGTGGATCGTCTATCTTATGGGTCGCTCCAAGGCTGCCGACTCCGAGTGGGTCCTGAACGGCGGCGCCATCATCAAGGTTGCCGTTGCCGTTATCGTCGGCGCTTTGGGCATCTGGTACGCCATGGAGAACGGCTTTGCGAACGATATGTCCGCTGCCACCTTCTTGCCCGAGCTCACCAACACCAACGCGCTTGGCTACCTGTCGATCATCATCTTTAACTTCATGGGCTTCGAGGTCATCTGCACCATGACCGACGATATGGCCGATCCCGCTCGCGATATCCCCAAGGCTATCATCGTCGGCGGCCTGTCCATCGCCGTGATCTACTTGTTCGCTGGCTTTGGCATCGGCGCTGCTGTGTCGGCCGATTCCATCGATCCCGACTACGGCATGATCTACGCTGTCCAGACTATTGTGGGCGATTCCATGATCTTTAAGGTCATCTGCATCGCCTTCCTGATCACGCTGTTCGCCAACATGGCTGCCTGGTCCTTCGGCGTCAACTCCGTCGCTCGCTATGCTGCCGAGCATGGCAACATGCCCAAGGTCTTCGCCTCGATGATCTCGGATGACGACATGCCCAACGGCGCCAACCTGGTCAACGCCATCGTTGCCTCCCTGGTGCTGTGCCTGCAGCTGGTTCCCATCGACGCCATCTCCAACGGTGTCTTCTGGATGCTCTTCGGTACCTCCGTTGTCTTCCTGCTGCTGACCTACATCCCGATGTTCCCGGCATTCCTCAACCTTCGTAAGAACGACCCCAACCGTGAGCGTATCTTTACGTTCCCGTTTAAGGGCGCCATGATGAAGGTCATGCTGGCTATTCCCTGCATTGAGCTGATTCTGGCTATCGTTGCAACGCTGATTCCGTTCTCTGTCGATGAGATTGGCGATAAGGTCCCGATGATCGTCATCTTCATCGTGCTCTTGCTTATTTGCGAGGTTGTCCGCGTCGTCAGTGCTAAGGGCCGCGAGACCGAGTACAAGGGTCTCACTCCCGAGCTGGCTGCTCAGCGCCTCGCTGAGGAGTCCGAGGAGGACTAGAGCACCCGGATTCGGGGCTCCAACCTTCCTCGCGTACCAACGTACGCTTCGTCGGGCTTGTCGCTCCCGACTCGGGACGCTCTAGCCTCTTCGGAGGCGTGCCCAAGCAACAGGTTTGCTAACCTTTCTCTGAGGTGGGTGTGAGCTATTGCTCCGGTAACCACCGCCCGCCCCAATCTCTCTTCCGTATCCTTCGTGCGTTTTGTCTCCGCGCACCGGGTTACGTCGTCGCTTGCCGGTGCGACATCCGTGAAAACCGGTGCCAGGCGCCCCGACCTTTGCCGGGGAATGGGCGCCTACCATCTCTTGGTTTTAGGCTGAGGGTAACCCGCCCGCAGCAAGCGATCGTTCGATTTGGAGGAAATCTTATGCGTACGATCACCGAGTCCGAGTCCACCCCTAAGGCCGACGGCTTCTTTATGCCCGCTGAGTTCGCTCCGCAGGATCGCGTGTGGATGGGTTGGCCCCACCGCACCGACACCTGGGCCCACGGCGCCAAGCCGGCTCAGAAGCAGTATGCCGCCATCGCTCGCGCCATCGCCGAGTTCACCCCGGTCACCATGTGCGCAAACCAGGCCGACTACGCCAACTGCAAGGCCGCCTTTGAGGAAGACGAGAACGTCACCGTTATCGAGATGACCACCGACGACGCTTGGTTCCGCGACACCGCTGCCACTTTTGTTATCAATGGCAAGGGCGATAAGCGCGCCAACCACTGGCACTTCAACGCCTACGGCGGCCTCGTCGACGGCCTCTATTTCCCGTGGGACAAGGACGAGCAGATTGCCCTTAAGATGGCTGAGCTTTCCGGCTGCCGTCGCTATCGTCCCGATGACATGATCCTCGAGGGCGGCTCCATTACCGTCGACGGCGAAGGCACCGTGGTCGTGACCGACCAGTGCCTGCTTTCCCCGGGCCGCACCTGCTCTGCGGTTCTGGAGGAGGAAGAGGATCCCGAGTCCATCTGGCCCAAGTTCCACAAGAAGTTTGAGCCCTGGAGTGAGGAACTTCGCGCCTATATGGACGAGCACCTCAAGGATTACCTGGGTGTCGAGAAGGTCATCTGGGTTAAGGAGGGCATCGACCCCGAGGAGACCAACGGCCACATCGATGATGTCGCTACGTTCATCGCTCCGGGCGTCATGGCCTGCATCTGGACCGACGATCCCGAGTATCCGTTCTACGAGCAATGCCATGCTGTCTACGAGACCCTTTCCAACGCCGTTGACGCCAAGGGCCGCAAGATGAAGGTCTACAAGCTCTGCATGCCTGTGAACCCGCTGTTCATGGACCAGGCTTCCTGCGACACCATCGACGCCGACGAGAACGCCGAGCCGCGCGTTGCCAACGAGCCGCTGATCGCCTCCTACATGAACTACCTGGTCACCAACCACGGCGTTATCGTCCCGCAGTACGGCGACGAGAACGATCAGCTTGTCGTTGACACGCTCCAGAAGATCTACGACGAGGTCTGGGGCGAGGGCGTCTACAAGTGCGTCGGCGTTCAGTCCGAGCAGGTCGTCTTCGGTGGCGGAAATATCCACTGCATTACGCAGCAGGAGCCCTCGGCGTAACTGTCTGTCTTCCCGAGGCACGGCACCTTGCCCTTCAATCGTCGGGCATGACCCTTAAGGTCTATGCCCTCCTCTTTCGCGGGAATCTGCCGCACCTCGGAAACCCAGCCGATCAATCGGACCGACGTAGCTAGCTATCGCATTAGTCATTGGTGCCAACCCTGGCAACAATGCAGGTCGAAAAACGTCAGACACTATGACCCAATCCGAGGGCACTAAAAAGATAGGAGCCCCCGCTCGTGGCCGCGGGTCGGGGCTGCGACAATGATGTTGAAGTGCCATAGGCGCAGCCGCGCCGCAACGAGGTTGGGAGGCTCCCATGCCAAAGTATTCTACCGCGTTCGGGATGGACGTCCACCTGAGGTCGACCACCGTCTGCGCCCTCGACGCGGACACCGGCGAGGCCGTGACGAGGAGGTTCCCCGGCAACCCCTGGGGCGAGATCGCCGGGTGGATGGATGGGTTCCCCGGGCCGTCGCTCGCGGCCTACGAGAGCGGCTACCTCGGCTTCGCCCCGCAAAGGGAGCTCGCCGGGCTCGGCGTCGAGTGCGTCGTCGCCGCGGTCTCGAAGATCCCCAGGTCGGCCGCCGACTCGGCCTCCAAGAACGACAGGAACGACGCCGCCAGGATGGCCAAGGCGATACTCGCCCACGACATCTCCCCCGTATGGGTCCCCTCCCCCGAGGTCGAAGGCATCAGGGACCTCGCCGGCGCCTACGACGGGGCGACCGCGCGCCTGGCGACCGCCAAGCAGCGGCTGCTCGCCTTCCTCGCAAAGCGGGGGTTCGTCTACGGCGGCACCACGCCCGCCGGCAACCCGAGGAAGTACTGGACCTACGACTTCCTGAGGTGGCTCGACAAGGTCAGGCCGGAGGACGATGGCGGGGTTCGGACGCTCGCCGCCCTGAGGAACGAGGTCGAGGCCGCGGCGGAGGCCCGGGCGGACCTGCTCTCCGAGTACAGGGCCGCCGTGGATGCCAGCCCGATCGCCGCGGAGGTGGCCGCCCTCCAGTCGATCAAGGGCTGCGCCTTCGCGCTGGCCGCAGCCTTCTCGGCCGAGGTCGGCGACTTCACGAGGTTCCGTTCCGGAAGGCAGGTCACGGCCTATTTCGGCCTCGCGCCGAGTCAGAGGTCGAGTGGCGACTCCGTGCGGCTCGGAGGCATCAGCGGTGCGGGCAACGCGCTCGTGAGGAAGCTGGCCGTTGAGGGTTCATGGTGCTACGCCGCGGCACGGCACCAGCCGAAGCTCATGCCAAGGGACACGGGCGTGCCCCTCGAGATAAGGATGCACGGGAGGAAGGGGTCCGAGCGGCTCCTGCGGCGGCGCGAGGAGATGCTCGCCCGCGGCATGCCCGCGGCGAAGGCCAACGCGGCCACCGCGGCCGAGCTCGTGAGGTGGCTCTGGGCCCTCGGCATGATGTGCCGGGAGGGCGCGGAATAGACATAGCCCCCGTCCCGGCGAGCCGGGCGGCCTTCGGGGATACCCCCTATTTCGCTGTGCGCGCGGAGCCCTCCGCATGCGCCTCGACAGACTTGGGGAACCCCGCCGAAGGAATGGAGTGCGGGCCGACAGAACGGTATCCGCGGATATGAGACTGAGCCGAAGGCGTCGATGACATGCCGGGGGCGGACCGGGACGGGTTAACGGCAGGCCCCGCCGACCGATTGCAAGCGGTCGGCGGGGCCATTGTGGCTCTTGACAGCGGATTGGGTCATATGAGCGAAAACCCGCCAGAGCGAGCAAGGTGCCTTGAAACGAGGCGGCATTGATCTTTTGATCATGCCGCCGAAGTTGAAAGGCAGATTGCCGTTCTGGCGGGTTTGCAGCGTCGAGCCGTTACGCGGTTTGGTAAAACCGCGTAGCTAAATACGTTCCGCGATCTCGTGGATGAGGTAGTCGGTCTTTTCCCAGCCCAGGCACGGGTCGGTGATCGACTTGCCAAAGACGCCGCCGTCGACCGGCTGGTTGCCGTCCTCCAGGTAGGATTCGATCATAAAGCCCTTGACCAGCTTGGAGATGGACTCGTTGCGGCGGCAGCTGTCGAGCACCTCCTTGCAAATGCGATATTGCTCCAACGGACGCTTGCCCGAGTTGTCGTGGTTGCAGTCGATGACCGCTGCCGGATTGGCATAGCCGGCGTGCTCGGTATAGCGCTCGGCCAGGCGTTCCAGGTGCTCGTAGTGGTAGTTGGGGTAGGTGCGGCCATCGAGGCCGATGTAGCCACGCATAACGGCGTGTGCGAGCGGATTGCCGTCGCACTCGACCTCCCAGTTGCGGAAGATGAAGCTCTGGTGCGCCTGCGCGGCGTAAATGGAGTTGAGCATAACGGTGGTAGAGCCGGCAGTGGGATTCTTCATGCCGACGGGTACCGAAATGCCGCTCGACACCAGACGGTGCTCCTGGTTCTCGACCGAGCGTGCGCCCACGGCAACATAGCTCAGCAGGTCAACGAGGTACTGGTAATTGGACGGATAGAGCATCTCGTCGGCGGTGAAGAAGCCCGTTTCCTCAATAACGCGCAGGTGCATATGGCGGATGGCCTTGACGCCCTCAAGCAGGTCGTCGGGAGCCTCGGGGTTGGGGTTGTGCAGAAGACCCTTGTAGCCGGTGCCCTTGGTGCGCGGCTTATTGGTGTAGACGCGCGGAATGATGATGAGCTTGTCCTTGACCTCCTCGGCGGTCTTGGCCAGTCGGTTCATGTACTCAAGCACCGAATCCTCGCGGTCGGCAGAGCACGGGCCGATGATGAGCACCTTGCGTGCGTCCTCGCCGGTAAAGACTTTGGCGACCTCGGCGTCAAATGCCTGCTTTTTGGCGGTAAGCTCGGCAGAAAGCGGCATTTCCTCGCGGATCTCCATGGGGATCGGCAGCCTGCGTTTGAATTCCATGGCCATAGGGGCCTCCTCAATCTATAGAAAGAGCAATAAGCGTATTGTCGAGTGTTCGGCATTATCCGCTGTCGCACGCTAAAGTGCAAGCCCTTGTCACCCCGAAACCGACCAAAAAGGGACAGGTTTATTTTGGTCGGTTTTATCTGGGCAAACGTCGGCGGATGCCGGGAGGGAGCGGCGCCGCGCGGGACCCTAAGGCTGTTGTCGGTTCCCTAGGAAATACCCTGTGGGCAAAAAATGCCAAATATGAGTACGGTTGCTATCTTAGTATCATATTGCCTTCGCAAAATAATAGACATAACAGCAAAATATGTTCATTAACGCAAACACATATAAGTCCGCTATGGTGTTGTTTGATCAATTTAGGGACGCGTGTAAGCCGTGGGAGCGGCATTTGAGGCGGTTTTGGCTGTTACTAAAAAGGTAACAGTACTCATATTTGCCCTTTTTTGCCCACGGGGTCTGGAAAGCGCCGTCAGTGAGGTCTCAGGGAAGGCGTTTCGAGGCTCGAAGGACACAAAACGGGGGTGCAGGTTGTCCTGCGCCCCCGTTTTCTTGGCATTGCGGTTGTTTGCCGCCGGTTTTTACGCCGCTTCGTCGAACTGCGAGTTGTACAGGTCGGCGTAGAAGCCGCCCTGGGCGAGCAGCTCGTCGTGCGTGCCCTTCTCGACGATGTCGCCGTCGCGAATCACCAAGATCACGTCGGCGTTGCGGATCGTGGACAGGCGGTGCGCGATGACAAAGCTGGTGCGGCCCTGCATCAGCGCATCCATGGCGCGCTGAATAAGCTCCTCGGTACGGGTATCGACGTTGGAAGTCGCCTCGTCCAGAATCAGTGCCGGGCGGTCGGCCAAAATGGCACGGGCGATGGTCACGAGCTGGCGCTGACCCTGCGACAGGTTGGTGCCCTCCTCGTTGATCATAAAGTCGTAGCCACCGGCGAGCGTATGAATAAAGTGGTCGCAGCGTGCGGCGCGCGCAGCGGCCTCGACCTCGGCATCGCTCGCGTCGGGGCGTCCGTAGCGGATGTTCTCGCGGATGGTGCCGTTAAACAGCCAGGTGTCCTGCAGCACCATGGCAAACTCGCCGCGCAGTGCCGCGCGGTCCCAGTCGCGCACATCGACGCCCTCGACACGCAGCGAGCCGCCGTCCACGTCGTAGAAGCGCTGCAGCAGCTTAATGAGCGTGGTCTTGCCGGCGCCGGTGGGGCCGACGATGGCGATGGTCTGGCCGGGCTGCGCCTCGCAGCTAAAGTCGTGGATGATGATCTTGTCGGGCGTGTAGCCAAACTTGACATGGTCAAACACCACGTGGCCGGGGCGCTTCTCGGGAATCTGCGCGTCGGCCTTCTGCTCCTCCTCGGGCGCGGCCAGGAACTCAAAGACGCGCTCGGTGGCGGCAGCCATCGACTGCATCGTGTTGCTCACGTTGCCCAGCTGCTGCACGGGTTGCGTAAAGTTGCGAACGTACTGGATAAAGCTCTGGATGTCGCCGGGCGTGGCATTGCCGGTCAGCGCGAGCTGCGCGCCCACCACGACGACGCCCACGTAGCCCATGTTGCCCACCAAGCTCATAAGCGGCATCATCAGGCCCGACAGGAACTGCGAGCGCCAGCCACTAATAAAGAGGCGGTCGTTTTGACGGTCGAACTCTTCAATCGAGGCCTCGGCGCGGTCGAACACCTGAATGACGTTCTGGCCGGCAAAGTCCTCCTCGATAATGCCGTTGACGGCGCCCAGAACCTGCTGTTGCTCGCGGAAGTACGGCTGCGAGAAGTGAATCATTACGGTCAAGATAATCGCGGCGGCCGGCAGCGTGAGCACGGTGACGCCGGTGAGCGGCAGGCTGATCGACAGCATCATGACGAGCACGCCGATAATCTGCGTCACCGACGTGATGAGCTGCGTCACGCTCTGGTTGAGCGACTGACCCAGCGTATCGACGTCGTTGGTGATGCGGCTGAGCACGTCGCCCTTGCTGTGGCCGTTGAAGTAGCTCATCGGCACGACGGCAATCTTGGCGGCAATCTCCTTGCGCATGCGGTAGCAGATCTTTTGCGTGACACCGGTCATGAGCCAGCCCTGGATCAGGCTGCAGGCAGAGCTCGCCAGATACAGGCAGAGCAAAAAGCCGAGCGTCTTGGCGATCCAGTTAAAGTCGACATCGCCGGTGCCGTTGACCTTGGCAACCAGGCCCTCGAACAGCTTGGTCGTAACCTGGCCGAGTACCTTGGGTCCCACAATGTTAAAGATGACCGAGCATACGGCAAAGGCGACGGCGACAAACACGGCAACCTTGTGCTGGCCGATATAGCCGAGCAGCTGCCTCATGGTGCCCTTAAAGTCCTTGGCCTTTTCGCCGCGACGCATGCCGCCCATGCGGCCCATGGGTCCACGCTGACGGGTGGGCTTGGGAATTTGGGTCTTGGTCTCGTCTGCCATTAGCGCTCGCCTCCTTCCATGACGGCTGCAATTTCTTTTTGGGTAAGCCCCAGCTCCTCGGCGGAAAGCTGCGACTGTGCGATCTCCAGGTACGCCGGGCAGCTGCGCAGCAGCTCCTCGTGCGTGCCGGTGCCCACTACGTGGCCGTCGTCGAGCACGATGATCTGGTCGGCGTGCATGATGGTCGCGATGCGCTGGGCTACGACCACGAGTGCGGCGTCGGTAACGTTTTTTGCCAGCTCCTCGCGCAGGCGCGCGTCGGTCTTGTAGTCGAGGGCGCTAAACGAGTCATCGAACACCACGACCTCGGGCTTTTTGGCCAATGCGCGGGCGATGGCCAGGCGTTGGCGCTGACCGCCCGAGACATTGGAGCCGCCCTGGCTGATGGGGGAGTCGTAGCCGCCCTCGCGCTCGGCGATAAAGTCTTCCGCCTGGGCGACGCGTGCTGCCTGGCGCATATCCTCGTCACTCACCATGTCGCCGGCAAACTTGAGGTTGCTCTCGACGGTACCCGAGAACAGACGACCCTGCTGCGGAATATAACCGATGCGGCGGCGCAGCTCGGAAAGGGTCATGTCGCGCACGTCGATGCCGTCGAGCGAAATGCTGCCGCCCGTGACGTCGTACAGGCGCGGAATCAGCTGCACGAGCGTGGACTTGCCCGAGCCCGTGGAACCAATGATGCCGAGCATCTGGCCGGCGTGCGTGGTGAAGTTTACGCCGCTAATGACGTCGGCGCGGGCATCGGGATACTGGAAGCTCACGTCACGGAAGGTGAGCTCGCCGCGCGGCGCGCTGGCAGCGGGCAGTTTGGGCGAGGCAGGGTCGTTGATGCTCGTGGGGCAGGTGATGACCTCATCTACGCGCTCGGCTGCGACCTCGGCACGGGGCAGGATGACCGAAACCATGGTGAGGATCATAAACGCCATGACGATCTGCATAGTGTAGGAGATGAACGCCATCATGTTGCCGACCTGCATCACGCCGTCGGACACGCCCTGCGCGCCAAACCAGACGATAAGCACGGTGATGCAGTTCATGACGAGCATCATGAGCGGCATCATGAAGCTCATGGCGCGGTTGGTGTAGAGCTGCGTGGTCATCAGGTCGAGCGAAGCCTTGTCAAAACGCTCGAGCTCATGCTCCTCACGGTTGAACGAGCGGATGGGCATAAGGCCGTCGAGCAGCTCGCGGGCGGTAAGGTTCACGCGGTCCACAAAGCTCTGCATCTTTTTGAACTTGGGCATGGTGAGGCCCATGAGCACGCCGACAACGGCCGAAACCGCGATGATGGCCACGGCGATGGTCCACTCCAGGCCGGTGTGGTTGGCCAGGACGCGCATGACGGCGACGATGCCCATGACGGGGGCCATCAGGCACATGCGGATAAACAGGGTTGCGGCCATCTGGATCTGCTGAATGTCGTTGGTGCAGCGGGTGATGAGCGAGGCCTGGCTAAACTTGCCCACCTCGGCCGGCGAGAAGTGCATAACCTTGTTGAAGGTCTCGCGGCGCAGGTCGCGGGCGATGGAGCAGGCGGTGCGCGAAGCCACGGCACCGGTCAGGATGGTGGCGACGAGCGACACCAGGCACAGACCAAACATCGTGGTCGCCATGCGGCCCAGGTAGGCGTTCTGCACGTCGGCGGGGTCGATGCCCTGTGCCTTGTACTCGTCTTGCACATAGCTCACGGCGCGTTGGGTCACGATGGAGCCCGACATGGAGCCCATTTTGTCTGCCATATCGTTGGCGCCCTCGACGAGCTTGCCCTGGTCGATTAGGCCGCCTTCAACGCCTAGACGCAGGCTCTTCATGGTGATCTTGCCACCGTCGGCATCAATCTGTTTTTGCATGTTCTGCGCCGCAGCGGCCTTCTGCTGCATCTCGGCGAGTTGCTCGGGCGTCATCGCCGCCATCTGCTCGGGCGTGGGCATGGCCTGGGCGCCGCTGTTGTCTTTTTCACCGGACGTGCCCATCATGTCGCCCATGGAGTTGGCGTCAATACCCTGGTTGAACGAAAGGACGACAGTCTCGGGCAGGCTCATGATGTCGGCAATCTTGCCGCCGTCGGCACGCTCCTCCTCGGTGCCCTTGTACGTTCGAATGCCGTTATTGTCCGCCTTGCTAAACACGGCCTCCACAGCCTTGGCGTCCTTGGAGCTCATGAAGAGTTCGAGGTCGTCGAGCGATTCGGCGCGAATGGTGTCGGGCACGGGCGAGGCGATGCCGCCTTGCTGCACGCCCACGTCGACGATGTCGCTCATATAGGTAGGCAGCGCCAGATCGGCGTTGCAGCTGATTACGATAAGTACGATAGCTGCGAACAGTGCCAGGATATGTTTTTTAAAGAGCTTGAGAATCCTCACTCGGCATCTCTCCTTTCTTGATTGCGGTCGATAATTTCGTTGGCACGTCTTAGAAGGCGCACCATCTCCTGGGTATCTGTTTCGCCGAGCTGCTCGAGGAAGGCCGCGGTGCGGTCCTCGAATTCCCGACGTTTGATTTCGAGATCCTGGAATCCCTTGTCGGTCACTATGACGTGTACGCGACGACGGTCAGTCTTTGAGTGCTCGCGCTCGACCCAGCCCTTGGCCTCGAGGGCGCGCAGAATATTGGCGATGCGGGCGCTCGAGACCCAGGCGCGATCAGCGAGTTCGCTCGGCGTGAGCGAGCCGCCGGCGAGCATGAGGGCGCGCATTACAGCCATCTCGCCACCGAGAGCTTTGTCCGCAAAGCGCGAAATGCGCTGATGCATGCTGCCAAACTCAGTTAAGAGCTGACGTCCAAGTTCACGGAAATCGGTATCTTCCACCGAAAACCCCTAACACTAGAAACTATTTTCGGTGAAAGATGATACCCTTGCACGCGCGCCCTATACGGTAGATTTTTGGGTCATGCCTAGAAAACTGCCTTTAGGCGACCTCCGTACACCGTCGATGCCAGCAAAGTTAGGGGCAGATCGTTAGGCATGTCCTAAAGCCTACTCAGAGGTACTTTACCCTGATAAAGCTGGCATAACAGCTAGGGTGAACGTCGTACAAAGGCAAGGAAAAAACCAAACAAATCGGTGAACGGTAGTTGTTCACGCTCTCATTTCCTGCGGCTTTGTAAAAAACGCCCTTATGATATAAAAAAAGAAACATATAACAGCCCAGATGGAGAGGGTCGCTATGTTATCCTTCTCAAACGGGTGAAATCTTGGGTTTTGGGTTGTAGTTCCAAGGTGGACAAACGTTTTTCCTGCACCAACGTGTGGTGAAGAACGGAAGAAGCCGGTAGTGCAAGCCGAACATTCAAGAATTCAATAAGCAGCGGTGTGAGAGAGCGCCGCATTACACGTAACTAGGAGCGTGGTTACACAATGCAGGAGGCATGGGAAGGCTTCAAGGAAGGTATCTGGACGGGAGAGGTTGACGTCCGAGACTTCATCCAGAAGAACTACACCCCCTACGAGGGCGATGAGTCGTTCCTCGTAGGTCCGACCGAGCGTACCAAGGAGCTGTGGGGCGAGGTTCTCGACCTGCTGCTTAAGGAGCGCGAGCAGGGTGGTGTCCTCGATATGGACACCAAGACCGTCACGGGTATCGTGAGCCACCCCGCTGGCTACATCGATAATGCCCATCGCGACAAGGAGACCATTGTTGGCCTCCAGACCGACAAGCCGCTCAAGCGCGCGCTGCACGTCAACGGTGGTATCCGCATCGCTTGCCAGGCTGCCAGCCAGCACGGCTACAAGGTCGACGAGAACGTTGTCGAGCGCTACACCTTCGAGCGCAAGACCCACAACGCTGGCGTCTTCGATGTCTACACCCCCGAGATGCGTGCTTGCCGCTCGGCTCACATCATCACCGGTCTGCCCGATGGCTATGGCCGCGGCCGCATCATCGGCGACTACCGTCGTGTCGCCCTGTACGGTGTCGACTACCTGATCAAGGACAAGGAGGCCCAGAAGGCTTCCACCCCGACGGTCATGACCGCCGACAACATCCGCGATCGCGAGGAGCTGCAGGAGCAGATCCGTGCCCTCGGTGAGCTCAAGATGATGGCCGAGACCTATGGTTTCGATATTTCCAACCCTGCTACCAACACGCAGGAGGCCATCCAGTGGATGTACTTCGCCTACCTCGCTGCCGTCAAGGAGCAGAACGGCGCCGCTATGTCCATCGGCCGTACCTCCACGTTCATCGACATCTACGCTGAGCGCGACCTTGCCAACGGTACCTTCACCGAGGAGCAGATCCAGGAGTTCGTGGATCACTTCATCATGAAGCTCCGCATGGTCAAGTTTGCCCGTACCCCCGAGTACCAGGCCCTGTTCACCGGCGACCCGCAGTGGGTCACCGAGTCCATCGGCGGCATGGGTGTTGACGGCCGTACGCTCGTTACCAAGATGAGCTACCGCTACCTGCACACGCTCGAGAACATGGGCACCAGCCCCGAGCCCAACATGACCGTTCTGTGGTCGACCCGTCTGCCCGAGAACTTCAAGAAGTTCTGCGCCAAGACTTCCGTCGCCAGCTCCTCGATCCAGTACGAGAACGACGACCTCATGCGCGTCTATCACGGCGACGACTACGGCATTGCCTGCTGCGTGTCCTCCATGCGCATCGGCAAGGAGATGCAGTTCTTCGGCGCTCGCGCCAACCTGGCCAAGTGCCTGCTGTACGCACTCAACGGCGGTGTTGACGAGGTCTCCAAGAAGCAGGTCGGCCCCAAGTATCGCGCCGTCGAGGGCGATACGCTCGATTACGACGACGTTGTGGCCAAGTACAACGACATGATGAAGTGGCTCGCTGGCGTGTACGTCAACTCGCTGAACATCATTCACTACATGCACGACAAGTATTGCTACGAGCGTATCCAGATGGCTCTGCACGACAAGCACGTGCACCGCTGGTTCGCTACGGGCATCGCTGGCCTTTCCGTCGTGGCTGACTCCCTGTCCGCCATCAAGTACGCCAAGGTCCACCCCGTCCGTGACGAGAACGGCATCATCGTCGACTTCGAGACCGAGGGCGAGTTCCCCAAGTACGGTAACGACGACGACCGCGTCGACCAGATCGCTCACGACGTTGTGCACCAGTTCATGGAGTACATCCGCATGAACGACACCTACCGCAACTCCGTGCCCACGACCTCGGTTCTGACCATTACCTCCAACGTCGTGTACGGTAAGAAGACCGGCTCCACGCCCGACGGCCGCAAGGCTGGCCAGCCGTTCGCCCCGGGTGCTAACCCCATGCACAAGCGCGATAGCCACGGTGCCATCGCTTCGCTGTCTTCGGTTTCCAAGCTCCCGTTCCGCGATGCTCAGGACGGCATCTCCAACACCTTCTCCATCATCCCGAGTGCGCTCGGCAAGGAGGATCAGGTGTTCTTTGGCGATATCGACCTTGATCAGCTGGGCGAGTAACTATTGTTAGTGCTATACTAACAATAACGATTACTGATTAGTGCGCCGGTTTCGGCCGGCGCCTATCGATCGAAGGAGACACATTATGAAGGTTTCTGAAGTTTCCGAGACTCAGGCCGATAACCTGGTCCACATGCTCGACGCTTACGCCGAGAAGGGTGGCCACCACCTGAACATCAACGTCTTCAACCGTGAGACGCTGCTCGACGCTCAGGCTCACCCCGAGAAGTATCCGCAGCTGACCATCCGCGTTTCCGGCTACGCCGTGAACTTCCACACGCTCACCAAGGAGCAGCAGGACGAGGTCATTGCGCGTACCTTCCACGACAAGTTCTAAAGGGACTCAACTCCCGCAGGATCGCCGGGGCTGTTTGGGCTATCTCCCAAAACGTCCTCGGACATGCAAAGAGGCTCGCTGCGCACTTCGTGCGGCGAGCCTCTTTGCGTCCTGCGGAATGTTTTGGGAGGTAGTCCAAACAGCCCCGGCTGGGGTCCTGTGTAGTCACCCTTTAGGCGGAACTCTCCTAATTATTTGGATGAGTCGTTTACTTACTTGTACTGTTACCGTCTTCCCGCTCTTATTGGGGTATGCTTTGTTCGTATGTAAACGTATGACATGTTGATGGGGGAGGGTGCTATGGCTCGCGAGGGCGCTCGTTCTAAGGATTCGGCTAAGCCTGGCATCAAGGAAGTTGCAGCGGTGGCGGGGGTTTCGCCTACTACGGTATCTCGCGTGCTTAATAATCGCGGCTATATTAGCCAAGAGACCCGCGATAAGGTCCATGCCGCGATGAAGCGCATCAACTATACGCCCAACGATATCGCCCGTGCCATGCTCAACGGTCGCCTGAATCTAATAGGTATGATAGTCCCCTATGTCAGCAGCCCGTTTCATGCCCAAGCGGTCCAAGCCGTTGAGCGTACCCTGGCCGAAAACGGTTTTAAGATGTTGCTGTGCAATAGCGCCAATCGACCTGATCTTGAGCGTTCTTATATCGATATGCTTCGGCGCAATATGGTTGATGGCGTCATCGTCAACTCGCTTAATATCGGTGCCGAGGCGTATGCCGAGATGGGCTTGAGTCTGGTTGGTATCGACTGCGACCTTGGCGAAGCCTCTGTTCAGATTGCGAGCGACAGCTATAGCATCGGCGAACTTGCCACGCGTCGCCTGTTCGATGACGGATGTTCACGCATCCTGTGCCTGCGCAGCAATAGCCGCATGCGCATGCCCGCCAATAAGCGTACCGATGCCTACCTCGATGTTGTTGAGCAGGCCGGTTTGCCCGCGCTTGTCCGTGAGGTTGAGTTCGTTAAGCCCGACGACGAAAAGAGCGCGGTCGTTGCGAAGATCCTCGATGAGAACCCCGATATTGACGGCATCTTTGCGGGAGACGACACGATGGCGGCTATCTGTCTTAACGTGATGAAGCAGCGCGGCTTGAGCGCTCCGGGCGATATTAAGGTCGTGGGCGCGGATGGTGCCCGCCGCACTATGACGTTTATGCCTGACTTAACAACCGTACGCCAAGATATCGATCGCATCGGAGAGCTCGCGGCGCAATCCATCATTGCTCTTATTAACGGCGAAAAGCCCGAATCGAATATCAAGCTCCCCGTTGAACTCATTGAGGGTAAAACCGCGTAGTTCATCCCGTGCCAAAAGAATTCCTCAAACACCTCTGATGACCGTTCGCCGGCATATGTCAACCGTTTGCCGACGACTGGAACTGCGAAAAGACGTATTGGTGTGAAAACGTTTGACATATGAAAACGATTGACATATCTTGCAGTTGTACCGAGTTAGTATCTCGTGAGAAAGGAAGTCTCGGATGCACAAGGTGTATTACCAGCCTGAGGGAATTTGGGTAGGCGACATCATGCCGTACGGCGAGGACGGCACGTTCTATCTCTATCATCAGCGTGACACGCGAAACCCCGGACCTTTCGGAGAGCCGTTCGGCTGGGCACTCGCGACAACCAAGGACTTCGTCAATTACAAAGACTTTGGCGAGAGCCTTGAGCGTGGCGGCGACGAGGAAGTCGACCAGTATGTTTATGCCGGCACGGTGTTTAAGGTGGGCGACAAGTACCATGCGCTCTACACTGGTTGCAATCGCGATAAGGTCAAGGCACGCTTGATGAAGCAGGTTCTTCTTCACGCAACGAGTGACGACGCCGTCAAGTGGGAGAAGAACATCGCCGAGACGCTGCTTCCGCCCCAGGAGGGTTACGATGACCGCAACTGGCGCGATCCCTTTGTGCTTTGGGATGAGGAGAACGAAGAGTACATGCTCATCCTCGGCACGCGTGTGGGCGAGGACAAGCGTCTGATGACCGGTCGTCTGGTCAAGTTCACCTCCAAGGACCTGGATACCTGGGAGTTCCAGGGCGACTGGTGGAATCCGGGCCTGTACACCATGTTTGAGATGCCTGATCTCTTTAAGATGGGCGACTGGTGGTACCTCGTCTTTTCCGAGTACAGCGACGGCAACAAGACCCGTTACCGCATGTCCAAGTCCATCAACGGTCCTTGGATTACCCCCGCTGACGACTCCTTCGACGGCCGCGCGTACTACGCCGCTCGCACCGCATTCGATGGCGAGCGTCGCGTTCTCTTTGGTTGGGTTCCTACGCGTGACGAGGGCGGCGACCCCAGCTCTTACCTATGGGGTGGCACCTTTATGCCCCTCGAGATCGTTCAGCGTGCCGACGGAACGCTCGGCACCAAGCTCCCCGACAGCATGCTTGGCGCCTTTGGCGAGGCTAAGGCAGTCGAGACCTTTGAGCTTTCCTGCGAGTCGGGCAAGGTCGAGCAGGTGCTCGCCGCAGATGCCGGCTCCACCTACTTGCTCGATGCCGACATTGAGCTCGGCGGTAACGCTGCCGGCTTCTCGGTCAAGTTCGCCGAGGACGCCGAGACCGGTCTTGCCTATGAGTTCCGCGCCAACCTGCGTGAGGGCAAGCTCGAGTTTACGGCGGCCCCCCAGTATCCGTGGTTCCAGGTCAACAACATGGGCCTCGAGCGTCCGTTGTTCTTTAAGGGCGAGGGCACTCATCATGTGCGCCTGGTCGTTGACGACGATATCGCGACCATCTTTGTCGATGATGTTGCGCTTAACGCGCGCTTCTGCAATAAGCAGGGCCAGGGTGTGGCACTGACGGTCACCGACGGTACGCTCAAGTGCGCAAATGCAACGATCGCGTCTCTGTAATGGCATCAAAACGTTTTATGATTTCGTAAGGGAATGGAGAGGAACATGGACTACAAAGTAGTGTCTCAGCAAGTCGTCGATAACGTCGGCGGTCTGGAGAACATCGAGGGCGCCACGCATTGCGTTACGCGTCTGCGTCTGGTGCTCAAGGATACGAGCAAGTACAACAAGGCCGAGCTCGAGAACATCGATGGCGTCAAGGGCGTGCTGTACAACAGCGGCCAGCTCATGATCATCTTCGGTACCGGTACCGTCAACAAGGTCTACGATGAGTTTATGGCTCTGACGGGCGTTAAGGAGATCAGCGCTTCCGAGGTCAAGGGCGCCGAGGCGGACAAGAAGGGCAAGTTCTTCTCGGTCCTCAAGGTATTCTCGGATATCTTTATCCCCATCATTCCCGCTTTCGTCGGCGCTGCTATCATCATCGGCCTTAAGTCGCTGATCGTTGCCAACGGCCTCTTTGGCATGGAGGGCAGCCTTGCCGACCACAGCGAGTTCCTCAAGAACCTCGCAAGCTTCTTTGCCATTATCGCCACCACGTTTGACTACCTGCCTGTCCTGGTTATGTACAGCGCGGTGAAGCGTTTTGGCGGTAACCCGATTCTGGGCATCCTCGTCGGTATCGTCATGGTTCACCCGAGCCTTATGAACCGTAACGCGTTCGTTATGGATCCGTCGGGTGCTGAGTACTGGAACTTTGGTCCGCTCTCCATCCCCATGGTTGCTTTCCAGGGCGGCGTGTTCCCTGCAATCCTGACTGCCTGGTTTATGGCCAAGGTCGAAAAGATTGCCCAGAAGTACATCCCCGAGGTCGTCTCGTTTGTCTTTGTCCCGACCGTTACCCTGATTCTTGCTAACGTTGCCCTGTTCACCGTGTTCGGCCCGCTCGGCAACCTGATCGGCGACGTCCTCGCTGGCGTAATCGATGTCCTGTACAACAGGATGGGCGTCTTTGGCGCCTTTGTCTTTGCCGCGTTCCTGCAGCCGCTCGTCGTTACCGGTACGCATCAGTTCATCCAGGGTATTGAGGCCAACCTCGTTGCCACGACTGGCTTCAACTACATCCAGGCAATCTGGTCGGTTTCCATCATCGCCCAGGGCGGTGGCGCCATCGGCATGTACCTCATTCACAAGAAGCATTCCAAAGAGCGCAACATCTGCATGTCGTCCTTTATCCCGACGCTGGTCGGTATCTCCGAGCCCGCAATCTTTGCTGCAAACATGCGCTACTCGATCATCCCGTTCATCTGCGCTTGCATCGGTGCAGGCTGCGGCGGTGCCTTCGTGAAGCTCTTTGAGGTGCGCGCCATCGGTCAGGGTCTGACCGGCGTGCTTGGCCTGCTCATCGTCACGCCCGAGACGCTCGTGTGGTATGTGGCTGGCAATCTCATCGCCTTTATCGTGCCGATCGTCTTGATCTTTGCCTACAACAAGGCAAAGGGCGTGCCGACCACTGATGAAGAGGGCGCTGGTGCTGGCTTCGATGTCAGCTTCTAGTTGAGCCGTTCAGCGTAATCTGAGGATAAGTCCATTTGGGGAAGGGCGTTCGACTCGTGTGAGTCGAGCGTCCTTCCCCATAGACGAGAAAGTCAACGGCGATGTTTAATCAAAAAAATAAGGTGACACGCGCGGACTATGAGCAGTGGCGTGCCGGACAGGATGAGACGGCGGGTCGCATCGCGTCTGACCCCGATAGGCTCCTGTTCCATGTGGAGCCTGAGCTTGGCTGGCTCAACGACCCCAACGGTTTGGTGCAGATCGGTGATACGTATCACATCTATCACCAATACGATCCATTCGATGCTGCGCATGGCGGTCCAGTGATTTGGAATCATCTGACAACAAAGGATTTTGTGACGTACGAGAATCGCGGCCCTGTGCTGTTCCCCGATTCCGATTTGGATTCGAGCGGAGCGTATTCTGGTTCTGCCTTTGTACACGACGGCAAGATTCACTACTTCTATACCGGCAACGTCAAGCATTTTGACCGCGATGATTACGACTACGTGTTGACGGGCCGTGAGCAAAACCAGATTCATGTGGTTGCCGAGAACCCCGACGAATTGGGCGAGAAGCGCATAGCTGTTGGGCCGGTCGATTACCCCGACGATATCGGTACGCACGTGCGTGATCCCAAAATCCTTGAACACGATGGTATCTACTACATGGTTCTGGGCGCTCGTACGAAAGACGACCGCGGCTGCGTGCTTGTCTATACCTCGAGCGATCTAGAGGACTGGAGCTATGCGACGCGCATTGAGTTGGGCGAGAAGTTTGGCTTTATGTGGGAGTGCCCCGATCTGTTTGAGCTCGATGGTGAGCTTATTCTCGTTTGCTGTCCGCAGGGTGTGTCCGCCGATGGATGGCGTTACCGCAATCCGCACCAGTGCGTGTGGTTTCCCATCGAGGCCGATTGGGAGGCGCCGAGTTTTAAGATCGCCGGGCAGGGCATGCCCCCGATGGTCGATGCCGGCTTTGATTTCTACGCACCGCAGTCTTTTGAGGATGCTGCGGGTCGGCGTTTGATGATCGGGTGGTCGGGTTGCCCCGATGCGACGGCAAAAAGCCCGACGGTGGCACGCGGGTGGCAGTGCGCGTTGACGGTGCCGAGAGAACTGAGCATGCGCGATGGTAAGCTCTGTCAGCAGCCGGTGCACGAGATTGAGAGGATGCGCGGCGACTGCGTTTGCGCGACAGGCGGTGAAACCGTTGAGGAGCCGGGCCGCCTGTTTGATCTTGTGGTTTCCTGTGAGGGCGCCCAGGTGATCGAGCTCGAAATCCGCAAGGGTGTCTTTGTGCGCTATGCAGACGGGATGCTTACCCTCGACATGGGTGACGAAGGCTATGGGCGCGACCAGAGGTCGATCGAGCTCAGCGAGCTTCGCGACCTGCGCGTGCTTTCGGACACTACGATGGTCGAGATTTTTGCAAATGGCGGCGAGGCGGCACTTACGAGCCGTACCTATTCGCCGGCGGTTCCGGCGATGGGGTTGCATGCCGAGGGTGCGGCGTCGATGGATTTCTACCGCCTCGCGCATTAACCGTGTGTGGAGCGCGATTGGACTTGCTGGGCGGAATGTGTCGCAGTTGCTGCAGCGAACTACCGTTCATCGCGTATAGCTACCGTTTGCGGAATAAGTAACACTCCTTAATAAACCGTGTAGAATCTCAGATAAGCACGGAGTTTTCCAGGGAGACGCTGTCCTTTGTTGTGTGCAAGGGGCGGCGTCTCTTTGGCGCTTGGACGCCGTTGTGCAACAGTGCGGCGGTGCGTGCCATGTATTGAAAAGCCAATGTCGAGATGGGTCGTGATATTAATGGGCAAGTACGTAATCGTGGTCGAGTCTGGGTCGGATGTGACGCCGGAGCTCTGCGAGCGCTACGGCATCGTGCGCGTGCCCATGCATGTCACGATTGGTGACGAGACCGTCGAGGACGGCTCGATCGATCCGCTCGAGATTTATTCGCGCTGCAATGAGTTTGGCGTGATGCCCAAGACCAGTGGCTGCGCGCCTGCGGATTTTGCTCACGTGTACGACCGCATTCACGCTGAGCAGCCCGACGCGACTATTTTGCATCTTGCATATTCCGAGGCCACGACCTGTTCGCATCAGTCCTCAAAGATTGCGGCCCAGGGGCGCGACTACGTGTTCTCCATGGACACGCGCTTTGTCTCGGTAGGCCAGTCGCTTGTTGTCGTCGAGACCGCCAAATACATCGAGGCTCACCCCGATGCCACCGTCGACGAGATCTTCGCCTTCGCGAACTCCGTCATGGACCGCGTGCTGTTGGGCTTTGTTCCTACGGACCTTGCCTTCCTTAAGGCGGGCGGTCGCTTGTCCAACGTCGCGTTCCTGGGCGCCCATCTGCTCAAGATTAAGCCCTGCATTGAGGTAACGGGCGGCAAGTTCGTGGCAACCAAGAAGTTCCGCGGCTCTATGCTCAAGTGCGCCCGCGCCTTTATTGATCACATGGTTGCCAAGGGCGAGATTGACTACTCGCACATTGGCCTGGCGTATTCGGTAGGTCTTTCCGAGGAGCTGCGCGACGACATGGAAGTCTATGCACACGATCTTGGCTTTAAGGACATTACCTGGACTCAGGTCGGCGGCGTCATCTCGAGCCATTGCGGCCCGACCGCCTTCGGCGCGGTGCTCACGCTTAAGGCGTAAGGCCTGGAGTCTATCGATTTCTATTGCCTCGGCGGTGGGCGGGTTGCGATAACCCTCCCGCCGCTTTTGCGTGGAGTCAAATAGGACGACCTAATTGACCTCTAAACCGTTTCGCCATCATATGTATGGGCTAGAATGGCTCTGGCATTTATGTAACTAAAACCAATGAGAGGCAAGGTAGCGGGAATGGCTGAGATGACGCTCGAGGGTGTGGACGCTCGTCCCGAGGACTCCGCGTTTGCCCTGGGCCGCGTACATTCGATCGAGACGATGGGTACGGTTGACGGTCCCGGCATCCGCTTCGTAGTGTTTGTCCAAGGCTGTCCCATGCGCTGCGCGTATTGCCACAATCCCGATACCTGGTCGGTTAACGGCGGCACCATGGTGACCGTCGAGCATCTGATGGACGAGTTCCAGAGCAACCATGAGTTTTACCGCAGCGGTGGCATTACCGTTTCGGGCGGCGAGCCGCTTCTGCAGCCCGAGTTTTTGGCCGACCTGTTCCGTGCAATGCACAACAACCCCGATGGTCGTGTGCATACCTGCCTGGATAGCTGTGGCTACGCCTTCGACCCTCAGCATCCCGAGAAGTTCGATGCCGTGCTCAACGAGACCGACATGGTACTGCTCGATATTAAGCATGCCGACCCGGTCGAGCATAAAAAGCTGACCGGTTGTGATCCCGCACGCATCCTGGCGTTTGGCGATGAGCTTGCACGTCGCAATATCAAGGTCGTTATCCGCCACGTGGTTGTGCCGGGCATTACCGACACGGCGGAGGAGTGCGAGAAGCTCGGTCGCCTCATCGCTCCATGGCACAACGTGGTGGGCCTGGAAATGCTGCCGTATCACACGATGGGTGTCGTCAAGTACGAGCAACTGGGCATTCCCTATAAGCTCGAGGGCGTGCCCCAGATGGATACCGCGCGCATGCCCGAGCTGCGCAATGCCGTTATGGCCGGTATGAAAAAGCGCCGTGCGGAGCTCAAAAACGCTATCGGATAGCATGCCATAGCTCTCATATCCCCTCGTTCCCAGCTGAGTTGCGGTGGAATAGTTCTTGTTTTTAGGCCCATGTCGCCCAAACAGGAACCATTTCACCGCAACTTCGTTTTGGGTAGAGATGCGCAACAGAATCGTGCCATTTGGATAAATACGCTTGTGGTTTCTTTAAAGACACCTTAAACGCTGCTGAATATCTTTGGAAAGAAATGCCTGCTCGGTATCATGCTGCTCGTATATAAACGGTGGCAGTCAGGAGACCACGTGCGAAACATCGCATCGCGGGACGAGTATGTGCCGCAGCATGGCAGCAGATATAAGACGAAGGGCACGTCTTCGCGTGGCCTTGCCGGCGCTCGCATCCGCGTGAGGAAGATTGCCGCTATTGGGATGCTAACGTCGGCGGTTATTATCCTCGGAATTACCGTTAAAACCTACGCCTCGGAGCGAACGGGGCGCCCAGATGCGTCAACGGTACAGCTGCAAAACGAGAAGGTTTCAAAGTCCAAAGCGTCGGCAGATCAAGCTCTGTCGACGGCAGATCTCAAGACGAGACTTTCGAAGGCGGACTTCAACGATATCCCTTCGGGTGATACCGTTCGGACCTTCTCGTTGGTGGATAACAAGACTCCTGCCTTGGAGGATGAGAGCCTTGCCTCGCTCCAGGATGCCCTGTGTCGGGCGCAGGAGCTGGGCGACGTGGGTGTAGTGTTCTACGACCTATCGAGTGGTAGGGGCGTGACGTATAACGCCGATGTTGAGGTGTATGGAGCGAGCAGTTATAAGGCGCTGTATGCACTCTATATTTGCGAGATGTTGGTCGAATCGGGGCAGGTGTCGCTCGATGGGCCTTTAGCCACGTATGGTGGTTACAGCATGGGCTGGCAGACAGTGCGTGACCTTATCGAGGCCGCGGTCGTCAACTCGGACAACGATTCGTTTATCGCGTTACGCGCGGCGTTTGACCATGATGGCTATGAGGATTGGATTGCCAATCTGGGTGTTGATGACGAAACGGCACTGAATCCGATGAGTGATTTTCCGACCTACTGCCCGCGCACTTCTGCGAGGTTATGGCGTGAGATGAGCGAGTATCTGAGCATGGATACCGAGACTTCACAGTGGTTGTCGGGCCTTCTGGCATCAACATCGCGCTCGTTTATTCGCGATGGCATTGCGGACGAGCAGGTTTTGGTGCGCAACAAGGCAGGCTGGATTAGCGAGGATGGTTACTACTCGACATGCGATGCGGGCCTTATCGACATCGATGGCTGTACCTATGTCATGGGTATCATGACATCGATGCCGTGGAGCGACCGCTCGAGCGAGGTTACGGCCGCGATTGCAAAGGCTCTGTTTGATACGCGAGCTGCACTGGCTTAGCGTGTTCGTTTGACGAGGTCAAACAAAATGCTGGTACCATACCGTGGTTGAGAATTTCGAATAGGTTTGGGGAATGGCATGGCTACCATTGCGATTATCGGTGCGCTCGAAAAAGAGATCATGCAGATTAAGGAAGAGCTGAGCGACGTTTGCGAGGCACGGGAGGCAGGCTTGACCGTTGTGAGCGGTGAGCTCGACGGCCTGACAGTTGTCGCCACAACGGCGGGCATGGGCACGGTGAACGCCGCCGCTGCAACACAGCACCTCATTAGCAAGTATGCTCCGCAGGCTGTTGTGTTTTCGGGCATTGCGGGCGGTTTGAACCCCAAGCTCCATATCGACGACGTGGTCATTGGCAAACGCCTGCGCTATCTGGATACCGATACCGCGCTTATCGCCGAGTCCGCACCGGGGCTCGAGGAGTTTGGCTCGACGCCCGCGCTGGTCGATATTGCCGCCGAAGTGCTTGCTGAGCGTGGGTTTGTTGACGCTTCGACAAATGCAGTCGCTTCGAATGAGGGCACCAAGCAGTTCCTGGTCGGCACGATTGCCACGGGTAACCGCTTTGTGACGGGCGCCACCATGCGCAACGACGCTATCGAGGCGACGCATGCCGATTGTGTCGGCATGGAGGGCGCGGCAATTGCCCATGTCGCAACCAAAAATGGTGTCGATTGCCTGGTGTTGCGCGCTATCAGCGATAATTGTGACGAGGCGTACGATGCAATTTGCGAGCGCGAGTTCGATCTGGATGAGTACGCCCGTACCGCGAGCGGCATCACGCTTGACATCGTTCGTCGTATCGCCGCCGCGTAATAGCGCGCCCGTTTTGTAAAAACCTACGACCAAGGAGTGTCCATGGCCGATTCCATTAACTACCAGCTTGCCAAGTTCGTCGCCAGCTATGGCAAGGTTTCGCAGATCCCCGAGTCCACCTGTCCCGAGGTGAGCTTTGTGGGCCGCTCCAACGTGGGCAAGTCCTCCATCATGAACAAGCTCTTCGGCCGCAAGAACCTCGTCAAGGTTTCGAGCACGCCGGGCAAAACGAGCAATATCAATTTCTTCGAGGCCGACGACGTGCACTTTGTGGACCTGCCGGGCTACGGTTTCGCTCGCCGTTCCAAGGCCGAGCGTGACCGCTGGGCAGAACTTATCGGCGACTTCTTCGACTCCGAGCGCAGCTTTAACCTGGTTGTATCGCTGGTGGACATTCGCCACGATCCCAGTAAGCTCGACCATGACATGATCGACTACCTGCAGGGCAACGAGTTCAACTTTATCGTCTGCCTCACCAAGGCCGACAAGCTCAGCCGCACCCAGCAGGCCCGCCAGGCAGCAGCCATCAAAAAGCAGCTCAACGTCCCGGCCGAGAACGTAATCATCACAAGCTCCCAAACCGGTACCGGCATCGACGAACTCAAAAAGCGCATCGCTGAGGCTTGCCTCTAATCGGGCTGCAACCCCTCAAAAGCTCTCATCTATATCACCTCAGTGATAGTTATTGGTAAACTATCACTGAGGTGATATTTTTTTGGAGGTCGATATGGAGCTTTGGCACGGGTCGGAGGTTGTTGTCGAACGTCCGTCGTTGGATAAATGCAGACAATTCAATGACTATGGGCGCGGGTTTTATTGCACGCCACATGAGGAAATGGCGATGGAATGGGCATGCCGGACCGAGTCTGATGGCGTTGTCAATCGATATGAGCTTGATTTAGATGGCCTTTCGGTCTTGGATTTGGAGTCTGGGGAGTTTTCAATCCTCAATTGGCTTGCAATTCTGGCGAACAACAGAGAGTTCAATGTTTCGACGCCAGTAGCACGCGAGGGGCTTCGTTATCTACTTGATAACTGTTTAATTGATACATCTCCTTATGACGTTATTCGAGGCTATCGTGCAGACGATTCCTATTTCTCGTTTGCAAGACAGTTTGTCAACGGCATGATTTCGCTCAGGCAATTGCAGCGCATTATGTTTTTGGGGGATTTGGGCATTCAATATGCGCTTATGAGTGAGCGTGCGTTCTCGGCGATTAGGTTCCGCGATTGGAAGCAGGCTTCGGGGCCTGAGTATTATCCCAAGCGTTTTGAGCGAGAGCAGAATGCTCGACGCAAATATTTGGATACGGTCAATGGGTTCGATTCCGAAGGTATCGACATTAGGGATTTAATGGCAGGGAGGGTTGATTTAAATGATCCAAGAGTTAACAGATCGTGGGCCGAGTAGGACATATCCCGTCTACTACCTCGAGGATGCAATGAACAACCTCGGCGACTGCTTTGACTATGCCGTTAACGATTATGGAGCAGAAGGATCGGAAGTTGCGGAACTCTTTTGCCTGAGCGGCGTAGCTCGCGAGTTCGAACGCGGCAACGCATGGGTAGTGTCGGGAAAATCGGGCGTTGAGCTGTTCGCGCTTATCGCCGAAAGGTCGGGCTATCAATCAAGGCCGATGCCAAATCGAACCTACCGATTCGAAAAGACACCGGAATATTGGGCAGGCTGGATATTGGCATACCTTCAGTGGCGCCTAGGAGAGTCTTTCGAAGATTTGCTGCATGTCGTTCCATTTGATGTGCTACGCAGTCTGTACTACCCCTGGCACGAAGCCTCGGAGGAACGTGTGGTTCGCCTCGTCTGCGATATGGCGAAGAAAGCGTCCAGGCAAACAAAACTTGCGTTAGCAAGAAAGAAGCTTAAGAAAACCCAACAAGACCTGGCATACGAATCAGGCGTATCGCTCCGCTCAATCCAAATGTACGAACAGCGCCAACGAAACATCAACGAAGCCTCGGTAACAACCGTAAGAGCTATAGCAAAAGCCCTCCACTGTAACATCGAAGACCTCCTAGAACCAGTCTTCGAATACAAAGAAACCAGCGCCGCCTAAACCAGGCACGCAGCCGATGCCCGCCTCTAGGAAGTGCTCCAGCCTAGCAAGAGCCCCTACCAATAAAAAGCCAAACTATCAGCCCGGCGACTTTCCAGAGCGTAGGTCCCTGTAGCCGCCGCCGGCGAAGTTAACATAGAGGAGGCCAGGGGGCTTTGCCCCCAAATCTTTCCGCAGGACGGCAGGACCCCCGCCGCACGAAGTGCGCAGCGGGGGTCCTGCCATGTCCGAGGACGATTTGGGGGCAAAGCCCCCTGGCCTCCCCGGCGAGTATACGGGACGGCGACTACAGGTATTCGATCTGGGCGCCTTCCGTGTCGCACGTCAGAATATGCGTATCACACTTAGGGAACTGCTCGCGCAGCTTGACCTGCAGGAACTTTGCCACGATGGTGTCGTCAGTCACGGCCATGAGAGTCGAGCCCGAGCCGCTGATCCAGATGGTCTTGGCGCCGCCGTTAAGGCAGGTGTCGCGCACGGCGTTGTAGTCGGGAATCAGACGGCGACGATAGGGTTCCTGGATGCGGTCGTCATTGGCGGCGGCAATCAGGTCGAGGTCACCAGTCTCCAAGCCGCGCGTCATGCCGGCGATGCGGCCCATCTGCCACACGGCGGTGGAGAGTGGAATCTCCTGCGGCACAACCTTGCGCGCCTCGCTCGTATGCACCTCGTAGGGCGGAATCACGGTAATAAAACGCAGGCGATCGCTCACCTCGTAGCGCAGGCACTGGGGGAGCGAATCGGTCGGCGTAAAGGAACAGACGGCGCCGCCCAGGATAGCGGGGGCGACGTTATCGGGATGGCCCTCGACTTCGGTGGCAATGCGAACCAGCTCGGCGCGGTCGACGGTGTGGCCTGTCAGTGCGGCGGCGGCCATAATGCCGGCGACGACGCAGGTGGAGCTGGAGCCCAGGCCGCGGGCGACGGGCACGTCGGTCTGGATGTCGATGGCAACGGGAAAAGCCGGCTCGTCCCATGCAGCCAGTGCATCGACAAAGCTCACGTAGACCAGGTTGTTCTCGTTTTGGAATTCCTCGGGGCAGCCCGTGATGGTGAGTTTGTCGGCGCGCTCGAAGGTGAAGTGCGAGTAGAGGCTGACGGCCATGCCGAGGGTATCGTAGCCAATGCCCAAGTTGGCGCTTGTTGCTGGGACGGTGATCTTGATCATGTGAGTCCTCCTGGCGTGCCTGGCTGTTTAGTTCGCTGCTCGGGCAGTCCTGCGCAAGACGGAAAGCACATTAAGTGCTTTCCTTTGCGTGCGGAACTCGCGACGAACTAAACAGCCAGGCACGCTATGCACGTTCGTCATCATCCCGGTAGGTATCTGATAAAAGAAGGTGCGCCGGCTTTCGCCGGCGCCTTATAAGGGGTTTAGTTGGTTGCTATCTTTTTTGCAGCCTGCTCTACGTAGCTGGCCATCTCATCGACGTCGCAGACGTCTTCGAAGCGGACGGGCTTGGACTCGAGTTCGGCGAGCTGGGCTGGGGCGACCGTGTTGGTTGCCTGCTCGAGCACGCGCATGGCCTCAAAGTCGTCCTCGGGAACGTCGAGGCCCAGGGCATCGCAGCAGGCGCGCGGGAACTTGTAGGGGCTGGCGGTCGAAAGCAGCACGCGGGCCTTGGCGCCCTCGGTGGGGGCGACCTGCTCAAAGACGTGATAGCCGCAAGCGGTGTGCGGGTCGATCACGTAGCCGTTGACATCCCAGCAGCTCTTGATGGCGGCGCGAACCTCGTCCTCGCTGGCCCAGCCGCAGCCAAATACGCTCTGGATCTTGGCCAGCAGCTCGGCAGGCACCTCGTAGCGACCGGTCTGGGCAAGCTGCTCCATAAGGCCGGCAACGAGCTCGCAGTCGCCGTCGGACAGGAAGTAGAGCATGCGCTCCAGATTAGAGCTAATAAGGATGTCCATCGACGGCGAAATGGTCGTGAAGAACGGACGGTTGCGGTCGTAGACGCCGGTGGTCAGGAAGTCAGCGAGCACGTTGTTCTTGTCGCTGGCCACGACGAGTTTGGCGACGGGCAGACCCATGCGCTTGGCGTAGTAGCCGGCCAGGATATCGCCAAAGTTGCCGGTCGGTACGCAGAACTCCACGGCATCGCCGGCCTCGATGGCGCCGGCGCGCAGCAGCTGCGCATAGGCGGCAAAGTAGTAGACGACCTGCGGCACCAGGCGGCCGACGTTGATGGAGTTGGCGCTCGAAAGCACGGTGCCGGCGGCCTCCAGGCGCTCGGCCAGCTCCTTATCGGCAAAGATGCGCTTGACGGCACTCTGGGCGTCGTCGAAGTTGCCGCGGATGCCGCAGACGGCGACGTTGCCGCCCTCCTGCGTGGACATCTGCAGATTCTGCACGCGGCTGACCTTGCCCTCGGGATAAAAGACGGTGATGCCCGTGCCCGGGGCGTCGGCAAAGCCGGCGAGTGCTGCCTTGCCTGTGTCGCCCGACGTGGCGGTGACGATCATGATGCGCTCGGCGCCGCCGTCCTTGGCGGAAGTGCGGGCCATCAAGCGGGGGAGCATCTGCAGGGCGACGTCCTTGAAGGCGCTCGTGGGACCGCCAAAGAGCTCCATCACATAGGTCTGAGGGGCGTCAGCGCCCGGCGCAGCGTCGAGTTTGACGAGTGGCGTAACCTCTTCACTCGCGAACGTGCCGCGGTATGCCTCGTCGACACACGCCGAAATTTCTTCGGCCGTGTAATCATTCAGTAACATTCCCAACACATCTTGAGCGATTTCAAAGTACGATTTATCTGCAAGCGAGCTGATATCGACCTGCTGGGTGCCGAGCTCGTCCGAGACAAACAAACCCCCGTCGGGAGCGATGCCGGTACGGATTGCCACCTTACTTGAGCACGATAAAGTGCGTCCTCGTGTACTATGATAAGTTCCCATATAACACTGCTCCTCGGATGCCTTGGTCCCAATCGGTGAAACCATGGTATCAGAGCGCGCAAAATAGGTTCGCAGAGGCTTTTTAGAAAGGTAACCTCCAGCCCATGATTAAGATTGCCAAGTTTGGCGGCTCGTCGGTCGCCGACGCCGAACACTTCAAAAAGATCAAGGCCATCGTCGACGCCGACCCTGCCCGCCGTTTTGTGGTGGTTTCCGCCTGCGGCCGCCGCTTTAAGGGCGACACCAAGGTGACCGACCTGCTCTATCTGGTCAATGCGCACGTTAAGTACCACGTGTCGTGTGAGGAGCTGCTCGAGGACATCGGCCAGCGCTATTTTGATATCGCTGATGAGTTGGAGCTCACCTATCCCATCCGTGAGGAGTTCGCGGCCTTTGCCGAGCGCGCCCGCTCGGGCGGCTACTCCACCGAGGAGCTTGTGAGCCGTGGCGAGTACTTTACCGCTCGCCTGATGGCTGAGTACCTGGGCCTACCGTTCCTGGACGCCGCGACGGTTGTGGCGTTCCATCACGACGGTACGCTCAGCATGAATCGCACCTCCGAGCTGGTGCAGGAGTATGGCCAGCAGGGCGGCTTCGTTATGCCTGGCTTCTACGGCGCGACGCGCGAGGGCCAGATCAAGCTGCTCGATCGTGGCGGCGGCGATATCTCGGGCTCGATTTTGACTAAGTGCCTGGGCGCCGACCTATACGAGAACTGGACCGACGTCTCGGGTTTCTATTCTGCGGATCCGCGTATTGTTCCGGAGGCTCAGCCCATTGCGCGCGTTACCTACGAGGAACTGCGCGAGCTTTCGTACATGGGCGCAAGCGTCCTGCACGAGGAAGCCGTGTTTCCCGTGCGCGAGGCAGGCATTCCGCTGGTCATCAAGAACACCAATGCGCCGCAGGACCCCGGCACCATCATTAGCGAGACGGCTGATGAAGGCGAGGCGGAGCCCATCATTACCGGCGTGACCGGCAAGCGCGGTTTTGTCGCCATCAACGTCGCCCGCGACCGCACCAAGCCCCGCGTCGGCTTTATGCGCCGTGCGCTTTCGGTGTTCGAGCGCTATGACGTTTCCGTCGAGCACATGCCCACCGGTGTCGACCGCTTTGGCGCCGTGGTGCAGGAGCAGGATGTGCACGATTCACTGTACTCACTCGTGGGCGACATCCAGCAGGAGGTCGAACCGCTCGAGATCGAGGTTGTCGAGGGCTTGGCGCTCATCGCTACCGTCGGCCGCAACCTGCGCGGTCGTGCAGGTATCTCGGGCCATCTGTTTGGCATGCTCGGCCAGGCCGGCGTGAGCGTGCGTATGATTTCGCAGAGCTGTGACGAGATCAACATCATTATCGGTGTCGAGGAGAAGGACTTCGACCTAGCGATTCGGACCATTTACCGTGCCTTCTCCGATGAGAACGGCATTGTGAAGGTCTCCGACCTGGAGGCTCCCGCGCCGGTCGATCCCGCTCTGGCCGCGCTCAAAAAGTAGCGACTGCTCGGTAGATTTTTGGGTCATGTCTCAAAAATCTACGGCGGGGCGTTTCGTTTCGGTTTCGTTTCGACGGGGCGGGTTTCATGCCCGCCCTGTTCTTGTATAAACTGGCAACAATAATCGGCCTGCTCGGCGTGCGGGCAAAAGCCACAACCTTTAAAGGGGGAAGCATGAAACAGTACACGGTTGCTATTTTGGGCGCGACGGGAGCCGTGGGCACCCAGATGCTCGAGTGCCTCAACGAGCAGGAGTTCCCGGTCGGCAAGCTCAAGCTGTTGGCAAGCGCACGCTCCGCGGGCAAGACCGTCGAGTTCCGCGGCGAGCAAATCGTGATCGAAGAGGCTTGCCCCGAGGCCTTTGAGGGCTGTGACATTGTGCTTGGCGCTGCCGGCGACGATATCGCCAAGGAATTGCTGCCCGAGGCCGTAAAGCGCGGCGCCGTCGTGGTCGACAACAGCCATGCCTTCCGCATGGATCCCGAGGTGCCGCTGGTCGTGCCCGAGATCAATGCCGACGACATCAAGTGGCATCACGGCCTTATCGCCAACCCCAACTGCGCGACCATCATCGGCCTGGTTCCCACGTGGCCGCTGCATCAGCTTGCCGGCGTGAAGCGCATGATCGTCTCGACGTATCAGGCGGCTTCTGGTGCCGGTGCTCCCGGTATGGCCGAGCTCGAAGCGCAGCTTGCTGCCCTGGGCCGTGGCGAGGAGATTCCCGAGCCGCGCGCATTTGCCGCCCAGCTGGCGAGCAACCTGATTCCGCAGATTGGCGGCGTCAAGGAGGAGGGCTTTACCTCTGAGGAGATGAAGCTACAAAACGAGGGCCGTAAGATCATGCACCTGCCCGAGCTGCGCGTGAACTGCACCTGCGTGCGCGTGCCTGTGCTGCGCTCGCACTCCGAGAGCATTACGCTCGAGTTCGAGCGTGACATTACGGTTGACGAGGCCCGTGTTGCGCTGGCTGCCGCTCCGGGCGTGAAGCTGGTTGACGACATGAGCGCCGAGGATGCGCACGACCGCTTCCCCATGCCGATGGATACGTCCGATCAGGACCTGATTTGGGTCGGTCGCGTGCGCCGCGACATCTCGAACCCGGAGGCCGCGCGTGGCATTACCTTCTGGTGCTGCGGTGACCAAATCCGTAAGGGCGCGGCAACCAACGCCGTCCAGATCGCTAAGCTGCTCTGCGAGTAGTGTGACCTGTCCGGCGGGGGCCGGGCTCAGTTTTCAGAACGTCCTCGACCATGTGTGGCGCCTTGTCCTGCTCCTTCGGAGCCGCGGACAAGGCGCCACACTGGTCTGCGGAGTGTTCTGAAAACTGAGCCCGGCCCCCGCCTGCGGTGACGCTGCTGCAAGCGGCCTGCGATGGGGTCGTTGTTGGTTGAGGCCGCTGGGCTGATGTGGGGGCGCGTGGCTGTTGCGGGCCCTGGTCCCGGCGGCGGCCTCGGCGCTGCGCGCCTGCTGCCTTGGGTGACTTTGGGGTCGATTGGGGTTGTCTGCACAATTCGCGGTATTATGTTGCGGAGTTTTGAAAGGAGCCGCTGGTGGTCACGACGACGTTTGCTTCGCCTTTGGGCGAAATCTTGCTTGCCGCTGATGGCCGCGGTCTGACGGGGCTTTGGTTTGAGGGACAGGAGCATTTTGGCTCCACGCTTCTCAAAGAAGATCCTGAACATGTTGAAGGCGCCGATGCAGTTTCTGGTGCTGGCGGCATGTCGTCGGTGAGTCCTGCAAATGGTGCGGCTTCTTCGGTGCTTGAGCGTTCGTGGGCTTGGCTGAATGCTTATTTTGCAGGGCAGGAACCTCGGTTTACGCCGCCGTTGCATTTGATTGGCACGGCGTTTCAGCGTGAAGTTTGGTACGAGCTGCTTTCTATTCCGCGTGGCGAGGTCGCTACGTATGGCGAGATCGCCCAGCGTGTTGCGGCTCGACATCGTGTGCCGGGAAATGAGACACCCGTTGTGTCTCCCCGTGCCGTGGGGGCCGCGGTCGCTCGCAACCCTGTTTCGATTATTGTGCCATGCCATCGCGTGGTGGCGGCCGACGGCTCGCTTAACGGATATGCCGGCGGGCTTGATCGCAAGGAGTGGCTGCTTCGGCTTGAGGGCGCGTACGAGGAGTAACACTCGAGCGCTTTGCATAGCCAAGATGCCGTGAAAGAACGGGACATGCTTTCCGAATGGAGGCTCAGACGGAAACTACGTCCCGGAATTCCGTTTTAAAGCGGGATGCGCTTTCCGAATGGCGTTCCAAGCGGAAACCGTGTCCCGGAATACAGCCTCAGAGTGGGACACCGTTTCCGGCTGAGACCACCTGCCTGGACATCGATCTACGCCCGCTCCTGCAGGGCGTAGATGGACTTATCCATGTTGAACAGGTAAGCCACAACGCAGACAATAATGAACATCGGCAAGTTACCAAAGCCGAAGACTTCGCAGCCAATAAGGATGGGTGCGAGCAGCGTATTGGTGGCGCTGCCAAAGACGGCTGCGTAGCCCAGTGCGGCGCAGAGCTCGACGGGCATGCCGAGTTGAGCCTCGTTATGGCGACATCTGGGTAACAGAAAGGCCCGCGTTCCTCAGAGGCAAGATAGGCAATTCTGCTTCTGAGGTAGATCTCAATTCTGCCGACCGCACTGCCGACCGCATCAAACATTAACTGCCGGAGGGCTCGGTCAAATTCATACGTGTAGATGATGGTTTCGAATGTTGTGCCTTCGCGAAAGATGGTAATCCCGGACTTGCATTTGGTTTTGTAGGGAAACCAGTAGGCCGACAGTCTGTAGTGGTTGGCTTCGACCAAAGCTCGCTCGAGTTCGCTTTGATCAGAGCACTTAAGACCCTTGTTTTCTGTCAATAGTGCTATTTGTTCGTTGATGGATATCCGCGACTTCTGGTATTTCATTAAGCCTCTTGATAGAAAAAGAGCTGGAGTTGCGCATCGTTGAGAGGCTTTCCAGCTTTAGCAAAACAAACTTATAAGATGCGACGGGCCGCGTCAAGATAATTACCGGACGGCCTAGGAGGCGGCTGGTTGGCTGGCTTAAAACCCAGCGCGTGAAATGACGCTCCACGCTATTCAGCGCGCTTGATAGGATGACGAACCACAGTCTTAAGTTTCTCCGGCGCACACTTGCGTGGATCGGAAAGATAGATTTCGTGATGTAAACGGGTGTCTGAGAAGTCGGGGACATAGCCCTGCTCGGTCGCATATTCATGCATGGCGTCTACGGTTGCCGGCTCGCTGTCGTAGGGTCCGGTATGCATGCATTGAACGCAGAGACCCTCGTCAACTTTAAGCAGCTCGACGGCAGAAAAGTCCAGTTTCTTTTTGGCCGTGGCTTCCGCGACCGCCCAGTCAAAGTCATCCTGAGTGACGAAATCGGGCAGGCGGATGCACGAGATAAAGTTGAAATCGTCCTTGCGTACATAATCGATGTCGCCGCTCGGGGAGTCTTGCCACCAGAAGCCCTCGAGCGGCGGTACCACAAAGTCGAAATAGCCCTCGATACTCCTTGAGCCTTTCTTTGACATCTTGACGGTATAGGCGATGCCGTAAAGCAGCGGCAGGGCATTTTGATACTCGCCACCTTCGGTATTTGGGTCGCCCTTTCCGCGAACGGCAACGTAGCTCATAGGCGGGACAGTTACGATACTCGGCTTGCTCGCAGGTCTGTAGAGCTCCTTGCATTCCTTCTTAAAGTCGAACGCCATGTTGGCCGCCTTTCTGCGTATTGGCCTACTTAGATAGCTGAATCATATCATAGAAACGAACAGCTGTTCGAATGATTTGGCTGACAGATTGAGATGCGTGCGTTGTGTTTGGCGGTCGGCCTGACCCCATCGATGATTTCTCTGCCTCCCCGGCGCCTCATCTATAGCTGCCGTTTCCCCATATAGAACCTGCCAAAATAAACCCGTCCCTTTTTAGTCGGTGCGAAATGGGTAATACTAAAGAGTTATCCGACCAGATGGGAACCGATCGATGGCTTATATCGAATTCAAAGACGTCATCAAGGCATACGGCGAGGGCGACGCCCGCATTCACGCACTCGACGGCGCGAGCTTTACGGTCGAGCGCGGCGAGCTCGCCATCATTTTGGGTGCTTCGGGTGCCGGCAAGACCACGGCGCTCAACATTCTGGGCGGCATGGATACGGCGACTTCCGGCACCGTGACGGTGGACGGGCGCGATGTGAGCTCCGCTAACGAGGCGCAGCTCGTGGAATACCGCCGCGCCGACGTCGGCTTTGTCTTCCAGTTCTACAATCTGGTCCCCAACCTGACGGCGCTCGAAAATGTTGAGCTTGCGGCGCAAATCTGCCCTGATTCGCTCGATGCCGAGCAAACGCTTTGCCAGGTTGGCTTGGGTGAGCGCCTCGCCAACTTCCCCGCGCAGCTTTCGGGCGGCGAGCAGCAGCGCGTGTCCATTGCCCGCGCACTGGCAAAGAACCCCAAGCTGCTTTTGTGCGACGAGCCCACGGGCGCACTTGACTATAAAACCGGCAAGCAGATCTTGCAGCTGCTGCAGGACACTTGCCGCAAGCAGGGCATTACGGTCATCATCATCACCCACAACTCCGCGCTGGCGCCCATGGCCGATCGCCTGATCCGCTTTAAGAACGGTCGCGTGGAGAGCGAGACGGTCCAGCAAAATCCCGTGCCTATCGAGACGATCGAGTGGTAGCGCCCATGGACCAAGACCGCCAAAACAGCCTACGCCGCGACGCGCAGAACACGGAGCGCGAGCAGGATTTTACGACCTACCGCACTGCCCAAAGCTCAAACGATATGGTGCCGACGGTTTTTCGCCGTGGCATCTACCGCACAATCCGAGGCAGTCTTAAGCGCTTTTTGTCAATCGTGGTCATCACCGCGCTTGGCGTGAGCGTGATGTGCGGCCTTAAGGCGGGTTGCGAGGACCTGTGTGATTCGGTTGATGCCTACTTCGACCAGCAAAATGTCTATGACATTAACGTGCAGTCGACCTATGGCCTGACTGACGATGATCTCGACGCCATACAAGAGGTCGATGGCGTCGAAACGGCCGAGGGCATCTACACCGAGACCGCCTACACCGCCGTGGGCACAACGCGCGAGCGCGTGGTCGTGCAGAGTCTCTCCAAGGAGAACATCGATCAGCCGGTGCTCGTGAACGGCGATTTGCCCGAGAGCGCCGATGAAGTCGCGGTGACTTCGAAGTTCCTGAAGGCATCGGGCAAGAAAATCGGCGATACGGTGAGTTTTGCCGCCAATGACGCGAGCTCGTCCAATCAAAGCGCCAAGGACCAGTTTGCCGCGGGCGATTACACCATTACGGCTGAGGTCCTCGACCCCACTGATGTAAGTTCTGACTCGACAGTCAACGCCTTTCGCGCTGCTTCGGCGGCGGACTATAAGTTCTATGTGAGCGAGGACGCCGCGACATCTTCTTCCTACTCCGCGGTCCACGTGATCGTCGAGGGAGCCAAGAGCCTCAACTCCTATTCGGATTCCTACGCGGCAAAGATCAATGAGGTCAAGGGCAATATCGAGAAGATCCGCGAGGAGCGTGAGAAGGCGCGCGCCCAGGAGCTGACGGTCGACACGCCGGCGAGCTTGGACGCGGCTGAGCGTCAGGCGAATATGCTCTTTGGGATTGAGCAGGACAACATCAATCGCATGGCAGAGGGCAGCGAGGAGCGCGTGCAAGCGCAGACCGACCTGGATCAGCGCCGCGCCGCCGCCGACCAGCAGTTTGCCGATGCCCGCGCCGAGCTTTCCGATCTGGGCGAATGCACCTGGTACATCCAGGACCGCGGCAATATCGCAAGCTACTCGAGCGTGGAGAGCGATAGCTCGTCAATTGAGGCTATCGCCACGGTGTTCCCGTTCATCTTCTTTATCGTCGCCGTGCTCATCAGCCTTACCACCGCCACGCGTATGGTCGAGGAGGAGCGCACGCTCATCGGCCTGTATAAGGCGCTCGGCTATTCGCGCGGGCGCATCCTGTCCAAATACGTGGACTATGCGCTGTGGGCTTGTCTGATCGGCGGCGTGCTCGGCAACATCATCGGATTTGTGGGCCTGCCGCTGTTCCTGTTTACGGTGTTCGACGACATGTACTCACTGCCCCAGATGCTACTTTCGTACGACATCGTGTCCTCGATCGTTTCGGTGGCGCTGTTTGCCGTGGGCGTGGTGGGCGCCACGATTATCGCCTGCCGCCACGAGATGGCCGAGACCCCTGCCTCGCTCATGCGCCCCAAGGCGCCGCGTGCCGGCTCACGCATTCTGCTCGAGCGTATCGGATTTATCTGGCGCCGCATGGGCTTTTTGAACAAGGTGGCAGCGCGTAACCTGTTCCGCTACAAAAAGCGCGCCTTTATGACCATCTTCGGCATCGCCGGCTGCACGGCGCTCGTGATCTGCGGCATGGGCATTCGTGATACGTCGGTCGCGCTTTCGCCCAAGCAGTACGGCCACATCACACGCTACGACCTGCTGGCGGTTGCCAATCCCGACGATTTTTCGCAGACGTGCGCGGCGCTCGACGAGCGAAGCGCGGTCAAGGATTCCGGTGTGACCGTAACTTCGACGCTGCCGATCATGACCGACAACGTCACCTTTACATTCGGCGGAAAGAGCGAGACCGTGCAGCTGATCGTGGTGCCCGATGACCGCACGAACGATCTGGACGACTATGTTCGCCTTGAGGATGAGTCCAAAGAGCCACTGTCTTTGCGTGACGGAGACGTGTATCTGAGTAAGAGTTCACAGCTGGTGCTGGGGATTCAACCGGGCGATACGGCGCACGTCCAGGATTCGTCACTCAACGTCGCCAAGGTCAAGGTCAGCGACATTTCGCTTAACTATCTGGGCAACACGCTTTACATGACGCAGAGCACCTATGAGCGCGCGTTTGGGCGCAGCGTTCGCCTCAATGGCATCTTTGCGCTGCTCAAGGGTTCGTCGGCCGACCAGATTGCGTTTAGCAAGAAGCTTAAGAGTGACGGCTGGCTTTCGATTTCGAGCACGGCCGAGCATTGGGAGAACTTTGAGGCGAACTTCACTATTATCAATTCCGTCGTGGTGCTCGTGACCTTTATGGCGGCGTGCCTGTCGTTTGTGGTGGTGTTTACGCTGTCCAACACGAATATCTCCGAGCGCGAGCGCGAGCTGGCGACCATCAAGGTGCTTGGTTTCCGCCGTGGCGAGGTGCACCATTACGTCAACAAGGAGACGTTGATCCTCACGGCAATTGGCGCCGCGCTGGGCGTGCCACTGGGCGGCTTGCTGGCCGAGAGTTTTACGTACATTTTGCAGATGCCGTCGCTGTACTTTGATGTTGAGGTCGAGCCGCTAAGCTACGTGCTCGCCGTGGTGCTTTCCTTTGGCTTTACGTTTATCGTCAACCTCGCCACCAATCGTACCCTCAACAAGATCGACATGGTCGGCGCCCTCAAAAGCGCCGAGTAACCTGCCCTGGGATTCAAGTTCTAGCGAGCTGCCGACGCGCCCGCAGCAGCATTTTTGCATAAACCGCCCCGCCAAATGCATACTTTGACGGGGCGGTTGCTTTTTGCCCACAGGTACCCCAAGGGGCGCCGTGCAAATTCCGGAGTATTCAGCGTCCCGGGGTCCGCGGGCGCGGGGGCGGGGGTGCAAAACTGCGCTGAAAGCCCCGATTCTGAGTCCCAACGCCTCTAGAGCCGCTCGTTTTTTTACAGGATGCGGCCCATGGTGCCTGCCTTTCGCCCAAAATCCAGTATGCAGGCACCCTCGGCTGCTGAATACTCCCAAAAATGCACGCCGCATCCTACCCCAGGCACCCGCAGCAAGAAGACGAATAGTCTCGGCCTCCCCAGTCACCGCAGGAGGCCCTAGGGCTTACCTCCCAAATCTTTCCGCAGGACGGAAGGATCCCGCCGCGCGAAGCGCACGGCGGGATCCTGACATGTCCGAGGACGATTTGGGAGGTAAGCCCTGGGGTCTCCGATGAGAGCAGTTTCGGCCGAGGCTATTCGTCGCCGAAGCTGATGCCCAACGCCTTGGCCTCGCGCACCAGATCGCTCTGGGGATCGACATACTTGAGCTTGCCGGCGACATCCTCGAGCGGCATGTGACACATCTTGCCGTCACGCAGGGCGATCATGTAGCCAAACTCGCCGCGTAGACAGCCCAGCGCCGCCTCGACGCCGCACTGGGTCGCAAAGATGCGGTCCTGGGCGTTGGGCTGGCCGCCGCGCTGCGTGTGGCCGGGGATGGCGACGCGGGTCTCGCGACCGGTCTTGGCCTCGATCTCCTTGGCGATGTCGTAGACGATCGACGGGCTCGTGCGCTCGGCGAGTTTCTTCTTGTACTCCTTCTTGGACAGCGCCGCGTCCTCCTTGGAGATAGCGCCCTCGGCGACGGCCACGATGGTAAAGCGGCTGCCGGTCTCCATGCGATGCTCGATGGTCTTGATGACGTTATCCATGTCGTAGGGGATCTCGGGAATCAAGATGACATCCGCGCCGCCCGCGACGCCGGCGTATAGCGGTATCCAGCCAACCTTGTGGCCCATGATCTCGATAACGAACACGCGGCCGTGGCTCGAAGCGGTGGTGTGAATGTCGTCGATGCACTTGGTGGCGACGTCGATGGCGCTCGTAAAGCCAAACGTCAGCTCGGTGCCCCAGGTGTCGTTATCGATGGTCTTAGGCAGGGCGATAACGTTGAGGCCCTCTTCGCGCAGACGGTTGGCGGTCTTGGTGGAGCCGTTGCCGCCCAGCATAAACAGGCAGTCGAGCTGCAGCTTACGATAGGTGTGGACCATTGCCGGCACCTTCTCGACGCCGTCGGCCTCGGGAATATCCAGGCGCTTGAACGGCGTACGGCTCGTGCCCAGGATGGTGCCGCCGCGGGTGAGGATACCGCTAAAATCGGCGGGCGTCATGACGCGGAACCTGCTGTAGATAAGGCCCTGGTAGCCGTCCTCAAAACCATAGATCTCGATAGGTTCTTTGCTATTGGTCATAAGCGTTTTGACGATGCCGCGCATGGTGGCGTTGAGCGCTTGGCAGTCGCCGCCACTGGTAAGAAGACCGATCCTAAGCATGATGAATCCTTCCGGGCAAGTTATAACATGCGCATAAGTTTACCCCCGCACACTGTTGATACGGGGGTAAAACGTGTTAGCTCAAGCGTATAGAAATGTAAACAACGTCAGGCGAGCGTAAGGTCGACGAGCCTGGGTCCTTACAGTGCGAAGGCGTCGACGTCGCCCCAGTGGCGGCGCAGCGTAATGGCGGCGGCGGGTTCGGTATTGTCAAAGACGACCGACCATTGCGTATTGCTGGTGATGTCTTTCGGATTGGGTTCTTGCGCTGCAGCGCGTAGGGCCTTCCAAGCGACTGCCTCGTCCTGGGCACCGACATGGGCGTCAAGGACATCGGCGATTGCGATGGCGCGCTCTTTACCATGGCCCAGCTCGCCATTCTTTTGGTTGGGCAGCACTTCGTCGCCATAGCAGGCGTAGAAGTTCGTAACCTGGCGTACAGGAGTCGCTTTGAAAGCACGGTCCGGATCGCGCGGATCCCACTCTACTACGCGCGCGTCACCGGCGGCGTCGTTGATAAAGAAGTGGTAATCGCGTCCTGCCATGGCGTGCATGTCGTAGGCGGAAAGCAGGTCGACAGCTTCTTGCGTGGTGGCGGCACGGTCGAGCACCAGACGGATGGCGAGCGAGGTATTGATGACGGGGCGTTGCGCGTCCTGGTCACAGGGCTTGGAATCCAGAGTGAGTACGGCAATGGACACGCCGCATTCGTTAACACCGTCGAGCTGGGCAAACGGGCCCATGAGTGCGGCGGCACGTCCGGCGACGGAGTCAAGCGGAGTGTTATCGCCCAGGTTGTTAAGGGCGGCAAACCCGATGGAGGCATAGCCGCCACGTGGGTGATTGCGCACCAGCAGCGCCGAGGTGTCGTCCTTAAAGTCGTAATTGCGACCGGTGCGCACGCGGCCTTCGGCATCTACGGCGACAAAAGCGCTGCAGGCAAACTGGGGCGCCTGGACATGTACCGGCACACCGGGCAGCACCTGCGCCACCACGGCATCGATGTAGCCCTGGTCGTCGCGCACGCCAGCGGCGATGATGCGATCAAGATCGTAGTCGTAGGCGATGTCGATTGCGTACAGGTCATAGCTATCCGCGTAGCCGGTCAAGCGTTTGAGCGACGCGGCGGACTTGATTTGCTTGCGGTAAACGATACCGGTGGCAGCGGCAAGGCCGACGGCGACTCCCGCGACACCGCAGGCGATGGCAATGTTACGCGGCTTCATGACGGCTCCTCTCGTCCTGTTAGCGTAATTGTCGCAAAAGGAGCGCGGGCATGATGGCTCAACTTGGTGAGCGGCGCGGGATTAAACATGGAATGAAGAGTGCGGCGCTGGCGTGGCGGGGTATGCTGGAGGGGACCATCAACCCAGCGAAAGGGGAGAGCATGACGGATCAGGAAACGCCCGAGCGCGCGCATGTGACGGCCGACGATATCGAGGCCGCCAACGACCTCATCGACTTTATCGAGGCATGTCCCAGCATGTTCCATACGGCGGCGACCATTATGGCCGAGCTCGACGAGGCGGGCTTTACCTACCTGCCCGAGAACGCGGCGTGGGACATCGAGCCGGGCGGGCGTTATTACACGCAGCGCAATACCTCGAGCGTTATTGCCTTTAAGGTGGGCGAGGACCTGACCGCGACGTGGGGCGAGGACGGCGTTGCCGGTGACTATCATTTTCAGCTCACGGCGTCGCACAGCGATTCGCCGACGTTTAAGGTCAAGGCCGTGCCCGAGCTCGACGGCGCAGGCGAGACGCTGCGCCTGAACACCGAGGCCTACGGCGGCATGATCGACTACACCTGGTTCGACCGCCCGCTGGCGCTCGCGGGCCGCGTGTTGGTATGCGAAGGCGACCGTATTGAGAGCCGTCTGCTTGCCACCGAGCGCGAGGTCGCTATCATTCCGAGCCTTGCCATCCACATGAACCGCGGCGTTAACGAGGGCTTTGCTCCCAACCGAGCCGTCGACCTGTGCCCGCTCATCAGCGCTGGCGAGCTTAAGCAGGGCGACTTTGATGCTCTGATCGCCGACGAGCTGGACGTTGAGCCCGATCAGATTCTGGGCCGCGATCTGTTCCTGGTCAATCGTCAGGATGCGTGCATTTGGGGCTGGGCCGACGAGTTTATCTCGACGCCCAAGCTCGACGACCTGGCCTGCGCCTATACCTCGCTGCAGGCATTTTTGGGTGCCGAGAACGCGCACGACGTTTCGGTCTTTTGCTGCTTTGATAATGAGGAGGTTGGCTCCGAGACCAAGCAGGGCGCCATGTCGACGTTCTTGGCCGACGCGCTGCGCCGCATTAACGGATCGCTGGGCTTTGACGACGAGTCGTACCATCGCGCACTTGCTGCCTCGATGCTTGTAAGCTGCGACAACGCACATGCCGTGCACCCCAACCACGCCGAGAAGTGCGATGCCCGCAATCAGGTGGTGCTCAACGGCGGTATCGTCATCAAGGAAGCCGCCAACCAGCACTACTGCACCGATGCCTTTAGCCGCGCGGTGTTCCAGGCCATCTGCGATGACGCCGACGTGCCCACGCAGGCCTTCGCCAACAAGAGCGATATGGCCGGCGGCTCCACGCTCGGCAATCTGTCCAATATGCAGGCGAGCATGCATGCTGTGGACGTGGGCCTGCCGCAGCTTGCCATGCACTCGAGCTACGAGACCGGCGGCGTACGCGACGTGATGTACGCCATCCGCGCTCTCACCGCGTTCTACGAGCGCAACCTAACCATCAACGGCGCCGAAAGCGTGGAGCTCTAAATGCAAGCCGAAGACGAGAAGACCGAGGGCAGGTCTCAACTAATCGATCAGGGGTCGAAGCTGTTCGCCACCGCTTGCCATGAATCGGGAATCGACGTGTCCAACGCGTGGCCAGCGAGCGATGAAGAACTCAAGCGTAGCGCCTATTCGGACCATTATGGTAAGGAGATGGACTGGCTCTAATAGGCGAAACGTCGAAAACGCCAGATGAATGCCTGATATCACTTTGACAAAAGTATCGCAGGCAAAACCAACGTAATGGTGCAAACTAACCTGACCCCATTGCACCAAAAAGGGAGAATGCCGCAGGTCGGACAAAAGTCAGCGAGAGCCCGCCAGAGCGAGCAAGGTGACGTGAAAGAGGAGGGCATTGACCTTCTGGTCATGCCCGACGATTGAAAGGCAGATTGCCGCTCTGGCGGGCTCGCAGCGTCGAGGGGTTCCGGCGTTTGGCAAAACGCCGGAACAATCAGTGTTCGATCCAGCAGCGAAGCGTCTCGCCAGCTTGCAGGTGACGCAGATTCTCCGCGGCGATGTCGACCACGTTGTTGAGCGTGGCTGCCAGGTGGAACCAGCCCGAGACGTGCGGCGTGATGAGCATGTTGGGCGCATCCCACAGGGGGTTTGTCGCAGGCAGTGGCTCGGGATCGGTGACGTCGACCGCGGCGCCGGCGAGATGTCCCGACTCCAGAGCGGCAACCAAGTCGTCGGCGACCACAAAATCGCCGCGGCCGCCGTTGGCAAAGAAGGCGCCCGGCTTCATCGCGGCGAAGAACTCGGCGTTCGCCAGGCCGCGGGTCTCGGGTGTGCTCGGCATAAAGGATGCGACGACATCGGCCTCGGCCAGGCGCTCAGACAGGGCATCCATGCCGTCCATGTCCTCAAATACAATGGGGTAGACGAGCGGATGGCGCTTGATGCCGCGGACGTGCGCGCCCATGTCGCGGCAGAGCGTGGCGAAGTGGCCGCCGATATCGCCCGCGCCCAGCACCAGCACATTGGCGTTTTTGAGCGAGGTGACCGGTCCCAAATCCTCCCAGCGATGCTCGCGCTGCAAGTCGTGATAGCCGGGCAGGTGCTTCATCATGGAAAGGACCATGGCAAACATGTGCTCGCTTACGGCCTGACCGTAGGCGCCGATCGAGCAAGACAGCTTGACGTCAGCCGGCACGGTGCCGGCAGCAAGGTAGTCGTCATAGCCGGCGGTCTGCAATTGCAACAGCTGGAGATGCTCGCATGCCGTGAGCATGTCAGGGTCGATGTTGCCCAGGATCACGTCGGCATCGGCGACCTGCTCGCGCGTGGCGGCGTCGGCGCTCGTGTAGATAAAGTCCTCGCCCGGAGCGCTCGACTCAAGAATTACGCGATGACGGTCGTTGACGGGCAGCAAAACCAGGATGTTCACAAGCAGTCCTCTCCGCTCGACCTGCCAAAAAGGGACAGGTTTATTTTGGCAGGTTATATCAGGCAAAACGCTAAAAAACGCCGGATGCAAGACGAGCGTGCCCGTCAGCATCCGGCGCATCCACGGCTACCAGCTCAGCAGCTCGTAACCGTCCTCGGTCACCACGAGCTGTACCTCGCACTGGGCCGAATCGCTGCCGTCCTTGGTGCGCACACACCAACCGTCACCCTTGCTAATCTTGATGTCGGGCGCTCCGGCATTGACCATGGGCTCGATGGTAAAGACCATGCCCGGGGCCATGATGGTGTCCACATCGGGTGCCTCGGTGGTAAAGCCCACAAACGGGTCCTCGTGGAACTCCTTGCCAATGCCGTGTCCGCCGTACTCGCGCACCACGCTAAAGCCGGCGTCCTCGACGGTCTTTTGCACGGCCTCGGCCATAACGGACAGCGGTAGCCATGGCTTGACGGCCGCCAGACCCGCCTCCACGCTGGCGCGGGTGACGTCGACCAGGCGTTGGCGCTCGGCCGAGACCTCGCCGATGCAGAACATGCGGCTCGAGTCGCTAAAGTAGCCGTCCAAGATCGTGGAGCAATCCACGTTGATGATGTCGCCTTCGTGCAGCACATCCGTATCGCAGGGGATACCGTGACAGACCACGTCGTTGATTGAGGTGCACACGCTCTTGGGATAGCCCTCGTAGTTGAGATCGGCCGGCGTGCCACCGTGCTCGACGGTGTAGTCGTAGATCATCTGGTCGATCTGGTTGGTGGTCATGCCTGTGGCGATATGCTCGCCTACGTAGTCGAGCACGCCCACGTTGATGGCAGCGGAGCGCTTGATGCCCTCGATGTCGGCGGGCGTCTTGTAGAGTGTGCGGGGCAGAACCTCCCAGCCCTCTTCCCACAAGCGCTCGAGGCGCTCATCAAAGGCACTGTGGCATTTCTTGTATTTTTTGCCGCTGCCGCACCAGCAAGCGTCGTTGCGGCCAGGCACGGGTCCTTTGTCATACATGGCTAACTTCCTTTCATCCGCAGCTAGTATAGCCCACCCACGCGTCCATAAAAGTTGCGGTGATATAGTTCCGATCTAAGCGGTTTAACAGCATAAACAGGAACTATATCACCGCAACTGATGGAGTGGGATGGCGGACACTGGCTGCTGCGTGGCTTTGCTAGTAGCTCACCTGGCAGGGAATGCCGAGGGCTTGGACGCGCGCGGCAATGGCGTCAAGCACCTCGGGTGCTGCTTTGGCAAGGCCTGCGACCGGTGTCTCGCGCGCCACCGTGTAGATGGTCGCTTCTTGTGGGCGAATGCGCTCAAGCGCCGCGAGCCAGGGGGCGACGTACTCCTCGCCGGTGTTGTCGATGAGCTTGCCCTGATACTTGCCGTTCAAAAAGATCGTCTGGATAATAACGTGACCGTCAAAGCTTGCGAACGTCTCGATCTGGTGCTCGACGTCGTAGGGGCCAACAGGCTGGTCGAGCAGCTGGATAAACGCCGGGTCGACCGTATCGAGCTTGAGGATGTTGTCGTCGACCATCATGAGCGCATTGTGTACCTCGGGGCGGTCGGCGCGCGTGCCGTTGGAGAGCACGGCAATCTTGGAGTTTGGGGCCAGCTGGTCGCGAAGCGCGACGGCACCGGCGATGGCCTGCGGAAACTCCGGTGCGGCGGTGGGCTCGCCGTTGCCTGCGAAGGTGATCACATCGGGGAGCTCGCCCTCGGCTGCCATATCGCGCAGCTTTGCCTCGAGCGCGTCGAGTACCACGGCGGTTGTGTTGTACGGCTCGTGGCAGGGGCGCTCGGCGTTGAGGCCGTTTTCGCAGTAAATGCAGTCGAACGTGCAGATTTTGCCGCTGGCCGGCATCATGTTGACGCCGAGCGAGAGACCAAGGCGACGGCTGCGAACGGGCCCAAAGATGGGGCTGGCATTCAAAAACGTAGACATAGGCATATGCTCCTCAAGACAATTGTGCCTAAGCATAGCATCGGCTCCAAAGCAGGGTGCGGGCTCTTGCTTTACAAGTTTCGTTTTTTCACGTCGCTCATTATGCCGTGTCATGAAAAGCCTCGGGTCGGGTAAAGTTAATCTGTTAACAAGGCGTAAAGCAATGCGGGTCTATCCAGCCGTACTGACGCGCAACTGGATGGGCGTTGATGATGGGGGCACAACATGGATTTTACGGTCGAGAATGCGGGCACCACGATTGCCTGTCGCGAATATGCCGGCCCGGATGTGTCGCCTGATACTCCTGCCTTGGTGTGCGTGCACGGCGCTTGTGTCGACGGCACATTTTTCGACGGCATCGCATGTGAGCTCGGTCGCAACTACCGCGTAATTGCCTATGACCGCCGCGGCTGTGGCGGCAGCAGCGAAGCGGCAGACGGCAGCTATGATCTTGCCGCTCAGGCCGCCGACCTGCAGGCCGTGATCGAACACGTTGGCGCTCCGACAAATGTGCTTGCGCACAGCGCCGGTACGTTGGTGGCGCTGGAGCTTCTTCGCACCGAACCCCATCTCGTCGCCCGTGCGATTCTGCATGAGCCGGCTGTGTCGGCCGAAGGCGTCGGCATGGGCGCAGCTCCGATTTTGCTCGATATGATTGCGGCTGGAAAGGTTTCAAGGGCGCTTCGGCTTTTCTTGGGAGCTCTCGGCGACTTGGACCCCGAGGCTCCTGGGACGACCGAAGCGGAAGCCAAGCATGCCCTGCGCAATGGTCGTTGCTTTATGGCCAATGAATACGGAACAAATATGACATATGCTCCCGACTGGGAGCGCGCCCGCGAATCAAAGGCGGTGTCGGCTGTGTTTTTGGGCGAGCTTTCGGTCGGTACACCCCGCGAGGCTGGTACGCGAGCGGCTGCCGAATATCTCGATTGCCCCCTTGTGACGATCCCGGGCGCGCATAACGGTTTGCGCGATCGCCCCGTTACGGCGGCAAACGCCGTTCACGATGTCTTGGAGCGTTAGCACGCTCGATGACCTGCGGGGAGGGGGACTGTTGGCGTTTCGTCATTGTTAACGAATGCGCCAATAACCACGCGCCCGCGGTTCCATTACCACCGTTTGCCAGGTCATAAAAATGTAACAGCATTCACGTGCTTACCTGCATCGGCAAGGTGTTACCCTTGTAGCATTTGGAACCCACCGCTACCATGCGAAACTATCGAAGGGGCCCCATATGCTCAATAATCACGAGGTCAATCTAACCGACGAGGAGGCTGCCGCTGAGGTCGCCCGCGTCGCGAAGACCTACCCCGTGGTGCGTTTGCTGTCGGACGATCAGATTAAGAGCGAGCCTAACTGCCTGCTCGCCGGCGATCGCTGCCCTTGTCTGCGTCAGTCGAGTCTTGAGGCTTTGGCAGACTCCGATGAGTTGTCGGAGCAACTGCTCAACGATGGTGTTGAGTACCGCGCTCGCCTACGCCCTCTGAAGGTCGAGGGCGAGCCTCACGTCCTGCTGATGGTGCGTCCGATCGATGAACAAGAGACTGCAGAAGAGGACCTTGTCTACACCGACGTGCTGACGAGTGTGCGCAATCGCCGATATTACGAGGAAAAGCTCCGTAGCGCCCGCATGAATGCCGGCGTTGCGGTGATCGACCTTGATGATTTTAGGGTCTTCAACGATACGTGCGGCCGCCATGCCGGCGACCTTGCGCTCGGTGCCGTGGCGACAGCCATACGCAGCGGTATTCGTTCGACTGACGAACTTGTGCGCTATGGCTGCGACAAGTTTGTGGCCGTCATGCCCGATATTCCCTCCGATGACTTCGCCCGTCGCCTGCGTCAGGTATCCGATGCCGTTCGTTCCGCGATTATTCCGGGCCATGAGCACGTGAGCTTGACGGCATGTGTTGGTGGCGTTCGCATTCATGGCGAGACGGTTGATGAGGGCGTTGGCCGCGCTGTCCAGTTACTGAGCCGTGCTAAGGCAAAAGCCGGTACGGTCGTGACCGATGGCGATTTCATCGAGGTCTTCCAAAGCGAAAAGCCTTTGGTGCTTATCGTCGATGACTCCGAGATGAACCGAGCCATTCTCAACGAGATGCTCAAGGACGAGTATTGCATCCTCGAGGCCGAAAACGGTCGTACGGCGCTCGATATGGTCGACCGCTATGGCGATGAGTTGTCGCTCGTGCTGCTGGACATTGTCATGCCGGGCGTGAGCGGCTTTGAGGTGCTGGCCGATCTGTCGCGCCGATCGGTTGTTGACAATCTGCCTGTCATCATGATTTCGAGCGAAGAATCCGACGATGTGGTTCTGCGTGCGTACGAGCTGGGCGCCTCGGACTATATCAGCCGCCCGTTTGACGCCCGTGTCGTGCGCCGTCGTGTAAGCAACACTATCCGTCTGTACGCCAAACAGCGCCGCCTGACGAGCCTGCTGTCCCAGCAGTACAACGAGCGCGTCAAGAACAGTCGCATGCTCATCGACATCATGGCCGGTGTCATGGAACTTCGCAATGGCGAGAGCGGCAGGCACGTTACGAATATCGAAAAGCTGACCGAGCTGCTGCTTGGCTGTCTGGTCCAGCGTAGCGACACCATTTCCCTCGACAACGAGGAACGCTCCACGATTGCCCTGGCTTCGGCGCTGCACGATATCGGCAAGATGGCGATTGACGATGCGATTCTCAACAAACCCGGACGCCTTACGTCCGAGGAGTTCGAGATTATGAAGACGCATACTACGATTGGCGCCGACATGTTGCTTGAGCTGGGCCGACATCACGTCGGCAATGCGCTTATGGAATATGCGTACCAGATTGCGCGTTGGCACCACGAGCGCTGGGACGGCAAGGGTTATCCCGATGGCCTTAAGGGCGACGATATTCCCATTGCCGCACAGGTGGTTTCGGTGGCCGACGTGTACGATGCTCTGACGAGCGTGCGCGTGTACAAGGACGCTATCCCGCACAAGGAGGCGATCCAGATGATCTTGGACGGTAAGTGCGGTGAGTTTAACCCGCTGTTGCTCGACTGTCTGCTCGAGGTGCAAGACCGTATTGCCGAGACGTTGGCACGCCCCGCCGACGTCGTCGCATTTCCCACGATTTAGTTTGACCAAAGGAGTTTAACCCATGATTTCCATGCGTGAGGCGTATGAGAAGATCGGCGCTAATTATGAAGACGCGTGCGCTCGGCTGATGGGCGAGGAGATGCTTAGCCGCTTTGCCCTCAAGTTTTTGGATGACGAGAGCATGGACAAGCTGGAGGCCGCCATGGCGGCGGGAGACGCCGAAGGTGCGTTTATGGCAGCGCATACGCTCAAGGGCGTGAGCCAGAACCTGGGATTCGATAATCTGTACGAGCCGGCGGTCGTGGTGACCGAGGCGCTGCGCGGCGCCGATGCCGTTGACGGCGCTCGCGAGGGAATGCATGCGCTGCAGCAGCAATATGCGGCTACGATGTCGGCCCTGCGCGAGGCGGCCGAATAAGAGCTTGCGGGCCTTGGGCTGCGTGCAGGCAGCATATAGGTAAAAGGGCGCCCCGCCGGACCATGTGGCCGGCGGGGCGCCCTTATCTGTTTTGTGGTTCGCGTGCTAGCGGGCCTGCTTGACCTTGGCTGCCGCCTCGACAAACGACTTCCAGAGGTTAAAGTCGGTTTCGAGCGTCTGCCAGGTGTACTCGGGATGCCATTGCACGCCCAGGCAGAAGGGTTGGCCTTCGACCTCGATGCACTCGGGAACACCGTCGGTTGCCTTGGCGACCAAGCGCGTGCTTTTACCCAGACGATCGACGCAGCAGTGATGTGCCGAGTTGGTCTGGATCAGCCTGTGCCCGCCAAGCGCGCGCTCCAGAAGCGAACCCGGCACGACCTCGACGGGATGCACGGGGTCGTTGAGCACGTGGGTATGGCGCCACTGCGTGCGGCCCTCGCGAGCGCCCAGGCTCGGCACGTCCATGCACAGGGTGCCGCCAGTGGCGACATTGAGCAGCTGTGTGCCGCGGCAGGTGGTAAAGAGCGGCTTTTTGGCGCGGAGCACCTCGCCGACTAGCTTAAACTCAAAGCAATCGCGGATCTCGCAGCAGAGGGTGGGGTCGTAGGGTCGATCATCGCCCCAACGTTTGGGATTGACATCGGGGCCGCCGGGGATGGCGATGCCGTCGGCGATATCGACGTAATGACGGATGACCTCAATGTCCTCGGTGATGGACATCTGCAGCGGCAGGCCGCCGGCGGCAAGAATGGCATCGACAAAGACGCTGGCGATTTCCTCGTTGGGGGAGAGCGTCTCGCTCAAAAACGGCTTCGCTTCTTCCCAACGCGGCGCGACGAGGATGAGCGGACGGTCGGCGGGGGCGACGTCGACGTGCGGGGTGTATGACGATGAAGTGCGAGTTCCGATCATAGGTGTAGCTTTCGAGTTTGGATGGGCATGGCGGGCGGGTGAGCGGTCTGGTTAGTGGCCCTTGATGGAGTTGAGGAAGTCCTGGGCACGCTTGGTCTGGGGGTGGTCGAAGAACTCGTCGGGCGTGCCGGTTTCCACGATCTGGCCGTCAGCCATAAAGACGACGCGATCGGCCACGCGGCGGGCGAAGTTCATCTCGTGCGTGATGACGATCATCGTCATGCCCTGCTGGGCAAGACGGACCATGACCTCGAGCACCTCGTTGATCATTTCGGGGTCAAGGGCACTCGTGGGCTCGTCAAAAAGCATGGCCTTGGGCTGCATGGCGAGTGAACGGGCGATGGCCACGCGCTGTTGCTGGCCGCCCGAAAGCTGTGCGGGTACCTTGTCGGCCTGTTCGGCCACGCCCACGCGGCTCAGCAGGTCCATGGCGCGCTCACGAGCTTCCTCCTTGGACACGCCCAGCACATCGACCGGCCCCAGCATGACGTTCTGCAGTACGGTCATATGTGCGAACAAGTTGAACTGCTGAAATACCATGCCCAGCTCGGCACGCATGCGGGCAAGGTCCTTGCCTTCCTGCGGCAGGGGCTCGCCCTCGATGAGAATCTCGCCCGAGTCGATGGTTTCCAGGCGGTTGATGGTGCGGCACATGGTCGACTTACCCGAGCCCGAGGGTCCAATCACAACGACGACCTCGCCGCGGTCGACCGACAGATTGATGTCGTTGAGGACGTGCAGATCGCCATAGTGCTTATCGACGTGTCTGAGCTCGATCAGCGGCTGATTGCCGGTGGAAGAGGTGCTCTGTGCCATGGTGCTCGGCTCCTTATGACTCGAAATGGTAAAGCGTTAGCGGATGATGGTCACGCCGGTCTTGTGCGAAACGTAGACAGCGGCCTTGTTAATCGCGACGTTGATGAGGATATAGATGACCGCGATCACCAGGTAGACCGACACAAGGGCGTCGTAGTTGGTGATGAGCACGCGGGCATTTTGCATGAGGTCGGGGTAGCTCACCACGTAGGCGACGGTGGTGTCTTTGACTACGACCACAAGCTGCGAAATCAACGACGGGATAATAAACCGAATCGCCTGCGGCAACACGATTTTAAAGGTGATTTTAGCTTTGGAGAGACCGAGCGCCTGGGCCGCCTCGACCTGCCCGCGCGGTACGGCGTTGACGCCGGCGCGGAAAATCTCGGCCAGCACGCCGGCGGCAGCGAGCGCGACGGGAAGCGTGAGCATCCAAAACGACGGCAGCGCGATCTTGTACTGGGGCAGCACCAAAAAGAAGAAGTAGATGAACAGCAGGCTCGGCACGCCACGGAAGAAGTCGGTGAGCACACGGCAGACCAGCTGCAGCGGCTTAATGTCGCTGGTACGGCCGAGCATAAGGGCTAAGCCCAGCACCAGCGCGATGGCGCCGGCGGTGAGTGCGACTTTAACGGTGCCCTCAAAGCCGGCAAGCAGGAACTTCCAGGTGGTGAGGTGCGTAAAGAAATACCAATAGTGGACCGAAAGCTGACCGGTCACATAAAAGCGCTGCAACACGAGGACGACGAGCGCGGCGACGGCAACAAGCGAGATGGCGGTGCCGATGCGAATCTTGGCGCGCATCTTGGGGCCGGGAGCCTCGTAGAGCGCATCGCGCATGGTGAGCGCGGAGGTGGAGTGCTTGCTCATCGGAGGATCCTCACCTTCTTATCGATGTAGTTGCCAATGTGGCTCACCACAAAGGCCGTGCCCAGGTAGCCGAGCGCCGAGATAAAGAACGCGGCGACGCCGCCGAGCGAGCGCGTGTTGATGTAACTCACCACGCCGGTGAGCTCTTGCGGCTTAAGCGGCACCTGGCTGCCCAAGGCGGTAGTGAGCATGACGGCGATAAAGAGGTTCGTCATGGGCAGCACGCTCGAGCGCAGCGCCTGCGGAATCACGATTTTGGCGAGGATACGGTTAAAGCTCATGCCCAGCGAGCGGGCGGCTTCCACCTGACCGACGCCGACGGTGTTGATGCCGCTCATAAAGTTTTCGGAACCAAAGGCCGAGCCCAAAAGGACCGTGGCGACGATAACGCAGGTGCGGTAGGGCAGGACGACTTTGAGCGGCGGCAGCGCGTAGACGACGATGATAAGCAGCGCGATGCCGGGGATGTTACGGAAGACCTGGACATACAGGTCGCCAAAGACGCGCAGCGGCTTGAGCGGCGACACGCGCATCACGGTGACGGCGACGGCCAGCACCATGGCGATGGCAAACGACTCAAGCGTCATGCCCCAGGTTGCGAGCAGCGCGTCGATATAGTTCTGGCCATAGAGCGACCAGAGCTCGGAAAGACTCATGCGGACCTCCCGCCGATAAGGAAAGGGGCTCCCGTGTGTACGGAAGCCCCGACAACTCAGTGAGAAAACAGTTTACCGCAATAAAGCGCATCATGCGTTTCCGTATGGTTTCGTTGCGGCCGTTACCAGGCACGCTGCCTAGGCGCCGATTTCGGGCAGCTCGGGAACATTGGTGTCGCCCGTACGGTCGCCGATGCAGATCTGCCACAGCTCGGTCCAGGTGCCGTCGTCCTCGATTTTCTTAAGGAAGTCGTTAACGAAGGCGACGCCGTCGGAATCGAGCGGCAGACCAATGCCATAGGGCTCCTTGTTGCCGAAGGACTTGCCGGCGATCTTGTACTTACCGGGCTCGCGGACCAGGGCGCTCTGCTGCATGTTGTTGTCGATGACGTAGGCGTCAACGCGGCCCTGCTGGAGTGCCTGGCGGGCCTCCTCGTCGGTCTTAAACTCCTGCTGGCTGGCCTTGGGAGCGAACTCCTCCAGGATGGCGGGGCCGTTGGAGCCGGACTGGACGGCGACGTTCTTGTCGGCCAAGTCGTCGACGCTCTTGATGTCGTCGTTATCGGCGAGCACCAGGATGGCCTGCTGCGTGTAGTAGTAGGGACCGGCGAAGGAGACGAGCTTCTTGCGCTCGTCAGTGATGGTGTAGGTGGCAAAGACGGCGTCGACCTGGCCGTTCTGCAGGACAGACTCGCGCGTGTCCGAGGTCACCTGGGTGATCTCGACCTTGTTCTCGCCCAGAATGTAGTTGGACAGGAGCTGTGCGATACCGGCATCGAAGCCGCGGGTCTGACCGTCTTTCTCGTTGAGGAGGGAGAAAAGCGTAGAGGTCTGAACGCCGCCAATCTTAAAGACGCCGGCGTCCTTGACGGCTGTGGCCCAGGTGCTGGCGGCGATGGCATCGTCGTCGGCTTTGGGGCCGTTGTCGACGAGCTTGTCGAATGCCTTGGCGTCGAGCGTGGTGGAAGCCTCGGTATCCTCGGAGCTCTTGGAAGAGCCGGCGGCGGAACCCTTGTCGGCCTCGGCGCTGGTGTCGGAGCAGCCGGCAAGACCAAGGCCGGCGACGGTTGCGAAGGTGGCGGCAACGAAGCCGCGGCGGTCGAGAACGACCTGCTGGGAGAGGTTCTTGCTCATGGTAGAACACCTTTCTCAATAAAATCCCTAGCGGTTGAGTAGAGTTATACCCTATCGCGCTCAAATGGGTCAACACGAAATAACTCAGAAATATACTTACCTTATGGGTTATTCTACCTACTAAAAAGGGACAGGCACCTTCGTGGTGGTTTTGGCCGATGCGGCGGCATGCCTTGTTGCTTTGTCTCGATCTGTAACATCTGCAGCCGTTTTTGCCGAGCGACTGTTACAGATCGAGATTTTCTCTTCAGGGGAATTCGAATGTCTCAATCTGTAACATCTGGACGGCCAAAAGGTCTCTATCTGTTATAGATTGAGACAAAGGTCTGGGACTAGGACGTCTTATCCAGATCTGTAACAGTTAGACGGAAATTCGGACCCTAGATGTTACAGATTGAGATAATCGCGTCGCGAAAATAAAAACCTCCGCAGGGGTGCTTTCCTTGCGGAGGTTTTCTTACTCGTTGAGTAGTCTTACGGCTTCGGCGGCCATGTTCTCGACCGTCATGCCGTTCTGAGCGAGCAGCTCGTTGGGGTCGTAGCGGTCGGGGAAGCCCTTGGCGATGCCGAAGGTGCGCGTGCGCACAGGCGTGCAGGCCAGATAGCACGCGACGCGCTCGCCCCAGCCACCGTCCAAGATGCCGTCCTCGAGGGTGACGACAACGCGATGCTCGGCGGCAAGACTGTCGAGGAACTCACGGTCAAGCTCGGTTGCAAAGCGCGGGTTGACGAGCGTGGCCTCGATACCGTACTCGGCAGCCAAGCGGTTTGCCACGCGCTCGCCCAGCTCAAAGAAATCGCCAAGCGCGAGCACGGCAACGTCGCGGCCCTGACGCACCACGTTGTAGCGAACGGCACTGTAGTCGGTGTCTTCGGCAGGCGCAAGGTCGGGACGGCTTACCAAGCCAATGCCCGGTACGCGGATCGCCGCGGGATGCTCGCGGTGGTCGAGCGACCAGCTCAGCATGGACAGATATTCCTCCATGCAGGCCGGCGCCAAGTAGTGCATGTTGGGAAGACCGCCCAACATGGAAATATCAAAGAACGAAAGGTGCGTCTCGGACGTGGTGCCAAAGATTGACGCACCAAACACCAAAATGGTTGCCGGGGCGTCGTTGAGGCACAGGTCGTGCCACAGCTCGTCGTAAGCGCGCTGCAAAAACGTGCCGTACACACCAAAGACTGGCTTGGCGCCCGAGCGCGCAAGCGCGGTGGCAAAGGTCACGGCGTGCTCCTCGGCAATGCCCACATCGACGAACTGTTTGCCGGCGGCAGCGCGAAGCTCGGGTGTAAAGCCCATGATGTAGGGCGTGGCGGCCGTGATGCCCACGACCTGCGAATCGCGCTCGATGGCGGCGCTGAGCGCCTCGCCCGTAATGTCGGCATAGGTGCGCGGCGCAGGCTCGCTCGGATGGCCCGGGCAGAGCTTGCGTCCAGTTGCCATGTCAAACGGACCCACGTGATGCCAGCGTTCGGGGTCGTTCTGGGCTGGCTCAAAGCCCTTGCCCTTGGCGGTGGAGACGTGCAGCACGATGGGATGATCGATATTGCGCAGTTCCTGCAACGCGTCGACGAGGGCCAACACGTCGTTACCGGCGTCCAGATAGCGGTAGTCGAGCCCCATCGCGCGGAAAACGTTGCGCTCACAGGTACCGTTGCTGGCTCGCAGCTCGGCCAGATTGCGATACAGGCCGCCATGGTTCTCGGCAATGGACTGGTCGTTATCGTTGACGATGATGATCAGGTTGCTATCGAGTTCGGCGGCATTGTTAAAGCCCTCAAACGCCAAGCCGCCCGAAAGCGAGCCGTCGCCAATAACGGTGATGACGTTGTGCGTATCGCCCGCCAGGTCACGAGCGTGCGCCAGGCCGCAGCCCAGGCTCACCGACGTGGAGGTATGGCCCATGGCGAACAGGTCGTGCTCGGACTCGTCGGGATTGGCAAAGCCAGAGGCCTCGCCAAAGCGCTTCGGATCGATATAAGTGTACGCGCGCCCAGTCAGCGCCTTGTGGGCGTAGGTCTGGTGCGAAACGTCAAAGAGAATCTTGTCGATAGGGGAGTTAAACACGCGATGGAGCGCGACCGTAAGCTCAACGACGCCCAGGTTGGGGGCAACGTGCCCGCCGACGGCGGCGGAGCTTTCGAGGATGGCGTGGCGAATCTCGTCGCAGAGCTGCGGGAGCTCGGCACGATTAAGAGCCTTGACGTCCTCGGGCGTTGTCGTTTGCGTAAGCAGCATCGTTGTGGGTTACTCCATGCGAATCGAGCGCCGGCGCTCCCTCGGCCGACACAATTGCACAAGACAGTCTCGCACATTTTGGCGTTTGATATGTGACGGCGGCGCGGTAATTCGCCAACTGGTGGGGCAAAACGTTTTGTCCGATGCCATACTGATATGTTCCATGATGTTTTTATCGATTGTGCACAGGCCGTGGCTTGTCGCCGTGAGTCGCTGGAAGGAGGCAGCATGTCCGATGCCGTTCGTGCCGAAAAAATCGCGCACGAGGTCGACTATGCCGCCCGCCAGCTGGCCCAGGCGGGCCGCTTGGACCTGACGCACGAGTTTATCCAGCATGGCGACGTGACGGTCTATGCACATGTGACTTCGGTAGCGCGGGCGAGCCTGTCCTTTGCCGAGCGCTTGGGCCGTGCCGGCATTTCGGTCGACCGTGCTTCGTTGTTGCGCGGGGCCCTGCTGCACGATTACTTTCTCTATGACTGGCACGATCCCGACCCAAGCCATCGGCTGCATGGCTTTCGCCACCCGTTTTTTGCCCTGGCACGTGCGGAGGAAGATTTTGAGCTGACGCCGCGCGAACGGAATATTATCGTGCGGCATATGTTTCCGCTGGTGCCAGTGCCGCCGACGTGTCGTGAGGCTTGGATTGTATGCCTGGCAGATAAATGGTGCGCTCTGCGCGAGACGGTCGCCGGTCGTCTGCGGCGCAAGGACGAGGCGGACGATGACGTGAGTGGCGAATCGAGCGAAAAGAGGAGAGGGTAGACGGTGGGGACCGCGATTGATATGGCGTTTGGCGGCGCGACGCTTGCCGTCTGCCCGCTTTCGGCACTGGTGCTCTCGTTTGCCTTTTACGGGTTTTGCGGCTGGGCGTGGGAGTCGACGGTCTGCGCCATGCTCAATCACGGACGATTTGCCAACAGCGGCTTTTTGCTGGGGCCGTGTTGTCCTATCTATGGTGTGGGCGGCATTGCCTGCTGGCTGCTGTTGCGCGGGATTCCGGATGCCTCAAGCCAGTTTGTCGCTGCAGCGCTCGTATGCAGCGTGATTGAGTACAGCGTAGGCGTACTGTTGGAAAAAACAACGGGCGCTCGCTTTTGGGATTACTCGCACCTGCCGTTTAACTTGCACGGACGCATTTGCCTGTACTGGGCCTGCGCGTTTGGCTTGGGTGCGTTGTGTATTTGCCGTTTAGTGGAGCCGGCATTGCTGGGGCTGCTTGGCCATCTGCCGGTGCTGATTGTGCGGCTGTCCGCCTTTATCGTCGCGGTCGCGATGATGGTCGACGCGTTGTGCTCGTTGGCGAGCTGGCGGCGTCTGTCCGATCAGCTGGAGCGCGTCCGGGCCGACCTTGCCGACCGCATCAATGAGTCGCTTGCCGATGCGTCCGACTCCATGCTCGAACGTATTCCCGATTCGGCGATCGACTCGGTGGCGCAGACGCACATCCGCGGCCGTGCCGTTAACGCGTGGCTGGTCGAGCTGGGCGACGCGGCGCTCGATGCCCTGCGCGAGAAGGCTTCGATGCCGACGTTTATCTCGGATGGTGCTCGCGGCCTGGCGCTTGCCGCCCGCCGCGTGGCCGATGCCGCACCGAGCATGCCGCGTCCGTCGCTCAGTCGTCGCCTTGCCGGCAAGGGCATAAGCCGTCCGGTGCCGAGCGTGTCACTCAGCCGCCGCGACCTACGCTTCTTTAACGCCTTCCCGCGCCTGCGCATCAATCGCTACGAAGGTGTCATTCGAGCAACTAATCTCCGCGACCGCGCCCACGAGCTGTTCCGCCGCTAGCCGGGACGGGCGCGCTCACGGCTTCCTTGCTCGCGTATTTCCCGTCCGTTTCGCGTCCGTTGCCGCGCCGTTTCCAAGATTGCGGCACCGTTTCCATTCGACAACGCCGCGTTTAACAACGCCGTATCTGGTCTACACCAGTTGCCCCTCGGCCGCATTATGGGCGCCGACAACGTTCATGCGACCAAGGGAGAGCGAATGTACGATACGGGATCGACAACGTTTATGCTCGTCTGCACCATGCTCGTGTTTTTAATGACACCGGGTCTGGCGTTTTTCTATGGAGGCCTTGACCAGCTGCTGTGCCTGCCGGTACTCAACCAGGTGCTGCAGGCGGCCGAGGGCAATGCCGCGGACGGTGCCGCCTACCCTCAGATCATCAACATTGCCTTCCAGATGGCATTTGCCATGATCACGGCTGCTATCGTCACGGGCAGCCTGGCCGGCCGCGTTAAGTTTGGTGCCATGACGGCCTTCCTGGGCATTTGGCTGCTTGTGGTCTATGCGCCGCTCGCCCACATGGTTTGGGGCGGCGATGGCTCCTTTATCGGCGACATCATCGGCGCACTCGACTTTGCCGGCGGCGACGTGGTACACATTTCGTCCGGTCTGACGGGCCTGATTCTCTGCTTAATGCTCGGCCGTCGTCGTGGTTTTGGCATGGTGAGCTACCGTCCGCATAACGTGCCGTTTGTGGCGCTGGGCGCCGGCCTGCTTTGGTTTGGCTGGTTTGGCTTTAACGGCGGCAGCGAGTTTAAGGCCGACGCCGTGGCGGCGCTTGCCATCCTCAACACCGTGACGGCCAGCGCGGCGGGCATGGTCTCGTGGCTTGCCGTCGAGCGCGTGCATACCGGTCGCCCCACGCTGGTGGGCGTCAGCACCGGTCTGGTTGCGGGCCTTGTGGTGGTCACGCCGGGTGCGGGCTTTGTCGAGCCGTGGGCGGCGCTGGTCATGGGCCTGATCGTCTCGCCTGTCTGCTACCTGGCCATCAGCCATCTTAAGACCAAGTTTGGCTACGACGATGCGCTCGACGCGTTCGGTTGCCACGGCATCGGCGGCATCTTGGGCGGCGTGCTCACGGGCCTGTTCTGTGTGCCGGAGCTCTCGTGGACCGGTAAGGGTGGCCTGTTCTACACGGGCGACGTGTCGCTGCTCGTCTCGCAGATTTTGGGCATTGTGGTGACGGTCGCTATTGTACTGGTGCTCGACTTGGTGACCGCCGCGGTGGTCAAGGCGCTGTTCCACGGCAGCCTGCACGTGGACGAGGCCGACGAGGCGCTGGGCCTGGACGCGAGTCAGCATGGCGAGAGCGCCTATCCCTCGTTCTCCGGACTCGATTAGCAGCACGGCTTTCCCAGGCACCCGACCTTGCCCCTCAAACCGTCGCTTGCGTACCGAAGTACGCGGCGCTCCTCTTTCGGGGCAATTTCGGGCACCTGGAAAACCCGTGCCATGTGAAGAACAATTCATTTCTTTTATTGAAGAGAGGAATTCACTATGAAGAAAATTACGGCTATCGTGCGCCAGGAGAAGCTTGAGGTTCTTAAAGACGCGCTGTTTGCTGCTGATGTTCGCGGTATGACTATCAACCAGGTGCAGGGCTGCGGCGCACAGCATGGCTGGAAGGAATACGTGCGCGGCAACGAACTGCTCGTCAATACCATCCCCAAGGTGCAGTTCACCCTCATCTGCGCTGATGAGCACGTTGACGGAATTGTCGACATCATCTGCAATGCCGCCCGCACCGGTGCCGTTGGAGACGGCAAGATTTGGGTCGAGCCGGTCGAAGAAGTCATCCGCATTCGCACCGGCGAACACGGCCCGGCCGCGGTGTAGAATCGACCGTCTGCCATCCGCAACGTTAAAATGCTGCAATGAGGCACAAGACTTGCGTTGCGGATGGGCGGATTATGGGTCGCAATAAATATCCCGAGGAGACGGTCGCGAAGATTCTCGACGCGGCACTGGAGCTATTCTGCGCACAGGGTTATGAGGGGACGAGTATTCAAGATATCGTTGACCGTCTCGACGGCATGACCAAGGGCGCTGTCTATCATCACTTCAAGAGCAAAGAAGAGGTTTTCAACGCCGCGTTTGATCGGGCGATGACTCCGATTGTTGAGCACCGCCGCTCGATGCTTGGCGTCGGTAATATGACCGGAGCCCAAAAGCTCAAGCGACTGTACGCTCCCGAGTCCGTTGTTCCACAAATTGAGCTATGGGCACGTATGCGTCCTGCAGCAGATCCGGTAAAAAGCTCGCGCCTACTGGCGATGCAGTACCAGGGCTCATTTGACGAGTCGGCCGATGGCTGTCTCTTGCCAGTGATCGAGGAGGGCATCGCCGACGGCTCCATTGCGTGCGAATGCCCGCGCGAAGCGGCGGAGGCCGTATCGTTGTTGGCGAATCTTTGGCTGCTGCCATTGTTCCGTCCGCTCGAGCCCAAGGAGCGAATGCTCGCTCGCGCACAATGTTTGGCGCAGATGGCTGCCGCGGTGGGGCTCGATTTGGGTAATGAAGTGCTTCAGACAACGGCGCAGATTTGGGACGTATGGGACCGCGCCGGGTGGTAATATAGATACCAACGGTATGTAATTGATTTGTGAGGGTAGCCACGGCTGCCCTTTTCAAGTCATTAAATACATACTAGTGGTATGTATAGGGGGTGGGCTTATGGCTGGGCTGAGAGACGTCGGCGTCTCGTTGAAATCAAAAACAGTGCGGTCAATCAGGCTCGCGGAACTTCTGGTTGCGCAGCTGTGCACGTATTCGATGCTGTCGGCGCTGTGCTTTGCGTATCCACTTTACTTGTTCGATTGCAGTGGATCGTCAACGTTATATGGCGCCGTCGTGGCGACGGCGTTCATACCCGGCGTACTCGCAACTCCGGCTGGTGGGATCTTAGCGGATCGGGGAAGACACCGCGAGGTCCTCGTGTCCCTCGGCATTGCTCTGATGACTGCATCACTGCTGTCTATCCCCATGAAGCGCTCGTTGCCTCTTGCGGTCGTCGTAGTAGCGATACTTTGTGTTCAATATGGTGTTCAATCGCTGCTAAAGCCAATGCTCCAAATTGAGACGGTGCGTATGGCGGGTGAAGAGAAGGTTGAGCGGGCCACTGCATTGGTTTCGCAGATGACCATGGTGAGCAATATCTTGGGTCCTGTGGTCGGGACGGCAGTCTATGGGTGCTTTGGCATCGATGCTCTTTGCACAACCGCGTCGGTGGCGTTTGCGATTTCAGCTCTCTTGTTTGGGGTCGCACTCAAGCAAAACGCCTCATCTGAAACGATGAGAGACGGCGCGACTCGCACGACATGCCGAAACGATTTTCGGGAGTCGATTCGGTATCTGTTGCAAAATGCATCATTGGTCGCTGTGATTTTGCTTGCGGCAGTTTTGAACCTTGCGTTGGTTGGGCTAACGATTGGCGCTCCCATTATTGTTACAAAGCATCTCGGCATGCAATCGTCCTGCGTTGGGATAGTTGAGGTTGCTCTGGGCCTGGGTGGTCTTACCGGCAGTGGCTTGGTCGGCATTTGGCCGCATCGTTTTTCTTTCAATGGCATATGCCGATATGTTGCGATGATCTGTTTTGGAGTCGCGCCGATTATTGTTACGCTGCTGTTCGGCGTAGATGTATGCGTGTTCACCGTGTTTGCGGTTGGTTCGGCATGGGTCATGGTGTGGGCGAGCATTACGTCGGTTGAAATCATCGCGTTTGTTCAGCGGGTAGCGCCGACTGAGCTCTGCGGAAAAGTGCTTTCGGTCGTTTACATGGTCCTTTCCTGCGCAACGCCTATCGGCCAATTGACGTACGGGGTTGCATATGATCGATGGACACCGGCGATTGTATTCGCAGCCATGTTGGCGGTGCTGACGTTGACGACGGCTCTGTTTTATCGGCTGAAAAATCGATTGCGGCGATTGTCTTAACGCGCTGGGGCACCGTGAATTTGTGAAGGCGGTGGTACGCCGCGCCGGGACGGCATTGTTTGGACATGCCTCTCCTTCGTCTACAATATCGGGCAGACGAAGGAGAGGCATGTCCATGATCAAGATGTTCGCGAGTGACTTAGACGGAACGCTGCTGAACGCCCTGCACGAGGCGGATGGGACCATCCGCCGCGCCATTCGCGAGCTGACTGAGGCTGGCCTGCACGTGGTTCCCGCGACTGGACGCTCGACGTTGCCGATCGGCGAGCATGGCTTTACGGGCTTGGCGCTTGACGCCTGCTGCTCCAATGGATCCATCGTGCGCGACAGCCATGGCGAGGTGCTCAAGACTTGGACCATCGACCCGCAGGTCACCGAGGAACTGCTCAAGGCGTTCCCGGACATTTGCTTTGATTGCTCCACGCCCGATGGCATGTTCTCGAGCGGTTCGTTCGAGATGCATCAGGCGGGCTTTAAAAAGGACAGCCCCATCAAGCGTATTGTGATGCGCGGCATGCGTGCGCGCGGCGGGTATCACGAGGAACAGTATTTCGACCAGTCGATCGGCGATATCTTGCGTCACGATGTATGCAAGATCAATTGTCGCGTGACCTCGCCCGAGCTGGAGCGTGACCTTAAGTCGTATCTTGCCGAGCGATCGGACCGCGTGGTCAACGCGCCGTTCGATCCAGTGATGTTCGAGATCACGGACGTGGCGTGTAACAAGGGCGAGAGTGTGGCCTGGCTGGCGGGCTACTACGGCATTGCCGAGGACGAGGTCGCGGTTTATGGCGACGGCGGAAACGACATCGCCATGCTCAAACGCTTCCGCCACAGCTACGCGACCAAAAACGCTAGCGATGCAGCTAAGGCCGCCGCGAGCGTGACCATCGGCAGCTGCATGGTCCATGCCGTCCCCAAACACATGCTCGCCACCATGCGCAAGCAAAACTCCCGCACCGTCATCGAATAATGTGACAAAGGGACTGTCCCTCTGCCACATCCAAAATATTGCCTTTACGTGTTGATGCACACGGTGTGCAATAATACTCGCACTGTGCAATAGCGCACAGGCTGAGTAACAAGGAGGACGCTTGTCCCAGCTCGAGAAATGTGATCGCCGGTCCCTTCGCTCGCAGCGTGCCCTACGCCAAGCACTTGCCAGCGAGCTTGCCGAAAGCGGCGACCTTTCGCACATTAATGTCGCGTCGCTCACCGAGCGCGCTGGCCTTACGCGCCGCACGTTCTATTCGCACTACCGCGATATTCCCGACTTTATCAATCAAATCGAGGACGGCTTGCTGGCCGAGATCCGCGAGCGCATTGAGCTCATCACCGCAGCTCAGTTGCCCGATCTCTATCACAACATCGATGAGCTCGAGCCGGCGCCCGGTTCGGTTGAGTTGCTGCGTTACCTTGCGGCCAACCGCGATTTAATCGGATCGCTGCTGGGCCCGGGCGGCGACCAGGCTTTCATTAAGAAGATTATCGACACCGCGCGTGAGGCCGTGGTGCCTCGTGCACAGACGGGCATTTTGGGCCTGGCGCTGGGCACGTTCTTTGACTACTACGTTACCTACGTCGTGAGCGCCGAGGTCGGCATGATTCAGCGCTGGTTTGAGCACGGCCTCACCGAATCGCCCGAGGCCATGGCACGCATTATGACGGTTATCGCCTTTGTGCGTCCCGGCGACCTATATGGTCAACCCATCGATATCAACGTGCCGGAATACGGCTTGAAGCTATTGAACCTGCAGCTCGAGGATACGGCCGACACCGCCGCAACCGTCGAGTCCAACAACTAAGAGGAGAGATAATGAGCAAACTCGTCGATGGCATCAAGGATCGCATGGTCGCTGCCGCACGCGAGGCCGCGCCCGCCGTGGTGGACGCCGCGCAGAAGGCCGCGACCGCGGCTGCCGAGAAAGTTGCCGAGGCAGTTGCCGATGCCAAGAACGCGGCAGGGGAGACGTCCGTCGCCAGCGAGCCCGCTACCGCTGCCGAGCCCGTAGCCGCCGCCCACGCCCCCGAAGGCGCGATCTTCAACCCCGAGAACGCTCGCGGCAACCTGCACCTGGGCATCGACGTGGGCTCCACCACCGTTAAACTTGCCGTGCTCAACGACGACAACCAGATCGTCTACGCCAAGTACCAGCGCCACCACACCGACGTCCGTGCCTGCGCCCGCGACCTGTTCGAGGGCGCTGCGACCGTGCTGCCGACGGCCCAGATGACCTGCGCCATCACCGGCTCGGGCGGCCTTCTGCTGTCCCAGTGGCTCGACCTGGAGTTTGTTCAGGAGGTCATCGCCAGCAAGCGTGCCGTCGAGACCCTCATCCCGGCCACCGATGTCGCCATCGAGCTGGGCGGCGAGGATGCCAAGATCATCTACTTCGATAGCGGCATCGAGCAGCGCATGAACGGCACCTGCGCCGGCGGCACGGGTGCGTTCATCGACCAGATGGCAACCCTGCTCCACACCGACGCCAGCGGCCTCAACGAGCTCGCGGCCAACGCCACCACCATCTATCCCATCGCCAGCCGCTGCGGCGTTTTTGCCAAGACCGACGTGCAGCCGCTGCTCAACGAGGGCGCCCGCCCCGAGGACGTGGCCGCCTCCATCTTCCAGGCTGTCGTGACCCAGACCATCTCGGGCCTGGCGTGCGGCCGTCCCATCCGCGGCAACGTCGCCTTCCTGGGCGGCCCGCTGCAGTATCTCTCCGAGCTGCGCCACCGCTTCTACCTCACGCTCAATCTGGACGAGGAGCACCGTATCGTGCCCCAAAACGCTCACCTGTTTGTGGCGAGCGGCGCCGCCATGGCGCACGAGTCCAACAAGCTCAGCACGTTCCCGCAGCTCATCGGGGCCATCGATGCCCTGGGTGACACGCAGGGTGCCGAGGTCGAGCGTCTGGATCCGCTCTTTGCCACCGACGAGGACTTTGCCGAGTTCAAGACCCGCCACGACACCGAGGTCGTCCCCAAGGGCAAGCTCGAAGGCTACACCGGACGCGTGTTCATCGGCATCGACGCCGGCTCCACCACCATGAAGGCCGCGCTCGTGGGCGAGGACGGTCAGCTGCTGCACACCTGGTACGGCAACAACAACGGCGACATCCTAGGCACGGCCAAGGTCATCATGGCCGATTTCTACAACCACATCCCCGCGGGCTGCACCATCGGCCACGTGACCACCACGGGCTACGGTGAGGCGCTGCTCATCGAGGCCCTCAAGGCCGATTCCGGCGAGATCGAGACCGTCGCGCACCTGCGCGGCGCCAAGGCGTTCCTGCCCGGCGTCGAGTTCATTCTGGACATTGGCGGCCAGGACATGAAGTGCCTGCGCGTCAAGGACGGCGTCATCGAGCACATCATGCTCAACGAGGCCTGCTCGTCGGGTTGCGGTAGCTTTATCGAGAGCTTCGCCGTCTCTATGAACATGGACGTGCGCGCGTTCGCCAACGCCGCCATCCATGCCAAAGCCCCGGTCGACCTGGGAAGTCGCTGCACGGTCTTTATGAACTCGCGCGTCAAGCAGGCGCAAAAGGAAGGCGCCACGGTGGGCGACATCGCCGCCGGCCTGTCCTATTCCGTCATCAAGAATGCCCTGTTCAAGGTCATTAAGCTGCGCGATCCCAAGGAGATCGGCAGCCAGGTAATCGTCCAGGGCGGCACCTTTATGTCCGATGCCACGCTGCGCGCGTTTGAGCAGCTCACCGGCGTTCATGCCGTGCGTCCCGACATCGCCGGCTGCATGGGCGCCTACGGTGCGGCCCTGCTCGCCCGCGATCGCGCCGGCGCCGACGGCACCTCGACCATTCTTTCGGCTGAGGACATCGCGCACCTCACCGTGACGCAAAAGCATGTCCGCTGCGGCCGTTGCTCCAACAACTGCCAGCTTACCGTCAACGACTTTGGCGGCGGTAGGCGCTTCATTACCGGCAACCGCTGCGAGAAGGGCGCCGGCCACAAAAAGCAGAAGACTGAGGCCCCCAACCTCTTCAAAAAGAAAAACGAGCTGCTCTTTGACCGCGAGGTCCTGAGCCCCGACGAGGCCCCGCGCGGCACCGTGGGTATCCCGCGCGCACTCAACATGTACGAGAACTACCCCTTCTGGCATGCGTTCTTTACGCGCCTGGGCTTTAGCGTGCAGCTGTCCGACCAGTCGAGCAAAAAGACCTACCAGGCGGGCATCGAGTCCATGCCGTCCGAGAGCGTGTGCTATCCGGCCAAGATGAGCCACGGCCACGTGATGAACCTCATTGACCGTGACGTCGACTTTATCTGGATGCCGTGCGTGCGCTGGGAGCGCAAGGAGGATCCGACCGCCGGCAACTGCTATAACTGCCCCATCGTCATGAGCTACCCCACGGCGCTGGCGCTCAACATCGACGAGATCCGTGAGCAGAACATCGAGTTCCTGTACCCGTTTGTGCCCTATCACGACAAGACCGAGCTCAAGCGCCGTCTATACCAGGTGCTCGCCGTCGACCGTGTGGCCGATGCTGAGGCCGGTCGCGGTCGCGTGCGCGGTCCCAAGATCACGCGCTCTGAGGTCGATGCCGCCGTCAACGCCGCCTACGAGGCCGACGCGCGTTTTCACGAGGACATCCAGACCATGGGCGAGGAGGCCCTTAAGTGGGTCGAGGACCACGGCGGCCACGGCATCGTACTCGCCGGTCGTCCCTACCATAACGACCCCGAGATCAACCATGCCCTGCCCGAGCTTATCTCGAGCTTTGGCTTTGCGGTCTTTACCGAGGATTCGCTCGCGCATCTGGTGAAGCCCGAGCGTCCGATTCGCGTCGTCGATCAGTGGATGTATCACAGCCGCCTGTACGCCGTCGCCCGTTTTGTGACGATGCGCAACGACCTGGACCTGATCCAGCTCAATTCCTTCGGCTGCGGCCTGGACGCTCTGACCACCGATCAGGTGCAGGAGATTCTGGAAGCCAGCGGCAAGATCTACACCGTGCTCAAGATTGACGAGGTGTCCAACTTGGGCGCCGCGCGTATCCGTATTCGCTCGCTCATGGCGGCGCTCAAGGACCAGGAGGCCGAGCGCTTGGCCGAGGCTACGGCCGCGGGCGAGACTTACGAGCAGGGCGATGCCGCGCCGGTGGCGCCCTCCACGGATGCCCCCGCGTTCGCGAGCCGTAAGTACACGTTCGAGGCGCAGCGCGAGAGTGCTTCGACCGCGTGGCCCAAGGTGCCCTTTACCGAGCAGATGCGCGAGGAGGGCTACACCATCCTGTGCCCGCAGATGGCGCCGATCCACTTTGACCTGGTCAAAGAGGTGTTCCGTGGTGCTGGCTACAACTTGGAGCTGCTGCCCTCGACCGATCACGATGCCGTCGAGGCCGGCCTGCGCTACGTGAACAACGACATCTGCTATCCGTCGATCCTGGTGACGGGCCAGATCATGGAGGCCATCGAGAGCGGTCGATACGACCTGTCCAAGACAGCCGTGGTTATCAGCCAGACCGGCGGCGGCTGCCGTGCCACCAACTACATCGCACTCATCCGCAAGGCCCTGCGCGAGAGCGGCCACCCCGAGATCCCGGTGATCTCGCTTTCGGCCGTGGCGCTGGGCGAGGACAACCCTGGCTTTAAGATTACGCCGGCGCTGCTTAAGCAGGCAGTCTACGCGGTGCTCTTTGGCGACGTGATGATGCAGATGCTCTATCGCTGCCGCCCGTACGAGGCTACGCCCGGTGCCGCCAACGCGCTCTACGAGGAGTACATGGCGCGCGCTCGCAAGCTGGCGCCCAAGTTTAACCGCCACAACTACACCAAGCTGTGCCGCGAGGCCATCCGCGCGTTCGACACCATGCCGCTCGTGGGCGAGGGTACCAAGCCGCGCGTGGGCGTGGTCGGCGAGATCCTGGTCAAGTTCCATCCCACAGCCAACAACCACGTGGTCGATGTCATCGAGCGCGAGGGCTGCGAGGCCGTGGTGCCGGGTCTGCTCGACTTTTTCCTGTACTCCATGAGCAACGCCGAGCTGCAGAAGGACGAGTTGGGAAGCTCCGCTACCACGCGCGCTGGTATGCAGGCGCTCATCAAGCTCGTGGACTGGATGCGCACGCCGGTGGAGGAGATGCTCGAGAAGTCCCGCCGCTTCGAGGCGCCCGAGCGCATCGGCACCATGGCCGACAAGGCCCGTACGGTGCTTTCGGTGTGCAACAACATGGGCGAGGGCTGGTTGCTCACGGCCGAGATGCTCGACCTGATCGACCATGGCGCACCCAACATCATCTGCACGCAGCCCTTTGCGTGCCTGCCTAACCACGTGGTGGGCAAGGCCGTGATCAAGGAGCTGCGCCGTCAGCACCCCGAGAGCAATATCGTCGCAGTGGACTACGACCCCGGTGCGTCCGAGGTCAACCAGCTCAACCGTATTAAGCTCATGATCAGCGTGGCCAAGGAAAACATGCGCGCCGGCAAGGGCTTTAAGCTTGAGAAGGTGGCGCCGCTCGCGATGGACGAGGTCACCGGCCAGATGCGTGCCCACGACGGCTGCGTGAGCTGCGGTTCGGTCGATGAGAGCGCCGTGGCGTCGGTCGCTGAGCGCCTGGGACGCGGCATTAAGAAGTAGCTGGCCTGCTATGGGCTGGATATGAGACAAACGGGTGGTGGCCGTACCGGCTACCACCCGTTTTTGCTTGGACATATGTTGCGTAAACGCCCCGACTATCACCCTTTGCGAACTCAGATTTCGGAAGTATGCGGCAAAATCTGAATAGACCGAGCACACCGAATATGTCCAAGCCCTGTACCTGCGGTTTTATTGGCGGAAAATCGGGGGGTGCTCAAGGGTTCCGGAATTTGCCGCATACTTCCGAAAACGACGTCTCTGCGGCACCAAAAATCGCCCCCAGAACCCTGAGATAATGAACATATGTAGCCGTTTGCCGCGAAATACCATCCGTTTAAGGAACCCGTCCCCAACGCGCGTCATCTTTACGGTTGAATAAATACACATCTATGGAATTACGTAAGAGAGGACTGTTCCTATGAGCTACAAGACCGTTTGCGTTGCTGGCGGCGGCGTGCTGGGAAGCCAGATTGCCTTTCAGGCTGCCTACTGTGGCTTCGATGTGACGATTTGGCTGCGCAGCAAGGGCAGCATCGGCCGCACCCAGCCCAAGATCGATCATGTGCGCGAGGAGTACATCGCGGCTATCGAGGGCATGGCGGACGGCACGGGCGAGTGGTGCGCCGGTATCGCCGATAGCGGCCAGCCCTTCGACAAGGAAGCGGCGCTCGCCGCCGTTGAGCGTGCCTACTCCACACTCAAGCTGGAGCTCGATCTTGCCAAGGCAGTGGCTGACGCCGACCTGGTTATCGAGTCTATGGCTGAGGATACCCAGGCAAAGATTGACTTCTACAAGAAGCTCGCCCCGGTCCTCCCGCAAAAGACTGTCGTCGTGACCAACTCCTCCACGCTGCTACCGAGCACCTTTGCCAAGTACACCGGCCGCCCCGAGAAGTACCTGTCGCTGCACTTTGCCAATTCCATCTGGAAGAACAACATGACCGAGGTCATGGCGCAGGACCAAACCGACAAGCGCTACTTCGACGAGCTTGTCGACTTTGCCAACGATATTCGCATGCTTGCCCTGCCCGTCAACAAGGAAAAGAACGGCTATCTGCTCAATTCCATGCTGGTGCCATGGCTGCTTTCGGGCCTTGATCTGTACGTCTCGGGCGTGAGCGATCCCAAGAGCATCGACCTCGCGTGGACGCGTGGCACCGGCGCTCCCAAGGGCCCGTTCCGCGTATTCGACACGGTGGGTATCCAGACGGCCTACAACATCGTCATGCAGTATCAGAAGGTGCCGGGCCTGGTGAGCCCGCTGCTCAAGAAGATGATGATGCCCTACAACTTTAAGGCCATGGCCTCCGTCCTCAAGAAAATGCTCGACGAAGGCAAGCTGGGCGAAAGCTCGGGCGAGGGCTTCTTCAAGTACTAAGAACGATCCCTCGGGGTCGGAGGAAAACGGATCATTTTCGGCCGCCAGCAGTGAGAAGATGGACCCAGAAATAGAAAGGAGTGGCAATGGGCTGGCTCGGGCTTTGAAGACAAGTTATTGCAGGCCCAGGGCGATTTCTCGCTCAATGCAGGCCAGCACAGCGTGACGTATCTGCCGAGTTCTGACACGGCAGCGACTGGTCGCTACCAGGTGCTGCTATACGACAACAACTTTGGTGCGGCCGAGAGCTATCCCAAGTTCGACTGGGGCCAGCTGGGCGCCGCGGTGGTGACCGACTACAGCAAGGGAACGCATTCGTTTGGGCGCATCTTTACGGTGGATGAGACCGCGCGCACCTACAAGCTTGTGGACCAGATCGCGGTGCCGTTCTCGGGCTACGTTAGTGGTGCGCAGCGCGTCGGCGATTCGAATAGCATGCTCGTGGCTTCGGGCCAGGCCAAGACCTTCACCGAGTACGATCGCTATGGACTTCCCATCGCCACCTACGAGATGGAAGCCGAGAAGTACATCTACCGCGTGTACAAGTACGAGCTGTAGCGCTGCGCTCTGCATCACTTCACGTCAAATTCCACGCGGTCGAGTTCAGGCACGTTGAGGTCGATGAGCTTGCGGGCGACGCGGCGATCGTGTGCCCCAAGCGCCTCGCTTGTCGTCACATGGGCGACGATTTCGCGCTCTACAATGCCTTCCTCGTCCCCTTCGGTGGCCGAGGTCTCGACGGCGACGGTGTAATCCTTAAAGCCTGGCAGCACCGCCGCAAGCTCGCGCGTGGTTTCGGTGACGCCGTAGCCGTCCTGCACGCCGGCCTGCGCCGAGCCAATGGAGCCTGCTGTCATGACGATGCAGGGGATGGCAAAGATCGTCGTGCCCACAATGATGCGGCGGCGCACCTTGCGCGACAGCTCGTCGACCTCGGCGTCTTCCTCAGCGGTCACAATGCCGTCGCCGTTCAGGTCGCGCTTGAGCGGCACGCGCAAAAGAAGCAGCACGGCTTCGGCAGCCAGTGCGATAAAGACCACGTTGATGCCAAACTCATAAAGTGCCGAGAGAAACAGTGATCCGCTTGCGATGGCGATGCCGTAGCCCGCCGCGCACAGGGGCGGCATGAGCGCGGTCGCCACGGCCACGCCGGCGATGAGCGTGGCGGGTTCCTGGTCGCGCGAGTTGCCCAGCCCGCCTGCAAAGCCGCCTGCGAGTGCGACGGTAAGGTCCCAGACGGTGGGTGTCGAGTTGTCGATGATGGCGGCCGTGGTGGTGCCAAGGGGCGAGAGCTTAAAGTACAGCGTGGACGTGACCAGGCAAAAGGCCATCTGCAGCGCAAGGCTGGCGACGGCTTCGACGGTAATCTCGCGGTCGAGCGTGGCAATACCGTATGCCATGGCAAGGACCGAGCCCATGAGCGGGCAGATGAGCATGGCGCCCACGATGGCGATGTCCGAATCGATATCGAGGCCGATGCTCGCGATCAACATGGCGATGATGAGGATGCATAGGTGGGAGCCAGTCAGACGCGCCCCGTTTACAAAACGCTTGCGGATCACATGATAGGGCGCGCGTCCCTCGCGAATGTTGAACGCGCGCTTGAGGAAGCGGGTGATGTTTTCCATGGCTTCGCTATGAGCGGGGCGGATGCCGTGACGCCGATGATGACGCTCGCGCAGTCGCTTGATCTGTTGTTTGTCGAGCTCCATGTCCACCTCGTTCCAGCGCGGTCCGCGCAACGCGCCCGTTGTCTTAACTCTACACCGTGGCGGGCGAGGTGTCTGTTGGATGCGGAATCCGATAGGACGGATGACGCGGGAGCAAATGCAAATCACAGGCTCAATTCCATCACGCGAAAATATGATGCACCAGCTCCTTCAAATGTGACGAAATTGTGAAGCACAGGAGCATGAATTTCAAAAAATACGCTGGTCGCCAATGTTGCGCAACAGAATTCAAAAATCAGCTCCTACATTTTGAAGCGTATGGATACATCCGTGTCAAAGGGAGAAAGCCATGACAAACTACAGTCCACAACACTTTGAGCCTCGGGCCAAGGCCGTCAACGTCAAGGGCGTTGCCAACCGCGCCGTCGCAACCGTTTTGACGGCGGGCCTCATCGCTCAGCCGCTTATGTCGCCGCTGGCGGCAATCGCCGCACCGTCAACCGGTAACGGCGATTCTGTGCAGGGGGGGTAGTTCTGTAGAGAATACCGTTGCCGCCGGTAACCAAGCGGTCGTAAAGACGGCTGCCCAGCTGGCCGAGGAGTCGGCAAAGCAGCTCAAGGACGCTCAGGCCGCCTACGATGCCGCCCAGAAGAAGGCCGACGCGGCGGGCCAGTCTCAAAAGCAGGCGCAGCAGCAAAAGAATCAGGCCTCGCAGGCCGTGACCGATAACGCCGCCGAGCAGAACGAGGCCGAGGTAGCCGCGCTTCAGGAGAAGATCGACGAGCTTAAGGCGGCCGTCGACAAGGCCGAGCAGCAGCAGAAGAAGCTGGGCGACCTGAACGATCAGCTCGATCAGGCCAACAAGAGTGTCGAGGATAAGACCCAGGCGCTCAAGGACGCCAAGGCAAAGCAGGATGAGGCCAAGAAGGCCCTCGATGATGCCCAGGCCAAGCTCGAGGCCATGGGTATGGACGAGTACGAGGCCGCCAAGAAGGCCGTCGAGGACGCACAGGCAAAGCTCGATGACGCCAATAAGGCCGTTGCTGCTGCACAGGCCAATCTGGACCAGGCCAAGGCCGCCGAGGCCAGTGCACAGCAGGAAAAGAAGGACACTGAGGCCGCTCTGACTTCCGCCCAGGCCAAGAAGCAGGAGACTGCCGCTGCTCTCGCAGCCGCAACCACCGCGCGCGATAACGCCCAGCAGAAGTTCAACCAGGCGCAAGCCGCGCTCGATGCTGCCGTCTCGGGTACGGGTGTTGACCTGAGTGCGCTTGAGGCCACCAAGAACGCTGCTGCTGGTGAGCTCAAGACCGCGCAGGCGGAGCTCAATGCCGCGACGGATGCCGACGCCACCGCACAGGCGAACCTGCAGGCTGCGCAGACTACCGTCACCGCCGCGCAGGAGAAGGCCAACGCCGCCAACGCCGCCGTGGCATCTGCCCAGTCTGCATATGATGCGGTAAGCAAGGAATACAACGCCGCCGTCAGCAAGCGCGACGCCGCCAAGGCCGCATGCGAGCAGGCCCAGCAGACCGAAGCCGACAAGAAGGCGGAGTACGACCGACTCGTCGAGGTCCGTCAGCAGAAGCGCAGCGAGTGGGAGGCGGCCTGCGCCGCTTCGAACGCCGCGGAAAAGGCTTATGACGCTGCTAATGCCCAGGTTGAGGCTCTTGAACAGCAGATTGCAGACCTAAAGTCCAACATGACCGTTGACCAGGAAGTCATCAATAAGGGCATGCTCGGCTTTATGGCCTACATCAGCAACAGCAGCGATTTCACCGCCACACAGAAAAAGAACGCCCAGGATGCCGTATCGATGCTGACCGGTGCTGAGGACAAGGCCGACTGGTATGACCAGTACGTCGATCAGGATATGTCTCGCGACACCAATCCGCTCTCCTTGGAGCAGATGCGCAACGCCCTGACATATCTCGACACCCAGAACAACCTCCGCAAGGCGAACGGTCAGTCGGCGCTCAGCGTCAGCCTCCGTATGACTGCGGCAGCCGCCCTTAATACATCATATTCATCGAACATCTGGGGACACTCGAACTGCTACTTCGACAACGGTGAAAACCTTGCTGGCGGAGGCGGCGCATATACCGGCGGCGAGACCGAGGATACCCTCGGCTGGCCCTATACCGGCCTCTATACTCAGGAAAAGAAGATTTTCGACAAGTATGTAGAGCAGTATGGTGACAAACTCGGCAAATATCGATATGAGTCCTATTACATCTATCAGAACTACAACAGCATCTACCACGAGTGCGGGCACTATCTCAACATTATCGATGCCTCTACGAGAGCCATCGGCATCGCGACCGGTAGCGGCAAGAATACCGATTCCGAGGTAACCATCTTCGATTACAGCGATGATGACACGCAGGCTGATTTCACTGTCTCCGAGTTCAAGAAGCTCCTCAACGACTACATCGATTCCGCCTACAATGCGGGCGGCACGCAGGCGCAGAAGGCGCAGCTCAAGGAGCTCCAGGGCAAGCTTGCCGAGGCGCAGAAGAACTTTGGAACTACAAGGGAAGCTTACTTCGCAGCTGTAAACGGGCAGGATGCCGCCCAGGACGCTTTCACCGCAGCCGATGTGAACATGAACACCGCCAAGGGCGAGTACGAGAAGGCTAAGTCCGGCACCGCCGCCGCGAAGACGGCATACGACGCCGCCGAAGCCAAACTCAAGGGTATCGACGTCAAGACGCCCAAGACCAAGCTCAACGCCGCCAAGAGTGAGGCCGCTACTGCCCAGGCAGCTCTCGATAAGGCAAACGCCACGCTTGCTGACAGCAAGACGAAGGCAGCCGAGGCCGCCGCTCACAAGGCGAAGGCTCGCAGCGCCCGCGATGCCGCCAAGGCAAAGTCCGAACAGGCCAACGAGGCGTATGACAACGCTACCGCTTCGGTCAAGGACCTTGCCGCCAAGCGCGATGCCGCCCAGGCGGACCTTGCGAATAAGCAGGGCTCGCTTGACGAGGCAAAGAAGGCCGACGATGCCGCCCAGGCTGGTGTAGACAAGGCCCAGGCCGCAGATGTCCAGGCCGCGACTGCTCTTTCGGACGCCAAGCAGGCAGTTGCCGCCAAGACGCAGGCCCTGTCCGACGCGCAGGCCAAGGCCAAGGCCGCCGAGGGCGAGCTTGCCACCGCACACAAGGCCTTCGAGCGCTTCGCCGGCGCTCAGAAGGCGGTCGACGACGCCAAGGCCGCCTATGACGCTGCCGTCGCCGGTGTCGCCGATGCCCAGAAGCAGCTCGAGGCCGCCAACGAAGCCGTCGTCGATGCGAACCTCGAGATCGTCAAGGCCAAGGCCGAGCTTGCCAGCGATGAGGCACTCAAGGCCGATCTTGAGGCTGTCGACCACAAGGCCTCTCTTGCCGCGGGCACGACGGGTAACGAGAAGCTGGTCAAGCTGAACGCTGCCTACGCTCGCTATAAGACCGCCGTCGATGCCGCTGCTGGTCTCAAGGCTGCTCTGAGCGATGCCGATGCCAAACTGTCCGATGCCAACGACGCCTATGCCGCCGCGCTTGCCGAGCTTGGCGATGCCAAGGATGCCCTGGCTGCCGCGCAGGCCGAGTACGACAAGTATCATCCCAAGGCTGAGCCGCAGGCCAAGGCTCAGGTTGCGCAGGCTGCTGCAAAGGCTCCTGTCGCCAAGAAGAAGGCAACGTCGGCCGCGCTCGCCCAGACCGGTGATGACTCCGCGCTTGCGGGCGAGGTCTTCGTCATCGGCGGTATCACCCTCGTGGCCGCTGGTGTGACGCTGGGCGATCGTCGCCGCAAGCAGATGTAGCGATTCGGGCGTCGGCTCTGCAGCGAACTCCAATTCATAGCGGGACCGTCTCGATAGCCAAACGATAAGGCCGGCGCGCTGTCAAACGCAGCGCGCCGGCCTTTCTTTGTTTCGATATCAAAAAGCCCGGTCGGCAGCCGCGAAAGCTACCGACCGGGCAAGCCGTAGGCAATATGGTTGCTGTCGAGCAGCTGCTCGACTTAGCCCAGCAGGCTCAAGCCCACGGAGACAAACGCCAGGATAACGCCGACGATGGACTCGCCGCCGAGCAGGCCGCTGGCGACAACCAGGCCCTGCTCTTGGAAGGCGGCGTCCTTGGCGGCCTTCTCCTCGTCCGAAAGACCGGCCTCGGCGTCGCGGTGGGCGGACCACTTGTCGTAGGCGAGCTTGACGCAGGAGCCCAGGAATGCCGTGAGTGACATGTAGAACGGCAGGTACACGCCCAGGCCGATCATCATGGCCGGAATGCCAAGCCAGTACATGACGATGCCGGCGATAAAGCCACCTGCGAACCACGGCACGCTCGGGATGCCCGAGACCATGGTGGCGACCACGCTTGCCTGCGCGGCCACAAAGCTCTTGTCGGGGCCGAAGGCGTCCGGACCATAGGCGGTGACGAGCGCGACCATGACAGCGGCAGCGACCAGGGCACCCACGATGCCGCCAATGGCTTGGCCGATCCACTGCGCACGCGGGTTGGTGCCCAGCACGGCGCCGGCCTTAAAGTCGTTCATGACGTCGCCCGCAAGGCCGCACGCCACGGCTACGATGCCGGCGATAAAGAACAGCTTGACCTGAGCGATCTGTGCGAAGGCAGCCACGATGAGCATGACGATGAGGCCAAAGATCTCCATGGGGTCGATACCCGTCTGGCCGCAGCTCTGCGCGCTCATGATGGTGGTGACAAAGGTGAACAGCGTGACGATGACGGCCGGGACGGGACCAAGGTCGAGCGCGATGGCAACGATCACGGCGATGGCTGCGGTGCCCAGGCCGATGATGCCGGCATCGAGCTTAAGGGAGCCCGAGATGAGCGACTGCTCGTTGGTGTCGGTGGAGCTGTCGGCGGCGAGGCCGCGGACGATGCCGGTGACCTGCGGCAGGATGTCCTTAAGGACGACGGCGACGCCAAAGCCCATCATAAGGCCCATGCCGAGGGACTTGACGATGCCCTGCGCGGTCACAACATCGAACAGACCGGCAGCGGTGCCGCCGACGATGATGCCAAAGTTGCCCAGCAGCGCGCCGGCAAACCAGAACGCGACGGGGGCGAAGCCCACCAAAAAGCCGATGGACAGCAACATGGGCGAGTTATAGATGGCAAAGGTCACGCCGGGGATATTGAGCGTGCACAGCATGCTGGGCACCACGCCCAGAGCGTCGCGAAGCACGCTGTAGATGCCTGCGATGGCCATGGAGCCAAAGAGCTGCTTGCCGGTCTTGCCGCCGGCCTCGGTGGCGCGCAGGGTCTGAGCTGCGGCGTTGCCGGTGGGGAACTCCAGCGCGGCGTCCACGATAAAGTGACGGTGGATGAGCGCTGTCGCCAGAAGGCCCAAGATGGTGCCGGCGAGCGCCACGATAAACATGTCGAGCCAGCTGATCTGGTCGGCATAGCCCAGCATCCAAGCGCCCGGGATGGTAAACGCCAGGCCGCCGGCGACCATGGCGCCCGCGGACATGATGGTGTGGGTGACGTTGGCCTCGTTGAGGCTGGCGTTGCCCATGAGCTTCAGGAAGAACAGCGAAATGACGGCAGCGAAAATGATCGGCCAGGGGAGTGCGCCCATCTTGAGGGCCGTGTAGGCCGAGCTTGCCGTGATGATCACGCAGCCAAGGACGCCGATGACGACGCCGCGCAGTGTGAGTTGACCGCGCATCGAGGTGCGGTTCGAGGGATTGCTCATATAGAACTCCTTTGCGTATATCCGCTTCCCCCGGGAGCGCCGCTACGGATACGGCGCGGGAAGTCGGGTTACCAAGGGCCGCCGCGTGAGCTCGCAAACGACCGCGCACCAGTATAGCCGCACGGCAGCTCATTTGGGACGGGGCTTTTTTAGCTGCCCCTGTTTGCCGGATGATTATTCTGGGACGGGGATTTAAAAATCATTAGGTACGCAATGATTTTTAAATCCCCGTCCCAGAATAATCATCGGGATATACTGCTGGACAGACGAAAGGAGCGCCAACGATGCTTAATGGCTGCGCATATATATTGACGGTCGACGTGGGCAACACGTTCATTCGCTTTGGCCTGTTTGCCGAGGATTCAGCCGCGGCGCAGGAATGCCCGCTTGCGACGTGCGAGATCACCACGCCGTCGAGCATCACAGCAGACGAGGCGCGCATGCGTCTCGTGCAGGTCATGGCCGCACTGGCGGCCGACGCAGGCATGCCGGGTGCGCTTGTGCCCGCGGCTGCTGTGCTGAGCTGCGTGGTGCCGGCGCTCGAGCGCCCGTGGAAAGCGGCGCTTTCCCGCACCTGCACGGGGCGCGTGCTCACCGTGGGGCCGGGACTTAAGACCGGCATGCCCGTGCACTACGACGATCCGGCCGAGATCGGCCCCGACCGCATCGCCGATGCTGTGGCGGCACGCGCCGTCTACGGCTCGCCGTGCATTGTGATCGACCTGGGCACCACGACCAATATCGAGGTCATCGACGCGCACGGTACCTTTGTCGGCGGTGTCATCGCGCCGGGTCTGGCACTTGGCGCCCGCTCGCTTTCGGCCGCTGCGGCGCGCCTGCCGCAGGTCGAGCCCTCGGCTCCCACGCATGTGATTGGCCGCAACACGCGCGAGGCGATGCGCTCGGGCGTGGTCTTGGGCGAGGTTGCCCGCATCGACGGCATGCTCGACATGGTGCTTGCCGAGATGCGCGCGACCAAGGCCGCGGGGGAGGGCGATGTGCCCATCGTCATTACCGGCGACGATGCCGAGGCGCTTGCGGCCCTTGTCGGCCATAGCCTGACGGTCGACGACGCGCTGACGCTGCGGGGTCTCGCCGAGCTCTACCACATCAACCAAAAGCCCCGCCGCGTGTAAAAGTGAGGGCGCCGGTGGGACAAACGCCTCCACCTTTCACCTGCTACAATGGGTCAAACTATTGCGATTACGGAGGTGTCTGCCATGTCGGACGATCTTCATCAAACTGCGTCGGGCAAGCGCCGCGACGTCATTAGCTGGGACGAGTTCTTTATGAGCGTGGCCATTGCCGCGCAGCGTCGCAGCAAGGACCCCAACACGCAGGTGGGCGCGTGCATCGCCAGCACCAACCACCGCATCCTTTCGGTGGGCTACAACGGTACACCCTCGGCGCTCAACGACGACTTTTTCCCGTGGGGTACGAGCGACGACCCGCTGCAGGACAAGCACAACTACGTGGTCCATGCCGAGGCCAACGCCGTGCTCAACTACCGTGGCTCGCTCAAGGACCTCGAGGGTTCCACGGTTTACGTTACGCTGTTTCCGTGCCACGACTGCGCCAAGATTTTGGCGCAGGTGGGCGTGGGCGAGGTTGTCTACCTGGACAACAAGTACGCCGACACCGATGATGGCCGTATCAGCCGCCGCATTCTCGACTCCTGCGGCATCAGCTACCGCCAGGTCATCGTCGATGTTCAGATTGGTACCGGGGGACAAGCTCAGCAGTAGTGCGTGCCAACGCCAGCTGGCGGCAAAACAGCCAAAAGAGCCCCGTCCCAAATTGACTACTCGTGAAAGTCGCGTCTGCGCGCATGGACGGCTCGTGAGCGGGTACATGGCTGTAGTAACATAGCTTCTGTCCGCGGGCGTGCCCGCGTTATTGTGAGAAAGGAGCCCCTGTGGCTGTTAACGAAGAGCTGCTTAAGAAGGTTCTTGAAGAGATTCGCCCCAACCTGCAGGCCGACGGCGGCGATATGGAGTATGTGGGCGTCGACGACGAGGGTGTCGTCAAACTGGAGCTGCAGGGCGCTTGCGCCGGCTGCCCCATGAGCTCGCTGACCCTGTCCATGGGCATTGAGCGTATCCTCAAGGAGCATGTGCCCGGCGTTACCCGCGTTGAGCAGGTCAATGCTTCCGGCGAGGCCGAGGACCTGTACGACGAGTACGCGCCGTTCTAAGATGCGAAAGCTGCGGACGGCATACTCCGCATAGACGTTACGCCCAAATATGCGGCTGCGAGCGCAAGGCCCGCGGCCGCATTTGTATGTAGGGAGTAGGAGGGTCGACATGCTCAACGACTTCTACCATATGCTTGATCCTGTCGCGATCTCGGCGGGCCCCATCACCATCTACTGGTACGGCCTGGCCTACGTGGTCGGCGCCCTGCTCGCGGCGGTCGTCATGTACCGCACGCAGCGTCGCTGGGGTTTTAACATCACGATTGACGACCTGACGAGTGTCGTGGTCGGCGTGGTCTTTGGCCTCATTATCGGTGCGCGCCTGTTCTACGTCGTCTTTTATGGCGATGGCTACTACTGGGCGCACCCGCTCGAGATCTTTGCCACCAACGAGGGCGGCATGAGCTTCCATGGCGGTTTGGTGGGCGGCATTATCGGCGGCATCATTGTGTGCCGCATATATAAGCTCGATGCATGGACTTTGGCAGACCTTGCCGTCATAGGCGCGCCGCTGGCCTTGTGCCTGGGCCGTTGTGCCAACTTTGTCAATGGTGAGCTGTGGGGCAAGCCGACCGATCTGCCCTGGGGCGTGGTCTTCGGTGGCACCGCGGGCGATATGCCGCGTCACCCCTCCCAGCTCTACGAGGCATTTCTTGAGGGCATCGTGCTCTTTTGCATTCTGCAGGTGCTCAGCCGCAAAAAGCCGCTACTGCCCCAAGGCACGTTTATGGGCGTGTTTGTGATGGGTTACGGCATCGTCCGCTTCCTCATTGAGTTTGTGCGCGTGCCCGATGCGCAGCTGGGCTATCTGCTGGGTGGCGTTATCACCATGGGCCAGTTGCTGAGCCTGCCGCTCGTAATCGCGGGCCTGGCGCTCATCATCTTTGCTCGTCGCCGCAACCGGCCCCAGCGCATCTACCTCGACGCCTAACTACCACAAAGGGGACAGGCACCTTTGTGGTGGTCTTGCCGAGTTTGATAGGTTTCTAGAAAGGCTTTCGGACTGTGAAGGATTCCGACCTCTCCACAACGGCTGCGCGCGACGCTGCCCGCATCGTCTGGTTTAAGCGCTACCCCGCCAAGCAGACGCTCATCGCATTTTTGCTCGCGCTGTTGGCGACCACGGCGTTTTCCATCGATCCCGCCCCGGTGTCGAGCAACGCAGTCTTGGCGATTGACCCCAAAGCCTCGGGCATGCTGTACGTGTGCTACGAGGTGCTCCTTTCGTTTGCCGGCCATACCGACGCGGTCATGCTGCTTGCACTTGCCTGCCTGCTCACCTTGCCGTTTCGCTACGTGTTCTTTGGCCGTGGCGACACCTGGCGTCCATCGATCATTCTGCCGTCGCTGTTCTTCGCCATCTGCATGGTGTTCGGCCGCAGCTACGACCTCACCGACTCGGCCGAGATTGTCCTTGGCGACAAAGCCCGCATCGTCTGCGCCTGGATTGGCGGCGCGGGCTGGATGCTCTTAGCGATCGTGGCCTTCTATTTGGCTTTTGAGTGCCTGGATTGGCTGAGCTCTCGGCGCATTCCGTTTTCCGAAGCGCACTTTGGCCGCGTATGGCGTGTGACTCACGCCGTGCTCTCGGTCCATCCCTTTGCCGGCCCCTTCCTGGTGCTTATGATCGCCTGGGCGCCCACGCTTATCGCTTCGCTGCCCGGCTTTTTTATGGGAGATACGGGTGCGCAGATTCGCCAGTGGTTCAACTACCCCAACGGCACGAGTGACTACCTGCGTCTGCTCAATCCCAATGTGTTGCTCAACGGACATCACCCCGTGGTGCACACGGCTATCATCGGTTCGTGCGTCCAGCTGGGGCTTTCACTGTTCAACAGCGCCAACGCAGGTCTTGCCATCTACACCTGTGCTCAGTTCGTCATTACGGCCGCCTGCATGGCCTATTCCATTTCGTCGCTGCGCAAACTGGGCGTGAGCCTGCCGGTTCGCGGTGCGATCCTGCTGTTCTTTGCGTTTATGCCGATGTTCTCTAACTACGCGGCGTTGCTCACCAAAGACGTGCTCTTTGCCGACGCGTTCTTGGTGCTGCTGGTACAGACCGTCAAGCTCGTGGCATGTGGCTTGCCCCGTCGTGATGCCAATGTCGAGCGAGCGGGCGAGAAAGCCCCCGTGCTCTTTGCGCGACATGACTGGCTGCTGCTCACTCTGGGCGCCATGGGTTCCACGTTTCTGCGCAACGGCGGCCTGGTGTTTCCCCTGGCGGCATGCGTAATCGCGGCGGCGTTTTGCGCATGGGACGCGCATGTGGCTCATCGTGCAGCCAAGCAGGCTGGTGCTGCGCCTTCGGGCGGCATCCCGCGTTTCCGCTGGGTGGGAGTTCTTGCGGTGCTTGCACTCTGCCTTGCCTCTAATATGTACTTCACCAAGGTCTTTATGCCAGCGCACGACATCACGCCTGGTTCCAAGCGCGAAATCCTTTCGATTCCGTTCCAACAGACGGCTCGTTTCGTCCAAAAGCACGACGGCCTTAACTCGGGCGTCAACCCTACGGTTAAGGAGGACGGCACCATCGTGGAAGCTCCTTGCGACGGTTCGGTGACCGACGAAGAGCGTGCCGTGATCGATCGTGTACTCAAGTACGAGAACCTGGGCCGCCGCTACAACCCCGACAAGTCCGATGCCGTCAAGAATTGCTTTAACGAGTACGCCTCGCAGGAGGACATCAAGGCCTATTTTGAGGTGTGGGCCCAGATGTTCAAAAAGGACCCCGGGTGCTATATCTCGGCGCTCATCAATAACTACTATGGGTATTTTTATCCGAGCGCTCGCGACGCATGGGTCTACAGCACGGCGCGCAGTGCCGAGATCATGGCGAAGCCCGATAACCTCAAGTACTTCGACTTCCATCCGGTCGATAGCAAGGTTGTGCGCTGGTGCGACCACCTGATCAACCTGTATCGCGTGGCAGTACAACGCATCCCGTTTATCTCGCTCACCATGAGCTCGGCCACCTATGTGTGGATCATGATCGCCGTGGTGGTCTATCTGCTACGTCGTCATTCGTGGCGCGGGCTGGCCATTTGGGTGCCGCTGCTGGGCGTGCTTGCCGTGTGCCTGATTGGCCCGTGCAACGGCTCGACCTACATGCGCTACCTGTATCCGGTCATCGCCTGCATGCCCTTCGCCATCGGCGCCACCGTCACCCGCAGCGACTTCCTCTGGTCCTAACTTGGTGCATTGGGGGTCAGGTTTCTTTGCACCAAAGGGGTCATCATCACGACGCCTTCATTTTGGGGTTTATCTCGCAGGCCAGTAGGTATATCATAACGACGTTTGTTTATATTGCCCGAGCATCTGCGCTGGGCTTTAGGTCGAAACCGATAGGAGACACGTATGTCCGGACACTCTAAGTGGGCCACAACCAAGCATCGTAAGGGCGCGCAGGACGCCAAGCGTTCCGCCCTCTTCTCCAAGCTCAGCCGCAACATCACCGTTGCTGCCCGTCTCGGCGGTGACCCGCTGCCCGAGAACAACGCCAGCCTCGCCGCTGCCGTTGCCAAGGCCAAGGCTCAGTCCATGCCTAAGGACAAGATCAAGTCCGCTATCGACAAGGCTTTTGGTTCGGGTGCTGACGCCGCCGTCTACGAGAACATCGTGTACGAGGGCTACGGTCCCGCCGGTGTCGCCGTCTACGTCGACTGCCTGACCGACAATCGCAACCGTACCGCCGCCGATGTCCGTTCCGCCTTCTCCCACGCTGGTGGCAACCTGGGCACCTCCGGCTCCGTCGCCTTCCAGTTTGAGCGTAAGGGCCAGATTGTCGTCGCCAAGGAGATCCTGGACGAGAACGCCAAGAAGGAGACCATGATCGCCAACGGTGCTGCCGGTGACGAGGATGAGTTCATGATGGCCATCGCCGAGGCCGGTGGCGAGGACTACGAGGACGCCGGCGAGGAGTGGATCGTCTGGACTACTGCCAACGAGGTCATGGCTGTCTCCAAGGCGCTCGAGGAGCAGGGCGTCCAGGTCAAGGGCTCCGAGACCACCATGGTCCCGACCACCCCGACCGAGGTCTCCGGCGCCGATGCCAAGAAGGTTCAGCGCCTCATCGACCGTCTTGAGGAGCTCGACGACGTCCAGGATGTTTACAGCACCATGGACATGACCGACGAGGTCATCGCTGCCCTCGAGGAGGAGTAGCGCCCGCACGGGTTAAGCCGTGCATATCTGGGCATAATGAAGCGAGCATGCAAGCCTCGTGGAATAGATGAGCCGGATCCGCGTGCGTAGAGCACCGGACCCGGCTCTTTTATAATGATGCGAACCGTTTTGCATTTCGAGAGCCGAGATTTGAAGGGAGCGCCACGTGCGCGTACTCAAACGAGCCCTAGCGATTGTGTATCTTGCCGCCGCCATCGTGGCGCTGGGTACGCTTGTCTGCCAGTTTTGGGGGCCGTATACGTATCGCTTTATGCTGCTGATGCGCGACCCCATGCCGCGCATTGTCGTGACGGCATGCGGCGGAGTTGTGGCGATCGGCGTGCTGGTAAGCTTCTTCCGCCTGATGTTTGCTCGTCGCGAGCCGTCCTGCGTGCATCCGGCGGGGGAACGCAATATCGAGGTTACCCTTGCGGCGCTTTCTTCGTGTGCCAGGGCTGCTGCCGAGCGCGACGACCGCGTGATGGTCGAGCATGTCGAGGCCCGCGTCCAAGGCTCCGACGATTCGCACGTCCGATTTAAGGTCGAGGCTATCGCGCTTGACGATAAGGACGTGGCATCTCTGGCTACCGCGATGCAGCAGCGCATCGAGGAAGCTTGCGACACCATGCTCGGCACGCCGGGTACGACCGCGCGCGTCCGTTTTTTGCCGTCCAAGACTACCGTCCAGACCGTGGAGGTTTCCGGTGAGTGATACCAATCAAGATAAGACCGCTCGTACGCCGCGCCTGACGATTGACCAGAGCGCTGCGCCGGCGAGCGAACCTGTTGATTCCAAAGCAGAGGCAACCGAGTTGCAAGATGCGGCAGCCGCGGATTTTGACGAGGCTATGGGTCTCATCAAGGGTACGGGCGCTGCCATCTGGAGCTATGCTGTGCGTCATCCCAACACCACGCTCGGCGCCGTCGCTGGCTTTATCCTCGCCGTGTTGGTGCTCACGCTCGGCCTGTGGGATACGCTTGTCATTGCATTCTTCGTGCTGATCGGCGCTGTGATTGGCCAGATTCGCGACGGCGAGAACGGGATCGTCAACTTCTTCGGCCGTCTGTTTAGTGGCCGCTAATATGTATTCGACTGTCGCATCCGCGGCAGGCATAAGGAGGAACCATGGCTTTTAATACGAAGGTCGATGTGGCCGATACCGAGCTCGAGGAGAACGAGGCGGTCGTCGCCGAAGCCGAGGATGTGACGCTCGAGGACGAGGCTCTTGTCGAGGTCGAGTCCGATGTGGATGAGGATGACGAGGAAGCGGATGAGTCCGAGGACTCGCTGACCTATTCCAACGGCGTGATCGAGAAGATCGTTGCCATGGCCACCCGCGAGGTTCCGCACGTTCTGGGCATGAAGGGTAACCTCATGCATTTTGTGCAGGAGCAGTTTGGTGCCGAGAATCTGACCAAGGGCGTGACGGTCGAGGTCACCGATGACAATCGCGTGGTCGTCAACATCTCCGTCATCATCGAGTACGGCGCCTATGCGCCCGCGATCTTCGACGATGTCAAGGCACGTGTCACCGAGCGCCTCGCCGCGATGACCGGCCTTGAGGTGGCGGGCGTCAACCTGCGCATCGAGGACGTCATCACCCCCGAGGAGTACGAGCACCGCACCAGCCAGCACGAGTAACCTTCCAAAAAGGGACAGGTTTGTTTTGGCAGGTTTTATCTGCGAAAACGTTAAACGGTCGACCGCGCAAGCAAAAGCGTGGCCGGCCGTTATTTGTATGCCCCCCGATGTAGGCATACCGCTCGTCTAACTAGGGGTTGCAATCGTCGCGTTCCGCGTTACCCTAATGGGCGCATTGTTTCCAAATTGTTAACGAGGGGTTGCCGTAATGGCTGACGAGCACGAAACAGAAAGCAAGGCATGGGCGATTGAGGCCGCCGCGGCAGAGGCGGCATCGCGTGCTGCCGAGGAGATGCATCGTCCTCCCGTGGTGCCGATGGAGCGTGTGGTTGATCGCACCGATATCGAGCGCGGCGAGCGTGCCGGCCAAAAGCGCAGCCAGGAGCCGGGCTTCCCGCGCTTTTTCGCCGAGCTCAATTTGGGCCTGATTCTTACGGCCTTTGCCATCGTTGCGTTTAAAACCCCTAATCACTTTGCTTTTGGCGGCACCTCGGGCGTGTCGGTCATTCTGTCCACGCTGTTCCCGACCCTGCCCGTCGGCGTCTTTATGTGGATTATCAACGCGGTTCTCGTCGTTTTGGGCTTTATCTTTTTGGAGCGCAAGGCAATCCTGTGGAGCGTCTTCGCCTCGTTTGCGTTGTCCGCCTATGTTTCGCTGTTTGAGCTCTTTATTCCGACCGATGTCTCTCTGACGGGTGATATGTGGCTCGACCTGTGCTTTGCCGTGATTCTGCCGGCGCTCGGCAGTGCCATCGTCTTTGATATTGGCGCCTCGACGGGCGGCACGGACATCCTTGCTATGATCCTCAAACGCCGCACGACGCTCGAGATTGGCCGCGCCCTGCTGTTGGTCGATATCGGCATCGTGACCATCGCGGCCTTTTTGTATGGCCCGCGTGTCGGTCTGTATTGCGTGCTCGGCCTGTTTGCCAAGACGCTTGTGGTCGACAAAGCCATTGAGAGCATTCACCTGCGCAAAGTCTGCACGGTCATTTGTTCCGAGCCCCTTAAGGTCGAGGAGTTTATCGTCAAGCATCTCAACCGCACGGCGACCATCAGCCGCGGCTACGGTGCCTTCTCGGGCAAGTGCGTGACGGTGATCATGAGCGTGCTGAGCCGTCGCGAGGCCGTGCAACTACGCCGCTATGCGCGCGAAGTCGATCCGGGTGCCTTTATCACAATCGTCGACAGCTCCGAGATCGTCGGCAAGGGCTTCCGCGGAACGAACTAGCACAGACGTATTCAACGAACCGCCTGCTGGCGCCGTGTACCTTGCAAATCGGTCATCTTTGAGTATTTGACCCCACATTGGGCAATAATGATGCTAAAGACAACGTTTGCGATCCAAGTGATTCGTTCAAGATACGAAGGGATGATTCTATGTTCTGCTCGCAGTGCGGCGCCCCCATGGGCGATAACGACAAGTTCTGCGGCGTGTGTGGTGCTCCTAATGCCGGTGCCGCTGGCCCCGCTCCCCAGGGACAGCCTCAGCCCCAGCAGTTTGTTCCGCAACCGCCCGTGGCGAATGCGCCAAAGGGCTGTGTGGCTCAGGCGTTCCAAGATATGACCAAGACTCCGGGCGTGCTTCAGCGTGTATGCCAAATCGCGTTTTTGCCGGCGCTGATTTGCGTTGTGTCGGTGCTCGTGTTGTTTATTCCCGTTATTGGCGGCATTGCGGCTGCCATCGGCTTTTTGGCAGCTTGCATTGCGAGCGTGTGCGGTTCCGGCTTTGGTATCGAGTGGGGTCGCGATCTGTCGCTTAAGATCGATGACGGCATGGAGCGTCCGTTGATGCGTTCCACGTCGTTTGGCCTCGGAGTCTTTTCGAGCGTTATCTCGGTCGTGCTCGAGGTTATCGCTGCCATTCCCGTTATCGGTGTAGTGCTTTCGCTGGTGGAGGGCGTGGTAATTGGCGCTGCGGGCTCGTATTCTTATTACGGCTCTTATGCGCTCGAGGCTGCGCTGTTCGGTTCGCTCGGCCTGCTTGTCCTGGCGCTAATTGCCTCGGCGATTCTGGGTGTCTTCTTTAAGATGTTCGCCGACATCGCCGTGATGCACTTTGCGGTGACCGGTCGCGTCGAGAGCGCGTTTTCGCTCGATAAGGTCTGGGCGGCGTTTAAGCACAACAAGACCAAGCTGTTCTGTGCTTCGTTCCTTCCCGAGTTTTTGACGGGCCTGGTCGCCAACGTTGTCACATGGATCTTGACGGTCGTCTTTGGCGCCATTGCCTCTGTCGGCATGTATAGCTACTACTATCGTCCTACGGGTATTGAGGCAATTGTTACCGGCGGTGGCGTCACGCTCGCGCTGTTCTTGGTGCTGGTCGCTTTCGTCACCGTATTTCTTACGGTCTTTGGAAAGATGCTCAAGCATCGTGCCGTTGGCTATTGGGCCGCACGCTATGCAAGCGAGTGGGCCGATGAGGATAAGGACGACGTCCTGACTTTTGTGTTGCCTTTCGAGAAGAAGTCCGCTCCTTCGGGTTACAGCGCTCCGGATGCCGAGCCCGCACCTGAGCCCGAGCCCACGCTTGAGCCCGAGCCCACGCCTGAGCCCGAGCCCACGCCTGAGCCGGCACCCGAGCCCATGCCGGAATCGGAGCCCGAGCCCGCACCTGAGCCCGATCCCGATCCCGAGCTGGGTTCCGACGAGGAGCCTCAGGACGAGTAGCCATGCCGTCTGCCATTTGGGGACGGGGTAGAAATGGTAGAAATAGCGCTTGAAGAATGAGCGGGGGCGGACGTTTCGATACGTCCGCCCCCGCTCTGCTTTAGCCAGGCTGTTATGGATGGGTGTGACGACTACTCGTCGTGCTTCTCCTCGCGGCGTGCAGCAGCGCGTGCGTCGTGGATGCCCTTGATCGCGGCATGGCGAGCCGTTCGGGCATCATGGATGGCGTCGCGAGCCTCGGCGGTCGTCGCCTTGGCAGAGCGCAACTTGGCGGCCAGATCGGGGTTGGTTTCGGCGACCGCGGTAATCGCGGGGCCGTCGAGCTCCTCTTGCGTGGGCTCGGCCAAAAAGTCGATAGCATACTGGGCAGCCACCATGGAGCCCTTTGCCAGCACGGTCTCGTCAATCTTGTAAAAGCAGGAATGCTGGGCGTACGTGGCGCCAATCTTGGGGTTGCGCGTACCTACAAAGGCGAGCACGCCCGGTACGCGGCGCAGGTACTCCGAAAAATCCTCGCCCGAAAGCGTGCCGCGGTAATGGACTTGACCGGTGGGACCCAGGCATTTGATTACAGCCTGACGACAACGCTCGCTCGAGGCGGCGTCGTTTTCGACCTTGTAGTTGGCGATGGTGTAGTCGGTGAGCTCTGCCTCGGCGCCCAAGGCGGCCGCGGTATGCTCCACGATGCGGCGCATAAGCTCCGGCATTTCCTCGTGGGTCGAATCTCCGTAGGTGCGCACTGTGCCGGCGAGGTAGGCCGTGCCGGCGATAACGTTGCGCGCGGTGCCGCCGTGCAACTCGCCGACGGTGATGACGGCCGGCTCGTAGGGGCTGATTTCGCGCGAAACGATGGTTTGCAGGGCGTTGACGATCTCGGCGGCAACCATGACGGCGTCGTGACCTCGCTGGGGCATGGCGCCATGGCACGAGGTGCCGCGGACGTCGATGCGGAACCAGTCGGTATTGGCCATGCGCGGACCGGGCTCGCAGCTCACGGTGCCGGCGTCGACCTCACTCCAGATGTGCGCGGCGTAGGCGCCATCGACGCCGTCGAGCACACCCGTGCCGATCATGAGCTTAGCGCCCTGGCCGTTTTCCTCGCTGGGCTGGAATACGATGCGGACTTCGCCGTGGATGTCGTCGGTCATATGGCGCAGGATTTGCAGCGTTCCGAGCATCATGGCGATATGGCAGTCGTGGCCGCAGGCGTGCATGCAGCCCTCGTTGACGCTGGCGAACTCCTCGCCGGTCTGCTCGGTGACGGGCAGGGCGTCGATGTCGGCGCGTAGCAGGATGCGGCGGCGTGGCGTGCCGTCCTCGCGGTAGGCATCCGGCGCGGTACCGCGAAGCGTTGCCACCAAGCCGGTCTTGAGCGGACGCTCGTAGGGGATATTCATGGCGTCGAGCTGGTTGGCGATGTCGGAGGTCGTGCGCTCCTCGGCAAGGCTCAGCTCCGGGTGCTTATGGAAGTGCCGGCGCTGCTTGATGATATATGGTTCAAACTCGGTAGCGATATCTTTGATGGCTGCGGTGACGTCGTCAGCCGCGCGAGCCTCGGTCGCCGCCATAATCTGCTGTGCCTTGGTCTTCGTCATGATCGATTTGCTCCTTGCTGGGTTGATCGCAAAATCGTACAGGCTCCCTCCAGTATGACACCTGCCACTTGGCGTGGCAAAGCAGCCGTTTGCCGCTCGGGGTTTTGTAACAAGAGTGGGGGAGTACACTCGGGGGTGTTGAATTTCCTGCCAGAGATGGGGATGCCCATGCAACATATCGATCGGATTATCCGCTCCAAGAACGTCTTTACCGCGCAAGACGGCATCGATACCGCCCGCGAGCTGGCGATTGCCATCGCAGGCGACCGTATCGTCGCAGTCGGTGCGCCCGATGACGTGATTGCCGCCGCTCCTGCCGCTACGTCGGTTATCGACTACGGCGAGCAGTTTGTCTGCCCCGGTTTCCATGACGCTCATCTGCACTTCTTCCATACCTCGGTCGGTTCCTCGCCGTACATGCTCATGGATATGGGCACGTCCGAGGCGGCGCTGGTGCAACATGCGCTCGAGTTTTCCCAGGACCTGCCCGACGACGCTTGGGTTGTGACGCAGGGCTGGCGCGATTACCGTTGGGACCCGCCCGAGCATCCTACCAAGGCGTCGCTCGATGCGGCATTCCCCGATCGTCCCTGCGTTATGTATTCGGGCGACGGGCACACGCTTTGGCTCAACAGCCGCGCACTCGAGGCGCTCGGCGTCACACGCGACAGTGAGCCGCCAGCGGGCGGCAGCTACGACAAGGATGCAAACGGCGAGCTCACGGGCATTGCTCACGAGGCGGCTGCCATGCAGCTGCTACCGCGCTGCCTTGAGTGGCTGGGGGAGGATCGCATTGCAAGCGCTTACTCCGATCAAATGAGGCGTATGGCCGAGCAGGGCATTACCTCGATCTGCGATATGTCGCTCATGCCCATACCGGGCTGCGACTTTATCCGCGACGATGTCTACGACAAACTGCAGGCAGCCGGCAAGCTGGGCATCCGCGCCCATTTGTTTCCCACGCTGCTGGATGACCAATCGCGCTTGGAAGAGCTACAGACCCGCTACGCGAACAACGCGCTGCTCTCGGCGCCAGGCTTTAAGCAGTTCTTCGACGGCGTGTCGAGCGAACACACGGCCTATCTCACCGAGCCCTATACCAACCCGCGCTTCCCGGGCGATCAAGGTCGCCTGACGGTTCCCGCCGAGCGCATGCGCAAGCTAGTTCTGGCGGCCGCGGAGCGCGGCCACACCGTGCGCATCCACGTCATCGGCGACGGTGCCATCCATGTCGCGCTCGATATCTTTGAGGAGGCCGCCGAACTGTACGGCCTGCCCCAGTACGGTCATAACACGCTCGAGCATCTGGAGAACCTCTTGCCCGAGGACCTCGATCGTCTACGCAAGCTTAACGTCGTTGCCTCGAGCCAGCCCTGTCACATTACACTCGACCCGGGTGGTCCGGAGCGCGACCTGGGCTTGGAGCGCAGCCGCATCATGTGGCCGTTCGCAACCTATAAGCAGCGCGGCATTCGCCAAGCCTTCGGCACCGATAGCCCCATAACAGCTGTTACCAGCATGAACGTGCTCTACACGGCTATCACGCGTCAGGACCCCAAAAGCCACTGGCCCGAGGGCGGCTGGTTGCCGAGCGAGCGCATCGATGCAGCAACGGCCCTGCGCAACTACACTCTGGGCAGCGCGTACGCAGCGGGCGACGAACGAAACCTCGGCAGCTTGGAGCCCGGCAAATACGCCGATCTGGTAGTCCTGGACCAAAACCCGCTCACCATCGACCCCCAAGAGTTGCAAGCCACCAAGGTTCAGGCCACCTACCTGGCAGGTAACTTAATCTACGAGCGCTGATGCTCGTACCGTATCGATAAACGCGGCTCGGGCGGTTAATTTTGGGACGGCGCTCGAGCCGCGTTTGTATATCGATGGGTACCCGCTATGACCGTCCCTGCTCTGCTTGATTTGAGCGTGGGGTGGGGCGCCGCTGCCCCCACGCGCTCAATTTGGACATCAGTAATGCGGTCTCTTGGTGTTTTGCATACTTTCCATTACAGATTGCATAAACAGGCTGGGATGTTCTTTCTGGTCCTGATGTACCCCCGCCTGGGCCGTGCAAAAATCGGAGTATTCAACACCGCAGGTTCCGTCGGTGCCGCTGCGGTCGGGTAACGTTGTGGAGATTGACGTCATTTCGGGCTCCGGTGCGACGCGAGGCATGCCTTTTTGTCCTGACGGGGCCTGCCTGCCGACTCAAATCGCCTGTCGAAGGCGTCTTTGGGGCCAATAAGGTATGTCCGGCGCGTATGCAGCCGTTCTGCTCTGCTGAATATTCCCAAAAATGCACGGTGCTCCCTGGGGGACCCGTGCATGCGGCGAAAACCATGCCCATGTCGCTATCCGCATCGCCATTTTGCTGCACTGACTTTTCTGAATGCCGGGTCCGATAACGTTGACTCAGCTCCCGTGTGGCGCCGGAGGGGCGGGATATAAGGTTTATCGCGAGTTCCGCACGAGCCGAAGGCCACTTAATGTGGCCTTCGTGCGAGCAGGACTGCCCGAGCAGGAAACCTTATGCCCCGCCCCTCCGGAGCCACACGGGAGCCACTGCTAAGTTATCCCCCGGCATTCAGAAAATCTAAGTGCCAAAAAATAAGATTTTTTGACTCTGTGTTGTATAACCCGCCATTCGTGGGTACCATTCAACGCGTACGCAAACAAAAAGGGTTAATTCGCGTGGTATAACCGCGCGGCCCAAAAAGGAGGAGACAAGCATGTCGTCTTTGAAGCCGCTTGCAGATCGTGTTCTGGTCAAGCCCGACGAGGCCGAGCAGAAGACCGCTTCTGGTCTGTATATCGCCAGCAACGCTCAGGAGAAGCCGCAGCGTGGCACCATCGTTGCCGTTGGCGCCGGCAAGGTCAACGACAAGGGTGAGCGCATCCCCATGGACGTCAAGGTCGGTGACGTTGTCATCTACGGTAAGTTCGGTGGCAACGAGGTCAAGGTCGACGGCGAGAAGTATCTGCTGATGCGCGCCGACGACATCTACGCCGTCGTCGAGGCCTAGTCTCGTCAGAATCTCTGATTCGTCTTTGAACGCGCCCGCCGCACAGGACTCGGAAGCGGCGACGCGAGTCACATTTCTTTTGGAGGATTACCTACCATGGCAAAGAACATTACGTTCAACACCGATGCCCGCGCTAAGCTTGCCAAGGGCGTCAACACTCTGGCCGACGCCGTTACCGTCACCATGGGCCCCAAGGGCCGCTACGTTGCGCTGCAGCGCACGTTCGGTGCTCCGACCATCACCAACGACGGCGTTTCTGTCGCCAAGGAGATCGAGCTCGAGGACAACATCGAGAACATGGGCGCTCAGCTGGTGAAGGAGGTTGCCACCAAGACCAACGACACCGTGGGTGACGGCACCACCACCGCAACCCTGCTCGCTCAGGCCATCGTCAACGACGGTCTGCGCAACGTCGCCGCTGGCGCCAACCCGCTGGCCATCCGTCGCGGCATCGACAAGGCCGTCAACGCCGCCGTCGCCGAGATGAAGAAGCAGGCCAAGCCGGTCGAGACCAAGGAGCAGATCGCTTCCGTCGGTACCATCTCCGCCGGTGACCCCGAGGTCGGCGAGAAGATCGCCGAGGCCATGGAGGTCGTGGGCAAGGACGGCGTCATCACCGTCGAGGATTCCCAGACGTTCGACATCACCATCGACACCGTCGAGGGCATGCAGTTCGACAAGGGCTATGTCTCCGCTTACTTCGTCACGGATAACGACCGCATGGAGGCCGTGATGAAGGATCCGTACATCCTCATCACCGACCAGAAGATCTCCAGCGTTCAGGACATCATGCCCGTTCTCGAGGCTGTCCAGCGCGCTGGCCGTGGCCTGCTCATCATCGCTGAGGACATCGACGGCGAGGCTCTGCCTACCCTGGTCCTCAACAAGATCCGTGGCGCCCTCAACGTCTGCGCCGTCAAGGCCCCGGGCTACGGCGATCGCCGCAAGCGCATCCTCGAGGACATCGCCGTCCTCACCGGTGGTCAGGCTGCCCTGGACGAGCTGGGCGTGAAGGTCGCTGACATCACCGCCGATATGCTCGGTACCGCTAAGTCCGTCACCATCTCCAAGGACAACACCGTCGTCGTCGGCGGCGCTGGCTCCAAGGAGGCCATTGACGCCCGTATTGCTCAGATCAAGGGCGAGATGGAGAACACCACCTCTGACTTCGACCGTGAGAAGCTCCAGGAGCGCCTGGCCAAGCTCTCCGGTGGCGTTGCCGTCATCAAGGTCGGCGCTGCTACCGAGTCCGAGCTCAAGGAGATCAAGCATCGCGTCGAGGACGCCCTGCAGGCTACCCGCGCTGCTGTCGAGGAGGGCATTGTCGCTGGCGGCGGCGTCGCCTTCATGGACGCTGCTCCTGCGCTCGACGCCGTTGAGCTCGACGACCCCGAGGAGAAGATCGGTGTCGACATCGTCAAGAAGGCTCTGACTGCTCCGGTTGCTACCATCGCCAAGAACGCTGGCTTTGAGGGCGCCGTCGTGGTCGACAAGGTTGCCGAGCTGCCCGCCGGCCAGGGTCTCAACTCTGCCAACGGCGAGTGGGGCGACATGATCGAGATGGGCGTCCTCGACCCCGTCAAGGTCAGCCGCGTCACCCTGCAGAACGCTGCTTCTGTTGCCAGCCTGATTCTCATCACCGAGGCCACCGTCTCCGATGTGCCCAAGAACACTCAGCTTGAGGACGCTATCGCTGCTGCTACCGCTGGTCAGCAGGGCGGCGGTATGTACTAAGGCCGACAAGGTCTAGAACTCCCACCGGGAATCCGGGGGCGTGACGGGGCTTCTCTCCGGAACGTCCTCGGACATGCAAAGAGGCTCCGCATCGCGCTTCGCGCTGCGGAGCCTCTTTGCGTCCTGCGGAATGTTCCGGAGAGAAACCCCGTCCCGCCCCCGGATCCCCTGCGTTTACGGCCTTGAGGTCGGCGTGGGCGGAGATCGTGGCTGATGGGGATACGTGTCCCGGTCGCTGTTTCGCGGCTTTGCCGCGAAAGGCGCGTTACTTTGGGATGGGTGGGGAACGTGGTTGTTGCGGCAACTGGCCCTCGCCAGAAATTACCCCTGGCGTACTTGCACCTCTCTTCCCTCGTGCTACACTTGCAATTGCTGTTTCAGGGCGGGGTGGAATTCCCCACTGGCGGTAAATCGGGCGGTGCCAAAGGTGTGCCGTGGCGCAGGCGAGGCGTCTGCGACCGAGCCGATGAGTCCGCGACCCGTGCGTGTGTTGGTTCGCATGCCGGCTGAACTGGTGAGATTCCAGTACCAACGGTTAGAGTCCGGATGAAAGAGGCAGGTGATCTTATGTCTGAACAGTCGCAGCATATCCATTTTGAGAACACGAATAGGTGGAGCACCAAACAGCTCGTTACCATGGCGCTGATGTGCGCCTTGGGTGCCCTGTTTATGTACGTGCAGCTGCCCATCCTTCCTTCGGCGCCGTTTTTGACGTATGACCCGTCGCTGGTGCCGGCGATGGTGTGCGGGTTTGCGTACGGTCCTGGTGCCGGCACCGCTGTTGCCGCTATGGCTATCGTTATCCATGCGCTCACCACGGGTGACTGGGTCGGTGCGCTTATGAACTTGGTTGCCACGCTGGGCTATATTCTGCCTGCGGCTATCGTCTACCAGAAGATGCACACCTATAAGGGCGCCGTGATTGGCCTGGTGTTCGGCGTCATTGCCGCTACGGCGCTGTCTATGGTCGCAAACCTTACTATTGGCGTTTGGTTCTGGTATGGCTCGGTCGATGTGATCGCCCCGCTCATGATTCCCGCTGTGCTGCCGTTCAACCTTATCAAGACCGTGCTTAACTCGGTGTTGACGCTGGCGGTGTATAAAGCAGTCTCCAACCTCATCACGCCTAAAAAGGACCAGGTCAAAGGCCGCGCATGATTGAGTGTCGGGGCGTTTCCTTTAGCTATGACGGTGCCGTGTCGGCACTCGACGGTGTCGATCTGAACATCGAGGACGGGGAGTTTTTCTGCATCCTCGGTGGCAATGGGTCGGGCAAGTCGACGTTTGCTAAGCATCTGAATGCGCTGCTGCAGCCCGATGCGGGAACGGTGTGCGTCAACGGCATGGACGCGTCCGATCCCGAGCTGGTCTACGACATCCGCTCGACTGCTGGCATGGTGTTCCAGAATCCCGATGATCAGCTGGTGGCAACGCTTGTCGAAGATGACGTTGCGTTTGGTCCCGAAAACCTTGGCGTGCCATCGGCGCAAATTGCGCGGCGCGTACGTGAGGCGCTGAAGGGCGTGGGCCTGGTGGGCTTTGAGCACCATGAGACCCACGCCCTCTCGGGCGGACAAAAGCAGCGCGTGGCGCTCGCCGGCGTACTTGCCATGGAGCCGCGCGTTCTCATTTTGGATGAGGCCTCCTCGATGCTCGATCCGCGCGGACGCAAGGGCCTCATGAAGGCTTGCCGCGCGTTGCACGATCGCGGCATGACCATCGTGATGATTACGCACTTTATGGAAGAGGCCGCCGAGGCAGATCGCATCGCGGTGTTTCAGGCGGGACGAGTTGCCATGTTGGGCACGCCCGAGGAGATTCTGACGCGGGCAGATGAGCTCGCGGAGCTCAACCTAGATATGCCGGCGTCGTGCCGTTTGGGCATGGCGCTTCGTGCGAAGGGCGCGCCCGTTCACGCGCAGGTGCGCGAGGTGGATATGGTCGCCGAGGTTGCGCAGACTTATGCCGAGCGAAGTGGGGCAGACATCGCGGGGCAGTCTTCCGTATCCCAGTTGGAAATCGCTGACGGCACTGTTCCGGTAGACAACGAGGACAACGCGTCGGAGCCCGTCATCGAGCTAGCCCGTGTTTCGTACAGTTATTCGCTCAGTCCGCGCGAGCGCCGCCGCTGGCATAAGCGCTCGGCCACTGCGGGCAAATCGAACAAACAGGCTCTCTGGGGAAACGACCCCAGCAGCCCGTGGGCACTGCGTGATGTATCGCTGACGGTGCGTCGCGGCGAGTTCCTGGGTTTGGCAGGTCATACCGGTTCGGGTAAGTCGACGCTGGTCCAGCATCTCAACGGTTTGATTCGTCCCCAGGAGGGAAGCGTTTGCGCGCTGGGGCTCGACCTATCAAACAAGAAAGACGCCGCCGCTGTTAAGGCCAAGGTCGGCGTGGTGTTTCAGTATCCCGAGCGCCAGCTATTTGCCGAAACCGTGGCGCAGGACGTGGCGTTTGGTCCGCACAACCTTGGCTTGTCGCAGGCCGAGGTTGCCCGCCGCGTTGAGACATCGCTCTCGCGCGTGGGCCTCGACCTTTCCACGGTCGGCGACAAGAGTCCCTTTGAGCTTTCGGGCGGTCAGCAACGGCGTGTGGCATTCGCCGGCGTACTCGCCATGGAGCCCGAAGTCCTGGTGCTCGATGAACCCATGGCGGGGCTCGATCCGGCTGCGCGCAGGGATTTCCTAGGGCTCATCGACCGACTTCACCGCGATGGCCTGACCGTTGTCATGGTTTCGCACAGCATGGATGACCTGGCCAATTGCTGCGACCGTATTGTCGTGATGAACGAGGGCGCGGTGTTTGCCGAGGGCACGCCCGCTCAGGTGTTTGCGCATGCCGATGAGCTCAAGTCGATCGGCTTGGGCGTTCCCGCCGCCCAGCGTATGGCGCTGGCGCTTACGGAGGCGGGCGTGCCGCTGCGTCGCGGCGGGCTCTATACGGTTGAGTCGTTGGCCGACGAGTTGGCAGATTTGCTGATCGGTCGCCCAGACGGTTCTTCTAACGTCTCGGACATTGCTAAATCCAAGACGGTCGCGCGAGAGGAGGGCTGCTGATGGAGGCGTTTTCGTTTGGCAGTTACTATCCCGGCGATAGTGCAATCCACCGCCTGGACCCGCGAACCAAGTTGCTCTTGGGCTTTGTGTTTCTGATCACGACGCTCACGGTCAGTGGCTTCCGCGGGCTGGCCCCGGTCGCAATTTTCGTTGTGCTGACCTATGCCGTGTCTCGGGTGCCGGTTCGTCGCGTTCTGTCGTCGATGGCGCCGCTACTGGCGATCGTCGTCGTGGTCGCGGTGCTCAACTTGTTTACCGATCAGAGTGGGCGCATCCTGTGGCAGCTCGGCTTTCTGCAGATAAGCGAGGGCTCGCTGCGTTCTGCCGCCTTTATGGCGTGCCGCCTGACTCTGATGATGGCCGGCATGAGCGCCATTACGCTCACCACGCCCACGCTCGACCTCACCGCGGGCTTTGAGCGTCTGCTCGCACCGTTTGCGCGCGTGGGGCTCCCTGCGCATGAGCTCGGCATGATTATGGGTATCGCGCTGCGCTTTATGCCGCAGTTTGCCACCGAGATGAAGCAGACGGCGGACGCGCAAGCAAGCCGCGGTGCGCGCGTGACGGGAGGCCCGCTCGGCGGCGTGCGTATGCTCGGCAGTGTGGCGATTCCGCTGTTCACGGGCGTGTTCCGTCATGCCGAGACGCTTTCGGCCGCCATGGATGCCCGTTGCTATCATGGCGAGCAGGGCCGCACACGTTTGCATGCGCTTGCATTTGGCCGCAGCGATGCGTTGGCGGCGGTGGTGACGGCGTTGCTGCTCATCTGCGTCATCGTCATCAATCTTCAACTTGTTTAGGCGCGATTCGAGCGCAAGAAAGGGGTCCCTATGACCGAAATCGACCGCACGGCCCAACTCGAGCGCGCCTGCACATACCTCAGGCGCATCCCCGCGTGGTTTCTGGCTACGACTGATGCGAACGATGGGCATCAGCCGCGCGTAAGGCCGTTCTCGTTTGCCATGGTCGATAACGGCAAGTTGTGGTTTTGCACGTCGCGCGATAAGGACGTGTGGGCCGAGCTCAGCGCGAACCCCAAGTTTGAGCTTTCGGGCTGGAAGCCGGGGGAGTGCTGGATCGTATTGACCGGCGAGGCCGCGCTCGAGGACGATGTGGTCGTGAGCGACCGCGTTCGCGAAGCAGGCTTTAAGCACATGGTGGGCATTGGCGAGAATCACGAGAGCGCCAACGACGGCCGCCTTGCGTTTTTCTCGGTCCGCAATATCGTCGCCCGCTTCTGTGATATCGACGGCAGCGAGGAGCGCCTGGAGCTCTAGTTCACACAAATCAGGCTCCCAAACTAGCTAGTACAGGAGGAAACGTGGACGGATTGAATACGGTTTTGGAGTATCTGACGTCGGTGCCGGCATGGTATTTGGCGACGAGCGTTGACGGACAGCCTCATGTGCGTCCGTTTTCGTTTGCGCAGATCCAGGATGGCAAGCTGTGGTTTGTAACAGCGCGCACCAAAGATGTGTGGCAAGAGCTGCTGCAAAACCAGCGCTTTGAGGCCACGAGTTGGTGGCCGGGCCATGGCTGGCTCATCTTGCGCGGGCGTGCCGGCTTGGATGACCGGGCTTTAGACGAAATGCGCGAAGCCGGGTGGAAGCATCTAGAGCACCTGGGCGAGCACTATGAGGGGCCTAACGACCCCGCGCTTGTCTTCTTTAGCGTCGAGGATTCCGAGGCATTTATCTGCAATCACGACGAATGGGTGCCGGTCGAGCTCTAGCCAGCTGGCTCATCCTAACAACTTGGTTTTCGCATGGGCGGGCCCCGTATTGCCCGGCGCCGTTAGGAGCGCCGGTCAATACGGGGCCCGCTCCATTTGTCAATTCCTTCAAGCGAATGTGTCGGGAATGTTTCAATGCATGAATATGCAAGCCATTTATGTGTTCATGCATCTTTTGGTGCTAAAGTTTCAACCCACCTCATAACGACTGCTGAGAAATGCGCATCGGTGCATAAATCGCAGACAAGGAGTCTGATATGTCTTTGAAGGTTGGAATCGTCGGCGCGGCTGGATATGCCGGAGCCGAGCTCATTCGCCTCGTGCTCGGTCATCCCGAGTTTGAACTTGTTGCCATTACGTCCAACGCCGATGCCGGCCAGCCGTTGTCTGCGGTGTACCCGAGCTTCACCGGCGTAAGCGATCTTGTCTTCACGACGCATGATGCCCCCGAGCTCAAGAACTGCGACGCGGTATTTTTGGCCGTGCCGCACACGGCTGCCATGGCTCAGGTGCCCGCCCTGCTTGCCGCGGGAGTCTCCTGCATTGACCTCTCGGCCGACTATCGCCTGAGCGATCCGGCCACCTTTGAGGCCTGGTATGCCGCCGAGCACACGAGCCCCGAGTTGCTCAAGACCCGCGCCTTCGGTCTGCCCGAGCTGTTCTGCCAGGACTTAGAGACCGCTGCTTCCAACCATGCCGCTGGCAGGCCCGTGTTGGTCGCCTGCGCCGGCTGCTATCCCACCGCAACGAGCCTTGCTGCCGCTCCTGCCGTGCGTGCGGGCTGGGTGGCCGAGAACGGTCCCGTGATTGTCGATGCCATTAGCGGCGTGACGGGCGCCGGTAAGTCCTGCAACGCCCGCACCCATTTTTGCAGCGCCGACGAGAACTTGGAGGCCTACGGCGTGGGTAAGCATCGTCACACGCCCGAAATCGAGCAAATCCTTGGTCTAACAGATCGCGTCGTCTTTACCCCGCACCTGGCACCGCTCAAGCGCGGCCTGCTCTCCACGGTGACGCTGCCGCTCACGCCGCAGGCCATCGACTCCCTGACCCTTGAGGACGTTGTCGACTATTACAAGCAGTTCTACGCTGGTCGCACTTTCGTGCGCGTACTCGACGCCGGCCAGCAGCCCAAGACGGCTTCGGTCGTCGGCACCAACGCCGCCCAGATCGGCCTCGCGCTCAACAAGTGCGCGGGCGTGCTGGTGGCGACGGGCGCCATCGACAATCTGTGCAAGGGCGCTGCGGGCCAAGCAGTCCAGTGCGCCAATATCGTCTTTGGCTTTGACGAGCGACGAGGCTTGCCCACAGTGGCGTGCCCGGTGTAGCACATTCGATTGTTAACGATTTGGTAGTCGGGCATCGAGTGGGGCGCCACTCTTAAGCTGGTCTCATGATCACGACTGGCATGGCGCACCAACCGATGTCCGTTTTTTGTTTGACATAAGGAGTCATAAAGACGATGAATACCGAGCTGTTTGATATCAAGATTCGCGCCGTCGAGGGTGGCGTTACGGCTGCGGCTGGTTTTAAGGCTGCAGGCATCCACGCTGGGTTCCGCAAGAACCCCGAGCGTCTGGATTACGCGCTCGTCGTGCCCGATAAACCCTGTCCCGGTGCCGGCGTGTTTACCACCAATCGCTTTTGCGCGGCGCCCGTGCAGGTGAGCCGTGCCAACCTGGGCGGTGCCGACAAGGGCTACGGAATCATCGCCGGCGTTTCGGTCAACTCTGGCAATGCTAACGCCGCCACGGGTGAGACCGGCCTTGCATGCGCGCGCGAGACGTGCAGCATCGCATCGCAGGTCATCGGCTGTGAGCCCCAGCAGATTCTGGTTGCCTCCACGGGTGTGATTGGCCAGATTCTGCCGATCGACACGTTTGAGACCGCCATTCCTGCCGCCTACGAGGCGCTCTCCGCCCACGGTGGCGCCGATGCCGCTCGCGCCATCATGACGACCGACACGCACTCCAAGGAGTACGCCGTGTCCTACGTCAGCGAGGCGGCGGGTCATGCGGGTAATGTCTATACGGTAGGCGGCATGTGCAAGGGCTCGGGCATGATCATGCCCAACATGGCCACCATGATCGCAGTTATCACCACCGATGCCCCCGTCGAGCCTGCGGCACTTCATGCCCTGCTGCTCTCGACCGTCAAGCAGACCTTTAACAAGGTAACGGTCGATTCCGACACCTCGACCAACGACACCTGCATCATGCTTGCCTCCGGCGCCGCTGCCGCAGATGTCGAGCCTATCGTCGAGGGCTCCGATGCCTTTGACGAGTTGGCATTTGCTGTGCACGAGGTGTGCGAGAGCCTGGCGCGCAATATCGCCGCCGATGGTGAGGGCGCATCCAAGCTTGTTACGGTCAACGTTACCGGCGCCGTGAACGACGAGGAAGCCGATATCGCCGCCCGTGCCGTTGCCAACTCGCCGCTCGTTAAGACCTGCATCGCCGGCCACGACTGCAACTGGGGTCGCGTTGCTATGGCACTCGGCAAGTGCGGCGTGAAGTTTAATCAGGAAGACGTTTCCATCGACATGATGGGCATGCCTGTCTGTCGCGATGGTCTGACTGTTCCCTTTGACGAGGACGAGGCTCTACGACGTTTCGAGGCGCCAGAGATCGTGATCTCGGCCGACCTGGGCGCAGGCGACGCGGCAACGACCGTGTGGACCTGCGACCTCACGCATGAGTACATCTCCATCAACGGTGACTACCGTTCCTAGATTCCGGGCACGCTGCGCATCTTGCCGCGATTGCGGACAGCGGAGCACGGCGCGATAACGATATGAAAGACGAGGCAGATTATGAAATTCGCACGCGATTGTCGTTCGAGCGAATCCAACGAAGCAACCGCGCAGCTGCTGTTCGAAGCGCTGCCGTGGATTAAGAACCTGACCGGCAAGACGGTTGTTATCAAATATGGCGGAGCCGCCATGGTTGATGAGCAGCTGCGCCGCGACGTGATGAGCGACATCGTTTTGCTCAAGATCATCGGTATGCGCCCCGTCATCGTGCACGGCGGCGGCAAGGCTATCAACGAGGCGCTGAGCCATTACGATATTCCCGTCGAGTTTAAGAACGGCCAGCGCGTGACCACGCCGGCGACTATGGATATCGTGCGCGAGGTGTTGGGCGGCAAGGTCAACCAGGAGCTGGTTGCTGCCATCAACCACCACGGCAACCTGGCCGTGGGCGTGTCGGGCAGCGATGCCGGCACGCTCATCGCCGAGCCGCTCGACCCCGAGCTCGGTCGCGTGGGCAAAGTGACGCACGTCAACACCGACTATATCGAGCGCTTACTCGACAGCGAGTACATCCCCGTCATCGCAACCGTCGCGGCGGGGGAGGACGGCGGTTTCTTCAACATCAACGCCGATACCGCCGCCGGTGCCGTTGCTGCGGCGCTCCACGCGCATAAGGCGATCTTTTTGACCGATGTCGATGGCCTGTACAAGGACTTTAGCGACAAGGACTCGCTTATCTCCAACCTAACGCTCGACGAGGTTAACGAGATGCTCTACGGCGGCGAGGTCGATAAGGGCATGATTCCCAAACTGCGCGCGGCCGTCGATGCGCTTGCCGGCGGCGTATTTCGTGCTCACATCATCAACGGCACCACGCCGCATTCGCTGCTGCTGGAGCTGCTGACCGATGCCGGCGTCGGTACCGTGATCCATTCCACCGAGACGGCTTACGAGTTCGATACGCATCCGCATCCGCTTTCGACGTTTGCTGCGCGTCTGACCGAGAACCTCGACGAGGTCGAGAAGCTTCAGACGGTCTAGCTGACCCGCAGCCGCCCCATTCCTGCACCCATAGGTCTGCGCCGTCCGGCGCTCAACGAAAGGCATCCCATGTCACTTGCAGCTCAGCAATCGCTTGAATCCCATTACGTTATGCATACCTTTGGCCGCTCTCCGGTCGAGTTTGTCGAGGGTCACGGCATGAAGCTCACCGGCGACGATGACCGTGAGTACCTCGACTTTCTTGCCGGCATCGGCGTGTGCAGCCTAGGTCATGGCAACCTGGCTGTGCTCTCGGCGCTCGAGGCACAGACCAAAAAGCTCATGCATGTCTCCAACTATTTCTACATCGAGCAGCGCGGACAGGTCGCGGCGCTGCTGTCCAAGCTTGCTAACGACGACGTAGATGGTGCGCGCGTGCTTGCCGATGCCATTGTCGCCGGCGATGAGACCACGGCAGCTGCTCTTGGTGCCCCGGCTGCGGGCGAGCGGGTGTGGGAGACGTTCTTTGCCAACTCCGGCGCCGAGGCCAACGAGGGCTCGATGAAGCTCGCGCGCCTGTACGCCAAGCGTGCCGGTAATGGCGGCAACACCATCGTGTGCATGCGCGGTGGCTTCCACGGTCGTACGCTCGAGACCATTGCCGCCACCATGCAGGATTGGCTGCAGGACAGCTTCCGCCCGCTGCCGGGTGGCTTTGTGGCCTGCACGCCCAACGATGTCGATGAACTGCGTGCAATCTTTAAGCAGCTGGGGAGCGAGATTTGTGCCGTGATGCTCGAGCCGATCCAGGGTGAGAGTGGCGTGCACCCCATGACCGAGGAGTTTATGGCGGCAGCGCGCGACCTGGCACACGAAGTGGGCGCCGTGCTTATCGCCGACGAGGTCCAGTGCGGCATCTTCCGCTCCGGCAAGCCATTTGCATTCCAAACCTATGGCGTGGAGCCTGACATCATGAGCCTTGCCAAGGGCATTGCCGACGGCGTGCCCATGGGTGCCGTCGTGGCAAAGAAGGAGATTGCCGACGTGTTTAAGCCCGGCGATCATGGTTCGACCTTCGGCGGTAGCTGCTTGGCCATCGCGGCGTGTGCCGCGACGCTCTCCGCGCTTGTGCGCGGCGATTATGCCGAGCATGCCGCCAAGGTGGGCGCCTATATGGAGCAGGCGCTGGCTAAGCTTCCGCATGTGGTAGAGGTGCGTGGCCGTGGCCTGATGCTCGGCTGCGATCTTGACGATACTGCGGGTGATGCACACGACGTTGTGGCCCGTGCATTGGGGGCCGGTGCCGTAATCAACGCTACGGGTGCCCATACGCTGCGTTTCCTGCCGCCACTCGTCTGCGAGGAAGCCGACGTGGACAGCCTGATCGAGATCCTGTCGGATGTCTTGGGCTAACGCGGCGCAATAACTCAATTTGGACCGGGTTCCGGACTGTGGGCGTGTCCTATGCGGCATGATTCAGCGGTCTGGAGCCCGTTTTGCCTTAGATTTGCTAAGGCAGGGAGACCTGCTGGTCAAAAAACATCAAATATGAGTACTGTTACCGATTTGGTAGCAGCAATTTTGGACTAATAAGGCCAGATAGCAAGTCGAAATGACGATGAAAGCACGATTTTGATCTAACTGTTAGTCCTTATAATGGACATATGTTGCGTAACTTAAGCAAATACTGTCTATTTATATGTTGCAAACAAAGTAGCAGTACTCATTTTTGCCATTTTTTGACCACGGCCTTTGTGACAGACGTGCTGACGGGTTCGAATCCCTCTGCGATGGGCCTGAAAAAAGAAAGGCCTCCATCGCTGGAGGCCTAACAATTCAGTGGTGGGCGATGAGGGATGTCCGCGTGCGGCTGGCGCCGCCCGCTTTCGCTTCGGGTCTACGGCCCTCGCGTGCTGCGCTGGAAAACGCTTGCGCGTTTCCTCAGCTCCGCACCCTTGCGGGTTCGAATCCCCCTGCGATGGGCGCAAACAAAAACGGTCCCCTTTCGGGGACCGCTTCCAATTCGGTGGTGGGCGATGAGGGATGTCGCGTGCAGCTTCGCCGCCCGCTCTCGCTTCGGGCCTACGGCCCTCGCGTGCTGCGCTGGAAAACGCTTGCGCGTTTCCTCAGCTCCGCA
>JBKXPS010000006.1:0-23638 GCA_047014445.1 Collinsella aerofaciens | reverse complement strand
CCCTGTCGGGTTCGAATCCCTCTGCGATGGGCCCAGAAAAGAAAGGCTCCCATTGCTGGGAGCCTAACAATTCAGTGGTGGGCGATGAGGGATTCGAACCCCCAGCCTTGTGCGTGTAAAGCACCTGCGCTAACCGTTGCGCCAATCGCCCGTGCGGAGAGAGTATAGCAAAACAATCGCCCCATTCACCTCATATCCATTAAAGGTAACTGGCGCGTGTCGGCACGGAGCTGATTCAGTTGAGATTGCCTGAACATTCCGCCCCTCTTTACGCCCTCGGGTATACTCAAAAGCTACTGATTCGATTTGACGCCCAGCAACAGCAGAGGGGATAGTATATGTGCGGTTTTGTCGGTTTTGTCGGTGGGACGGATAACCAATCCGAGGTGCTCACCAAGATGATGGACCGCATCGTCCATCGCGGTCCCGACATGGGCGGCCAGTTTATCGACGGCCGCGTTGCCCTCGGCTTCCGTCGCCTGTCGATCCTCGACCTGACCGAGGCTGGCGCCCAACCCATGGCCAACGAGGACGGTAGCGTCGTCATTGTCTTCAACGGCGAGATCTACAACTTCCAAGAACTCCGTTCCGAGCTCGAGGCCAAGGGCTACAAGTTCCACTGCGGCGCCGACACCGAGAGCCTCCTACACGGCTACGAGGAGTGGGGCGAGGCCGTACTCGATCGCTTGCGCGGTATGTACGCCTTCGTCATCTGGGACAAAAAGAAGAACAAGCTTTTTGGCGCCCGCGACATCTTTGGCATCAAGCCGCTTTACTACTATCCCATGGCCGATGCGGGCGACGGCGCTCCGGGCGTGCTCTTTGGTTCCGAGATCAAGAGCTTCCTGGACTACCCGCACTTCCACAAGGCGGTCAACAAAAAGGCTCTGCGTCCGTACATGACGCTGCAGTATTCGGCGACTGAGGAGACCTTCTTCGAGGGTGTCTACAAGCTGCCGCCGGCGCACTACTTTACCGTCGATATCCCGACCGGCAAGATGAACATCGAGCGCTACTGGGATTGCGATTACTCTGCCGTCGAGAAGCCGTTCGAGGAGTATGTCGACGAGCTGGACGAGGTCGTGCACGAGAGCGTCGAGGCCCATCGCATCGCCGACGTCAAGGTCGCGTCGTTCCTCTCCGGTGGCGTCGACTCCAGCTACATCGCCGCTTGCCTCATGCCCGACAAGACCTTCTCGGTGGGCTTTGACTACAAGAACTTCAACGAGACCAACTACGCCAAGGAGCTTTCCGATAAGCTCGGCGTCGAGAACGTTCGCAAGATGATTACCGCCGACGAGTTCTTCGGTGCGCTCGAGGACATCCAGTATCACATGGATGAGCCGCAGTCCAATTTGTCTTCCGTGCCGCTGTGGTTCTTGGCCGAGATGGCCCGCAAGGACGTTACCGTCGTGCTTTCGGGCGAAGGCGCCGACGAACTCTTTGGTGGCTACGCCTACTACGAGGATACGGTCCCGGTCCGCAAGTACAAAAAGATGGTGCCGCTGCCTATCCGTCGCGCGCTCGGTAACCTGGCGCTGCATATGCCGTACTTCAAGGGACATAACTTCCTGGTCAAGGGTGCCGAGATCCCCGAGAAGTCGTTCCTGGGACAGGCTCTGGTATGGCCGGAGCGCGAGGTCGACGGCGTGCTCAAGCCCGAGTACAACACCGGCGACGGCGCCTTTGAGCTCGCTGCACCCATCTACGCACGCGTGAAGGGTCAGCCCGAACTGGTCAAGAAGCAGTACCTGGACATGAACATGTGGCTCCCGGGCGACATTCTGCTCAAGGCCGACAAGATGTGCATGGCGCACTCGCTGGAGCTGCGCGTGCCCTTCCTGGACCGCAAAGTCATGGAGTTCGCCGAGCACATTCCCGACCGCTACCGCATCAACGAGAACGGCAACAAACAAGTACTCCGCCACGCTGCCAACAAGTCGCTGCCCGATGAGTGGGCCACCCGTCCCAAGGTGGGCTTCCCGGTGCCGATTGTCTACTGGCTGCGCGAGCAAAAGTGGTACGACTATGTCAAGGAGTACTTCACCGCGCCGTGGGCAAGCGAGTTCTTCGATACCGACGAGCTCATGCACCTACTCGATCTGCACTTTGCGGGCAAGGGCGATTTCCAACGCAAGATCTATACGCCGCTCGTGTTCTTGGTGTGGTACAAGCGCTTCTTTATCGACGAGGACCAGCCCGCTGTTCAGGCTGCCTAGCCTCGGCTTACGAACGCCTGCGCGTAACGGCTCCTCCGGGAGCCGTTTTTGCGTGGGTGCGTTTCAGTTACTATAAAAACCGTCCCTGCCAAATGGCTGAGAAAGGTGAAAGATGCACCATTCGGATTCCGCGACCGTGACCACGGTCGATACGCTTGCCAAGCTTCTCGATGTGTGCGGCGAGCTGCGCGCATCAGAGCAGGTTGACGAGCGTGCCGTGACCGGCTGCTCGTTTGATTCGCGCGCGGTCTCGGCAGGTGACGTGTTCTTTTGCAAAGGTGCTGCCTTTAAGCTCGCGTTTTTGCGCATGGCGCTCGATGCGGGCGCCGTCGCATTTGTGTGCGAGGAGTCGCTGGTCGAGTCTCTGGAGCCGCTGGCGCAGGAGAGCGGTGCTGCGATGCTGGTTGTTGATAGCGTTCGCACGGCCATGGCCCTGTTGCCGCCGGAGGTCTACGACCGTCCCGACCACGACGTCAAGATCGTGGGCATCACCGGCACTAAGGGAAAGACCACGGCCGCTTTTATGCTCCAGTCCATCATCAAGGCGGCGGGCGAGTCCTGCGGCATGATCGGCTCGGTGAGTACCGACGATGGTATCGAGTGCTATGAGAGCACCAATACTACGCCCGAGGCCCCCGAGGTCTGGCGCCATATCGCCAACTGCCGCACGTCCGGTCGCCAGTCCATGGTCATGGAGGTCTCGAGCCAGGCGCTCAAGTACCAACGCGTCGAGAATCTGCCGTTTGACGTGGCGTGCTTCCTCAACATCGGCCGCGACCACATCTCGCCGATCGAACACCCCACGTTTGAGGATTATTTTGAGAGCAAACTCAGGATCTTTGACCAGGCAAAGACCGCTGTGGTGAATCTGGGCACCGAAGAGGTCGACCGTGTGCTGGAGGCAGCGTCGACGGCCGAGCGCTTGGTGACCGTTGGCGTCGAGCATCCCGAGGCAAGCCTGTGGGCGAGCGACGTACGCATGGTCGGCTTTAGCATCGAGTTCAACTTGCATGGCCTGTGTGCCGACGAGTCCGAGGCGGGGGAGAAGGTCCTGCTGGGTATCGCGGGAGACTTTAACGTGGAGAACGCGCTGGTCGCTATCGCCGCTGCGCGCGAGATCGGCATCGGTATCGAGGCTATCAAGAAGGGCCTCTCCAAACTGCGTGTGCCGGGTCGTATGGAGGTCGTGGAGTCGAAGGACGGCCGCGTGATTTGTGTCGTCGACTACGCGCACAACCAGCTTTCGTTCCGCTCGCTTTTCTCGTCGGTCAAGCGCGCGTTTCCCGCCAGCCCGGTTATCGCAGTGTTTGGCGCTGCCGGCGGCAAGGCACAGGAGCGCCGCGAGCAGCTTCCGCGCGAGGCAGCACCATATTCCGACCTGATGATCTTTGCCAACGAGGACCCGGCTCACGAGGACCCGATGAAGGTCTGTCGCGAGCTTGCCGAACATGTTCCCGACGATACGCCGAACAAGATCATCCTCGATCGCGAAGCCGCTGTGCATGCGGCGTTCAAGGCGGCGCGCGAGGAGTACGTCAACCCCGATGCTCCCACCATTGTCTTGCTGTTGGCGAAGGGTGACGAGGAGCTCATGCATGTGGGCGACGAGTTCGTGCCCATCGAGAGCGACCTTTCGCTGGCCAATCGCCTGATCGATGTTACCCAGTTTGACTAATGAACCATGATGGCGGCGGCGCCCTGAGTGCGCTGTCGCCATAAGCGTGTTCCCTCAATCAAAACATGCCGTCCAAGTCCAAACCCTTCTACGTAAACGGAGTAACCATGTCCCACAACACCCTGCCGACCGTTGCCGAGCTTTCGGGCGAGATGCGCGAGCGCTTGGCCAAGGTCAAGTACGTCTTTACCGACCTGGATGCCACGATGCTCGCGCCCGGCTCGTGCGTGCTGCGCGACAACGACGGCAACCCTTCGACCAAACTTGTCGAGGCCGTCGTGGCGCTCGCTCGCGCTGGTATTCAGGTGGTTCCCACCTCGGGCCGCAACCGTACCATGATCCACGAGGACGCGCGCGTGCTCGGCCTCAACTCCTACATTGGTGAGATGGGCGGCCTGGTTATGTACGACCTCAAGGCCAACGATTGGGAGTATCTGACCGGTGACATGCCTTACGACCCCGCCTGTGGCCTTACTCCGCACCAGGTGATCGAGCAGACCGGCGTGTGCGAGAAGATCCTTGCCCGCTGGCCGCACAAGATCGAGTACCACAACGACATGTCGACCGGCTACAAGTACCGCGAGGTCACCGTCGGCATGCGCGGCGATGTGCCCGACGATGAGGTCCAGGCCATCCTGGACGAGGCCGGCTGCGGTCTGATCTGGGCTTGCAACGGCCATCTGACTCACCTGTCCAAGCCGACGACGCTCGAGCTCGATCGCGTCGAGGACGGTCGCGCATTCAACATCAACCCCGCGGGCCTCAACAAAGGCGTCGCCATTGCGCGCTTCTGCGAGCACCTGGGGATCGAGCGCGAGGAGACGCTCGCGCTCGGCGATTCCGAGTCCGACTTCTACATGGCCGATCACGTGGGCACGTTCTGCCTGGTCGAGAATGGCCTGACGAGCGCCGGCGCACCCGAGTTCCTGGCTGCTTGCGAGAACGCTTTCGTTACGCGCGGCAAAATTGTCGACGGTTGGGCGGCGACGGCAGAGCTGCTGGTCGCGGCGCGTTCGTAGCGCGGCGTCGCTGCACTTGGACATGTCTTTTCGAGAGAGACTGGTGAGGTAATGTCCGATATCGAGAATTCGGCAGGCGACACGCGCCCGATTGGCGTGTTCGATTCTGGGTTGGGCGGTCTGACGGTTGCGCGCGCGATTGCGACGGCGTTGCCGCACGAGTCCGTCTACTACTTTGGCGACACCAAGCGCTGCCCCTACGGCACCCGTACCGAGGATGAGGTGCGCTCGTTTGCGTTGCAGGCGGGTCGTTGGCTTTCGAAGCACGACGTCAAGATTATGGTCATCGCCTGCAACACGGCGACCGCTGCGGCCTTGCGTCTGGCCCAGCAGGTGCTCGACGTTCCCGTGATCGGCGTGATCGCGCCGGGTGCCCGTGCGGCAATCAACAGCACGCGTACGCGTCGCGTGGGCGTGCTCGCCACCAACCTCACCATTCGCTCGGGCGCCTACACGCGCGCCATTCAGGACCTGGATGCCGGCGTCGATGTATACGGCTGTCCTGCCTCGAGCTTTGTCGAGGTTGTTGAACACGAGCTCGCCTCGGGTGCACATCTGCAGGAACAGTGGCTTGAGAACGAGGACATTTTCGATACGCCTGCCGTGCGTGCGCTGGTGGGTGCCACGGTTGAGCCGCTGCGCGACCACGGTATCGATACCGTGGTGCTCGGCTGTACGCATTTCCCGCTGTTGGTGGGACCTATCCGCCATGCGCTGGGGCCTGGGGTGCGCGTCGTGAGTTCCGCCGAGGAGACCACACGCGAGCTGACCGATATCCTCACGCGCCGCGAGCAGCTGGCGGGCGACGCCGCCGAGCCGCAGCATCGTTTTGCCACGACGGCCGATAACATTGCCGAGTTTGCGGTGGCGGGCAGCTTTATCTTTGGTCAGCCGCTCAAGAGCATCGAACATATCGATATCGATGAGCTGAAATAGATGTAAGGCAGCCGCCAAAGCCTTCGCCACATCATTTGCCGAAAGGATATTTCTATGGAGTACATGCAGGTCAACCGCGCCAACGGTCGCGCCGCCAACGAGTTGCGCCCCGTTAAGCTCACCCGTGGCGTCATGAAGCACGCCCACGGCTCGTGTTTGGCCGAGTTCGGTGACACGCGCGTGCTGTGCGCCGCCACTATCGAGGAGGGCGTGCCGGGCTGGCGAAAGGGAGCTAAGGCCGGCTGGGTGACCGCGGAATACGCCATGCTGCCGGCGTCGACCGGCAAACGCTGCAAGCGCGAGCACGCCAACCGCAAGGGCCGCTCTATGGAGATCGAGCGCCTCATTGGCCGCAGCCTGCGTACCGTCGTCAACATGAAGGCGCTCGGCGAGTACACCGTCACCGTCGACTGCGATGTGATTCAGGCCGATGGCGGCACGCGTACAGCGAGCATCACCGGCGCCTGGGTGGCGCTGCACGACGCCCTCGCCATGTGGGTCGAGGCGGGCAAGATCGAGCGCATCCCGCTTATCGGCCAGGTGGCTGCCATCTCCATGGGCGTTGTCGACGGCAATACGCTGCTTGACCTCGATTATTCCGAGGACAGCCATGCCGAGGTCGACATGAACCTCGTCGCCACCGACACCGGTGAGATGATCGAGCTCCAGGGCACCGGCGAGCAGGCGCCCTTCGACCGCAAACGCCTCAACGCCCTGCTCGACCTGGGCGACAAGGGTATCGCCGAGCTCATCGAGCTCCAGCGCCAAGCCATCGCCTAACCTGCCACAAAGGGACAGGTTTATTTTGGTAGGTTTTATCTGCGGAAACGTCTAGACACAAGACTGCCGTTGATTGAGAGGGGAGAGGCGGAGACCCTCGTTGCCCTCGGCGCGGCATTGCTATAGAGACAAGGAGGCCAGTCATGGCACTTGAGAAGATTGACATCGACACCCTCGACCCGGCGGCGACCATCGTCGTGGCAACCGGAAACGCTCATAAGCTCACCGAGATCGAGGCCATTTTGGGCAAGGTCATGCCCGAGGTGCGCTTTGTGGCGCTCGGCCAGCTGGGTGATTTTGAGGATCCCGAGGAAAACGGCACGACATTTTTGGAGAACGCCATCATCAAGGCCCAAGCCGCGGTTGAGGAGACGGGCCTTATGGCCATTGCCGACGATTCGGGCTTGGTCGTTGATGCCCTGGACGGCGAGCCTGGCGTGTATAGCGCGCGCTATGCGGGCGTGCACGGCGACGATGCCGCCAACAACGCCAAACTCCTCGTTAACCTGGATGGCGTGGCCGACGAGGATCGCACCGCGCGCTTTATGAGCGTCGTCGCGCTCATCGACACGGACGGTTTGGTCACCTATGGCGAGGGCGCCTGCGAGGGCGTTATCGCGCACGAGGGCCGCGGCGATCACGGCTTTGGCTACGACCCGCTGTTCCTGCCGGTCGACACGCCGGGCAAGACCATGGCCGAGCTGACGGCTGACGAGAAGAACGCCATCAGCCATCGTTTCCACGCGCTCGAGCATCTGTCCGCCAAGCTGACGGGCGAGGAGTAGACCGTGCGTGCGGTGGTGCAGCGCGTGCTCAACGCCGGCGTGACGGTCGACGGCGAGTGCGTGGGCCGCATTGGACGCGGCTACCTGGTGCTGCTTGGTGTGGGCCATGGCGATACGCGTGCCGAGGCCGACAAGCTGTGGGGCAAGCTCCGCGGGCTGCGTATCAACGAGGACGAGAACGGCAAGACCAACTTGGCGCTTGCCGATGTCGACGGCGAGGTGCTCGTGGTGTCGCAGTTCACGCTGTTCGCCGATTGCCGCCACGGTCGCCGCCCATCGTTTACGGATGCCGGCGCCCCCGATGTCGCCAACGAGCTCTACGAGTACTTCTTGACGCTTGTGCGCGAGGACGTTGAGCATGTGGCGCACGGTATCTTTGGCGCCGACATGAAGGTCGACCTGGTCAACGACGGCCCATTCACCATCGTCTTGGACACCGACAACCTTTAGGTTACGCGGTTTTACCAAACCGCGTAACAACTGGTCATGCGAGATTGTCGTCTGGTACGTATTCGAGACCGGGCTTTTTTAGCTACTTGCGTATGGCCACAACAGGGTGCTATAGTATTAGAGTTTTGTCTATCTTAGGGGTATTATCCCCTTTTTGAATTGCACCTTCTGGAGGCCCTGTTCATGGAAGAGATGGAAGTCAATCACGTCGACGACATCCACGAGAAGCTGACCGATATGGTGGGCGATCGCGTCAAGGTGAAGGCCAACATGGGCCGCACCCGCGTTGTCGAGCGCATGGGCACCATCAAGAGCGTCCACCCCGCCGTCTTTATCGTCGAGGTTGACGAGCGTCGCGGCCGCAAGTCGCGTCAGTCCTATCAGTATATCGATGTCCTCACCGGTCAGGTCGAGCTGTTCGACCCCGAGAGCGGCGAGCATATCTTTACCCCGCTCGGCAATCAGCTCGAGGAGCATTAACGGTGACCGATCGGTCCCTGACTCTTTCCGCGCCGGCAAAGATTAACCTCTACCTGGGGGTTCATACCGAGCGCGATGACCGCGGCTACCACAGGGTCGATTCCCTGATGGCGGCCGTCGGTCTTTCCGATACCGTGACGGTCACGCCGGCGCAGGCGCTGACCGTCCAGACGGTTCCGGCATCAGATTTTCCCATGCAAAAGAATACGGCGTATCGGGCTGCGGTTGCTATGGCCGAGCATTATGGTCGCGAGGCAAACATCTGCGTGACGATTGAGAAGCGCATCCCATTGTGCGCCGGCTTGGGCGGCCCCTCGACGGATGCGGCCGCGGTCATTGTCGCCTTGGCGGAGCTTTGGGGCATTGATCGCACCGACCCAGCGCTCGACGATATTGCGCGAGGCATTGGTGCTGACGTCCCGTTCTTTTTGCACGCGAGTCCTGCGTTCTACGTAGGTGGGGGAGACGTGCTGGCAACTGAGTACCCCGCGCTGCCCGCGACGCCCGTCGTGCTGGTCAAGCCGCGCGAGGCAAGTGTTTCGACAATTGAAGCCTATCGACGTTTTGACGAGGCCTCGGTGCCTGCGGACAAGCCCGGCGCGATAGCTTCTGCCTTGCGTGCTGGTGATGCCGAGACGGCATATGCACTCATCTATAACAACCTTGGTGTCATTTCCGCACAGATGGAGTCGCAGATTCAAACGGTCCTCGACTGGCTGCGTAAACAGGACGGAACCGTTGCTGTAGATGTGTGCGGATCGGGTGCCTGCTCGTTTGCCATTTGCGACACCGCTGCCACGGCCGAAAGGCTTGCCGATGCTGCCCAGCAAAATGGCTGGTGGGCCTGCGCGACTGAGTTTATTCCCAACACGGTTCAAATCGACGCGCCAAAGAAATAAAAATTTCTCTAGCACGCGGCGAAAATCTTTGTTACTATAGTCGAGCTAACGGGTTGTGGCTCAGTTTGGTAGAGCACTGCGTTCGGGACGCAGGGGTCGCTGGTTCAAATCCAGTCAACCCGACCAGAGCATGAGGAGGGACCGCTTCTTGCGGTCCCTTTTTTTAGCTAGTGTTGTGATACCGCGATACCCGCGGTATACTCATTCGAGCTTGTCTCGCTGTATTGTGGAGGTCTACATGTTTGGACTGAGGGCTCCTGAGCTCATCATTATTCTCGTCGTTGTCCTGATTATCTTCGGGCCCAAGAACCTGCCGAAGCTCGGCAAGTCCCTCGGCTCTACCGTCAAGAATATCCGTGAGGGTATGGAGGGCGACGATAAGGCCGAGACCAAGCAGGCCGAGGAGGTCGTGGTCGAGCAGTCCGAGGAGGACAAGGAGATCGCTGAGCTCGAGGCCAAGCTCGCTGCTGCCAAGAAGAAGCAGGCAGAGGACAGCGACGCGGACGCAGAGTAGTCCCATCCCTTTGGGGTGAGCACCTGACCGGCTTGCCCGCAGGCTAGCCGGTCTTTTTCGTTTTGTTGACAGTTGATTGTTTGATCAGAGTTGGGGAGATATCCGTATGGACGCAAGCCAGATCGTACTGACCGCTGAGGGCCGCCAGAAGCTCGTCGAGGAGCTCGCTTGGCGTGAGGGCGATTACGCCAAGGAGATCGTCGAGGACATCAAGGAAGCCCGCGCGTTCGGCGACCTTTCGGAGAACTCCGAGTACGACGCCGCTAAGGACAAGCAGGCCCAGAACGCCGCTCGTATTGCCGAGATCCAGGCCATCCTCGCCAACGCTCAGGTTGCTGCCACCACGGGCGACCTGACCGTCTCCATCGGTTCCACCGTTTCGCTGATTGATCCCAACGGCGAGGTCATGGAAGTCACGCTCGTCGGTACCACCGAGACCAACTCGCTCGAGCACAAGATTTCCAACGAGTCTCCGGTCGGTCACGCCATCATCGGTCACGGCGAGGGCGACTCCGTCGAGGTCGTTACGCCTTCCGGCAAGACTCGCGTCTACACCATCGCCAAGATCGCACGCTAGACCACGGTCCCGCGTAAAGGTATGTTTTCGCTCCCTGGGACCGAATCCTGGGGAGCGTTTTAGTTTGAGGAGCTAACTTATGGCAGAGAACCAGAACGCCGCCGATCAGGCATCGACGCTCAACGACGAGCGCGCCACCCGCCTGGCCAAGCGCGCCGCCCTGTTCGAGGCGGGCCAGAACCCCTATCCTGAGCACTCTGAGCTTGAGGACTACGTCGCCGATATCGAGACTAAGTACGCCGATCTTGCCGATGGTGAGGACACCGAGGATGTCGTGAAGATCGCCGGCCGTGTGGTCGCCAAGCGCGGTCAGGGCAAGATCATGTTCATCGTCGTGCGCGATGCGACTGCCGAGATTCAGCTGTTCTGTCGCATCAACGACATGGACGAGGCTGCCTGGAATACGCTCAAGGCCCTCGACCTGGGCGACATTCTGGGCGTGACCGGCGTGGTCGTGCGCACCCAGCGCGGCCAGCTTTCCGTTGCCCCTAAGAGCGCGACCCTGCTTTCCAAGGCCGTTCGTCCGCTGCCCGAGAAGTTCCACGGTCTTTCCGACAAGGAGACCCGCTATCGCCAGCGCTACGTCGACCTGATCGCCAACGACGACGTTCGCGAGACCTTCCGTAAGCGTTCGCAGATTCTCTCCACCTTCCGTCGCTTTATGGAGTCCGACGGCTACATGGAGGTCGAGACCCCCATCCTGCAGACCATCCAGGGCGGCGCTACTGCCAAGCCGTTCATCACTCACTTCAACGCGCTCGATCAGGAGTGCTACCTGCGTATTGCCACCGAGCTGCACCTCAAGCGCTGCATCGTCGGTGGTTTTGAGCGCGTGTTCGAGATCGGCCGCATCTTCCGTAACGAGGGCATGGACCTTACCCACAACCCCGAGTTCACCACGATGGAGGCCTACCGTGCCTTCTCCGACCTCGAGGGCATGAAGGCGCTCGCCCAGGGTGTCATTAAGGCGGCTAACAAGGCCATTGGCAACCCCGAGGTCATCGAGTATCAGGGCCAGACCATCGACCTTTCTGGTGAGTGGGCCAGCCGTCCCATGACCGACATCGTCTCCGACGTGCTCGGCAAGCAGGTCACCATTGACACGCCGGTCGAGGAGCTTGCTGCCGCCGCGCGCGAGAAGGGCCTGGAGATCAAGCCCGAGTGGACTGCTGGCAAGATCATCGCCGAGATTTACGATGAGCTGGGCGAGGACACCATCGTCAACCCCACGTTCGTGTGTGATTACCCCATCGAGGTCAGCCCGCTCGCTAAGCGTTTTGAGGACGACCCGCGTTTGACTCACCGCTTTGAGCTGGTCATCGCCGGCCACGAGTACGCCAACGCATTCTCCGAGCTCAACGACCCGGTCGACCAGGCTGAGCGCTTTGCTGCCCAGATGGCCGAGAAGGCCGGCGGCGACGATGAGGCTATGGAGTATGACGAGGACTACGTGCGCGCCCTCGAGTACGGTATGCCTCCCGCGGGCGGCATTGGCATTGGTATCGACCGCGTGGTCATGCTGCTTACTAACCAGGCTTCTATCCGCGACGTCCTGCTGTTCCCGCACATGAAGCCCGAGAAGGGTTTCCAGTCCGGTGCCGCTGCCGCCAAGGCTGCCGAGGCCGGCAACGCCGCGAGCCCATTCGTTAAGTCGCTTAAGCCCACGCTCGATTACTCCAAGATCGCCGTTGAGCCGCTGTTTGAGGAGTTCGTCGACTTTGATACCTTCTCCAAGAGCGATTTCCGCGCTGTGAAGGTCAAGGCATGCGAGGCCGTCAAGAAGTCCAAGAAGCTGCTGAACTTTACGCTCGACGACGGTACCGGTACCGACCGCACCATCCTCTCCGGTATTCACGCTTATTACGAGCCCGAGGACCTGGTCGGCAAGACCTTGCTCGCCATCACCAACCTGCCTCCGCGCAAGATGATGGGTATTCCCAGCTGCGGCATGCTGATCAGCGCTGTCCACGAGGAGGAGGGCGAGGAGCGCCTCAACCTGATCCAGCTCGACGCCTCCATCCCCGCCGGTGCAAAGATGTACTAACTAGTTACGCGGTTCTACGAACCGCGTAACGGCTCGACGCTGCGCGGGCCGCATTTGGACAATCTGACGTTCAACTTCAAGGGCGCGACCAAAAGGTCAGCGCCCTTTCGTTTCACGTCACCTTGTCACAAATGCGACCCGCTCGCTGACTTATGCTCAACCTGCGGCGCCATTTTTCTTGAAGGCACCTTGCTCGCTCTGGCGGGCTTTCGCTGTCCGTCCTCTATCTGCGGTGTTGCCCTGGTTGGCACTTAGGGACGTTCCTTTTCTGCTGGCACTTGGGGACAGTCCTTGTCGAGTTACTGGTAGTCATTGGGGACGTTCTTAAACGACTACCCACGGCTATTGCGCGCATGGTTCGCATGACAGCCGTCTCTTTTATGTTTCCTTTAGCCGTCGCTGTCTAGGATGGGGGTTAGTCGATAGGAAGGGAGCACCGGGATGGACGATGCGAGCGAGCGCGCAATCGAAGAGGACATGCTCGATCAGTTCAATTACTTTGACGATGAGGATGAGGAGCTAATCGATCGTCGCGAGCCGGCATCGCTTGACTCATTTGATCTGGTCGATGAAGAGCCCGACGAGGACGAGGGTGAATCAGTGGAGCCCCCACAGTCTTCGCGCCTTAACTCGCTGCTTTCGAGAGCCCCCATGCACCACGGCGTTCGTGCCGGCGCGCTCCATATGAAAACTGACTGGCACCAGATCGTGACGGCAGGCGATGAACTTGCCGTCGATGCGCCGCTCACCGATAAGTCATCCATCATCTGCCGCACCGGCATGCTTATGCTGGCAAGCGGAACAGGTGCCTGGCGCGTGCGCGATACCATGAATCGTGTTGCCGCCGTACTCGGCGTCACGATTCACGTCGACCTGAGTCTTCTGTCGTTTGAGTGCACCTGCATCGAAGATGGCCACTGCTTTAACGAGGTTGTCAGCCTGCCCACAACGGGAGTCAATACCCATCGCATTTGGATGATGGAGAGCTTCTTAAAGGAAATCGAGACGTATGGGCGCCGGTTTACCGTGCACGAATACCACGAGATGCTTAAGACCGTCGAGAGCTCAAAGCCCGATTACTCTCCCTGGCAACAGGGCCTTGCAGCAGCCTGTGCTTGCGGCGCCTTCGTCTTTTTGCTCGGCGGCGGCCCTATCGAGATGGCCTGCGCATTCGTAGGCGCTGGTGTCGGTAACTTTGCTCGCTCCCATATTCTCAAGCAGGGTCTTGGCCAGTTTAGCGCGCTGACGACGGGCGTTGCGCTCGCTTGCGTTTCGTATCTGCTGGCATTGCTCGGCCTTGGCCAGGTCGTACCGGGGGCAATGTCGCACCAAGAAGGCTATATCGGCGCCATGCTCTTTGTGATTCCCGGCTTTCCCCTCATTACGGCAGGCCTCGACATCGCTAAGCTCGATATGCGAAGCGGCATTGAGCGTCTTTCGTATGCCGTGTCGATTATTGTGATGGCGACCCTCGTAGGTTGGATGGTTGCCGAGTGTGTTGGCCTGGCGCCGGACGACTTTGCCCCACTGGGCCTTTCGCCGCTTGCCCTTACGCTCCTGCGCGTGGTGATGAGCTTCGTTGGCGTATTCGGCTTCTCGGTGATGTTCAACAGCCCGGTAAAGATGGCCGCGGCAGCTGGGTTGATCGGCGCCGTGTCCAATACCCTGCGTCTGACCCTTGTCGATGCGCCGACGATGATTCCCTTCCTGGGCCTCAGCACGGGAATGCCTCCCGAGGCAGCAGCGTTTATCGGCGCGCTGGTATCGGGGCTGCTCGCAAGCTTGGCTGAAGTCAAGCTCACCTACCCGCGCATCGCCCTCACGGTGCCTTCGATTGTCATTATGGTGCCGGGCTTGTATCTGTATCGCTCGATGTATTACATGTGCACCTTCGACACGGTCAATATGCTCGGCTGGTTTGTGCGCGCAGTGCTCATCGTAGCGTTTCTGCCCGTTGGACTGGGTGTGGCACGTACGCTCACCGACCCTCGCTGGCGCCACACCAGCTAATTGGTACAAGGGGGACAGGTTACTTTGCACCAAATGAGTTGCGGTGAAATAGGGACTGAATTGCTGCTTAAAGGGTCAAAACAGTCCGTATTCCACCGCAACTTATGGGGTCGGGGGATTATCGGTGCCCTGCATCTTCATAAACTCAACGCTTACGAAGCGCATGCGTTTCGTGCTAGGCTGGTTCCACCACATAAGTAGTCGCAGACGCGCGTACCACGGGCGGGCGAGATGAAGTTCCAACAGCTCCATCTTGCCCGCCCGTTTTTGTTGCGTGGCGCCGCGGTACAACACAGAGAGGAATCTGCCCTTTATGCCTATCAACAAACGAGAGAGCCTGCTGTTCACCTTTATCATGTGCTTTTGCATGGTGCTCTGGATGAGCATCTACAACGTTGCCCTGCAGCACGGGGCCATCAACGGCGAGGTTGTTGCCGCCGCGTGGCTCGGCTTCCCCGTTGCCTACATTTTTGCCATGTGCTGCGACTGGTTCGTCGCCAGCCCGCTCGCCAAGGGTTTCGCCTTTAAGTACTTGGTCACGCCGGGCAAGAGCTCGCCACTTGCCATGACGCTCGCCGTCAGCTCCTGCATGGTCGTTCCCATGGTCATCATCATGTCGCTGTACGGTGCCTGTGAGGGTCTGACGCACATGCCCGGCGGCATCCTTGCGAACCTGAATTCCGTGCCCGCGATCTGGATGATCAACATCCCGCATAATTTTGTGATGGCGCTGCCGTGGAACCTTTTGGTAGCCGGTCCGATTTCCCGCTTCGTCTTCCGTCGCGCCTTCCCTGTGGGGACGGTTTTCGAGGAGGAGCATGCCGAGCTCTTGGAGCAGGCTATGGCTCCTGAGTGCGAGTAGCTCGCTTAGGGATCTGCTGAGCGCGGGCGACTTGCTTGGTTGGAGCCCTAAGCGTGGATAGCTCTCTCGGCGACATCGCGGGCGTGAGCGGTGCGCATGACCGGAGGGCCCGTGCTGCTCCGTTGCCCGACGTGCTAGCGCGCAGAACAATCTGTTGGTGCATTCGGCGGCTGCTGAAGCGTTTCGGCAGCCGCTTTTTATACGGAGTTTAAATACAACAGTCTGTTGTATTACGTAGAGTGGTATATCTCTAGCGGGAAAAATGCGAGAGACGGAGCATTATGGCGTTGCTAGTAGGACTGGACGTAGGGTCGACGACGACCAAAGTTTACGCGATGCACGAGGATATGACCGAGGCGTGGTGGGGATATCGCCGCCACGGGGCGTGTCAGACAGCGAGCGTGCGCGCCATGCTCGGCGAGCTCGCCGAGCGCTTTCCCCATGAGTCGCTGCGCGTTGCGGTGACCGGCTCGGGTGCGCGCGATATCGCGACCGCGCTGGGCGCCTCGTACGTTCAGGAGGTGGTCGCCAACGCGCTCGCGATCAGCAGGTTCTATCCGCAGACGCGCTGCGCCATCGAGCTGGGCGGCCAAGACGCCAAGATGATCTTCTTCCGCACCAACGATAAGGGAGACATCGAGGTTGCCGACATGCGCATGAACGGCTCGTGCGCAGGCGGTACCGGTGCATTTATCGACGAGATGGCAAAGCTCATGGGGGTCGGCACCGAATCGGGCGAGTTCGAGCAGCTCGCAAGCCGGGGAACGACCGTCCACGAGGTCTCGGGCCGCTGCGGCGTGTACGCAAAGACCGATATCCAGCCGCTGCTCAACGAGGGCATTCCTGCCACCGACCTGGCGCTTTCGGCGCTTCACGCGGTCGCCCGCCAAACGATCGGCGGTCTGGCCCAGGGTATCGACATCGAGCCGCCGGTAATCTTCGAGGGCGGTACGCTCGCCTACAACCCCACACTGGTCCGCGTGTTCCGGGAGCAACTGAATCTATCGGACGATCAGGTTATCGTCCCGCGCGATCCGCAGATCATGGTCGCGCGCGGTGCCGCCCTGTCGCTGACCGACATGTTCGCATCGTCCCAACCGATCGACCTTCCCGACGCTTTTGTCCGGCTGGATAAGCTCGAGACGGTCGCGCCCGCAAGCGGGGAGGGACGTCTTGCCCAGCCCTTTTTTGCCACACCTGCCGAGCAGGCGGATTTTACGGCACGCCATGGCAAAGAGACGCCGGCAAAGGGTCCGGATGCGTATGCGCCCGGAGAGACGGTGCGTGTGGCGCTCGGTATCGATTCGGGGAGCACGACGACCAAGTTCGCCCTGGTCGATGAGGCGGGTGAGCTTGTCGATTCGTTCTACGCGTCTAATAACGGCAGACCGCTCGACGTCGCCCAACAGGGTCTTGTCAGCTTGAAGAACCGCTGGGAGACAGCGGGAGTCACGCTTGCGATCGATGCCGTGGGCACCACGGGATACGGCGAGGAGCTTTTCGCGCGCGCGTTCCACGCCGACTACCATACGGTCGAGACGGTCGCGCACGCCCGCGCCGCGTGCGCATGCGTTCCCGATGCGACCTTCGTGCTCGACATCGGCGGACAGGATATGAAGGCCATCTGGCTCAACCACGGCGTGCTGACCGATATCGTCGTCAACGAGGCGTGCTCTGCGGGCTGCGGCTCGTTCCTCGAGGGTTTTGCCAAAAACCTCGGAATAGCCGTTGAGGATATCGCGACCGAGGCATTTTCGTCCAAAGCCCCCGCCGTTCTCGGCAGCCGCTGCACGGTGTTCATGAACAGCAGCGTCGTTTCCGAGCAGCGGCGCGGTAAGGGTCCGGGCGACATCATGGCCGGTCTCTGCCGTTCGATTATCGAGAACGTGTTCACCAAGGTCATTCGCGTTTCAAATCTCAACCGTCTGGGCGACAAAGTCGTCGTCCAGGGCGGCACGTTCCGAAACGACGCGGTGCTGCGCGCATTCGAGCAGTATCTGGGCAAACCCGTCACGCGTGCGCCCCACCCGGGGCTGATGGGCGCTATCGGTATCGCCCTGCTCGCGCGCGAGGAATGCCGCAAGGGCGACGCCGGCACGTCGTTTATCGGGCTCGATGCCGTGGAGCGCTTCGAGCATCGCGAGTTCGGCGGCGTTACCTGCCGTCGGTGCAACAACCGCTGCCAGCGCGCGGTCGTGGCATTTGGCGACGGCTCGCTTTACGTCACGGGCAATCGCTGCCCGCGCGGCGGCGCCATCTCATGGGATGAGCTCGTGCGCGAGGTTCCCGCGGCGGAGGAGCTGCGTCCGCAGGGTGCTTGCGAGGCACAGGCACCCGGCACGGGGCGCGACCGGACCGCGGCTGCCCCCAATCTCTTTGTCGACCGCGAGAAGCTGCTGTTCGAGTCGTACCCCACGGTTCCCGTCTGCGGGGGGCGCGATGTCACGATCGGCATTCCCCGTGTGCTCGAGTTCTGGGACACCATGCCGTTCTGGTCGACGTTCTTCAGCACGCTCGGCTTTAAGGTGCGCGTCTCGGGACGCAGCACCAAGGCGATGTACGAGCGCGGTCTGGCGCACGTCACATCCGACACCGTGTGCTTCCCGGCCAAGCTCGTCCACGGGCACATCCGCAATCTCGTCGACGCCGGCGTCGACCGCATCTTCATGCCCATCATCACGACGGTGCCCACCGAAAACACCGCCTCTACCAGCGAGTGGATGTGCGCCGTCGTAAAGGGATACCCCTACGTGATGCGCAATTCCGATAACCCGGAGGAGCGTTTCGGCGTTCCGTTCGATACGCCGCTGTTCCACTGGTACGACGAGGGCGACCGAAACCGCCAGCTCAAGGCGTGGTGCAAGGAGACCTTCGATATCGATGCCGACCTGGTTGCCAAGGCGACCGAGCAGGCGGACCGCGCGCAGGAGACGTTTGAGAACCAGCTGCAGCTGCGCGGCAGGCAGGTGCTCGAGAACGTGCGCGAGGACGGCGGCTACGCGGTGGTGATCGCTTCGCGCCCGTACCACAACGACCCGCTGGTCAACCACGGGCTGCCCAAGCTCTTCTCTGAGCGCGGCATCCCCGTGCTGACGCCCGATGCGGTGCCGGGGGTCTGCAACGTCGATCTTTCCAACAGCCGCATCGACATCGTGAACAACTACCATGCGCGCATGCTGTCGTGCGCGGTCATCGTCGCATCGACGCCCGAGCTCGAGCTCGTGCAGATGGGCAGCTTCGGCTGCGGCCACGATGCGTATCTCACCGACGAGATCGCGCGCATGATGGGCGAGATGGGCTCCAAGGTTCCGATGATGATCAAGCTCGATGAGAGCGACGTCGCCGGTCCCATGGGCATTCGCGTGCGTTCGTTTATCGAGTCGGTCAACCGTCGTCGCGCGGAGGAGCGTGCCGAGGGCGCCCGGGTGCACGCGGTCCATCCGCTCGACGACCCGTATAAGGTCAAGTACACCAAGCGCGACCGGCACGACAAGATCGCGCTGGTCCCCAACACCTCCCATGCGTTCTGCAGGCTCATGACCGCGGCGATGCGCAATCAGGGCGTGCGCGCCGAGGCCCTTGATATCGGGCGCGAGGATGCCATCCGCCTGGGCAAACGCTATGTGCACAACGACATCTGCTTCCCCGCGCAAATCGTGATCGGCGAGGCGCTCGCGGCACTCAAGAGCGGTAAGTACGACCCGCACGACGTCGCCGTGGTGACTGGCAAGTATATCGGCGACTGCCGCCTGACGCACTACATGCCCCTGCTGCGCCGCGCGCTCGACGACGCGGGATACGACTATGTCCCGGTGCTCACCAACGACGACGTCGATGCCCACAATGCGCATCCGGGCTTCAAGCTCGGCCTTGGCCCGAGCATCCAGATCGCCTACGGTCTTCCCATGATCGATGCCCTCGAGGCCATGCTTAGGCGCATCCGTCCCTATGAGCTCGAGAAGGGCGCGGCGGACGCTGCGTTCGACCGCGCGCTCGATGAGGTTATCGAGGGCATGGAGCGCTCGGGGCTGAGAGGCCAGGCGACGGGCTTCAAACGCGCGCTTGCGATCATGGACGCCGTTCCGTACGACCGCTCGAACCCGCATCCGACCGTTCTCATCGTGGGCGAGTACCTGCTCAATTTCCATCTCGGCGCCAACCACGAGATCGAGCGCTACCTCGAGGACAACGGGCTCGAGGTCATCGAGGCGCGCATGACCGACGTGATCCGCAAGACCTATTTCTACAAGCATGCGCAGTCGCGCGAGTTCCACGTCGACCTGTCGCTGCCCGAAAAGGCCTGGTACGCCACGGCGGACAACCTGTTCGAGCTCGCGCACGACCGTTGCGACCGCCTGGGCGCGGCGAGCCCGCTCTACGAGCCGCCGACGCGCATGCCCGAGCTCGTGCGCGCGAGCGATAAGATCCTGCACCATACGTTCGATGCGGGCGAGGGCGTGCTGATTCCGGCGGAGATCCTCGAGCACGCCAAGCGCGGCTGCCGCAACTTCGTGATCCTGCAGCCGTTCGGGTGTCTGCCCAACCATGTCGTGGGGCGCGGGCTCATCCATGCGCTCAAGGAGCAGTATCCCACGGCGCAGTTCCTGCCGCTCGACTACGATCCCGACGTGAGCTTCGCCAACGTGGAGAACCGTCTTCAGATGCTCATCATGAACGCCAAGGCGCAGGGGTGCGGTGAGGCGCATGGCGAGACCGCGTAAGGACGCCGATGCGCCCGATGCACGCACCCGTATCATCGAGGCGTTTTGGGAGCTCATCGAGAACAACAGCATCTTCGAGCTGTCGGTTGGCGAGGTGACCCGCGCCGCCCAGTGCAATCGCGGAACGTTTTACTACTATTTTCACGATTTCGATGAACTCGTCGCCATCGCCATAGCCCAGCTGCTGCAGGATAACGAGCTCATCACCGATGCCCTCTGGCATTTTTCGAGCGAGGGCGACCTTTCGGCGTTCGACCGGCGCGACGTCCGCTGCCTGCTGCGGCGCATCGTCATCACCATGAGGGCGGGTGCCGCCGAGCAGGTCGAGCAGGGCATCCATACGATCATCATCGACCGCGTGAGAGAGATCGTCCACCCCGACGGAGAAGAGCTCAAGGCAGATTCGAGCTTTGCGGTGGGCTTTCTGGTCTCGGGCATCATGGGCTTTGTGATGGCGGTCGGCTTTGCCCGGGAGGGCGGCGAGGAGATAGACCTCGAGCAGCTGGGGGACAGCGCGTGCGCGTACCTGAGGGCGGTCGCCATGCAGACGGTTGAAACGGTCGCGCAAGTCGAGGGCGTCGATACATCCGAGCTGCTCGAACGCGTCTCCAAGGAGGCCGATGCCTATCGCGCATCGCGTGCGACGAGTCCCGACGTGGTGAAAGACGTCTAGGGTTTCTCTTGCGGGGCGCCCGTCGCGCATCGCGCGGTGAGTCCCGCGATGCGGTCATAACCTGCATTCATGTGAGCCGGGTTTATAGATATTCCTCCAGCTGTTAACATATACTCCATATGGGTAAAGAGACCAAAGCGCTGCCGCGGGGCGGCGCTTTGCGTTTGAAAAAACTAGCTCGTCTAAGAGGAACTAGCATGTTAGACCGTTTTACCGATCGTGCGCGTAAGGTCATGTCCATGGCCAAGCAAGAAGCGCTCGATCTTCATTCAAATAAGGTGGGCACCGAGCACCTGCTGCTCGCGCTTGCCAAGGAGGACGAGGGCATTGCCGCCGAGGCGCTGCGTTCGCTCGACATCTCCTATGATGACATCATGGATACTCTCAAAGAGGTCCAGACCACGGTTCCCGAGCCCAGTGAGGAGACCGAGGCGGCCAAGCTCGCCTTTACGCCGCTCGTCATTAGCGTGATGGAGCGTTCATTCCGCGTGGCGCGCGAGAACAACCAGACCTACGTGTCGACCGAGCACTTGCTGATCGGCATCGTCGAAGAGGGCAACGGCATGGCCATGGACATCCTCATGCGCCTGGGTGTGTCGTCCGCCTCCATCAAAAAGGCTATCGAGAAACTCACCGCCAAGGACCAGGACAAGAAGCGTCCGCTCGCCGGCGCCGGTGCTGGTCGTCCCGGTGCGGGCCTGCCGTTCTTTAGCGGCTCGGATGCCTCTCAGCAAAAGGGGAGCGGCACCGACACGCTCAAGCAGTTCGCCACCAACCTCACGCAGAAGGCGCGCGACGGCGAGCTCGACCCTGTAATTGGTCGCGAAAAGGAAGTCCAGCGTATGATGGAAATTCTTTCGCGCCGCACCAAGAACAACCCGCTCATTCTGGGCGACCCCGGCGTGGGCAAGACGGCCATCGTCGAGGGCCTGGCTCAGCAGATTGCAGCCGGCAACGTGCCCGAGAACCTCATGAACCAGAATATCTGGACGCTCGACCTGCCGGGCCTCGTGGCGGGCGCCAAGTATCGCGGCGAGTTTGAGGAGCGCCTCAAGAACGTGATCCAGGAGGCCACCGAAGCTGACGACGTCATCCTGTTTATTGACGAGATGCACACCATCATCGGTGCCGGCTCTGCCGAGGGCTCCATCGACGCGAGCTCCATGCTCAAGCCCGTTCTCGCACGCGGTGCTTTCCAGATCATCGGTGCCACCACGGCCGAGGAGTTCCGCAAGTACCTCACCAAGGACCCGGCCTTCGAGCGTCGCTTCCAGACCATCGATGTCGAGGAGCCGAGCGTCGAGGACACGGTCAAGATCCTGACCGCGCTCAAGCCGCGCTACGAGGAGCACCACCATGTGCGCTATACGCAGGGTGCTATCGAGGCCGCCGCGAACCTCTCCGACCGCTACATCCAGGATCGCTTCCTGCCCGATAAGGCCATCGACCTCATTGACGAGGCCGGCGCCCGCGCCCGCATCGCCGCCAACCGCGCGCCCGAGCCGGTGCGCGAGGCCGAGCATCGCGTGGAGGAGCTTAAGGCCGCCGCGCAGGAGGCCACCGAGAGCGACGACATGAACAAGGCCGCCGAGATCACCGAGCAGCAAAAGGCTGCCGAGATTGAGCTCGCCGAGGCCAAGGCTGCCTGGACGGCCGAGCTCGACGCCAGCCCGCTCACCATCGATGTCTCCCAGATTGCCGACATCGTGTCCGTGACCTCGGGCGTGCCGGTGTCCTCGCTCACCGAGAGCGAGAGCCGCCGCCTGCTGCAGGCCGAAAGCGTGCTCAAGACGCGCATCATCGGTCAGGACGAGGCCGTCGAGGCCGTTGCCAAGGCCGTGCGCCGCAGCCGCTCGCCGCTCAAGGACCCGCGTCGCCCCGGCGGCAGCTTTATCTTCCTGGGCCCCACCGGCACGGGCAAAACCGAGCTCGCCAAGACGCTCGCCGAGTATCTCTTTGGCAGCAAGGACGCGCTCATCAGCTTCGATATGTCGGAGTTTGGCAGTGAGTTCGAGGTCTCCAAGCTCATCGGTAGCCCCCCGGGCTATGTGGGCCACGACGAGGGCGGCCAGCTCACCAAGGCTGTTCGCCGTCACCCGTACTCGGTCGTGCTGTTCGACGAGATCGAGAAGGCGCACCCCGACATCTTCAATATCCTGCTGCAGGTGCTGGAGGAGGGCCGCCTGACCGATAGCCAGGGCAAGACGGTCGACTTCCGCAATACCGTGATCATCATGACGTCCAACGTGGGTGCCCGCGAGATCGCGCAGGATGCGAGCGTCGGTTTTGGCACCACCGGTGAGCAGGGTCTTACGTCGAGCGAGATCAAGGGTCGTGCGATGGGTGAGCTCAAGCGCCTGTTCCGCCCCGAGTTGCTCAACCGTATCGACGACATTGTGGTGTTCCAGAAGCTCTCGGGCGAGAACCTGACCAAGATCGCTCACCTGCTGGTGGACGACCTGCGTCAGCGCCTGATCGCAAACGGCATGAATATCAAGCTCACCGATGCGGCCTATGACAAGATCGTGGCCGAGGGCACCGACCTCACCAACGGCGCGCGTCCGCTGCGCCGTGCTATCCAAAAGCTCATCGAGGATCCGCTGTCCGAGGAACTGCTGGCTGGCGAGTGGGGCGAGGGCGATACCGTCCTGTGCGACGTGGCCGATGGCAAGTTTGTCTTTAGCCACGGCACGGGCGAGATCCCGGCACCGCGTCCGGTGGGCACGCTCGGTGGCGATACCGCCCCGGCGGCACCGCACACCGGCAACACCGCGCCCGTGAGCGGCGGCGTGACCTCGGGCCCCGGCGGCATGATGCAAGCCGGTTCCGGCGCGCTGTAGGGCGTGGCGACAATTTGATACGCGCAATCGAGGCGCTCCGGAAAGGGCGCCTCGATTTGTAGAGCTGCGGAAGTTGTGACCGTTACGCTATACGGTCCACCGTTAGCCGATGATGCGAGGGCGCTCGGCGTTTTCGACTGGTTTATGCACGCAA
>JBKXPS010000005.1:158717-160861 GCA_047014445.1 Collinsella aerofaciens | reverse complement strand
AGCCCGTGGGAGGCCAGGGCGCCGCTGACCGGTGGACGGCACCGAGCCGTACGCTAGAACTGAGAAGGGGGAGGCCTCGCGGTCTCCCCCTTTTTTGCGTTTACGGGGCGTTCACTAAGCAATTAAATCAATCCAATCATCCACCGGTGAATATAAACGTTCACCGTTCTGTGGTCGGTTCTCTGTTCTCAATGGACTAATATTTGCTTTAGCGCGCTGATGCGCTTGTCCTGTTTTACACGGGTTGTTTTATTGATTGTGACGGAAGGACTCACATGGCAGATGTTCATGAGCTGCTTGATACTTGGATTGCCAATGTCAAGGACGAGGAGCTCCTCGCTGAGCTCAACACGATGAAGGAGCAGGGTGATGAGGACGCCATCACCGACGCTTTCTTCCAGGATCTCGCCTTCGGTACTGCCGGCCTTCGCGGCACTATCGGTGCGGGCACTAACCGTATGAATATCTATACGGTCGGTCGTGCGACCTAGGGATTCGCTGACTACCTCAATGCGACCTTCGAGCATCCGACGGTCGCCATCGCTCGCGATAGCCGCAATAAAGGTGAGCTGTTCGTCAAGACTACGGCTGCCATTCTTGCAGCAAACGGCGTGACTGCCCTCGTGTATCCCAAGATTTCTCCCGTGCCGACGCTCTCCTGGGCCGTCCGCGACCTTAAGTGCTCCGGTGGCATTTGCATGACCGCTAGTCATAATCCGGCGCCTTATAACGGCTATAAGGCCTATGGCCCCGACGGCTGCCAGATCACCAGCGAGGCCGCCGATGCAATTTCTAAGGCTATCGCCGAGACCGATACGTTCACCGGCGTGAAGTCCATGGACTTCGATGAGGCTCTTGAGCAGGGTCTGGTCAAATGGATCGATGACTCGTGCCTCGAGCGTTATTATGACGCCGTTCTCGCCCGCGGCGTGACCAACCTTTCTGCCGAGGAGATCGCTGGCGCTCCGCTTAAGCTCGTCTACACTCCGCTCAACGGCACCGGCCTCATTCCCGTCACGACGGTGCTCGAGCGCGCTGGCATCACCGATGTCACGGTTGTTCCCGAGCAGAAGGAGCCTAACGGCGATTTCCCGACCTGCCCGTATCCTAACCCCGAGATTCGTCAGGCCATGCAGAAGGGCATTGACCTGTGCGAGCAGGTTCACCCTGATCTGCTGCTTGCAACCGATCCTGACGCCGATCGCGTTGGCGTTGCCGTTAAGAATGGCGATGACTATCTGCTGCTGACCGGCAATGAGATGGGCGTTCTGCTGCTCGACTATATCTGCAAGACCCGCGCTGCTCGCGGTGAGGACCTCACTAAGAAGGTTGCTGTCACTACTATCGTTTCTTCCGCCATGGTTGACGCTCTGGCCGACGAGTACGGTTTTGAGCTCCGCCGCTGCCTGACGGGCTTCAAGTACATCGGCGACATCATTACTTCTCTTTCCGATGCTGGCGAGGTCGATCGCTTTATCTTCGGTTTTGAGGAGAGCTACGGCTATCTGGCCGGCGACCACGTGCGCGACAAGGACGCCGTGAGCACTTCGCTTTTGATTTGCCAGATGGCGCAGTATTACAAGCTCCAGGGAAAGAACCTTGCCGACGCGATGCACGAGCTGTACGAGAAGTATGGCTACTATCACAACAAGACGATTTCGCTGAGCTATCCGGGTGCTGAGGGTGCGGCAAAGATGGCCGGCATCATGGCCGGTCTGCGCGAGAACCCGCCCGCGGAGCTCGCCGGTTCCAAGATTGAGGCCGTCGTTGATTACAACACCTGCGTGAACGGCCTGCCGAAGGCTAATGTTATTGAGTTCGATCTTGAGGGTGGCAACAAGGGTATTGTTCGTCCTTCCGGCACCGAGCCCAAGATTAAGCTGTACATCTTCGCTAAGGGCGCGGATGCCGCCGAGGCAGATGCAGCACTTGACGCGATCGAGGAGTCCGGTCGCAAGCTGCTGGCATAAGGTATTTAAGAGTCTATAGCTATAGATGGGCTAAAGAGGGGATCTCGGATGCGAGGTCCCCTCCTGTTTCTAACCAGCCAGCCGAGAGTACTTATATGTGTAGGAAATGTGTACGCCCAGATTCCCGCCCACGGCGCCCCTCCGGTCTGGCAATATATCTCCTTGCCGCGCGGC